>CAVOOC010000044.1:0-662307 GCA_963697445.1 uncultured Actinomycetes bacterium
TCGACGCACCCGTGCAAGAGCGTCGCCTCTCCCCTCATGATCTTGGTGACGGTTTCCCGTGACATCCTCATCTCCCGTTCCCTCCGCTTGGTCAGCCGTTCCAGCCTCATCGGTGCCTCCATCATCACTGCCGTCATCCTCGTTGTCCACTCCTTTCCTCTCTGCGTTCGCCAGGTCCGCTTTACTCTCGACGGGAAGCTTGGCTGAAGACGTGACAGAACTCCCACTTGCCGCAGTCCCAATCCGGATCGTGGGCAGCATAGCATGCCCGGTGTTGTGCCTCGCTCACGAAGGGGTTGAGGACATAGGAGTTCTCCACACTCTCAGAGTTGAGAACCTCATCAAGTCTCTTGCTGGCCATCGCCGTGATGGAGGCGAACACCGCATCCACTCCCTTGACGAACGTCCACACCACCGAGCTTCAGGTTGACATAACCGAGGCGCCCGTCGATCGGCGCCTTGATGGTGTAGAAGCTCAAGAGCGTCTGCGCGTTGTCGATCATCGCCTCGTCGGCCTTGACCTGCGCCGAGGCGGCCTCGGCGGTCGTCGACGAGGTGTCGAGCTGCTGTTTGGAAACGAATTCCTGCGCCGCCAGCGGCTTATACCGGCCGACATCGCGATTGGCGTTGGTGCGCTGCGCCCGGTCGCGCTGCAATTGCGCCTCGGCCTGGTCGAGCGCGGCCTGCGCCAGCCGTGGATCGATCTGGAACAGCGGATCGCCGGCCTTCACCGCTTGCCCGTCCTTGACGAAGACTTTATCGATGGCGCCATCGACGCGGGACTTCACCGCCACATTGGCGATCGTCTGCACCGTGCCGATGGCTTCGAGCTCGACCGGCATCGCTTGCCGCTTCACTTCGGTGACGACGACCGGAACGGGTGCGCGAAGAGGTGCGCGCCGGGCGGCTGGACGGCGAGTGCACCCACGCGGTGCTCGAAGCAGCCGGTCACCGTGTCCGGCGCCGGGCCGGGCTGCCGTCGGGGCTCACCGCCCGCGAGGTGGAGGTGCTGGTGCGGCTCGGCCAGGGCCGGTCCAACCCCGAGATCGCCGCCGAACTGCACGTCACCCGCAAGACGGTCTCCTCCCACCTTGAGCACATCTACGCCAAGCTGGGTGTCAAGACGCGGACCGGTGCCGCCCTGTTCGCCATGCGCCACGGCCTGACCGGGACAGCGGGCGAGCCCGGAACCTGACAGAAAGATCGGGCAGTTACCCGATTCGCCGCCGCTGGCCGGTCCGTACAACGGATTCATGACCACAACCCATGACCACAGCGCGGCCAGCGTGGTGCCGCAGTTCGCCCGGGCCGGTTCGCTGCTTGAGGGCCTCGCCGGCCAGGACTTCGCTCAGCTCGGTAGCGCACTCGCCGCCGACGCCCGGCTCCGCGCCCTGCTGCCCCCCGGTCTGCGGGAGTGGACCGGCGCTCAGGTGATCGCCGACCAGTTCGCGCTCTGGTTCGGCAACACTCAGGACTTCGACCTCGTCGAGGCCACCGTCGGCGAGGTCGGCGGCAGGCTGCACCTGCACTGGCGGCTGCGGCTGCGCGCAGAGCGGCTCGGCACCGGCTGGTTCACCGTCGAACAGCAGGCCTACGCCGACACTGACGACGGCGGCCGCATCGCCCAGCTCGACCTCCTTTGCACCGGCTACCGGCCCGAGGGCGACGATGACTGACACCCTGGCCACCTGGGGCGGCTGGGCGCCGGCGATCCGCGACGACCCGTTCGGCCTGTTCGCCGAGGCCCGCGCCCGCTGCCCGGCGCAGCGGGTGCGCCTCGCCGACGGTCACCCGGCCTGGGTCGTCCTCGGCTACGACGCAGCCCGCCAGGCGCTGGCCGACCCCAGCATCTCCAAGGACATGCTCGCCGCGCTCAAAGACAATGGCGATGTCGTGGCCGAGGGCCTGCCGGGGCCGGAGTTCTCCCGGCACATGCTCGACGTCGACCCGCCCGACCACACCCGGCTGCGGCGGCTGGTGTCCCGAGCGTTCGTGCCATTCCGGGTCGCCGCACTCGAGCAGGCGGTGCGGGACATTGCGGACGCCCTCCTCGATGAGCTCGACGACGCCGGTCCGGGTGCCACGGTCGATCTGGTCCAGGGATACGCCCATCCGCTGCCTTTCAGAGTGATCGGGGAGTTGCTGGGCATCCCCCCGGCCGACCGCCTGGACCTGCACGCCTGGTTCCAGGTGCTGCTGACCGGATGGGCGGGCGAACCGCCAGCCGAGGCGGTCGAGGCATCCGACAAGATCGTGGCCTACCTGCGCGAGCTCGTCGACACCAAGCGGCGAAACCCGGCCGAGGACCTGGTCAGCGTGCTGGTCGCCGCGAGCGACGATGCGCTCACCACTCAGGAGTTGTTGTTGACCCTGTTTCAGCTCGTCGTGGCCGGCCACGACACCACGGCCAGTCTCATCGGCAATGGGGTGGTGGCCCTGCTTGATCATCCTGACCAGCTGCAGGCGCTGCTGGCCGACCTCGGCAGCTTCCCGCCGCGATAGACGAACTCATTCGGTACACCGCCCCGGTCCCCCATGCCACGTTCCGGGTCACAGCCGAGTCGGTGACCGTTGACGGCGTGGCAATCCCCGCGCGCGAACAGGTACTTGTGTGCCTTGGCTCGGCCAACCGCGACCCGGGCCGCTTCCCCGACCCCGACGTCCTCGACATCGGCCGCAACAACGGGCCGAACCTCGGCTTCGGCCACGGCCCGCATTATTGCCTCGGCGTGCATCTGGCCCGGCTGGAAGCCCGGGTCGCTTTCGAAACCCTGCTCGGGCGTCTCCCCGGCCTGCGGCTCGCGGTCGAGCGTGACGAGCTGCTGGGCCACGGCGATGGCCTCGTGCTGCGCGGCCTCGTCTCGCTCCCCGTAGTCCTCGGTCCGGCCCGGCACCGGGCTGAATGACCATCCCATCGCGACGAAGGAGACACCGATGACCACCACCGACCGTCCCGTCGACAACGGCGTCAACATCCAGGCCCTGCTCGATGCCCGCAACGCGCTGACCGCCGCGCCGGAGGCGGCGCAGTTCACCTGGCGGGCCAGCTGCACCTGGTGCACGGCACCCACAGCCGCTCCACCGTCGAGGGCTTCTCCGGCCTCGGCACCGGCAGAGCACCGCACGCAGATTCGCTTCGAAGCGGACCACCCAGTGCTTCGCGTCCGAAGACCACGGCGCCACCCCGCCGAGTTCGTGCTGGTCGGCGTTGCCGGGTGCCTCACCGCAGGCGTCGCCGCCGTAGCCCAGAACCGGGGCATCCAGCTCCGCTCGGTGACCGCCACAATCGAGGGCGACATGAACATCCTGCGGCATCCTCGGCGGCGATCCCGACGTCCGCAACGGATTCGACGCGATCAAGGTCCGGTTCGCCATCGACGCCGACGCCACCCCGAGGACATCGAGGCGCTCGTCGCCCAGTCCCAGAAGCGCTCGGCGGTCTTCGACATCATGGCCAACCCGACCAACGTGACCGTCGAGATGGCCTGAGCCGACGCAGGAGCCGCCCGCATGATGCAGACCACGACAGTCGTCATCGGCGCCGGCCACGCCGGCCTGGCCATGAGCCGCCGCCTCACCGAACGCTCGATCGACCACGTCGTCCTCGAACGCGGTGAGGTCGGCGAACTCGTGGCGGACCCAGCGCTGGGACTCGCTGCGGCTGCTCACCCCCAACTGGCTCACCGGCTGCCCGGCTGCCGACTACAGCGGGGACGACCCCGACGGCTACATGCCCGATGTCGGAGGTCGTCGAGATCCTCAGCAGCTACGCCGCTCACGTCGCCGCACCGGTGCAAACCGCACGACGGTCACCCGGTGGCACCACACGGGGATGGCTTCGGATCGTCACGACCAACGGTGAAATGCTGCACGCCCGGGCCGTCGTGCTCGCAAGCGGGGCTGCGCCCGGCCAGCGATCCCCGACGTCGCCAGCGCCGTCCCCCGGCCGATCATGACGCTCAGCGCCGCTCACCTACCGGATCCCGGCCAACTCGCCGACGGCGGCGTGCTCGTCGTCGGCGCGTCGGCCACCGGCGTCCAGCTCGCCGGCGAGATCCACCGGTGCGGCCGCCCGGTGACGCTGGCCGTCGGCGAACACGTCCGCATGCCCCGCCGCTACCGCGGCCGCGACATCTTCTGGTGGCTGGAAACCATGGGAGTGCTCGACGAAAGCTACGACCAGATCGATGATCTCGGTCCGGGCCCGCCACCTGTCGTCCCCGCAACTCACGGGACCCCCGAGCCAGCCGCCATCGACCTCAACTCGCTCACGCGCAGGGGGTCCGGCTCGTCGGCCGCCTCGGCCGCATTAGCGACGGGGTCGCCCAGTTCTCCGGGTCGCTCCGCAACACCTGCACCCTCGCCGACCTGAAGATGAACCGTTTCCTCGCCAGAGCCGACAACTGGGCAAATGCGCACGGCCTGGGCGACGAACTCCCGCCAGCGCACCGCCTCTCACCCACGCAGGTCGATCCCCTCACTCCCCTGGAGCTGGACCTGACCAGCGGAGAGATCACCACGCTGCTGTGGGCGACAGGCTTCCGGCCCGATCACTCCTGGCTGGACATCCCCGTCCGTGACCACGCCGGCCACATCCGCCACGACGGCGGGGTGGTCACCAGCGCCCCCGGGCTCTACCTCCTCGGCATGCCGGTACTCCGCACCCGCGCCTCCACCTACATCCACGGCGCAGTCACAGACTCCGAAGCCCTCGGCGCCCACCTGCACTCCTTCCTCAACAGCCAGCTCCGCAGACAACCCGTTGCGATGCCTGGTAGGCATCGGTACTTCCTCTTCCAATCGCGGAAATCCAACGGGCTGCACAAAGGCCTTTATGGATACGAATAGGTTGCCCAAATCATGGCTGCCCGGGCGAGACCGAACTCCGAGACAGCCCAGTTATCCGAACGCCGCCGCATGCCACAGACCTGCTGACGCATAACCGGATGATCTGCGTACGCTCACTGCCATGGTTGGCACGTCGGCGCAGCGCGCCGAGTCGGCGTTCGGCGCGAACCACATCGGCAGGCGTCCGCTGAATTGCCACCGACTGTAACGGCGTTTGCCTGGCCTGGGCACGGGCTGCTGGCCGCTGCTCTGCTCCCAGACGGACGCTGGCCTCCAGCCCGTCGCGGCCATCGTCTTACCGGTGAATCTCGTGTGCCCACGACCTGCCACCCGGCCCGCTGCAGGGGGCCCTAACTTCTCCGCGTATTCACCCCGCGCGGCCGGTCATGCGATCCCCCGACCGGCCAGAGCAACGCGCTGACCTGCACTAAATCAGACAGAAGGTAAAGGGAGCGGTGTTGAGGACCGCTCCCTTTATGCGTCAAGGTTGTCGGCAGAACCGCTGCGCCAATGCCTTGAACTGGGGAAACTGGTGGCAGGTGCTGGGTTCGAACCAGCGTAGGCTTAGCCGACGGTTTTACAGACCGCGACTCCTGCGGCCAGCGCACTGAATATGACCTGCGCCGACGCGACGATCCCGACGCCGGGTGGCGCGCTCATCCCACGTATATCCCACCCCGCGCTGCTCTATCTCGTTCCCTATTCCTCCCCCGTCCTCGTCGTGGCTGCCACAGCTCGCGCCGTGGCCGCCGTGTCAAGGCTCGCGGAGCGACCGCGCAGCGGCTGGGCCTTGACACAATGCCACTTAGCTTAAATTGATCTTGTGAGCGTGTCGTGGCGGCGATGAGCCTGGCGCCCGTCATGCTCATGGTCATGACGCACAATGGCGTGGTGGCTGCGGGCGGCCGTGTGACGGACCAGATCTCGATCGGGGTGCTGGCCACGTCGGTGCCGCGGGATGCGGTCGATGACGCCGTCGCGGTGACGGGCAGGCAGGCGAGGCGGTCGGACGGGAAGCTGCCGCCGCACGTGATGGTGTATTTCGCGATGGCGATGGCGCTGTTCTCCGAGGACGACTATGAGGAGGTCGCGGCCCGGCTGGCCGGGACGCTCAGCTCGTGGGGCTGCTGGGATGGGTCGTGGAGTGTGCCGACGTCGGGCGGGATCACCCAGGCCCGTAAGCGGCTGGGGCATGAGCCGGTGCGGGAGTTGCTCGCGCGGGTGGCGGTGCCGGTCGCCGGGCAGTTGACGCGGGGGGCGTTCCTGGGCGGCTGGCGGCTGATGGCCATCGACGGGTTCGAGTGGGACGCGCCGGACAGCGGTGCGAATGCGGAGGCGTTCGGGTATGCGGGGGCCGGGATGGACCGGGGGGCGTTCCCCAAGGTCCGGGTGGTCACGGTCAGCGAGTGCGCCTCGCACGCCGTGGTGGACGCGGAGATCGGCCCGATCGCGGGCAAGGGCAGCGGCGAGCAGGCAATGGCGCGGCGGCTGCATGCGCGGCTGGAAGAGGACTGGCTGCTGATCGCTGACCGCGGCTTTTACTCCTTCGCGAGTTGGAAGGGCGCCGCCACGTCCGGTGCGGCCCTGTTGTGGCGCGTGAAAGCGGACCTGGTGCTGCCGGTCCTGGAACTGCTGCCGGACGGGTCGTACTCCTCGGTGCTGTTCCGGCCCGGGCTGCACGACAAGGCCCGCCGCACGCTCATCGAGGCGGCCCGCGCCGGGAAGGATCTGGACGAGGACAAGGCGGTGCGTGTCCGGGTGGTGGAATACACCGTGCCTGGCCGGGACGGCGACGGGAAAGACGAGCTGATCGCCCTGATCACCACCATCGGCGATCCGGCGGCGGCATCAGCGCAGCCACTCGCGGAGGCCTACCACCAGCGGTGGGAGCATGAGACCGGCAACGACCAGATCAAGACCCACCTGCGCGGACCGGGCCGGATCCTGCGGTCAAGAAGCCCGGACATGGTCCGCCAGGAGATCTACGGCTACCTGCTCACCCATTACGCCATCAGCGCCCTGATCTGCCGGGCAGCCACCGAGACCGACATCGACCCAGACCGGGTCAAGTTCCTGCGCACCGTGCGGATCATCCGCCGCCGGGTCACTGACCCGGCGGCCTTTCCCCCCTGAGCAGCGGGAACGCATCCTCGCCGCAGTCATGGCCGACATCACCGACCGGCGCAACCTCAACCCGTTACGGCGGCACCGCACCTACCCGCGGATGGTCAAGCGAGCCCGTCACAACTCCTACCGGGTCAAGCGACCCGGCGACGCCGGAGCCCGCCACCCCGGCCCGGCCGTCGTCTGCCTCGCCAATCCCGTCCACACCAGCACTGCAGCATGATCAACTTACGCTAAGTGGCATTGGGCCTTGACACGGCGGACTCGGTTGAGATCATCGTGCAGCGAGGAGGACGATAGCACCAGCTTCGAGGGTTTACCGCACCCGCTCGGTCACAGGCCTGCGGATTGCGTTGGTGTCCTGCGCTGCCCGATGCTGACCCCGCGGTAATGACGCTAATGGCCCAGCGATCTTGAGTGGAACCCGCGGATTAGGAGACGGGTCGCGGCCACGACTGACCGTCCGCACGCATCCTGGCCGCGCTCGCGCAACAAAGCTATGGTGCAGAGCAGCGAGGTCGCGTACGCTGGGGATGGATGTGGCACGACGCCGGGTTGGGTGATTCTTCGGTGTTACACGGGAACCGGGCAGCTGGCCTGCGACGTCTCAGACCTATGAGGGCAGCCCGTGGGCGGTATTCAACTTTTGCTGCATTCTTGGTGGCGGCTGGTCTGCTGGTTTCTTGTGGTGCGGTACAGGCGAGGACCTCGGACCCGGGAGCTTCGCTGTGGTGGTCCCATACGGGTGGTGCATGTGCGTCACCGGCCATGGTGCGCTTTGACGGACGTGTGATGCCCGTCGGCAATTGCGCCACAGTGCTTGGAATCCCGGCGACCAGGGTGGCACTGCACGTCGGCCAGCAGATTGACGTGCATATGACGGAAGAAGGTGCTGGTCCTGCTGGCAACCGGGTGGTTCCGATCGATCCGCTACCCCGCAGCTCGCGTCCGTCTGTTGTGATGGCCGGGGTCGTCAGCCCGGACAGGGCGACTGGAACCTACCGGGCGGTCCGCCCAGGGCAGGCGGCGTTGATTTCCCATGGTTTGTGCCTCGCGAGTCACCGGAAGACTCGGGAGTTTATCGGCAGCTGCCCCGTCGTCGAGGTTACTGTCGTTCCTTGAACTGATCTTTGCCAGGGGTACTTTTACCAGTGGCGGCCGTTTCACATTCCTCCCGCGAAGGTTGTACTCACAGTCACAGACCATTCACTCTTATTGTCTGCCTCCCTTTATTAATCACTCGGATGTTATCGGGAGGGAATCATGGGATTAAGGGTCACGATAGTTGCTGCTGTGACGGCTGCTTCAGCGATGACCTGCGCCTTCGCTCCGGGCAGCGGTACGGCCGCGGTTGGCGAGAAGACGCATCTCCCATTAATATGTGCCAGGTCGTATGATCCGTACCACGAGCCACTATCTGTGCTGCGCTCCTGCGGAGACGCCATATTAAGGCTGCGGCACGTGACACCGCTGCCGGGCGGTGGCAAGGCCTATGATTACGGTGCGTACACCCAGTTCCTGCCACCCGCGCATTTCAATGCGCTTAAAGCTTCTGATAGGCAGCTGCGGGAGTACGGCCTGCCCACCCGGCAAAGGCTGGGCTCCCGTTGGTATGCGTTCATGCGGCACGTGCGCCACTTCGTCAGACCTCTGCCCTATCTGGCTGGGCTCCCAGGCGCGCATACAACGGCCCAGAGCGTGCCCACTGATAATACTCCCAACTGGTCGGGCTATATCGCCGACTCCGGGCATTCCTACAATGGGGTGACAGCAGCATGGAAGGACCCGGCATTCACGTCAAGCAGTTGCACGACCACTGCGTTCCTTCAATGGGTCGGGATAGGTGGCTGGAACGAGAGCGGGGGCAAGGTAATCCTCGGCCAGGACGGAACAGCGTTCGGTTATCCGGGTCTTGGCTCGCGTCAGGCATGGATAGAGACAAGCGACGGTACTCTCAGCCCGCCGGTCGGTATTAACCTGTATGCCACTAAGGATCAGCAGTTCGGCGCAGAGACACTGTGGGACTACACTTCCAACTCAGAGTATGACTATAGTTTGGTTAACTACTATACCGGTGACACATGGGATGGAATGAGCAGAGCGGTTAGCAGCGTTGACCTGTCATCGGCGGAAGTTATCGCCGAGCGCCCGCTGATTAACGGCAGCCTTTCGAATCTCACTCCTTTCCATCCATTCCTGGTGACTAACCCAGCCGTTCTCTGGGGATCAACTGGCTCGAGCGGTTTGGCCGATCTTCCCTCATCTGACGTCGCCGCACTGGATATGGTTGACGGTAGTGGGAACCTAATGGCCGCTCCCGGATCTCTCAATCAGACTAATAGTGATTTCACCAACTACTCCTATCTCTGCTCCTGATAATCACCAGAGAGGGCCCCTCGCCGTGCATGGGTCTCCGCCCAAAGTCAAGGGTCTTTTAGACTGGTAGCGTTCGTGGGGCATGCCCACTGGTTGCCGCTTGCCGCTGTGTTGTTCGCAGGCGCCGAATCCTTGGGGTGGCCGTTAGTTAGGTCAAGGCTGGCGAAGCTATTGCGCAGGGTGCCCGGAGGGCGGCTTTGAGGCGGCGATCGCGACCTGGACAATGAGGAGCCGGGCAAGGCGGGCTGTTATCCCTAATCATTCACGGGGATGCGTCGCTGGTTAGCAGTAGCGCTTGATCCGCCCGGCTGATCTTGATTTTGGTGGCCGGGTATGACGGTGGCCCGGCTGCCGGGCCGGGTGGCCGGGGGTTCCACGGACCCCGGGATTCCTTTCTCGGCGCCGGGATGGTTTGGTGCTGGTCAGGGGGCTTGGGGCAGGGCGGTGATCCGGTTCCAGGCGGTCACGATCGCCGGTGCCCAGGGCCAGGTGGAGGAAATCTTGAGGTGCCGGCGGCGGCCGCTGCGGGTCAGGCGGGCGGCGGCGTGCAGGATGCGGTAGCGCAGGGTCTTGGGCTCGGCCTTGGCGAGGTGGCCGTCGAGGGCGAGCAGCCGCAGCCAGGCCAGCAGGGTGGCGGCGATCAGTGCGGCGGCCAGCCAGGCCTGGTTGAGCGCGAACGCGTGGGTGGGGAACCGGCCGATGCCGGTGTCCTTGCCGGTGCGGATGCCGTCCTCGACGCGGGCGTGGACCCGGTGCGCGGCGTCGATATAAGCCAGCTGGCCGCGCCAGCCGGGCGTGCGCTCGGGCAGGTTGGTCACCCACAGGGAGTAGCGCCAGCCGTCCTGGGTTTCGAACAGGGTCAGCTGGGCGCCGGGGTGCGGGCGCTCGCGGCGGGTGAACACCCGCATCGACGCCGGCCAGCTCGCCAGCTGGTCGCCGGCCCGGCCGCCGCGCAGCAGCCCGGTCAGCTCAGTGACGTGCGCTTCCTCGATCCAGCAGCGGCGGTGCGCGCAACTGTGGTCGGCGCAGGCCTGCTCGGCGCGGCGTTCGCGGACCTCGCCGCGGGGATCAATGGCGACCTGCCAGGCCTGCGCGGGGACCTGCCGGATCGCGGCGCGTTCCCGGTCGCCCAGCGCCCAGCCGACGGAGTAGGTCAGCTGGTGGCCGGGCCGGGCGGCCAGCGCATCGAGGCGGGCTGATCAGCCCGTGGCTGGCGCCGGCCCCGTCGCAGGTCACCATCAGCCGCCGCCGGAACGCCGGCGGCAGCGCGGCGACCGCCGCGTCCAGGATGTCCAGGTGGTCAGCTGCCGTGTTGGACCCGGCGCTGCCCTTGCGCAGCATCCCGGCCAGCGGCTCGCCGCTGTTGTCGCAGTAGGCCAGCAGCGGGTGGTGGCCGAAGCCCTTGAAGTTCGGCTCCGCGAGCTCCTTGTCCGAGTGCGCCGGGGTGACGGTGGCATCGAGCCGGATGCAGGTCACGCCCGCCAGCACCTTGTCCGCGACCGGCACCCCGGGCAGCGGGCCGTGCCGGGTCACAGCCGCCTGCCAGGCCTGCCGCCGGGCCGCGTTCACCGCCGCGGTTACCCGCGCCAGCGCCCGGCTGCCGCCGCCGGCGATCTCGTCCAGCGCCCGCCAGCAGGTCGGCACCGACGCCACCGGGCCGAACAGGTCCTGCTGGTCACCCATCACCCGGAAATCACTGATCACCTCCGCGCCGTCCGCGATCGCGCAGGCCAGGTCCGCCAGCACCCGGCCCCGGTCATGGGTCAGCAGCCGGTCAGAGGCCAGCGCCCGCGACAGGCCGCCGGTCAGCCCCAGCCGGTCGCACAGCGCCCGCAGCAGCGCGACCCCAGCGTGCGACACGATGCCCGCGCCATCGCCAGTGACCCGCAAGCCTTTCACCCACCCGGTAGTGTTCACCTTGCAAGTGCTCCTCGATCCGCGACGGCTAAGGACCTAGACAATCCCTATCGTCCCAGGTCAGGAGCACTTTCTTACGTTAACGCGCCGGTCAGCCGCAGACCAGCATGAATTAGCAGGGTTATCGGGTTGCTTGCCGGGTGGACCACCTTGATCTGCGTGCTCTGTGCGCGTGGCCCGGCGTGCGACGGGCGGGCCGCCCACGGCAGAGCCCGGCGCGGACGCCGGGCCAGCGGCCCGCGCAGCGGGCCGCCTTGATCTATATATGGCTCAATTCGGCAGTGGGGACCAGCAAGGTCGCACATGTAACGCCAGCAGGCACCTCAGCTACCAGAGGTAGACGGTCTGGTATCAGAACTCGGTTTTGAGCCGTTCGATCTCGCGGGCCCGCTCGCGCAGCTGTGCATATGCAGGCCGTTCGCGGATGCGGGCCAGGGCCCAGCGGACGGCCTCTGCGCGGCTGGCCGCGATACCCGCGGTGATCAGCGCGTCCAGGGTCTCCAGGTCCACCGGGCCGAGCCGGGCCATCACCGGGGTCAGATCGCCGCCGCCCTCGGCCGCGCGGGCCTCCAGCGAGCCCCGGGGCCTGCCACCCAGCACCATCCGGGGGCCCTCGCCGGTGTCGCCGCTGGTGCGGAACTCCAGCCGACCGGCCTCGGGAAGCTGGGCTGACAGATCGTGCCGGAACTGCTTGATCGCCGGACCGTGCGCGTTCTCGAACGCATGCAGGGCCTGCTCCTGGCCCTCGCGCCCCTCCGCTGCCTCCAGGATCACCCGGACCATCAGCTCTCCCGGCTCGATCACCGGGTCATCGCCATACTGCAATACCGCAACCCGCTGCACCGCACCGGGGAAGCGTTTCTTCACCTCCTCTTCAACCTGCTGTTCGAGGTGCTCGATCGCCGCCTGGTCCATGTCGCCTCCTAGGAGTTACACGAGAAACTCATCGTAACATCATGTTTCTCCTACTATTGCGCGGGCGGCATGCGATGTTCTTCCCGCTACTGCCTTACCGGCAGGCTGTCCAGGCCGTTAGCGTCAGGTCGGACTAGACAGGTCGATGACGTGTGTGTCCTCGTGGCCTTGATGGCGTGTCCAGGTGAGGGTGGCGTAGGCTGCTTGTAGTGCTAGCACGACAGGGCGGACCTAGCACGGCAAGGCGGATGATGATGCAGCGCCTTGACCCTCGATCTGATCGCCCGCTGGCGCTACAGCTGGCGGACCTGTTGCGGGCGGAGATTCAGGAGGGTCGCAGGAGGCCGGGAAGCCAGCTCCCCACCGAGAGCGCGTTTCAGGCTGAGTACGGGGTGAGCCGTACCACGATCCGCGCTGCGCTGGCGACGCTGGCGAGCGAGGGCCTGGTGCTGACCCGCAAGGGGTTCGGCTCCTATGTGCGGGACCGCCCGCCGCTGCGGCGGATTTCCTCGACGCACCGGCATGCCTCGCACCGGGAGTCCGGCAAGCCGGAGTTCGACACCGAGGCGATCGCCCAGGGCCAGGCACCGTCACGGCGGATGCTGGAGACCGGCCGCGGTCCGGTCCCGCCGG
The DNA here is from genome assembly GCA_963697445.1 of uncultured Actinomycetes bacterium. GTDB lineage: Bacteria > Actinomycetota > Actinomycetes > Streptosporangiales > Streptosporangiaceae > PALSA-505. The sequence continues at coordinate 12,814 of CAVOOC010000044.1, forward strand.
ATATCGCCTCCTGGCTGCAGGTCCCGCCCGGCGAGGAAGTGGTGATCCGGCGGCGGCTGCAGCTGCTCGACGGGGTGCCCGCCGTGATCTCGGCGAGCTATTACCCGCTGTGGCTCGCGGACGGCACCCGGCTGGAGCAGCCGGGCGCGCTGCCCGAAGGGCCGGACAACCTGATCGAGCGGCTGGGGCACCGGTTCGCCCGTGGTACCGAGCTGCTGCGAGCGCGGATGCCGTCGCCGGACGAGGCCCGGCTGCTGGAGCTGGACCCCGGCGTCCCGGTGGTGCGGATGCTGCATATCGACTACGACCCGGACGGCCGGACCCTCCAGGTCGCCGATGACCTGTACGCGGGTGACCGGCATGAGTTCGCGTTCGAGTGGGCCGAGGACGACGGGCAGGCCGCTGGTGGGTGAGTGGCCGCCGAACTGGGATGAGCTGGTCCGCGGGATCGGCTGCGAGATGTGCGCGAACAGCCGCCCCGACGCTGACCGGTACGGCATCCGTATCCTTGCGGGCCGCTACTCCGATGCCTACCTGCAACGCGCTGCGGTGCAGCGCGGCTACACCGTGGTCATCTGGCGCGGCCGCCATGTCACCGAGCCGACCGAGCTGACCGAGGCCGAGGCGGCCGGGTACGGGGCCGAGGTCCTGGCCGTGGCCCGCGCGCTGATCGAGGTGTACCGGCCGCTGAAGATGAACTACGAGACGCTGGGCAACTCGCTCCCCCACCTGCATACCCACCTGCTGCCGCGGTTCGCCGATGGTGACCCGCGTCCCGGCCAGCCGTTCCCGCTGTCGGCGCAGGCACCCGAGGCGAGGATTCCCGAGGCCGAGCTGCTCCGCGAGGCCGCTGACCTGCGCTCCCGCCTGAAGTAAGCCATCTGTGGCCGTCTGGCCACCCTCTGGGGTATAGTTCCTGTCATCCTGTAGTCCTAGGATGAGTGACATCGGAACCGACCAACCTGGAGGTGGGGGCCATGGCCCTTAAGAACGGCTCACGGTTCGCCGTGACGATGCAGCAGGTGTTCCCGCAGGGGTGTCACCTGGTGCCGGACTCGATCACGCAGGCGATGGACTACGACGAGAAGACCAAGGTCCGCACCCCGTCGGTGGACAAGCTGACCGGTCAGCGGGTCTGGCAGTGCCGGGTGATGGACATGGACCCGGAGCTGGAGGGCCGGTCCCGCGAGGTGGTGGTCAAGGTTCTCACCGACCGGGAGCCGGCCCCGCCGACCCGGACCCCGTTCGAGCTGGTCGAGTTCGAGAACCTGCCGGTCACGCCGTACGTGACCGACAAGGGCCGGATGGCCTACTCGCTGCGGTCCAGCGGCATCAAGGCCGCCCGCCCGGTGGCCAGCAAGGACGCGGCCTGATGCCCGCCCGCCGGGTCACCACCGTGACCATGCCGGTCGATGGCCGCTCCGGGGTGTGCTTCGACTCCTACCGCGAGCGCACGCCGCTGCTGACCATCTGGGCCGCCCGGCCCGGCCTGCTGGTCACGCTGACGCTGCCCGAGCACCTGAACGCCGGGCACGTCCGGTTCGCCCGCGACCTCGCCGCCGCCACCGCCCGGTACGCGACCGAGGTGGAGCGGCGCTGGCGCGGCCTGCCCTCGCTCGCCGAGCGGGCGACTGCGTGATGTCCGTGGCCCCGGCCGGTGTTCGCCGCACCAGCCGGGGCCCTTTCTTCATCCCTCCCCAGATGCACCAAGGAAAGGACCGGTCCATCATGACCGATCAGCACATCCCGGGCGACCTGCTGCACCGCGCCAAGGTGATCGACGGCCTGGTCGAGCTGGCCGCCTACCTCGAAGCCCACCCCGACGTGCCGGTGTGCCCGTTCGGCTGGGACCTGAACATCTACACCCACACCGAGCGACGACGCGGCCTGCCGGGCCGAGGTGGACCGGATCGCCGCCATCCTCGGCGCCCCGGTCAACGACGACACCGGCCGGGGCGGGCACTACCGGACGGGCGCAGCTTCGGCCTGATCAGCTACGCCGCCGTGCACGTCTCCGGCCCGCAACACCGCCGCCTACGACGCGCTGATGTCCTACCGCGACTGCGTCACCCCGGCCGAGGCGGAGGTGGCGTGATGAAGATGTCGCGGTTCTCCGGCGAGCAGCTGGCCCAGGTGGACAACCCGGACCCGTTCGCCCCGCCGGTCTGGCGCTCGCCCGGTCTACCACACCCCCGGCTGGGTGATCACCCTCGTCCAGCTGGCCCGGCTCCTCGGTCGCGCTGGTCCGGTTCCTGGCCCGGCATCCGGTGCTCGACCTGGTGGCCGCCGCGCTGGGCTGGTCGTGGAGCCTGGCCGGATGGCCCGGCCCGGTCATCCTCACCGCCACCGTGGCCGCGGTGCTGACCTGCTGGCGGTGGCTGTGGCCGGGCTCGTTCTTCCGGTTCATCGGCCAGCCGGTGCGGGGGAAGTGGCGCCGCTGGTACTACCGGCGGCACTGGCTGGCGGTGCTGACCATCGCCCACCTGGCGCCGGTCTACCGGGGCCATCTGCTGGTGCCGGTGCTGGGCAAGGTGTCCTCGACCCGGTTCACCGACCGGGTGCGGTCGGCGTCGTGTCCGGCCAGGCGGTGGCCGACTTCGCCGCCCGGGCGGAGAACCTGGCGCACGGGTTCGGCGCGATGCTGTGCCGGGTCCGCACCGCCCGGCCCGGCTTCCTGGTGCTGGAGTTCGTCCGCCGCGACGCCCTCGCCGCGATCATCCCCGCCATCCCCATCGGCGGCGCACGCCGATCTGAAGGCGCTGCCGGTCGGCCGCCGCGAGGACGGCTCGCCGTGGCTGGTCCGGCTGCACGGCACCCACCTGCTGATCGCCGGGGCGACCGGGGCGGGGAAGGGGTCGGTGATCTGGTCGCTGATCCGGGCCATGCTCACCGCGATGCAGGCCGGGCTGGTCCAGGTGCTGGCGGCCGACCCGAAGGTGATGGAGCTGGCCTACGGCCGCCCGATCTTCGACACCTGCGGCCGGTACGCCGCCGACCCCGACGGCGATCGTGGCGATGCTCGAAGACGCCGTCTCGGACATGCAGGCCCGGGCCGCCCAGCTGGCCGGGAAGCAGCGCGACCACACCCCGACGGCGGAGTTTCCGTTCGTGGTGGTGCTGGTCGATGAGGTGGCGTTCCTGACCGCCTACCAGCCCGACAAGCAGCTGCGCGAGCGGGTCAAGGCCGCCCTGGCCACCCTGACCACCCAGGGCCGGGCGGTGGGCTACTGCGTGGTGGCGGCGTTGCAGGACCCGCGCAAGGAGGTCATGAACATCCGCAACCTGTTCCCGGACCGGATCGCGATGCGGCTGGACGAGCCGGAGCAGGTGGACATGGTGCTCGGCGACGGCGCCCGCGACCGGGGCGCGACCGCCGACCTCATCTCCACCGACCCGGCCACCGGCGCCGGGGTGGCGTTCGTCCGGCTGGAGGCCGACCCCGACCCGGTGCGCGTCCGCGCCGCCTGGGTCTCCGACGAGGACATCCGGGCCATGGCCGACCAGTGCGCCGCCCGCCTGGCGCCTGAGCCGGTACGAGCGATCGAGGCGGAGGCGGCATGAACACGACTCCCACGTCGTGGCGGACCGACGAGCCGTGCCCGTGCTGCGCCAACTGCCCTGACGGCCACCGACGACGGGCAACCCCCGATCACCCTGGACTGCCTGCTGTGCGGCTGGTCGTCCACCTGGACCGGTGACCACGGAACCGAGGTGAGCGAATGACCGAGACCAGCACGACCGGGCCGAGCGGATGGCGATGCCGCTGGCCCGTGACTCGATCCGGAAGATCGCCGAAGCCTGCGGCGGCTTGCCTGCGGCCGGTGCAGCTGCGCCGCACCGATCAGGTCACCGGCGAAGTCGAGCAGGTGATGAAGCCGTGCGGCGCGACTCTGGCCAGCGTGTGCCCGCCGTGCGCGGAGCGGGCCAAGTGGCTGCGGGTGACACAGTGCCGGGAAGGCTGGCACCTCGAGGACGAACCCGACCCCGGCCCGCCCGCACCGGATGAGACACAGGAGTACTGGCTGATCCTGCGCGCCGAGGCCCAGCTGCGCCGCGACCGCGCCGAAGCCATGGGCGAGGACACGGCCGACCTGGACGAGCTAATCGGCGAGCTCGACACCGAGATCACCCGCGCCGGGGTCCGCGGCACCGTCACCACCAAGCGCGAACGGACGGGAAGGCGAAGGGCCGCCGGTCGCGGTCGACCCGGCGCCGCCAGGACGCCGCCGAACTGCCCCCGCAGAAAGTAGCCCCGCACCGTCGGCCGGGTATACACCGCGCCGGACGGCAAGTCCTACCGGCCGTCGATGTTCATCACGCTGACCTGCGACAGCTACGGCAGAGTCCGCGACGACGGCACCCCGGCCGACCCCGGCACGTACGACTACCAGCGGGCCGCCCGGGACGCGCTGCACTTTGCCGCGCTCGCCGACCGGTTCATCCAGAATCTGCGCCGCGTCCTCGGCTACGAAGCCCAGTACTTCGCCGCCGTCGAACCGCAACGACGGCTCGCGCCGCACCTGCACATGGCCATCCGCGGCGCGGTGCCCCGGCAGTGGTGCGGCAGGTGATCGCCGCCACCTACCACCAGGTCTGGTGGCCGTCCACCGACGTCGTCCGGTTCGACGACGAGGAGCTGCCCGTCTGGGACGAGGACGGCGGCACGGTATCTCGACCGTCGACGGGGGAGGTGCTGCCCGAGCTGGGACCAGGCCCTCGACGCCATCGGGCCTAACGATGCGCCGCTGCACGTGGCCCGGTTCGGGGCCAAGTTCGACGCCCAGGGCGTGCTGGCCGGGTCCAAGGACGCCAGCCGGTGCATCCGCTACCTGACCAAATACCTCACCAAGCACGTCGCCGACTGCCACCACGCCGACACCGACCCCCAGCGCCAGCACGCCGACCGGCTCGCCGACGCGCTGCGGTACGAGCCGTGCTCGCCGACCTGCGCCAACTGGCTCCGCTACGGCATCCAGCCCAAGAACGCCAAGGCCGGGCTGGTCCCCGGCGCGTGCAAGGGCAAGGCGCACCGCGGCGAGCATCTCGGCTACGCCGGGCGCCGGGTGCTGGTCTCGCGGAAGTGGTCGGGCAAGACGCTGAAAGATCACAAGGGCGACGGCAAGGCGTGGTTCCTGCACACCCTCGGCCTGGAGGCCGACGAGCCCGGCCGGCTACACCTGGCACGTCGTCACCCCCTCCGACCACGACCACCTGCCCGCCGACAAGCGGCTGCTGCGCGTCGTCGCCCAGCGCACCCGATGGCAAGCCGCGCTCGCCGATGCCAGGCGAAGAGCCGAGGAACACCGCAGATCTTTCGGCAACAGGGAGGGCAGCATGAGCACCGACCAAGACTTCACCTCCGAGTGATCCGCTCGCTGATCTCCCGCTCCTGATCCCGGTGCCGAGAGCGGCCACAATGTCGGTATCAGCCGGGCAGCCGCGTACCGCTTCGCGACCGCGGGTGATCTTCCTACCAAGCGCCTCGGTACGTCGCGTGTATGTCGGCGCACGGCTGCGCGAGTTCATCGAGACGGAGACTGAGGCAGCATGAAGGGCCGTGTCTACAAGCGCGGGATCACGTGGTCATACCGGTTCGACGCCGACCCTGATCCCCTGACGGGTGCGAGACAGCAGCCGAGCAAAGGCGGGTTTCCTCTGAGCGGGAGGCGTGGCAAGCCTGCCGGGCCGCCATGCGCGACTACGAAAGGGGACGGCACGTCAGGCAGTCCAAGCGCAACGTGGGAGAAGCGCTCACGGAGTGGCTGGACCGCATTGAGCATTCGATCAAGCCGTCCATGGCCACCAACTGGCGCAATTACGCCGCCTACTACGTGGTTCCCTACATCGGGAAACGGGCTGTCCAAGAGATCGACGGCGGCGCATGTGATGCGCTGTACAGGAAGCTATTGGCCGAAGGCCGAGTGAAGGCCAGGCCGAAGCAGAAGTCTGCTGCGCGGCCGGTGCACACTCGGCGCGTTGGACCGACCGGTCGGGCCCTGCCGTGCCGCCCCTACCGTTACGACAGTGCCCGGTGCTACCGCACGCACGAGGCGGACGATCCGCTGCTGGGCAAGCCGATCGACGCCAAAGCGAAGCGAAACAGCGGGGCTCCTACAATTCGGCAGTCGCTACCCCCGGGCCTGGAGCCGAAGACGGTCGTCAACACTCACCGCATGCTGCACCGCGCGTGGGAAGACTTCGTGGTCTGGGGATGGGCCAAGCGGAACGTCGTCAAGGACGCGCATCCGCCTCGCGTCGTCCGCAAGGGCCGCAAGGTCTGGACCGTCGCTCAGCTTCAGAGCTTCCTGCGACGCGCTCGGTCAGACCGTTTCTTCGCACTCTGGGTCCTTGAAGCCACGTCGGGGATGCGGCGCTGCGAGCTGGCGGGCGCTCGCCGCGAACTGCTCGATCTGGACGCAGGGACGCTCACGATCGAGATCACCAGGGTCGTCGTGGACGGCAAGGTCATCGAGTCGGACGGGAAGACTGAGAACGCTCAGCATGTCCTCGCGCTCGACCCGTTCACGCTCGCCGCGCTCAAGGTGCATGTGGAGACGCTCGACCAGGAGCGCAGGGACTTCGGGCCGGACTATCAGGAATTCGGCGTGCTGTTCTGCTGGGAGAACGGCAAGCCACCGCACCCGGATACGATCACGCGGCGATTCAAGAAGCTCGCCGCGGCGGCCGGTCTCCCGGAGATCGACCTGCACGACGTCCGGCACAGCTACGCGACGGCAGGTCGTAATGCCAGGATCGACTGGAAGGCGCTCAGCAAGCGCATCGGTCACGCGGATGTCGCGTTCACCATGAAGCAGTACGTCCAGACAGACCTGGAGGCGGACCGCCAGGTGGCGACCACGCTGGCCGAGCTGATCCTCGGCGGGTCACTCGCCTCCGCAGAGATCGCGAGCGAGAGCAATGACGACGACCCGGAGAGAGCGGCTTGACCAGTGGTCCGTGCACAAATCCGTGCACAAACAACACGCAGAAGGCCCCTTCCTTGATCGGAAGGGGCCCCTGGCCTGGTAGCGGGGGCAGGATTTGAACCTGCGACCTCTGGGTTATGAGCCCAGCGAGCTACCGAACTGCTCCACCCCGCGTCGAGTGCGTAGTCACTTTAGTTCGTCCCGGCGCTGTGGGCAAATCAGCCGGCCACGCAAGCAGATTCCGTCCGGCCAAGCACGCCCCGGCGCCACGAGCACACGCCAGCGCCGGAACGCTACTGCCGCCCCGGGTCCAGCCCGTCAACGAAGTCCCCCAGTGCCGCGAGACCCGCGGGCAGGCTGGCCCGGCCCAGCCCGATCCTGAAGTGGTTGGTCCCGGCCTCGAACATGGCCCCGGGCACCAGCAGGACGCCCTGCTCCGTCACCAGCCGCTCGCAGAACCGGGTGACGGGCATGTCGGCGAGAAGTTCAGGGAAGCCGACGCTGCCGGCCCGGGGACGCACCCAGCGCAGCGCGTCCGGCCGCTGGCTCACGAAGTCGTCGACCAGGGCGAGGTTCCGCGTGATCCCGGCCAGCGAACGGCCGATGAGACGATCCGCCGCCCGAACCGCGATCAGGGCCAGCACCTCGCTGGGCGCCGCGGCGCAGATCGTGGTGAAGTCCTTCGCTGCCTGCATCCGCCGGTTCAGGGCTGCGTCACGGCACACGGTCCATCCCAGCCGCACCCCCGGCAGGCCGTATGCCTTGGACAGGCCGCCCAGGCTGATCGCCCGGGACGAGAGGTCAGCGGCAGCCGGCAGCCGGTCTGCGGCATCGAACTCGAGCCCTCGGTATACCTCGTCGCTGAGCAGGTAAGCGCCGCAGGCGTCGGCGACCTCGACGACGCGCTGCTGAGCGGCGGCGCTCATCAGGGCACCCGTCGGGTTGTGCGGGAAGTTGACGTAGATCAGCCTGGTCCGGCCGGTCACCGCGGCCGCGAGCTCATCGGTGTCCAGGGCCCAGCCGCGGTCCTCGCGCAGCGGCACGAGGGTGACCTCGGCGCCCACCGAACGCGGGATCTCGTAGGACGACTGATAGGCCGGCGTGATGCCCACCATGTGGTCACCAGGCTCCAGCGCCCCGGCGGCGACATGGAAGATCGCCTCTTCGGGGGCGCTGAAGACCAGGACATCCGCGGCCGTACAGCCGCCGAACTGGCCAGCTATCGCCTCGCGCAGGGCCGGCAGTCCCGCCGACTCGGTGTAGCCGAGCCACAGCTGGTCCCAGCGGCTGCGGCCGTCTGCGTCAGCCAGTTCCAGCAGCTCGCCGAGGCGCATCGACTCGGGGTCGCTGCTGCCGAGCAGGATCTTGGCGCTGAACTCCCACTCGGCGAAGTACCGCTCGAGCCTGAAGTCGCGGAATCGCACACCCGCAGCCTATTCACCACCGCGCGCCGCACCAGCGCCCGCCGCCGCCGCGCGCCGCCGCCGCGCACCGCCACCGCGCGCCACGCGGCGCGGGCGGAACGGCTAGCCGGCGCCGGGCTGCGCCATCCAGATCGTGTACCGGATCCGCCAGGTCTCGGTAGGCGGCCGGGTCAGCTCGTGCGCGTCCTGCGCGGTGGCCAGGTTCAGGATCTCGCTGGGGACCGCGCCGTAGGCGCCGACCTGCGCCTGGTTCGCGCCGAGCAGCACCGCACGCCTGCCCGCCCGCTGGATCCCGGCCAGCACCGGCTGCAGCCCGAAGGGTGACGGCCTGCTCACCCGCGCCGTGGGCACACCGCAGCCGCCGCGGATGACCTGCGAGAAGCCATTGGCAATCCGCGCATCCACAATGACGACGGACGCGTCGGCGCCGATCGCGGCGCACAGCTTGTCCACGGCAGTGAGCTCACCCCTGCCTGTCCGCTGAAAGGCCAGCCCGGCCGCCGGCGAGATCGGCTGAGACCCGCCGGACGACGTGACGCCGACGCCGAAGGTGGTCAGGGCGGTGGGAAGCAGCAGCGCGACCACGCTCAGCGCCGCCACCGCGGACGACGTCCCCTTCCCCGCGCCGCGCACGCCCGCCCGGCCGGTCAGCCAGGCGGCGGTCCACACTGCGGCCAGGATCAGGCCGGGAAGCACGACGGGCACCAGCTGGCGGCTGGCCCAGGGCTGATCGGGGACGGTGCCCGGCCGCCACAGGACGGTGACAGTACCCCAGCCGACCATGAGCAGCGGCAGCGCCCAGATCCGGGCCACGCCATCGCGATCACTCCAGGTGATGAGCGCGCGCAGGACGCGCCGCGCGAGCATCGCGAGCCCGAACACCCCGAGCAGGAGGGCGGGCAGCCCGATGTACCAGATCACCCAGTAGAGCGTGTCCTCCGCATACAGCCGGGTGGGGTCGAGCGGCAGCCCCGCGACCCGCTGCAGGTAACCGACGTAGCCGATCACCGACGGGTCCGAGCTCGCCCGCACGGTCTGCACGTACGGCCGGATCGCGAAGCCGATCAGGACCAGCAGCGTGAGCCCGGCAGCCACCTCCGGCAGCCAGCGCAGCGGCCGCGCCGCCAGCACGCTCCTGATGCCGGGCCACCGTTTCCAGTAGCGCGCCAGCAGCATTTTCCCGTAATGCGCCATCAGCATGATGCCCACGGTGACCACCGTTACCGCGGCGGCGATTATCCCGAACGTGCGCATCCAACCGGACTGGCTGTCGAGATACGGCCGCGCGAGCACATAGCCGCTGGTGAGACCGTATCCGACACCGACGGCCAGCCCGATGCCGAACGGGAGCCACTGCGGCTTCCTGGCGGCGAGCATGATCCCGATGACGGGGATCGCAGGCAGCACAGCGGTCAGACCGTCAACCTGAACCGCCGAGGCGAGGCCCAGCGCCAGCCCGCCGAGCGCAGCCAGGACGGCGGCCGGGCTCGGACTGGCGGGCCACCACCAGGCAGGCCGGTACGACGACGACCTGACCGGAGCGTCTAGCGAGTCGATGAACAGGCACAGCCCGCCGAAGAGCAGGATCTGGACCAGCGGCTGAGTGAACGGTCCCCGGCTCGTGTACTGCTCCGGGAGAGCGAGGGCAAGCACGACAGCGCCCGCCGGCGCCCACCGCGGCAGGCCAGCCTGCCGACCAGCCCGGCGAACGAGAGCACCGCCAGGGCGCCGAGCACCGGCGGCACCAGCTGCGCGGCGCTGATCCCGCCCGCCCAGAAGCCGGCCGCGAGCACGCTCGGCAGCCCCGCCAGCAACTGCGGTGACAGCGACGCGCCCTGCTGCGCGAACCCGGCGCTGCCGAACAAGAGGCCCGGGTGGACACCGCCGAAAGCTGCTGCCGACACCGGGATGGACGCCGAGCCGTGCTGCGCGATCCAGTAGCCGAAGTGCAGGGCCGTGCCCGGATCGCGGGCCACGACGATCTGCTGCGAGTGCTCGAGGAGTTGCCATGCGGCGAACCCGGCCGCCACCGCGACCGTGCAGAGCACCGACCACCACGGCGCGCGGTCGCCTCGTCCCGGCTCAGCCTGCGCGCTCTTCGGCCAGCGGCCTGGTACGTGCCGGAGGCCGACGACGGTAAGGACGAGCGCCAGGGGTATGGAGATCACGAGCATCGGGGCAAGCGCGAAACTCCCGGCGAGCAGCAGCGGCACCGCAGGCAGGAGCCACGCGACGAGCAGCAGGACCGGGACCAGGGTGAGCCGGGAGAACCCCGGGCCGGACGCGGCCGCGCGGGCAGCGGCCGCGCGGGAATGCCGCCGGCCACGTCGCGACCTGGTGCGAGCCGACCCGCCGGCCGCCTCGGGCTCCCCGGCGGCCTCGGGCTCCCCGGCAGCTTCCGGCTCGGCCTCGGTGACCTCTCCCGCCACAGGCTCAGCCAGTGCGAGGGTCTCATCGGCCCCACCGGACAATCCCGCCGGGGCCGCCCCGGACACCTCGGCAGCCTCGGCATGCTCGGACGCCTCGGCAGCCTCTACTACCTCAATGGCCCCGTTCGCTCCGGCGGACCCGACTGCCTCGCCAGTCCCAGTCACCCCCGGCACATCATCCGCCCCGGCGCTTTCATCGGACCAGCCCGGTACCTCGCGCGCGGCAGGCTCTCGGAGGTCGGCGAGGTCATCGATCTCGGCCGCGCCGGACGGTTCCCGCTGGTCAGCCCCCCCTGGCCGGGCCCCGCCGACCGCGTGCCGGGCATCATCGGACGGCAGGCCGACCTCATCCAGCGGTCGCGTGTCGGGGCCGCCTGGCTCCTCCTGCGGGGATCCGGAGCCTGGGGGCCGGAGCAAACGGCGGAGTCCAGGACGCACGTACCCCACCTTAAGGGGAACCACGGGCGGGTGGTGATCGTCGTACGACATGAGCGGAGGTCACGGCAACCGAGGTCAGACCGCAGGCCCGGCGGCCCCCTGGCTCGGGGGACAATACACCGCGCGTCCGGCAAAGACCGCATACTATAACCTGCACGCAGCACCTGAGCTGGCGCGCCGGATGCCAGGTAGTGAGGCGCTGGAGAACCAATGAGCCGCGACGACGACAACGACGGTACGGGCGGATCTGAACCGCGCGAGCGGCGGCGAGGACGGGGCTCGCGGGGGCGCCGGATCGCCGGCTGGATCGCCGTCATCACGACAGTCCTGGTGACCGGCACCTCGCTCGCCGCCTACGCGAAGTATCTCGGCACGCTGCACAGCATCGAGACGTTCGCCCCCACCGATCTCGGCACCCACCGTCCGCCCGTCTACAACGCGTCGGAGAACATCCTGGTGGTCGGGTCGGACAGCCGGGCGGGCGCCAACGTGAAGTTCGGCACGAACATCCAGGGCCAGCGCTCGGACACCATGCTGATCGTGCACATCAGGCCCGGCCACCGGGGCGCCGTGGTGGTCAGCCTGCCCCGTGACACCCTGGTCCCGATCGTCGCCTGCAAGCAGGACGGCCTCGGCGACCCGGGTCAGCCGGCGCAGCCCGGCCAGACCGAGATGCTCAACGCCACCTTCGCCTACGGCGGGCCGCCCTGCCTGTGGAAGACGGTCGAGCAGGAAACCGGCATCCACATCGACCACTACGTCGGGCTCACGTTCACCGGGTTCATGAAGGTCATCAACGACATCGGCGGGGTGAACGTCTGCCTGCCCAGGGCGATCAAGGATCCGAAATCCGGTCTCAACCTGTCCGCGGGCAAGCACCACGTTTTTGGCCCGCAGGCGCTGGCATTCTGGCGCGAGCGGTACGTCGGCCTCGGCTCTGACCTGCAGCGGATCCAGCGCCAGCAGTACCTGATGGCCGGGCTCATGCAGAGCGTGAAGTCCGGGCAGCTGCTCAGCAACTACGGCAAGATGTACACGGTCATCCAGGACACGGCGAAGAACCTGACCACGGACCAGGGTCTCTCGCTGACCGACATGGTGTCGCTCGGGGGGGACCTGCGGCTGCTGAGCACCAAGACGATGCAGTTCGTCACGGTGCCCAGCATCGCGGCCCCGACCGACCCCAACCGCGTGATCTGGCAGCAGCCCCAGGCGAACCGGCTCTTCCGCGCGATCGCGCACGACCGGTCGCTGCCCAAGGTGCCCAAGACGAGGAAGACGGCACAGCAGCCGGTCACGGCGGCAACCACCAGCCCGGGCAATGTCCAGGTCGAGGTGTTCAACGGCAACGGCCTCCCGAACGCGGCAGGCCAGGCTGCCAGCGACCTTACCAGCAAGGGCTTTCAGGTGACCGGCGCGGCCGACGCGAACAGCTCCTCCTTCACCGACAGCGTCATCCAGTACTCCTCGCCGGCCGACCTGGCCAAGGTGAACACGCTCAAGGCCCAGCTCAGCTCCGTCCAGGTGCAGAAAGTTCCCGGTATCACGCCGGGGACCATCTACCTGATCGTCGGGTCGAAGTTCACCGGCCTGCACGGTTCCGGCTCGTCCGGCGGCGCCGCGACCGGCAGCAGTACCTCGTCGAAGTCGGCCGGCAACCTCAGCAAGTCCTACGGCGGCATCAACGCGAGCGCGAACATCTGCGACGTCTCCAGCGCCTTCGCCGGCCCGGACAACCCGGCAGCCGGAAGCTGAGGGCGGCGGCTTACGGCCTGCCCACCGTTGCGGCCGGCAGGACCGGCTCGGGCGAGGCACGGGACCGGCCGGCGCTGGCGACCAGCAGCCAGGCGAGCAGTCCCGCGGGATAGAGGAAGTAGCCGAACCTGGTGGCCGGGGCCAGCGTGAACATGAGCGTCAGGCCCGTGATGAGCCGCCAGGTGGCCGCCGGCACGTCCCTCGGCGGCGCCACCACCAGCCACCCGAGGATGGCGAGGCCGGCCAGCACGAGCAGCCCCACGGCGATGAGATGACCGGTGTGCCCGGTCTGGGCCAGCAGGTGCCCGGGCAGCGGGCTCGCCGCGGGCGACGTGCTCTTCGTCAGGCCGAGCGGGAACGAGATCGTGTTCACGACCAGGGCGCCGGGCCAGATCGCGGCGACCGGGCCGATGAGCACCGCGCACGCGGCCGCGGCGGTGACCGTGAACCGGGCGGTCGCCCGCCGTCCGTCCCTGACCGCGAGCAGCACGATGACGATGACGAGCGCCGGCCAGGCGGTCGCCTTCATCGCGGCGTCAACGCCGAGCACGAGCCCGGCGAGCACGGGGCGGGGTCCGTGCCTGGCTGTCCGCCAGAGCAGCGCCAGGCCCAGGGACATCAGGGCGAGCACCGGGATGTCTGTGCCGCCGACCGCGAGCTCGAAGGCGATCACCGGGCTGGCCGTGACGAATACCGTCCACCGGATCCAGTCCCGCGCGCCCGCCACCGCGAGGGCCAGCCCGAAGGCCAGCACGAAGGCGACGGCGAACCAGAGCCGCGGGTCGGTGAGCACGTGCGTCCCGGCGAGCGCGCGCGGCAGCCCGAACAGCGTCATCACCGGCAGGTACGGGTCGTAGGCGTACGGGTGATGGGCAGCCGCGAGCGCGGCGGTGCTCTGGTAAGGGGTGCCGTGGTGGACGAGCAGCCGCGCCGACCTCACGATCACGCTGACCTCGGGCTGCTGCCGGCCCTGGGCAGCCAGCCAGCCGAGCGGGACGAGCAGGGCGCCGCACAGGCCGGACAGCAGCGCCAGGTCGAGCCCTCGCGACCGCCACGCCAGCGTCACGACGGCCGCGACCAGGTAGCCGGCCGCCGCGGCCGTTCCCCAGAGCCTGTGCAGGTCATTCGTGGTGAACAGGGCTACGCCGCCGGCGTACAGGGCGCATGCGACGAAGGCCAGCGCCACCCAGCGGCGCCGGATCGACGTCAGCGACTGCCACTCCGGACCCAGGCCGGGCTTGCCGCTCCCCGCTGGCCCGGGCCTCAGCACGAGCACAGACATGCTGGCTCATCCATGGCATAAATCCTAGCTAGCGCTCGCCGGGAGGTGTTGCGGTCCCCGGCCCTGTCAGCGCAGCCCCGCTCCGTCCCTGACCGCGAGCCAGCTGGTCAGGCTGTCCCAGCCGAAAAGAAGGCCCAGGTAACCAGCCATTGCCACATAGACGAACGTCTCCATGCCGAGCATCCCGCCGGCCCCGGCCACCAGCATCCGCCCCTCCCAGCCGAGGCCGGCCGCGATCACCCCGGGTTCGGGTGTTATCCCGTGCCGGTGCCGGTGCAGCAGATCCAGGTGGTGCAGCGCGATGACGGCGATCAGCGCGAACGTGGCAGGCGGGGGCACGCCGAGCGCGAAGCCGACCGCGGCCAGGTAGACGTACTGGCCAGCCTGCAGCAGCGGCGGGACCAGCCAGTCGAACCGTCCGTCGTGCGGGTGGTCGGCGCCCAGGGCGGCGAGCAGCATCGCGACGGCCGGGGTGAGCAGCAGCACCCCCGGCAGGTTGCGCATGCCGAGCGCGGCGAGCATGGCGGTGACCGTGACGCCCGCGACGGCGGGCAGCAGCGGCATCAGCTGGCCCTGCACCACGCGTCCGATCCGGCTCGCCAGCGGGCCGTCGTCCCGGCACGCCGCCAGGTCACCCGCGGGTCCGCCGGCGGCGGCGGCAAGCCCGGCGCGCTGGCGGCCGACGGCGTCGGGGGCCGTCATCGCGCACCGGTCCTGACGGTCCGGCCGCCATCGCCGCGGTCCGCGTCCGCGGCAGGCGCGCGGCTGGCGACTGCCCGTTCGGCAACCGAATAGCCGAGGGCCACGGCCCCCCAGCCGATGAGGACGGTCAGCGTCAGCCGCGGTCCCCAGACGGGTGCGGTAACAGCGATCGCCGCGGTCCGCTCGCCCGCAGGCAGCGCGATGCTCTGCCCGGCCAGCCGCAGCAGCGGATAGCCGGGACCGCGCATCTCCTGCCTGGGCCCCGCCACCGACGCGTAGCAGGCCTCGGTCATCTGCCGCACCGCCAGCAGGATCATCGCCGCGGTCGCGAACTCCCACGCCTGACGCGGCCGGCCGGACGATGACGACCAGGCGACGGCCAGGCCGGCGTAGACCGCGTACTCGGCGCCCGCGCCGCAGATGGCGTCCAGCCAGCCGCCGAACGCTGCACCGGCGACACTGCCCGAGGGCAGCAGGGCGCGCGCCTGCCGGACCGGGAGCGCCGTGCACAGCAGCACCGCCCCGGCGATCAGCCCGGACCTCGTGCCGGCGGCGAACCAGGCCGCGGCGCACAGGCCGAGCGCCAGCGCGGCGGTGCTGAGCGCGTTCGGCGCCAGCCCGCGGGCCGCCGCCCAGCGGGCGATCCCGCTGGCCAGCGGGGCACCGGCCAGCGCTGCCACCAGCCCGTCCTCCGACGGGGCGCGGCGCGCCGGGCGGGCGGGCCGCCCGGACTCGGGGCCGGTCGCGCGGTCGACGCTCGCGGCGTCCTTGACGTTCAGCAGGGTCAGCTTCATCCCGCTGCCGGCGAGGCGGTCGATGAGCGACAGGACGGCGCTGTTCAGCTCGCCGCTCACCCGCGTCCTACGGTGGATGCGGCGGACGGACAGGTGATGCGGGGAGGCGGCGCCGTCCGGGCTGCCGGCCGGCCCGATGCGCGCGGCCAGCGCCTCCGCCGCTTCGGCCGCGGCGGGCAGGTCCGCCGGTCCCACCAGCAGCGTCCCGCTGGCGGTCACGGCGGCGGAGCCGGTCCCGGCGAGCAGCGCGGCCAGGGCAGGCCCCGGGGTCGCCAGGACCCGGGCGGCGGTGCAGACGAGGACCGGCTCGCCGGCCGCGCGCGCGGTGGCGGCGACCGCCCGCAGCCCGTCGGCGGCGTCGGCGCACATGGCCACCTCGACCTGCCGTGCGCCGGCGCTCACCAGGCGGCCGCCCACCCCGTCTATCCCGGCCATGCCGCCACCCGGGGCGCGGTCCCCCGGCCGGCGGTAGGGCTGGGTCATCGCGGACAGCCTGTCGGGCGCCGCCGCAAGCAGCAGCGCCAGGGTCATGGTCGGCCTCCTACCGGGCGAGCCGCCGCCCGCCGCGCTGCACACGGCGTCTCGCCGCTGGCTCGAACGCTGCGTCACAGCGTACCGGCGGCCCGGGGCGAGGCCGGGAAGGCTGGGTCTCGCGGTCGGGGTCGTGCGCGGTGCCGGTGACCGCCGCGGGCGGGCTACGATTCGCCCGTGCGCGAAGGTGAAGCAGGGCTCCGGGCCAGGCAGGCGGCGGCGGCCGTGGTCCTGGCCAGCGGCGCCGGGAGCCGGGTAGGCGGTGACCTGAACAAGGTGTACCTGCCGCTGGGCGGCCGGAGCGTCGTCGCCTGGTCGCTGTCGGCCCTCGCCGGGGTCGCCGGGATCGGCGTGCTGGTGCTGGTGGTGCGGCCGCAGGACAGGGCGCTGGCCGAGCAGGTGCTGGACACCGAGTGCGCAGGCTGCGCCGTGCAGGTCGTGCACGGCGGCGCGGTCCGTCAGGAGTCCGAGCTGATGGCGCTGCGGCACCTGCGGCCGCGGATCGCCGGCGGGGAGATCGACGTGGTGCTGATGCACGACGCGGCGCGGCCGCTCGTCACGCCGGCCCTGGTCACGGCGGTGCTCACGGCCGCGAGGGAGTGGGGCGCCGCGGTGCCCGGGGTGCCGCGGGATGCCCTGACGCTGGCAACCGCGGACGGCAGCCTGGCAGAGGCCGACCTGGGCACGATGATGGCCATGCAGACACCGCAGGGGTTCCTGGCCGCCCCGCTGCTGGACGCCTACGAGCGGGCGGCCGCGGACGGGTTCGCCGGGACCGATACCGCCGCCTGCGTGACGCGGTACTGCGACATCGGCGTCCGGTGCATCCCGGGAGACGACCGCAACATCAAGATCACCTACCCGCACGACATCGTCGTCGCCGCGAAGTCCCTGGCCCGGCCGTGATCCGCCCGCGCACGCCAGGCGCCGCGCCGGGCCGCGGCGACGGCCGGCGCACGGTCGCCGCGATCCTCGTCACCGACCCCGGCAGCCTGCCCGGCACGGACGTCCCGGCGGCGCTCGCCCCGCTGGCAGGCAAGCCGGTCATCGAGCACTCGGTCGCCGCTTTCGAGACCGCCCGGCAGGTGGACGAGATCCTCGTGGTCACGCCGCCCGGGCTGGCCGCGCAGGTCAGGCGGCTGCTCGCCGCAGGCGGCTACCGCAAGGTGTCACGGGTGCTCGAGGGCGGCGCGACCAGGGCCGAGTCCGCCGGTCGCGCGATCGCGGCGCTCGGGGACGCCGACGCCAGCCTGCTGATCCACGACGCGGCCCGCCCGCTGGTCAGCCAGCGGGTCATCGGGGACTGCCTCGCGGCACTCGGCTCGCACGACGCCGTCTGCGCCGCCGTCCCCGCCGCCGACACCATGGTGACGGTGGAGAAAGATCTCATTACCGAACGGCCACCACGAGACAGGCTGCGGCGCCGGCAGACGCCGCAGGGATTCCGGCTGGCGGTGATCCGCCGCGGTTACCAGCTCGCTCTCGCCGACCCGGCCTTCGAGCCAGCCGACGACTGCGGCATCGTGCTGCGCTACCTGCCTGAGATCCCGGTCCGGCTGGTGCGGGGCAGCGAGCAGAGCTTCCCGGTCGCCCAGCAAGCCGACATCGACATCGCCGAGATGATGCTCCAGGCCAACCTGCCCTGACGGCGCTGGCTCAGCGCCTGACCCCGCGCCGCCCGGTCAGCGCCGGACCGCCTGCTTGACCAGGCTGCGGCCGAAGTCCCACATCAGGCCGCTGCCGCGGCTGGCGTCGTCCATGACGTCGGCGAACGCGTCGCAGAACAGCTTCACTTCCGTCTCGCCGATGGTCAGCGCCGGCAGCAGCTTGATCACCTCGTCGTGATCGGCAGCGACCTGGGTGAGAATCCGGTGCCGCTGGAACAGGAAGACCACGATCATCTGCGCGAACAGCCCGTGCCTGGCGGCCTGGAGCATGTTCCAGCCGGTCCGCAGCTTGAGCGACCTGGGCTTGCGGAACTCCAGGCCGATCATGAGGCCCCGGCCGCGGACCTCGCCGAGCATCTCGTACGAGCCGGTCATCTCCTCCAGCGCGGCCATCAGCGCCTCGCCGGTCCGCTCGGCGTTCTCGGTCAGGTGCTCGTCGTCGATCACGGCGAGGGTGGCGAGCCCGGCGGTCATGGCCGCCGCGTTGTGGCCGAACGTCGAGTCGTGCACGAACGTCCGGTCCATGGAGGAGTAGACCTTCTGGAAGATCCAGTCCTTCGCCAGCGTGGCGCCGACCGGGACGAACCCGCCGGACAGCGCCTTGGCGACCGTGACGATGTCCGGCTGGACGTCCTCGTGCTGGTAGGCGAGGAACCGGCCGGTCCGGCCGAGCCCGGTCTGTATCTCGTCGCAGATGAGCACCGCGCCGTGGTCGTGCAGCAGCCTCGCCGCGGCCGCCAGGAAGCCCGGCGGTGACAGGTGCACGCCCTTGCCCTGGATCGGCTCGATGAGCAGGCCGGCCACGTCGCCCTTGCGCAGCTCGCGGGCCAGCGCGTCGAGGTCGCCCAGCGGGATGCAGCTGTCCGGCAGCAGCGGGTCGAAGCCGCGGCGGAACTCGGCCGAGCCGTTGACCGACAGGGAGCCGAGGGTCAGGCCGTGGAAGGCGTGGTCGCAGTAGAGGATCCTGGGCTTGCCGGTGGCGTACCTGGCGAACTTCAGCGCCGTCTCGACCGCCTCGGTGCCGCTGTTGCAGAAGTACGCGCGGTCCATGCCGGGGACCTTGGCCAGCAGCCGCTCGGCGAGCAGGCCGGGCAGCAGCGCGCAGTCGAACTGGACCAGGTCGGCGACCTCGCTGTCCAGCAGGTCGTGCAGCGCCTTGCGGATCACCGGGTGGTTGCGCCCCATCCCGAACACGCCGAAGCCGGTCAGGAAGTCGGCGTACCGGTTGCCGTCCCGGTCGTACAGGTAGCCGCCCTCGGCCTTCTCGTAGACCTTGTCGAACCCGATCACGTGCAGCATGCGGGACAGGTTCGGCTTGAGGTACTGGTCCTGCAGCTCGTAGCCCTGGCCAGCGCGCTGCGCCAAGAGGGCGGGCAAGTCGAAGCTCATACTCCGTAGTCTCCCGGCTAACGTGCCCCGATGCGGCGAATTACGCGTCAGCATACGACGCCCGCGGCGGGCGTCAGGTTGTCCCCTGACGCCCGCCGCAGGATCCGGTATCAGAGGCCGTTGTCCTCCAGCATCTCGGTGACCAGCGCGGCGATCGGCGAGCGCTCGGAGCGGACGAGGGTCACGTGCGCGAACAGCGGGTGGCCCTTGAGCTTCTCGATCACCGCGACCACGCCGTCGTGCCGGCCCACCCGCAGGTTGTCGCGCTGCGCGACGTCGTGGGTGAGCACGACCCTGGACCCGGAGCCGATCCTGGACAGGACGGTGAGCAGCACGCCGCGTTCGAGCGACTGCGCCTCATCGACGATGACGAACGCGTCGTGCAGCGAGCGGCCGCGGATGTAGGTCAGCGGCAGCACCTCGAACAGGTCGCGGTGCAGCACCTCGTCGATGACGTCCTGGGTGGTGACCGCCGACAGCGTGTCGAAGACGGCCTGTGCCCAGGGGTTCATCTTGTCCGCCTCGGAGCCGGGCAGGTAGCCGAGCTCCTGGCCGCCGACCGCGTACAGCGGGCGGAACACGAGCACCTTGCGGTGCTGGCGCCGTTCCATCACGGCCTCCAGCCCGGCGCAGAGCGCGAGCGCCGACTTGCCCGTGCCCGCCCGGCCGCCGAGCGAGATGATCCCCACGTCCGGGTCGAGCAGCAGGTCCAGGGCCACCCGCTGCTCGGCGCTCCTGCCGCGCAGGCCGAATGCCTCCCGGTCGCCCCTGACCAGCCGCACCGACTTGTCCGGCAGCACCCTGCCGAGCGCGCTGCCGCCCGCGGCTGACAGCACGAGCCCGGTGTGGCAGGGCAGGTCGGCGGCCTGGTCGCAGTCCAGCCTGCCCGTGTCGTACAACTCCTTGATCTGGTCAGCGTCAACGCTGAGCTCGTGCATGCCGGTCCAGCCCGACTCGGCCGGGAGCTCGGCACGGTATTCCTGGGCGGTCAGCCCGATCGACGCGGCCTTCACCCGCAGCGGCAAGTCCTTGCTGACGAGTACCACGTCTTCGCCTTCGGCGGCCAGGCTGCGTGCGACCGACAGGATCCGCGTGTCGTTGTCACCGAGCCGGAATCCCGCGGGCAGGACCTGCGGGTCGGCGTGATTCAGCTCGACCCGGACGGTGCCGCCCTGGTCGCTGATGGGCAGGTCGGTGTCCAGCCTGCCGTGCTTGATCCGCAGGTCGTCCAAGTAACGCAGCGCCTGGCGGGCAAAGAAACCGAGCTCGGGGTGATTGCGCTTGGCCTCCAGTTCGGTGATGACCACGATCGGGAGCACGACGCGATGCTCGTCGAACCGGGTGATGGCTGCCGGATCGGCGAGCAGGACGCTGGTGTCGAGCACATAGGTGCGATGGCCGGCGCGGGCACGCCGACGCTGACTCGAGGGACTGGGCACACGCTCTCCTCTGGGCGCCAGGTGTGGCGACCGCTCGGACACAGACGTGTCGGCCGGACCGGGCAGCCCGCGAGGGGCCGCACGCCGGCCCCTCCGTCATCTCGCCTGCGTGCCATGACGCGAAGCTCGAGGATTACAGGGCCTTTCCCGGGGGGCGGCGACTTGCCGCCCGTTCTCCTTGAAGGTACCCGCGAATGGGCGTTCTAAGGAAGTACCTCGGTGCCGAGTCCAGGTCAGGAGCCGAACCGGCGGTGGCGCGCAGCGTATGAGCGCAACGCCCGCAGGAAATCGACCTTGCGGAAAGCGGGCCAGTAGGCGTCGCAGAAGTAAAATTCGGAGTGCACGCTCTGCCAGAGCAGGAACCCGCCGAGGCGCTGCTCGCCGGAGGTGCGGATCACCAGATCCGGATCGGGCTGGCCCGCCGTATAAAGGTGCTTGGCGATCTGCTCGACATCGAGGATTTCCGCGAGTTCCTCGATCGTGGTCCCTCGGGTGGCATGGTCCTGCAGCAGGGAACGGACCGCGTCCGCGATCTCCCTGCGGCCGCCGTAGCAGACCGCGACGTTGACCAGCAGGCCCGGGGAGTCGGCGGTCGCCTCCGCCGCGGCCTTGAGCACCCTGCTGGTCTCGCTGGGCAGCAGGTCCAGCGCTCCCACCGGGTGGACGTTCCAGCCTTCGGCGACGAGCCCCTGCACGGTGTCCTCGATGATGCGCATCAGCGGCCCGAGCTCGTCGGCAGGCCGGCTGAGGTTGTCGGTGGACAGCAGCCAGAGGGTCACCACCTCGACGCCCACCTCGCGGCACCAGCCGAGCAGCTCGAAGATCTTGTCGGCGCCCGCCTGATGACCGCCGGCGACGTCGGTCAGGCCCGCCCAGCGCGCCCACCGCCTGTTGCCGTCGCACATGACCCCGACGTGCCGGGGTATCGCGTCGGCGGACAGCGATGCTTCCAGCCTGCTGGCGTAGAGCCGGTAAGCGAGATCTCGAATTTTCATCCGTCGCACTTTCACAGCTCCGACCACTAGCCGCATTGTCGCCGACCGACCGATGGCGCTCCGACCCGCCCACACCCCCAGGGGCTACTAGCACCGTATACAAGAATTGCACCAGTTAGGCTGAGTGAGCCGTGGGGACATGTGGACAGCAGGTAAAAAGTTCTTCCCCCGCCGGTCAACGGGACGACCGCGGTCAGCCGATCGACTTGACGACCGCCTCGTCGAGCCCGGTGAACGAGGCCAGGTAGTCCTTACGCTCCCGCTTGAGGCGGCTGACCATGTCGTTGTACTCGTCCATCCTGTCCTGGCGCTCGTACAGGCGGCGCGGCTGCAGGATGTCCAGGTCATCGATGCCCGGCACCGACGTCGCGATCTCGTAGCCGAAGTCGGGGTCGGTGGTCCACTCGATGGTCCCTTCCACGATCGCCTGGACGAGCGCCGACGAATGCGGGATCTTGACCTTCTTCGAGCCCGGGTGGCCGTCGCCGCCGCCCACCCGGCCGGTGTTCAGCACGAACACCTCGAGCTCGTGGCTGTCCAGCAGCTCGAGCATGCGGTTGCCCATGTCGGCCATGTCCCGGGGGAAGAACGGGTTGGTGCCGGGCACCCGCAGGAACTTGCCCTCCTCGTCCTTGCCGCCGGCCGAGGTCCCGGTGGTCTCGCCGAGCATGAAGTAGGCAGCCGCCTGGGCCCGGTCGAGGCGGGCCACACCGGGCACGATGTTCTCGTTCTTGTTGAGGATGAGCAGGAACTCAGCGGCCCCCACCTCGTTCGGCGGCCACGGGTTGACGTAGGCGAAAGGCCACGTGGTCCGGCCGTTTTTGGTGTACGAGGTGTCGAAGAAATCCACCTTGCCGTTCTCGTCCACCGAGACGTTCTCCAGGTAGGCGTCAGGCTTGGTGGTGGCGTTGTAGATGATGGGCTCGAAGTCGGGGTTCAGGCCGAATGTCTTGGCGAAGCACCCGTTCTCGGTGGTGTAGACCCTCCCGCCCGGCATGAGCGCGATGAAGTCGTCCTGGGCCGGCTTGCTGCCGAGCTGGGTAGTGAACGTCGTGGTGGTCTTCCCGGTCCCGGACAGGCCGACGATGAGGACGGTCTTGTTCTGCCCCCCCACGGGAATGACCTTGCAGCCTGCGTGCAGCGCGAGGCCGCCGCGGTCGTAGACGACGTTGTTCCACATCCGCAGCCCGCCCTTCTTGGACTCACCGAAGTAGTCCGAGTTGAGCACGCGGGTGATGTTGTCGTTCAGGTTGACGGCGATGAGCCGGTCATCGGGGTAGCCAGGCGCGGCGAGGTTGGGCGTGTAGATCACGGTGGTGTCCGGCTCCCACGCGGCGGGGTCATAGCCCTCGCCGGTGGGGTAATAAAGCTGCTGCTGCATTCCGGCGACATTCGCGTTGGCCGCCTCGATGATCAGCCGTGCTTTCGTGCGGAACGCGGGATCGGATCCGATGTAGCCATCGACGACGACCATGTGACTTCCGGCGATATAAGCGTCCTGCATCGCTGCAACTCGCTCATACTCATCCCGGGTGATCGTCTGCTTGACAGCATTAGTGGAATCATCGACGATGAAAGTAGAACGCGTGCTCCGCGAGTCCACGCGCGCTTTTACCACCACGTTGCCGAATTCCGTCTTCTGGCTGTTCGGCATTTTCTCGGTCAGTTCGCGCAGCCGCTCCGCTGTCGGATTCCACTCCACCGTCGTCGCGTTCACCTCGTACGCCACTACTGCTCCTCCCTCGTAGGCGCGCCTCCCGCCCGGTGCCGGACACGAGGGGTCCGGCGTTTACCGCAGGGGATTTCGGGAGTGTACCCCGACAACGCGCCATCAATTACCCCAGGTCAGCCGGGGCGTTACCCCAGGTCGGCCGGGGGACGGCGGGCGAAGCATGGCCACGGATCGGTCACGGTCGGCATTTGCCACTGGCCAGAAGGCCAGCAGCCAGCAAAATGCCGGCATGGTTTAGACCAATTGCGCATCCGGACTGATCGCTAATGCGATGGCGGTCACATCTCGGAATGGGCCGGAATCCGGTCAGGTGTGACATATGTCACAATGCGTGATGGGCCGGATAGGCATTCACGCGCCCGGGCCGGTCAAGCGCTCCCGGCGCCGGGACCCTCGGAGCGCACCTGCTCCACGTGCCGCAGCGCCTCGCGCAGGTCCGCCAGCCACGAGTCCTCGTGCTCGCCGACCAGCCGTACGCACCAGGCGAGAGCCTCGCTCCTGCTGCGCGCCACCCCGGCGTCCACCAGCGTATCGAGCACCAGCCGCTGGCGCTGGCGGAGCCTGGTCATCACGGGCACCGACAGCGTCGTGAACATGACGCTGCGGTCGCCGCAGCTCACTCCCCAGGACACCTTGCGGCCGAACTTGTGCTCGGCCTCCCTGGCTATCTGGATCCGGTGGTCCCTCGTGTCCTCCCGGAACCTGCGGATCCGGCCGTCCGCCGCTTCGCTCCGCTCGGCGTCGGTGGCCCCGGCGCGCGTCTCCGGTTCCTGCAACTGCCCGACCACCGTGATCTCCTCACGGTCCAGGGTGACGTCCGCCGGGGCGGTGAACCAGTCTCCTGGCAGCCGGCCGCTGAACCACCCGTGCAGCTTGTCGTCGGACTCGGCGCCCTTGTCCGACCCCTTGCTCGCAGATTCTGTAGTCATGTAATTATGATTACAAAGGTCTGCACGGACGTCAAGTAGCCCGTGACGTAAGCGCGCAGGGTGCCGAGATGACCGGTCAGAGGCCGGGCTGAAGATGCCGGGGTCGCGGCTGGGGGACGCACGTCGCGCAGAAGGCGTTCGGCGCGGCCGACAGCCGCCGGAGCGAGCGAGCGCCGCCCCCAGGAGGCAGCTACCGCCTCAGCCGACCGTGCCCGCCACGTGGGCGGCTATCACGGGGTCCACCCGGACCAGCCCGGCGAAGCCGGCGCCGAAATCGGCGGGCACGACCTGGACGCTCATGCCGGGCGACGGCGCCTGCTCCATCAACCCGTGTCCCAGGTAGATGGCCACGTGCGAGATGTAATTCGGCGCGGTCGGGTCGTAGTGGTAGAACATCAGGTCACCGGGCGCCGCCAGGCTGAGCGGCACCGCCGGGCCGGTCAGCGCCTGGTTCGCGGCGACCCGCGGCATGACGATGCCCGCCTGAGCGAACGACCACTGCACCAGGCCGGAGCAGTCGAACACGCTCGGGCCGGAACCGCCCCAGACGTACGGCAGCCCGCGCCGGCTCAGCGCGGCCCTGAGCATGGTGACCAGCTGCCCGCTGGTAAGCGTCGGGAACCCGTGGATCGAGCGGCTCGTCACCCCCGCAACGCCGGCCGCCCCGGGCTGCTGAATCACCAGCGGATACACCATCGCGTTGCGCGGCAGCAACTGGGCGATCCGGCCGGCCAGCTTGGCGATGTTCGCGTGCGGCGCGCTGACGACGATCGCGTTGCCGGACGGGAAGCCCAGTGACCGCGCCACCGACTCCGAGACCACCGCGTTGACCCCGTTGATGCCCACCGTGCCGAACCCGCCGACCCGCAGCCGCTGCTCGCCTGTCCCGGAAACGCTGACCTTGCCGCCGAGCGGCAGCCGGTCCAGCCGGCCCATCGTGTACGAGACCGCGATGCCGCCGTCGGCCACGCCCTGCCACAGCTTGTTCGAGGACGCGGTCGGCCGCGCGGCGAAGGAGCGGAACTGCGACGGGTCCACGCCCAGCATCGCCGTGATCTTCCCGTTCACCCGGACCCTGGCCGCGTCGAGCTGCTGCGCCACGGTCACCCCGGAGAGCCGCCCGATCGCCTTCACCGCGCCGCGCGGCAGCGCGACCGGCGAGACCACGAACAGGTCGGCGGTCTGGAGCTTGCCGAGCGGGGCGACCGCGGCCGCGGGGGAAGCGGCACGGGAAGCGGTCAGCGCCACCGGGACGGAGAATTTAGCCGAACGGCTGGCGCCGAGCCCAGGTGCCGGGCCGCGGCTGGCCAGGCGCGGGGAACGGCGCGGCGCAGCGCGGGACGGCGCCGCCGCACCGGCCGCGGACCGTGCCGCCACAGGGCGGGAGGACGCGGCTGTGAGCTGCGGTGACGCCGAGGACGGCCCGATCGCCAGGGTCGCCGCAACGCCGAGAATTCCGCCAAGTCCGGGGAACAGCACACGAGCCTTGGCGCGCACAGAACTCCCCCTCGAGGTGCGTCGTCATCCCGCTAGTTGACAGTTCTTGGATAACCTTGCCCGAAAACCCGCCTTCCCGTCTATACGATGCGGGAAAGACCTAAATGGTTCCGGAAAGCGTCACCTGAAGTTCAGCAGGGTCGGTGACCGGCACGCGGCAGGTGAAATCCCGGCAGACATAGGCGGCGGGGGCTCCGTTGACCAGTGCCCGGCCCGCCAGCAGCGGGATCCCGGCGTCCGCGGTCCCGTCCCCCACGGCCAGCACGGCCCCCGGCGGCGCCGCCCGCAGCGCCGCGACATGGAGCTCGGCCGTCCGCGGATCGCCGGGCGGCCCGATAATCGCGATCTCGGCGGGACCGGCAAGCAGC
This sequence comes from uncultured Actinomycetes bacterium, assembly GCA_963697445.1. Classification (GTDB taxonomy): domain Bacteria; phylum Actinomycetota; class Actinomycetes; order Streptosporangiales; family Streptosporangiaceae; genus PALSA-505. Next base: position 39,111 of record CAVOOC010000044.1, read on the forward strand.
GCTTCGGCTACCGCGAGCCCCGATCCGGCCGCCCGCGGGTAGCGCCCGGCGATCGCGGCAACCGGACCGAGCGCCGCGACGGCGGCTTCGCGGTGCGCCGCGGATCCGGTCAGCGCCGAGTAGCTGAGCAGCGCCCCCGCCGCGGCGAACGCGCCGGACGGCGTGGCGTTGTCGGCCGGATCGGCGGGCCGGTACAGCAGCGGCTCGCCGTCGTCGGCGGTGTCGTAGAACCCGCCCTCGCCGTCGGCGAACTTGGCGAGCGCGGTCTCCAGCAGCTGCCCGGCGAGCTCGACCCAGCGGCCCTGGCCGGTGACGCCGGACAGGGCGAGGAAGCCGTCGGCAACGCAGGCGTAGTCCTCCAGCAGCCCGGCGCTCTCCCCGGCCACGCCGTCACGGGACGTCCTGGCCAGCCGGGCCATCGCCTCAGTCTGCCGGGCCGCGTCCCCCGGCGTCCCCGCCAGCCCGGCCCCGCTGGCATCCGCGCCCTGGCCAGCCCCGCTTTGCCGGGCCGCGTCCCCCGGCGTCCCCGCCAGCTCGCCCTTGGTCGTGTCCGCGCCCTGGCCAGCCGCGTCCTCCGGCGTCCCCGGCCCGGCCCCGGTCACGCCGGCGTCCTGGCCGGCCGCGTTCCTTGAGGTCGGCGAACCGCTCTGGCTGATGTGCACCGCGGCGAGCAGTTCGGCGGCGCCGGTGGCCGCCTCGATCAGGTCGGGGCGGCCGAGCAGCAGCCCGGTCTCCGCGAGCGCCGCGATGGCCAGCCCGTTCCACGCCGCGACCACCTTGTCATCGCGGCCCGGCCGGACCCGGTTCTCCCGCGCCGCGAGCAGCGCAGCGCGCACCCGGGCGAGCCGGTCGCCGTCGTCGGGGTCGGCGCGGAGCTGGAGCACGGACAGCCCGCGCTCGAACGTCCCCGCCGCGGTGACCCCGAACGCCGTGGCCGCGAACTCGCCGTCGCCGGGGCCGAGCACCCCGGCCAGCTCCCCCGGTGTCCAGGCGTAGAACTTGCCCTCCTCGCCCTCGCTGTCGGCATCGAGCGCGGAGGCCAGCCCGCCGTCGGCGGTGCGCAGCTCCCGGACCATCCAGTCGCAGGTCTCCTCGGCGACGCGGCGGGCCAGCGGGGAGGAGGTCTGCCGCCACCAGTGCGCGTACACCCGGGCGAGCAGGGCGTTGTCGTAGAGCATCTTCTCGAAGTGCGGCACCACCCAGTCCGCGTCCACCGAATACCTGGCGAACCCGCCGCCGAGCTGGTCGTACATGCCGCCGCGGGCCATCGCCTCCATGGTCTGGCCGGCCATCGCCAGCGCGCCGCCGCGCTCCGCGGCCGCCCGCTGCGGGCCGACCGTCCTGGCGTGATGCCTCAGCAGGAATTCCAGCACCATGGACGGGGGGAACTTCGGCGCGCCGCCGAACCCGCCACGCGCGGCGTCGTAGTCCCTGGCCAGGCCGGCCACCGCCTCGTCGCAGGCTGCGGCCAGCCGGGACGCGGGCCCGGCCGGGGCCTGGCCGCTGCCGGCTGCCGACGGGTCCAGCGCGGGATCTTCGATCCCTGTCAGGCCGGCGTCGCGGAATGCCCGGATGCCCGCGTCAGCGCGTTCGGACAAAGCCGTGGAGATGTTTTTCGCCTGCTCGACGACGCTGTCGTGGTCTTCGCCCCAGGCTTTGGTCACGCCGCGGATCAGCCGCTGGAACAGCTCCCGGGGGAAGTAGGTGCCGCAGTAGAACGGCTCGCGGTCCGCGGTCATGAACACGGTCATCGGCCAGCCGCCCTGACCGGTCATCGCCTGGGTCGCGGTCATGTACACCGCGTCCACGTCCGGGCGCTCCTCCCGGTCCACCTTGATCGCGACCATGTGCTCGTTCAGCAGCGCGGCGGTCGGCGGGTCCTCGAACGACTCGTGCGCCATCACGTGGCACCAGTGGCAGGCCGAGTACCCGACGGACAGCAGGACCGGCACGCCGCGCCGCCGGGCTTCCTCGAACGCCTCGTCGGACCACTGCCACCAGTTGACCGGATTATCGGCGTGCTGCAGCAGATACGGGCTGGTGGCATCCTTGAGCCGGTTCATGCAACGTCCCTGCGACCATAGGCAGTGTTCCGCCCTCAACGTATCCCGGGGTCGCGGACAAGTGAGACTGCTGTGAACGCGTCAGACGCCGTAGCCGTCGCCGTCAGGGCTGGGGGCTGTCCGGCGGGGGCTCGGAAGCTTGCGCAGGGCTGACCACGATGCTGCCGCGGGTGGTCGCCCAGCCGGCCCGGGCACGCTGGCGGCCCAGCAGCCGCTCGATTGCCGCGCCTACGCTGCCTTCGTCGGCGATCTGGCGCCGGACGACCGCGATGAGGGCCGGTATTGCCCAGAAGTCGCCGCAGACCCAGAGGATCGCCGCCCCGATCTGCTGGTCGGCCAGCGGCGGGAGGGTCACGCCCCTGACGTGCTCGTACACGGGGTACCAGGAAGTCTGCGTGAAGAAGCTCATCGACATCGCCATGATCCACATGATCATGTTCGTCCCGACCAGCGCGAGCGCCTGGCCGGCCGGCGTCAGGCGCGGCCGCAGCGGCGGCGACGGAATGAACTGCAGCCAGAACAGCAGGCCGGCCAGGAAGAAGCTGCCGTGCATCAGCCAGATATGCACGGCCAGGTTGTTCTGGGCGAGGTCGAGCAGCGCCGGGACGTGCCAGAGGATCATCACCACGTTGAACAGGACGATGCCGGTCCACGGCGCGAGCAGGGCCCGGCCCGCGGCGCGCACCGGGCGGGACCAGCCGCCGCGCATCACGGACCTGGTGGCGCTGCGCCCGAGCCGGCCCGGTAGCGCGTCCAGCAGCGGCTGCCACGGCGCGCCGGCCACGACCAGCGTCGGGGCGGCGAACATGAGCAGCAGGTGCTGGATCATGTGCACGAAGAAGTAGTCGTCCGCCCAGTAGTCGATGGGGGACTCGACGGCGATCAGCAGGACGGCGAGCCCGGCGTAGAACCAGAGCGACCGCAGCCGCCGCTGACGGGTCCGGTCCGGCCGGGACCGGCGGGCCAGCCGACACAGCCCGATCTCGTGCCAGCCGACCAGGACGAGCGCGACGATCAGGAACGGGTCGTAGGACCAGTGATCAACGAGGTAGCTCATGGCGGCTCGGGTGCGTCGTCCCAGGGCGGTTGATGGGCGGTTTGGTGTTCACCGGTGAACACTAAACCGCCCATCAGCAGTCTGACTACATGCGACGCTGCGCGGGCAGGGCTGCGGCGTGCCTGGCGCGACCGGGCGAGTAGTCTCACCGCGTGGGAGGTCAGACGCTGCCCCCGTTCGGCTGGGGGACGGTTCTCGGCCACTGGGAGTTCTCGCCCGTGGTGACGGTGCTCGCCGTGGTCCTGGCTGCGCTGTACCTCGAAGGCACGCGGCGGGTGGCACGCCGCCACCCGGCCCGGCCGTGGCCGCCGTGGCGGACCGGGATGTTCCTCGGCGGGCTGGCGGTCATCGTGCTGGCGACCGAGAGCGGCATCGGCGCCTACGACGACGTGCTGTTCTGGGATCACATGATCCAGCACCTGATGCTGATCATGGTGGCGCCGGTCCTGCTGGTCGCCGGCCAGCCGGTCACGCTGCTGCTGCACGCGAGCCGCAACCCGCTGCACACGTGGGCCAAGCGGGCGGTGCGCTCGCGCGTTGTCACGTGGCTGACCTGGCCGCCGTTCGGGGTGGCAGCCTACGCCCTGACGATCGCGGGAACACACCTCACCGGGCTGATGAACCTGGTGCTGACCAACCAGATCCTGCACAACGCCGAGCACGCGCTCTACCTGGTCGTCGGCTACCTGTTCTTCCTGCCGCTGCTCGGCCGGGAGCCGATCCGGTGGCGGATCTCCTACCCGGTGCGGCTCCTCGTCCTGTTCATCACCATGCCAGTGGACACCTTCACCGGGCTGGCGCTCGGCTACTCCAACACGCCGATGACGGGCACGGGCCCGCGGCCGCCCTGGGCGCCCAGCGCGATCAGCGACCTGCATTCCGGCGGCGCGGTGATGTGGATCGGCGGCGACGCGATCATGTTCGTGCTCATGATGATCGTGTTCCTCGCCTGGAGCCGGGATGGCCAGATCGCGGCCAGCACGGGCGGCTGGCTCGAGGCCGCGCGCCGGACGAGCTTCGCCCGCCTGACCGGTCCCGGCCCGGACCGTGCGGCCGCCGCCGCCACTGTCCCGGCTGGGCAGCGGCGTGATGAGGGCACCATCGACGACGACGAGCACCTCGCCGCGTACAACGCGTTCCTCGCCCGGATCAACGCGGCAGAGCCCCGCCGGAACGACGGCACGGCCGAGTAAGCAGAGCTCCCGCCACGGCCTTGCTCGCGCGGGCGGGCGCGATACGCGCCGCACTACGTTCCCGTCGAGGAGAGAACAGCGCAGCCGGTCCGCTTCAGCGGGCTCAGGCGCTCCAGTGGGCTCAGGCTGATGAGCCGAACTGGATGGGGACATTGACGGTCTGCGTCTTGGCCCAGGTGGCGGAGCCGGGCGCGAGCTGCCAGACCGTCAGAATGGTGCGATGGGTGGCCAGGGCGTCGAACCCGCCCGCAGGGCCCGGCGCCAGCGTCGCCGTGCCTGGCGGCAGCGCGGGCAGTGCCCGCCACGGGGTCCCGGCGCCGGAGACGGTCTCGCCGCGGTTGCCGTTCAGCACGATCGCGGCGGCGCCGTCGGGCCCGAAGGACGTGGAGGTCAGGTGCGCGCCGTTCAGCCTGAGCGGCGGTGACACGGTCCAGCGGCGGCCGCTGTCAGCTGACCAGGCGGCGAGCACGCTGACCGCTGTGCCGGTACCTGCGGCCAGCAGCGCCACGGTGCCGCCGGCTGTCCTGGTGAGCCTGAGCACGGTGATGGTGTCGCGCGCGAGCGTGGCGGGAAGCGCGGGGCCGGCGGCCTGCCAGGTGCCGCCCGGGTAGGCGAAAATGCCTGCGATTCCCGGATTGCCGCAGCCGCCGGCCAGCAGCGGAACGCCGGACGGGCTGAAGGCGGCGGCGGTCAGGTCCCGCAGCCCGCAGCGCCGGCCGACCGCGCTGGCAGCGAGGGACCGCCGGCTGGCCAGGGCGCTCCAGCGAGCGCCGCCGGGCGCGGCTGCCCGGGCCGTGCCGTCGGTGAGCAGGGCGAGCAGGCGGCCGCTGCCGGGCGCCGCCGCCAGCGCGTCGGGGACATTGGCGAGGGCGGCATCGATCGGGCCGGCCGAGGACCATGTCCGGCCGTCGTCGCTGGTCGCCGTCAGCGGCGTGAAGCCGAGGTACTGGCTCGGCCGGAACGCCGTGATCAGTGATCTGCTGCCGGTGTTGGCCAGGACCAGGCCGCCGTTGTCGGCCACGCCGGGCGGGGTGACGAGCTTCCACTGGGTGCCGTGCGCCGGGCGGCGCAGCAGCTGCCAGAAATTGTTGTGGCCGGCTGCGTAGCCCATCACCGCGACCGCCCAGGTGCCGGCGGGGGTGACCAGCGAGGTCTGCAGTGACGCCGACCCGGACGGCCCGGCCGGGGCGGCCGACCGCTGCGCGGCCGGGGTGCTGCTCCCGCAGCCGGCGGCGAGCAGCGCGGCGGCCACGGCCAGGGTGATGGCCGCCGGGTGCCTCGGCCGGCTCATGACCGTCCCAGCAGCTGCTGGGCCGCGCCGGTCAGCTCCGCAGCGAACGACGATTTGGTGGCCGTGGTGCCCGGGCCGGGGTTGAAGTTCAGTTCCTGGCGGATGTGGCCGGCCTGGTCGATGACGAACGCGTAGTCGCCGTGCCCGATCATCGACCCGGCCGGCAGGATCAGCATGGGCAGCCCGTAGCTGCGCCAGACCTGCTGCAGCCGTGCCCGGGTGCCGGTGAGGTACAGCCAGTTCGGCAGGGCGTTGAGGCCCTCCTGGCGGTCAAACGCCTGCAGGTAGCTCACCTGGGTGTAGAGCGGGTTGTAGTTGATCGCGACGAGCGCGACCCGGCGGGAGTCCGCCGATAGCAGCTGGCCGGCCTGGCGGAACTCCTGCGCTATCAGCGGGCAGTCCACCGTGCACACCGGATCGAGGAAGGTCAGCAGCACGACCTTGCCGCGCAGGCTCGCCAGCGTGACGGCCCGGCCGTGCTGGTCGGTGAGGCTGAACGCGGCCGCCCGGGAGTTGAACTGAGCGCCGGAGCCGTCGATGGCCTGCGCCAGGATCGTGTCGGCGACGGGGCTGGCCTGGGCGACGGCCATCGGGGCCGCGCCCAGGATGATCACTCCGACCGCTCCGGCCGACGCCACGGACTGGATGCTGGCGGCCGCTATCGACCGGCGCACGGCCTGCGGCCGGAGCCTGTCGCGTGCGAGCCGGACCCGGTCACGCCAGCCGCTCCTTGCCGCCCCGGCGAGGGCCGGCTCGGCCACCGCGAGCGGGCGGGTCAGGGCAAGGTATCCGGCGATGGCCAGCAGAGCCATCGGGATCATGCTGTTGGGATCGGTGCCCAGGCCGCCGAGGAAGCCGAGGTCCTCGATCAGCACCCAGTCGGCGATGCACACTACCGTGAAGGCGACGAGGGCGGGGCGGATCAGCCGCGCCTGGCCGCTGAGGAACGCGGCGCCGGTCACGGCCAGCACCACCACGACGAACAGGTTGACCGCGAACCCGTGCGCGGCGTCGAAGGAGGCGAAGGCGCTGAGCCAGGCCGACAGGAACCTGGGCTGTGGGGTGGTCGCCATGGTCTGCACCATGCCGGTGAGCGTGCCCGGCTGCCCGTGCGAGGTCCCCTGCCAGAATCCCCGGCCCGGCCAGGCTTGGAGCACCGCCATGGCGGCCAGGAACAGTCCCGTCCCGGCGAGGGTCAGCCTGCCGAGCCGCGGGGTGCGCCACGCCCGTTCGGGCAGCGCGATCAGGGCGCCGGCGACCGCGTAGATGAGTACCGCACCCGGGGCCCCGAACGTCCAGGTCAGGCCCGGGGCGAAGATCCCGCCGAAGGACTCGCCGAAGGCCCACACGACCAGCCCCCAGCCGATGCTGACCAGCCCGGCCAGCCGGGACAGGGGGCCGCGAGGCGCGGTCAGCAGCCAGATGCCGATGCCGACCTGGATCCACACGGCCGCGGCGCCGGCCTGCATCGGGTGATACGACCAGTTGGTCCCGGCCCAGTTCACCACCTGCTGCACCCACCGCGGTGAGCTGGCCGCGATGGGCTCGATCACCTGCGACGGCATGCCCACGGCCATCTTCGGCTGAGCCTGCAGGATCCCGTCGAAAATCCACAGCAATCCGAAACCGATCCGCAGCAGCTGGCGCCAGGCGGGCTCGGCCGCGGCTGGCGCGGACGTACCCTCGGCCACCATCCCGGCGCTATCCCGGGCTGCCGCCGCGGGCAGCCAGGCTCGCACCGTCAGCCAGGCCAGCCCGAGCAGGGCGAAGATCAGCAGCGCGATGAGCCCTTGGTGCAGCAGCGCCGCCTTGAACGCGGCGATCACCGTCGGGTCGCCGGCATTCAGCCCCGAGTTCATCCCGGGCATGACGCCGCCTCTTCCACCGGGCCGCTCCCGCCGGGATCCTTCTCCCCGCCGGTCACGCCAGGATCCTTGCCACCGCCGGGGCCCGCGGCGGGCACCTGCCGTCCGCGGACGGCCGCCGCCAGGGCTTCGAATCGCCGCAGCCTCAGGCTGTTGCCCACCACGAACGCCGATGAGGCTGCCATCGCCGCCGCGGCGATCAGTGGGTTGAGGAACCCGGCGGCGGCCAGCGGGATCGCGGCGATGTTATAGCCGAACGCCCAGCCGAGGTTGCGCCGGATCGTGGTGAACGTAGCCCGGGCGAGCCTGATCGCGTCGGGCACGACGCCCAGGTCATCGCGCAGCAGGATCAGGTCGGCCGCGCAGATCGCGACGTCGGTGCCCGAGCCGACCGCCAGCCCCAGGCTCGCCGCGGCCAGCGCGGGCCCGTCGTTGATCCCGTCGCCGACCATGGCCACCGACCGGCCATCCGCCTGCAGCCGCTGGATCACCGCGACCTTCTCACCTGGCAGCGCACCGGCGATCACCTCATCGATGCCGGCCTGGGCCGCGACCGCCCGGGCGGTCGCCTCGCTGTCGCCGGTCAGCAGCACCGGGCGCAGGCCAAGCCGGCGCACGGCGGCCACCGCGGCAGCGGCGGACGGCTTGACCGTGTCGGCGACCGCCACCGCACCGCGGGCCTGACCATCCCAGCCGGCCAGCACGGTCGTGCAGCCGGCCCGCTCCCAGGCCGCGCAGCAGTCGGCCAGGCTGGCCGAAACCTCCATCCCGCGGTCGCGGAACAGTTTCTCCCGCCCGACGATCACCTCGTGGCCGTCTACGGTCCCGCCAGCGCCCAGGCCCGGCAGGGCGGCGAACCCGCCGGCTTGCGGCAGCGATCCGAGCTCGGCCCGCGCGGCGGCGCTGATCGCCGCGGCGACCGCGTGCTCAGACGCGTCTTCCACCGCCCCCGCGTACCGGAGCAGCACGCCACGGCTGACGCCGGCGGCCGGCCGCACGCCGGTCACCGTCATCACGCCCGTGGTCACCGTCCCGGTCTTGTCCAGCACCACGGTGTCCACCGAGCGGGAGGACTCCAGCGCCTGGTAGCCCTTGATGAAGATGCCCAGCTGCGCCCCCCGGCCGCAGGCCACCACCAGCGCGGCGGGGGTCGCCAGCCCCAGCGCGCACGGGCACGCGATGATCAGGACCGCCAGCGCAGCGCCGAAGGCGTGCTGGGCCGGGCTGCCGGCCGCCAGCCAGCCCGCCAGGGTCAGGGCGGCGAGAACCAGCACCACCGGGACGAAAACGCCGGAGATCCGGTCAGCGAGCCGCTGGATGGCGGCCTTCTCAGTCTGCGCCTGCTCCACCAGGGCGACCAGGTGCGCCAGCTGGGTGTCTTCGCCCACCCTGGCCGCCCGCACGATCAGCCGTCCGCTGACCGCGACCGTGCCGGCGGTCACGCTGTCGCCCTCGGCGGCCTCGGCCGGCACCGACTCCCCGGTCATCATGCTGCGGTCCACCGCGGAGCGCCCGAACAGCACCGCGCCGTCGGCGGCGATCGTCTCCCCCGGCCGGACCACGAACCGCTGGCCCGCCCGCAGCCCGGCGACCGGGACACGACGCTCGGACCCGTCATCCGCCAGCACGCACGCCTCGGTTGCTCCGGTGGCAGCCAGCTCCCGCATCGCGTCACCCGCCTGCCGCCTGGCCCTGGCTTCGTACCATCGGCCGGCCAGCAGGAACGTGGTCACCGCGGCCGCGACCTCCAGGTAGACGCCGCCGCCGGAGCCGTGGATCAGTAGCGACACCGGGCTCACGCGCGCCTGGCCGCGGTCCAGGACAAACATGGCGTACACCGACCAGCCGGCCGCCGCGGTGATGCCCAGCGACACCAGGGTGTCCATCGAGCACGAGCCGTGCCGGGCGTTCTTCAGCGCGGTCCGGTGGAACGGCCAGGCCGCCCATACCGCCACCGGCGCGGCCAGCGCCACCAGCACCCACTGCCAGCCGGGAAACCGGTCCCGCGGAAACAGTGACAGCAAGACCGACAGGTCGCTCAGCGGAATGAAAAAGACCAGCGCGACAATCAGCCGGCGCCGGAGGTAGGCCACCCGGGCTGCGTCTGGCCCACCGCCGGCCTGCATGGTCACTTCGGCGGCGTAACCCGCCTGTTCAATCTGGCCGATCAGCTGCTGCACCGGAACTGAGGCCGGCGCCATCACGGTGACCTTCTCCGTCGCGAAATTCACCGTGGCCAGCACGTCACTAATGGCGTTGAGTTGCCTCTCAACCCTGACTGCGCACGCCGCGCAGGTCATCCCCCGGACCGAGAGCTCAACCTTTCTCAGCCCTGATGACGTTGCATCTGTCACTGCAGCCGATGACATGCACGCCCGCCCTTCAGCGAAGCCGCCCGGCCAGGACATCAGGCCGCCGCACCGGAAATCTACACCCGGGCCCATCCAGGCAAACAAGTACCCGGCAAACCTAGACGCCATTGCCGGGCAGCAATACCCCGCCCAGGTTATGGCAATACCCCGCGGGGGTTCCGGTAATACCCCGGGGAGGTTACTGCAATACCCTGGGGGGGTTTCCTGAACCAGGGCACCAAGTCCAGGTGCGCTCATTCTGCTTATTTATTATTGCCCGGTTGCCGCCAGCCTATTACGCTTTTACTGTCTTGCGAGAACAGGATCGAGGCCGTCAGGCACGGGCCGCCGGGAGGACATCGACGTGACACTACCCCCCTGGCTGGCGGCGGTCCTCGCGGCTGTCATGATCGTGATCGCCCTCTACAGCGCGAGCCGGCTGGCCATCTCCCGACTACGGCGGCGGGAAACCGAATTCGACGCCGACGGGGTGCACGTGTTCATGGGCGTCGCCATGGCGGGAATGTTCATGCCGCGGCTGAGCCTGCTGCCCGCCGCGGCGTGGGAAGCGGTATTCGGGATCGCGGCGGCATGGTTCGCGTGGCGGGCGATCCGTACCCGCCGCGGCAGCACCGGCGCAGGATGGCAGTCCCGGCATCCGGTGCCGCACCTGGTCGAGTGCGTCGCCATGCTCTACATGTTCCTGGCGGTGCCCGGCTCCCGGCCGGCAGGCTCGGCCGCCGGGATGTCGATGCCCGGCATGGGCGGGCCCGCGGGCGCAGCCTGGAACCTCCCGCTCGCGACCGTGCTGGCGCTGTTCATGGTCGGCTACGTCGTGTGGTCCGCCGACCAGCTCACGACCCTGGCGCGCGGCCGGGGCGCCGTAGCAGCCCAGCACATGCTCGCCCCGCAGCTCGCCGCCTGCTACAAGATCGCGATGAGCTCTGCCATGGGCTGCATGCTCATGCTGACGATCTGACGGCGGATGCTCAGGACTTGACCAGCCGCGAGATCGCTTCTGCGGCTTCCCGCACCTTGTCCCTGGCCTCCGGGCCGCCCTGCTCGACCGCCTGGGTGACGCAATGTCCGAGGTGATCTTCGAGCAGCCCCAGCGCCACCGCCTGCAGCGCCCGCGTCACCGCGGATACCTGGGTGAGGACGTCGATGCAGTAGACGTCCTCCTCCACCATCCGCTGCAGGCCGCGCACCTGACCCTCGATCCGGCGCAGCCGCTTCAGATAGGCGTCCTTGTCCTCGGTATACCCGCGCACAGAGTCGAGATTACACGCCGCCGTTCCCGCCTGGCGGCTTCGCCGGCCTGGCTACCTCGCCGGCCTGACTGCCTTGTCGGCCCGGCTACCTTGCCCGCCTGGCGCTGTCTGCCGGGACGAGGCCCCAGACCGCGGTGGCGAACGCGATGAGCGCGAACAGCAGGAACGTGATGATGTGCACGCTCGTGCACCACAGGCAGATGAGGCGGACCTGCAGGAGCTCCACGTAGATCAGGTACAGGATGAACCCGACGCCGACGATGACGGAGCCCAGCCGGGCCAGCGCGATCTCACGCCTGGCCGACCGCCAGGCCATCGGCGTGGTGACCGCGACCATGAACACGAAGAAGGCCAGGCCGAGGACGGCAACGGGAAACACGCCGAACACCATGGACTCCGGGCTCGACGTCACCGCCTCGCAGTTGAAGGTGCTGTTCGCCGAGCAGGCCAGCGAGGTGTTACCGGTGAAGTGCTCGATGGTCAGGTAGACCGAGACGCCGAGGCCGCCGATGGCGAGAACGAACGAGGTGAGCTGCAGCCAGCGCGGCGGCCCGGCCAGGGCGGGCTCGGCAGCGGCTCGCTGCTCGGCGAGCTCCCTCGCCCGCGCCCGGTCCCTGGCCCTCCTGGTCTGGTCGGCCTTTGCCGCCGGCCGCCGGCTGTCGGCTCCGCCCGTGCCGCCGGAGCGGCCCGCGGCGGCACGGCTCTTGCGCCGCGTGGGGTTCCCGCCGCCTGCGCTGGCGGCCTTGGCGGCATCCTTGGTCGCCGTCCGCGGACCGCGGCCAGACCGGTCGCCAGCGCGAGCCTGCTTCGGCGCGGACATCAGAGCTTCGCCTCCAGCGCCTTGACCACCGGGGTACAGGCGCTGGCGGGCTGGTTGCCGGTCAGCTTGCAGATCGCGGCCGTGATCCGGTTTGCGGTACCGTCCACGCCCTTGGCGATGGCGCTCGACGGGTCATGCAGCGCTGCCGCGATCTGCGACCAGGTCAGATTCGCCAGCACCTGCGGGCTGTAACTGGCTCCGCTGACGATGTAATGGCCGCCGAAGTCGACGAACGGTATCGACCCGGCCTGTCCCGGGGAGTAGGGCGGCGCGTCGTACTTGGTGAGCAGCTGATTCTGCTGCGCGGTCGTCTGCTGCAGCGTGGCTTCCTGAACGGTCAGCGTCTCGACCGGCGTGAAGGTGAGGTAACTGCTCTTGTAGGTGGACTTGTAGAAGGTCAGCGTGGGGGTCCCCGGATAGGGCTCGCCCGCCTTGGTCGAGGAGTGGATGCCGTGCAGCCCGGAGAAGGTGCCGAACCGGCTCAGCGCCACCGCCAGTGCCCACCGCTCGGCCGCGCAGTACGGGCAGTACTCGGCGCCGATGTAGAGCACCTCGGGCTTGCCGTTGCTGGTGAGGGACGTGCCGGGGATCTTGATGATCGTGCTGGGGTTCGACGTCCCGGCGCCCACCGAGTTCAGCGTGGACGCGGGAACGGTGGCGATGTTGTTCAGGGTCTGCGCGCTCAGGACCGTTCCGGTGGCGGAGCCCGAGCTCGCGGCCGGCTTGGAGTTCGCCTTGAGTACCACGAAGGCCACGACGATGGCGATCACGACGACGACCGCGCCCGAGGCCATGAGCACCCGGTTGCGGACCTCGGCGCGCCGGGCCGCCGCGCGCTGGGCCGCGATCTTGTCGCGGGCCGATCCCGCTCTCTTATTCCTGCTTGCCTTGCCCATGGCCTGCCTGACCTGGCTTCCTCGTCTGATTGGCCTTCGACCCATACATCCGGCAGCGCTGCGCGACGTGTGTGGCTGAGCTCGCGGGCAGCGTGACGGGATAGCTATCCGCAGACCATCGTAGAGCCTGACCCGTCCTGACAACACAGCGCAGACGCGCTCTGAGCATCTTCACAGCCTGGCCGGAGAAAGCGCTCAGCCAGCGAGCCTGATCAGCGCCGATTACCCTGATACCGTGCGGGTGGTGACGACGCCGCTGCCCGCCAGGCCGCCCTCGGGCGGCACGCGGGTCCGCGGCACCCGGCAGGCCGAGGCGCTGTCCGCTGCCCTGGACGGGCTGCCGGACTTCTGCAGCGCCCAGCAGATCCACGCCGAGCTCCGCCGCCGCGGCGAGTCGGTCGGCCTCACCACCGTCTACCGGCACCTCCAGGTGCTCAGCGAGGACGGCCGGGTGGACACCATCCGCGACCCGGGCGGCGAGACGCTGTACCGCCGGTGCCGCAGCGACGGCCATCACCATCACCTGACCTGCCGCGGCTGCGGCCGCAGCGTCGAGGTGGAGGGGCGCGCGGTCGAGCGGTGGGCAGCGCAGGTGGCCGCCGAGGCGGGTTTCACCGAGGTCGGTCACACCGTCGAGCTCTTCGGCGTCTGCCCCGGCTGCGCCAGCCAGTAAAGGATCTTCCGAACGGCTCCGCCCCCGGCCAGGCGCGGATCGCCGGCGCCGGCTGGCCGAACGGGCCGGGCGGCAGCCGTTCGGAAAAATAGATCGTAAATCTCCCGGTTTGGCCGAACCGATGCCGGCCGAGCGGCGAATACGGCGCGTGTTAGGCACGCGCAGGCCCGCAGGCCGCAGGCTCAGCGCTTCGGAACCCCGCCGGGAAAGGACCAACATGCCTGGTAACGATCAACCAAAGGGCCGCCGCGGGCGGCCAGATGCCCCGGAGACCCAGGGCACATCGCACGTGTCACGGCGCTCGCTGCTGGGTGCCGCCGGAGTAGGCGCAGCTGGCCTGGCTGCGGGGGCCTTCGGCGGCATCGCGGCGGCGGCCCCGGCCGGCGCGGCGACCAAGTCGCCGGCCCGCGCGGTGGGCGACGCCGGCCAGCGGCCAGACAGCGACGAGCAGGTCGTGGTGCACGTGCGCGGCGGCCGCGGCGGTGACCTGGACGTGTTCAGCGGCACCAGCCACACCCGCGTACACGACCCGGACCTGGCCGCCCAGCTGCGGCGGACGATCCGGTGACCGGCTCCGCCCGCCCCGCCGTCAGCACGCAGAGCATGTGAGGTAACAAAGATGTCATCACACCGAGAGGCACCCGAGATCTCCAAGGATCCGGTGGCCGACAGCACCGACCTGTACGCGTTCGTCAGCCTGGACCGCCCGGACACCGTCACGCTCATCGCCAACTACATCCCGCTGGAGAAGCCGCCGGCGGGCCGAACTTCTACGAGTTCGGCAACGAGGTCCGCTACGAGATTCACATCGACAACGACGGCGACGGCCAGGCCGACATCACCTACCAGTTCTCGTTCACCACCGAGGTGCGGGACCCTAACACGTTCCTGTACAACACCGGCCCCATCCTGTCGCTGGACAGCGCCAGCTGGAACCGCCGCCAGTTCTACACGGTCACCCGCGTCGAAAACTGGCAGCAGAAGGTGCTCGCCAGCGGGCTGGCCAGCCCGCCCTGCAACATCGGGCCGCTGTCAACGCCGCACTACGCGGCGCTGGCCGCGGCGGCCGTGCACGACCTGCCGGGCGGCTCGCGGGTGTTCGCCGGGCAGCGGGCCGAGGGCTTCTACGTCAACCTGGGAGCGATCTTCGACCTGGGCAACCTGCGGCCGTTCGAGCAGCTGCACAACCAGTTCGGCATGCACGTGTTCACCAAGCCCGCCCCGGGGGTGAACGACACGAACCAGAAGAACGTGCACTCGATCGCGCTCCAGGTGCCCATCTCCCAGCTCGTCGCGTCCAGTAGCAAGCCGGTCATCGGCGTGTGGACGACCGCGAGCCGCCAGCACGTGCGGATGTATGAGACGGGCGGCGCGCAGCCGCTGGACGTCGGGCCGTGGGAGCAGGTGTCGCGGCTGGGCAACCCGCTGTTCAACGAGGTCCTGGTTCCGATGGGGAAAAAGGACCTGTGGAACTCGCTGCCGCCCGCCGACGACAAGAACTTCGCCACCTACGTCGCGCACCCCGAGCTGGCCGGGCTGCTGCCGGTCCTGTACCCGGGGGTATTCCCCAACCTGGCCGCGCTCGTCGCCTCCGGCAAGCCGCGGGCCGACCTGGAGGCCATCCTGCTGACCGGGATCCCGGCCGGCATCATCAACCCCACCTTCACGACCTTCACCGGCACGGTGCTGGCCGACATGCTGCGGCTCAACACGTCGATCAAGCCCGCATCCAAGCCGAACATTCTCGGCGTGCTCGGCGGGGACCTGGCCGGCTATCCCAACGGCCGGCGCGTGTTCGACGACGTGGTGACCATCGAGCTGCGGGCGATCGCCGGCCTGACCTACCCGCTGGTCGACAAGACCTATACACCCGACGGTGCGGCGGGCGCGGTCACCGACGGCCTGACGCCTGCCGACGTCAAGGCGCCATATCTCAACACGTTCCCCTTCCTCGGGCTCGCCTACGACGGGTTCCACAACCCGTCCTGATCCCCGGCCGGCTGGGTGCCGGGATCGGACGGCCTGACCGCCCGGCGCCCGGCCGGCTACTCGCACCGGAGGACTGCTGTCATGACCGAGACAATCCCGGCGCCGTCTGGCACCGGCACCGTCGTGCTCGACATCGGGGCCGGCACCGGCGCGCTGATCCTGTACGCGCCCGCCGGGCTCACCGGCGCCGAGATCGAGATCAGCCGCAGCGAGGCCCCTGGCGGGGCGCGCACCCACTCCCGGGTTCGGGAGCGCCGGGCCGGCGCAGCCGGCGTGACGTACGCCGCCGTCTATCCCGCCGTGCCCGCCGGCAGCTACACGATCTGGCGCGACGCCGCCACGCCGGCGGCAACCGTCACGATCACCGGGGGAACCATCACCAGCTGCCAGTGGCCGGCTGACCCGGACCGCTGACCCCGGACCGCTGACCCGGACCGCTGACCAAATCTGGCCCTCGTGCTAGGGACGGGCCGGCTCGCGCTGCAGCGAGAGCTGGGTCTCCTGGTCGGCGAACCCGACGGATCGGTATATCCGGATGGCGGAGTAGTCGGGATCCGCGACGATCACCAGGGTGCCGGCGCCGAGCGCACCGAATCCGTACAGCCCGGCGTGGTAAACCAAAGTGCCCGCCAGGCCCTGCCGCCGCGCCGACGGGTGCGTCTCGACGTTCTGGTAGCGGGCGATCCGGCCGCCGTCGGAGAACAGCCCGAGCTGGGCAGCCAGCTGGCCGTCCTGGAAAGCCCCGAAGCATGACCCGTGGCCCGCCTCGGCGATCCTGCGCTCATCGGCGATCCGGCGCTCGCAGAACTCCCGCGCGCCGCCGGCCTCGTCCGTGCACGCCACGCGCAGCTCGACCGCCTGGCGCCAGTCGTCGTCGGTCTCCAGCGGCCGGTACAGCGCCGCTTCATTGCGGTGCGGCGGCTCCCGGACCGCCGCGGCGGTCATGACCGTGCTGCGCTCGAGCCGGAAGCCGGCCGCGAGGTACTCCGCCGGGCGGACCGCAGTTCCGCTGGTTCCGTCGACGCCGATGCTCACGTGCGCGGCGGCGGGGAAGGCCGCGGCGAACCGGGACATCCATACGGCGGCCTCGTCCCGCAGCGCCGACTCGGGCATCAGCAGGAAATTGCCCCACCAGAAAGCCGGATTCCCCGGGCTGCAGACGGTGAGGTAACCACCGTGATCCACGATCTTGCTGCCCTCGAGGACCCGGATCATCAGGTCGGTCTGGTAGCCAAGCGAGTCCACTCGCACCGGACCGAGCATAGACACCCGACGTGAACTCAGGGCGCGGCGGTGCGGCGGATGATCTCCGGCTGCGGCCGGCGGATCAGGCGACGAACGGGGGGGCGCCGGACTCGCTGGCCATCTCGCGTCCCGCGGCCTCCCACCCCTGCATGCCGTCGGCGACGTTGAGCGCCTGCCAGCCGGCGGCGTTCAGCGCCTGGACGGCGCGCGCCGATCGCGTCCGGCCCTGCAGATGACGTAAACATCACGGTCGCGCGCGATCTGGCTGCTCAGCTCGCTGAGCGCACCGAGCGGAATGTGCAGCGCGTCGGGTGCGTGACCAGCCAGCCACTCGTCGTCTTCGCGAACGTCGACGAGATAGGCCTGGTCAGGCACGTCGGCCGCAGGCACCTCCCGGAATCCGCTTCCTTCATTCATCGCCTCTCCTCCGTGCCGATTGTTCCACCATCGCGGCCCTGAGCCCAGCCCATCCGCGGCGGAGGCCGCTGACCAGCCGACACCGCCAGGCTCGAGGCCGGCTTTTGCGCTGCCCGCTTCGGGGTACCGGCGCCCGGATGGCAAAGAGGGCCGGACAGGGTTGCTAGTACACTTGATCGCATGCATGGATTCCGGCCCGTTCTTACCGAGCCGCGCTGACGCCTTTCACGGCAGCAGCGCGGCAACCCCTCCTGCGAGGGGTTTTTTCATGCCCGGCTGGTGACCGAGAAGGTGAGGACGACGAGCGAGGAAGAGCGAGGCACCGTGCGATTCCCCATGTTCGGCGCGTTCGAGCCGCACGCGATCGAGGCGCGCTGGCGGGGCGTGTGGGAGGCCGAGCGCACCTGGGAAGTCTCCAACGACGCGACCGGCCGGGACCGCGCCTACGTGCTGGAGATGCTCCCGTACACGAGCGGCGAGCCGCACATCGGGCACCTGAAGAACTACGCCGTCGGCGACGCGGTAGCCCACTTCTGGCGGCGCCACGGTCGTTATGTCCTGCACCCGATGGGCTTCGACGCCTTCGGGCTGAACGCAGAGAACCATGCCATCCGGACCGGCAGGCATCCCCGGATCACCACCGACGAGTCGATCGGGTCGTTCCGGGAGCAGTTCCGGCGGTGGGGCATCTCGATCGACTGGTCCAGGGAGATCAGCACGCACGACCCCGGCTACTATCGCTGGACCCAGTGGATCTTCCTGCAGTTGCACGCGGCCGGCCTGGCCTACCGCAAGGACGCGGCCGTCAACTGGTGCCCGGCCGACGAGACGGTCCTGGCCAACGAGCAGGTGGCCGGCGGCCGGTGCGAACGGTGCGACCGTGAGGTCCAGATCCGGCAGATGGAGCAGTGGTTCTTCCGGATCACCCAGTACGCCGACAAGCTGCTGGCCGGCCTCGACTCGGTGGACTGGCCCGAGCACGTGAAGACCATGCAGCGGAACTGGATCGGCCGTTCCGAGGGCACCTACGTCGACTTCGCCACCGCCGACGCGGTGATCCGGGTGTTCACCACCCGGCCCGACACGCTTTTCGGCGCCACTTACCTGGTCCTGGCGCCCGAGCATCCCCAGCTGGGCGCCCTGACGGCGGAACAGTGGCCGGAAGGTACCGATCCGCGCTGGACCGGCGGCCACGCCTCGCCAGGCGAGGCGGTCGCCGCCTACCGGTCCCTGACGGCGACCACGTCAGAGCCGGAACGGCACGCGGGCACGCACGCGAAGACCGGGGTGTTCACCGGCAGCTACGCGGTCAACCCGGCCAACGGCCAGCTGATCGGTGTGTTCGTCTCCGATTACGTGCTGCCCGGCCACGGCACGGGCGCGATCATGGGCGTGCCCGGGCAGGACGACAGGGACTGGGAGTTCGCGGAGAGCTTCGGGCTGCCGGTCACCCGGACGGTCGAGCCGCCGCCGGACTGGGACGGCAAGGCGTACACCGGCGACGGGCCGGTCATCAACAGCGCGGACTCGGTCGCAGACCTGCGCCTGACCGGCCTGGACGTGGCGGGAGCCACGACCGCGGCCGTCGCGTGGCTGTCCGAGCACGGCTTCGGCGAACCTGCGGTCACCTACCGGCTGCGCGACTGGCTGCTGTCCCGGCAGCGCTACTGGGGCTGCCCGATCCCGATCGTCTACTGCGACACGTGCGGCACGGTGCCCGTTGCGGCCGGTCAGCTGCCTGTCCTGCTGCCCGACGTCACCGACTACTCACCGAAGGGCCGGTCGCCGCTGGCGGCGGTCGCGGACTGGGTGGCCACGCAGTGCCCGCGCTGCGGCGGCGCGGCACGGCGGGAGACCGACACGATGGACACCTTCGTCGATTCGTCCTGGTACTACCTGCGCTACTGCGACCCGCACAACAAGACGGCGGCCTGGGACCCCGGGGTTATCGCCGGGTGGATGCCCGCCGACCAGTACATCGGCGGTGTCGAGCACGCCATCCTGCACCTGCTGTACTCCCGGTTCCTGGTCAAAGCGCTGGCCGAGCTGGGCCACCTGCCGCTGGAGGAACCATTCGGCAGGCTGTTCACCCAGGGGATGATCACCGCCGGCGGCGCGAAAGTGTCCAAGTCCAAGGGCAACAGCATCTCGCCCGCCCCGTACGTCGAGCAGTACGGCGCCGACACCGCGCGCTGCTACGTCCTGTTCACCGGCCCGCCGAACCAGGACGCCGAGTGGTCCGACCGTGGCATCGAGGGCGTGCACCGGTTCCTGAAACGGCTGTGGCGGACCGCGGCCGAGGTGAAGAACGCGGCCGCCGAGTCGCTGGGCGCGGCTCCGGGCCCGGAGCGTGACCAGGCGCTGCGCCGTGCCTGCGCGGTGGCCATCAGCCAGGTCACCAGGGACATGGACGGGGTGTTCGGGTTCAACACCGCGATCGCCGCGCTGATGAAGCTGCTGAACGAGTGCGCCCGGGCCGTCAGGGAAGGCATCAGCACCGCGGTGGCCGCCGACGCACTGGCCACGCTGGCGTCGCTGCTGCAGCCGGTTGCCCCGCACGTCGCCACCGAGGTCTACTACCAGCTCACCGGGGACCGGGTGTGGACGGCGCCCTGGCCGGTACCGGACGAGAGCCTGCTGACGGCCGACACCATCGAGATCGCCTGCCAGATCAACGGAAAGCTCCGGGGGCGGCTGACGGTCCCCGGCGGTGCCAGCGAGGCGGACGTGAAGCGGGCGGCGCTGCGCGCCGGCTACGTCGAGTCGTACCTGTCCGGCCGCCTGCCGGAGCAGGTGATCGTGGTGCCCGGCCGCCTGGTGAACATCGTGGGATAGCGCCGCGAGGGTACTCTGGGCCCGTGGTCGACATGCGGCAAGGGGGGGCGCTCGCCCGCACGCACGAGGGCGAGCCCGGCCTTCCGCGGGGCCGCAGCCGCCTGCCGGCGCGGACCGTCCGGGCATCTCAGCGGGAACGGCTGCTGTCGGCCGTCACCGCCGCCGTGTCCGAACTCGGCTACCCCGCCGTCACCATCGGCGACATCGTCAAGCGGGCGCGGGTATCCAAGGCGGCGTTCTACGCCCACTTCGCGGACAAGGAGGCCTGCTTCCTGGCCGCGATGCGCGAGGGCGGAAAGCTCATGGCCCGCCGCGTGGTATCAGCGACCCGCGCCCTCCCCGCCGGGACTTCCGATGAGGAAGTATTCCGGGCCGCGTGCCGGGCGTTCCTGGAGTTCCTCGCCGCCGAGCCGGCCTTCGCCAGGGTTTTCTATATCGACATGCAGGCAATCGACTCACGGGCGATCGAACGGCGCGTCGCCGCCGGACGCCTGTTCGCGGACATCAACCAGGCCTGGCACGAGCGGGCACGACTTCGCCACCCGGAATGGCCGGTCGTGCCCTACGAGGCGTACCTAGCGCTGGCCGGGGCGTCGGCCGAACTGGTACGGTCCATGATCCGCACGGACAAGACCGGCGCCCTGGCCGACCTCGAGGACACGCTCGTGTCGTTGCACCTCGCGGTTCTCGCGGGGCGCCGCTGGCCTGCAGGCGCCTAGCCGCGCCGGCTCAGGCGCTGAGCTTGGCCAGCTCGGCCGCCACCATCGCCTCGTGTTCCTGCTCGTCCCGTTTGGCGTCGGATGGCTTCCAGCGGCCCCGCATCAGCGGGATGGTGAGCAGGAAGAAGATCATCCCTCCGAAGCACACCCACCACCAGGTCTTCCACTGGCCGGCGGTATCGGCGGCGGCCTTTTGCACCGCGGCGCCGTGAGCCTTCAGGTACGCGAACACCGACGGCGGTACCTTGGACAGCGCGGTCAGCTGGGCGGCGTAGGGCGCCACCGTCGCCAGCTGGGGCCCCACGGCGATGACGCCATTGATAGCCGCTCGGTTGGCGGCCATGGTGAACAGGATGTTGTTCCCCTTCGCGCCCCCGCCGGCGGCGGCGAGGGCCTGGGCGGCCAGTTTCGGCGGGATCGTCGCCGGGTTGGGGTACGTGGCCAGCTTGGCGAACAGCGCGGGGTTGGCCTTGATGACCGCCAGCTCGGGCGCGAGCCGGGCCGCGTCGGCCAGCTGGAACTTGTACTTCGTGGCCGTGGCGACGACCGCGGGGTGGGTCTGGGCGAACGCGAGCTCGCTCTTGTACCTGGTCGCGTACGCCGACACGGTACCCCCGTAGTTGACCAGCGGGGTGACCGAGTTGATGACGACCGGGATGATCAGGAAGGAGGCGAAGACCACTACCCGGATGATCAGGCCCCAGATCGCCAGCCCGGTGGCGGTCAGAGCGGGGTTCCTGGCCTCGACAGTCTCGGTGAAGCTGGCCATCCAGGGGACGTAGGCAACTCCGAGGCAGAACGACAGCGCGGCGAGGATGATCGCCATCGTGTAGTAGCTGGGGTGGTGGCCGAACTGCAGCAGGTAGATCACGGTCACCACCGCGGCAGCTATCCCGCCGGCCACCATGAACGGCTTCCGCACCCGGAGCCGGTCGGAGATGATCCCGACCAGGACCACCGCGACGATGTTGAAGCCCCACTCCCAGTTGCCCAGCCCGTTAGCGTTCTTGACCGAGAAGCCGAACACCGTGGTCATGTAGATCACCAGGAAGCCCACGGCCGTGTAGTAGATCAGCAGGAAGATCGAGATGGCCAGGGAGGACACGAGCACGTCGGCCTTGAGCAGCTGGCGGAACGGATGCTGCAGCATCGACTCGACGTTGAGCCCCTTGGCGCGGGCCTCGACCAGGGCGCGGTCACGCATGGTCACCATCAGCTGGTCACGCAGCCGCGGGGACAGCTCGCGCAGACCGACCAGGGCGATGACGAACACGACCAGCCCCGCGATGCCGCAGATGCGGTACTCGTGGGTCCAGAACCGCGTGTCGTGCACGAGGGTCGGAATGGTCGCGCTGCCCACGCCCGCGACGATCAGGCTGCCCGCCACCGGGCCGCTGGTCCAGAAGCCCATGGCCGTTGCCCGGCCCAGCTGCGGGGAGAAGTCGCGGATCAGCGCGGGGGTGGCCACCAGGCAGATGCCCTCGACAAACCCGACCACGAAGCCCTCGATGGTGAAGACCCACTTGTTCGTCGCGGCCGGGATCAGGAACGCCGTGAACACCGCGGTGAACAGCAGCCCGAAGACCACCAGGTTGGCGCGGCCGTAACGGTCGGTGAGCCCGGCGAACAGCGAGCCGAAGGCGCCGATCAGGTTCCCGAAGGCCAGGGTCGCCACGAAGAACGTGAAGCTCATGTGCAGGTTGGGCAGGATCAGCGTCGATACGGAGCCGACGACGTACAGCTCGTAGTACAGCGTGATGGTGGCCAGCACCGTGAGGGCCAGGTACAGGATCCGTGGCGCGGTGTCGGGATAGGTCTCGAGTTGGCGTCTCCAAAGCCACGACGCCCCGCTGCGGCCGGTGACTGGATGTGTTGCGGTCGCGCTCATGCGAGCCTCGCAATGCTTGTCGGTCCGGGTCCTGACGGCCACAGAAGTACGGTCGTGTACTTTAGGACTGCCGTCATCGTAGGAGCGTGTCCGCTATGAGGCAAGAGGGTGAATTCGCTTCATCCCTGGCTCGCCTGACACCGATCGACAGACTCATGAGGAGGTGGCGCGTTGACCCCTCAGCTGCCCATCCCATCGGGCCAGGACTCGCTGACCCCCGAATGGCTGACGCAGGTGCTCCAGCGGGCCGCGGCGATCGACGCTTGTTCTGTCACGGAGGTCTGTGTCGAGCGGCCGGCCTCGGCCAGGTGGCTGACTGCTTCCGCTGCCGGCTTTGCTACGACAGCGCCGAGCCGCGCGCCCCGGGCAGCGTGGTCGTCAAGCTCCCTGCGCAGGACCCCACCAGCCGCGAATCCGCAGCCGCGTGGGCGCTCTACGAGCGGGAGATCCGCTTCTACCGGGAACTAGCCGACGTGGTCGGCATCACCACGCCCCGCTGCCTGCACGCCGAGATCGACACCGGCTCCGGGATGTTCGCGCTGGTGCTCGACGACCTGGCCCCCGCCCGGATGACCGACCAGCTGTCCGGGCTCGGCTCTGACGACGCCTGCACCGCGATCCTGGAACTGGCCGGACTGCACGCCGCCCGGTGGGGAGACCCGAGACGACTCGGCCTGGGGTGGCTGCAGGATCTGCGCGAGAACTACAACTCCCTCTACACCCAGGTCCTCCCGCCGCTGTTCGACGGATTCGTCGAGCGGTACGGGGATCAGCTGGAACCGGGCCACCTGGAGATCATCACCACCTTCAGGCCCCACATCGCCCGGTACATAGCCGAGCAACGGGAGCCGCTGGCGGTGGTCCACGGCGACTACCGCACCGACAACATGATGTTCGACGCGGCCGGCGGGACGATCCCGCTCGCGGTCATCGACTGGCAGACGATCGTTACCGGCCCCGCCCTGGTGGACGTTGCCTTCCTGCTCGGCGCCAGCCTCGACCCGGCCGACCGGCGGGCCCACGAGCACGACCTGGTCCGCGAGTACCACAAGGCGCTCTCCGCCCGGGGTGTGACGGGCTACTCCTGGGACCGCTGCTGGACGGACTACCGGCGTTACGCCTATCACTGCCTGTCCTTCCTGGTCCCGTCGGCGATGCTCGTCGAGCAGACCGCGCGCGGCGACGAGATGTTCCTGACCATGATCCGGCGCGGCTGTGCGCACGTCACCGAGTTGGAGTCGGCCGCGCTGGTGTGCCGGCCCGGCGACGGCTCCTGAACGCTGAGCTTGCTCCGCGGCGGGGGGTTGAAGGGGGCTCGTCCCCCAAGGGCTCATACTGAGGAGAAACCGGTGCTCACACCCTTCGATGACTACCCGGTTCACCAGACTCCGCTGCCGCTCGGCCACGCGGGCGGCGGTCATCCCGATCACTACGACCGCTTCTGGTTCAACGGCTACACCGAGGACTATTACTTCGCGGTCGCGCTCGGGATCTACCCCAACCGCGGCATCATCGACGCGGCGTTCGGCGTCGTGCACAACGGATGGCAGCGATCGGTATTCGCCTCGGGGCGGATGCCTCTCGATCCCACCCATACCCAGGTCGGCCCGATCGGCATCGAGATCACCGAGCCGCTGCGGGTGAACCGGGTGCGGGTCAGCGCGGCCGACCAGGGCATCACCGCCGACCTCACGTTCCAGGCCCGTACCGCCGCGTTCAGCGAGCCCCGGCAGACGCTCATGGATGGCATCAGGCCAGTCATGGACGTCACCCGGCTGGCCCAGATGGGCCAGTGGACCGGGACGATCGGCCTGGGAGAAACCCTGATCCAGCTGGACCCGGCCGCCGTCTACGGGACCAAGGACCGGTCCTGGGGTATCCGGCCGGTGGGGCAGCCCGCGCCCGCGGCACCCTCGCGGACGGTGCCGCAGATCTTCTTTCTCTGGGCACCGCTCAACTTCGCGGGCGAGTGCCTGCACTTCATGACCTTCGAGGACGCCGATGGGAAGGCCTGGGCCAAGACCGCGGCCGTACTCCCGGTGATCGGAACGGATAAGCCGGTATACGGCCCGGGGACCGAAGCCGAGCACATCGAGGACGCCCGGCACCGGGTGCGCTGGGCCCCGGGGCTGCGTCGCAGCAAGGACGCCGCGCTGACGTTCAGCCGGGGCGGACGGCCGCAGAAGGTCGAGCTCGAACCGCTGATGACCTTCCGGATGCGCGGAGCCGGCTACATGCACCCGACGTGGTCCCACGGCCGCTGGCATGACGAACTGGCCGTGGCCGCCGAGGAGCACCGGGTCGAGGAGCTCGACACTCTCGACCCCACCTGCGTCCACGTCCAGCAGGTCGTCCGCGCCACCTGGGGTGAGCGGACCGGGTTGGGCGTGCTCGAGCAGCTCGCCATCGGCCCGCACGCGCCCAGCGGCTTTCGCGGCCTGTTCGACGGCGCCGCCCCCGTCTGACCGGGCGAGAAGGTCACCCGTCAGGGACGGGGAACGCGGCTGGTCAGCGGCCGTGGCTGGTCAGCCAGCGCGGCTGGTCAGCCGCCGTCGCCGGCGAGCCGCTGGTAGGCGGGGGCGAGCAGGTCCGCCAGGTCCCTGCCGCAGACTGCGACCGGGGGCGGCTCGAACGAGCGGAGCAGCAGGTCAGGGACGGTCAGCGGGGCGGCGGGCATCGCCCGCAGCCGGGCCGGGCTCAGCCCCGGGGTCCAGAAATCGTCCAGGCACTCGGCCAGCGGCCGGTCGGTCACCTCGATCACCGGGCGCGGCGCCGCCGGCTCGGCGGCGGCGGCGCCGGCCCGGCGGAGCGCGGCCAGCAATTCCTCCCGGCCGCGGCCGCGCCAGGCCAGCATGCCGAACGGGTCCTCGTCGAACGCCTCCGCGAGCACATAGCAGACCGCGGCCAGGTGCTTGCACGGCATTCCCCAATCCGGGCAGGAGCAGGACATCGTCATGTCCGCGGCCGACTTCATGTCGCCCGCCGACCGCGGGAACAGCGGTGTGCCGCACTCGGCGAAGACCTGCTCGATCTCGTGCGGCATCTCGCCGGCCAGCAGCTTGGCGCGGAACAGCGCCTGGGCGGCCAGCGCCTCCTCTACCCGCCGCCACTGCCTGACGGTGAGCGGCAGCACCTGGATCCGGACCCGGTACGGGTTGGGCCGCGATCCCTGCACCTGCGCGGTCACATAGCCGGTCGTCAGCTCGAATCCGATCACTTGCCCCCGCCGCGCGTAGTTGCGGCCGCGGGACAGCCTGCCGCTCATGCCCAGCGACTCGAGCACGTCGATGAACCGGCGCGACCACCACTGCTCGCCGATCGCGCCGCGCTTGCTGCGCGCCTTCACGCCGCCCTCGACCGAAATCGGCGGGGACGCGTCCGGCCACGGCGGGCCTGGCCGCCTCACTCGGACACCGCCTCGGGGGACAGCGCGATCACCTTGCGCAGCTCGGCGACGGACATCTCGGTCAGCCAGCTCTCACCGGTGCCCACGATCCGCTCGGCGAGAGCCTTCTTCTCCTCGATCATCGCGTCGATCCGCTCCTCCAGCGTGCCGACGCAGACGAACTTGCGCACCTGCACGTCCTTGCGCTGGCCGATCCGGAACGCCCGGTCGGTGGCCTGGTCCTCCACCGCCGGGTTCCACCACCGGTTAACGTGGATGACATGGCTGGCTGCGGTGAGGTTCAGCCCGGTGCCGCCGGCCTTGAGCGACAGCAGGAAGAGCGCGGGCTCGGTCATCTGCTGGAACCCGGCGACCATGGCGTCGCGCTGCTTCTTCGGCGTGCCGCCGTGCAGGTAGAGCACTGGGCAGCCCAGCCGCGCGGCGAGGTGCGGCTGCAGCATCGAGCCGAACTCCGCGTACTGGGTGAAGCAGAGCGCCTTGTCGCCCTCGGCGATGATTTCGTCGCAGATCTCCTCGAGCCTGGCCAGCTTGCCGGACCGGCCGGGCAGCCGGGAGCCGTCGCCGAGCAGGTGCGCGGGATGGTTGCAGACCTGCTTGAGCTTGGCCATGGTGGCCAGCACTAGGCCGCGCCGCTCGATGCCTTCCTCGGCCGCCTCGATCCTGGCCAGCATGTCGGTGACGGTCGCCTGGTACAGCGAGGCCTGCTCGGCGGTGAGGTTGCACCAGACCTTCATCTCCAGCTTGTCCGGCAGGTCGGAGATGATCGACTTGTCGGTCTTCAGCCTGCGCAGCACGAACGGGCCGGTGATCCGCCGCAGCCGGGCGGCCGCCTCCTCGTCGCCGCCCCGCTCGATCGGGACGGCGTACTTCTGCCG
Source organism: uncultured Actinomycetes bacterium (assembly GCA_963697445.1). Lineage (GTDB taxonomy): Bacteria > Actinomycetota > Actinomycetes > Streptosporangiales > Streptosporangiaceae > PALSA-505. The sequence continues at coordinate 65,965 of CAVOOC010000044.1, forward strand.
GAACTTCTCGGCCGGCCCGAGCAGGCCGGGGTTGGTGAACTCCAGGATCGACCACAGGTCGCTGAGCCGGTTCTCCACTGGCGTGCCGGTCAGCGCGATCCTGGAGGCGGCCGGCAGGCCGCGCATCGCCTGCGCCTGCCGGGTCGCGTGGTTCTTGATGTTCTGCGCCTCGTCGCACGCCACCCGGGCCCACTGCACCTTGGCGAGCTTCTCCCGGTCCCGGGTCGCGACGCCGTAGCTGGTGATCACCAGGTCGGAGGCGTTCAGCTCGCTGGTGAGCTCGTCCCCGCTAGCCAGGCCCACGCCATGGTGAACATGGACCTTCAGTTCCGGCGTGAACCGGGCCGCCTCCCGTTGCCAGTTGCCGACCACAGACATGGGGCAGACGAGCAGCGTAGGGCCACGCCCCGCAACATCGTCGGGCGATGCGGATGTGCCCGTCTCGATGGCGTGAGACACTAGACACAGCGTGGTAATCGTTTTTCCTAGCCCCATGTCGTCCGCGAGAACCGAACCCAGGCCGAGGCGGCCAAGGAAGGACAGCCACGCGACCCCGCGCTCCTGATAGGGGCGCAGGGTGCCGGTGAATGAGGCGGGGGTGGCGACCGGCTCGAGGCGGCGGTCGGCCTGGCCGGAGAGCAGGTCACCCAGCCAGCCGTCGGCGTCCACCTCGACCAGCGGCAGGTCGTCATCGGCTCCGTGCAGGCCGGCGAGCATCGCCTCCGAAGCGCGCATCGTGCCGGACTGGCTCCGCTCGAGGAACTTCAGCGCCGCCCGCAGGTGCCTGTCGTCCAGTTCCACCCACTGGCCGCGCAGCCGGACCAGCGGGACCTTGAGCCTGGCCAGCTCGGCCAGCTCGTCCGGGTCCAGCTCCTGGTCGCCGACCGCCAGGTCATAGCGGAAGTCGACCAGGTCCTGCATGCCGAACTTCGGGTCGGTCACCGATCCGCTCGAGGTTGTCCGCGACCTTGTGGTGAGCTTGAGGCCAAGCTTGGACTTGCGTACCCAGTCCGGCAGCAGGACGCCGAACCCGGCGCCGGACAGCAGCGGCGCCGCCTGCTTGAGGAAGCCGAACGCGCCCTCCGTGTCGAGGGTCACGGCGGCCGGGGCGGCGCTGCGGAGGGCGTGGTCGAGCTCGGGGAACAGCCGTGCGGCGCGGCCGAGTCCGGCCAGCAGTTCCTCCTCGGGGTGCTGGATCCCGGCGGCCAGGCCGGCGGTGGACGCGCCCGCCCAGACGTCGCCGGCCAGCATCACCAGGCTCGGATCGTCGGTCAACTGCAGCGCGAACTCGACCCGCCAGTCCGAGCCGGGATCGCGAGCCTTGATGCCGCTGCGGCCTGGAGCCCCGCCGGGCCCCTCGGGGCCGCGGCGGGCTCCTGCTGCTGGCGGGACTGCATCCGTTGCCCGGTGTCATCTCCTAGCCCGGTGTCATCCCCTGGCGGCTCCGGCTCCGGCCGCTCCGGCTCTGGCCGCTCCGGTTCGACCAGGCGGAAGCAGGTGCGGACCAGGCGGCGGCAGCTGGGCGGCGGCGTGCCAGGCGTCCAGCTGGGCGGCGAGCTGCGCCGCTTCGTGCTCGTCCTCCGCGGACGTGACCTCGACCTGCGGACTGGCGGCAGTCAGCGCCGCCACCCAGCGCTCGGCCACCGGGATGCGGGCCGGGCGGCGTCCGCGCCGAGCCGGAAGCAGCGGCTGCGGGGCCAGCCACGCCCGGGCAGCCGCGTCGGCCAGCGCGTCGAGCGCCTCGGTGAACACTGCGGCCGACGACTCCCCGTCGGCACTGGTCGCGCGGCACATGGCCGGCATCCCGGCGGCGAGCTCACGCGCCCGCTCGGCGTCGGCGCCCGTGAGTACCGGCCGCCATCTCGCCGCGTACCCGCCGTCCTCGGCGCTGGCGCCGGTGAGCACGGGCGGCCATCGCGCCGCGTGCGGACCGTCCTCGCTGCGCAGCGACGGCAGCACCCGCCCGCGCGCAGGAAGGTCGGCGGCGAGCCGCGCGACCGCGGCGAGGTAGCGCGCCGTCCCGCCGGCCATCGCCTCGCCAGAGAACATGCCCGGCTCGCCGAGCGCGGCGAGCAACTCGACCGCTGCGACGGCGTCAAAGGCCAGCGCGGGAACCCGCCAGGCTGCCAGCGACACCCGGCGCCTGCCCGGCTGGCCGCCAGCGTCACCCCCGCTCCGGCCGCGGGCCACGCCCCCGGCCTGGCCGCGAGCCACGCCCCCGGCCTGGCTGCCGGCCCCGCTCTCGGCGCCAGCCACGCCGCCGGTCCGGGTCTGAGCCACGGCCCCCGCCTGGTTACGGGCCACCGCCCCGGTCTCGGCGCCAGCCACGGCCTCGGTCGGGGTCTGAGCCACGGCCCCGGCTGGGCTGCCGGTCCCGGCACCGTTCTCATGTCCAGCCGCGCGGGACGGCCGGATGAGCTCGGGGGAGGCGAGCGGGCCGTCCGCGACGGACGGCAGCCACAGCGTCAGCTCGTCGTCAACTGCCTTGCGGGCGAGATCCCCGGCTGGCTCGGGCAGCTCGGCCAGCGCCTGCGCGAGGGCGGCCGCGTCCATGGCGAACGGGTGCAGCCTCGGCGCGCGCGACGGCCTGCCCGGCCGCGGCGGTGCCGACACAGGAAGCCCGGAATCCTCGGCCCACAAACAGGCCGCCCCGTCAGCCCAGAGTCCGTGGAAAACAAGCATGCGAGCAACAACTCCCGGAACGACCCCGGCTCAAGCCTGCCAGAAAGCTAGTGCACGTCTCCATAATTCCGCCGGTGTTGCGCGGCGTGGTTACGGGGTCCTCGCGGTGGGGCGAGCGACTCCCCGGCCACGCGGGGGTGCGTGGCGGGGCGGGCCGGTGCCGGCCAGGGGACCGAGCCCGGCTCCTGGGCATGCTCCAAGCACATCACCAACCACCGACAATATGTTCGACACCACAACCCGGCAGCTAATGCTTACCCGGCGGATTACGAACCAATTGCACTAGCATCGGGCGGCGAGAGGACACGCACCGTGAACGACGCCGCTGACGGCGTCATGATCACGAAAGGTCGGCACGTGCATGAGCACGTGCCACCGTACACGATCATGGTGGGATCCCAGGCACTGCTGCGGCCCGCCTGATCACGGACGTGAGGTGTCCCGGCCGGTGCTGCCCCGGTCCTCGTGGGTGACCGCGGGATCGGCGCCTGTGCGTTCGGGAAGATCTGTACCCTCGGGGAAAGCCGTGCCCTCGAGAACCTCTGAGCGTTCAGGAAAACCCGTGGGTCCGGAGAAGTACTGCCTGTCCGCGGAGACCTTGCGCAGCTGCTTGTTCATCGAGCGCATCAGGAAGAACAGCGCCAGCCCGATCCCCGCCACGATGCTGAAGCCGAGGACGCCCGGCTCGACCTGGCTGGCCAATGAGGCGCCGGCCGCCAGTGCTGTCACAGGCAGACCTTCTCCCGTACTCCCGCGAACAAGTCGTCTTCCGGCAGCTCGGTGTCGACGAGCGACCTAGCCAGATGGTAGTCCTCCGTCGGCCATGCCGCCTGCTGCACCTCCAGCGGGCAGGCGAACCAGGCGCTGTCCGGGTCGATCTGGGTCGCGTGTGCCAGCAGCGCCTGGTCGCGGAGGCCGAGGTAGTCGCCGCAGGGCACCCGGGTGGTGATCTCCAGCTCCTGACGGTCCCCGGCGCGGTCCTCCCAGGACTTGAACCACTCCTCGTACGGAGACTCGAGCCCGCGGCGCAGCAGCTCCTCGTGCAGTGCCAGGTACCGCGCCCGGTGGAAGCTGGCGAAGTAATACAGCTTCAGGGGCTGCCACGGCTCACCCGTCCCCGGGTACCGGTCCGGGTCGGCGGCGGCCTCGAACGCCGCGATGCTCACGTTGTGGCACTGGATGTGATCCGGATGCGGGTAGCCGCCCTGCTCGTCGTAGGTGAGCATGACGTGCGGGCGGAACGCGCGGATCTCCCGGACCAGCCGCTCCGCCGCCTCGGGTACGGGAACCAGCCCGAAGCAGCCCTCGGGCAGCGGCGGGAGCGGATCTCCCTCGGGCAGCCCGGAGTCGGTGAAGCCGAGGAACCTCTGCTGCACGCCGAGGATGTCACGTGCCCGTGCCATCTCCTCGAGCCGGATCCGCGGCAGGTTGGCGCGCACTTCAGGCCGGTCCATAGCCTTGTTCAGGATGTCGCCGCGCTCGCCGCCGGTCAGCGTGATGACCAGGACCTCGGCGCCCTCGCGAACGTAACGGGCCATCGTGGCGCCGCCCTTGCTCGACTCGTCGTCCGGATGCGCGTGCACGGCCATCAGCCGCAACGGCGCCGCGACGTCCGGCGCCGCGCAGGCAGCGGTCTCCTCCGCGCCGGTCATCTCGGTATGAGTAGCCAAGCCATGTCCCCTCGGGTTTGCCATGCGCGCCGCCGGTGTCCCGGCGCCGCTGCACGAGCCGACGGCGGTGCGGTCCCGCATAGGGCGCCGACGGTCATTGTCCTTCAGAACGCGCCCGGCATGCGAAGGAATTCCGCAGCCTTGACCTGGTCGCGGGCGGCACGCATAATGCCCTAACTCCCGGGGCATTGACGAGGACAACGCACTGGGGGGACCTTGTTAACCTGATGGATTACCCCCAGGGCTTGCCACCGGAGCCCGGCGGACACTAGTGCACCACGTGCCCGCACCACTTTCGAGGAGTGCCCGTGACCGAGACGCGCGACGACAGCCTCACCTGGCTCACCCAGGAGGCCTACGACCGGTTGAAGTCCGAGCTTGACCACCTCTCCGGGCAGGGGCGCCTCGACATCGCCGAGAAGATCGAGTTCGCTCGCGAGGAGGGCGACCTGCGCGAGAACGGCGGCTACCACGCCGCCAAGGAGGAGCAGGGCAAGATCGAGGCGCGGATCAACCAGTTGCAGCACATCCTGGCGAGCGCCCGGGTCGGCGAGCCGCCGCGCACCGAGGGCGTGGTCGGGCCCGGGATGACGGTCACCGTGCGGTTCGAGCGCGACGACGACGAGGTCACCTTCCTGCTCGCGTCCCGCGAGGAGAGCGGCGCGCCGATCGACGTGTACTCCCCGCGCTCGCCGCTCGGCAGCGCGATATCGGGCAAGAAGGTCGGCGAGAAGGCGACCTATAGCCTGCCGAACGGGCGGAGCACCACGGTCGAGATCCTCGAGGCGGTGCCGTACGCCGGGATGTGACCCGGCGCCGGGCCCGCCGGTCAGCCGACGAGCTCGGCGGTGGGCTGCTCCTCTGCCGGAGCCCGGCCGCGGAGCGGGACTTCCTTCACGAACAGCGCCAGCACGAACACGATGACGGCGGTCGGGGCCGCCCAGATGAACACGCCCTGGACCGCGTGCGAGATCGCGAAGAAGACGTCGCGCCGGATCGGCGCGGGCAGCCGGTTGACCGTAGCCGGGTCGAACTGGCCACCCGCGGCGTTCAGGTGCACGCCCGGCACCCGGGCGGCCATCTCCTGGGTCAGCCTCCTGGCGAAGATCGCGCCGAAGACCGACACGCCGATCGACCCGCCGATCTGCTGGAAGAAGGTCCGCGAGCTGCTCGCCACCCCCATGTCCCGCGGATCCACGCTGTTCTGCACGATGACCGTGGTCATGTTCATCAGGAAGCCCATGCCGACGCCGAGCACGACGAAGAACAGCGCGCTCGTCACCCGGCTGGTGCCCACCCCCAGCTGGGTCAGCAGGAACATGCCTGCCGCCATGCCGATCCCGCCGAGGATAGGGAAGATCTTGTACTTGCCGGTGCGGGTGGTCACCTGGCCGGCCAGGATCGTGGTAACCATCGAGCCGAGCATCAGCGGGATCAGCATCAGCCCGCTGCCAGTCGCGGACAGGTGCTGCACCGTCTGCTGGTACAGCGGCAGGAACGTGAGCGCGCCGAACAGCGCGAGGCCGACCAGGAAGCTCATCGCCGATGACAGCGTGAAATTGAGGTTGCGGAACACGTGCAGCGGCAGCACCGGCTCGCTCGCGCGCATCTCGGCCACGCAGAACAGCGCCGTCGCGACGACCGCCGCCGCGCCGAGGCCGATGATCTCCGGGGAGCCCCACGCGTACTGGCTGCCGCCCCAGGTGGACACCAGGACGACGGCGGTGGCGGCCACGGCAAGCAGGATGGCGCCCAGGTAGTCGATCTTGTGCGGGAGCTTGCGCCGCGGTATGTGCAGGGTCGCGGCCAGGTAGATGAGAGCGGCGCCGCCGACCGGCATGTTGATGTAGAAGATCCAGCGCCAGGACAGGTTGTCGGTGATGTAGCCGCCGACCAGCGGGCCAGCGATCATGGCGACCATCATCGTCGCCATCATGTAGCCCATGTACTGGCCGCGCTCGCGCGGCGAGACGAGGTCCCCCAGCGTCGCGATGGCCCCCACCATCAGGCCCCCGGCGCCCAGTCCCTGCACCGCGCGGAAGGCGATCAGCTCATCGATCGAGTTCGAGAGCCCGGACAGCGCCGATCCGGCCAGGAAGATCACGATGGCGATCACGATCAGCCGCTTCCGGCCGTACATGTCGCCGAGCTTGCCGTACAGCGGCGTGGTGATCGTGGCGGCGAGCACGTACGCGGTGACCACCCAGGACAGGTGGGTGACGCCGCCCAGGGTGCCGACGATGCGCGGCAGCGCGGTGCTGACGATCAGCTGGTCGAGCATCGCGAGCATGATCGCGAGCAGCAGGCCCGGCAGCACGATCAGGACCTCGCGCTTGGCCCCCGACGGCGCTCCCGTGTCCTTTTCCGCATGCGCCGCTGTCACTGGCACGCCTCCTGGCTCGTGAACGGGCCGCTCCGCGGGCTGCCCGTGACGCCTACTTACTTGCCGACCGGCTAGTGTCGCCTGGACGGTATGCCAGCAACTGACCGGCCGTCAAGTAAGATTTTGGCCAGATCCGGGCAGGCACCAGATCCTGAGGGCACCAGACCTCGTGAGGGCACCCGACCGGTGAGGCACGAGACCTGGTAAGGGACGAGACCCGTAAGGCACCAGACCGGGCGGGGGACCAGATTCCCTCGGGGAACCGGAACGCGAGAGGGCGATGAGCGAGGCAGAGGCAGCCAGCGGCCACGCGGCCGCGGTCCCTCCACGTGGTGACACGCGCTCCCGGATCCAGTCGGTCGCGGTCGAACTGTTCGGCGAGCAGGGCTACGAGAAGACCTCACTCCGCGAGATCGCGGAGCGGCTTGGCGTCACCAAGGCCGCGCTGTACTACCACTTCAAGTCCAAGGAAGACATCGTCCACAGCCTGGTAGACGACTATTTCGGCCAGGTCGATGCGCTCGTCGCCTGGGGCAGGCGGCAGCCCAGCACGGCACAGGTCCGCGGCGAGCTGCTGAGCCGCTACCTCGACATCGTGATCGACGGCCACGAGGTCTACCGGATGCTGCATCAGAACCAGGCGGCGCTGGGCAGCCTGTCCTCACTCAAGCAGCGCGGCGAGCTGTTCAGGGAGCGGATGAATTCCGTGGTCGAGTTGCTCGCGGGGCCGGGCGCCCCGCTGCACGACCGGGTCCGCGCCGCCATGGCAACGAGCGGCATGAGCGTCGGCTGGATGCTCTTCCACGACCAGACGGACGATCCCGGCGAACTGCGCGAGGTCGTGCTGAAGGTCGCCCGCGAGGTGGCCGACTGGCCCGCTCAGGCGGATCACGGCCCGGCCAACCAGGCCCGGGCAGACCAGGCGCCGGCCAGCCAGGCCCAGACAGACCAGGCGCCAGCCAGCCAGGCCCAGGCAGACCGAGGCCAGGCGCTGGCCGAGACCGGTCAGCCTGGAAGTGCCGGGCTGGCTGCGGCCGGACCGGTGGCAGCCGCGCGCACCAGGGGCAGCACGCGGTAGGCAAGCGGCCTGTCGAGCGCGATCACGGTGGACGTCCGGACCACTCCGGGCACCTCGACGATCGCGTCGATCACCCGCTGCAGATCCGCGTTCGTCCGTGCCACCACCCGGCAGATCATGTCGCCGGAGCCGGTGATGGTGTGAACCTCCAGCACTTCGGGAATGGCGCCCAGCCCGTCCGTGACCGGATCGTGGCCGCCGGCCTGGCGGATCTCCAGGGTGACGAACGCGGTGACGTCGTAGCCGAGTGCCGCCGGGTCAACGTCCGGGCCGAAGCCGGTGATCACCCCGCGAGCCTGCATCCTGTCCAGCCGCGCCTGAACCGTCCCGCGCGCCACGCCGAGCCGCCGGGACGCCTCGAGCACGCCGACCCTGGGCTCATCGCGGAGAAGCTCCACGAGCTGAGCGTCTAGCTGATCAGTCACTGACCTGCCCCCCGTTCCCGCCGCCTTCCGGCTATACAAAGTGTCCGCCACGAGCCGCCCCGGTCCGTCCATGATTGATGGAAGTTTCGTTGGGTCAGATGCCAAAGGATCTTCCATCGATCTTGCGGTGCGCCGGCCCCTTCCCTCCCCATCGCGTCACGGGGGTCGGAACAGCGGCGCGGCCACGTCGCCGGGGACGGAACGCCGCATGAGGCTGGAACCGGCACCCCCGGCGCGGACGAGCCAGGACGACACGCCGCGATCCCGGACGCCACGCGGCGGAAGTGACGGGCCGGCATGATAGTTGCGCGAGCGTTGCCGAGACGGTATCCGCCGGCAGTGGTGCCGCGGGCGGCGGCACGGCATCATGAGCGCATGACGCAGCCACCGGAGAACACGGGCGGCCGACCCGCAGGCGACTGGTCACCCGATGACCAGGACGCCTGCCCGCCAGCTTCAGCGCCGCCGCCGAGTTCATGGCATTTCCCTCCGGAGCCCGACCACTCGACCGGGGATCCCGGGGCGCAGCCGGGTTACGGCGCGGAGGTCCAGCCGCCCGGTGCGGCGCAGTCCTCGGGCACGCAGCCGGAAGCCGAAGGCTCGCCCTACGGCACGCAGCCGCAGCAGGGCACGCAATCCCCGTACGGCGCGCAGCCGCAAGACGGCACGCAGCCGCATGGCGCGCAACCTTATGGCACGCAGCCGCAGGGCGCACAGCCCCAGTACGGCAGGCAGCCGCAAGACGGCGCGCAGCCGCCCTACGGCGGGCAACCGCAGTACGGCGCGCCGCAGTACGGAACCCAACCGCAGTACGGGACGCAACCGCAAGACGGCGCGCAGCCGCAGGGCGCGCAACCTTATGGCACGCAGCCGCAGCAGGGCACGCAGTCCCCGTACGGCGGGCAACCGCAAGACGGCACGCAGCCGCAGGGCGCGCAACCATATGGCACGCAGCCACAGCAGGGCACGCAGTCCCCCTATGGCGCGCAACCGCCCTACGGCACGCAGCCGCAGCAAGGCACGCAGCCGCCCTACGGCGCGCAACCGCCATACGGCACGCAGCCGCAGCAAGGCACGCAGCCGCCCTACGGCGGGCAACCGCAGTACGGTGCGCCGCAGTACGGGACGCAACCGCAGTACGGGACGCAACCGCAGTACGGGACGCAACCGCAGTACGGAACCCAACCGCCGCCCTACGGCCCGCCGCCGCCCTACGCCGCACCGCCGCCGTACGGTACCTCGCCGTACTACGGCACGCCGCAGTACGGAGCGCCGCAGCAGTACGGCACGCCATACGGCGCCGTCTACCCCTCGTACCCGGGAGGTCCGCCGGCGGCCCCGGAACCGGACCTGGCGGAGTGGTGGCGGCGGCTGCTGGCCCGGCTGATCGACGGCGTGCTGATCACCGTGCTGATGCTGCCGATCGCCATCCCCCTGTTCGTGCGCGCGATCCATCAGTACCAGCAGGTCGTCAACCAGTTCCCTGACCTCAACACGCCCGCCGGCCAGGCCGCGCTGAGCCGGGCCGACGGGAAACTCGTCGGGGCGTGGCTGATCATCGCGGCCTGTTATGCCCTGATCACCTTCCTCTACGACGGCATCCAGCACGGCATCTGGGGACAGACCGTCGGCAAGCGAGTGCTAGGCACCCGGGTGGTATCGGCGCGGGACCGGTCGAAGATCACCGGTGGCATGGCGGCGGGGCGAGCGGCGATGTACGCGCTGGTCCCCCTGGTCCCGCTGGTCGGCAGCATCTACAGCCTGCTCGACGCTCTCTGGCTGCTGTGGGACCGGCGGCGGCAGTGCCTGCATGACAAGGCCGCGCACACGATCGTGGTCAAGACCGGTTACCAGGCGCCGACCGCACCGCAGGCCAGCCCCTGGTAACCCCGGCCGGCCCGGCTCCCCGGCTGCGGACGGCCGGCGGTCAGCCGAAGGTCAGCGTGTAGCCCGCCTGCCTGAGCTGGGTGATCACTTCCTCGCAGTGACCAGGCCCGCGGGTCTCCAGCTGCAGCAGCACCTCCGCCTCGTCCACGTGCAGCTGCGGCGCGACCCGCTCGTGCACGATGCCGAGGACGTTGGCGCCCAGGCCGGCCAGCTCGCCGAGCAGCGTGGCCAGCGCGCCCGGCCGGTCCGGCAGCCTGCACCGGAATCCCAGGTACCGTCCCGCCGCGCTGAGCCCGTGCCGCAGCACCTTGGCCAGCAGCATCGGGTCGATGTTCCCGCCGGACAGCACGACGACGACCGGCGGCTCGAACTCATGCGGGTGCTCGAGCAGCGCCGCCACCCCGGCCGCACCGGCAGGCTCGACCAGCTGCTTGGCCCGCTCCAGGCAAAGCAGCAGGGCGCGGGACAGGCCGTCCTCGGACACGGTCACGACCCGGTCGGCGAGCTCGGCCAGGATCGAGAACGTGAGCTCGCCGACGTGGCTCACCGCGATCCCGTCGGCCATCGTGGGCGAGCATTCGACCCGGACCGGGTGCCCGGCCGCGATCGAGGCCGGCAGCGGCGCGGCGGCCGCCGCCTGCGCGCCGACGATGCGGATCCCGCGGTCGTGCCCCTTCGCCGCGATCGCCACGCCCGACGCCAGCCCGCCGCCGCCGACCGGGATCACGATCGTGCGCACGTCGGGGCACTGCTCGAGGATCTCCAGCCCGACAGTGCCCTGGCCCGCGATCACGTCCGGGTGATCGAACGGGTGGATGTACACGCTGCCGTGTTCCTCGGCGTGGGCGATCGCGGCGGCCATCGCGTCCTCGACGGTCGCGCCATGCAGGATCACATCGGCGCCGTAGCCCCTGGTCGCCTCCACCTTGGGCAACGGCGCTCCCAGAGGCATGAAGACCGTGGCCTTGACGCCGAGCGGGACGGCGGCGAAGGCGACGCCCTGGGCGTGGTTGCCCGCGCTGGCCGCCACCACGCCCCTGGTCCGGTCCGCGCCGGTCAGCCGGGCGATCCGGACGTACCCGCCGCGGGCCTTGAATGACCCGGTGCGCTGCAGGTTCTCGCACTTGAGGTACACCGGGCCGCCGAGCCGCTGCGACAGCACCCGGGAAGCCAGCATCGGCGTCGCGGCAATGGTGCCGCGCAGCAGGTCGCGGGCATCGGCCACATCCTGCGGCCCGACCGGGAAGGACGTCATCCCAGCAGTGTCGCACCGCCGGCCGACCGCTCCGGCGCCCCCGTCGCCGCCGCGGTGCGGACAGGCCGGCGTGACCTGCGTCACGTACGAACCTTGCCAGCAGGGACATACTGTCGAATGGTGCAGCCACTCAGCGATTCCCCCGCAGCCGGGCCCCAGCCCGGCGCCACGGCGGCCCCTCCCGCCGCCTCGACCCTCGGCGAGCTCCGCGCCAGCGGCCACGTCTACCGCAGCGTCAAGGACGAGATCCGGCAGAACCTGCTCGCCAGGATGCGCGCCGGCGAGGACCGGTTCCCCGGCATCATCGGCTTCGGCCAGACGGTGCTCCCGCACCTCGAGCGCGCCCTGCTGGCCGGGCACGACGTGATCCTGCTCGGCGAGCGGGGACAGGGCAAGACCCGCCTCATCAGGACGATTACCGGCCTGCTCGACGAGTGGAGCCCGGTCGTCGCCGGATGCGAGATCAACGATCACCCGTACCAGCCGGTCTGCGCGCGGTGCCGCCGCCTGGCCGCCGCCGAGGGCGACAAGCTGAAGGTCTCCTGGCGGCACGTGAGCGAGCGATACGGCGAGAAGCTGGCCACACCGGACACCAGCGTCGGCGACCTGATCGGCGACATCGACCCGGTGCGGGTCGCCGAGGGCCGGACGCTCGGTGACCCCGAGACCATTCACTTCGGCCTGGTGCCGCGGACCAACCGCGGCGTGTTCAGCCTGAACGAGCTGCCGGACCTCGCCGAGCGGATCCAGGTGGCGCTGCTCAACGTGCTCGAGGAGCGTGACATCGGCGTCCGCGGCTACGCGCTGCGGCTGCCGCTGGACATCGTGCTGGTCGCCAGCGCGAACCCCGAGGACTACACCAACAGGGGCCGCATCATCACCCCGCTGAAGGACCGGTTCGGCGCGGAAATCCGTACCCACTACCCGATGACGCTGGACGACGAGCTAGCACTGATCAGGCAGGAGTCGCTGATCTCCTGGGACGGCGCCGACCCGGCGGCCACCCTGCCCGCCCACCTGGTGGACGTCATCGCCAGGTTCACCCGGCTGGTCCGGGCCTCTCCCGCGGTGGACGCGCGCTCGGGCGTCTCCGCCAGGTTCGCGATCGCCGCCGCCGAGAGCGCGGCCGCTTCCGCCGTCCGGCGGGCGGCGCTGTCCGGCGAGGACCAGCCGGTGGCCAGGGTCTGCGACCTGCCCGCCATCGTCGGCACGCTGCGCGGCAAGGTGGAGTTCGAGGTCAGCGAGGAGGGCCGGGAGCAGGAGGTGCTCGACCACCTGCTCCGCCGCGCGATCGCCGAGACCTTCCGCGCCACGCTGGGCAGCGCCGACCTCACCGCGCTGCTCGCCAAGTTCGAGGACGGCGGCGCGGTCGAGTCGGGCGACATGGTGGCGGGCCCGGACCTGCTACGCCGCATCGGCGAGGTCCCCGGGCTCGCGAAGATCATGGAACGGCTTGGCGCGGACGGCGCGGAGTCGCCCGGCCAGGCCGCAGCCGCGCTCGAATTCGCCCTCGAGGGCTTGTACCTCATGCGCCGCCTCTCCAAGGATTCCGTCGATGGTTCTTCGATTTACCGGACGTAGAGCCTGCTCCGAGACCCATGTCCGTCGCGAGTGGCGGCCAGGGGGCGGCAGGCAAGGCGGAGCGAGGGAGCATGGGACAAATCGCCGCCGATTCTGGTCGCGCGGTGTGCAAAGTCGAGCCGGGCGTGACCTTGGCCTGCGCGGGCTGACCACGGAAGGCAGTCGATGACCGGCTACTCCTACTCCGAGTACTCCGGCGGCCCGGACCCGCTCGCGCCGCCGTATGACGTGCGGGCCGCGCTGGACCAGCTCGGCGAAGACGTGCTGGCCGGGGAGTCTCCGTCGGGCGCGCTGCGAGACCTGCTCCGGCGCGGGCTGTCCGGCGACCAGGGGCGCCGCGGCCGCGGCCTGGACGACCTGCTCAAGCGGGTGCGCGACCGGCAGCGGGAGATACGGGACCGCGGCCGTCTGGACGGCATCCTCGACCAGGCCCGCGCGCTGCTGGACAAGGCGATCGGCCAGGAACGCGCCGAGCTGTTCCCCGACCCGAGCGACGACGCGCGGATGCGGGAGGCCGAGCTCGACACGCTGCCGTCCGACACCTCGCAGGCGATCCGGCGGCTGGCCGATTACCAGTGGCAGTCGGCGGCAGCCCGGGAGACGTTCGAGCAGCTGAACGACCTGCTCCGCCGAGAGGTGCTGGACAGCCAGTTCCGCGGCATGAAGCAGGCCCTGCAGGCCCCTGATGCGCAGGCGATGCAGCGGGTGAAGGACATGCTCGCCGCGCTGAACCAGATGCTCGACGCGGATGCCCGCGGTGAGCATACCCAGGCCGACTTCGAGCGCTTCATGGAGGAGTACGGCGACCTCTTCCCGGACCGTCCCGCCGATCTCGAGGAGCTGGTCGATTCGCTGGCGCGCCGCGTCGCCGCGGCGCAGCGGCTGCTCGACTCGCTGAGCGACGAGCAGCGCAACGAGCTGGCCGGCCTGATGTCCCAGACGCTGGACGACGCCGGGCTGGCCGCCGAGATGGCCCAGCTGGCCGACCAGCTGCGGGCCCGGCGTCCCGACCTGGACGCGATGGCCAGGGGCGGCGACCCGATGACCGGCGATCAGCCGCTGGGCCTCGGCGACGCGACGACCGCACTAGCCGAGCTCGCGGACCTGGCCGACCTGGAGTCCGCGCTGCGCCAGGACTATCCGGGCGCGCGGCTGGACGACGTCGACGAGGAGGCCATCCAGCGCGCGCTCGGCCGCCAGGCCCTCGACGACATGTCGGCGCTCAAGCAGATCCAGCGCGAGCTTGAGAAGCAGGGATACCTGCGGAACGAGGGCGGCACGCTCGAGCTCACCCCGAAGGCCGTGCGCAGGCTGGGCGAGACGGCGCTGCGCCGGGTCTTCGCGCAGCTCGGCGAAGGCGGTCCGGGGGAGCATGAGCAGCATGACGCCGGGCAGGCGGGGGATCCGACCGGCAGCACCCGGACCTGGCAGTTCGGCGACGAGCTGGCCATCGACGCCGCCGCGACCGTCCGCAGCGCGCTGCTCCGCGGCGGCGCGCCAGGCGGCACAGCCGCCGGCGTACAGGCCCCGGCCGGCACCGGACCGGCTGGCGCCAGGCCGGCCAGCACCGGACCGGCCAGCACCGGACCGGCCAGTCATGGCAGGGCCGGCACCACAACGGCTAGCACCGGGCCGGGACGCACCGCCACCCGCGTACGGCTGACTCCCGAGGACTTCCAGGTCGCGGAAACGGAGCGGCGGACCGCGGCCGCGGTGTGCCTGCTCGTGGACCTGTCCTACTCGATGGCGCTCCGCGGCACCTGGGGGGCGGCCAAGCAGACGGCGCTGGCCCTGCACGCCCTGATCCGCAGCCGGTTCCCGCAGGACGCTATCCAGGTCATCGGCTTCTCCAACTACGCGCGCGAGCTGCGGGAGACCGACCTGGCCGGGCTCGGCTGGGACATGGTGCAGGGCACCAACCTGCATCACGCGCTCATTCTCGCCGGCCGCTTCCTGGACAAGCACCCCGAGCACGAGCCCGTCGTCATCGTCGTGACCGACGGCGAGCCCACCGCGCATCTGCAGCGGGACGGGCGGTCCTGGTTCGACTGGCCGCCCTCACGGGAGACCCTCGAACTCACCCTCGCCGAAGTGGATAAGATGACGAGGCGCGGAGCGGCCCTGAACATATTCATGCTCGCCGAGGACGAGCGGCTCACGGCTTTCGTCGAGGACGTAGCCCGGCGGAACGGCGGGAGACTGCTGCTGGCGATCCCGGAGCGGCTGGGTGAGTACGTCGTCCAGGATTTCCTGCGCACCCGTCGGCAAAGCCGGCGGTAACTTTCATTTGCGTTTTCCACTGCATCACCACTTAACCCGGCGTCCCGTAGTAGCGTGCGCTGGCAGCACTAGCAACTGCGCCGGAGCCAACTGCGGAAGGACGGGACGTGGCGGATTCCAGGGAGGATACCGTGACTTATGCGGAGGAAGTAGAAGGAAAGGCGCCAAGGTCGCCGGGGCGGACGATCGTCGGAGTAGTGCTGGTGATCATCGCGATCCTGCTGATCATCGCGGCAGCCCTCTACTTCACCACGGATGCGAAGTCGCTCCCCAGCATCCTGGGGCAGATCAAGTTCAACGGGCACAACCTGCACCGGGCGAACTCCCCCCGCACCCTGCGTGGCGTGGTCACGCTGATCGTCGGCGTGGTCGCCCTGGCTGCCGGGGTGTTCGCTTTCGTGTGGAAGCCCAAGAACCGTTAGCCCCGCATGAGGATCCCGTTCAGGGACCGTGCGGGAAACGTTCCCGGTACCCCCTCGCTGACCGGGGTACCGGGAACGAGGTTTATCTAGCCGAGTGCCTGGCGCAGGTCCGCCACGAGATCGTCGGCGTTCTCGATGCCCACCGAGAGCCTGATCAGGTCGTCGGGCACGGCGAGCGGGGACCCGGCGGCGGAGGCGTGCGTCATCCGGCCGGGCAGCTCGATCAGTGACTCCACCCCGCCGAGGGACTCGGCGAGCGTGAACAGCCGGGTCCGCCCGCACACCGCTGCCGCCTCCTCCGCTCCGGCCTTCACCCGGAACGACACCATCCCGCCGAACCGGCGCATCTGCTTCGCCGCCAGCTCGTGGCCGGGATGCGAGGCCAGCCCCGGGTAGAGCACCTGGGCGACCCTTGGGTGCGCGGCCAGCATCTCGGCGACGCGCTCCGCGTTCGCGCAGTGCCGGTCCATCCGTACCGCGAGCGTCTTGACCCCGCGCAGCGTGAGCCACGCGTCGAACGGCCCCGCGACCGCGCCCATGGCATTGCGGTGGAAGGCCAGCCGCTCGCCGAGGCCCGCGTCGGCCACCGTCACGGCGCCGCCCACCACGTCGGAATGCCCGCCCAGGTACTTGGTCGTCGAGTGCACCACGACGTCGGCGCCGAGCGCGATCGGCCGCTGCAGGTAAGGCGAGGCGAACGTGTTGTCCACCACGAGCAGCGCGCCGGCGTCGCGGGCGATGCCGGCCAGCGCGGAGATGTCCGCGATGCCGAGCAGCGGGTTGGTCGGGCTCTCCACCCACAGCACCCGGGCCGGCCGCGCGGCGAGCGCGGCCCGGACGGCGGCCGGGTCGCTGACCCGCACCGGCTCGTAGCTCAAGCCCCACCGCTCGTACACCTTCGAGAACAGCCGGAACGTTCCGCCGTACGCGTCGTCGGGGATGAGGACGTGGTCGCCCGGCGAGCAGACGGCGCGGAGCAGGCAGTCCTCGGCGGCCATGCCGGAGGCGAAGGCAAGCGTGCTGGTCCCGCCCTCCAGCGCGGTCAGGCACTCCTCCAGCGCGGTGCGGGTCGGGTTCGCCGTGCGGGAGTACTCGTACCCGCCGGCGCGCAGCCCGCCCACGCCGTCCTGCTTGTACGTGGACACCTGGTAGATCGGCGGGATCACGGCGCCGGTCAGCGGGTCCGGTTCCTGGCCCGCGTGGACCGCCAGCGTCTCGAAGCCGTCCCCTGCTGCCATGGTCGCTGCCTCTCCGTGATCGTCGGGCTGGCGGCGTTCCGGGTGCGGGACGCCGGCTCTCAGTGAACGTGCTAGCGCGGAGCCGTTCGGGAATCGGGGTCGGAAAGAAACGCGAGCATGTCCTGGCGCGTGATCATCCCGATCGGCTTGCCATCCATCAGCACCACCGCCGCGCCGCTCTTCTCCAGCGCGGCGACGATGGTGCTGACCGGCTCACCGGAGCCGACCATCGGCAGCGGCTGCGACATGAGCGAGCTCACCGGGTCGTGCGGCCCGGCGCGGCCGGCGATGAGCGCGTCGAGCAGGTCGTGCTCGATGATCGCGCCGACCACCTCGGCGGCCATCACCGGGGGCTCCTCCTTGACGACCGGGAGCTGCGAGACGTCGTACTCGCGCAGGATCTCGATGGCGGTGGACACGGTCTCGGCCGGGTGGGTGTGCACGAACTGCGGCAGGCCGCGCTGCCTGGCCGGCAGGCCGTCCTTGCTCGACAGCACGTCCGCGGCGGTCGGTTCCGCCGAGGTCGTGGTCAGGAAGCCGTAGTCGGCCATCCATTCGTCGTTGAAGATCTTTCCCAGGTAGCCGCGGCCGCCGTCGGGCAGTATCGCGACGATCATGTCGTCCGGGCCGCAGGTGGCCGCGACGCGGAGGGCGGCGACCACGGCGAGCCCGCAGGAGCCGCCGGTGAGCAGCGCCTCCTCCCGGGCCAGCCTGCGGGTCATGAGGAACGACTCCGCGTCGGAGACCGCGATGATCTGGTCGCAGACGTCCGGGTCGAACGTGGCCGGCCAGATGTCCTCGCCCACGCCCTCGATCAGGTAGGGCCGCCCGGAGCCGCCCGAGTACACCGATCCCTCCGGGTCGGCGCCGATCACCGTGACCCGGCCGCCGGAGACCTCCTTGAGGTAGCGGCCGGCGCCGGTGATCGTGCCGCCGGTGCCGATGCCCGCCACGAAGTGCGTGACCCTGCCGTCGGTCTGCGCCCAGATCTCCGGGCCGGTCGAGTGGTAGTGCGAGGCCGGGTTCTCCGGGTTGGCGTACTGGTCCGGCTTCCAGGCACCCGGGATCTCGCGGGCCAGCCGGTCCGAGACGGAGTAGTAGGAGTCCGGATGGTCCGGGGACACGACCGAGGGGCAGACCACGACCTCCGCGCCGTAGGCCCGCAGCACGTTCAGCTTGTCCGGCCCCACCTTGTCCGGGCAGACGAAGACGCAGCGGTACCCCTGCTCCGCCGCGACGATCGCCAGGCCGACGCCGGTGTTGCCTGAGGTCGGCTCCACGATGGTGCCGCCCGGCCGCAGCGCCCCGGACGCCTCCGCGGCCGCGACCATGCGCTGCGCGATCCGGTCCTTGACCGACCCGCCCGGGTTGAAGTACTCCACCTTGGCGATGACCGCCGGCCCGGCGCCGCCGCCGGGCAGGTCGCTGGTCACCCTGCGCAGCCTGACGAGCGGCGTGTTCCCCACCAGCTCGATCAGGGAGTCATGTACCTGCATGATCAACCGCCTATGTTCGTCCTGGCCGCTGCCTGCACCTATCCCACCAGAACGACGGCCATGCCCAGGACACCGGCAGGGAATGTGGCACGATCGGCCGGCGCTGAATAAGCTACCGTCAAGTAACGAAGCAGGGAGAGACCATGCCAGAGGCAGTGATCGTCGCTACCGCCCGCTCGCCCATCGGCCGCGCTTTCAAGGGGTCGATGACCACCATCCGGCCAGACGACCTGACCGCTCGGATCATCGCCACGACGCTGGGCAAGGTTGAGCAGCTGGACCCCAGCGAGATCAGTGACCTCATGCTCGGCTGCGGGCTCCCCGGCGGCGAGCAGGGCTTCAACATGGCCCGCGTGGTCGCGGTCATGCTGGGCTACGACAAGCTGCCCGGCACCACGGTCACCAGGTACTGCTCGTCGTCACTGCAGACCACCAGGATGGCGTTCCACGCCATCAAGGCCGGCGAGGGCGACGCGTTCATCTCGGCCGGCGTGGAGTGCGTGAGCAGGTTCATCAACGGGAGCAGCGACATCCCCGACGCCCGCAACCCTGTCTTCGCCGACGCCCTGGCCAGGAGCCAGGGCCGTGCCGCCGGGGGTGCCGATTCCTGGCGTGACCCGCGGGAAGACGGCACGATCCCCGACATCTACATCGAGATGGGACAGACCGCGGAGAACGTCGCCCAGCTGCGCGGCATCAGCAGGCAGCAGCAGGACGAGTTCGGCGTCCGGTCCCAGAACCTGGCCGAGAAGGCGCTGGCCAACGGCTTCTGGCAGCGCGAGATCACCCCGGTGACCATGCCGGACGGCACCGTGGTGAGCGCCGACGACGGGCCGCGGCCCGGGACCACGCTGGAGAAGGTGGCCGCGCTGAAGCCGGTGTTCCGGCCGGACGGGACCGTCACGGCCGGCAACTGCTGCCCGCTGAACGACGGCGCCGCCGCGGTGGTCGTGATGAGCGACCGCAGGGCCGCCGAGCTCGGTATCACCCCGCTGGCGCGGATCGTCTCCACCGGGGTTTCCGCGCTGTCGCCCGAGATCATGGGCCTCGGCCCGGTCGAGGCCTCGAAGCAGGCGCTGGCCAGGGCCGGCATGACGATCGACGACATCGACCTGGTCGAGATCAACGAGGCGTTCGCCGCGCAGGTGATCCCGGCGTACACCGAGCTCGGCATCGACGAGGACAAGCTGAACGTCAACGGCGGCGCGATCGCCGTCGGCCACCCGTTCGGCATGACCGGGGCCCGGATCACCACCACGCTGATCAACAGCCTGCAGTTCCACGACAAGACGTTCGGGCTGGAGACGATGTGCGTGGGCGGCGGCCAGGGCATGGCAATGATCTTCGAGCGGCTGAGCTAAGGCGCCGCTGAAGATCCACCGGACACGGCTTACAGCACCCGTTTGTAACTCGCTGGTAACGGGTTATTAGGAAACCTCTCGCGCGGGGGTTGTCAGGCGGGCGGTCGTAAGGCAGTCTCGGCACCAAGAGGAGTCGATCCTGTGAGGTGCCAATTGTCACTGAACCACTCTCCGGAGCTGCACAAGAACCTGATCGCGCGCATCCCTACCGTCACGGGACGCGACCTCCATGAGTGGTTCAGAAGCCTCGAGTCCGGCCCCGCGTTCCTGCGCTGCGAGGAACGTGCCCACTGGCTGTCCGACGAGCACGGTCTCTCGCACGGCTATGCGAGCGCGATCGTGCACGAGTATGAGATGCGGCGCCGCACCAGGCTAAACGCCTGACCTGGCCGACCAGAGTGAATCTTTTCATCCTCACGGAGTCTGTCAGCGTACCCAGTGCGCCGGCGGAAGGATGAAAAGGCTCACCGATGAAGGCGGACGAGGCCAGGGAGTTCATCGCCGCCCACCACCGCGCCGTCCTTGCGACCCAGCGCGCCGACGGGCGCCCCCAGCTGTCGCCGGTGCTCTGCGCCGTTGACGACGACGGACGGGTGATCATCAGCACCCGGGAGACCGCGGTCAAGACCAAGAACCTCCGGCACCATCCGTACGCCTCGCTGTGCGTGCTCAGCGACAGCTTCTTCGGCGAGTGGGTGCAGGTCGAGGGGACGGCTGAGGTCGTCTCGCTGCCGGAGGCAATGGACCTCCTCGTGGACTACTACCGCCGGACCGCGGGCGAGCACCCCGACTGGGCCGAGTACCGGGCGGCCATGGAGCGCGACCGGCGGGTCATCGTCAGGATTTCGATCGAGCGCGCGGGCCCGGACGTTAGCGGGTAGCCCAGGCTGCCTGCCTGGGTGCGGAACCCTGCGTCCCGGTGCAAGGATCCCGCCGGATTGCCGCGGAACCTTCCCCCGTTCATCGGATTCTCATGTCCGACTTGTCGGTTCCTCCTAGACACAGAGCCCTCCTTAGCCGACGATACGAGAGGCAGGCGTTCGACAGGGTCGCGAACGCCGCAAGGGGCGGGCGTCCGGGCTAGCGGCCGGACGCCACGAGGGGAGGGCCGACGGGCATGACTGCCGGCATCATCATCACGCGGCTGACTGCGGTCACTGCCCCCGTATCCGGGGGCGACCCGCTGCCGCGCTCCGGTCCGGGGGGCTTACCGTCTACGGATCCCCGCCAGTGACATGTCCCGGTAGCAGACGTCGGCGGGGATGAACGCGCCTGACTGGCTGCCGGACACTATTACCGCACCGAGTTAGCACTGCGGTCGCATGCCGGGAGAATTCCTCTATTGGTTCTTCCGCTAATTGCCATGATTCCGTGCGGTGCCATTTGGCAAAGCTGGGCGGTTGTACCTATTTATCCCTCGGGGGATAAACTTCGGCCTGGCCGAGGGTCGCACGAGACACATCTCGATCATTATCTAACGGCCCCGCACCGCCATCTATTACTTTTATTCGCTTTGCGTTGCACGGCGGGTCATCGCGGGCGATGGCGGCTGGTCACCGCACACCCTGCGGCATAGCCCGGACGGCTCCCGGAATGGAAGCATGCCCGGAAAGCTGCGGGTGCACCGCCCTGACCTGGGCAGTCTTCAGAAACCGCTGTGCCCCCGGACGGATTCGAACCGACACTAGGACCCTTTTAGGGGATCAGCCTCTACCGTTGGGCTACAGGGGCTCGGTGTAGATGACGAGGATGCAGTCGGGGATAACCGTGATTGCATCGGTATTGTACGACAATTCCGGGCCGCGGTATATTGCTGATTGCCTTTTTCGTAAATAGCTGCGGAGGGTAACCGGGGGCCGGAAAAAGATAAGCGCACGGTGACGAAACAGCCGTCAGGCCTGATCAACTGGTGAGGTCTGAGTTAGCTTTCTGCCAGTTCACGGGCGCGCTTGAACACGGCATCGAGCATGTCCGGCGTCACCCGGCCGGTGAACGTGTTCTGCTGGCTGGGGTGGTAACAGCCGATGAGCCGAACCGGCCCGGGGGTCTCTGGCAGCTGCCCGGACTGGCGCGGCCCGGACTGGCGCGGCCCGGACTGGCGCGGCCCGGGCTGGCGCTCGAGGGCGGCCTCGGCGCCGTGACCGAACGCCGGGCGGGGCCTGGGCACGCCGAAGCCGACGGCGGCGAGCGGCCCCCAGGCCGCCTGCCAGGCGAAGGCGCCCAGGCAGACGATGACCCGCAGCGAGGGCAGCACGTGGGCCAGTTCGGCTTCCAGCCACGGTGCGCACGTGTCCCGCTCCGCGGGGGTCGGCTTGTTCTCCGGGGGAGCGCAGTGCACCGCCGCCAGCATGCGCGTTCCGATCAGCCGCTGCCCGTCGCCGGCCGCGACGCTGTCCGGCCGCGCGGCGAGACCGCAGCGGTACAGCGACGCGAAGAGCACATCCCCGCTGCGGTCTCCGGTGAAGATCCGGCCCGTCCTGTTCCCGCCGTGGGCGGCCGGGGCGAGTCCCACGATGGCCACCCCCGGCTGCGCCGCTCCCCAGCCCGGGACCGGGCGACCCCAGTAGCGTTCGGCCTGGAAGGACCGGCGCTTCGCCACGGCCACCTGCTCGCGCCAGGCAACGAGCCTCGGGCAGGCCCGGCACACGGACTCCCGTGCGACGACATCGTCGAGCGTGCCGGCCGTCGCGGCCAGCACCCGGACGTCCTCGGCGCTGCGCGCGACCGGCGTCCGCGGGCTGGCCGGGTCACCCGGCCAGCCGGTCCCCGGCTCGACGTGGCTCCGAGGTCCGGCGGGCTCCGGGCCGGCGGGTTCCGGGCCGGCGGGTTCCGGGCCGGCGGGTTCCGGGCCGGCGGGTTCCGGCCCGACGTGGCTCCGCGGGCCGGCGGGCTCCGGCCGGCGGGCTCCGGGCCGGCGGGTTCCGGGCCGACGGGCGGCGGGCCGACGGGCGGCGGGCCGGCGGGTTCCGGGCCGGCGGGTTCCGGGCCGACGGGCGGCGGGCTGGCCGCCCCGGGGCCGGCCGGCGGGGCGTCGGCGCTCTCCGGACCCGGAGTCCTGCGACCAGCGCTCCGCGTGCCGGCGATCTTCGGGCCGGGGCTCATCGGGACGGCACCATCGACCAGGCGATGCCGTCCAGGATGTCGTGCTCGCTGACCACAACCTCGGCGAAGCCGAACCCCCGCATCACGCGGTCGAGCACCAGCGCCCCGGCCCCGATGACGTCGATCCGTCCCGGGTGCATCGAGGCGATCAGCGACCGCTCCGCCCGGGTCTGGGCGAGCAGCCGGGCGGTCACCGACCGCACCTGAGCCGCGGTGATCCTCGCGTGATGAATGCGCGCGGGGTCATAACGGGGAAGATCGAGCGCGATGGCCGCGACGGTCGTGACCGAGCCGGCCAGGCCGACCAGGGACCCGGCCCGGGTGATGTCAACCTTTGCCGCAGCCTCGTCCAGTGCGGCATCGATGTCCGAGATCGCGGCGTCGATCTGCGCCTGCTCCGGCGGATCCGCGTGCAGGTGCCGCTCGGTCATCCGGACGCATCCGATGTTCAGCGAGATGGCGGCCACCTCGCCGGGGCGCGCGGCGGCATCCTGGCCGCGCTCCGCGCCGCCGAGCACGAACTCGGTCGAGCCGCCGCCGATGTCCACGACGAGATACGGCGGAGCGGGAGGGTCGCTCATCGCGCCGAACTCAGCGGTCGCCCCCGCGAACGAGAGCCGGGCCTCCGCATCGCCGGTGAGCACCTCGGGTGCTGTGCCGAGGACGTTCACGACACCGCGGGTGAACTCGGCGGCGTTCGAGGCGTCCCTGGTCGCGCTCGTCGCGACCATGCGCACGCCGTCCACCTGGCTGGCCCGGATGATGCGGGCATACTCGCCGAGGGCGCCGAGCGTGCGTTCCAGCGCTTCCGGGGCCAGGCGGCCGGTCTGGTCCACGCCCTGCCCGAGCCGGACGATCTCCAGCCGGCGGTCAACATCGGTGAGGGTACGGCGGACCGGGTCCACGTCGGCGACGAGCAGCCGGATGGAATTGGTGCCGCAGTCGATCGCGGCCACTCGCCGGGTGAGGTCACCTGGCGGCCGGCTGGCCGCGTCGGGCCGCACCACGGTGCCGTCCTCTCTAGCTGTCATGCCTTCCTTCCGCTTGCGTCCGGCGTGGGCTGGCTCACGCACTCTCAGCCGCCGGGGCCGGAGGCCCGGTTGTTCCGACGGGCTCGGGGCGAGCAACCTGCCCGGCGGGCTCGGATTCCGTCACTGGCCGCTGCACGCACGGCCCGGCGGCCCACCAATCCCCGGCCGACGCAAGCGCCTCCCGGCCCAGCGGATTCGCGCCGGGCGCGGCCAGTTCGTGCGCGATCAGGGCGTGCAGGCACTTGACCCGGGCCGGCATCCCGCCAGCGCTCTGGGTGCCCGCGGGCAGCGGCTCGACACCGCAGGCCCGGGCCGCCTCGTCGCGCCTGGTCAGGTAGTCCAGATGAGCTTCATAGTAGGAGCGGCGCAGGCCCTCATCGGTCGTCAGCCTCGCCGTCATCGTCGCCATCACCCCGGTCGCCTCCAGCCTTCCCGCAGCCGCGGACGCTCTCGGGCAGGTGAGGTAGTAGAGGGTGGGAAAGGGCGATCCGTCGGGCAGCCGCGGCGCCGTCTGCACCACGTCCGGCAGGCCGCACCTGCAACGGTGCGCGACGGAGAACTGACCGCGCGGCGGGCGGCCGAGCTGGGCGGCGACCGCTGCGGCGTCCGCCGCATCAATCGCGAACGATCCCATGCGCCGTCACCGTGGCGGCTGCTTGTCGGCCTGGCGCACCGATTGCCAGAGCCGGTCGTACCACGGGCTGGGCGGGACCGACCGCGGCTGGATGAGACCGGCCGCGGGCTTTCCGTTGATGATCACGTAGCAGGTCTGCTTGGGCAGGCACATGTGCAGCTGGTCGCGGGCCAGCTGTTCGATGTAGGCGGGGTCGTTCAGCCGCTGCTCCTGGGCGCGAAGCCGGCTCAGCTGGACATACAGCGACTGCTGCTGAGCGCCCAGCTGGCCGATCTGCCGGCGCTGCGCGATGTACTCGCGCACCGGGTAGGCGAGGGTCAGCGTGATTGCGCAGATCACCGCCGCGAGGACCGCGGCCCGGCTGGTGAGCCTCGGCCGCGATCTGCCTTCGGCGGAGCGGGCCTTCAGCCTCATGGATTCGTCCGGGCGCCCGTCCGCGCCGCCGAAGGTCTGCCAGACACGGCCTAGCTCCGTGCCGCCGTGAATCTGGGAAAGGCACCTGTGCCTGCGTAGGCCGCCGCGTCGTCGAGCAGTTCCTCGATCCGGAGCAGCTGGTTGTACTTGGCCACCCGCTCGGACCGGCAGGGCGCGCCGGTCTTGATCTGGCCGCAGTTGAGCGCGACCGCGAGATCCGCGATCGTGGTGTCCTCGGTTTCGCCGGACCTGTGGCTGAGCACGCAGCGGTAACCGCTGCGGTGCGCGAGCGAAGCGGCCTCGAACGTCTCCGTCAGGGTGCCGATCTGGTTGACTTTCACCAGCAGGGCGTTCGCTGCATGCTCACTGACTCCACGGCGAAGCCGTTCGGGATTAGTAACGAAGATATCGTCGCCGACCACCTGAACCCGGTCACCGAGCTCAGCCGTCAGATCCCGCCACCCCGCCCAGTCATCCTCGGCCAGCGGGTCCTCGATGGACACGACGGGGTAGGAATCCACCCACTGCGCGTACGTGCGGGTCATCTCCGCGGTGGTCTTCTTGCCGCCCTCGAAGGCGTAGGTGCCGTCGCGGTAGAACTCGGTGGCGGCAGCGTCGATGCCGAGTGCGATGTCCTCTCCCGGCTCGTAGCCCGCCTTGCCGATCGCCTCGACGATCAGGTCGAGCGCGGCCCGGTTGTGCTCAAGATCTGGAGCGAACCCGCCCTCGTCGCCGACGCCGGTGCTCAGCCCGTGCTGCTTGAGCACGGCCTTGAGCGCGTGATATGTCTCCGCGCCCCAGCGCATAGCCTCGGCGAAGGTGCTGGCGCCGATCGGGAGGATCATGAATTCCTGCACGTCCACGCTGTTGTCGGCGTGCGCGCCGCCGTTGAGGATGTTCATCATCGGCACCGGAAGCAAGTGCGCGTTCGGGCCGCCGAGGTAGCGGAAGAGCGGCAGGTCGGCCGACTCGGCCGCGGCTTTCGCCACCGCCATGCTGACCCCGACGATGGCGTTAGCGCCCAGCCGTGACTTGTCCGGCGTCCGGTCCAGGTCGATCATCGCCTGGTCGATGAGCCGCTGATCTTCGGCCTCGTAGCCGAGCAACTCGGGCTGGATCTCGTCGATCACGCCCTGCACCGCGCGCTGCACGCCCTTGCCGCCGTACTCGTCGCCGCCGTCCCTCAGCTCGACCGCCTCGAACGCGCCGGTGGATGCCCCGCTCGGGACTTCCGCGCGCCCACCGCTGCCGTCATCGAGCACGACCTCGACCTCCACGGTCGGGTTACCACGGGAATCCAGGATCTGCCTGGCATGGATTGCTTCGATGGAAGCCATGGGGGAGACTCCTGCCCAGGGTGTGTAGGCGGCCGGTTTTCGTCAGTACAGGAGCCTAGTGCAGGCCCAGCGACCCGGTGAGCGGCCACGCCGTGACCGGGATCTACCTTCCCGTCCCGTTGCTGGCGGACTTGTCGTGCGGGTGAAGGGTGACGGGCCGGGTGGTGTCATGCTGTGATTGGACGGTGGAGCTGCGTCACCGGCCTTCCGTGGACGGCATGACCGCCGTTGACGGTGGCCGGGCTGCGCGGGAAGTTCCCGAGGATTACCGGGCCAACTCGCGCGACTCGGCGCGGAGCCCTGCCGATTCTCCGGAGGAGGCAGCCGGGACGCCGCCACGTCCCGCCGATGGGCGGTCGGTCAGGAATGACGACCGCCAGTACGACGCGGACGCGGAATTCAAGCGCGGGGTACCCCGGCCGGCCGGCTACATGCCCGACGATGATGGCAGGTTCTCGGTACGGTCCGGCACCAGTCGTCCCATCGAGTTGCATCATGACGAGCGCGCGCCCAGGGAACTGCCCCGTCCCAGCGAAGCGCGGGAGAGTTACGAGGGCGATTCCCCGTGGGCCCTGGTTGACCGCCCGGCAGTCCGCGACCCGTTCGACCAGGACTCGCCGGACCGCTATGGGAACCCGCTCACCCGCCCTGACGGCACCCGTATTCCATGCTTCAACGGCCCGCCAACACGCGAGCAGACTGTCCAGGGACGCATTCATGATTGCGGGATCATTTCTGCGCTGGGAGCTGTTGCAGCGTACCGGCCCGATGAGATTACGGACCGGATCCGCGCGCGGCCGAATGGGACATATCGGGTCACGCTTAGCGAGGCTAGCCGTACCAAGGCCGGCGCGGCACCCACCGGGCGGAGCATCGAGATAATCGTTACGCCGGAGTTGCCAGTCCGTGATGCCACGCCAGATGCATCTGCCGCCGCCGCACCGGAAGACGATGCTGCCTGGTGCCCGGTGTTCGAGAAGGCCCTTGCTGGAGTGGATCAGACTTGGAGCGCCGATCGACGATCCGCTTGGGAGAAGGACTGGGATTCACTAAGTCCTCAGTCCAGGGACGGCGACGCTCGAGACCTGGGTACTGGTCACGCGCCAGAGGGATACGTACGGCTCAATCAAGGTTCGGAAGCGTGGGACCGAGCGGAAGTGCTCACCCAGCTGACCCGGCAAGAGGCGGTCGTGCGCGAGTTCCCGTCGGGTCGCGACGAATGGACGATCAATAGAATCATCCGCGCGCAGCTCGAGGACAGCAAACCCGTGCTGGTCTGTACCAGGGAGCTTAGAAGTGACGAGCGAAAGCTACCGCATAACTTGGCACCAGAGCACGTGTATGAAGTGACAGGGGTGGAGAAGGGAAAGATTCTTCTTAGGAACCCATGGAACAGGGACCATCCGCTCCCATTGGAGACAGATGACTTCGCCCGCAACGTCCGGCCGTGGTATACCACGCTGCTATGAGGAGCGTTAGATGAGTATTGGGGCTCACGCTTACGTTGCCAACGGCGTGGTCGAACGCGCCGAAGGTCTTAGTTTCGGGGGTCGCTATCATTTCGAGGCTACGGACGGCGAACCCGAGGGGCTAGAACTTGCCATCTGGGCCGACGATAGCGACACGGTCCAGGTGGAACTCCACATCGGCGAGACTCTCGAGTTCTCTGGGCAGACCTGGCGCCTGGATCAGATCAGCAGCCAGGGGCGCGGTTGGAATGCAACCCTAACTCGGGTTGGCTGACTTCTCGAGCGGCAGCCGACAAGATGGAGCGTTTGATAGGTGATAGCAGCCCAAATGCTCCACGTTAATTGGTGCACCTCTGGCAGGCCAGATTCGCGAACTGAATGCGAGCGGGGTGCCGCGCAGCGGGTGAACAGGTGTGGTTACTGGGGCAGTTGGGACTGTTCCCAGGCGTAGACGCGGTCGCGGTAGCGGCGGGCGGCGGCGCGGAGCTCTAGCTCGGGGTCCAGGCCCGCCGCGCGGGCCCGGGCAACCAGCTGGAACAGGTCCGCCCCGAGGGCCACGGACTCGTCACCAGCCGCAGGAGCACTAGCCGCGGACCCGCCGCCAGCCGCGGGAGCACCAGCCGCGGACCCGTCACCAGCCGCGGGAGCACCCACCGCGGGAGCACCAGCCGCGGACCCGTCAGCAGCCGCAGGAGCACTGGCTGCACGAGCACTAGCTGAGGCGACACCGGCCGCGGGAGTGCTGTCAGCGAGCGGGGCTTCCGCGACCAGGTCGGCCGGCACGCCGGAACGCTCGGCGCGGCGCTGCAGCTGCGCGGCCAGGGCAAGCGCCGGCTGGCCGAACGGTACCCCGGCCAGCACTGACCCGGGCACTCCGTCGGCCGACGTCCGTTCGGCTGCCTTGATGGCATCCCAGTTCTGCTTGACCTCGTCGGCACCGGTGACCTCGACGTCGCCGAACACGTGCGGATGCCGCCGCACCAGCTTCGCCACGATCCCGTCCGCGATGTCGTCGATGGTGTAGCCGGTGCCGTCGGTGCGCTCGGCCGCCACCCGGGCGTGGAAAGCGACCTGGAGCAGGACGTCGCCGAGTTCCTCGCGCAGCCCGGTCTGATCGCCGTCCTCGAGCGCCTCCAGCGCCTCGTAGGACTCCTCGATCAGGTGCGGCGCCAGCGTCTCGTGGGTCTGCTTGGCGTCCCAGGGACACTTCACCCGCAGCGTGTCCATGGTGGACACCAGGTCGAGCAGCCGGGCGCCGGGCAGGTCACGCGAGCCGGCCAGCAGCTGGATCCGCGGCCCGCCGTCCGGCAGCTCGCCGAGCGCGGCAAGCAGCGCGCCAGTGGTCAGGTCACCACCGGGAGCAGCCAGCCATACCACCCCGCCGGGGGTGCTGGCCACCTCCTCGGCCACCAGCCGGGCGAGCGACTCAGCGTCGCGGCCGGCCACGACCTCGAACTCGATCCCCTCCTCGGCCAGGGCCGCCAGTTGCGGGTGATCCGGCACGGCCGTCAGCACCCGGGCGGACTCGCGGAGCGTGTCCCACGCCTCCAGGGTCAGCAGCCCCGGCGCCACCCGGGGGGTCGTCGCTAGCACTATGAGGCGTGCGCCGCGGGTGGCTAGCAAGGCGGGGTGAACTGCGGCTTGGCGGTCGGCGAGGGAGACGGCGCCGACCCCGGGGCGGGCGCGGACAGCGTGTTCGCCGCCGGGACGATGCCGAGCTGGCTGTAGTCGAGCCTGCCGAACTGCGGATTGATCTTGATGTCCAGACTCTTGGCCGCGAGGCACTGGGCGTGGTTGAACTGCTGGCTGAGCGCCTGCTGCTGCGCCGTGGAGGGGTTCGGGTTGCCGCCGTCCAGGCGGGCGACGAGAGCATTCGCGATCGCCTGGTACCGGCCGAGCCCGGTGGAGATCAGATCCGGCGGCAGGCCGTTCTGCACCGCCAGTGCCGTGAGGGTGGCCCCGCCTGACTGCCTGGCCTGGGCCGAGATAGCGGCGACCGCGCGCTGGATATCCCCCGTCGTGACGTTGATGCCCTCGCGCCGGGCGAGCTGGTCCCGCACCTGGAACCTGACCAGCCAGGCGAGCACCTGCTGCGGCGTCTGCGACGCGGGAAACGCGAGCTGCACCTTGCCGGTATTCGCGTGCAAGGCCGCGTTCAGGTCGGCGACCTGGGTGGTCAGGGTAGAACTGGTGATCCGCTGGCCGCCCACGATCGCAGCGGAGCCCAGCTGAACTGGCCCGCAGGCAGCCAGCGCGATGCACCCGCCGAACGCGACGACGGCCAGCCTGGCCGCACGCCTCTGCCTGATCGAGATGCGGAGCACGACGCGGTCCCTTCTCATCACTGAACCCTTACATCCTCACCGAGACCGTCAGCGTATCCAGACGCGGACGGGCGGATGAAAAAGACCTACTCTTCGGCTACCGGTTCGGCTACCGGTGCTTCCAGCCCGCCGAGCACCGACTCGATGAGCTCGCGGCACCAGGTCAGCAGTTCCTGGTCGCGCAGCGGCAGGGCACCCAGCGAGACGGCGGGCGCCTGGCGCCCGGACGCCTGGCCAGGCATCGCCTTCGGCACCGGTACGAGCATCGTACGCACCGCCGGCTTGAGCATGGTCCTGGGGTACAGCCGCTGCACCCTGACCTCCCGCGACTCGGGCAGTTCGACCGGCCCGAACCGCACGTACGAGCCCTGCAGCGTGATGTCGGTGAGCCCGGCGCGGCGGGCCCGCTCGCGCAGCCGTGCCACGTCGAGCAGGTTCAGCACCGGGGGCGGCGGGGGGCCGTACCTGTCGGCCAGCTCGTCGCGCACCGCGGTCGCGTCGTCGTCCGACTCGATCGCCGCGATCCGGGTGTAAGCCTCGAGCCTGAGCCGCTCGCCGGGCACGTACTCGTGCGGTATGTGCGCGTTGACCGGCAGCTCGACCCGGACCTCCTGGCGGGCGGGCGCCCCGGTGCCGCGCATTTCCCTGACCGCCTCGCCGATCATCCGGACATACAGGTCGAAGCCGACGCCGGCGATGTGGCCGGACTGCTCGCCGCCGAGGAGGTTGCCCGCGCCGCGGATTTCCAGGTCCTTCATGGCCACGTGCAGGCCGGCGCCGATCTCGGTATGCTGCGCGACGGTGGCCAGCCGTTCGTGCGCGGTCTCGGTCAGGGCGCGTTCGGGCGGGAAGAGGAAGTAGGCGTAAGCGCGCTCCCGCGCACGACCCACCCGGCCGCGCAGCTGGTGCAGCTGAGACAGGCCGTAGGCGTCCGCGCGGTCCACGATGAGGGTGTTCGCGTTCGGGATGTCGAGCCCGGACTCCACGATCGTGGTCGCCACCAGGACGTCGTATCTCCGCTCCCAGAAATCAACCATGATCTTCTCGAGCGTGTGCTCGTTCATCTGGCCGTGCGCGATCGCGACCCGCGCCTCCGGCACCAGCTGGGCGACCCGCGCCCCGACCTTGCCGATCGACGCCACCCGGTTGTGCACGAAGAAGACCTGGCCGTCCCGCAGCAGCTCCCGGCGGATGGCCGCGGCGATCTGCCTCTCGTCGTACGCGCCGACGAAGGTCAGCACCGGATGCCGTTCTTCCGGCGGGGTGAGGATGGTGGACATCTCCCTGATGCCGGCCACCCCCATCTCCAGGGTGCGCGGGATCGGCGTCGCCGACATGGACAGCACGTCCACCTCGGTGCGCAGCCGCTTCAGGTACTCCTTGTGCTCGACGCCGAACTTCTGCTCCTCGTCGATGATCAGCAGGCCGAGCCGCTTGAAGCGGGTCTCCGGCGACAGCAGCCGGTGGGTGCCGATGACCACGTCCACGGTCCCGTCCGCCAGCCCGCGCAGGGTGTCGGCCACCTCGGCGTTGCTCTGGAACCGGGACAGCGCCCTGACCTTGACCGGGAACGGCGCGTAGCGCTCGCCGAACGTCACCGCGTGCTGCTGCACCAGCAGCGTGGTCGGCACCAGCACGGCGACCTGCATGCCGTCCTGCACCGCCTTGAACGCCGCCCTGACCGCGATCTCGGTCTTGCCGTTGCCGACGTCACCGCAGATCAGCCGGTCCATCGGGACGGGGCGCTCCATGTCCTGCTTGACCTCGTCGATGGCCGCGAGCTGGTCCGGCGTCTCCACGTAGGGGAAGGCATCCTCCAGCTCACGCTGCCACGGGGTATCGGGGCCGAACGCGTGCCCCGGCGAAGCCGTTCGGGCGGAATAAAGCCTGATCAACTCCGCGGCGATCTGCCGGACCGCCTTGCGGGCACGGCCCTTCGTCTTGGCCCAGTCCGCGCCGCCGAGCCGGTGCAGGCTCGGCGCCTCGCCGCCGGTGTACCTGGTCACCTCGTCGAGCTGGTCGGTGGGCACGTAGAGCCGGTCGGTAGGCTGGCCGCGCTTGCCCGGCGCGTACTCGATGACCAGGTACTCCCTGGTGGCGCCAGCCACCGTGCGGCTGGTCATCTCCAGGTACCTGCCGACGCCGTGCTGCTCGTGCACCACGTAATCACCGGGCCGCAGCTCGAGCGGGTCGATCCCGCCGCGGCGCCTGGTCGGCATCCTCGCCGTCTCCCGCGCGCCGACCCGCTGGCCGGCCAGGTCACTCTCGGTCAGCACCGCGAGCCTGGCGCCGGGCCAGCTGAAGCCGTGGTCGATGCGGCCGGTGGACACGTAGGGGACGCCGGGCTCCGGCGTGTCGTCAACGTCGGCGAGGCGCGCGCCGAGCCCCTCGCCGCGCAGCAGCTCGGACAGCCGCTGGGCCGGGCCGTGGCCTTCGGTGACGAGGACGACCCGCCATCCGTCCGCCAGCCGGCGCCGCACGTCCGCGATCACCCGCGCGGTGTCCCCGCGATAGGCCTCCGCCGGGCTGGCCCCGGTGACATAGACCTGCCGTCCCGCGTCCTGCTCCCCGGAAATACCGAACGGCTGCGCCGACCCGGCCTGGTCCGGCCCGGCACCATCTCCCCGGTGCCCGGCGTCCTCATCGTCGTCCGCGGCCTCCCCGGCGCCGAACGGCGTGATCGTCCACCACGGCAGGCCGAGGTGGTCGGCCCAGGCGCGGACTTGCGTGATCGGCCGGAACGCCGACTCGCCAAGGTCGATCGGGGCCTGGGCGCCCGCGGCGGCGTTCACCCAGGACGCCTGCAGGAACTCGTCGCTCGTCCGGACCAGCTCGCCCGCCCGGGTCCTGATCCGCTCCGGGTCGCAGGCCAGCACCAAGCCCCCCGGCGGGACGTGGTCGAGCAGCAAATCCATCCGCTCCGCCAGCACCGGCGAGAACGCTTCCATCCCCTCGACCGCGATCCCGTCGGCGATCTTGCCGAGCACGTCGGACAGGCCGGGATGCTCGGCGGCGAGTTCCTTGGCCCGCTCCCGGACGGCCGGGGTGAGCAGCAGCTCTCGGCACGGGGGCGCCCACAGCACGGGCGCCGGCCCGAGGCTGCGCTGGTCGGCGACCTTGAAGGAGCGGATCTCCTCCACTTCGTCGCCGAAGAACTCGATCCGCAGCGGGTGCTCCTCGGTCGGCGGGAACACGTCGAGGATCCCGCCGCGAACCGCGAGCTCGCCGCGCTTCTCCACCAGGTCTACCCTGCTATAGCCGATCTCGACGAGCCTGGTGAGCACCTCGTCCGGGTCGGCCGCCTGGCCCGGGGCGAGCCGCACCGGCTCGAGTTCGCCGAGCCCGGCGACGATGGGCTGCAGCAGGCTGCGGACCGGCGTGACGACGACCGAGAGCGGGCCGGCGACGGGGTCTGAGGGGTCAGGATGCGCCAGCCGCCGCAGCACGGCGATCCGCTGCCCGACGGTGTCCGAGCGCGGCGACAGCCGCTCGTGCGGGAGCGTCTCCCAGGCGGGGAAGCAGGCCACGGATTCGGGCGGCAGCAGCGAGCCGAGCGCCGCGGTCAGGTCGTCGGCCTCCCGGGCGGTGGCCGTGACGGCCAGCACGAACCGGCCGGCCCGGGCGGCGAGGGCAGCGGCAAGGAACGGGCGGAGCTCGGCCGGGCCGACCAGGTCACCGCCGGCCCCTGCGGGCTCGCCGCGGCCGTCCGGGACGGTGGCCGCCCCGGTGCCCGCCGGGGCGGTAGCCGCGGCCCCGGTGCCCGCGGCCCCGGTGCCGGCGGCCCCGGTGCCCGCCGCGTCCAGGGCACGCCGCAGCTGCGGGTCATCGGCTATAACACTGAGAAGTCCGGCGAGGCTCATGGTTCCTTCGGTAGGCAGCACGAAGCGCCCGCGTCGTCCGGAAGGTCCCCCGGCCAGCCATGCGCCAGAGCCCGAGAGACGAGCGGCAAAAGAAGCGCCGACCCCGCTCCGCCCGGGCCGCAGCCGTCGCGGCGCGAGGCCTTATCTATGGTATGTGCAACACCGCGGCGGCCCATCCGCTTCCCGCCACCAGCCGCAGCCGAACGTGCACCGGCCGTGAGCAGATGATGGCGCATCAGGGAAGTTTCCGCCACGACTGACATTCGTGCTACTACGCTACAGTGCCATGACTTCGGTGCGTGGTGCCGCGGACGGGCTCGCGGCCGACGGCGGCCCGCGGGGAACACAGGCCGCGGGCTGGACGTCCGCCGCCGACGCCCGCGCCCGTGCCGCGCATGCCCGCGGGGACGTGTCCGACCTGTTTGCCCGGTCCATCCGCGACTTCGCGCACGCGCACCCGGATAAGCCGGTCAAGCTCCTGCAGGCGGGCTGCACCGGCCCGATCGACGATCTTGGCCTGGATACGCTCCGGGCACGCAACGTCGAGGTCAGCGTCCGGAGCATCGACGAGGACCATCCGGTGACGAGGAAGGCGGCGGCGGGCGGCGGCCAGGGCACCGCCTCCCCGGTCGTGCTGGGAGACCTGCGGACCATACCGCTGCCGGCCCGCGAGTTCGGCATCGTCTACTGCGCTCACCTGCTCGACCGGATCCGGCACGCCGAACTGGTGCTCGACCGCCTGGTCGCCGCCCTGCAGCCGGGCGGCCTGCTGCTGCTGCGCGTGCGGGACCGCGAGTGCGCGGCCGGGCTGCTCGACCGGATCCTGCCGCTGGCCGCGAGGCGGGCCATCTGGCACTGGCTGCGCCCGCAGCAGGCAGGGCCGTTCCCGGCCGTGTACGAGCACCTGCTGTCGGCGGCGGGCGTGCACAGCTACGTGCTGGGCCGCGGCCTGGTGATCGCGGAACGGCAGGCGCTGCGCGACCGGCCGCGACGGCCGTCCCGCCCGGCCTGGGGCGCGCCGCTGGCCTGCCGGCTCATCGCGGCGGTGTCCCGCGGACGGCGGACCGATGACCATGATGACCTGCTCTACGTCATCAGGAAGCCGGAGAGCCATTTCGCCCGCGTGCTCTGAGCCCGCGCTGACCCCCGGGAGGAAGGGCATCAGGGGGCGGGAGGATCCTCAATATCCGCGCGATGGCTGCCCGGCATGTCCGCGGCCTGCGTATGGTTCTCACAGGTAACCGGGTACCGGGTATGGCTGACGCTGCGAACCGAAGCTGACGCAGCGAACCGGAGCTGGCGCCGCGGCGCCGGGGGAGGTAGAACGTGACCGCAGAGGCACCGGCTGGCATGGAGCCGGATACGGCCCGCCTGCCCTCCTGGGCGCCGGACGAGCGGTCCCTCGGAGATCTCGAGCTGCTGCTGTCCGGCGCGCTGGCCCCGCTGACGGGCTTCATGGGCTCCGCGGACGTCGCGGCGCTCGCCGAGCGGGGCACGCTGGCCGACGGAACCCCCTGGCCCGCGCCCATCACCCTGGACGTTCCCGCCCAGGCCGTCCCCGGCGACACCGACCGGCTCATCCTGGCCGATCCCGAGGGCGCCCCTCTTGCCATGATCCGGATTACCGAACGCACCGGCCTCGGCGTACCTGCCGCCGCCGGAGCGGCCGATGGCGGCGCCGCCGGGCTGGTCAGGCTCGCCGGGCCGGTCTCCGCGCTGCGGGAGGCGGAGCACGGGCCGTTCCGGCAGCTGCGCCGGAGCCCGGCCGAGATCCGCGCCGCGCTGCCGGACGGGCCGGTGCTCGCTTGCGCCACCCGCACCCCGCTGCACGGCCGGCAGATCGGCCAGCTGCGTCACCTGGCCGGCCAGATGAAGGCCCGGCTGCTGCTGCTGCCGCTGATCGCCGGCCCGGCAGGACTGGTGGTGACGGCAGAATCGCTGGTCCGCGCGGTGCTGGCGGCGCGGCAGCTGCTGCCGGCCGGCACCGTGGTCGTCCCGGTGCCGCTGGCGCCGCGGCACGGCCGGGACGCGGAGTTCCGGCTGGCGTCCGTGGTCGCCAAGGCCTACGGCGCCACGCACATGTTCACCAACGCCGCCCCGGAGTCCGGGGCAAGGGCGGGGCAGGCCGACGTGCCCGGGGTAGCCCTGCCGGTGGTCTCGCCCGGTGACTGGGCTTACGATCCGACGGCCGAGGTGTGGCGGCCGCTGGCGCTGATCGAGCCGGGAGCCGAACGCGGCCAGCTCAGCGACGAGGAACTCGCCGGCATGCTGGACCGGGGCGACCCGGTGCCGTCCTGGCACACGCCCGATGCGGTGGCGCGCGAGCTGCGGCGGGCCAGGCCGCCGCGGCACGAGCGCGGCCTGGTGGTGTTCATGACCGGGCTGTCCGGCTCGGGCAAGTCCACCATCGCGCGGGACCTGCGGGACGAGCTCGCCGAACGCGGCGACCGCAGCGTCTCGCTGCTCGACGGGGACCAGGTCCGCAGGCTGCTGTCGGCGGGGCTGACGTTCTCCCGGGCCGACCGCGACCTCAACATCGCGCGCATCGGCTTCGTCGCGGCGGAGATCGCGCGGCACGGCGGCATCGCGATCTGCGCACCCATCGCCCCCTACGCGCAGGCCCGGGCGCGGGTGCGCGAGATGGTGACCCAGACCGGCGACTTCCTGCTGGTGCACGTGGCGACGCCGATCGACGTCTGCGCCGCGCGGGACAGGAAGGGGCTGTACGCCAAGGCGCGCGCGGGGCTGATCGACGGCCTGACCGGGGTCTCGGACCCGTACGAGGAGCCGGCCGACGCCGACCTGGTCATCGACACGTCGGCCGTGTCCCGCCAGGAGGCGGTGGCCGCGGTGCTGCACCTGCTCACGACCGGCGGCTGGCTCGCCGCCCGCCGGGACAGCTGAGATCTGAGCCGAAAATCTAAGATCCGAGCCCGAACGGCTGACGCGGGACAAACGACTGAGCGCTCCGGCCAGCTTCGGGCGGTACCCGGCACGTGCCTGCCCGGGCGGGCACGCGGCAGGTCACTCGTCGTCCTCGGCCCTGGCGCCCTCGTCGATCCGGCTGCCGAACTCGCCGACCCGGGTCCGGACGCCGCGGAGCCTGGCCGATAGCGACGACGACATGGCGTCCCGCTGCCTGGACAGGACGACGAAGCTGACGATTCCGCTGGCCACCAGCGCGAGCGCGACCAGCAGCAGGCCGCGGGCGCCGACCAGGTAGAGCAGCGCGACGGCCGCGACGAACAGCAGGATCCGCGCGGACGTGTAGGCGAGTGCGGGACGCATGGACTGAACCTTTTCCATCCTTGCCGGGACCATCAGCCTACCCAGGACCGGACGCGGGGATGAGAAGGGCTCAGCACGTCAGCTCATGCGGCGGGCTCGGCCGCGGTCTCCCCGAGGATGGCAGCCAGCAGCGCGGGCTCGATGTTACCGCCGGAAAGGACGGCAACCGGCGTGGTCGCGGCCGGAAGCTCCCGCTCGCGCAGCAGGCAGGCGGCCACCGCGACCGCCCCGCCGGGCTCGGCGACCAGCCGGGCCTCGCAGGCGAGCCTGCGAACCGCGATCCTGATCTCTTCTTCGGTGACGGTCACGATGTCGTTGACGTAGCGGCGGATGTGCTCGAAGGTGAGCTCGCCGACCTGCTCGAGGCGGAGCGCGTCGGCGATGGTGCGCTGGGTCTGCTGCGGCTTCCAGGCGATGCGGCGCCCGGCCCGCAGCGAGTCGCGGGCATCGGCGGCCAGCTCGGGCTCCACCCCGACGATCCTGGCGCCCGGCCGGAGCGCCTTGACGGCGGCGGCGATGCCGGAGATGAGCCCGCCGCCGCTGACCGGGACGACGACGAGATCGGCGGCC
Organism: uncultured Actinomycetes bacterium; assembly: GCA_963697445.1. Classification (GTDB taxonomy): domain Bacteria; phylum Actinomycetota; class Actinomycetes; order Streptosporangiales; family Streptosporangiaceae; genus PALSA-505. The sequence continues at coordinate 103,752 of CAVOOC010000044.1, forward strand.
GGGCAGTCCGTGGCGATCTCCAGCCCGACGGTGCCCTGCCCGGCGATGATGCCGCTGTGGTCGAACGGCGGGATGAACGTGTACCCGTGCTTGGCGATCAGCTCGTCGGTGGCGGCGACGCGCGCGCTGAAGCTGGGTGCCACGGTGACGATCTCGGCTCCGGTCGCGCGCACCGCCGCCAGCTTGACCTGCGGGGTGTTGTCCGGGACCACCACGACCGCGCGCACCCCGAGCAGGGCGGCGGCGTAGCCGACCGCGCCGGCGTGGTTGCCGCTCGAGTGGGCGATCACCCCCCGCCGCAGCGCATCGGAGTCCAGCGCGCTGATCACCGCGTAGGCGCCGCGGAGCTTGAACGCGCCGGTCGGCTGCAGCGACTCGGCCTTGATGAGGAACCGCTGACCGGGGAAGGGCAGCAGCGGGGTACGGAACGCGACGCCCTTGATGCGGTCCGCGGCGGCGGAGATGTCCGCCATCGATACCAGGTCAGCCACGCGACCACCCTACGAGAGGCAGCCCCGGCCGCGGACGCTGGTCCCGCGTCCCGGCCGGTGCAGCCGCCCGGCCGGTAACGGGCTGGTCCCAGTGTGCTTTACCCGGGTGCACCGGCGGGGCCCCGCATGATAATTTTTCGGAACTCCAGATGAAAACACACATTTGTCGGCACACTTGGGGACAACCGGCACGGGCATGAGAGGCGAAATGGCTTGTGGACGACAACAGTGAACGCTTGCTCACCCCCGGGGAGGTTGCCGCCCTCTTCCGGGTTGATCCCAAGACTGTGACCCGATGGGCGGCCTCCGGCCGGATCAGCAGCATCCGGACACCGGGCGGGCACCGGCGGTTCCGTGAGTCGGAGGTGCACGCGCTGCTGCGCGGGGAGCCAGAGGCGAGCCGCTAGCCGCTGCGCCGCGACGCCGCCTGAACGGGGAGGTCAGGCCGGGTCGGCGCCATCGCGCGAGCCGGGGTCCGGCCACGAATTCTCGCGCTGCGCACGGTAGGCGAGGAACTCGCGGTGCAGCGCCTCGTCCTCCTCCTGCCAGCGCAGGCGGCGGCTGCTGGCCTCTTCCTCGGTGAGCGCCTGCTGGGCGAGCCGGTCATAATCCTCGTCGTCGGGACCGATCTCGACGTACGCATCGCCGATGATGCGGCCGCCATCGCCGAACGCCGACTCGGGAACCATGAGGTTCCCGTTCGGCAGCCTAATGACGAACATCGCCCGGTCGCCTAGATGCCGTAACGCCGGTTGAAGAAGAGCATGACATTCAGGGCCACCCTTGTACTCCCGCCGAGCATGTCCACGAGCGCGGGCCGCTGCCTGGACGCGATCGCGGCGAACGCGTCTGCGAAGAATTCCCTTCTCCCCAGTGCACCCTGCTGCCGGTGGAAGTCGCTGACCAGGTTCGGTAGGCACTGATCGTAGAGCATCCTGAACTCTGCCGAGTCAGATTGCCACCGGCCGGCTGCGCATCGGAGTCGTCGATCGCGTGCCCGACCTCGTGGCACATCACGTCGGGGGACGGCGAGGGACGCGTCCCGACGACTATCTTCCGGTCCCCGTAGGCGCCCGCGCAGGCATCCCAGGTCGCCCGGCCGGATGGCAGCGGGACGCCCTGCAGGCGGCTCATGTCGTCGAGTTCGGGTACGCCGCCGGGGCCTACGTAGATGGCGTCCACCGCGGCCGCGAGCATGTCCTTGATCTTCTGCGGCAGCTCGGCGAGACGCTCGATGGCGCGCAGGGCCGCGGCCGGCGCCGTCTCCGCGTTCTCCCACTGCCTGCGCACCAGGGGCTCCAGGCTCCCGCAGTGCTTGCTGCCGTCGGTCCGCTGCCAGCCCGCGAGCTCATACCACGGCCGCGCCGCCGCAGCCTCGCCCCGGCCCTGGGCGGCGGCAGCCCGGCCCTGCCCGGCGCCCCGGCCGGTCTGCTCCTGGCCGCCCTGCCGGTGCCCGTGCCTGCGCGCCGCGCCGTGGCCGGTGTCGGCCTGGCCTGCCGCCGGGCCGCGTCCCGGCTGCGTCCGCACCGGCGAGCCGAACGGCCCGGGGCCGCCCTGCTTGCGCCGGACGCGGGCCCGTGCGCCGCCGGCGGCGCCGGACGCCGTCTGCTCGTACCCGCCGCCGGCCTGCCCGGCAGCCGCGGCGGGCCCGCCGGGCGCAGCGTGCCCCGCCGAGACGTCGTGCCCCGCCGAGACGTCGTGCCCCGCGGAAACGTCGTGCCCCGCGGAAACGTCGTGCCCGGCGGCCGCGGGCCCGGCGGCGGGATCGTCCGCCTCGCCCGGCGGGTCCGCCCTGCGGTGCCTGCCGCCGCCCTCGGCCCACCCGGCAGGCCCGATGTCCCGCGGGTCGTTTTCGTCCGGCGGCGCCAGCACGGCCGTCCGCCCGCGGCCGCCGGAATCCTGCGGGTAGGCCCCGTGCGGCCACGATCGCGCCCGCCCGGCACGCGCGGAAGCAGGCCCCCGGCGCACCCGAAGGCGGCTCAGCAACCGCTGCCACATGTCCCGGACTCCCTGCGTCGCGTACCTGGGCGCCAGGGTATGCCGGATCCCGAGATCGTCACCTCCGGTGACCGAAAGCGACGGGTAGCGGCGCGGCCGTGCGATTGCGAACTACTGCCCCGAATCATCCCGTAGCAGTCCGGTCCAGCCGTTAGGCTGCCCTCATGCTGCTGCTTGGCGCCCTGCTGGCTCTGCTGGCCGCGGGTCTGTGGATGTACGCCCTGATCGATGTGCTGCTCACCCCCGGGCCGGACTGCCGCCGCCCGGGAAAGGCAGCATGGATCGCCATCACCGGGCTGCTCTTTGTCCCCGGCGCCCTCGCGTGGCTGTGGCTCGCCCGCCCGCACGCGGCTGGCCGGTACCGGCCGAGACCGGCCTGGGGCTCGCTCTGGCCGTCCGCCAGTCGGCACAACCCGGCACGGCTGGACCCTGGCGCGGCGCTGCGCAGGCACCCGGCGGGCCGGGCACGCGAGGACTGGATCGCCGAGACCTCCCTGCAGGACCTGGTCGGCGGAGCCTACGACGAGCCGGCTCCGCTGCGGTCCTCGGGTCCCGACGACGATCCCGAGTTCCTCCGCTACCTCGACCGGGTGATCCGGGACGACAGGGAAGCAGGGAACGGGGCCTAGTTCAGCCCGGCGCTAGTTCAGCCCGGCGCTAGTTCAGCCCGGCGTAGGAGTGCAGGCCGGTGATGAACAGGCTGACCCCGATCAGGTTGAACACCAGGCAGCAGAACCCGACCAGCTGGACCACCGCCGCCTTCCTGCCGCGCCATCCGGCGGTCGCCCTGGCGTGCAGGAAGCACGCATACACCACCCAGGTGATGAACGCCCACGTCTCGGTGGGATCCCAGCCCCAGTACCGGCCCCAGGCCTGGTCCGCCCAGATCGCCCCGGCGATGAGGCCGAACGTCCAGATCGGGAACGCGAACATCACGGTCCGGTAGGCGAGACGGTCCAGCGCCTCGGGCCCCGGCAGCCTGAGCATGATCCCGTCCGATCCGCGGCCTGCCTGCCCCCATCCGGCTGGCGTGCCGCTCGGCGAACAGGTACACCACCCCGATCGCAGCCGCCACGAAGAACGTGCCCGTCGCGATCGTCATCGCGGTCACGTGGATGGACAGCCAGTAGGACTGCAGCGCCGGCACCAGCGGCCCGGCCTGGGTATAGATGACGGTCTGCGCGAGCCCGAGGGCGAGGACGACCGCGCCCATCACGAACAAGCCCAGCCGGTAGGCCTTGTACTTGATCATGAGGCCGAGGAAGAAAATCACCGCCACGCAGGTGAGCGCGGTGACGAACTCGTACATGTTGCCCCACGGGATGCGGTGCACCGCCATCCCGCGGGTGATCACCCCGAGCACGTGCGCGGCCACGCCCGCCATGGTGACGACCAGCGCCATCCGGACCCACCGGCCGGCCCCGGTGGCGGCTTCCGCGCCAGGCCGGGCCGCCGCCGCGGCCGGATGTGATCCCGAACGAGAAGGCGCCGGCCGCTCACCCGGATCCGCATCCCGCGCGGGCAGGTCATCCGCCGCCGCATCGCCGGACAGCCCGGCCTCGGCCGCACCCACGCCGACCAGCTCGGGCACCCGCGCGCGGGCCTGGCCGCGAGCCGCGGAGCCGCTGCGCCTGCGAGAGGCGCTGCGCCTGCCGAAGGCGAGGTCGCCGGCGAAGGCGAGCACCGCGAGCGAGTAGCACAGCAGCGTGACGATCAGGAAGGCGTTGCTGAGCTGGGCCAGCCCCAGGTTGGCGGGCATGAGCCTCACTCCCCCTCTTTCTGGGTGAGAGACGATCTGAGGTTGTCAGTGAGCTCGGCGAACTCGGTCTCGAAGCCGCCGCCGGCGTCCGACCGCGCCAGGCCGCCGATCTCCACGACGGTCCGGCCGTCCCCGGCCGCGCGTGCCCGGACGAACACCCGGCGGCGCCGGACGAAGAACGACAGCAGCAGCCCGGCGAGCGCGGCGAGCGCGCAGAGCAGCGCCGGGAGCTGCCCGGGGTCGTAGGTGACGGCCAGGCTGACCCACTGCCGGTAGCCGGTGAAGGTGAGCGTCCCGTAGCCGTGCGGCAGCCTGACCGACTGCCCGGGTGCCAGCGGCCGGGGGCTGATCGCCAGCCGGTGCATGCCAGCCGTCTGCAGCTGGTACACGGACTGCGGCACGCCGGAGCCCAGGCCGAGGTTGCCCGCGTAGGAGACCAGGCTGACCATCGGGTTGAGCGCGGCCGGGAAGGCCGACTGCAGCCGGCCGCCCTGGACCACCGCGGTCGGCAGGAACACGCCGATGAAGCCCAGCTGCTGCGGCCTGGCGTCCGGCACCTTGATCACGCCCTCGGACGTGTAGGTGGCGGTCTCGGCGGCCAGGAACGGGACCGGCTGGTCGAACACCACCCGGCCGGACCCGTCGGTCACCCGGAACACCGGCGCGAACCCGTGGCCGATGAGGAAGACCCGCACGCCGTCCACCACCAGCGGGTGGTTGACCTGCAGGTCGTAGCTGCGGGCGGGGGCACCGGGGCTGCCGGCGTAGCTGATGTTCGCGCGGAACATCGCCGGCTGGCCCCGGTCCGGACCGGAGGTGAGGTAACTGGCGCTGAACCCGTTCAGCGTGACGGTGAACGGGGCCAGGTCGGCGGCCGACACGAGCCGGCCCGGGTGGAAGACGTCGAGGTTGGTGGCCGTGTCGGCGAACGTGCTGCCGGCCACGAGCAGCCGGTCCCCCTTGTAGCCGAACAGCCCGCCGAGCCCGATCGAGACCAGCACGCCGAGCAGCGCCAGGTGGAAGAGCAGGTTGCCGGCCTCGCGCCGGTGTCCCCTCTCCGCCGCCACCCAGTCGCCGGCCGCGCGCAGCCGGAACCGGCGGGCGGACAGCAGGGCCGCCGCGGCTTCGAGTGCCTGCTGCGGCGGCAGCGTCGTGTCCAGCCGCGCCGAGCTCGGCAGCCTGGCCAGGTTGCGCGGCGCGGGCGGCGGCGGCGTGCGGGCGGACCTGGCCAGCCGGATCGTGCGCGGCACGACGCAGCCGGCCAGCGAGACGAACAGCAGCAGGTAGATCGCCGCGTACCAGGGCGCGGCGAAGACGTTGAACAGCCCGAGCCTGTTCAGCCAGGGAGCGAGCGCCGGATGGGACAGGTAGTACTGCTGCACCCCCGCGGGGTTGATGCCCTGCTGCGGCAGCACCGACCCGGGCACGCTGCCGAGTGCGAGCAGGAACAGCAGGATGAGAGCCGTGCGCATCGACGTCAGCTGGCGCCAGCCCCAGCGCAGCCAGCCCGCGAGACCGAGCTGCGGAGGGGTGCCTGCGGCCGGCGGCTCCGGCTGCTCCGGCGGGCCTTCGGCAGGCCGCACGGTGTCCGGTGTGCGCAGTCCGCTCAACGGCCCAATCTCCTACAGGCGGTAGTAACCCGCCCCATTGTGCCGCACCGTCCCGGCGGCCCGGATCCCGGGGCGGTGCTAGGGCGTGTCCCGCAAATCTTTAGCGGCGCGGATCGGCGCCCAGACGACGACCGGCGGCGTTGTCGTCGTCGCCCATAGCTCCGCTATGGGCTCCTCCTCCGCCTTGCCGGACGCCGCCTGGATCACCGCCCGCATCCACCAAGATCCACGGGACACGCCCTGGGCGATGCCAAGCAGCCTAGGCCCCGGCGGCCTTGCGGCCGGCGGATCCGGCCGGCTCCGCATAACTCACCCCGGTGATCTGGTCTCCGGAGTAGGTGATGCTGGTCACGCTGCCCAGCGCGCACTGGCGGCGGGACGGGTTGTGCCAGAGCCTGTGGCCCTCGATCCGCCGGCGGGTCACCCAGATCGGCAGCTGGTGGCTGACGCAGACGGCTTCGTGGCCGCGTGCCGCGTCCCGGGCGGCGGTCACCGCGACGAGCATCCGGTCGGCGACCTCGCGGTACGGCTCGCCCCACGAAGGAAGGAACGGATTCCACAGGAAAGGCCAGTGCTCCGGCTTGCGCAGCGAGCCGTCACCCACGCCGAAGGTGAGTCCCTCGAAGTGATTCCAGGGCTCGATCAGCCGCTCGTCGATGGTCACCTCGAGGCCGAACTGCGCGGCAATCGGCTCAGCGGTCTCCCTGGCGCGTTCCATCGGCGAGGAGAACAGCGCGGTGACGTCCCGGCCCGCGAGGAAACCGGCCGCTGCCTTGGCCATCATGCGGCCGTCCTCGGACAGGTGGAAGTCGGGCAGCCTGCCGTAGATCACCTGGCCGGGATTGCGCACTTCGCCGTGGCGCACGAGGTGGACGACGGTGGTCTGGGTCATGGCGGGCCTAGCCTACCGGCGCCGGCCCGCGCGGCTCCCCGCCGGCGGCCCTCCCGGCGTACCCTGGGGGGCAGCATGCGGCTGCGCCTAGGGTTCCGCGTGCTGCCCGCCCCGGCGACCACAATCAGGGCAGCGCGGCCTGGACCGAGCGGCGCCAGGAACCGCTGTTGACGGCGGCCAACACCTCACGGGAGAAAAGCCTCGAGGGCTCTGTCCGGCATGCCCGCAAGGGCCTGGCCCAGCAGGAGCCGCCCCGTGAGTCCCGCCGCTATCGCCCTGATCCTGGTCGCCGCCGCCGCGCATGCCAGCTGGAACCTGTTCAGCAAGCAGGCGGCAGCGGCCGGCGCCGTGTGCTTCGTCTGGCTCTACTTCACCGTCGGTGCCCTCGGGTTCGCGCCGGTGACCGCGATCGTCATCGGCGTGAGCCATCCCCGGCTGTCCGGCCTGCCGGCCGTGTTCCTGGCCGGGACGGCGATCCTGCACATCGGGTACGCGCTGCTGCTGCAGAACGGCTACCGGCTGGGCGACCTGTCGGTCGTGTACCCGATCGGCCGTGGCACCGGCGCGCTGCTCGCCGCGGTGGCGGGCATCGTCCTGCTCGGCGAGCGCCCGCCCCCGGTTGCCGTGGCCGGCATCGCGCTCATCGTGGCCGGCGTGATGGTGATCGGCCTGCCCGGCCGCGGCGGCCCGCCGGAAGGGCAGGCCTGCGCGCCTGCCGCGCAGCCGACGCCCGTCGCGAAGCCAGCCACGCGCCCGCAGCCATCCCCGGCCAGACCGCCAGCCCCCGCCGCGAAGCCAGCCACGCCCCCGCAGCCATCCCCGGCCAGACCGCCAGCCCCCGCCGCGAAGCCAGCCACGCCCCCGCAGCCATCCCCGGCCAGACCGCCAGCCCCCGCCGCGAAGCCAGCCACGCCCCCGCAGCCGCCCCCGGCCAGACCGCCAGCCCCCGCCGCGAAGCCAGCCACGCCCCCGCAGCCGCCCCCGGCCAGACCCCCAGCCCCCGCCGCGAAGCCAGCCCGCGCCGCGGGGCCGCCGGCCGCGACCGCGCCGCCAGCCGCTACAGCTGCGCCGCGCCGGGTGCCGGTCGCCGTCATGGGCACCGTGTTCGCGCTGCTCACCGGCGTGTTCATCGCCGGGTACACGGTCTGGGACAAGTACGCGGTCGCCACCCTTCACATCCCGCCGGTCGTCGAGGACTGGGCCACGCTGGTGGGAGTGACCGTGGCGCTGGCCCCCCTCGCGCTGCGGGACAGGACGCGGCTTGCCGCCGTGTGGCACGCGTACCGGCCGCAGGTGCTCGGCGCGGCGGTGCTGTCGCCGCTCGCCTACATCCTCGTGCTGACCGCGCTTCGGTTCACCGCGGTCAGCGTGGCCGCGCCGAGCCGCGAGGTCAGCGTCCTGTTCGGGGTGCTGCTCGGCAGGCGGCTGCTCGGCGAGGGCAGCCTGGCCCGCCGCCTGGCCGCGGCGGCGGCCATCGTGGCCGGCATCATCCTGGTGGCGATCGGCTGAACCCCGGGCGCACGATGACCTGCCGGGGGATGGCGGGGTCGGCGTCAGCGGCGGCGAGGCAATCATGCATAGTTTCAGTTGATGTTGCGGTTCGAGATGACCTGGCAGGTGGCGGCGGTCACGTCCGCCTGCCTGGCGGGTTCCGCGGTGGCGATGCGGCGGGTCAGCCGCGCGCCCGCGGTCCGGCCCGTGCCCGCGCTGCGGCTGGCAGCCGCAGCCGCCTTCGCGCGCGAAACGGGAACCGTCCTCGCGCTGTTCGCGCTCTGGCAGCTGGCCGGCAGCCACCCGGCGCTCGGCCCGGGCGGAGCCGTCGCCAGGGCGAGGTGGCTGTGGCACGCCGAACGGGTGCTGCACATGCCGAGCGAGACCGCGGTCCAGCGCGCGTTCCTGCCGCACCCGCTGCTCATCCAGGGCTTCAACCTTTACTACGCGGGGCTGCACTTCGCGGTGCTCATCGCGTGCCTAGTCTGGCTGTTCGCCCGGTACCGGCGCAGCTACCTGCGGGTGCGGACCACGGTCATCCTGTTCACCGGGTTCTCGCTGCTGGTCCAGCTGATCCCGGTCGCGCCGCCGCGGCTGCTGCCCAGCGACGGGATGATCGACACCGCGGCCAGGTACGGGCAGTCGGTGTATGGCAGCGACGGCGGGTTCCAGCCGGACCAGCTGTCGGCCATGCCGTCGGTGCACATCGGCTGGGCGCTGCTCGTGGCCGTGGTGGTCGTTCAGGTGTCGCGCAGCCGCTGGCGCTGGCTTGCGCTCGGCTATCCGGCGCTGACCACGCTCGCCGTGGTGGTCACGGCCAACCACTTCTGGCTGGACGGCGTCGCCGCCGCGGCCCTGCTCGCGCTTGCGCTGCTCGTGCAGCGCGCCGGGCAGGCAATCCGGCGCAAGCTCGCGCGGCCCGAACAGGCCCAGCGCCCAGAGGAAATCCGCCCGGACACCACGGCGGCGGCCCGGTGAACCAGGACGAGCTTTCCGTCAGCGCGGAGCATTTGATAGGTGATCACCTATCAAATGCTCCATCTTGACGGACGGGGCCCGACGCTGTCTCACATGCCGAGACGGGCGGGGGGTGCGGGGCTGGCGGGAGCTGGGGGCCGCGCGGGGCGGGTCAGCCGCGGGTGCGGCTGCGGCCGGGCACAGCCCAGGGCCCGGGCGGTCAGCCGAGGGTCCAGTAGCGGCCGGGCTCAGCCGAGCGCTGCCGCGGCGGCGCGGGCGGCGGCGGGCAGCGCGTCGGCGATGCGAGCCAGCGCGGCGTCGTCGTGCGCCGCGGACAGGAACCACGCCTCGTAGCCCGACGGCGGCAGGTACACGCCGGCCGACAGCATCGCGTGGAAGAACGCCGCGTAGGCGTCCTTGGACTGCGCGCGCGCCTCGTCGAAGTCGCGCACCGGCTGGTCGTGGCCGAGGAACACCGAGAACAGGCTGCCGCCCTCCTGCAGCCGGAACGGGACGCCGCAGCGGGACAGCTCGGCGGCGGTGAGCCGGGCGACGGCCGCGGCGGCCTCATCGACCCGGGTGTAGACCTCCGGCGTGCAGGCGTGCAGCGTCGCCAGGCCGGCCGCGGTGGCCAGCGGGTTCCCGGACAGGGTGCCCGCCTGGTACACCGGGCCGGCCGGGGCGAGCATGTCCATGATCTCGGCCCTGCCGCCGAACGCCGCCGCCGGCAGCCCGCCGCCCATGACCTTGCCGAACGTCATCAGGTCCCCGGCCACGCCCTCCCGGCCGTACCAGCCCGAGGAGGTGACGCGGAACCCGGTGAGCACCTCATCCATGATCAGCAGTGCGCCGTACTCGCGGCACAGCCCGGCCAGCAGGTCGTTGAACCCCGCCAGCGGCGGCACCACGCCCATGTTCGCGGGGCAAGCCTCGGTGATCACGCAGGCGATGCCGGCGCCGTGCTCGGCGAACGTCTGGCGCACCCCCTCGGCGTCGTTGTAGGGCAGCACCACGGTGCTGGCCGTGACCGCAGCCGGAACCCCGGGGGAGTCGGGCAGGCCGAACGTGGCCACCCCGGACCCGGCCGCGGCGAGCAGCCCGTCCGCGTGCCCGTGGTAGCAGCCGGCGAACTTCACCACCAGGGGCCGGCCAGTGAAGGCGCGGGCCAGCCGCAGCGCCGTCATCGTGGCCTCGGTACCGGAGTTGACCAGCCGGATCTTCTCCACCGGGGTGCGCGAGGTGAGCTCGGCGGCCAGTTCCACCTCGCCGGGGGTGACGGCGCCGAACGACGTGCCCCGACCGGCCGCGTCGATCAGCGCGGCGGTCACCTCGGGATGGGCATGCCCGAGGATCATCGGGCCCCACGAGCAGACGAGGTCCACGTACTCGTTCCCGTCGGCGTCGGTGAGGTAGGGGCCGGAGCCGGACACGATGAACGGCGGGATGCCGCCGACCGAGCCGAACGCCCGCACCGGCGAGTTCACGCCGCCGGGCATGAGGGCGTTCGCCCGCCGGAACAGGTCCGCGGATACAGAGCCGCCAGAAACCGGGCCGCCAGAAACCGGGCCGCCAGAAACCGGGCCGCCAGAAACCGGGCTACCAGAAACGCCGCCGCCAGAAACCGGGCCACCAGAAACCGGGCCACCAGAAACCGGGCCACCAGAAACCGGGCCACCAGAAAGCCGGCCGCCAGAGACCGGGCCCCCGGTCACCTCGGCGCCTCATCGGATGCGTCGGCGAGGTACTCCAGCAGCCGCAGCGCGTCCGGCAGCGGCCGGCCCGCCGGAGGCCGCAGCCAGCGGGCCACCAGGCCGGCGCCGTGCCTGGACGGCGGCGCGAGCACGTAGCTGTTCCGGCAGTGCCAGCGCAGGCCCGCCGTATCAGTCATGTCGTCGGGGACGCAGTCGAGATGGCAGGACCACCACTCGTCGTGCATCCCGGGCGCGCCCCTGGTGGCGACGAAGAACAGAGCGCGCTCGTCCGCGCTCACCGCCACCGGGCCTGGCAGCGTCCCGTTCTGCTCCATCTGCCCGAGCGCGTCGAGGCCTTCGAGGACCGGCACGTCGAGCACGTCGAACACCCGCCCGGTCACCAGGATCACGTTGGCCTCCGGCGCGGCCGACCACCACCGGTTGACCACGGCGGGATCCTCGGTGGCCTGCATCTGCCAGGTCGGGGAGACCGGATGCGCGCCGGGCGCGGGGCAGCCGATCCGGTCACACGAGCATGCCCGCCCGCCCTCGCGCGCCGCAGGCACCGCGGCGCCCTGGCACACCGGCCAGCCCAGCACCGCGTACTCCCGCGCCGCCGAGGCCATCCGCTCCTGCGCCGCGCGCTCCCTGCGGCGCGCACGGCGCAGCATTACATCGACCATTCGGCTCCCGTCCTGCTCCCGGCCCCAGTCTGCTTTAACTCAGTCCATGCCTAGCCGCCGCGCCACCTCGGCCGCCCAGTACGTCAGGATGATGTCCGCGCCTGCCCGGCGGATCGCGGTGAGCGTTTCCATGATCGCGCGATCCCGGTCCAGCCAGCCATGGGCGGCCGCGGCCTCCACCATCGCGTACTCGCCGCTCACCTGGTAGGCCGCGACCGGCACGGTCACCGCGTCGGCGACGCGGCGGATGATGTCCAGGTAGGCGAGCGCGGGCTTCACCATGACGATGTCGGCGCCCTCGCCCAGATCCAGCTCGACCTCGCGCAGCGCCTCCACGGTTCCGCGCGGATCCTGCTGATAGCCGGACCGGTCGCCGAACTGGGGGGCGCCCTCGGCCGCGTCGCGGAACGGCCCGTAGAAGGCCGAGGCGTACTTCGCCGAGTACGCGCAGACCACGATCTCCGGGTAGCCGGCCTGATCCAGGGCAGACCTGATGGCGCCCACCTGGCCGTCCATCATCCCGCTCGGGGCCACCACGTGCGCGCCCGCCACCGCCTGGGCGCGCGCGACCGCCGCGTACCGCTCCAGGGTGGCGTCGTTGTCCACGTCGTAGTCGTCGGTCAGCACGCCGCAGTGGCCGTGGTCGGTGTACTCGCACAGGCACAGGTCCGCGAACAGCACCGTGTCGGTGCCCACCTCGGCGGTCAGGTCGCGCAGCGCCAGCTGGATGATGCCGGCCGGATCGTCGGCGCCCGAGCCGCGGGCGTCCTTGACCGCCGGGATGCCGAACAGCATCAGGCCGCCGACGCCCGCCTGCGTCGCCTCCACCGCCGCCTTGCGCAGGCTGTCCCTGGTGTGCTGCAGCACGCCCGGCATCGAGGCCACCGGCTGCGGCTCGGTGATGCCCTCCTTGACGAACATTGGCAGCACAAGGTCGCCGGGCTGCACCGATGTCTGCGCGGTCAGCCGGCGCAGCGCCGCGGTGCGCCGCAGCCTGCGCGGCCGTGCCGCCGGGAAGCGGGCGCTCATCTCGTCTCCTACCTGTGCCGCCGGCGGGCACCGCGCCTGCGCTCGCTGGGCCTGCGCAGCGGCTCCCCGGCCTCGAGGGCGGCCCGGCGCAGCCCGGCACCGTGCTCGGCGAGCGCGTCCACCAGCGTGGTGACCGAGGGGGTGTCGGCCTGCACGTCCACCCGCAGGCCGAACTCGGCGGCGGTCTTCGCCGTCTGCGGCCCGATGGCGGCGATCACGGTGAGCGCGTGCGGCTTGCCTGCGATCCCGATCAGGTTCCGCACCGTGGATGAAGAGGTGAACAGCACCGCGTCGAAGCCGCCGGTCTTGATCGCCTCGCGGATCGGGGCGGGCGGCGGCGCGGCCCGCACGGTCCGGTACGCGGTGACGTCCTCGGCCTCCCAGCCCAGCTCGGTGAGCCGCGCGACGAGCGTCTCGGTGGCGATGTCAGCCCGCGGCAGCAGCACCCGGTTGATCGGGTCGAGGACTTCGTCGTAGGGCGGCCAGGCGGCCGCCAGTCCCTCGCCGGACTGCTCTCCGTCCGGCACGAGCTCGGGCACGATCCCGAACGCGCGGAGCGAGGCGGCGGTCTGCTCGCCCACCGCGGCGACCTTGACGCCCGCGAACGCACGAGCGTCCAGCCCGTACTCCTCGAACTTCTCCCTGATCGCGCGCACCGCGTTCACCGACGTGAAGGCGATCCACTGGTACCGGCCGGTGACCAGGCCCTTGACTGCGCGGTCCATCTGCTGGGGAGTCCGCGGCGGCTCGACCGCTATCGTCGGCACCTCCTCGGGCACCGCGCCGTACTGCCGCAGCCGCAGCGAGACCTCGGCCGCCTGCTCCTTGGTCCGCGGCACCAGCACCCGCCAGCCGAACAGCGGCTTGGTCTCGAACCAGGACAGCCCGTCGCGGGCGGCTACCGCGTCGCCGACCACGGCCACCGCCGGGCCGAAGGCGGTCAGCATGCTCACCCCGGCCGCCTTGAGCTCGGCGGCCACCGAACCGAGCGTGCACACCACCGTCTGCTGGGCGGTGGTGGTCCCGTTCCAGGTGACCGCGAACGGGGTGCTCTCCGGCCAGCCCGCGGCCACCAGCATCTTGCCGATGTCGGCGGGCCCCGCCTCGGCGCCGAGGATCACCAGGGTTCCCGGCCCGGCCGGCGCCCGGCTGAGCTCGGCGGCGTGGATGATCCGCACGTCCGCCCGCGACTCGGTGGTCAGCGGGATTCCCGCGTACGCGGGCACCGCGGTGGCCGCGGGCAGGCCCGGCACGATCTCGAACCGGACCCCGGCCTTGGCGCACGCGGCCACCTCCTCGGCCGCACCCGAGAACGCCAGCGCGTCGCCGTAGTGGAGCCGCACCACGAGCTTGCCCGCCTGCGCGGCGGTCAGGATCATCTTGGGGTCGGCGTCGAGATCGGCGGCATCGGCCAGCTCGGCGCCGTCCTGCATCAGGTGCTGCACCCGCTGGGCGACCTCGGGCCTGGCCACCACGAGGCCGGCCTGGCTGATCAGTTCGGCGGCACGCAGCGTCAGCAGGCTCTCGTCGCCGGGGCCCGCGCCGACGAAGGCGACCCACCCCTCGCGCGTGTCCCTGGCCGGCCTGCTCGCAGCTGGTGTGGGGTTCACAGCGGCTCTCCCCCATCGCTCGGGCGTGCCTCGGGCACGCTGATGTAGTCTCCCGCCCCGCGGAGCAGGAGTTCGGTCGCAACCTGGCGGCCCAGCGCGTCCGCACCGGTGGCAGCGGCGGTGCCGCCTGCCCGCACCGCTCCGCCGCCGTCACGGTCGAAGACGGCGGCGCGCAGGTGCACCGTGTCCGTCGCGGGGATGTACGCCGCGTATGCCCCCACCGGGGCGCTGCAGCCGCCCTGCAGGGCGGCGAGCAGGCTGCGCTCGGCCGTGACCGCCGCCCGGCTGGGCGGGTCGTCGGCGGCGGCGAGCAATTCGAGCAGCCAGGCCGGCCCGGCCGCGCACTCGACGGCCAGCGCGCCCTGTCCGGGCGCCGGCAGCATCTCGTCCGGCTCGAAGACCTCGGCGACGGCATCGAGCCGGCCGATCCTGGCCAGGCCGGCGTAACCCAGGACCACGGCATCGAGCTCGCCGGAGCCGACCTTGGACAGCCGGGTGCCCGCGTTGCCGCGGACCGGGACCGGCGTCGTGTCGCGCCGCAGCAGCCGGAGCTGGGCGGCCCGGCGCGGTGATCCCGTCCCGATCCGCGCCCCGGCCGGAAGGTCGGCGAGCTTGGCCCCGTCGGCGGTGACCAGCGCATCCCTCGGGTCGTCCCTGGCGGGCACCGCGGCGAGCACGATCCCGTCCGGCTGCGCGGTAGGCAGGTCCTTCATCGAGTGCACGGCGACGTCAACCTCACCGGCCAGCAGCCGCTCCCGCAGCCCGCTGACGAACACCCCGGTGCCCCCGATCTGGGCGAGCTGGGCCCGGCTGACGTCGCCGAAGGTAGTCACCCGGACGAGCTCGACCGCGCGCCCGGTCCGCTCGGTGATCAGTCGCGCCACGTGGCCGGACTGGACGAGCGCCATCGGGCTCTTGCGGGTGCCGAGCCGCAGCGGCGGCACGGGCTTGCCCGGCGGCACGGGCGTGCTCACTCGGGTGCCTCCCGTCCGGGATCGACGTCGGCGCGGGTGACCGCCTCGATCGCCTTGGGGTCGAGGTCGAACAGCACCCGCAGCGCGGTGGCGTACCCGTCGCCGCCAGGACCGGATGCCAGTTCCTTCATCCGGACCGTCGGCGCGTGCAGCAGCTTGTCCACCACCCGGCGGACGGTGTGACCGATCTCACCCAGCGCGTGGTCGTCCAGGCCGGCCAGCCGGCCGCCGAGCCGGGCCAGCTCGGCGTCCACGACCTCGGCGGCCTTCGCCCGCAGCGCGACCACCGTGGGGGTGACGCTGGCCGCCCGCGCCGCCGACACCCGGGCGGCGAACTCCTCGGCGACGATGGCCCGGACTGCGGCCACGTCCCGGCCCGCGGCGCCCGCCGGCCCGGTTCCTGCCGCCGCGCCGATCGCGTCGAGGCCGATCACGCTGACGCCGGGCAGCGCCGCGGCGGCGGGCTCGACGTCCCGCGGCATCGCCAGATCCAGCAGCACCAGCGGCGTGCCCGCCCGCCCCGCCATGACCCCGGTCAGCACGGCCTTGGTGATCACCGCGCCGGCCGCGCCGGTGCAGGAGATCACCAGGTCGGCTGCCTGCATCGCGTCCGGAAGCCCGGCGAGCCCGGCTGCCGTGCCGCCTAGGGTGGCCGCCAGCCGTTCGGCATGATCTTGGGTACGGTTCGCGATCACGATGCCTGCGGCACCCATCCGGGAAGCGGTGGCGGCGGCAAGCGCGCTCATCGAGCCGGCGCCCACGACGAGCACCCGGCTGCCGTGCAGCGGGGCTTCCCCGGCGGTCGGCCGGCCGCCGGGCAGTCGTGCGGCGGCGAGCCCGATTCCCACGCTGACCAGGTTCGGCGCCGGCCCGGTCGATCCCGGTCTCGGTGTGGGCGCGCTTGCCGGTGCGCAGCGCCGCGGCGCCGAGCTCGCCGAGCTCGCGGCCGAGCGTCCCGTCCTCGCGGGCCGCGCCGAGCGCCTGCCGCACCTGACCCAGGATCTGGCTCTCGCCGACCACCATCGAGTCGAGCCCGCAGGTCACGTCCAGCAGGTGCTGTACGGCGCGATCCTCGTAGTGCACGTACAGGTGCGGGGTGAGCTCGGCCAGCGGGATGCCGGAGTGCCGGGCCAGCAGCTCGCTGATCGAGCTGACCCCGCCGTGGAACCTGTCCACCTCGGCGTAGATCTCGACCCGGTTGCAGGTGGACACCACGAACGTGCCCGCGACGTGCTCGGAACCGAAGATGTCCTGCCGCAGCTTGTCCAGCTCGTCGGCGGCGATCGCGGCGCGCTCCAGCGTCCCGACCGGCGCGCTCTTGTGGCTCAGCCCCACCACGAGCATGGTCACGAGCTCACCACCTGCACCTCGGGCCGCGCTTCCGATGCCTTGCGCTGAGCATGGAAGGCGAGAATCTGCAGCTCAATAGACAGGTCAACCTTACGCACGTCCACATATTCCGGGACCGTCAAAACGACCGGGGCGAAATTGAGGATGCTGGTGACGCCGGCCGCCACCAGGCGGCCGCAGACGCCCTGGGCCGAACCGGCCGGAGTCGCGATCACGCCGATCGAGACCCGGTGCCTGCGCACCACCGCCTCCATCGCATCCGAATGCTGGACGGCGAGCCCGGCGATCATGGTGCCGACCACGGCGGGGTCGGAGTCGAGCAGCGCGGCGATGCGGAAGCCGCGGGAGGCGAAGCCGCCGTAGTTGGCCAGCGCACGCCCCAGGTTACCGGCGCCGATGATGACCACGGGCCAGTCCTGGGTGAGGCCCAGCTCGCGGGAGACCTGGTAGACGAGGTAGTCCACGTCGTACCCGACGCCGCGGGTGCCGTAGGAGCCGAGATGGGACAAATCCTTGCGGAGTTTCGCGGAGTTGACCCCTGCCGCCGCCGCGAGCTCCTCGCTGGACACGGTGGCGGTGCCGTTCTCGGCGAGCGCGTAGAGCGCTCGCAGGTACACCGGCAGCCGGGCAATGGTGGCTTCCGGAATACCGTGACTGCCGTTGGCAGACACCGGACGGTGGGACATACGCCGGCGCTCCTGGGGGAAATCGACGCGGCGACGGGCTCCGCGGGCTGCGCTGCCGTGGCAGCCCGCCGCTTTAGGGCTCACGTTACGCCCTTGTGAATGTTTGCACAAAAGCCGTCCGGACCGGCGCGCGGCCGGCGGGGGCGCCGTCGGCGGGCGTTACCTGCTGAGCGCGGCCCGGAGCCGCTGCTCGCTGACCCGCCAGAAGTCGTGCTGGATGCCGTCGATGAGCGTCACCGGGATCTTGTCCCAGTACTCCCGCAGGTCGTCCTCGGACAGCGTGATGTCTCGCTCCTCCCAGCGTGCGCCGAGGTCCGCGGCGACCCGCGCGATCACCTCCCGCGCCTCGTCACAGAGGTGACAGCCGGGCTTGCCGAGCAGCGTGATGCGGTGCCCGGCGGCCGGCCCTGTCTCGGCCGGCCCTGTCTCGGGCGGCACTGTCTCGGGCGGCCCTGTCTCGGCCGGCACTGTCTCGGCCGGCACTGTCTCGGGCGGCCCGGGCTCAGCTGGCACGTCCGCGTAAGGCACCGGGCGGGCGGCCGGACAGCGGCGACAGCCCGGGCAGCGACGACAGCTTCACCTGCTGCATGCCGAGCTCGATCACGTTGGTCGCCAGCACGGACGGGTCGCGCTCGGCCTCGAAGCGCCGGATGTGCGGCTGCCGCTGGTGGTCCTCGTAGGCCATCCGGTCGCGGTAGACCTCGTAGAAGATCCGCTGCATCTCGGCGTTCGGCACCGAGTGCACCGCGTAGACCAGGGCGTCGGGCTCGCTGGCGCGGACCTTGCCGACCACCCGCTCGGCCAGCGCGTCGAAATCCGCCGCCGCACCCTCGGCCAGCGTGTAGATGGTGATCAGGCCGTAGAGCCGTTGCGTTTCCGACGGGTCGGCGGCCGGGTCCGGCACGGCCCGCGCCGCGGCCGGGTCCGGCACGGCCCGCGCCGCGGCCGGGTCCGGCACGGCCCGCGCCGCGGCCGGGTCCGGTAGGGCCCGCGCCGCGACAGGCCCGGCGTGCGCGCTGCCGCCGCCCAGCCCGGTATCACCGCCCAGCCCGGGGCCAGCACCCAGCCCGGGCCGGCACCCGGCCCGCTGCCGCCCAGCCCGGTGTCGCCGCCTAGCCGGGCACCGCCGCCCAGCCCGCCGTTGCTACCCGGCCCGGTCCCGTCGCCCAGCCCGCCGTTGCTGCCCGGCCCGGTCCCGTCGCCCAGCCCGTCATTGCTGCCCGGCCCGGCGTCACGGCCGAGCCTGCTATCGCGGCCCAGCCCCAACTTGGCGGTATCCCCGAGCTCTCCGTTATGCCCGAGCCCGCCGTTGGCGCCCAGCGCGGCATGACCGCCCGGCGCGGCATGACCACCCGGCGCGGCATGACCGCCCAGCCCGGTGTCGCCGCCGGGCCCCGCGCCCCCGAAGCCGCCATTGCCGGGTGACCTCGACCGCCAGATCCCGGTCTGCCCGGCGTCGTCCGGCTGGTACCCGCGGTCCCCCTGATGCAGGCCATTCATCGCGATCCCCCCGTCGTGCCGGTATCCCCCTTCGGCGGGGTACCGGCTGGCCGCCTGGTTACCGCTCCCCGGGCGGTACCAGTCGTCGTCCGCGTACCGATCCCCCCACCGCCGGTGATCGCCGTCGTCCGCCCCCTGTTCGTAGCCAGCAGCGAATGCCCTTTCATCTTCGGATTCCCCGAGCGGCGCGGGCACCGGGCGGCTCTTGCGGGCCGCCCTCCCGGCCGGGACTTCCCCGTGCAGTTCCGCTAGCCCGATCTTGTCAGCCCACACCCCCGCGAACCAGGTAAGCACGGCGCAGCCGGCGCACAGGGCCAGGTATGCGGCATTCGGCAGGGTGAGCCGCAGGCCGAGGATGACCACGGCGGCGGCTCCTGCCGCGGTGACCGGGATCACCGGGCGGCGCCAGGCCGGATCGCCGCGCAGCCGCACCAGGGCGAAGATCAGCGCGATCACGACGGCGGCAACGGTGACACCGGCGATCAGGCTGAGCAGCGACCTCGGGATGATCTGGTAGTGCGCAGACGCGGCGGGCCAGGACTTGCCGAACGGCGTGCTGCTGAGCGGATCGGTGATGAGGACAACGCCCGTCACGACGGTCAGCGCCATCGTGACCAGCTTCGCGCCGAACCTTACCGACACGCTCTTCGCGGTCAGCTCGGCCAGCCCCCAGGCCAGCCAGAGCGGGGCGATCAGCTGCGCGCCGAACTGCACCGCGCGGAACGTGCCGGACCCGTAGCCGCGGTACATGCCGTATGCCTGCGCGCCGAGCGCGACCGCGAGCGCGGCCAGCGTGCACGCCCACGCCGGGAGGTCCATCCTCGGCATGCGGATAGAGCGGCCGACCAGCACCCCGGCACCGACGGCCGCGACCACCGCGCATGCAAGCGCGGCCGCGACAGAGGCAGACATCACCACTAATGGTGCACGACAACACTGGTAATGGGAAACGGGCCTCCGGAACCCCTGAAGCGGCCCGCTAGGCTTGGCCGCATGAGGCGGCTCCGAGCGCGCCCACCTGACGGAATCGTCGCCGGCCGCGCGGCCGCCGCTGCTGCCACCGTCGGCCACGTGACCCCGATTCCGGATCCCGCTGCGGGCGCGTTCTTCGACGTTGACAACACCATCATGCGCGGCGCCTCGATCTACCAGTTCGCCCGCGGCCTGGCGGCGCGCAAGATGTTCACCTCGAGGGATCTGGCCAGGATGACCTATGCCCAGCTATCCCTGCGGGTCCGGGGCAGCGAGCACGCGGGGCACATCGAGAGCGCGCGGGAGGCCGCGCTCGCGTTCGTGGCCGGCCACAAGGTCAGCGACATCGTCAGGCTCTGCGAGGACATCTACGACGAGACCATGGCCGACCGGATCTGGGAGGGGACCAGGGAGCTCGCCCAGCGCCATCTCGACGCCGGCCAGCGGGTCTGGCTGGTCACCGCGACCCCGGTGGAGCTGGCCGAGATCCTGGCCCGCAGGCTCGGCCTGACCGGGGCGCTCGGTACGGTCGCGGAGACGATCGACGGCGTGTACACCGGCCGGCTCGTCGGCGGGTTGCTGCACGGGCCGGCCAAGCCGGCCGCCATCGCGGCGCTGGCCCGCCGGGAAGGGCTCGACCTCGCCCGCTGCGCCGCCTACAGCGACTCCGCGAACGACCTGCCGATGCTGCTGCTCGTCGGTCACCCGCACGCGGTCAACCCCGACGGCGAGCTGCGCGCCGAGGCCCGGCGGCGCGGCTGGCCGGTGCACGATTTCCGCACCGGCCGCCGGGTCGCCCTGATCGCCCTGCCGGCCGCGGGCGCGGCCGGCGCGGTGGCCGGCGGGTTCGCGGCCGGCGTGGCGCTGCGGCGGCGCCGGACCAGCGCCTGACCAGGAACTAGCTGAACGCGGGGCCCCGCTCGACGACGAGGTCGTCCACCATGCGCTGGATGATGTCGCGCACCCGGTCGGCGAGCTCGGAGACGACCTCGGGGTCGTCGGCGGCCGCGGCGCCGTAGTGATCGGCAGGCACCGGCTCGCCGAACTCGATGATCCAGTCGGACGGCAGCGGGATCATGCCGGCCAGCCCCAGCCAGGGGAAAAGCGGAGTCAGCGGAAAGTAGGGCAAGCCGAGCAGCCGGGCCAGCGGCCGCGCATTCCCGAGCATCGGGTATATCTCCTCGGCACCGACGATGGCGCACGGAATGATGGGCACGCCCGCCCGGATCGCCGATACCGCGAACCCGCCGCGGCCGAACCTGCGCAGCTTGTATCGCTCGCTGAAAGGCTTGCCGGTCCCTTTGTATCCCTCCGGGCAAACTCCGACAAGCTCGCCGGCCGCGAGCAGCTTGGCGGCATGTCCCGGCGAGGCGCGGGTGTGGCCGCTCTTGCGCGCCAACTGGGCCAGCAGCGGCAGTTCGTAGACCAGATCGGCGCCCAGCAGCCGCAGATTGCGGTGCCGGGGATGCTCGTAATGGATCCCGGCCTGAACCATGATCATGTCAATTGGCAGCACCCCGGCGTGGTTGGCCACGACGAGGGCCGCGCCCGAATCGGGCACGTTCTCGAGCCCGCGCATCTTGACCCGGAACCAGTTCTGGTACAGCGCGCGAACCATTGGCATGAGCACGGAGGCATTGAAATCGGGGTCGAACCCGAATTCGTCCGTCACGTAGCTGCCCTCCAGCCGCCGCTGCGCGAACCCAGCGACCGCCGCCAGCCGCTGCCGCGGCGAACCCGCACCGTCGCCTGCGTGCGGCTCAGCCATCCGCCCGGTCTCTCGCGCGCTGCGCAGCGAGGACGACTCGGTCACCGGAACTTCCCTGGCGTCACCTACCGGCCGGCCTGGGACAACCGTCGCCGGCGCGGCCAGCGCCGCAAGCGCTACTTCTTGTTTCTGCGCTGGATACGGGTCTTCTTGAGCAGCTTGCGATGCTTCTTCTTAGCCATCCGCTTGCGGCGCTTCTTGATGACGGAGCCCACGGCACCACCTTCGGCCCTCACTCGACGGAACGGGAAACGGGCACGCTCGCCCGCCCGCCGTCGCCAGGGGGCAGGGCACTCGCCCGGTAAAGACTACCGCCGCCCCGTCCCGCGGCGAGCCACCAGCCCGCGCCGAAGACACCGCACCGCGCCTGTACTGCTGCCCCCGTGTCCCGTCCGCTCAGCTCAGCTGGCAGCCACGAAGGCATCCCTGAGGTACTGATTTACCGCCTGCTCGGGAACGCGGAAAGAGCGTCCCACCCGGATAGCCTCGAGCTCTCCGGAGTGAACCAGACGGTAGACGGTCATCTTGGATACCCGCATGATCGTGGCTACCTCAGCCACAGTTAGGAACCTGACATCGCTTAGGGGAGTTTCGCCTGCTGCCACCGTAGCCCTCTTCCGTGCGTGCGGAGCTAAGTGCGCCGCCTGTCCGTATATCCGACGCACCAGTCACGCACGCCTCCAGCGTAAGTCGCGTTTGGAAAAGGGCAAGCCCGGCGCGCGTCTCATTTCGGTGATCTGCGCACGCAGCAAGACCCGGGCGGCCATACCGGGTGGCGCGCGGAATGGGAATACGGGTCAGGGATTCAGGCCATGGGCAGGGAAAACGGCCGCCCGAGTTGCCTGGATGGACCGGTCTACCGGATCGGCCGGGTCAGAACCTGACTGAAACGATATGAATTCGGCGGTAGCGCCATCGGTCATCGTCTCCGGCGGCTGCCTGCCGGTCCGGTCGCGGACGAACTCGCGCCAGCCGGGCGGCGTCTGCGCCTGCGGATCGACCGGCCTGCCGGCCGCATGGGCGAGCAGATGCGT
Organism: uncultured Actinomycetes bacterium; assembly: GCA_963697445.1. Classification (GTDB taxonomy): domain Bacteria; phylum Actinomycetota; class Actinomycetes; order Streptosporangiales; family Streptosporangiaceae; genus PALSA-505. The sequence continues at coordinate 126,247 of CAVOOC010000044.1, forward strand.
CCAGCACCGGGGGACCACCCGGACGAGCTCGTACCCGCCGCCGCCGGTGAGCAGCCAGCGGCCGCCGGCCGTCTCGTGCGCCAGCTCGTGCAGCACCGCCTGCGCGCTGCGCTGCGCGTCGAGGCTGAGCTCAAGATGGGCCAGCGGATCCAGCCGGTGGCTGTCGCAGCCGTGCTGGCTGACCAGCACGTCCGGCCGGAACGCCCGCAGCAGCGGCGGCACGACGGCGTCCAGCGCCCGCAGCCAGCCCGCGTCGCCGGTCCCGGCCGGAAGCGCGACGTTCACCGCGGTGCCGCGCGCGTCCCCCGTGCCGGTTTCCGTGGGCAGTCCCGTCCCGGGGAACAACGTGGCCGGGTGCTCGTGCATGCTGATGGTCAGCACCCGGGGATCGGCGTAGAAGGCGGCCTGCACGCCGTCGCCGTGGTGCACGTCAAGATCGACATAGGCGACCCGCCCGGCGCCCTGCGCGAGCAGCCAGCGGATCGCGATCGCCGGGTCGTTGTACACGCAGAACCCGCTGGCGGCGGACCGCATCGCGTGATGCAGGCCGCCGGCGACGTTCGCCCCGTGATCGGCCTGCCCCGTCCACACCGCCCGCGCCGCCGCCAGGGTCGCGCCCGCGACCAGCGCCGACGCCTCGTGCATCCGCGGGAACACCGGGTCGTCGGGGGTGCCGAGCCCGTGCGCCACGTCCGCTCTGCCGGTCTGTCCCGCGCGCCGCACCGCGGCGATGTACTCCCGGTCGTGCACCAGCTCCAGCTCACCCGCCGTCGCCGGCTGCGGCACCGTCACCGTGACCGACGGAAGATCGAAGATCCCGAACGACTGCGCCAGCGCGACCGTCAGCTCGACCCGGACCGGCGCAAGCGGATGCCCGGGACCGAAGTCGTAGCCGGTCAGCGCCTCGTCCCAGGGGATTTCGAGAGTGCACGCCACGCTACTGCCGCCTCCCTCGCCGGCCGCCAGCGTCACCGGCCGCCAGCCTCGCCGGCCGCCAGCCTCGCCTCAGGCCGTGTCCCGTGGACACGGCCTAGTCCGCGCCCAGCTCGCGGCCGCGGTCACGGGCCGCCTCGATCGCGGCCAGGAACGCAGCGCGTACCCCGTGCCGCTCCAGCTCACGCACCGCGGAGATCGTCGTGCCGGCGGGCGAGGTGACCGCCTCGCGCAGGATCACCGGGTGCTCGCCGGAGTCGCGCAGCATGGTCGCCGCCCCGTACACGGCCTGGGTCACCATCTCCATCGCGGTCTGCCGCGGCATGCCCAGCAGGATGCCCGCGTCCACCATGGCCTCGACCAGGAAGTACACGTAGGCGGGACCGCTGCCGGACAGCGCGGTGGCGGCGTCCTGCAGCGACTCCGGGATGCGGATGACCCGGCCCACCGGACGGAGCAGTTCCTCGGTGAAGCGCAGGTGCTCGTCGGTGGCGTGCGAACCGGCCGAGATCACGCTCATCGCTTCGTCCACCAGCACCGGGGTGTTGGACATCACCCGGACCACCGGCAGGTCGCCGGGCAGGCGACGCTCGATGAAGGACGTGGTGATGCCGGCCGCCGCCGAGATGATCAGGCGGTCGCCCGGCACGCTCGGCGCGATCTCGGCCAGCAGCGCGTCCATGTCCTGCGGCTTCACGGTGAGCACCAGCGTGTCGGCGGTCTTGGCCGCCGCGGCCGCCCCGGCTACCTGCACCCCGTAGCGCTCGTGCAGCTCCTCGGCACGCTGCGGCCGCCGCGCCGCGGCCATGATCCCGGCGGGTGGCCGCCCGGCGCGCAGCAGTCCGGACAGGAGCGCCTCGCCCATCTTGCCGGCACCCAGGATCGCGATCACGCCGTCTGCGGACACGGCCTACCTCCTCGAGGCGAGCGAGCGCAGGAAGAATGCCAGGTTCGCCGGCCGTTCGGCAAGGCGGCGGGTCAGGTAGCCGTACCAGTCGCTGCCGTAGGGCACGTAGACCCGCACCCGCGCGCCGGAGGCGGCGAGCCGCCGCTGCTCGGCGGGCCGTATCCCGTAGAGCATCTGGTACTCGAAGCTGTCAACGTGCCGCCCGGCCAGGATGGCCTGCGTCCCGGCGATCTCGATCAGCCGCGGATCATGGGTCGCGACCATCGGGTAGCCGGACCCGGCCAGCAGCAGCCGCAGACAGCGCACGTACGAGCGGTCCACGTCCCGGCGGCTGGCGAAGGCCACCTCCTCGGGCGCGTCGTAGGCGCCCTTGCACAGCCGGACCCGTGCCCCCGCGCCGGCGAGCGCCGCGCAGTCGGCCTCGCTGCGCCGCAGGTAGGACTGGATCACGCAGCCGAGCCCGGCGAACTCCTCGCGCAGCTCGCGGTGGATGCGCAGCACGGCCTCCACGCTGCCGTGCTCCTCCATGTCGATGGTCACGGTGGTGCCGGCCGAGGCGGCCGCGGTGCAAATCCGCGCGATGTGCTCCGTGGCGGTCTTCTCGCCGTGCTCGGTCAGGCCGAGCCCGACCGCCGTCGGCTTGACCGAGACCTCGGCCGCGCCGCCGCGGGCATGCCCGGCCGCCGCCAGCCGGCCGAGCAGGCTGATGTACTCGTCGGCGGCGGCCGCCGCCTGGTCCGGTTCGGTGGTGTGCTCGCCCAGGTGGTCGAGGCTCACCAGCAGGCCGCGGCCGAGCAGCTGCCGGGTCACCCGGAGCGCGTCGTCCTGGCCCTCGCCCGCGACGAACCTGGCGACCATGTCCCTGGCGTACGGAGCGGTGGTGACGAGCTGCCGGATGCGGTCGCTGGCCGACACGGCCAGCATCATGCGGCGCAGCACAGCCGGCGACCTCCCCGCTTCGGCGTAGTCGGCTGCCCTCAGGCGGCCGTCGGGAGAAGGCTACCCGGGACGGCGGAGCATGCCCGCGCCCGACCGGCGCAGCGCCACCTGGACGTTGGCGCCCGCGTCCGGCGCGACGATGATCTCCTGGGCGGCGTCCACCCCGCCCGCCAGCAGCTGCCGATCCGTGGGCACGGTGCGCTTCACCATCGCCAGCGCGATCGGCCCGAGCTCGTAATGCCGTGCGGCCGAACCCACGAAGCCGACCTGCGTGCCGTCCAGCTCGACCGGGTCGCCGTGACCGGGCAGCGTGTCGGCGCTGCCGTCGAGCTGCAGGAAGACGAGCCGCCGCGGCGGGTGGCCCAGGTTGTGCACCCGCGCCACCGTTTCCTGGCCGCGGTAGCAGCCCTTGTCCAGGTGCACGGCGGTCTCGATCCAGCCGGCCTCGTGCGGGATCGTCCGGTGGTCGGTGTCCAGGCCTAGCCGCGGCTGGTGCGCCGCGATCCGCAGCGCCTCGTACGCCCACATCCCGGCCATCCGCACCCCGGCGTGCCGGAGCTCGGCCGCCAGGCCGTCGATGCGGTCCCTGGGCACGACGAGGTCGGTACCGAGCGGACCGCGCAGGACGGCGGCCACCCCGGGCTGTTCCGGCTGCGGGGCGTCCGGTCCCATGAGGGTCAGCAGGCCGTACTCGGCGCTGACGTCGGCCGCCTCCACCCGGAGCATGAAGCGCATGGAGTCAAGGAACTTCAGCAGCTCTCCGGCGGTGCCCGGCTCGACGTGCATCCACACCGCGGCGCCGTCATCGACCAGGGTCAGATGGTGTTCGACGTGGCCGTTCGGGCTCAGGATCAGGGTCGCAGCGGCGCTGCCGGGGGCCAGCTGCTCGATCCGCTGCGTGGACAGGCTGTTGAGCCAGGACAGCCGGTCCTGGCCGGTGACGCGGAGGATGCCCCGGTGCGACCTATCCACCAGCCCGGCCGACCGCTCCAGCGCTCGCTGCTCGCCGAGCGGGTCACCGTAGTGCGCCGCGACGCCGGTGTCGGGACCCTGGGCAGGGACTGCGCCGGGCTGCCGCAGCAGCGGATTCTCCATGCGGCAAGGCTATCTTCACGCGGTGACTGAGCTGGCTGCCCCTGGCGCCTGCGCCGCCGCGTTGCGGCAGCCGCCGCAGCGGCCGAACACGGTCAGGTGCCTGACGTCGGTCTCGAAATCCTGCTCGGCCTCCAGCGCCGTCACCAGCGGGGCCACCGCGGCGGGCCCGACCTGCTCGATCCGGCCGCACTCGCGGCACACGAGGTGCACGTGCTCCGCCTCCGCCGCCAGGTGATAGCTGGGCGCGCCGTGCCCCAGGTGGCTGTGCGTAACGAGGCTGAGCTGCTCGAGCAGCTCGAGCGTGCGGTAGACGGTCGAGATGTTCACGCCCCGGGCGGTCTGCTGCACCCGGGCGCAGATCTCCTCCGGCGTGGCGTGCTCCAGCGCGGTGACCGCCTCCAGCACGAGCTGGCGCTGCGGGGTGACCCGGTAGCCGCGGGCCCGCAGCTGGTCATCCCACGCCTGGGTCATAGCGAGAGTGTAATAACGCCGGCGACGCGCGGTCAGGGGTCGCGCGGGCGCAATTGCACTTGCACGGCGGCGGTGGCCCAAGTAGCGTTCTGGCTACGCGGGAGAGGAGGTGGTCCACAAGTATGCATAGACGTTGGACACGTGAGGTGGCTGTCCGTTAGCTGCCGTCCCGCCGATGCACGAGTCGCTGTAGTGCGGTGACGCGTGCTTCACTGGCCGGGCTTTCTTGCCGGTACTTTCTTCGTGATCTTCCCGGCTGAGAGCCTGCTTCGCCTCAGGGCGGCGGCCGGCGAATACTCGGCAGACACCGAACCCCCGGGCTGACCGGCCTAGTCCAGCCGGTCCCCGCGTGAGGGCATCGCCGTGATGCCCGACTCGCGGGAGACGCCCGGGGGTCTTTTTTGTGCCCGGGGAGCATTACTCACTGTGACCGAGTCTTCACTTACCGGGCATTTGACCGCGGGCGTTTCTTTCCTTACCTTTATTTAAAAATTCGTCAACGGAGGTGCCGCCATGACGTCAGCCACGCCGACGGCCGCGAACGACAACCAGTTGCGGCGTAACGCGCTCGGCCTGCCCAGCGCGATGGCGATGTCGCTGGCGTTCATCTCCCCGACGATCGGCGTGATCTTCATCTCCTCGCTGATCGCCGGAAAGGCGGGCCTGTCCTCCCCCTTCATCTTCATCGTCGGCACGCTGGGCATCGCCCTGATGGCCTCGACGCTGGCGCAGTTCACCCGCCGGATCACCTCGGCCGGCACGTTCTACAAGTTCATCTGCCAGTCGTTCGGGACCTCGACCGCCTTCGTGGCCGGGATGGTGCTGCTGCTGGCCTACACGCTGCAGAGCCCGCTGAACACGAACCTGTTCGGCGGGTTCGTCAGCCAGACCCTGGCCGCTGACTTCGGCATCCACATCTCCTGGTGGATCCTGATGATCTTCATCGTGATCGCGGTCGGCGCGCTCGCCTGGTACTCGGTGCACACCTCGATGAGCTTCGACCTGGCGTTCGTGATCGCCGAGGTCAGCGTGGCCGCCGTCCTGCTGTTCCTCATCATTGTCAAGGGCGGCGCCCACGGTCAGGTGCCGAGCTCGTTCCTGCCGACCCACGCCGCTTCGGGGTTCGGCGGTCTCGGCACCGCGTTCGTGTTCATCGTGCTGGCGTTCTTCGGCTTCGAGTCCTCGACCACCGTCGCCGAGGAAACCCGTAACCCGCGGCGGAACCTGCCGATCGCGCTCATCGGCTCCGTCGTGCTGACCGGGCTGTGGTTCACCTTCGCGATGTACTCGATCATCGTGGGCTACGGCTCGGCGCACGTGACCCAGGTCGCCTCCGCCACCGCGCCGCTGCACGATCTCGCGGTGCGCTACATCGGCGGCTGGTACGGCAACTTGATCGACCTGGCCGCGATCTCGGCGATCATCGCGGTGCTGCTGGCGATCCACACGGCGAACTTCCGGGTGATCTACGCGCTCGGCCGGGACGGCGTGCTGCACCGCGCGCTCGGCCGCACCCACCCCAGACACAAGACGCCGCACGTTGCGATCATCGTCTACTCGATCTTCACGCTGGTCATCGGCCTGGCGGCGGGCGCGGGCTGGGGGCCGCTGCCGGCCTTCGGCGATCTCGGGTACCTGTCCTCGCTGGCGATCCTGCCGGTCTACATCGGCGCCAACGCCGCGCTGCCGTTCTTCATCTACCGGCGCTATCGCAGCGAGTTCTCCGTACTCGTGCACGTGATCTTCCCCGCCGTGTCGAGCGTGATCTTCCTGCTCGCCATCTGGCTCAACGTCCACCCCTATCCGGCGACCGCGCCGAACAACATCTTCCCGCCGCTGCTGGCCGCGTTCATCGTCGCGGCGATCATCACCGCCGTCGTGCTGCGCAAGCGGCAATCGTCGGCGCTGGCCAAGCTCGGCAGCGTGCTGTTCATGGAGGCGCAGGCCATGCCCGAGGCGCAGGACGTGGCGGGGACGCCGACGGGTCCCGAGCACGCACTGGGAGCGGCCGGGACGGAGGCAGCCCCCGACACCGCGCTGGGCGCGGCCGGGACGCCGGCGCTGGCCGGCGACTAGTGCCGCGGCAAGTAACGTTCGCCTTGGTCTCTGCTGCGCTCCGGCGGGGCCGGATCCCGGCCACCGCATTGCGAAGATCAACTCCCATGATCGAAGTGAGATTGCATACCACCGGTGGTAGGCGATCTCACGTCGATCTTGAGAAACGATCATGGCCCGCCGTCCGGGGCGACACATCGTCAGCGCGAACGGAGCTTGAGGTGGTACCAGCCGGCGCCCCGCTGGCGGCCGCCTGCGGTCCGCGGTTGCCGGCGTCCGGCGGCGGCCCGTCCGGGGGGCGGGTTGTCCGGGGGCGGGTTGTCCGGGGGCGGGTTGTCCGGGGGCGGGTTGTCCGGGGCGGGTTGTTACACTCCTGAAAAGAATTGTTAATATTCTGAGAAGAATGCGACCCGGGGCAGAGCCTGCCCCGGCGGCGGAGAGGGAGACGATGGGCAAGCTGACCGGCCGTAGCGCGATGGTGAGCGGCGGTGCGTCAGGAATCGGCAAGGCGATCGCGCAGCTCTTCCTCGAGGAAGGGGCCCACGTCGTCGTCACCGACATCAACGGCGACGGGCTCGATGACGCGGTGAAGGAGCTGTCCGGCTACGGCACGGTCGCGGGCGTCACCGGTGACGTCCGGTCGATGGCGGACGCGGGCCAGATGGTCGCCGAGACGGTCGGCCGGTTCGGCTCCATCGACGTGCTGGTCTGCAACGCGGGCATCACCAGCGTCATGCCGATCGAGGAGCTGACCGAAGACGAGTGGGATGCCGTGCTGACCACCAACGTGAAGGGAATGTTCACGCTGATCAAGCACGCGGTCCCGCACATGAAGCGGCAGGGGGGCGGCAGCATCGTGACGCTCGGCTCCGAGATGGGCATCGTCGCCGTGCCCGAGTCACCGGCGTACAACGCGAGCAAGGGCGCGGTCATCATGTTCACGAAGTCGATCGCCGTGGACCTGATCAGGCACAACATCCGCGTCAACGCGCTGTGCCCGGGGATCACCCGCACGCCGCTGCTGCAGGCGGAAGTTGACAACAGCCTGGACCCGGCGAAGACCGCGGCCGAGCAGGCATCCTGGGCGCCGATCATGCGCGTCGCCGACCCACGGGAGATTGCCCATGGCGCGCTCTTCCTGGCCAGTGACGCCAGCTCGTTCGCGGTGGGGAGCTGCCTGGTTCTCGACGGCGGCTTCACCGCACGCTGACGGCATGGTCATGATCACCAGGCCGGACCGGTCCAGCCACGTCCCGGCGGACGTCCGGCTCGCCAACCTCGCGCGGATCGTGCACGAACTGCGTCACACCGGGACGCTGTCCCGGTCCGACCTGGCCCGGCGGGTGGGCGTCTCGCTGCCCACCGTGCACCGGCTGGTGTCCGAACTCGCCGACATCAGCCTCGTGGAAGAGGAAAGTCCCGAGGCTGATGCGTCGCGCCTTGGCCGGCCCCCGGTCATGTACCGGTTCCACGAAGACGCGGCGCTGCTCGCCGGGATGGATGTCGGCAACGAGTCCACCCGGCTGGCCATCACCACGCTGTCGGGGCGGGTGCTCGCCTCCCAGGCGGTGACCTCCGACCGGCTCGGGCGCGACCTCGGCGGCACGCTGGTCGCCAAGATCGGCGACATGGTGGCCTCCACCGGGCATGCCCTGGCGCAGCTGGCCGGCGCCGGGGTCGGAATCGCGGCAGCCGTGGACGACGCCGGCATCCTGCGCGCGCCGCCGATACACGCCGAATGGGAGGGGCTGCCGCTGCGCGACGAGCTGGGCAGCCAGCTCGGCTGCGAGGTGACGGTGGCGCAGGACGACCACCTGTCCCCGATCGCCGAGAGCAGCGACGCCGGGACATTCCCGGGTGCGTCGTCGCTGCTGGTCGTCGAAATCGGCCGCGGCATCGGCGTGGGCATGACGCTCGACGGCACCCCGATCGCCGGAACGCATCACCGGTTCGGGCGGATCGCCGGCTGGCCGGTCACGAACCCGGCCGGCGTCCGCGGGACGCTGGGCGAGTTCCTGGTCACCAGCGGCCTGGTCAGCCAGTACCACGAGCGGGGCGGAGCGCGCGATGTCCGCGACGGCGCCGCCCTCGCCGCGGCAGCGCGGCAAGGTGACGAGGACGCCGTGGCGGTGTTCGGCTGGGCGGCCGAGACCATCGCGGACATCGTCACGCAGATGCAGCAGCTGTGCGATCCGCAGGCGGTGGTCATCGGCGGCGGCCTGGCCCGCGCCTACGACCTGCTGGAGCCCGTCATAGGCCCGCGGCTGCCCACCGGGCTCAAGATCGCGCGGAGCGTTCTCGGCGAGCAGGCGGTAGTCGTCGGGGCCGTGCTCGTCGCCGGCTCGTTCGTTGACGACTGGCTCAGCCAGCGGCTGGTCCGGGCCTGATGCGAACCAGGAGTGATCCGAGCCTCACCCCCGCCACGGCTGGTCTGAGCTTGACCGCCGCCACGGCTGGTCTGAGCCTGACCCCCGCCAGGACTGATCCGAGCCTGACCGCCGCGACGGCTGGTCTGAGCCTGACCCCCGCCAGGACTGATCCGAGCCTGACCCCCGCCACGGCTGGCCTGAGCCTGACCCCCGCCACGGCTGATCCGAGCCTCACCCCCGCCAGGACTGATCCGAGCCTCACCCCCGCCACGGCTGATCCGAGCCTCACCCCCGCCAGGACTGATCCGAGCCTCACCCCCGCCACGGCTGGTCTGAGCCTGACCCCCGCCAGGACTGATCCGAGCCTGACCCCCCGCCAAGATGAGGAGTGACCGATGAACCAGCTGCCTGCCCTGATCGATGGCAAGCCCGTCGCGACCAAGGCGGAGGTGCCGGTCGAGGATCCGTCCGCCGGCGAGGTCATGGCCGTCACGGCCGACTGCGGCCCGGCCGAGATCGACGCGGCGGTGCGATCCGCGGCCGATGCCTCCCAGGCCTGGCGGCGGGTAGCCGTGCCCGAGCGGGCCCGGCTGCTGCGCCGCCTGTCGGCCCTGATCGAGCGCGACGCGCAGAGCCTCGGCGAGCTGGAGAGCCAGCAGACCGGCAAGCCGCTGCGCCAGGGCCTGCGCGACGCCGAGATCACCGTCCGCTACTTCGACTTCTACGCCAGCGCCGTCGAGACCTTCTACGGCGCCGCCTTCTCCCTGGACGACCGCACGACGGTGCAGACCCGCTGGGAACCGCACGGGGTCACCGCCCACGTCATCCCGTGGAACTACCCGATGCAGATCCTCGGCCGGTCCGTCGCGCCCGCGCTCGCCATGGGCAACTGCGTCGTGCTCAAGCCGGCCGAGGAAGCCCCGCTCACCGCGCTGAAGATCGGCGAGCTGGCGCTCGAGGCAGGCCTGCCGCCCGGCGCCCTGAACGTGGTCACCGGCTACGGGGAATCCGCGGGGGCGGCGCTGACCGCCCACCCCGGCGTCGGGCACATCTCCTTCACCGGTTCGGTCGAGGTCGGGCGCATCATCGCGCACGCCGCGGCCGACCGGCTCATCCCGGTGACGATGGAGCTCGGCGGCAAGTCGCCGAATATCCTGTTCGCCGACGCCGACCTGGACCGGGCCCTGCCGGTCATCGTCAACGCCATCCTGCAGAACGGCGGCCAGACCTGCTCGGCCGGCTCCCGGCTGCTGGTCCAGGAGAGCGTGCACGCCGCCGCCGCGGCCAGGATCGCGGAGATCTTCGCGAGGGTGGGCATCGGGCCGGCGCTCGAGGATCCTGACCTCGGCCCGCTCATCTCGGGACCGCAGCGGGACCGGGTGAATTCCTATGTGTCGGCGGTAGCCGGGAGCGGCGACGGCGGCCGGATCACCTTCGGCGGATCGCCGCTGGGCGGCGGCCGGCTCGGCAACGGCTACTACTTCCAGCCCACTCTCATCGACGATGTCGCCCCCGGCAGCACGATGTTCCGCGAGGAGGTGTTCGGCCCGGTCCTGGCGGTGACCCCGTTCGCTGACATCGCCGAGGCGGTGGAACTCGCCAACGGAACCGACTACGGGCTGGTCGCCGGCGTGTGGACGACGAACGTCAGCACCGCCCAGCAGATGATCCGTGACGTGATCTCGGGCCAGGTCTTCGTGAACACGTACGGCGCGTCAGGCGGCGTGGAGCTGCCGTTCGGCGGCTTCAGGCAGTCCGGCTACGGGCGCGAGAAGGGCCTCGAGGGCCTGCGCGGATTCGCCCAGATCAAGACCGCCGTCATCGCGTCATGACGACGGTCGCCGGTCGGCCATGCGACGCGGCCTCGGCTGGGGCCGACGGCGCGAACGTGGCTGGCGAGGTCGCTGCGGCTGGCATGACTGACGGGAGTAGCGCGGCTGACATGACTGACAGGAGTATTGCGGCTAGCGGGACGGCCGGGGTTAAGGCGGTCGGCGAGCCGCAGGTGAGCGACGCCAGCACGCCGACGCTGCCGTTGCCGCTGGACCCGGCGGCCGCGCTCCCGGTCCGGCTCGACGACCGGGCGCTGGACACGCCGGCCATGCTGATCGACCTGGACATCGCCGAGGCGAACATCGCCAGCATGGCCGCGTTCGCCGACCGGGCCGGGGTACGGCTGCGGCCGCACGTCAAGACGCACAAGAGCGTCGCGATGGCGCGGCGGCAACTCGACGCCGGGGCGGCCGGGCTGTGCGCCGCCACGGTCACCGAGGCCGAGGTGCTGGCCCGGGCCGGCCTGACCGATATCACGCTCGCGTATCCGATCGTCGGGACGCGCAAGCTCGGCCGCCTGGCCGACGTCTGCCTCGCCGCCGACGTCACGCTGGTCGCCGATTCCGCCGCGGTCGCCGATGGCTACCGGGATGTCGCCAGCCGGATCGGGCGGACGCTGACGGTCCTCATCGACGTCAACACCGGGATGCACCGGACCGGCGCGCCGCCGGACGCGGTCGTCGCGCTCGCCCGGCATATCCGCTCGTCGGCCGGGCTCGATCTGGGTGGCATCCTGACCCACGCGGGTCACGCGCACGACGTGACGAGCCAGCCGGGCATCGAGCAGGTCGCCCGCCGGGAGGCGGCGACCATGGGCGACGTCCGCGCCGACCTGGAGCGCGCGGGCTTCGAGGTTTCGGTCGTCTCGGCGGGCTCGTCGCTGACCGCCCGCTACCTGAGCGCCGACGACGGCATCACCGAGATCCGGCCGGGGACCTACGTCTACAACGACCTGCGCACGCTGGCCTGCTGGTCCTGCACCGCGGAACAGATCGCCGCGACGATACTGGCCACCGTGATCAGCGCCGACGGCAGCCGGGTGACCGTCAACGCGGGCAGCAAGACGCTGACGACCACGACAGACGCGGTGTTCGGGTCCGGGCACCTGGCCGGGCGGCCGGACTCGGCGTTCACCCGGACGTCGGAAGAGCACGGCGTGCTCACGGTCCCCGGGCCGCCCGCGCTCACGGTCGGCGAGCGGGTGCGCATCCTGCCGGTCCACGTCTGCGTCTGGTCGGATCTGCAGCCGGAGATCTACGGGATCCGGCGTGGCGAGATAGTCGAGCGGATCCGGGTGGATGGGTTCCGGCACAGCTTGTAGCGCGTGGCGGGGCGTCCTATGGGTTCGCGGTAGCGACGTTCGGGCTCTGCTGGCAGCCTGCCTCAGCCGGTGAAGTCCAGCAGCGCTCCGACGTTCTCGCGCTCGGCGGTCTCGAGGACGAGCCCCACCGCGGCCACGTCCGTGACCGCCGTGCCGACCGAGTCGAAGACGATCCGCCTGCCGCCGGGCAGCCGCTGCTGGCCAGCGAGCAGCTTGCCGAGCTCGCTGCACCGTGACGGGGCGGCGCCGCCGGGCAGGTAGGCGAGCTCGCCGACCTTGACCGCTTCGGCGGGGACATCGGCCACCAGCTCGGCGTCCTCCAGCACGTCGCCGGCCAGCTCCCGCTTGCCGCGCGTGTCCGCGCCCATGGCCAGGATGAGGGCATCCGCGGCGAGTTCCGCGGCGGTGATCAGCGGCTGCCGGGACGGCGTGGCGGTCAGGATGATCGTGGCTCCGGCCGCGGCCTCGTCCGGCGTTCCGTACACGCCGGCCTGGGTCGCCGCCGATGCCGCCAGCTGCTCGGCTCGGGCGCGGTCCCGGCTCCACACCCGGACCTCGCCGATCTCGAGGACCGCGGAGAGCGCGGCCAGCGACTGGCTGCTGACCGGCCCGGCGCCGATCAGCGCGACGGTGTGCCGCCCAGCGCTGGCGAGCTGGCGGGCCGCGACGGCGGCGGTCGCGCCGGTCCGCATCGCGGTAATGTCCGCGGAATCGAGCACGGCGCGGACGGTGAACGTGACCGGGTCGAACGCGACGATGAGACCTGCGGAGCTACCTGCCTGCGGACGCAGGTTGGCCTTCACCGACAGCACGGGCGGCTGCAGCAGCGCACCCGACTTGAGGTGCAGGGCAGCGCCAGGGAGGTGGAGCTGGCTGGCTTCGGTCGGGGCGACCTGCCCGGTACTCGCCGCTATCAGCGCCTGCGCGGTCGCCTCGATCAGCTCCGGCCAGCTCAGCATCGCGCGAACCTGAGACCGGGTCAGCAGCCGGACCGGAGCAGCGACGGAGGCCATCGGATCAGTCTGGCAGGTCGGGGGTTTAGCGAGTGGCCGGGCGGACGTTGGCGCGCTGGGCGGGCTGTCCGGGAAGCGGCGTTCGGGAGTGGCCGGGCCGACGTTGCCGGGATGGGCGGGCTGTCCGGGGAGCGGGGTTCGGGAGTGGCGGGGCGAACGTTACGGCGGTGGCTAGCCCGTCCGCGAAGCGGCGTTCAGGAGTGACCGGGCCGACGTTGCCGCGATGACTGATGTGCCCGCGAAGCGGCGTTCGGGGTAAAGGGACTGGAGATTTTCCTGCGCGCTGGCTCAGGATGCGGCTATCCGCTTGAGCTGTGCCGACAGGTGCGGCTGCAGCCCCTGGCCGACCGCCGCCATGTCGTAGGCGTAGGCGAGGTCCTCTCCCACCAGGCCGTAGAGGCGGTGCCCGGCGGTCACTTCCTTAGCGGACGCGGTGCGGGTCACAATGTCGGTGCTCAGCTCGATCCGGGTGCCGGTGACCGTGCCCAGGTAGATCTCGGTGATCCCGGTCGGATGCGCCAGCAGGAGCTCGACCCCGTTGTCCGGCTGCGGCCGCCAGAACCCCACTTCCATTCCCAGCGGCCGGCCAGGGCGTCCCTCCTCGTCCAGCAGCCAGGTCCGGCTGGAGTAGATGAGGAAGGGCTTGCCATTGTGGCTGAACGACAGCTCCTGCCCGAACCTGAAGCTCTCGATCGTCGGGTAGCCGCCGACCCCGGCACCCTCCCACCTGCCGAGCAGGAAGCTCAGCGGGGCGAGGTCGGGGTGCGGATCCGGGGCTGCCTGCGGCTCAGGAGCGGAAGCGGGCGGGCGGATGAACTCGATCTCGAACTGGGGCCCGGGTTCGGGCGATGGCTGATCTGACGAGGACGGCGGCTGCTGATCTGTAGCGGATGGGGGCTGATCTGTCCGGGATGGCGGCTGCTGATCTGTCGCGGACGGCGGGTGCTGCGGCTCGGGGCCTGGTGGCTGGTCTGCCATGCGGATCAGCCGACCGGCTGGGGGGTGGCGGCTTGCTCGTCTGCCGGGTCGTCGCCCGCGAGGCCGGACGTCGCGGGGGCGTGCGCCGGGGCGGGATTCGCTGGGTCGTCCGTCTGGGCAGGCTCAGCAGGGGCCTCCACCAAGACGAGCTTCACCGGGGCGCCTCCCGGAGGCGGCTCCGCAGGGTCGCTTGCCCAGGGCGGCTGTGCGGGCTCGCTTGCCCGGCGCAGCTCCGCGTGGTCGCGTGCCCAGGGCGGTCCTGCAGGGTCGCCTGACCAGGGCGACTCTACGTGGTCGCCTTCCCCCGACGGCCCGGCCAGGGATGCCTCTGGCAGGTCATCTGCGGAGCTGGGCTGTGCCGGATCGTCTGCGGGGCTGGATCCTGCCCGGTCGCCTGCCGCGGTCAGAGGTCGCGTCGAGCGGGGGGCAGGGCAGGCTCGGTACAGGCGCACCAGCAGGTAGCCGACCCACGCCGCGAAGACAGCGAGGGCGGCCACCAGGACTGCCAGGCTCAGCATGCCGTGCATAGCCGCAGTCTAGGCAGTGCGCCGCTCGGTGCGGGGGTGCCACGCGGGCGGGATGATCGGCCCGACCGTCTGACGTGGGTCGATAGTACGCTCGAAAAATGTCAGTGCCGCCTGATAGCTTCGAATCAGACAGCCACAGAGCGGCAGCCGGAGGTGAGCAAGGATGACCGCCAGCACGCCCGACCCGCAGGGCGCGGCCCGGCGTGATCCGGCTGCGCCCGGGGCCGAGGGTGGGCAGGCGAGCACGGCCCGGCGTGATCGGGTCGTGCCCGCGGCCCAGTCTGGCAGTGGCGGCCCGGCCCGACAGGATCCGGCGGCGCTTCCGGCCGAGCCCAGCTGGGACGGCCCGGCCGGGTGGGATCCGGGCCCGCCATCTGAGGCGGTGATGGCTGAGCAGGAGGCGATCCTGGCCGAGGAGATCGCCACGCGGGTGTTCGAGTCGCCCGAGGATGAGTTCTCCCGGTGGCTGGCCGACCCCGATACCGGGCCGCCGGACGGCGCTGATGCGGGGCTGGGTGAGCTGGCTTCTCCGGTCCGGGACGCGATCCTGGACGCCCGGGCGGCGGCGGCGGGGCCGGAGCCGGAAGGGCCGTTCCCGGCCGGGGTGATCGCGCATGACCAGGTCGGCCCGGGCGGGCCGGGGTTCGCGTCCGGGTCGGTGCTGGACCGGCTGGAGGCCGGGCCGGTGCTGGCCGCCACGGCTGATGACGCCTGGCAGGCCGGGCTGGGCGGGTTGGCGGATGACGAGCTGGCCGGGCTGATGCTGGCCTGGCAGCGGTGTGAGTCGCGGGCCGCGGCCGGGCTGCTGGCCGGGACCGCCGAGCTGGCGAAACGCCGCGCCGCGCACGGCGACTGGCGGGTTCTGGAACACCTGGACACCGAGCTGGCGCTGCTGTTCACGCTGACCCGCCGCTCGGCCGGCCCGCTGCTAGACTTCGCCCAGAGCCTGGCCCGGCTGCCCGCCACCCAGGCCGCGCTGGCCGCTGGGCGGATCGACCGGGCCCGCGCCGACGTGATCGCCTACGAGACCGCGATGCTGGACGACGACCAGCTGGCCGCCGCGGTGGAGCTGCTGGTGATCGAGGACGCGCCCCGGCTGACCACGAGCAAGCTGCGGGACCGGGTGCGCCGTGCCGTGCTCGCCGCCGACCCCGCCGCGGCCCGCCGCCGGGCCGACAAGGCACGCCGGGACGCCCGGGTCGAGCTATGGGACGAGCGTTCCGGCAGCACCGCCGCGCTGGCCGGCCGGGACCTGCCGGTCGCCGCCGCGCTGGCCGCCGACCAGCGGATCGACCACGCCGCCCGGGAACTGAAGACGTCCGGGATAGCAGCCACGCTGGCCCAGCTGCGCGCCGCTGTGTTCCTCGGCCTGCTCACCGGCCACGACCCGGTCAGCTTCCTCCCCCCACCCGAAGACCGCGAGCAGCACGCCGGGGACGACGAGCGGCGCGGCGACGGCGAGCAGCGGGCAGGGGACGACGAGACACCTCCCGCGGGCCAGGACAGCCTGCCCGCGACACCTGGCAACTCGGACGCTGACCGTGGCCAGCTGAGTGAGCCGCCGGTAGACCCCGCTGGCGAGGACACTGCTCCCGGCCAGCACGGTGACCCGCAGGCGGCACCGGCCGGCCACGACGCCACGGCACCGGACGCCGGCGCAACAGCGACGTGGATACCGGCAGGCCGGGACTGCGCGGATCGGTGAACCTGACCATGCCCCTGGCCGCCTGGCTCGGTTTCACCCAATCACCAGGCCAGATCACCGCGTTCGGCCCGGTCACCGCTGAGACCTGCCGCGACCTCGCCGACCACATCGCCGCCAATCCGGGCTCCCGCTGGTGCCTGACTCTCACCGACAGCGCCGGCCACGCCATCGGCCACGGCTGCGCCCGCCGCCCCCCGCCGCCAGCCACCGACCTGGCCGCGATCACCGCCTGGCTGCAGAAACTGAAAACCGGGCCCATCCAGGCCGGCACCTGCAGCCACGCCCGCGAAGTCCCCGGCTACCGCATCCCCGACTCACTGGCCCACATCATCAGCATCCGCCAGGAGACCTGCGGCAACCCCGTCTGCGGCCGCCCCGCCACCCGGTGTGACGGCGACCATACGATCCCGCACGACAAGGGCGGCCGCACCTGCGAATGCGGCGTAGCACCCAAATGCCGCACCGACCACCGGGCTAAACAGGCCCCGGGCTGGCACGTGGATCAGCCCAGTCCCGGCGTCGTGATCTGGCGTCCACCGCATGGCCGCAGCTACGCCGCCGCCCCCGCCGTCTACCCCACGTAACCGCCATCTGGGTGACCCGGGGGGCACGACAACGCGCTAGTGTCGCGTCATGGCACCGCGCGCTCTGGTCGTCAAGGTCACCGCGGGCAAGGACGACCCTGAACGCTGCAACCAGGCGTTCACGGTCGCCGCTACCGCGGTTGCCAGCGGGATCCGCACCTCGCTGTGGCTGACTGGTGAATCCTCGTGGTTCGCGCTGCCTGGCCGGGCGGGAGAGTTCGGGCTTCCGGATGCGCCGCCGCTGGCGGATCTGCTGGCCGCAGTGCTGGCAAGCGGGACAGTGACGCTGTGTAGTCAATGCGCCGCCCGCAGGGACATCAAGCCCGAGGACGTGCTGTCCGGCATCCGCATCGCTGGGGCCTCGACGTTCGTCGCTGAGGTCACCACAGACGACGTTCAGGCACTCGTCTACTGAGGGAGCAGCTGCGGGGCGAGCGTCCGCGGCCACCGGGTCCTGCTCAGCCTGACTCAGTCCTGACTCAGTCCTCAGCCGGACATGGCGGCCAGGCGCTCCTGGCGGAGCCGGCGTCCCCACTCCTCGTCAGCGTCGGCCAGTGCCGGCAGCGGACCCGCCGCCCAGCCGAGCAGCAGGTCAGCGAGACCGGGATTGCGCACCAGGGCCGGCCCGTGCAGGTAGGTGCCCAGCACCCGGCCCGCGTACGCGCCTTCGGTGCCGTCGCCGTTGCCCACCCCGGCGCTGACCCGGGCCAGCGGCCGGACGCCGGGACCGAGCCTGGTCACGCCCTGGTGGTTCTCGAATCCGGTCAGCCGGGGAAGCCCGAGAGCGGAATCCACGTCGGCGAGGACCTCACCGACGGCCCTCTGGTCGCCGCGCCCGCTGCGGAGATCAGCGATCTCCAGCCCGGGCACCGGCTGGCCCTCCTCACCGGCGAACTCCGTGCCGATCAGCTGATAGCCGGCGCACACCGCGAAGACGACCGCGCCTGAGTCCGCCACGGCCGCCAGGCCGCCGTCGGCCCGGAGCCGGCGGGCCGCCAGGATCTGCGGCAGGTCCTCGCCGCCGCCCATCAGGTAGATGTCACCCTGGCGGGGCACGGGCTGATCGGAGTTCACGTAGACGGATTCGGTGGGGATGCCCCTCAGCCTGGCCCGCCGCTCGAGGACCAGCAGGTTCCCCCGGTCGCCGTACGTGCTGAGCAGGTCGGGGTACACCCACACCAGCCGCAGGCCGCTCTGGCCCGGGCCGCCCGGGCCGCCCCGGCCGCCGCCGCCCCGCCCGGCATCCGGCACGCTCATGTCGTCCTGCCGAACGCGGTCCGGATGTGCTGGAACGCCGTGTAGTTCGCGATCACGTCCACGCTGCCGCCGGGCTCAACCAGGTCCACCGCGTCGTCCACCCTCTCCACGAGCTCGAAAGCCACCTCGTCGGCCTCCAGCCGCACCGCGAGGTCCAGCCTGCGCTCGCCGGCCACGAAGACCCGCCGCCCGCGCAGCAGCCGGTAGTCCACGTCCCACAGCCACGAGGTGTCCCGGCCGTCGGGCCCCTGAGCGTTCACCGCGAGCAGCACGGGGACCGGCGGGGGACCGAGCACGTCGAAGGCCTCGAGCCAGCCTGCCGGGTTCTTCGCCAGCAGCAGCCGGACGCTCCGGCCGCGCCGCTGCACCGTCGTGTACCGGCCGGCCACCGACGTCACCGCGCGCAGCCTGGGCAGCGCCTGCGCCACAGAGATACCGAACGCCTCCGCGGCGGCGAGCGCCACCACCGCGTTCGCCCGGTTGGCCCGCCCCGGCAGGGCGAGGCCGAGCTCGTGCCGCCCCCCCGACGAGTCCTGCACCGTCTCGCCGTCCAGCGCCCAGCTCGGCCGCGGCCGGGTGAACCCGCACTCGCCGCACTGCCAGCCGGAGTCGCCGCGGCGCAGGTGCGATCCGCATTCCGGGCAGCACCAGGAGTCCTCCCGCCAGCGCTGCCCGGCGGCCACCCAGGTCACCTGCTTGGCCGCGGATGCCGCCCAGGCGATGAGCGGGTCGTCGGCATTGGCGATCACCCGGCAGTCCGGCGCGTCGGCGAGCGCGTCCCGCCACCGCCTGGCGACCAGCCAGAATCTCCGCGGCCCGGTCCATCTGGTCGCGGCTGAGATTGAGCAGCACGACCACCCGCGCCGCCGTGGCGGTCAGCACCGCCGGCAGGTACTTCTCGTCCACCTCGAGGACCGCGAACGGCGCGTCCTGCGCCCTGCCGAGCGCCGCCGCGAGGCCGGCCTCCATGTTGGCGCCGAACGCGTTCGACGCGACCTGCTCGCCCAGCGACTCGAGCGCGGCGCTGATCAGCCGGGTCGTGGTCGTCTTGCCGTTCGTGCCCGTCACCAGGACCACCTGCTTGCCGGCGGCCAGCATCCCGAGCAGGCCGGGCTCGAGCCGGAGCGCGATGACGCCGCCGATGACCGAGCCGTCGCCGCGTCCGGCCAGCCTGGAGACTCGCCCCGCGGCGCCGCCGATGGTGGTGGCCACCCGGGCGCGCAGCTGAAGTTTGCTCATCGCCGCCGATGCTATCGGCCGGCCGGGCCGAGTTCTTCCATGTCCGGCCCGGCAGCCGGCCCGACGGCGGGCCCGACGGCCTCGTCAGGCTCCGCCGCGATGAACCGGCTCGGCCAGGAAAGCACCACCTCAAGCCAGCCGGAGACGTCCATCGCCGCCGCGGCCTGAGCCAGGTGAAGTCTCCTGTCCTGGCCGACCATCACCGCGGCGACGTCGGCGAGGAAGCCGCGGTGATCGTCGTCGCCGAGCAGCAGGTTCCAGGCGATGCGCCGGTTCTGCTCGAGCTCCATGGACAGCGGGTGGCGCCGCAGCGCGTCCATCCGGTGACCGACGCGCATGTCCGGCCAGTCCTGCGCGCCGACGAGATCGAAGTCGAGCGGCGGCGCCCGGTCGTAGGGGTCGGCCCGCGGGCCGCCGAGCGGGCAGACGCGCTCGAACTCGTGCAGCCAGCGCAGCTGCGGGACGACCCAGCTCGGGCCGCCCCTGGTGCCGGGCGGCGTCTCGCCGGCGAGCATCCGCAGCGCGGCCGTCGCGACGCTCGCCGCCAGCTGGTGCGGGTCATAGCTGCCCCGCATGCTGATCGCGCGGGCGCCGACCGACTTGTCGATCAGCGTCGCGAGCGCGCACTCGCGCTGCCTGGCGGCGAGGCCGGCCCACTGGTGCAGCAGCCTGACCGGAACCGCGGGCAGGGCCCTGTTGGTCAGGAACGCCAGCACCAGCGTCTCCGTCCAGATCCGCAGCCACGCCTGCTCGGCCGCGGCGGACAGCAGGTCGGCACCACGCAGCTCGTACAGGGTGCAGGCCCGCCCGGCCGTGCAGGCCGGGCCGCAGGCGGCGCTGCGCCGGCCGCGCACCGGCGGCGGCGGGTTGCCGAGGACCCGTTCGGTGTCCTCGCCGAGCGGCACCCGGATCCGCAGCGGCCTGTCCATGCCGTCGGCGAACACCGCGGCAACGCCCGGCTGCAGCGAGACCACCTGCCGCGACTGCTCGTCATCCAGGTTCATGGCCGCGCCGACGACTTGCCTGTCGTCGTGCGCGGGCAGCCGGTGCACGATCTTCAGCGCGGTGTTCTTCACCACGTCGGGCACGAGCTTGGCGGGGATCTGCTCGGCCACCACGATGCCCTCGCCGTAGGCACGGATCTCGGCGAGCATGCCTGCGAACAGCTCGACCGCGTGCGAGCCGGCCCGCTCCTGCGTGCCTCGGTTGCGCAGCAGCCGGTGCGCCTCCTCGATGACGATCACGTGCCGCAGCGCGCCCGGCCGCTCCCCGCGGGCGCGCAGCCGCAGGTGCTCGACCAGCCTGATGATGAGCGTGCCCATCAGGAAGGCCTTGTCCTCGTCGTTGGCGACGTCCTCGATGGCCAGCACCACGTTGCGCCGGATGAGCTCGCCGATGTCGGCCGGGTGACCGCCCTCGAAGAACCGGCCGGCCGACCCGACCCGCAGCGAGCGCAGCCTGATGTCCACGAAGCCCCGCACGTCCGCCTGCAGGTCCGGCCCGTAGCCGACGTCCTCGATCACCTCCAGCGCGGCGCGCTGCAGCCGAGCCAGGGTGGGGATGGCCGGCGCCACCGGCGCGCCGGGAAGGCCGGCGCCGGTGACCACGTCCCAGCCCGCCTCCTCGTACACCCGCTGCAGCGCCTGCGACATGATCTGCGGGAACGGCTCCTCGGCGTCGAAGGCCGCCGCGAACAGGGCGCGGACCATGTCGATGTGCGCCTGTACGGGGTAGCCGGGTTCGGGCGCGAGCGGGTTCACCGACAGCGGCACGGCGTGCGGGTCGGTCGGGTTGATGACCGTGACCTGGCCGATCCCCTCGACCCGTCCGGCCATGGCGGCGTACTCGGACTTGGCCAGCTCGATGACCAGCCAGGGCAGGCCGGCCCGGCTGCACTGCTCGAGGATGTGCCGGACGGTCTGCGACTTCCCCGCCCCGGTGGCGCCGGTGACGAAGGTATGCCGGTTCAGCGTGGACAGCGGTACCCGGAACGTGCCCACCGGCCGGTCCTGGGCGTCAAGGATCGCGCCGAGCTCGATCACCGGCGACGGGGACTCCGGAAAGCCGGTCCGCTCGGTCTCGCTGGTGACGTCGAAGTAGCCCGGATCCAGCACCCGCAGCCCGGGGACTTCCCGGCGGGGCAGGCCGGTGAGCGCGGCCAGCGTGCCCGCGGTCGCGGGGAACGGCGTGACCGCGCCATCCGTCGCGTCCTGCACCTTGACCGTCAGCGCCTCGGCCAGGGTGTGCGCCTCGAGCCCGCTGCGCAGCCGGTAGGGATGCCGGCTCAGGTCTACCGAGCCGACCAGCACGGGGGCCAGCAGCCGCAGGTCCTCCGCGGTGGCGGCGCCGGCCAGGACGCGCACGCTCCACAGCCCGGCCTCGCGGAACGTGTCGAGCTCGGTCATCCGCCGTTGCGCGCGCTCCACGTCGAACCTGGAGTGTTCTTCCTCGTACCGGCGGAGCACGTTGAGCTGCGTGCGCAGGTCGGCGACCTCGGCGTCGATCAGCTCGGTGGGCTCGGCAATGACCAGCCAGCCGAACCGCCTGCCCATCAGCGTCACCAGGGTCGATTCGAACAGGGTAGGCGTTCTGCTCTGCTCCCGGCTGTCGCCGCTGTCGGCCGTGGCCAGCGGCGGGGCCTGCCGCCCCGGGCAGGACGTCCACACCATGCGGTCGAGCTCGCCGCGCCAGTCATCGCCGACCGGGACGCCGCGCGCGCCCGGCGGGAAGAGCACGCCGGGAGCCTGGCCAGGTACCGCTATCCCGCCGGCGTTGGTGATCAGCTCCAGCGGCGCCCCGCCGCCCCGGGAGAGCCAGCCCGCGACGAAGGGCTGGCCGCGCTCGGCGGCGCTGAGGACCGCCGGAAGGACAGCGACGAAGTCGGCTTCGGGCGAGCCGGCGGCGGAGGAGGCCGTGATCGCCAGGATCCGGTGCCACGGGCCGGCCAGGGTGTCCCCGGTCCCGGTGGTTACTCTCGCGCGATGACCGCCCACGTAGCGTGCATATCAGGCCGTAGGCTTCCGCGCCACCCGTACGACCGGCCTGGTAGCTGAGTAGCGTGCATATCAGGCTGTCGGCGTCCGCGCCACCCGTACTGCCGTGGGCCGCCTCAATCCCGCCGCTTGCGCCAGTCGAGCCGCTCGGGCGGCGGCCCGAGATTCGGCGGCGGCTGCATGTCGCCGGACCGCCAGCTCAGCGGCACGGACGCGGGGCGGCGAGCCGGGCCGGCGTCGCGAGCCGGGCCGGGGTCCCCGGCCTGGCCGTCGCCGCCAGCCGGGCCGGTGCCGCGGGCCGGGGTGGCGGGAGCCTCGCGGGACGGGATGGCCGGCGCCTGCGGCTTGCCCGCGGGCGGCATCTCGGGCGCGTTCTTCGCCTCGTCCAGCGTGTACAGGGTGGCGGTCGGCAGCCCGATGATGCCGGGGTTCGCGTCGGCCATCACGATCCGCCGGCCGCCGCGGGACGCCGAGGAAATGATCACCGCGCTCGGCGGCAGCTGCTGCAGCTCGTGCTGCTCGACCAGGAACTCCCGCGACCGCTGCGTGGTCCGCGCCAGCGAGTCGTTCACGCCGATCGCACGGGACGTGCTGACGCCCCACGCCGTGCTCAGGTTGATCCCTTCGGTGATCGACTCGGAGTCGCTGGTACCGGTGGAATAGTTCCGGTCCCGGCTTCGCGTCCAGTTGGATTTCCCGAACGGTGCGATCCCGGACTCGCCGCTCCGGCCCCGACCGCGACTGCCGCCGGTCGTCTCGCTCGTCGTCGCCGACGTGGACACGGAATCGGCGGTGCCGACGGTGCTGGTGTAGGAGTCGCCCACGGTATCGGTCACCGACGTGCCCACGGTGTCGGTGAGCTGGGTGAGCACGAACCGGTGCTCGGTGCCGATCTGCTCGCTCGCGATCTTGGCGTCTTCGGCGTTGCCGAGGCGCATGAAGGCGACCGCGGCGTTGCCGCGGCCCAGCCGCTCCTTCACGTGCGCCGGGATCGACCGGTAGGCCAGCACCAGGCCGGTCCGGGTCTGCTCGCAGGCGTCGGTCAGCCGGTCGAGCACGTCGCCGCGGAGCTTGTCCGCGCCGGCCAGCATCAGCGTGTGCTGCCACGGGCGGCCCGCCGGGGCCTGGCGGAGCACGTGCGTCAGCGCGGTCACCGCGTAGGTGCCGAGTACCCGGTTGCCGAACACCCCCGCCCGCCGGTCGGTGCAGATCACCCGGAGCCTGCTCGGCGGGAGGTCCGCGGGCGCCAGGCCCGCGTTGTCCAGCTTGCGCAGCCGCGATTCCATCGCCCAGGCCCGGGCGATCACCACCTGGTCGGCGGCGCCCCGGCCGAACATCTTGATGATCCGTTCCAGCTGGTCCGCGCTGAGCAGCCCGAGCCGGATGTCTTCCCTGGGGTCGCCGATCTGCCCGAGGGCCCGCAGCGCGGCGGTGGCCTGGCCGATCGTCGCGTTGCCGCCGAAGACGTCGAGCAGGCGCTCCAGGATCGCGTTGTCCTGCGCGACGTCGCCGCCGGCGCCCTCGTCCTCGCTGACGCTGACCACCAGGGACAGCACGTCCGCGAGGGCTTCGGAGGACAGCCCGGCGCTCAGGTCCAGCCGGGGCAGGTCGGTGGGCAGCACCCAGACCAGCGGGGCGACGCCGGACCGCCCGGCCACGGCGAGCAGGTCACCAGCGACCGCGCCCTCGGTCAGGTCGATCACGGTCAGCTCGCCGCCGGCGCTGAGCCGGGACGCCCCGACGACGGTGAACATGGCGGACCAGCCGGACAGGGTGCCGCCGGCCAGATCGACCCGGTCAACGTCGTCGGGAAGCGAGACCGCGTACCACTGCGGCTGCCTCTCGAATGCGCTGCGCCGCTCCTGCCAGTCGGTGAACCTGCGGGCGTGCTCCTGCTGCCAGGCGAACAGCCGGTTTTCCTGCTCGGCGCGGATCTTGCCGAGGCGCCGTTTCTCCTCTTCGACCCGCGACCGCAGTGCCTGCTCGCCCTGACGGATGCCGTAGGCGGCGATTCCGGCGCAGACCAGGGCGGCGACCGCGCCGAGCCAGGCGATGGCTGCGTTCAGCCAGCCGGCCACCCACGCCGCCATCAGCAGGCCGGCCAGCAGGATCGCGGCGTCGGCGGCCAGCTTCAGCGGCCGGTCGAGCAGGTGCTCCTCGCGGCGCTGCGCGGCCACCCAGTCCGGGTTGAGCTGCTCCTGCTCCGGCGGCGTGGGGCGCCTGGGCGGCGGCCCGGGATCGGGGTGCAGCAGGGCATGCTGCCAGCCGAGATAGAGCCGGTCCGGCCGCATGTGGCCCCGGGCCCCGGGCGGGCCGGCTACTGGCGGCGTCACGTGCCCGTGCCCTTCTGTGCCCGGCCCGGACGTTCCCCGCCCGCGGCGTCGGCCGCAGACTGTGCTCCGCCCACCGCCGCGGCCTGGTGCGCCGTGATCGCCGTCGCCGGATCCACGCCGACACTGGCGGCCTGCCGCGCGGTGAGCGGCCTGGCCGGATGCCGCGGGATCCTGGCCTGCACCGTCAGTCCCAGCGTCACCAGCCGGCGCCGCGGTCTCCTGACGATCAGGACGTGCTCTCCGTCGCCGAGCCTGCTCAAAGACTGGGCCGCCACCACCGGCTTGCGCACCAGCCCGAACGGGCCGAGCTGGCTCAGCTGGCCGGCCGCGTCGGGCTGGCCGGCGATTACCGGCGGCCCCTTCTGGCCGACCACGGCCGCGGCCTTCGACCGGACCTGGGACCCTGCCGCCGCCGCCAGATCGCCGCCGCCGGGCGGGGCGAACTTCTCGCCGGTGAGGCCGGCGAACCGCTCGGCCGCCGCCGGGTCGGTCAGCCGGTGCAGCACGAGAACGTTCACCTGGTCGGCCAGGGCCGGCACCGCGCCGGGGGAGGTGGTGGTCAGCAACGCGGGCAGGCCCGCCGGGGCGCCGCGGGTGACGAGCTCAGCCAGCGCGGCCGGGGCCAGCGCGCCGCACTGGTCGAACCAGACGAGCCCGTCGCCCGGCACGCCGATCCGGCGCAGCTCGGCGCAGACCGCCAGCACGTCGCGGGCGACCAGGCTGGCCATGGTGACCGCGGCGCGGCCGTGGGCCGGCGCCTCGATCGAGAACAGCACGACGGCCCGGTCCCGCACCACCCGGCCGAGATCCACCCGGGCGCCGGGTGCGGGGGCGAGCCACCGGCCGAGCGGCGACGCGCGCAGCTCGTTCAGCTGCTCGGCCAGCGTGGCGGTGGTGCGGGGGTCGGCTTCCAGCAGGGTCGCGGACACCTTCACCCGCTCGCCGAGCGCCAGCCGCCGCGGATGGTAGCCGGGCACGTGCTCCATCCGCGCCCGCAGCGCCGCCGGGCTGAGCAGGTGCACCACCTCGTCCAGCATGGGGGTGCGCGGGTCGCCGGGAGCGGCGTCGGCGACCGCGAACAGGTCGGTGAGGTAGGCCGCGCAGCTGCGCCGGTACTGGTCGGCGGTGCCTTCCCAGTCGACCATGCCCATGACCAGCGAGGTCCGCCTGGCCGGCTCGCCGGTGCGGAGCGGGTCGTAGTAGCCGCCGCCCCCGGCCGGGAACAGGTACAGCGGCGTCCTGGTGGCCGCGCACACCGCGGCGAACGACTCCGCCAGCTTCGGGCCGCCGTCCAGGTCGACGGCGATCACCGGCTTGCGCCGCCGGATGGCCGCGTGCGCGAGCTGGAAGCTCGTGGTCGTGGTCCCCGAGCCCGGCGAGCCCGCGCACAGGATGCCGCCTCCCGACTCGGCCCACGAGACCGCCGACCGCCAGCCGGTGGCCGCGTCCAGGCCGAGGCAGGCGCCGTCCCTGGTGACCACGCCGCCGGAGGAGATGAAGCGGGTCAGGTAGACCCGGCGCGCGAAGGTCAGCAGGCCGGGACGATAGCCCGGAAGCTTCCACTCGTCGGTGTGCAGCCAGCTGAGCCAGGCCGCGATGGCCGCCTCGGCCGCCGCCGCGATCAGTGCCAGCGGGAACTGTCGCGGCAGCCAGCTCCCCATGCCTGCGTAGGCCGCGCCCAGGTGCGCGAGCCTGCCGGGATGCTGGCTGATCCCGCCGAGGTAGGCCGCGATCTTGCCGGGACCATCGGCG
Source organism: uncultured Actinomycetes bacterium (assembly GCA_963697445.1). Classification (GTDB taxonomy): domain Bacteria; phylum Actinomycetota; class Actinomycetes; order Streptosporangiales; family Streptosporangiaceae; genus PALSA-505. The sequence continues at coordinate 152,551 of CAVOOC010000044.1, forward strand.
AAGCCCGCCGCGGCCGACGCCGGTCCCGCGGCGAGGGCCCAGACAATCCCGGCGCAGGCGGGTACCGCCAGCCATTGCGGCCGCCACCTGGTCAGCCTCGTGGTGAGGATGAAGACGATGGCGAGGATCAGCGTCAGCTGGGCGAAGAGCAGATGCGCGATGACGGCAACCACCGCGCAGACGGCGATCAGCTCACCGCGGCGGGGCGTATCCCCCGGGATGAGGTATCGGCCAGGACGCGGCACCCGGTCGGCGGTGGTTACGGTATCGGCAGGCATAGACACTCAAGGTTCCCAGCCCCCCGCGGCATGTGTCCAGATGCCGTCATCCCCGGCCGCGGTAGCGTTTGCTCGCGGCCCCTGCGGAGACTCCACCACCACCCGGAACATTTCCGGCCGGAGCACTGCGATCGCCAGCGCCATCGGGTCGCCGGCTGCCGCGTCGTCGAACCTGACCGTCACGGTGACGGCGGGCTGGCCGGCCGCCAGCCGCAGGCTCCGGGCGACGGACGGGGCCGGCGGCTGCACCTCGATGTACAGCCCCGCCGGGCGCGGTGCCGGCGGCCGGTGGCCGGCGTTCTGCGGTTCCGGCCGGGCCGGCGGCGCCGGCACCACGTGCGACGCCTTCAGCACATCCGCCAGTGCGGGCGGGTCCTCGGCGAGGAAGGAATTCCGCTCGGGGAGGTAGCTAGCCGAGAAGGCGGCCGGCCAGCCCTCAGAGGTCCACAGGGAGCGGACGACGCACACCGGGTCGCCCGGCGACAGGCCGAGTGCCCCGCCGATGTCCTCGGGCACCCGCCGCCACGACACGTGCCTGGACGCGCAGCTGATCGCCATGCCCATCGGGTCGATCGAGGCCTGCAGAACCGGCAGCCCCTCGAGCCTGATCAGGTAGTCCGCCGGGCTGGCCCGGTAGACCTGCCCGTCCGGCAGGCGGCGGAGCAGGTGCCGGGCCGCGAGTTCCTCGATCGCGGCCTCCATCTCGGCCGGGCTCACCCCGTAGCGCCGGGCTAGCGCGCTGCGCCTGGGCAGCCGCCAGCCGGGCTCGTGATGGATCAGGGCGGCGGCCACCCGGTCCGCCAGCACCTGCGCGGCCGGCCGGTCGTCCGCGGGCTCGCTTCCCGTGCCGCCGGGCACCGACGCGGTCACCGGGGGTCAGCCGATCTTCTCGGTCTGGGTGCCGGACAGGGAGGTGTCAGAGCCGCTCAGGTTCGCAGGTGACGACGGGATCGACGGTCCCTTGCAGACGGGCGTCGAACCTGAACCCGAGCCGGTGCGCGCCGCCAGGATCCTGGCGAGCGGGACGGACACGGTCGCGCCGAGCGGCCGACGGATTCGCCTGGTCACCGAGCAACTGCTCCCTTGGGTCTAACGCACACCTCATGGTCACTGCGAGTCCTTGCTCACCGGAAGCGAACGGTGACGTGGCGCGCTGCCGAGCGGAAACCCCCGCACCAGTCACCTCCTCCTTCATAGGCAGCACAGGTGTCCCGCGGCTGAACCCCGGGAGAAGCGACAGGCGAAGAATGAATGAAGCGCAGGCAAACAACGGCGCCGGCCCTCGGGCCGGCGCCGTCGTCACGGAGAACTCAGCGAGTGCTCAGAGCGCGACCTCCACCGAAGCCAGCCGGCCGGTGTCGGCGGTCACCGAGCGGTCCCCCGTCAGCCCTCCCGGGGCGAGCACCCGGACGGTCCAGGTACCGGGCGCGGCGAAGAACCGGAACCCGCCGTCCTCGCCGAGCGGCACCTCTGCCACGAAGTCGCCGCCGGAGTCGAGCAGCCGCGCGTACCCGGTGGCCACCGCGGCGCCGTCGTGCGTGACGCGGCCAGCCACCACGGCCTGGTTACCCACGTCGGCGGGAGCGCTGACGCCGCCCGCTGGCGCGCCGCACCCGTCGCTGGCGGTCACTTGGCCTCACCGAGCTCGATCGGGACGCCGACCAGGGACCCGTACTCGGTCCACGAGCCGTCGTAGTTCTTCACGCTGTCCTGGCCGAGCAGCTCGTGCATGACGAACCAGGTGTGCGCGGACCGCTCGCCGATGCGGCAGTAGGCGATGGTGTCCTTGCCGAAGTCGACCCCGGCACCGGAGTACAGGTCGCGGAGCTCGTCGTCGGACTTGAACGTGCCGTCCTCGTTGGCCGCCTTCGACCAGGGGATGTTGCGCGCGCTCGGGACGTGGCCGGGCCGCTGCGCGGACTCCTGCGGCAGGTGCGCGGGCGCGAGCAGCTTGCCGCTGAACTCGTCCGGCGAGCGGACGTCGATCAGGTTCTTCTTCCCGATCGCGGCGACGACCTCGTCCCGCATGGCGCGGATCGAGGTGTCCACGTCGGACGCCATGTAGGACGTCTCGGACCGCTTCGGCACCTCGGTGACGAGCTCGCGGGAGTCCAGCTCCCACTTCTTCCTGCCGCCGTCGAGCAGCTTCACGTTCTGGTGCCCGTACAGCCTGAAGTACCAGTACGCGTACGCGGCGAACCAGTTGTTGTTCCCGCCGTAGAGCACGACGGTGTCGTCGTTTCCGATCCCCCGTTCGGACATCAGCGACTCGAAGCCTGCCTTGTCCACGAAGTCACGGCGGACCGGGTCCTGCAGGTCCTTCTTCCAGTCCAGCTTGATCGCGTTGCGGATGTGCCCCTTGTCGTAGGCCGAGGTGTCTTCGTCCACCTCGACGATCACCACACCGGGGTCATCGGAATGCGACTCCACCCAGTCGGCGCCGGTGAGCACGTCGGAACGGCTCATACTGGAACCTCCTTGTCAGGTTCGCCGGACAGTGCCTGACGGCTCCCTGTCCGGATTCGTTGAATCATCAGATACATCTCGCAGCCCAGGCAGAAGCCGAAGGCCGCGTTGAGGAAGGCCGCGGCGAGCGCGAATGCCGTCGCCACGATGCCGAGCGCAGTGACGCCCGTCCCGTAGCCGATCACGCCGATCACGCCGAAGGCCGCGCCCACCCCCTGGGCGAACCGCGGCGGCGGCTCATCCTCCAGCTCGCGCGGCGGGCCGAGCCTGGGCCTGATCAGCCAGCGGTAGATCATGCCGTACGGCGCGTAACGCAGCCCGAGCGCCGCTCCCACCGCGAACACCACGGTCTGCGCCGCCAGCAGCCACCCGCTGCCGGTGACGAGCACCAGCGCGAGGACCACGGTGGAAACCACGGCGCCGAATCGCGCGCCTCTGGGGTCAATGCCCATCTGCCATGCTCCTTTGCCCGGGCAGTGCTGGCCGGGACGAATTCAGATTAACGCACAAGTCCGACCGGTAAAATAGGGAACTTGTCCCCTGCGGTGCGTCCGCTGGGCGCGTCTGACGTGGCGCCCGACTACGGACAGATGGCGGTCGCCACCCGGCAGAAGTCCACGGCGCGCCGCCTGGTCAGCGATGAACCTTTTCCATCCGCCCGTTCCGCGCTCACAGCACGCGGACGATCTTGGTGAGGATGAAAAAGGCTCATTTGCCTCTCCAGGAAAGCCACGTACCCGATGCTATGTGCGGCCGGCCGGGCTGTCACTCCCGTAAACGGCACTCAGCTCACCTCGCCGGGTTCCAGCTGGCCCAGCGCCGCGATCACGTCAGCCTTGCGCGGCTGCCCGCTGGCGCGCCGCGCGATGCGGCCGTCCGGCCCGAGCACGAGCACGGTCGGCGTCCGGCGGATGTCCAGCCGACGGACCAGGTCGAGCCTGCTCTCGGCGTCGATCTCCACGTGCGCCACGCCGTCCACCAGCCCGGCCACGTCGTCGAGAATGACCCGGGTGGCCCGGCAGGGGGCGCAGAAGGCGGTGGAGAACTGGACCAGCGTGGCACGACCGCCAAGCGGCCTGCCCAGCTCGGCCTCGGTGAGCGCCGCACCGGCCGGCGCGGACGATCCCTCGCCGCCAGAGCTCCCGGCTGCGGCGGACCGCAGCCGCCCGTTGCGGGCTTTCCAGATCATCCCGAACGCACTCGCCGCAACCAGTACGGCAAGCACGACAATCACACCCACGACCACGCTGGGCTACAGCACGCGCGGGCGGCCTGGCATTCCCTGGTCTGACGTGCGCCGGTCAGCGGGCGTTGACGGCTACGAGCGTCTTCCCGCCCGCTGTGATCTGGAACTGCTTCACCGCAGATGCCGGTGCCGCCACCGATTCCGCGTAGGAGATCTTCTGCGGGGTGCTGGTGACGGTCCAGCTCCCGGCCAGCCACTTCTCGCCGTGCGCGCCCAGCACCCAGAGCTGGCAGGTGGTGCCCGACTTGATGCCGGAGACCCGGACGGCCAGCTGCGTCCCCCACGGCTGGCCGCGGTACGTGATGTCCGCGGTCACGTTCGTCCCGGGCGCCGTTCCGTGCGCCTTCTCCCAGTGCCCGGCTGTGCCGGGCGACACCGACGAGCCGGCGGACGGCGCCTGGGTGAGCTCTACCGCGCCGGCGGCCGAGCCGCCCGCGACGAGGACCACCGCCGCGGCCGCGGCCAGGTTCCGCCACCTGCTGGCCCGGCGGCGCTGGGCCACCCGGGCGAGCAGCGGGGTGAGGATCTCACCATCGGGGGGGCTGGGGTCCGAGCGGGGGCCGGGGCCTGTTCGTTCGGAAGGAAAACCGGCGATCTGCGCGGCTTCCGCTACGGGCACCCGGCCGAGCAGGGCGGGCAGGCCCGCGAGCCCGGCCAGCTCTTCGCGGCAGTCCGGGCACCCGGCCAGGTGCCGGTCGACCATCGTGCGCTCGGCAGGATCGATCGCACCGACCACGTAGACGCCGAGCGACTGGCGGACGTGCAGGCAGCTGGTCATGTCGTTCATGGCGTCAGCCCCCTTTCCTCCAGTGCCAGCTTGAGCGCCTTGAGTGCGTAGAACGTTCGTGATTTCACCGTGCCGGCCGGTATGCCGAGCTCGGTGGCGGCCTCGGCCACGGAACTTCCCTTGTAGTAGGTCTCGAACAGGACGCGGCGGTGGTCGGGCCGCAGCGCGGCGAACGCGTCGGCGACCGCCCATGACTCCAGTGCGCGGTCCACGTCGTCGGCGGCCGGGCGCTGGGCCAGAGCGGCCTCGCCGACCTCCTGCGGACGGGCCCGCCTGGCCCGCTGGCCGTCGATCACGAGGTTCCTCGCCACCGTGAACAGCCACGGCCTGGCCGGCTGCCCGGTGATCGCCTCGGGATGCTGCCAGGCACGCAGCAGTACCTCCTGCACCACATCTTCGGCACGCTGCCTGTCTCCTGACGTCAGATACATCGCGTACCGGAGCAGCGGGCCAGCGTGCTCGGCGTGCAGCGCGCGCACGACTTCGTCATCGGCAACACGCCCTGTGCGAGCGCTTCTGGCCCGGCCCCGGTCAGTCACGCTCTTAACACGTACGCCGGGCGCAAACGGTTCACGCTGTGATTATGCCCGTCATGCGCCGTGATCAGGCGTGCGTGAACGCGACGTCGCGCCCGGTGGCGGCGACCACCAGGCCGGCGCCGGAGACGTGGACGCCGGTGACGGTCAGGTGCAGCGGCAGCTGGCCCACCGGGATCACGAAGGTGAACCGGGCGGCGAGCGCGCCGGCGCTGACGCCGCCGACCGTGAGCTGGACCGGGGTGACGCTGATTCCCGTCCTGGTCACGCCCAGCCTGGCGGTGCCGTTGATGGAGCCGAGCGCGGTCCGGCCGGTCACCCGCAAGGTGCGGCCGGCCGCGGCGAGGGTGATCCCTTTCGGCAGCCGCTGCTGCACCTGCGCGTAGGGGATCAGCGCCGTTCCGGTCGCGTGGGCGGCGGTCACGCTGCCCGAGCCCTGGCCGAGCAGCAGGCTCAGCGAGGCGTGCACCCCGGTGAACCGGGCCTGGATGTCGCGCAGCTGGACGCCGCCCGCGGTCGCCGCCGTGATCGAGACGTCGATCTCCTGGTACTGCCCGGACGCGACCTGGGTGAGGAACGGGAAGCCGCGCACGCTGACGCCTGGCCGCTGGGACAGGCCGTACGCCGTCTGCACCCGACTGCCGATCTCGCGTCCGGCGATCGCGGCACCTGCCCGGTCGATGACGATCAGCAGCACGACGAGGAGCACGAGGGCGATCAGGAACTTCCGCATCGCAGCCAAGACTAGGGGCTCGCGGCGGCCGGCGAGGCACCGCCGGTGGCCGGCCCGGCCCGGGTTTGCCCGCCGGCGACTGCTCCGGGCTTGTCCGCCAGCGGCGGGTCCGCGGGCTTACCCGCCGGCGAACGGCGGCAGCACCTCGATCACCGCGGCGTCGGGCAGCGGGACGTCCTCGGCGGCGCGGCTGCCCACGGCCGAGCCGTCCACGAGGAACGACGAGCGGGCGAAAACGGCGCTCAGCGGCGAGTCCTGCCCGCGCCGGGACAGCGCCGCGGCGATCACCGCGGCGAGCGTGTCCGCGTCGAAACTCTCCTCCGCGACGCCCGCGGCCTCTTTCGCCGCGGCCCAGTAGCGAACTGTCACCTTGGTCATGTGAGTTATCCTCGCTTGCAACGGGATCCGGGCGGTGCTGCCCCCGGGTCTTTCTGTGTTCTGAGCGGAGGTGGGAGCGGATGAGTGACCTGCTCCTGCTCACTAACGCCCTGGAGCCCTCTGCCGAGATCGTGCCGGCACTCGGGCTGCTGCTGCATCCGGTAAGGGTGGCACCTGCCGAGCCTGCCGCGCTGATGGACGCGCCGCCGGCCGACGCGGTGCTGGTAGACGCCCGGCGGGACCTGGCGCATGCCAAGAGCCTGTGCCGGCTGCTGCGCACCACCGGGGTCGACGCGCCGCTGATCGTCGTCGTGACCGAGGGCGGCCTCGCGGCCATCACGTCCGAATGGGGCGCCGACGACGTGATCTTGCACACAGCAGGACCCGCCGAGATGGAGGCCAGGCTGCGGCTGGCGCTGGGGCGCAGGGCAGGCAGCGCCGCCGACACCCCAGACGAGATCCGCTCCGGAGATCTGGCCATCGACGAGGCCACCTACTCGGCCAGGCTGCGCTCCCGCCCCCTCGACCTGACCTTCAAGGAGTTCGAGCTGCTCAAGTTCCTGGCCCAGCACCCGGGCCGGGTGTTCACCCGGGCGCACCTGCTGCAGGAGGTGTGGGGCTACGACTACTTCGGCGGCACCCGGACGGTGGACGTGCACATCCGCAGGCTCCGGGCCAAGCTCGGCCCCGAGCACGACTCCCTCATCGGTACCGTTCGCAACGTGGGATATCGTTTTGTCCCGCTCAAGGTCGCCGACGCCGAGCCGGCGACCATCGACGGTGCCGAGGTGAAGGAGATGGGCGCTGCACGGGCCGACCGGTGAGACCACCCGCGTCGCCGTCACCGGACGGCTGGACGCGGGCAAGGCAGCCGAGGTCATGCGCCTGGTCGAGGCGGCCACCGATGCCGACGGGGTGAGCCCGCTGTCGGAGCACGTGCGGCTGCACCTGCGCTACGGCGGCGACCCGCGGGCCCGCAACGTGCTGCTCACCTCCGCCGGGGAGGTCATCGGGTACGCGCACCTGGACCCCACCGACCCGGTCGAGGGGCCGAGCGGCGAGCTCGTCATCCATCCCGCGCATCGCGGCCAGGGGCACGGCATGGCCCTGGTGCAGGCGCTGCTCGCCGAGGCCGACAAGCACCCGCTGCGGCTGTGGGCGCACGGCGACGCGCCGGCCGCAGCCCGGCTGGCGCAGGCCGCGGGCTTCGAGCGGATCCGGGCGCTGTGGCAGATGGACCGGTCGCTGCTGGCGCCGATCGAGGAGCCCCGCTACCCGGGCGACGTGACGGTCCGGACCTTCGTCGTCGGCCAGGACGAGGATCCGTGGGTCGATCTCAACCGGCGGGCGTTCGCCCGGCATCCCGAGCAGGGCGCATGGACCAGGGAGGACCTGGATCTGCGCGAGCGGGAGCCGTGGTTCGACCCGGACGGCTTCTTCCTGGCCGAGCGCGGCGGCCAGCTGGCCGGCTTCCACTGGACCAAGATCCACGGCGGCGAGGACGCGGGACCGGCCAGGCACCAGCCCGGCCACGGGCACGAATCGATCGGCGAGGTGTACGTGGTCGGCGTCGATCCGGCTCAGCGCGGCGGCGGGCTCGGCCGGGCGCTCACCCTCACCGGGATGCGCTACCTACGATCCCGCGGCCTTGTCCGGGTCATGCTCTATGTGGACGAGGCGAATACGCCGGCGATCAGGCTGTACGAGTCGCTGGGTTTCACGCACCGGGACACCGACGTCATGTTCCGGCACCCGTGACGAGCGGGGCAGGGCTATCGGGCTCACGGGCAGGGGGCCGAGACCGAGCACGTGGTCAAGCTCGGCGGCCGTCAGCGGCCGGTCGCTGGCGGCCACCGCGCTCAGCACCTCTGAGTAGAGCTCGATCTCGTCCAGCGCCACCCGGTCCTGCACGCGAAGGTCCAACTGCTCGGGCATCGCGTCACCTCCTGCCGCGGACCCGGCGGGACGCCATCGGCCCGACCGGGGTACTGGGCAACAGGTTACGTGCCCGCCGCGTCCCCCCGCATGACCCATCAGGACCATTCTCGGACTACTCTCAGATGGTCTTCAGATGGTCCTGTCCGTACCCGTTCGCGCATGTGCCGTTTTTTACTGGTGCAAACCGGGATACTCAGCCGTTTCGGTTGCGCGTGCGTTGGTTCAGGACAAGAGTCGTTCGGCAGGACCCCCCTGGCGTCGATGCACCCCCCCTCCACTGACGAGAAACCCCTGAGGCGACCGACGAGATGAGTGAACACACAGATCTTCTTCCCGACCTGACTCAGGAAGACCCTTTCGAAGTCCAGATGCGCGGTTACAGCCGTCGTCAGGTGGACGAGTTCGTGGCCCGCTCCCGCAGTCATACAAGGGATCTCGAGGAACGGCTGTCCCGCTCGCTCGACGAGATGGAGCGGCTGCGGCTCGAGCTGTCGACGGCGCGCCAGTCGGCGTCGGGCGGCAAGCCGCACGAGGAAATCAGCGAGCGGATGCGCCAGATACTCAAGCTGGCCGACGACGAGGCCACGGCGCAGAAAACCCGCGCGAATGATGACATCGCCAAGCTGCGCGCGGATGCGGAGAAGGCCGCGGACAGCATCCGGGCGCTGGCCAAGGAGCAGTCCGACCGCATGCTGGCCGCCGCGCAGGAGCAGGCCGAGCGCGCGATCGCCAGCGCGCGGGCCGAGGCGGAGAAGGCCCGGAGCACGGCGCGGGCCGACGCGGAGCGGATGGCAACCGAGTCGCGCAAGAGCGCGGAGAGCGCGATCGCCACCGCCAAAACACAGGCCAAGCAGATGCTGGACGAGGCGACCGCGCGGGCGAGCGCCATTCACGACGGCGCGGAGCGCCGGCTTGACCTGCTGAAGAACAGGCACTCCGAGGCCATGCGCCGGCTGACCGAGATCCGTGACGTGGTCACCGACCTGGTCGCGCACGACGACGCGAAGGGCACGATGGACGAGGAGGTCGAGAAGGCGGTCGCCGTCACGCTCGGCACGTCCGCCGCGGCGGGGAACCGGCCGGCGCTGGTCCGGCGGCGGCCAAGCCGGCCGGGGCGGCCCAGCGCCAGGCGTCCCCGGCACCCGGCGCGGCACCGTCGTCCGGCGGCCAGCCGTCCGGTGCTGGCCCGGCTGCGGGCACCCCTGCTGCGGGCACCCCGGCTGCGGGCACCCCGGCTGCGGGCACCCCGGCTGCGGGCACCCCGGCTGCGGGGAGGCCGGCTCCGGCTGCGGGCACCCCGGCGGCCGCGGAGCAGCCGGCGGCCGGGGCGGCCGCCGCCACGGCCGCCGCGCAGCAGAAGGCCCGGCAGGCGGCACCTAACGCCCAGCCGCCTGGTGCGGCAGACCGCTCAGGGCCGCAGGCCAAGCCCGCCCAAGGGATGCTCGGCGAGACCAAGCGCAACGTTCACGTCCCCGATGCCTCGGTGGACGACGTACGGGTGATCATCCCGTAGCGCCCGACCGTAAGTCCCGGCTGGCCGCGCCCTCGTGGTCAGCCGGGACGCTGCGGTTCACCCGGCCGTCCGCGCCGTCGGGTGCGTCACCCGGGCCTGGCATCCCGTCCAGCCGCCGCAGGATGACGCCCTCCCGGAGCGCCCACGGGCACAGTTCCAGTTCCTCGAGGCCGAACAGGTCCATCGTCGCGTCGGCGACGATGGCGCCCGCGAGCAGCTGGGGCGCCCGGGTCGCGGATACACCGGGAAGCTGGGCCCGCTGCACGGCGGTCATCTTGGCCAGCCGTGACGCCCACGGGGTCAGCTCCGCGTGCCGGAGGTTCCGCCGCACGTAGTCTCCCTCACCCGAGGGCGCCGCTCCGGCGATCCTGGCCAGCTGCCGGAACGTCTTGGACGTGGCCACCGCGTGGTCCGGGCGGCCGTTGCGCAGGACTTCGCCGGCGGTCCGCGCGATCTCGGTCCGCACGTGCCTGCGCAGCGCCCGCACCTGCTCGGCCGACGGCGGGTCTCCGCTGAGCCAGCCGCGGGTGAGCCGCTGGCGCCGAGCGGCAGCGAGATCGCCACGTCCGGTTCCTCGTCGATGCCGGAGGCGATCTCCAGCGAGCCGCCGCCGATGTCGAAGACGAGCAGCCGCCCCGACGACCAGCCGAACCAGCGGCGCGCGGCGAGGAACGTCAGCGCCGACTCGTCCTGGCCGGTGAGCACGCGGATGTTGACCTTGACGTCGGCCCTGATCCGGGCGAGGACCTCCTCGCCGTTGGCCGCGTCCCGCACCGCTGACGTGGCGAACGGCAGCAGGTCCTCGACGCCCATGTCCTCGGCTATCTGCAGCGCCTCGCCGACGAACGCCCGCAGCTGCCTCTCGCCGGTCGCCGTCAGCCGGTTGCCGTCCCCCAGGTGATCGGCGAGCCGGAGCTCCGCCTTGTGCGAGAAGGCCGGCAGCGGCCTGGCACCCCGGTGCGCATCCACCACCAGGAAGTGCACCGTGTTGGATCCGACGTCCAGCACACCGAGTCGCATGGCCCGAGGCTACTCACCCGCCGCGCGGCCCGGGACGCCATCCGCCGTTCGGCCCGGGGCGGCCGCCGCGCCCATCCGGAGCACCATTTCCTGCAGCAGGCCTGGCGACGTGCCGAAGTTCAGCCGGACGAACCCGCTGCCCTGCTCGCCGAAGTCCTTGCCCGAGGTGAGGCCCACCCGGCCCCGGTCGAGGAAAAATCCCGCCGGGTCGGCGGTCTCCAGCTCGCGGCAGTCCAGCCAGGCCAGGAAGCTCGCCTCCGGGGGCAGGTAACCCACGGCGGGCAGGTGCTGGGCCAGGAGCTTGGCCAGCAGCATCCGGTTCTCGTCGAGCTGGCCGCAGACGGCGTCCAGCCAGGGCACGCAGTCAGCGAAAGCCGCCTCGGTGGCCAGCACGCCCAGGTGGCTGGCCAGCAGCGCCTCCCAGCGCCGCTCCAGCGCCGCGGCGGCTTCCCCGTCGGCTACCACGGCGAGCCCGCACTTCAGCCCCGGGATGTTCCAGCCCTTGGACGCGGACGTGAACGTGAAGGTGCGACGGGCCAGGTCGCCGTCGATGTCCAGCGAGAGGAACGGGACGTGGCGGGCGCCCGGCAGCGCGAGCGGCGCGTGGATCTCATCCACGATCAGGACCACGCCGCGGCGCGCGCAGATGCCCGCCACCGCGGTCAGGTCGCCGGGTGACCACACCCGGCCGGTCGGATTGTGCGGGCTGCAGAGCAGGTAGGCGGCCACGCCCTCGCGGGCCAGGGCGGCGTCCACCGCGCCGGGGTCCAGGTGATAGCGGCCGTCGGCGTCACGGCGCAGCGGCGCCTCCACCACCTCCCGGCCGGCCAGCCGCAGCCGGAAGAAGAACGGCGGATAGACCGGCGGGTTGATGACCACGCCGGAGCCGTGCGGGGTCACCTCGTGCAGCACCTCGACGATCCCGGTCATCACGTCCGGGACGGCGAACACCCGGCCGGGATCGGGCGCCCAGCCGAACCGCTCGCTGGCGAACCCGGCGTACGCCTCGCCCAGGCCGAGCGGGTGCGGGTAGCCGCAGTCGCCGGCCGTGATCGCCTCCCTGACCGCGTCCTTGATGGGCTCCGCGAGGTCGAAGTCCATCTCGGCGACCCAGGCGGGGAGCACGTCGGGGGGGTACTCGGTCCACTTCCAGCTGCGGCGGCGGCGCAGCACGTCCAGTGAGCAGTCACCCAGCAACCGGTCCACGCCTCCGACCGTATCGGGTGAACGGGCCCGTTTCGCTCGTGCACCCCGCCGGGCGCGCCACGCTCCCTTCCCACCCCGCGGGACGCGCCACCTCCCCCTCCGACCCCGCCGGACGGGCCACACTTGCTGTTATGGACACAACCGAGGGAACGAGCCAGCCGGGGCTCCCGCCCCCGGAGGGGAGCAAGCAGGGCGGCCCTCCGGAACAGCCCGCGGGTCAGGCCGGACAGTCCGGCGGCCGGGGGAATTCCGGGCCCGGGCATGACATCCGCTCCCTGTGGGAGCGGCTGGTAAGGCTGGAGCGGTCCGTGCCCGCGGAACTGCGCAACCTGCCCAAAGAGGTGGGCGAAGCGGGTCCCGCCTGGCGCCGGGTGACGCAGGGTGAGCCGCGCTGGCAGGTGACGCTGGCGCTCATCGCGGCGATCGCGCTGCAGCTGCCCGTGCCTGGCCGGCTCGTCCTGCTGCGCCCCACCTGGGTACTTCCGGCTCTGGAAGGACTGCTGCTGCTCGGGCTGATCATCGCCAATCCCCGCCGCATCGACCGGCAGTCGGTCATCCTGCGCTACACCAGCCTGACCCTCATCGCCCTGATCAGCCTGGCCAACGTGTGGTCGGCGGAACAGCTCGTCGCCCTCATCGTCAGCGGCACCAACCCCATCACCGCCCACGCGTCCACCCTGCTCATCGACGGCGGATCCGTCTGGCTCACCAACGTGATCGTGTTCGGGCTGTGGTACTGGGAATTCGACCGGGGCGGCCCGGTGGCCCGCGCGCTGGCGGTCAAGCCGTACCCGGACTTCCAGTTCGTCCAGATGGTCAGCCCGCAGCTGGCTCCCCCCGGGTGGGAGCCCATGTTCGCCGATTACTTCTACCTGTCCTTCACCAACGCCAGCGCGTTCAGCCCGACCGACGTGATGCCGATGTCCCGGTGGGCCAAGATGCTCATGCTCATCCAGTCGGCGGTATCCCTGGTCACGGTGGCTCTCGTCATCGCCCGCGCGGTCAACATCTTCAAGTAGGTGCCCGGTGCCGATCCGTCAGGTGTCCAAGCCGAGGGTGAACGTGGGCTTGGGCGACGTCTCCGGCAGCCGGTGCTCAGCGGACAGCCGGCGGATGGCGGTCCCGGTGGCGAGGAACTCGGTCGCGTGCGCCCCCCAGACGTGATTGTTGACCGCCACGTTGACCCCGACGATGCCCGATGACTGCGCCTCAGCGGCCTCGGCCTGCATCCGCATCAGCGCGAGCTCGCGTGCCTCGTAGATGCCCTGGGTGAACTGAACCATCTCCTGGTTCTGGCCAGCCTGGCGCAGCGTCTGCATCATCGACTGGTGCGCGATGTGGTAGACGCACGTGCCGAGGACGAAGGCCACCGGCACGGCGCCGGCGGCCAGCAGCCGGAAGAAGTCCTGGGCGGACAGGTCAGAGGTGAATGCCCCGCCGTCCGGCGCCCGGTGCACGCCTTCGGTCCCGCTCCCGCTCAGCGCGCGCACCGCGGTCCCGGTGGCGACGAACTCCAGGACCTCCTGCCCCCACACGTACATCTGCAGCCGCAACTGCACGCCGACGATCCCGTCCGCCCCCAGGTGATCGGCCTCGGCGCGCATCCGAGCCATCGCCAGCTCCCTGGCGCTGTACATCGCCTGGGTCAGCACCTGCAGTTCCTGGTTCTGCGACCAGCGGCCCACCTGCAGCCCGACATGGTAGATGGAAGAGCCGACCACGAAACCCAGCGGCTCGAACCCGGCCTCCCCCAGGAGCACGTACTCCGAGACCGACAGGTCAGAGGTGAAGACGCCAGACGGGTTGGCCCCGGCGGTCTGCGCGAGCCTGCTGTCCGCGGCCTGCGGCTCCCACCGGGAGGTGTCGGAGGCCTGTCGGTTAGAGAACAGGGGCATGGAACTCTCCTTGAGGCTGGCGCGGCGGCACGCTGCGCTGGCACCCGGCAGCCTACCGGGCCTGCCCAGCAAGATCCCGCTGGTCAGGTCAGGGGTGCCAAGGCGGCTGGCGATTCGTCAGCGAGATGAGCGACCTGCCGACGGCTTGGGCGCGGCAGCCGTTCGGGATCCTGCTCGGTGGCCCACCTGTAGCCGTGCCTCCGGGATCTCATGTGCTTCCTCGGCGCGCTGGGGCGCATCACCGGACACCCAGGTGACCACCGCCGGCAGCAGGACGACGGGAACCACCAGCGGCAGGAGCAGCAGTCCCAGCCAGTCCCAGAGCGTGTTGCCCTGGTAGCCCGTCCAGTTCCACTTCAAGGCGTAGCCGCCGATGATCGTGACGACCCACCCCAGGGCCGCCAGGGCAAGGATTCCCATGTGATGCGGCCGTAGCGAGCGACGGAACGACGGCCAGACTCCCGCGATGGCAATGGCGGCCGGAAGCAAGAGCAGCTCGAACCAGTTCCACAGCGTGTTGCCGGGAAAGCCGGTCCAGTGCATCGGAATCATGTAGCCGAGCGAGACGAATGCTGCGAGGGCCGCGGTGATGGCCAGGTACGTGCCGCGCCTGGCCCGGCTGACGTAGTTTCCGTGCTTGATCCAGAGCGGGATGGTGCCGACGACGACTGGCAGCAGCAGGAGATGAAGCCAGTCCCACAGCTGCTGGTTCGCCGGGAAGCCGGTCCACTGCCAATCCCCGATGTAGCCGCCCCAGAGCACGACCAGGCCGGCCACCGCCAGCGCGCTGGCCGCGTATCTCTGCACCCGCTTGTTTCTCACGAGTGCGCGCAGGGCGCCATCTGGGCGCGTGGCTTCGGCTATCCGCTTCTGCACTGTTTCCTGGGACGGAGCCCAGGGCAGGCCGAGCTCGTTCAGCTTTGCCGCCAGCTCCTTGTGCATCAGCGTTTTGGCTATGCTCGCGGCGTCAGCCGCGCCGCCATTCGTCACCTTTTCCAGTTCCACCAGGGCGCTCAGTCCCAGGAACTCGTCTGGCTCGATGGTGATCGTCGGCCCGGCCATGTGACAGTTCCTTCCAGATGAGTCCGCCAAAGTTACGCAGGCGAACCGATCACCAGCGCACGCGCGGACGATCCGCTCATTACGGTTGATTGTGCACCAACACCCGCCCGCCACGCAGCCTGCGACAGGGACATGACCGGCGCCACTGCGCACCCACATGGTCGGTGTGCTCCTCCTACGATCGGCCCTGTGGCTGATGCGATCTTCGAAGAGCGGCGCCTGGCTGCGATTTACGATCCGCTGGACCCCGATCGCTCCGACCTCGATGCTTACGTGGCGCTGGCCGAAAGTCTCGGGGCCAGGATCGTCCTTGACATCGGCTGCGGGACCGGGACGTTCGCCTGCCTCCTCGCGAACCGGGGGATCGAGGTGATTGGTGTCGATCCCGCTGGCGCGTCGCTCGATGTCGCCCGGGCCAAGCCCGGAGCGGACCAGGTGCGATGGATACACGGCGACGTGACGATGCTGCCGCCGCTCCAGGTCAACCTGACGACGATGACAGCAAATGTCGCACAGGTTTTCCTGACCGACGGGGAATGGGCATCGGTGCTGCGCTGCGCCCGCGCGGCACTGCGCTCAGGCGGGCATCTCGCGTTCGAAACGCGCGATCCAGACAAGGCGGCGTGGCGTGCCTGGGACCGCGAGCACTCCTATAGGCGCGTCGAGATACCGGGGGCCGGTGCGGTTGAGGCATGGGAAGAGGTGCTCGACGTAAGCGGCGAGCTTGTCACTTTCCGGTCAACGTTCATCTTCAGGAAGGACGGCGCCGTTCTGACTTCGGAATCGACCCTGCGCTTTCGTGATCGCGATGGGGTTGCCCGCTCACTGCTCAGCGGGGGATTCGCGGTGGACGAGATCCGGGACGCTCCCGACCGGCCTGGCCGCGAACTCGTCTTCATCGCCAGGCGCGCCGACGATCCTCGGAGCGCATCGCTCAGGCTCTGTCATCCAGGAACGCGGTGACGGCTGAGAGGAACCGGCCGGCGTCATCGAGCCAGGGGAAGTGACCAGCTCCCGGCTGGACGACGAACTGGGCCGCCGGAAACAGCGCCGCGAACTCGGCAACTATGCGCGGGGGCCTCTGCAAGTCAAGGCCTCCGGCGAGTACCAGCACCGGCCAGCCGAACGCAGCGAGCGCCGCGCGAGTAGCTGTAGCGTCAAATGCTCCTTCAGCGCCGAAGGCATCCGCCGCATCCTCGTTCGCCTGTTTCTCTCCCGCAGCCCAGTGAGCTTGGGCGGCGGCGTCCCAGCGGCCGTAGAAGAACGGGGCTATGGCCGCCCAGTCGTCCTCGGTTTCCGCACCGGCGGCGATCCGTTCGAAGGCAGCTGCCGCATCTGCGAACCAAGGCTCGTCTTGGCGAAGCGCTGCGATCTCACGCCGCATCTCACTATCAGGTTCCACATCGACCGCGCGCCCGCTCGGCGTGATCAGGGCGAGCTTGTTCACGCGCCGCCTATGCCGGACCGCATACTGCACAGCGATATTGGCACCAGCCGAGTGCCCCAGCACGTCGGAGCCCTCGAGACCAAGGTGATCCTGCAGGGCGGAGACGTCACCCACGAGGCGGTCGCAACGGTAGCTCCCGAGATCGGCCGGTATCGCCGACTTGCCGGTACCCCTCAGGTCCAGCATGATCAACTGCCGGTGCCCGGACAACCCGCCGAGATCGCCCAGGTAAGAGGACTCACGCATTGGCCCGCCGGGCAGGCAGATCAGCGGGACCCCTTCTCCCTGGACGTGGTAGGCGAGCTCGGTTCCGTCTGCCGCGGAGAAGGTGGGCATAGCTGTGATGCTGGCATCGACCGCAGCCCAGCCGCAATTGAATACCACCGGACTCATACCGACGCACCGGATCCGTGTGGCATCTGTCCGGTTGCCTGCGCCGTCCCGCCATGTCCGGCGTGGCGGGTTGCCCGGGAAAACAGATATCAGTACGATTGGCCCGTGATATCAAGCCTGTGATATCAAGTCCGTCACGTGGAAGAGGCGCCAGATGATTATCCAGACTGCAGCCGCCGCAGGCCCGCAACTGCCTGACCGGCAGGTGACCGAGCGCGAGGCCCGGTTCGTGCCCGGCCTGCGCATGCTGGTGGCAGGCATCGTCGGGCTGCTGGCTGGGGTGGCGCTTTCGGTGGTGGCGAGCCGTCAGAGTCACGGCGCCGCCGTGGCGCTGGTCCTGCTCTGCGTCCTGATCTTCATCGCCAGCTCCCTCGTGCTGGCCGGCCTGACCCCTGTCGTTCCCGGGCAGGCACGCGTCGTCCAGCTGTTCGGCCGCTACCGCGGCACCATCCGCGACTCGGGGCTGCAGTGGGTCAACCCATTCACCCGCCGCATCGCGGTCTCCACCAGGATCCGCAACCAGGAATCGGCGCAGGCCAAGGTCAACGACGCCGACGGCAACCCGATCGAGATCGCGGCCGTGGTCGTCTGGCAGGTCGCCGACACCGCCAGCGCGACCTACTCCGTCGACGACTACACGCAGTTCGTCACCATCCAGACCGAGACCGCCGTCCGGCACATCGCCTCCAGCTACCCCTACGACAACCGGGGCAGCGGCGCGCTGTCGCTGCGCGACAACGCCGAAGAGATCACCGGCAAGCTCTCCGCCGAGATCGCCGCGCGGGTCGCGGCGGCCGGGGTGCACATCATCGAGTCGCGCCTGACCCGGCTGTCGTATGCCCCGGAGATTGCGCAGGCCATGCTCCGGCAGCAGCAGGCCAGCGCCGTGGTCGGCGCCCGCCAGCGGATCGTGGAAGGCGCGGTCGGCATGGTCCAGCTGGCCCTGCAGCGGCTCCAGGACGAGGGCGTCGTCGAGCTGGACGAGGAGCGCAAGGCCACGATGGTCTCCAACCTGCTGGTGGTCCTGTGCAGCGAGCAGGCTACCCAGCCCGTCGTCAACACCGGCACCCTGTACCAGTGACCGCAGCCACGGAACCGCGGTGACCGAACGCAAGAGCGTCCTGCTGCGGCTGGACCCCGCCGTCCACGACGCCCTGGCCAGATGGGCCAGCGACGAACTGCGCAGCACCAACGCCCAGATCGAATTCCTGCTCCGCCGCGCGCTCGCCGACGCCGGGCGGCTGCCCGGCCGCGCCGGACCGATGCGGCCCCGCGGGCGGCCACCCGCCGCCAGCCGGCCGGGAACCAGCCCGCCACCGCCCGCGGATGACCAGCCCGGGTGACGCCGCGGCCTGCATGTGAGCGGAGCTGATGTCAACGATCAGTCGGAGTCGGACAACCGTGCCCGCACTGAGCTGTGCGAACGGGCGTGGTGCTGGGGGTGGCGGATGCTCAGGTACCGCGGGAACAGCGAGCGCGGGCGCAAGCGTGGGATTGCTCAGGGGCGCTCCGGGTGGTCCGCGTTTCCGTCTATGCGGGCCGAGCGAGTTTCGGCTCGGGCAAAGCGGTAGGCAGCCACCATCCTTCGACATTTCGCCGAGCTATACGTGCGGCATAGGTATTACGGCGCGTCTGCTGGCCGTACACATAGGGCACACGCTCAGGCAGCCCATTCTGCGGTGAGGTGCGCTGGCGAGGCGTGGCGCGCGGTGCCTTGATCGCGGTCATGATCTCTTCTCATCCCCTGCGGTGCCGCCCGCCGCTGACCGCATGAGCTGAGTACGATCACGCGAGTCCTGCGAGTCCTAGACCCTGGTCCTCGTTCGTACCTCCGGGCGGGCCCCTGGGTGACTCGGAGTGGCTATCTCCCAGTCTACTTGGATGTTCATGGAGTTCGGTTCAAGATCAGCATTGCGGCCTGTGTGTCCAGCGGCCCGAGCTCTCAGGTCGGTGGTCCGATGATGTGACTAATCGCCGTGGCGCACTGCTGGCGGCGCTGGGCTGATGTTCTGGTTCAGGTGGAAGACGTTGTCCGGGTCATACCGCCGCTTAAGGGCTGCGAGGCGCGCATATTTCTCCGGCCCGTAGGCAGCGCGCACTCGGTCGTCGCCTTCGATCCCGAGGTTGTTCACGTATACCCCGCGTGAGAATCGTGCCATCGCGTCGGCAAATCGCCGGGCACGACCTCGTTGTTCGTCGTCTTCGCCCGGATCGGCCCAGGTGGTTGCGGCCATGAAGTCGAAGGCAGCATCGCGGTGGCTGAAGGCAGTCGCCTCGTGGCTGACGCGGCCAATAGCCCCGCCCAGCGCCTGGAATGACCCCGAGATCCCGGGGCGGTCCCCCGGCGAGCCGAAGCCACGGGTGAGGAACACCTCGATGGCCGCGTCGGGAAGCTCGGTCAGGTAGTGCGCCCTCCAGTACTGGCGCATACCGTGGCGCCACCCCTCGTCGTTGCTGGCCTGCAGGTCCGTGTACGGCATGAGGCCGACGTTCTGCGCGACTGGCCGCGCGATGCGCTCGAGGTGGCGGCCGAGATCCAGGCCCTCTTCGGGGCGTCCCACGTGGACGAACATCAGCGCGACGACCGGCTTGCCGTGACGCTCTTCAGGGAGGAACGAGTCCGCCTCGGCGTCCCCGATGGACGCCATCCAGGTCGTCTCGTCACTGGCTTCCTCGGTGAGTTGCCGGAAGCCCTGCAGCACGGCCGGGCCGTCTTCGATGGCGTAGAAGCCCGCTCCGCTCGCAACCATCGGTCCGACCGGATGGAGCTGGAACTCGAACGAGGTGACGATGCCGAAGTTCCCGCCGCCCCCGCGAAGCGCCCACAGCAGGTCGGCATCACTGGTGTCGCTAGCCACGACAACATCGCCGGACGCGGTCACCACTTGGGCTGACAGCAAGTTGTCGCAAGCGAGCCCGTACTTGCGGGACAGCCAGCCGACGCCGCCCCCCAGGGTCAGGCCGGCCACGCCGGTATGCGACACGAAGCCGCTCGGGACCGCGAGTCCGTACCGCTGGGTCGCGTTATCGACGCCGGATAGCAGGCAGCCCGCCTCCACGGACGCTTGACACGCGCTGGCATCCACGTGCACAGTCCTCATGCCTGACAGATCGATCGTGACGGCGTCGTCAGCGACGGCGTAGCCAGCGAGGCTGTGACCGCCGCCGCGCACGGCCACCGCCAGGCCGTGGGCGCGCGCGAACCGGAGAGCGCCGACGACATCGGCGGTGCACGTGCAACGAGCGATGAGGGCCGGCCGCCGGTTGACGCACGCGTTCCAGACTCTGCGCGCCTCCTCGTACGGCGCCTCACCGGGGAGGACGAGGTCGCCCCGAAACGTCCCGCGAAGCTCCTCGGCGGCACGGAGCACCGCGGTTGCCTGAATAACGCTATTCATGGTCGCCTCCTGTCGGTGCAGATGGGAGCAGTCTCGGTGACAGCACTAAACGCCAGCTAGACGGCACGGAGCAGGGCGGCCGGGGTCATCATAGAAGGGCACACGAGGAGACGACAGGGTGGACTTCCGGATCCTGGGGCCTATCGAGGTGGCTGACGGCGAAGGCCGGAGCCTGCCCCTCGGGCCACCTCGCCAGCATGCCCTTCTCGTTGTCCTCCTGCTTCACCTGGGGACGCCGCTGCCCGTCGATCAGCTGGCCGATTTCCTGTGGGATGACACAGCGCCCGAGACTGCTGTGACCATCGTGCACGGGTCGGTCGCCGGGCTTCGGCGAGCGCTCCGGCACGGGCGCGGCCCAGGCGCTGCGGCAAGCGGAATCGTGACCCGGCCAGGGGGCTACGTGCTCGACGTCCGCAGCGAGCAAGTGGACGCGTTCCGCTTCGAGCGGCTCCTGTCGCAGGGCCGACGCCACCTCCGGGCCGACCCGCCCCGGGCAGCAGCAACGCTGTCGGAGGCCCTGTCGCTATGGCGCGGTCCGGCCATGGCCGGCATCGACGTGAATTTCGTTCGCGATGCCGCCCGCCGGCTGGAACAACTTCGCCTCGACGCGCTGGAGGCCAGGATCGAAGCCGACCTGGCCGTCGGCCTGCACGCTGACGTGGCCGGCGAACTCGAGAGCCTCGTGACGCGCAACCCGCTCCGGGAGCGATTGTGGGCGCACCTGATGGTCGCCCTGTACCGGTGCGGACGCCAAGCCGACGCGCTCGCCTCCTACCAGGCGGTCAGCAAGATCCTCGGTGAGGAGCTGGGCGTTCTGCCCGGACCCGAGCTGCGCGACCTCCAGCGCGCCGTGCTCGAGCACCACCCGTCCCTTGACGCGCCCGGGATCACGCGAGGCCGTTCCAGCCTCCCCCTGCCCCTCGGCGCGTTCGTCGGCCGAAGCCAGGAACGGCAAGAGGTCGCATCCCTCCTGGAAGGCCACCGGCTGGTGACTCTGGCCGGAGCAGCCGGCATCGGCAAAACGCGGCTGGCGGTCGAGGTCGCACGCTCGGCGGCGGGCCGCTTCCCGGCGGGTACGTGGTTCGTCGATCTTGCACCGCTGTCAGCACCGGAACTGGTGGCGCAGACGGTTGCCGACGAGCTGAGCGTACGGGCTGAAACCGGCGTGGCCCTCGCCGACACCGTGGCGGCCGGTATGGCCAACCGCCAGGCGCTGCTCGTCCTCGATAACTGCGAGCACGTGGTGAAGACTTGCGCGCAGCTCGCCGAGGCCATGGTCACGGCCGGGCCGCACATTCGCGTGCTGGCCACCAGCCGGGAACCGCTCGGCATCCCCGGCGAGGTCGTCTTCTCCGTTTGTCCCCTTCCGGTCGCCGACTCCGACGAGCCGTGGGAGCGCGTCGCCGCCAGCGAAGCCGTTCGGCTGTTCGGGGCGAGAGCGGCGACCGTCCGGCCTGGCTTCCAGGTGACCGAAGCCAACGCCGGACTCATCCGCGACATCTGCCACCGTCT
This sequence comes from uncultured Actinomycetes bacterium, assembly GCA_963697445.1. Taxonomy (GTDB): domain Bacteria; phylum Actinomycetota; class Actinomycetes; order Streptosporangiales; family Streptosporangiaceae; genus PALSA-505. The sequence goes on from CAVOOC010000044.1 coordinate 174,359, forward strand.
CGACGGGATGCCCCTTGCGCTCGAGCTGGCGGCTGCTCATGTCGCTGGCCTTCCCCTCCGCGACATGGCCCTGCGCCTCGACCACCGGTTCCGGCTGCTCGATACGGGTGCCGGTGTCGCACACGGCCGACATCGTGGGCTCGGCGCTGCGGTGGACTGGAGCTACGACTTGCTGGCCGAACCCGAGCGGATCCTGTTCGAGCGGCTGTCGGTGTTCCGCGGGGGGTTCTTGCTCGACGCCGCCGAGGCGGTCGCCAGCGGTGAGGGGGTAGCTGAGCAGGACATCGCAGCGCTGTTGTCCCGGCTCGTTACCCGCTCCCTCGTCCAGCTGGACGATGCATCACCCTGGTTCGCTCGCTACCGGATCCTCGAACCGCTGCGCCAGTACGCGTGGGAGCACCTGAATGACCGGCGCGCCGTTGCTACGAGGACCGAACGCCACGCTCACTACTACTTCGCACGCGTCGCAGAGGCTGAACCTCACCTGTACCGGGCAGGCTCGAGGCCGTGGCTCGAGCGCCTGCGTGCCGAGAACGAGAACGTGCGTACCGCCCTCGAGTGGTCGTTCAGCCCGGAAGGAGATGCGCAGCTTGGCGCCCGCCTGGCGGGCCTGCTGTGGCACGTGTGGGACCTTTCCGGCGCCCGCACCGAGGGTTTGCACTGGGTGGACGCGGGGCTGCAGGTGATGGACCGTTCAGATTCCGATGGCCGGATGACGCTGCTGGCTGCCGCGGCTTTGCTCCGTATCGGCTTGGGAGATTTCGGGGCCACGCGCGAGGTCGCCGCCGAACAGCTTGAGCTCGCCCGGGCGGCCGGGAACCGCCGCTGGGAAGGCGACGCGCTGACCCACCTCGGGGCAGTCGCGTGGGCACGAGGCGACCTGAAGAGCGCGAAACCCCTCTACACGCAGGCGATCGAGGTTCTCCGCGGCACCGGTGATCCGTGGCGCACAGCCATCGCGCAGGCGCATCTGGCCCGGGCGCACCGGGACAGCGGAGAGCTGGACGAAGCAAGGCAGAGGGCGGAAGCCGCTTTGTCCCACGCTCGCCACGTCGGCGAGGACACCGTGTTCGGGTTCGCCCTCGACGTCCTCGCCTCCATCGTCCACCGGCTCCAGCAGTCCGAGCTCGCCAGCCAGCTCGTTGAAGAGGCGCTCGCCCACTACCGGGCCGTCGGGTACCGGGAAGGCGAGGCGTCGGGTCTGCAGGTGGCGGGCCTGCTCCTGCTGGAGCGCGGAGCCAATGCCGCCGCCAGGCGGACGTTCGGGGACGCACTGGACCTTTGCCTACGAATCGGCCATCGCGCCGGGATCGCCGCGAGCCTGGAAGGCCTCGGAGAGGTGCTGGCCGCGGCAGGCGACGACCTGGGCGCAGCCGCCTTTCTCGGCGCCGCCGCCTCGCGGCGCGAGGCCATCGGCGTGCCCATGCCCACCGAGGACAGGCGCGCGCTGGACACCGTTTCTCAGCGGCTACTCGCAAAGGTCGGAGCCGATGAACTGGAGCGCGCCCGGCAGCGAGGAGCCGACATGAGCCTGGACGACTTGTTGCTACATGGGCCGACGCTCGAGGCGGCGGGGGAGGAGCGGGACGGGCCCGCTCGACCATCCGACTCCTGAGCGTTGCCCCACTTCTCACGGGCAAGTCGAGCACAGGCCTTCGTAGACGTAGATGAACGAGACGAAAACTGAGACGAGCCGGTCCGCAGCTTAACGGCCCGTCGGGCGGTACGGCGCACTGGGGACGGGCGGCCGGCTGCGGAGCATGCCTGTCCGGTCGTGGCAGCCGAGGTAGCGGAACTCCTGCTGCCCCGCTTCGGCGACGGTGACCTCGTGGTAGAGCCGCAGCCGGGCGCCGGCGCCCATCGTTGACAGGTACTTCAGCGCCGCCCGGAAGATCGCGACATGCGTCGGATGCGACTCCGACCAGGTCTCGAGGTCTTCCAGGCTCCGCCACCAGCTCATGCCGAAGCTCTTATCCGTCTCGGCCCCGTCGTCGGTGGTGACCCGTAGGTACCGGTTGGCGTAGCAGCCGATGTCGAGCCCGTCGTCGCGCAGGAAGTCCATGCCGGCGCGCAGCACCGGCTCGACCTCCTCGAGGTACATGCGGCGCTCGTCTCCGTCTGTCTCGGCCCACTGCTGACCGGAACGGATGAGACACAGGTTGCCGTGCGGCCGGACGGTGACGAGTCCGGTTGCCGGATCGATCTCAGCGGTCAGCTCGCCCGACGGGTCGAGGCGGTCCGTCTGTGCCAGTGGCATCCGGTCTCGGGCGCCCCCCCAGTAGCCGTGCTCTTGGATCTCACCGCTGAGCTGCTCCGACGCGACGGACACGCCTTCGGTACGGTCGCTGGAGAACAGCGTCTCGAAGCGCCGCACGGTCGGCCGGACCACTTCGCTGAAGAAGCCTGCCTCCTTAGACCTGTGCTGCGGGCCCGTCCACGACTCGCGGCGGCCGAGCCAGCGGTCGAAATCCCCGGGGTCAGTCCAGTAGAGGATGTTGAGGATGGTCTGGTAACCGGCTTCGTCCACATAACGCGCCTGGTCTCGGTGGTCCGGCCCATACGTGCCGCCCGCGCCGGCCATCAGTTCAGCCAGTGCGGCGGCCACCACCGCCGGCGGCTCCGGCGTCGCGTACTGAACGCCCAGGTACGCCATCACGACCTGCTCGATCGCGGGGTCGAAGCGTGCCGAAAACGACGGATAGGGCGGCCGAAAGGTTTCCGGCTTGCGTGGCGGGTGGGCCCGCTCGACGGTCAGGTGGGCCGGGATCGCGGACTCCATGCCGTCACTGCGCCTCTGCCGTCGCCGGGACCAGCTCGACGTCGTCGAACTCCGGCTCCGGCGGCGCGGTCCGCAGCCCCGCTCCGCTGTGTACGATCTTCGGCGCCGGGTTGAGGTTGACCTGGAGCCGGAAGACGTCCGGCCGCGAGTAGTGCCCGACGGGGTCGGCCGCTGACTTCGCGATCGCGATGAGCGAGAAATCCAGGTCCGCGAAGAGGAGCCCTTCCTCGGTCTCGCCCAGTGGTTCGGCGAGTTCGCTGCCCTCCGGACCGTAGATCCGCGCGAACCCGCCGCCCCGGAGCAGCAGCTGCTTCTTCACGTCCGTGTCGCAAAAGAGCTCGTGTGCGTCCGCGCCCACGACCGCGCACGGCGCGACCACGAACGTCTGGCCCTCCACCGCGTACACGAGGCTGGCGGCGTTGTTGACCTCCGGGCCGAGCGCTTTGGCGGCACCGCGGTAGAGAGAGAAGCTCGGCCAGGACCCGACATGGATCTGCTCGCCGAGGCTGTACATCGTGTACTTGGTCAGCGGCTGGAAGTGCTCCCAGCAGTTGAGCCCGCCTCGCCGGCCCAGCCGGGTGTCGTGCACCTGGATGTCGCTGCCATCGCCTTCGCCGAACACGCTGCGCTCGACATGGGTCGGCTTGAGCTTGCGGCGCACCGATAGCAACTTGCCGGTGTCGTCGATGAACGCCTGGGCCATGTAGAGGCTGCCGCCCCCGCGCTCGCTGAAGCCCAGCACGACGTGGATCCCGTGCTCGGCCGCCGCCGCGGCGATCCGGTTCATCTCGGCGCCGTCGCGGGTCATCGAGTTCTCGCTGTAGCGGGCGACGAACTGCATGCCCCAGGCGGGAGAGTCGAGCCAGATCCACCACGGGTAGCCCGGCACGAACGTCTCCGGGAACGCGACGAGCTGCGCGCCGCCGCGGGCAGCCTCGGCGATGAGGCCGACGACCTGGTCAACGCCCGCCGCGATATCGAGCCAGCGCGGCTCTGCCTGGACGGCAGCGACGCGTATCTGCTGTGTCATAGTGGCCTCCCGGAACCGAGGATGGGGGTATCGGCTCACTATCTTTCGGCGCGGGCGGGAAATGGACTGGCAGTACGTGCCAGATCACTGACCAGCGGTGCCTGCGGCGCGGAACTCCCCTGGCGTGAACCCGGTTTCCTGGCGGAAGACCCGGTAGAACTGGCGCTCGCCGGCGAACCCGCACGCCGGCGCGATCGACTCGAGCGGCCGCCACGTGTCCGCGCGCAACAGCGCCTGCGCGTGCTCGATGCGGATACTGCGGAGCAGGCTCCACACTCCGCCGGGGGTGTCCTCGAAGAGCCGGTAGAGCGTCCGCCGGGAGACCAGGCATGCACGCGCCACGTCGTCCACGGTCAGCGCCGGATCGTCATGTCGGGCCCGCAGGAATGCGTGGACCTTTTGGCGCGTAAGCGAACTGACGGCGTTCGCCTGGCGGACACGCCCGCTGGAGAGCATCAGCGCGGACGCCATCAGGCCGCGACCGTGCGCCGCTAGGGCCATTGCCGCCTGAGGGTCGGTCTCGTAGATCCGGGACAGTCCGTGGAAGAACTGCGCAACGACACCGGCCGGGCTGTCGCCACCGAGCTTCGTCGCGGTTACACCGCCCGCGTCAGGCAATCCGGTCTCCGCGAGTATCTGGCCGAGTGGGACCTGAACGACAACCTGCTCAAAGGCGTCGTCGAAGTGCAACGTGTACGGCCGGGTGCTGTCGTAGAGCGCCATCGAACCGGGATCCAAGACGGCGACGCGGCCATCCTGCTCGATCCGGCCGTGCCCCTTGGTCTGGATGCTCGCGAGGAGGTATTCCTCGCCCGCCCGCTTGATGAGCTGCGTGGTGCGACGGACTCGCTGCCCGCCTGCGCGGACCGTGGAGATCTCGAACGCAGCCGTGTTGGCGTGCATGATCTGGCCCGCGAAGGGACCTTCCCTTGTAGGCAAGGCCGACAACTGGACAAACGTGTCGCAGATCAGGTCACGCCAGTACTCGAATGCACGCGACTCATCCACCGCCGAGGTCAACCAGCGTTCGGTGGAGGCAGCGGGTGCCGGGCCGCTCACCCGACAATGATGCGTCGCTCACGGACCTGGTGTCCATGTCAGTCCGCGTCAGGGACGCGCAGGCCGCTGCGACAAGCCCCGGCGCTTGAGACAGCGGAGGTCCAGCGGGACGGGCCCGCTCGACCATCCGGCACCTGAGCATCGCCCCCGCTTCTCACGGGTGTCGACCGATCATGACCGCTGGCCGCACGCTCGGCGACCGTGTAAGCAGGCTCCCCAATGCATGAGAGCCTGAGTGCGCGATGATGCTTGACGCGGCTTCCTTTCTGAGGCGGACAAGAGTTACGTAGGCAGTAACGATTAGCCGTGAGAAGGGAGCACTGCCGTGTCCGGCATACGTCGGGTCATCGTCGGTGCGAGCGGCTCACCGGGCAGCCTCCGGGCACTGCGTTACGCCGACGAGCTGGCCCGCGCCCACGATGCGACCCTGATACCCGTTCTTGCCTGGCTGCCTCCTGGCGGGGAGCTGGCCAACCGGGGCAGTCCCTGCGGCTACCTGCGCCGCATCTGGCATGAGGACGCCTGTGAGCGGCTCCGGGATGCGCTCATCGCAGCCTGGGGAGAAGTCCCTGCCGATCCGCCGGTCCACCCTCTCGTGCACCGAGGCGAGGCTGGCTGGATCCTCGTCAGCGTGGCCTGCTCCCCTGGTGACCTGCTGGTGGTGGGTGCTGGCCGTCGTGGTGCGCTAACCCGGATGGTCTCCGGAAAGGTGAGCCGCTACTGCCTGGCCCACGCCGAGTGCCCGGTGATCGCCGTTCCGCCGTCCGCTTTCGCCCGGCAAGCCGGGCATGGCCCGCTCGTGTGGGCGTTCTGGCTCCGGACACTGACACCGGATCGGGTCCTCAGGGACCAGGGCACTGCAGCCGCCTAAGAGTTGCCGCGCGGAAATGTACCGCTTCAAGATTCGCGGACTACTTGGGCGGCCGGCCCAATGGCGGGCGGACGGGGGAGATAGCAGCAACGCGGCGCCTTCGCGGACCCGACCACATCGCCGGAACGGCATCGATCGCAGCGGCCACCGCGTAAGCGGCCTGCTCGTAGTTGACCCGCCAGCCGACGAAGTCCGGCCAGGCGTCGGCGGGACTGCGCTCGATCGGGAAGTTGACCTTCTGCATCCGGGTGACCGCATCGAGGAACTCGTCGTAGCTGAGGCTGATCCCGGCGCCCGGGTCGGCAACCTCCGGGACGTCGATGTCCATCGCCCGGGCGACCTGAGTGAGGCACTGGAAACCGCTGCGCAGGCAGAGCCTGGCGGGCACCACAGGCGCGGACTGCGGGGACAGCGCCAGGTAGAGCGCCGCGGAGTCCAGCACGGCCAGCAGCGCAGTTACCCACGACGACAGCGGCCGGGGGGAACGGAACCGCACCAGCGGCAGGTAAGTGGTGTGGCTCTCCGCGACGTCAGCAGCCCACCGTTCCCACTGCGCGTAGAGATCGGGCAGGGTGTCGATGGTGGATGCTCCCGATCCCAGCGCGTAGTGGGTGCGTGCCAGCAGTTCCGGCCCCCAGGAGGGCACCCCGGCCCGGGCATTCAGCAGCGCCACCTCGTTCTCCCGCCGGTTGAACTCCGAGTACAGGGTCGGCAAGTAGGCGATCTGCAGCGTGACGGCCACCAGCGCCGTGAACGCGGCGAGATCGGCGAGCACCTTCTCCGCGTTGCCCACGGCCGCGTTGGGGCCGAACACCCCCGGGCTGGCCATGCTGAACGCCGACCCCAGCCCGCTGTCGATGAACGGCCACAGCAGCAGTGAATAGCCGACGAAGAAGATCCCCAGCCAGGCCACCAGCTGCGCGAGCAGGATGGCGGCCGCCTGCGCGGCAAGAACCCGGTCGCGCCGTTTATGGTCGGCGATGCCGCCGGTGACCATGCGAAACGCCGCGTTGATGATCCGGTCAACCCAGCGTGTCAGCCAGCCACCGGCCGGACGCGGCACGATAAGCGTGCCGATGACGCTGCCCCACGCGGTGAGCACGAGCAAAGCGCCGACAACCGCGATCACCGAGCGGGCAGCAAGCGGCACCACCATGACATTTCCTCCCAACGGTCAATGGTCGTGATGAACCTATCGAGGTCCGTCTCGTTCAGGCGGCCAAGACGCTCGCTCCCCGCAGAACCAGCCGTCGGTAACCCCAGGCGAGATTAGGCCTCACGGCCCCACACCAGAAGCGCCGGGCTCAGCGCTGATGGTCGAAGATGCAATCGACGAATTCGCCAGCTGTCGTGAGGTTGTCGAGCTCCTCGTCCGGGAGCGTCACCCGGGCGTGACGTGGCCCGACCAGGACGGGCGCATCCGAGGCACCGCTCTCCCTTCCGATCTGTGCGTCACCACGCTGGACGTAGATGCGCTGCGGCGCGGCAAGAGTGCAGTCAGGTGGCGGATACCCCCGGTACCCGTCCTGCGGAGACGCTGGCGTCATGACTCAATTCACGCTCGACACGGCGCCCAGCGCTTACCGAATCGGGCCCGTCGTTCTCCTTCATTCAGAAGCCCGCTCTTCGCCACCACGCGACGACCTCAGCGGAACGGAATAGTTATGCCCACCTTGCTGCACGTCAGTGCCAGCCCGCGAGGCGAGACCTCTGAATCTCTCGCACTGGCAACTACCTTCCTCGATTCCTACCTGCCGCTGCACCCAACGTCACGGTGGACACGTTCGACCTGCATGACGGCACCCTGCCCGCATTCGGGCGCCTGGCCGCCGGGGCCAAGATGGCCATCCTCGGCGGCGGGCAGCCGAGCCCGGACCAGGCCGCTGCCTGGGACGCCGCCCGGACGGTGTTCGACCGGTTCGCCGCCGCCGACGCTTACCTGTTCAGCGTGCCGATGTGGAACGCCGGCGTCCCCTACGTGCTCAAGCAGTGGATCGACATCATCACTCAGCCCGGCTGGGTGTTCGGCTTTACCCCTGCCGACGGCTACACCGGCCTGATCACCGGCAGGAAGGCCGCCGTCGTCTACACCAGCGGGATCTACTCCCCCGGCGCGCCGCTCGCCTTCGGCAACGACTTCCACGCCAGCTACTTCAGCGACTGGCTGCGCTTCGCCGGGATCACCGACGTCACCGAGATCCGGTTCCAGCCCACCGTGCTGACCGCCACCCCCGACGCAGACCGCGCCGTCGCGGCAGCCCACGCCGCAGAAGCCGGAGAAGCCTTCTAACCCGCAAGGAACCTGGGGCGCTGCCTGCAGCGGGTCTGAATGCTGCTTTGCCAGTTCAGGTCGCGGCTCTGACCGAAGTGCCGCGAGTTGGTTTCCGGTTGGGGAGGTCGATCGCCCGGCCGAGTGCGACAAGTCCGGCTCCCCTGATCGCCTCGGACAGGGTGGGGTGGGGCGCCATCCCGTCGGCGATGGTCTCGGCGGTCGCTCCGGCGTCGATCGCGATGACGCCCGCTTCAACCATGTCTGTCACGTGCGGTCCGACCATCACCAGGCCGAGCAGGTCGCCGCCGCGGGTCGCGTGGATCGACTTGACCCAGCCGGCGTGCTCGTTCTGCATCACGGCACGCGCGTTCGCCACCCACGGAAACAATCCCGTCGAGACGTCGTCGCCATACTGTTCCCGCGCTTGCTTTTCGGTGAGGCCGACGCTGGCGATCTCCGGTTCGGTGTAGATCGGGCGGGGGACGGCGCGGTTGCCGACCACGGCGTCGTGACCGCAGGCGTTCCGCGCTGCCACCTCGCCCTCGCGGAAGGCGGTATGGGCCAGCTGCCAGAAGCCGGCGCAGTCCCCCACGGCGTAGATATGCGGGACCGTCGTCCGACGCCCTGGGCCGGCCGCGATGCCCGTCCGCCGGTCAAACTCGACGCCGGCTTCCTCGAGGCCGAGCCCATCGACGTGGGGCCCGCGGCCGACGGAGACGAGCATCAGGTCCGCCATGACGGTCTCGCCGTCACCGAAGTGGACGGTCAGCTCCGATCCGGAGTCATCGACCTTGGCGCACTGTTTACCCAGATGCAACGTGATGCCGCGTATCCGGAACTGCTTCGCCAGCTCTCTCGACGCGTCGGCGTCCTCCTGAGCGATGAGCGCCGGCAGCATCTCGATAATCGTCACCTGGCTGCCGAACCGCGCGAAGATCGATGCGAACTCGCACCCGATGACGCCGCCGCCCAGGATGACCAGGCGTCGCGGGACCTCGGTCCGGGCCAGCAGTCCCTCGGAGTCGACGCAGCGAGGAGACTGCAGCCCTTCGATCGCAGGGCGCAGGGGGAACGAGCCGGTGGCGATCACCGCGGACGTGAAGGTCACGTCCTCCCCGCCGTCCACGGCCAGCGTGTGCGCGCCGGTGAACGTTCCCGTCCCCTTGACCCAGCTCACGCCGTTGGCCCTGAACAGGAACGCCACGCCGCCGGTCATCCGCTTGACCACCGCGGCCTTCCACTCGTTCGCCGCCGGGAAGTCAAGGTGCGAGCCGCCGAGCTGGACGCCTAGCTTGCCGAATGTCTGTTCCGCCTGTTTCAGCGCCAGCGCCGTCTGCGCCCAGGCCTTGGTCGGGATGCAGCCGATGCGCAGGCAGGTCCCGCCCAGCTCCGGCGACCGGTCAATGCAGGCGACCCGGGCGCCCAGCTGCGCGGCGCGGATCGCGGCGGTGTAGCCGCCCGGGCCGCCGCCGAGAACAGCGACGTCAACGTCCATCACGCGCCTTCGGCAAGCCTGGCCGTCACGACGATCTCGGGGACCCCGGCCAGCGCCCGCGACACCGGGCACACCCGCTTGGCCTCGTCCGCGGACGCCTGGAACTGCTGCTCACCGACGCCCGTGACGCGTCCCTCCGTATCCAGGTTTATCCGCTCCAGCGTGGGAGCGCCGTCGATGTTGCGCAGCTGGACGCGCGCGTTCGTGCGCAGCGACTCCGGCGGGTGCCCCGCGGCGCTGAGGATGTTCGACAGGGCCATCGTGAAGCAGCTGGCGTGCGCCGCCGCGATCAGCTGCTCCGGATTTGTTCCCTTTCCCTCGCCGAACCGTGAATCATAGGAATAGGCACCCTCAAAGACGCCGTCGCCGACAGTAACGGTGCCCGAACCGCTCTCCACATTCCCGTGCCACTCGGCGCTGCCATTTCGTACCGTCATCCTTGCCTCCTACGCTCGCCCGGTCAGACCTTGACCATCCATCCCCACGGCTGGCGCCCGCGGCGCCGGCCTCGGGACGGATAACCCCGTACAGCCCGACCCTGCCCCGGAAGCCGGCGGCCCGGTATCCGCCACGTGACTGCACCTTCCGCAGACGCCTCCAGCTGGGGAGGCGCGAAACATCGTCGGGAACTAGCGCCATCCCTCTGGGCAGCCGAAAGCGACGACGACTGCTCCCCCCGCGTCCGGGCACCACCGTGCGGCTGGCCAGGCCGCAGGTTCGGTCGATGCAAGCGACCCGAGACCGGCGACAGCTTGAAGTTTTACGGTCCGGGCATGACCGCGACCGGGGGTTGTGATGCTGACAGGAACCCCCCGCGCCGGTCGCGGAGACAGCGGCGGCGGCGCGGACCCAAAGCCGCTAGGCCGACCAGGCCAGCTGCGGCCATGGCGCAGACGCGGGCTGATATGCCGCTCACCCAGGGCTGAGGACACCGTCACGGACCACACTCCTATTCGGAAGGGCACGAGCCCAGCCCGCGGCTGGATCACGCTGTGACCGGCCCCGTCGGCGCGGCGCACGCGAAATAACCGCCATTCTGCTCGTCGGCGGCTGCCCGGGAGGCGGGAGGAAGACGAGTGCAGATCGGGCCATTTAGGCGCGTGGCCTGGTCTGTGTGCTGCGGTGGGGCGGCGGGCTGTCAACGCAGGGCATCTACGATCAGGACGGCCAGGGCGATCGACGTGAACAGGAGGTATGCGCCGAGCGCCCGGCCGCGGTCACCGTGCCGCAGTTGCCGTGACAGGACCCAGCCGAACGTCGCGGTCTCTAGCCCTGCCCCGGCAGCGCGGCAGCCGGTATGGCCAGGCCAGCGATGACGGCGGCGCTGCCGGCCAGGTGAGCGGTGCCGAGCAGCGAGGGTATCCACAGGTTGCGGCCCTGAGATACGCCGAGCCGGGTGAGTTGGTCCAGCCGGGTCAGCCCGGCACGGGACCGGGCAAGCCCGGCGACCGCGGATGGCAGAGTTTCCAGCAGCAACAACACGGTTAGCGCGACCGGTAGCGGGAACATCAATTCTCCTTGTCATCTGGCTCATCTGGCGGCCAGCCGCATGCCCGCGGTAGAGGCAGGCGATGAGCTTGGCGACGCTCTCTTCGGGCTCGCTGCTGTCCCTACCGGAAGGCGTGGGCGACCGCGTCGGTGATCTCGGCGAAGAGCCGCTCGTGAAATTCCCGGTGCAGCGCCACCAGGAAGCCGGCGCGGTCGGGGAAGTGATGGAAAAACGTTCCCTTCGCCACGCCGGCCCTTTCGACGATGTGGTTAATGCTCATCCCGGCCAGCCCGGTGTGCTCGGCAAGCCGCAGCCCGGCATCGACGAGATGCTCGCGTGTGGCTGCCGCCCGCTGCCGCCGAGTGGTCACCGGGACGGGCCGTTCTGGCCTGCTGATCCGTGGCGGAGGAGGCCGTCGGCATGGGCCTGGAACAGGCGATCCTTCTGGGCCCGCGGCGGCGGCCCCGCGTAGAGCAGCGTGGTCATCTTTAGCTCCGGGAGTGGTGTGGCAGGCCAGCATGGACGCGGTGGCCGTTGATGAACGCGAGCAGGTCCGCGTTGAGGGCGTCATGGTCGCTGGCGTACAGGCCATGCCCGGCGCCCTGGTACACGGTCAGGCTGGCTCCGGGGATGAGTTCCGCGGTCTTGCGGCCGGTGAGGCCGATGGGCGCTGAGGCGTCTTGATCTCCGTGAACGATCAAGGCCGGGACCTGGATATTCTGCAATTCGGTCCGCATGTCAGCGTCGGCGTTGACCTTGAACGTTTCCAGCAACACGGGCAGGGGCGTGTCCACGATCATCCTCGTCGTCCAGTCAACCAGCCCCGGGGATGCCCCAGGGCTGGTCCCGAAGTAGGGCCCGGCAGCCTCGAAATCAGCGCACCACTGCGGGACGTTGGCCGCTATGGCCGCGTAATTGGCGTCGATCAGCGCGGGGTCCAGGCCGTCGGGGTTGTCGGTGGTCCGGCGCAGCAGTGGCGTGGTCGGTGCGATGAGCACCAGCCGGGCGATGCGGGCGTCGCCGTGGCGGGAGAGGTAGCGGACTGCTTCCTTAGACCCCAGCGAGTGGGCGACGAGGGTGGCCTCGTGCAGATCGAAGTAGCCGATCACGGCGGCCAGGTCGTCGGCCAGGGTGTCGATTTCGTAGCCGGTGGCGGGCCGGTCCGAGCGACCGTGGCCGCGCCGGTCATACAGCACGCATCGCAGGCCGGCGGCGGTCAGGGCGGGGATCTGGTAGTCAAACTCATCTGACCGCAGTCCCCAGGCGTGGGTGAACACGACTGGCGGGCCGCTACCCCAGTCAGTGACGAACAGGCCGACGCGGTCAGCGGCTTCGATGAAGGGCATGACATGTCCTCTCGGCGGTCTCGGCGGGTGATGACCTTGGGCGGCCCGGGACCGGGTGCCACCTGGCATCCTCAGTCACGCGCCGCCGGTTCGCGATTACCTGCGACGTAGTGACGGTGCCGGTGAGAGCGGCGAACGCGTCTGCTGAACGGCCCTGGCTTACCGGATCCGACCGGCCGTGGCCGGGCCAGTCCACGGCGATGGTTGTGTACCGCGCGGCCAGGTCCTCAGCCACCGGGCCGAAGCCGGTGTGATCATGAAGCGTGGCGTGCAGCAGCATTTCGGTATCAACTGACAAGGCGCGGTGCGGCGGGTTGGCGGCGCACCGCTGACGTGGCCTTCTCCCTTCCGGGCTAAAGGCGATACGTCCACGGTGCGAGGGAAACCCACGTAACGATCGGATCGTCCGGGCTATAGCTTGACAAAACCGCGGCACGAAAGGCCGCCGGTGTGAGCTGCTGCTGGCTGCCGGAGCGGGGCGGATGTCGCAATTATCAGGGACGCTGACGGCTGGCGATGCCGGCGTCGTGTGCGAGCAGCCCGGCCTGGGTGCGGTTGGCGCACTCCAGTTTGACCAGTATCTGGGAGACGTAGCCTTTGACGGTTGCCTCGGACAGGTATAGCCGCGCCGCGATCTGGGCGTTGGACAAGCCTTCGCCGACGCCGGCGAGCACCTCGGTCTCCCGTTCGGTCAGCGAGCTGGCGAGCTTGCGGGCGTGGTCGCGGGCTGGCTGGCGGTCGGCGGACGCCGCGATCAGCCGCCGGGCCGCGGCCGGGGACAGCACCGTGTGGCCCTCAGAGGCGACGCGGACGAGCCCGATGAGGTCTTCCGGGGGCGTGGACTTGACCAGGAAGCCGGCCGCCCCGCCGCGCAGCGCGCGCAGCACGTACTGGTCGGCGTCGAAGGTGGTCAGTACCACGATGACTGGCGGGCGGGCGAGCTTGCCGATCCGCTCGATGGCCGTGATCCCATCCACGCCGGGCATCCGCAGGTCCATCAGCACCACATCAGGCTTGCTGCGCAGCACGGCCTCGACGCCGACTGCGCCGTCGTGGGCCTCGTCCACAACCTCGATATCAGCGGCGGAGCCGAGGATCGTGCGCAGGTGCGCGCAGACCATCGGCTCGTCGTCCACCACGACCACCCGGATCACGGCGATCACACCGCCGGCTCGGCCGTGGGCACGTAGGCGGGCAACGTGGCCTCCAGGCAGAACCCGCCGTCCGGGGTGGGACCCGCGCGCAGGCTGCCGTGCACCAGTTCGATGCGCTGCCGCAGGCTGGCGATGCCGAGGCCGGAGCCGGTGGCGACCAGGCCGGCGGCGGGCTTGCTGACGGCGTGGGTGTTCGTGACGGTGAGCTGGACCTGCGACTCGCCGTAGCTGATCAGCACGAGGGCGCGCGCGCCAGGGGCGTGCTTGCGCACGTTCGTCAGTGCCTCGCGGACGATCCGGTACACCGTGCGCCCGACTACCGGGGAGGCGAGCGCCGGGTCACCCTGCTCGGTGAGCTGAGCCGGAGTGCCGACGGCCGTCAACTCGGCGACCAGCGTGGCCAGGCCCGTGGCCGAGGGGGCCTGGTCACCCTCGGGCGACGTGCGCAGGATGCCGACCAGGTCCCGCAGCTCATCGAGCGCCTGGCAGCCCGCGGCCCGCAGTTCCTCGGCGGCGCGCCGGGTGGCCTCGTCCTTCGCGGTGATGCTGAGCGCGCCGGCTTGTAGCACCATCAGGCTGACGCGGTGCGTCACCACGTCGTGCATCTCGCCGGCGAGGCGGGCGCGCTCGTCCGCCCTGGCCTGCTCGGCGAGCAGGTAGCGCTCGCGCTCGGCGCGTTCGGCGCGTTCGGTGAGGGCAGCCACCATGGCGTGGCGGGCGCTGAAGTACAGCGCGAGCAGCGGCCCGAGCGCGGTCCGCAGCACGGCGATGGTGATCACCTGCCACGATGGGTCCCAGACGCGCGCCACGATGACGGTCATGACGCCGACCGCGGCGAAGGCGGCGCGCCGGTCCTTGCAGTAGTAGAACGGCCCGTAAGCGGCCAGGACGGTTCCGTAAGGCGCCCACACGTTCCCCGGACTGGCGGGCGTGAGGGCACCGGCCGGGGAGATCAGCAGCGATATGGCCAGCGTGAAGGCGGCCAGGCTGGCGATGACGGCGATGGGCGCGCGCCGCCGGGCGGCCAGCGACGAAACTGCCAGCGCCTGAACGGCCAGCATGACCCAGGCGAGCTTGCCGGGGTGGGTGGGCCACCAGGACGCGCCGCCGAGCGTGGCGCCGGTGTCCAGCAGCACGAAGCCGACCGCGATGAACAGGTCCATCGCGAGCAAGTGCCGCCGCCACCACGTTCGGTACCGGCACAGGAGGCCGTCCATATCGTCCACGCTAAGGCATCGTGTCCGCGCTGCCCCTGGCGGCGAGACCTTCGGCGGGTCAGCAACCTACGAAAGTCGCATGCCGCCGCGACACGCCCTTCTTTGGTCGGGGCCGGTCCCTACCGGCGGCCCTGCCATGCCACACCGCCGCTGGCCTGCAATGGGCACATGCATACCGAACCAGAGCTCAGCGCAGCCAGCACACCTCAGCCAGGCCACTACGAAATCGACCCGAGCCGGTCGGCGGTCACGTTCCGGACCTGGCATCTGTTCGGGCTGGCACCGGTGCGTGGCACCTTCACCATCCGCAGCGGCGCCGTCAACATCGCCGAACCCCTCACGGGATCGGGCGTCCACGCGGAGATCGAGACGGCGAGCTTCCGCACCCGCAGCAGCCAGCGCGATCGCGGCGTGCTGTCCCCGCGCTTCCTGGATCCCGCCCGTTACCCGGCGATGATCTTCTCCTCCGGCCACTTTGACGCCGAGAGCCAGGTCCTCACCGGAACGCTGACCGTGCGGGATGTGACCCAGCCGGTCCGCCTCTCGATTGTGCATTACGACCCGTCGGCCGGCGCATTCACCGCCCGCGCGACGGCACGTATCGACCGCACCGAGTACGGCATCACCGCGATGCGCGGGCTGGCCGGCCGCTACCTCGACGTGACGGTGGAGGTCCAGTGCGTGCGGAAGTGACGGCGCTTAACGCCCTGGAAGTGGCCGGGCTGCGTAAGAGCTACGGCCCGGTGCAGGCCGTCCGGGACGTTAGCTTCACCGTCCGGCAGGGAGAGATCGTCGCCTTGCTCGGGCCGAACGGGGCCGGCAAGACCACGACGCTGGAGATCCTGGAAGGATTCCGCCGCCGTGACGCGGGCGCGGCCGAAGTGCTCGGCCTGGACCCCGGCGACCGCTCCACGGGCCGCAAGCTGCGCGAACGGACCGGGCTGGTACTGCAGGACATCGCGGTCGAGCCGTACCTGACGGTCCGCGAGACGATCACCCGCGAGGCCGGCTATTACCCGGCGCCCAGGGACGTGGCCGAGGTCATCAGCCTGGTCGGCCTCGGCGGGCTGGAGCGCCGCAAGGTCCGCGCGCTCTCCGGCGGGCAAAAGCGCCGCCTGGACCTGGCCCTGGGCCTGGCCGGCAACCCGGAGCTGCTGTTCCTGGACGAGCCGACGACCGGGTTCGACCCGGCCGCCCGCCGGGATGCCTGGCAGCTAGTGCGCCAGCTGCGCGCTACTGGCACCACCATCCTGCTGACCACGCATGCCATGGACGAGGCACAGGCCCTGGCCGACCGGGTGGTGGTGCTGTCCAGCGGCGTTGTCGTGGCGGCGGGGCCGCCCGCTGAACTCGGCGGGCGCGATCGTGATCCGGCGCGCATCACCTTCACGCTGGCCGGCGGTTACCCGGCCGCCGGCCTGCCGTTGCCGGCGCATCCCGGGCTGGACGGCTTGGTGGTCGTCGAGACCCGCAACCCGACCCAGGACCTGCACGAGCTGACGGGCTGGGCGATCCGGCACGGCACGCAGCTGGCCGGGCTCACCGTGGACCGGCCCAGCCTGGAGGACGTCTACCTGCAGCTGACCCATGTCGGCGCGCTCGCGGGCACGCCGGAGAGGACTACCCGATGACCACCGCAGTTGTCACGGCGCGGCCCGCGCGCCGCCGCGCGCTCGGCCTGCTCGCGCACCAGGTCCGCTACGAGCAGGTGTCGTTCTGGCGTAACCCGCAGAGCGCGGTCTTCACGTTCATCTTCCCGGTGGTGTTCGTCACCATCATCGGCGCACTGTTCGGCGGGGTGAGCAGGAGCCCGTACTTCGGCGGCCTGTCCGCCCTGCAGTACTACGTGCCGACGATCGCCGCGCTGTCGGTGCTCGGCTCGTGCTACGGGCAGCTCGCGGTCGCGCTCGCGATGCGGCGGCAGAACGGGACCCTCAAGCGGGCCCGGGCCACGCCGCTGCCCGCGTGGGCCTACTTCGGCGGACTGCTCGCGCATTGCGTGCTGGTCAGCGCCATCGACACCACGCTGATCGTCAGCGTCGGGCGGCTATACGGCGTTCCGTTCCCGACGCACTGGCTCGCGATAGGGCTCACCCTGGTACTGGGTGCTGCCAGCTTCTGCGCACTGGGCGTCGCTGTCGCCTCGGTGATCTCCAATGCCGAGGCCGCCCCCGCAGTCGCCCAGTTGGTCTTGTTCCCGCTGCTGTTCGTCTCCGGCACCTACCTGCCCATTCATTCCCAGCTGCTCAACCGCGTCGCGGGCTGGCTTCCGGTGCGCCCATTCAACCAGGCGCTGACCGGGCCATTTGCCCAGCACACCGGCGCCGACTGGCGGCACCTGGCCGTACTGGCAGCCTGGGGAGGGGTCGGCGCCATCGTCGCGATCCGGCGATTCCGCTGGGATCCACGGCCCGAGTGAATCGCCAGCACCCTGACCAGGCGCTGCCAGTGAACCACGGCGTGCATGGTCAGATGCCGCCCGGGCGGTCGCCGCTGGCTGCCCGAGCGGTCGAGCCGTACCAGCAGCTCCGGGCTCAAACCGGACCACTCAATCGCCATGAAATCGGACCATACCAGCGGGCCGGCTGGCTTCTACCGTGCGTGCTATGAGCAGCTTGACGCAGGCGCAGCCTGGCACCGCGGTCCCGGCCCGGCTCCTCAGCGTGCCGCTGGCAGCCACGTTCCTGGCCGAGTTCACCTCGCTCAGCAGCTTCTTCCTGCTGCTGTCGGTGATGCCGATGCTGGCGGCGGCGGCCGGCGCCGGCAGCTCCGGTGCCGGGCTGATCACCGGGTCCCTGCTGCTCGGCACCGTGGCCGCCGAGGCCGCGGCCGCAGCAGCGATCAGGCGGTTCGGCTGCCGGATGGTGCTCGCGGCCGGAGCCGTGCTGCTCGGCGTGCCGGCCCTGGCCATGCTCGCACCCGAGCCCCAGGCCGTCATGGTAAGCGTCAGCTTGGTGCGCGGTCTCGGCTTCAGCCTGTGCGGCGTGGTCACCGGTGCGCTCACCGCCAAGCTGCTGCCTCCCGGACGGCGCGGTGAGGGGCTCGGCCTGCTCGGCATCGTCTCCGGCGCCCCGGCCGTCGTCGCGCTGCCGGCCGGGATCTGGCTCGCCGGACACCACCTGGCCGCCGCAGCCGCGGCGATGGCGGCCACTGCCGCCCTGCTGCCGCTGGTGGCGATCCGCTGGCTGCCGGGCGGACACGAGGCACGCCGTACCGCCCGCGCCAGACGGATGCGCGGCGCCCGCAGCTCCGGGCGGATGGCGGGCGCCGCGCTGCGGCTGCCGCTGATCTTCGCCGCCGCCACGATCGCGGCCGGCGTGCTGGACTCGTTCCTGCCGCTCGCGAAGGGGATCCCCAGCAACCTCTCCTCGGCCGTCCTGCTCGTGCAGGCGATCACCGCCACGCTCAGCCGCTGGCGGGCTGGCAAGCACGGCGACCGGTACGGTCACGCCCGGCTGCTCATCCCGGCGCTCGCCGTGGCGGCCCTCGGCATGGCCGCGATGACGGTACCGGGCTCGCCCGTGGTGATCTTCGCAGGCATGACGCTGTTCGGCGCCGGGTTCGGGGTGATCGAGAACGCGACGTTCGCGCTGCTGATCGAGCGGCTGCCCGAGGCCAAGGCCAGCGCGTTGTGGAACCTCGCCTACGACGCCGGCTACGGCGCCGGCCCGGCCGTCTTCGGCCTGATCTGCGTCCGCACCGGCTACCCGGCAGCGTTCGCCCTCACCAGCGCGCTGGTCCTCGCCGCAGTCCCAGTCGCCATGCGCGAGCGCAAGGCCGTGGCCAGCGTGGCACGGCCAGCGTGACCACATCTTGAACCGCTTTCGCCCTGAAACCGTCTCGGCAGACGATCCGGTCACGAGACAAGTCGGGCGGTGAGCGGACCCGTCAAGAGAGAACAGAACCGGGCGATCGGCGCGCTGACCGCGGTGTCCAGGCCCTCAACGGTCAGGCGCTCCGATTCGGCAGGGAGGTGGTAAATGGCAGCATAGGCCACTCGCCCCTGCTCACCGTCAGTGATGCCGACATCAGGCTGCGCTGGTTCCCGGACTGCC
The DNA here is from genome assembly GCA_963697445.1 of uncultured Actinomycetes bacterium. Taxonomy (GTDB): domain Bacteria; phylum Actinomycetota; class Actinomycetes; order Streptosporangiales; family Streptosporangiaceae; genus PALSA-505. Next base: position 193,126 of record CAVOOC010000044.1, read on the forward strand.
GGACGCCGGTTACTGGTCTCGAAGTCAGCGATGACCTCCAGACGGCCGTGCCTCCCGACGTAGCGGGCCGGGTTGCATGCTCCGTTGCGCCTGGGCTCCATCGCAGAGCCCGCAATGGGAGATACCGAGCGGGCCGCCCAAGTCACCTCATCGCGCTCAGTGCGCATGCCTGTGACCTGCGGAAAGATGATCGTCCGCCTGAGGCAAATGAGACCGAAATGAGACCACGCATGTCACGGATAGCGCAGGCTGGATTACTGAGTGCACGTTCGGGCAGGTCAAAGACGGTGAGGTCTTCACGTTTGGGGCTTTGCTGGGGAAACGAGGCCTGGCTGGAGGGCTGGCCACAGGTTAAGCGCCGCGTGCCCACGTTTGTCTTGGCTGCCTAGCGGTTCCAGCGGGGGTCGGCTTCGGCGATGTCGAGGCTGAGTGCCTCAAGTTCGCTGATCAGTTCGCGCAGGCGGCGGTGGTTGTCGAACCAGGGGCCGTAGTCGGCGAGCTGCTCGTCGGTCAGGATGCGGGTGGAGTCATTTTCGCAGCCGGGGTCCCGCATCTCGCGCATCGCATTAAGTATAAGTGCTGTATGCAAAATGCGGAGGTTGCCGCCTATATCGGGCGGTGGGAGCCGTCGTCGGTGTCACCGCAGGCGGCAGCGTTCGCCCGGCAGGTCGTGCCGCTGGCCGCGCCGGACGGGCGGGAGCGGGCGAAGAACCTGCTGTGGGCTGCGGGCAAGCTGGCCGGCTGGGCGATTCCGCTGGGCCTGGATGCCGCGCCGGAGGTGCTGCTGCACCCGTCGGTGACCGAGCGGTTCACCCGGCGCGCGCCGGGGCTGTCCGGCGTGACGCGCCGGACGCTGCGCATGAACCTGCGGTTCATCGGCCGCCGGGTGGTGCCGCAGCTGTATCCGCAGGATCTGCCGCTGGCCCGGGAGCGGGCCAAGGCGCCCTACAGCCGGGCAGAGATCGACGGGTTCCTCGCGCTGGCGGACGCCCAGCCCACGATGGAGCGGCGGATGCGGGCGGCGGGGCTGGCCTGCCTGGGCGCGGGCGCCGGGCTGATCCGCGGCGACCTGCGCGATGCGCGCGGCATCGACATCGCGTGCCGCTCCAGCGGTGTGATGGTGACCGTGCGCGGCGCGCGGCCGCGCACGGTGCCGGTGCTGGCCTGACAATGGAGCTATGAGCCCTGCACCCAGCCATCCGCACGAGCTCGGCGACTTCCTCAAAGCCCGTCGCGATCAGCTCACGGCGCAGCAGGTCGGCCTGCCCGACAGCGGCTCTGCGGCCGCAACGGAGGTCCGAACTCATGGCTTCGCGGACTGAGGCGGGTAGCGACGGATCGTGGGTAAAGGGGCAGGCATGGGAGATGGCGGCAGCGAGGCACCCCTGCTCGTGCTCGGCCCGCTGCTGCGCTATGCCGGCGAGACGGCGGCCACGATATGGGTCGAGACGGACCGGGCCTGCCAGGTAGAGATCCTCGGGCACACGACGCGGACCTTCGAGGTGGCCGGCCACTACTACGGACTGGTGGTGGCCGGGGGTCTCCGGCCGGGAGCCGAGTATGAGTACCAGGTCGCCCTGGATGGCACAGTCCGCTGGCCGGAGCCGGATTCGCCGTTCCCGCCCAGCGTGCTCCGGACGCTGGGCCCGGGCCGCCCGCCGCGGCTCGTCTTCGGTTCCTGCCGGATCGCTGAGCTGCCGGTGCCGTCGCGGCGGCGCGAGCGCGCCCGGCACGAGGAGGAGCACGGGTCGGACGCCCTGGGCGCCTACGCCCATGACCTGCGCGAGACGCCGCGCGAGCGCTGGCCCGATCTCCTGCTGATGATCGGCGACCAGGTCTACGCGGATGAGACGAACCCGGCGACGCGCCGGTTCATCGAGGAACGCCGCGACCCGTCGGTCCCGCCCGGCTACGAGGTCGCGGATTTCACTGAGTACTGTTTCCTGTACCGCGAGGCCTGGAGCGAGCCTTCGGTGCGCTGGCTGCTGTCGGTCATCCCGACGGCGATGATCTTCGATGACCATGACGTCCACGACGACTGGAACATCTCGTCCGCCTGGCGCCGTGACTACCAGGCCAGGCCGTGGTGGCGGGAGAGGATCACCGGCGCCTTCATGAGTTACTGGGTCTACCAGCATCTCGGCAACCTCTCGCCGGAGGAACTCGGCAAGAACGAGTTGTGGCGCCAGGTGCAGGCGGCGGGTGACGCGGCGGACCTGCTCAGCGACTTCGCCGTCCGGGCCGACCAGGGGACCGCGGGCATCCAGTGGAGCTTCCGGCGCGCCTTCGGCAGGGTGCAGGTGGTCGTGATCGATTCGCGGGCCGGCCGGGTGCTGGAAGAAAGCGGGCGGCGGATGGTCAGCGAGCCGGAATGGCAGTGGGTCACCGAGTCGGTTTCCGGTGACTGGGATCACGTGGTGCTCGCCACCTCCCTGCCGCTGCTGCTGCCGCGCGGCATCCACGCCCTGGAGGCGTGGAACGAGGCCGTCTGCGGCGGAGCCTGGGGAAAGCCCTTCGCGCGCCTCGCCGAGCGGATGCGCCGGGCCTTCGACCTGGAGCACTGGGCGGCATTCGGGACGTCGTTCGCGGAATTCGCGCGGCTCCTCACCGGGCTCGCGACCGGATCGTACGGCCAGCCGCCCGCCTCGGTCACCGTTGTCTCGGGCGACATCCACCACAGCTACCTGGCCGCCGTGGAGTTCCCGGCCGGGACAGATCCCCGCAGCGCCGTCTACCAGGCGGTCTGCTCGCCGATCCACAACGTGCTGCCGAGTTCGCTGCGGCGCGGGCAGCAACTGGTCACGTCGCGCGCGGGCGAACTGCTCGGCACCGTCCTGGCCCGGCTGGCCGGGGTCAGCGGGCCGGCGATCCGGTGGCGGATCACGCGCGGTCCCTGGTTCTCCAACATGCTGTCCACGCTCGAATTCGACGGGCGGACGGCCCGCATCCGCTTCGACCGCGCCGCCACCGCAGGGGCCGGTTCCCCGCGCCTCCAGCCCGGCTGCGAAGCGGAACTCAGCTAACCGCCATCCGGGAACGTCAACCCCTGGGTTGAGGCAGCGCCGGATCGCTCTCCACCCGCGCGCCGATGACCGCGGGCGCCCGCGGGCCTAACGTCCGTCGCAACGCCGCCGGCGGAGGAGGTCACGGCGATGGGCTGGATCCTCGGTTCGAGCCTCAGATTCGGGCGCCTGGCCCTGGCGCTCGCCATCGGGCTCATGATCATCGGGATCGCCCAGCTGCGGTCTGCACCCATCGACGTGTACCCGGAGTTCGTGCCGCCATCGGTGGAAATCCAGACCGAGGCGCTCGGCCTGTCAGCGGCGGAGGTTGAGCAGCTGATCACGGTGCCGCTCGAGCAGGATCTGCTCAACGGCGTCCCGTGGCTGGACCGGCTCCATTCCTCGTCGATGCCTGGCCTGTCCGCGATCGACCTGACCTTCCAGCCGGGAACGAACCTGTACGCCGCGCGCCAGATGGTGCAGGAGCGGATGACCCAGGCGCACGCCCTGCCCAACGTGGGCAGCCCCCCGATCATGATCCAGCCGCTGGCGTCGGCCAGCCGGATCGCCATGATCAGGCTGTCGTCGCGGCAGGTGTCCCTGATCGACATGTCCGTGCTCGCGCGGTGGAAGATCCGGCCGCGGCTCATGGGCGTGCACGGCGTCGCGAACGTGGCCATCTACGGCCAGCGCGACCGGCAGCTCCAGGTGCAGGTCGACCCGAAGCGGCTGCGGTCCGACCACGTGTCGCTCACGCAGGTGATAGAGACCGCGGGCAATGCGCTGTGGGTGTCACCGCTGACGTTCGTGGAGGCCTCGACGCCCGGTACCGGAGGGTTCTTCGAGTCCGCCAACCAGCGCCTGGCCGTGCAGCATGTCTCCCCGATATCGACGCCACGGCAGCTTGCCGCCGTGCCGGTCGAGGGCTCGAAGGCCGGCTCGCTCCGGCTCGCCGACGTCACGAACGTGATCGAGGACCATCAGCCGCTGATCGGTGACGCGGTCGCGAACGGCACGCCCAGCCTGCTGCTCGTGGTCGAGAAGTTCCCTGGTGCCGACACGCTGCAGGTCACCAGGGACATCGAGCACGCCATGGCGGAGATGGCGCCCGGCCTGAAGGGCATCACGGTCGGCACCGCCGAATACCGCCCGGCGACGTTCGTCGAGACCGCGCTGCGGAATGCCGGCTGGGTAGCGCTCATCGGCCTCGCGCTGCTGCTGGCCTTGCTGCTCGCCGTCTTCGGCACCTGGCGCGCGGCGCTGATCGGCGGTGTCGTCGTGCCGGTGTCGCTGACGACGGCGGCGTATGTCCTGTACCTGCTGGGCACCACGTTCACGACGATCACGCTGCTCGGGCTGGCCGCGGCCGTGTGCGTGGTCATCGATGACGTCATCACCGACATCGACGCGGTGCGGCGCCGGATGGCCGAGCGGAGGCCTGCGGCGGACCCGCGGCGGTCAGCGAGGACATCCGGGCGGCGCTCACCGCTGTCCGCGGGTCGCTGGTGTTCGCTGTCCTCGCGCTGCTGCTCGCCACGCTCCCGTTCCTCTTCCTGGGAACCGTGGTGACCGCCTTCAGCCGCCCGCTCGTGCTCACCTACGGGCTCGCCGTGCTCTGCTCGATGCTGGTCGCGGTGACGCTGACTCCCGTCCTGGCCGCGCTGCTGCTGCGCGGCGCGAGCGTCGGCCGGAACGGGCCGTTCGCCGGCCTGGTGAAGCGGATATTCGACAGCGGGCTTGCCGTGATCACGCGGCCGGGCCGGGCGTGGGCGGCGGCGGGCGTGCTCGCGCTGGCGGCCCTCGCGATCATCCCGCAGGCCGGGCACGGATCGGTGCTGCCGCAACTGCAGGACCGCACCCTGCTGCTGCGCGTGCAGGCAGCGCCGGGCACGTCGCTGCAGGAGATGGACCGCATCACCGCCGCCACGGGGGCCCGGCTGCGCGCGCTGCCCGGCGTGAAGACCGTCGGAACGCACGTCGGCCGGGCCGTGGGCTCCGATCAGCTGGTCGACGTCAACTCCGCCGAGGTATGGATCACCCTCGACGACCTGGCCGACTACGGCCGGAGCCAGGCGGCGATCAGGGCATTGATGCGCGGCTACCCGGGCCTGCGGGCCGACCTGCTCACCTACCCGCGCGACCGCCTCGCCCAGGTCATGGCCGGCCAGAAGGACGATCTCGTGGTCCGCGTCTACGGCGCCGACCTCAGCGTGCTGCAGCGCAAGGCCAGTGAGATACGGGCCATGCTGTCCCGGGTGCCGGGAGTGGCGGCACCTGCCGTGACCCCGGTACCGGAGCAGCCGACCGTCGAAGTCAGGGTCAACCTCGCCGCCGCGCAGCGGTACGGGCTGAAGCCCGGCGACATCCGGAGGGACGCGACCACGCTCACCTCAGGCCTGGTCGTCGGCAACCTCTACGAGCAGTCGAAGATCTTCGACGTGGTGGTCTGGGGCGCGCCTGCGGTGCGCAGCAACCTGACCGAGCTCGGGAACCTGCTCATCGACACGCCGTCGGGCGGGCAGGCGGCGCTCAAGGACGTGGCCTCGGTGACGGTCCGCGCCGAGCCGGCCGCCATCATCCACGACGACGCGCTGCGCAGCGCGGAAGTGACCGCCCGGGTCACCGGCGACCCGTCCGCCGCGGTCTCGGGCGTGCGGGCCCGGCTGGCGCGGGTGCCGATGCCGTACGAGTACCACGCGGAAGTGTTCGGGAACGCCACCATCGCGCAGGCCGACGGCCTCCGGGCCCTCGGCTACGGCGCGGCCGCGCTGGCCGGCGTCTTCCTGCTGCTGCAGGCGGCGGTGGCCAGCTGGCGGCGGGCCGGCCTGATGATGGTGTCGCTGCCGCTGTCCGCCACGGGGGGGCTGCTCACCGGGCCGCTCGCCGGAGGGATATGGAACGCGGGCGCGCTGGCGGGGTTGTTCGCCGTCGTGGCGCTCGCGATCCGCGCCAGCGTCCTGCTCGGCCGCGGCATCCACGCAGCGGAGGAGGCCGCCGCGGTCAACCGGGGCACCGCGGCTGACGGGCGGGGCGCGGCTGACGGGCGGGGCGCGGCCTGGCGCAGCGCGCGATCCGGGAGGCAGCGAGCCAGCGCGCCCTGCCCTTCACCCAGTCGGTGCTCGCGACCGCCGTGGTCATGATGCCCGCCGCGATCCTGAGCACCCGGGCCGGCCTGGAATCCCTGCATCCGCTGGCCGTGACGATGCTCGGCGGGCTGGCGAGCCTGCTCCTCGTACAGGTGTTCCTGCTGCCCGCGCTGCTGCTGGCCGCGGCTCGCCGGGAAGCCCCGCGTGCCGCCCCTGACCCCGCGCACGAGGCCGGCGTTGCCGGCTGATGAGTGGTGCCACCGTTCGGAAGGAAGCCCTTCGATGTCCATGAAGCACCCGGCTCGGGCCTGCCTGGTGGCCGGCGCCGCCGCGATCCTCACCGGCTGCGGCTCCGCTCCGCCCCCGCCGCCCCCCGCGACGGTCACCCACGTCCCGGGCTCCGCGGTCGCGCGACTGCACCTCACCGGCAGGGCCATCGAGCGGCTGGGCATCGCCACCCAGCCGGTGCAGATGGTGGGGGGCGCCGCGGACAAAGCCGCGGGCACGGCCGCGGGCCAGGGCTCCGCCGGCACGGGCGGGCACGAGCTCATCCCGTACTCGGCGGTCGTCTATGACACCGACGGCTCGGCCTGGACGTACGTGAATACCGGAGCGGGAAACTACATGCGCGAGCCGATCACGATCACCGACATCCGGGGGAACGCCGCGGTCCTGTCCAGCGGCCCGCCCGCCGGCGCAGAGGTGGTCACGGCAGGTGCGGCGGAACTGCTCGGCACCGAGTACGACATCAGCGGCGAGCAATGAGCGAAGCAGGTCCCCCGCGGACCCTCATGCGCTCGGTCATCAGCTCGAGCCTGAGATTCCGCCACCTCGTCGTCGCCGCGGCCGCTGGCCTGATGATCCTCGGCGTCACCACCCTCCCGCGGATGCACGTCAACGTGTTCCCCGAATTCGCGCCGCCCAGGGTTCTCATCCAGACCGCCTGCGTGGGCCTGTCCACCTCCGACGTCGAGCAGCTTGTCACGGTGCCGCTCGAGGCCGCGATGAACGGCATCCAGGGGCTGGATGACATGCGGTCCAAATCCGTTCCGCAGCTGTCGTCGATCGAACTGCTCTTCAAGCCGGGCACCGACCTGCTGCGGGCGCGCCAGCTCGTGCAGGAACGCGTGGCGACGGTCTCGCCGAGCCTGCCCACCTGGGCGGCGCCGCCCGTCATGCTGGCGCCGGTGTCGGCGACCGGCCGGGCCATGCAGATCGGCATGATCTCGAAAAGCCACTCGCTCATCGAGATGTCGATGACGGCGTACTGGACGATCCGCGCCCGGCTGCTGCGCGTGCCCGGCGTTGCCAACGTCGCGATCTGGAACGAGCGGCTCAAGCTGATGACGGTGCAGGCGCAGCCGCCGAAGATGGCCCAGCGGGGAGTCACGCTCGGCCAGGTGATGCAGACGACCGCCGACGCGGTGGACTCGGGGCTGCTGAAGTTCTCCACCGGCGCGGTCATCGGCACCGGGGGCGCGATCGAGACCCCGAACCAGCGGATCGGGATACGCAACGTGCTGCCGATCGTGACGCCCGCGGACCTGGCCAAGGTGCCGGTCAGCACGGGCGCGTCCGGGCCGGTGCGGCTCGGCGACGTCGCGACGGTGGCCGAGGCGCACCAGCCGCTCATCGGTGACGCGGTCATCGACGGCCAGCCCGGGCTGCTGCTCGTGGTCGAGAAGCTCCCGTGGGCGAACAGCCTGCAGATGACGGCGGGAGTCGAGCAGGCGATCAAGGAGCTTCAGCCGGGGCTGCCCGGGATCACGTTCGACACGAAGGTGTTCCAGCAGGCCGACTTCGTCAAGCTGGCGATCGCGAACCTGACCCAGGCGCTGGTGCTCGGCTTCCTGCTCGTCGTGCTCATCCTCGCCCTGTTCCTGTTCGAGTGGCGGGTCGCCCTGATCAGCGTGCTGACCATCCCCCTGTCGCTGATAGCCACGCTGCTGGTGCTCTACTGGCGCGGCGCCACCATCAACACGATGACGCTGGCCGGCCTGGTGATCGCGCTGGGCGCGGTGGTGGACGACGCGATCATCGACGTGGAGAACATCACCCGGCGGCTGCGTGAGGAGCGCATTCGCGGCGGCGGCCGGCCGACGGCGGCGGTCATCCTGCACGCCTGCCTCGAGGTGCGCAGCCCGATCGTGTACGCCACGCTCATCATCGTCGCCGCGTCGATCCCGGTCTTCCTGCTCGCGGGGCTCACCGGGGCGTTCTTCCGGCCGCTGGCGCTGTCCTACACGCTGGCGATCGCCGCGTCGATGGCGGTCGCGCTGACCGTGACCCCGGCGCTGGCCCTGCTGCTGCTGCGCGGCGCGCGGATCGAGCGCCGCAAGTCCCCGCTGGTGGGCTGGCTGCAGCGGGCCTACACCGCGGGGCTGTCGCGGATCATCGTCCGCCCGGTCGCGGCGTACGTGACGTTCGCCGTCGTAACGGTGCTCGGCATCGGGGTGTATCCCCAGCTCGGCCAGTCGCTGTTCCCCGCCTTCCAGGAACGGGATTTCCTCATCCACTGGGTGGCATCGCCGGGCACGTCGAGCGCGGAGATGGAGCGGACGACGACGAGAATCAGCCGGGAACTGCTGGCCATCCCCGGCGTGCGCAGCGCGGGCGCTCACATCGGCCAGGCGCTGCTCGGCGAGGAGGTCGCCGGCGTCAACCTCGGGGAGATCTGGATCAGCCTGGCCCCCAGCGCGGACTACGCGACCACCCTCGCCCGGATCCGCTCGGTCACCCACGGGTATCCCGGCCTGTACCGGGAGGTCCAGACCTACCTGGACGAGCGGATCGAGGAGGTGCTCACCGGCAGCAAGGCGCCCATCGTCGTGCGCGTCTACGGCGAGGACCTGAAGCTCCTGCGGGCGAAATCCGACCGCATCCTCGGCCTGGTGAAGTCCGTCCCCGGCGTGGTGGACGCGCACCGGGACATCTCATCGGATGTCCCGCAGGCAGACGTGACCGTCAACCTGGCGAAGGCCGAGAAGTACGGCCTCAAACCGGGCGACGTCCGCCGGGATGCCGCCACGCTGGTGGCCGGCGAGGAGGTCGGCGATATCTTCCGGGCCGGGAAGGCGTACGACGTCGTGGTGTGGAGCCCGGAACAGACCAGGCACAGCCTCTCCGATATCCAGAACCTGCCGATCGACTTGCCGTCGGGCGGCCGGATCCGGCTCGGCGAGGTCGCCACCGTGGCGCTGCGGCCGAATCCCAACTCGATCGAGAGGCAGGGCGGCTCCCGCTACCTCGACGTGGGGGCGAGCGTGGCCGGCCGCGACCTCGGCTCGGTCGTCAGCGACATCCGGCAGAAGCTGGCCTCGGTGCAGCTGGACCGCGGGTATCACGTGGAGCTGCTGGGCGAGTACCAGGAGCGGCAGGCGGCGCAGAGCCGCCTGCTCGAGTCGGCGATCATCGCCGGCCGTGCTGATCCTGCTGCTGCTGCAGGCGTCGTTCCGCAGGTGGCGCCTGGCCGTGCTCACGTTCCTCACCCTGCCGATGGCGCTGGTCGGCGGCGTGCTGGCCGCCTGGCTGGGCGGCGGGGTCATCTCCCTCGGTTCCCTGGTGGGGTTCTTCACCGTGTTCGGGATCGCCGCCCGGAACGGGATCCTGCTGATCAATCACTGCCAGCACCTGGAAGAGCAGGAGGGCATGGCGTTCGGGCCGCAGCTCGTGCTGCGCGGCGCGCGCGAGCGGCTGTCGCCGATCTTGATGACCTCGCTGGCCACCGGCCTGGCCCTGGTACCGCTCGTCGTGCTGGGCTCCCGACCCGGCCACGAGATCGAGCACCCGCTCGCGGTCGTCATCCTCGGCGGCCTGGTCACCTCCACTCTGCTCAATCTCTTCATCGTCCCGTCGCTGTACCTGCGGTTCGGGCACAGCAGGCGCGACGTGGCGGCACCGCCGGGTGCTGGTCGCAACGCCCAAGGAGGCACCTGATGTTCTCTGTACCGCGGATCAGGTCACTGGCCGCAGCCGGCGCCCTCGCCACCGCACCGCTGCTGCTGTGCGGGCTGGCGAGCGCGGGAGCCACCGCCCAGCCCGGCCAGCACCCGGCCGGGCGGTTCGCCAAGCCCCTGGATGTCGACAACCGGATGTTCCCGCTCACGGTCGGCACCCAGTTCACCTACCGCGGGACAATCGTCGAGGGGGGCGCGGCGAAGCCGCACAGCGTCGTGTTCACCGTGACCGACCTGTCGAAGGTGGTTGATCACGTGCGCTCGGTCGTGGCCTGGGACCGGGACTTCCTGCGGGGGAAACTGCAGGAGCAGGAGCTCGCCTTCTTCGCCGAAGATGACCTCGGCAATGTGTGGAACTTCGGCGAGTACCCGGAGGAATACAGGAACGGGAAGTTCACCGGGGCGCCGAGCACCTGGATCCGGGGCACCTCCGACGCCTACGGCGGCATCCACATGCTGGCCCGGCCGACGGCGGGAGCGCGGTACCGGGAAGGGCTGGTCCCGTCGATCGGGTTCGACGACGTCTCCCGGGTGGCCAGCACCGGCGCGGCGACGTGCGTGCCCGCTGACTGCTACCGCCACGTTCTCGTGATCGAGGAGACGAGCCCCAACGACCCCGCCAGCGGCCACCAGATCAAGTACTACGCGCCGCGCATCGGGCTGGTCCGGGTGAGCGCGCGCGGCGGGGACTCGCGAGAGTTCCTCGCTCTCGCCTCGGTCCGCCACCTCGACGGGCAGGCGATGGCGAAGGTACGTGCCGAGGTGCTGGCGATGGACCGCCGCGCCTACCGGGTGGCCAAGGTGTACCGGACGACCGCGCCGGCCGTACGGCGCCCCCCGGAAGAGCGCGGGCAGGTTCAGTCCGCGAGCCCTCGCCGGAACGCGTAGGCGACCAGCTGAGCACGGTCGCGCGCACCGGTCTTGGCCAGCAGGTGGTTGATGTGGGTCTTCACCGTAGCCGCGGATATCCGGAACTTGCCCGCGATCTCGGCGTTGGACAGGCCCGCCGCGATCACGGTGAGCACCTCGACCTCCCGCTCGGTGAGCCCGTCCGAAGCCAGAATCCTTCTCGCCGGTGCCGCCGGTGCCGCCGGTGCCGCCGGTGCCGCCGGGCACGCCGACGCGTGCGCCCTGGGCGAAGGCCTCCACCAGCCTGCGCTGCACGGAGGGGATCCAGCTGAGCGTGGCCGGCATGGACCGCGGACACGGCCCGGAGAATCTCGCCCGCGTCGGCGTCCTTGGTCAGGAAGCCCCGCGCGCCTGCCCGCAGCGCCGAGAAGATCGAGTCATCGTCCGAATACGCCGTCAGGACGACGACACGCACGCTGGGCTGCTCGCTGACGATGCGGCGCGTGGCCGCGACGCCGTCGCAGTTTGGCATGCTCAGGTCCATCAGCACGACGTCAGGCGCGGCAATCATCGCCTGGCGCACCGCGTCCGCCCCGTCGATCGCCGTGCCGACCACGGCGATGCCGGGCAGCGTGCCGAGCAGCAGGCACAAGCCGTCGCGAACGATCTTCTGGTCGTCCGCCACGAGCACGCGGATGGACGTGGCCGCTGTCATCACGCCGGCCGCTCCGGACCGGGCGGGCTCGCCGGCAGCCGCAGGCGGACCGCGAAGCCGGCTCCTGACCCGCCTGCCTGCAGCTGCCCGCCGTTCGCCGCGGCTCGTTCGGCCATGCCGGTCAGGCCGAACCCTCCGGACGGCAGGCCGGCACCGACGCCGTCTCCGCCGCTGTCGCAGACCGACACCTCGACGGTATCGGGTGCCCAGCTGAGCCGGACGGACACCTGAGCACCCCGCCCGGCGTGCTTGGCCACGTTCGTGAGCGCCTCCTGCACGACGCGGTAGAGCGTCAGCCGAGCCTCGGCAGCCAGGCTCCCGGGGACACCGTCGGTTTCGAACCTGATGTGAATGCCCAGGCTCGCGGCGGTCTCCGAGATCAGTTCCGGGAGGCTGGCCGGGCCGGGGGCGCCGTGTCCCCGCAGCGCCTGCAGGGCACGCCGGGCGTCGAGCATGCCGACGCGGGTCAGGTCGCGGGCGGCCGTGATCTGACTCACGAGCCTTGCCCCCGCACCCGCGGTGATGGCGGTCATGCGCGCCGTCTCGAGCAGCACGGCCAGGGTGGCGAGGCTGTGGGCCAGGATATCGTGCAGGTCGCGGGCCAGCCGTGATCTCTCAGCCAGCGCTGCCGCTTCCTCCCGAGCCTCGCTCGCGGCGGCCTCCTGCGCGAGCAGCGCCTCGGCCTGGCGGCGTGCATCCAGGCTCACAGCCGCGAAGATCGAGGTGGTGAACAGGAGGCCGAAAGCGAACAAGACAGCCAGGCTCGCGGTCGTCGGGTTATCGGATTCGTACGCTCCCTCGGCGGTGACGGCGGCCATCACCGGAGCCCCGGCCAGCAGCGCGATCCGCCGCGGTGCCCGCAGGGCCAGGCCGACCAGCGCCACGTAGCCTGCCATGAACCCCGGACCATCCGCCTCCCAGTCGAGCCCCGCGCCGCACAAGCCCACGCCTACTAAGGCCGGAACGATCACCCTGACGTCGCGGATCCGCGGGGACAGCGCGACGGCCGACAGCACGGTCGCGACCACCAGCAGCGCCACGGTACTGATTCCGGCCGCCCCGTCCGGCAGGCCCGCCGCGAAGATCCCCGCGCCGACGCCGAACATGGTGATCACGGAGACGAGAAACAGCCACGCCCTGATGTCGCGGCTGGTTCCCCCGGCCGGTGGCAGGGGGGTGGATGCAGCCGGGTAGCAGGCTGCGCCGCCCGTCTCGGTCTCGCCCGCAGCTGCTAACCCCGCGGCGGTGCGCGCCTCGCCTGCCGCGGTGACAGGCACGTGCGCACGGCGAAGACCGGAGTCAGACAGCACTGCGATCTCCCCGCGTCTCAGCCCGGTACGCGCAGAACATCATGATCTCAGATCCCCCTACGCGGCTCTCCCCCACCGCGGCCCCCGGTGGCTGTATCTCGATTCGACCCGCGGCGAACTCCGGCGTCAAGTCACCAGCTGAGGTATTTCTCATTCTTTATTCCGAACGGTGCATTTTCTAGGAGCGGCTCCGGACGCTGACGCCTCCCGGGGTCCAGTTCGGCCGGGGCACGTTTCTGGCCGGTGCTGGATTCCGCGAGGGCTGCCGGACACAGCGTTCGCAGTACCGGGCTCTGGTTCCAGGGCCAGCCGTGCGACCGGGATGTCAGCGGCGCACTGCTCACAGCGGCCGTAATGGCCGGCCGAGAGCCGCGCCAGTGCCTCCTCGGTCCCCGCTGGCGCGGCCAGGTCCTGGGCCCGCCTGCACGTCATGGGCTGGTCGAACGCCGCCATGGTCAAGCGGTACTCCCACGTCACCGCGCGGCTCCGACGGGATATCGCCGACCGGCTGAACGCGTTCCTGTGGGGCGCCAAATGAGACTACAAATGAGACTAACGATACCCGAGAGTGATCTAAAAATGATCTTCAGTCAAGAGTATCGCCTGGTCAGAGGTGGTGGTCAGGGGCAGGATCGAACTGCCGACCTTCCGCTTTTCAGGCGGACGCTCATACCGACTGAGCTACCTGACCTCGGCGGGACCTGGCTCGCGCCTGGTGGCGTCCCCCTCCAACGGGCCAAGGGGCACGCCACCTGTCCCGGCGGTCCTGACGGGATTTGAACCCGCGACCTCCACCTTGACAGGGTGGCGAGCACTCCGAGCTGCTCTACAGGACCTTCTGTCGCCGACTGGGCGACCGTGCCCCCAACGGGATTCGAACCCGTGCCGCCGCCTTGAAAGGGCGGTGTCCTAGGCCACTAGACGATGGGGGCTTCGGCGGTCGTGCCGCCGGACACCCCTGGCGCCCGCCGTCGGGAACCGTCTCAGCATAGGGGAGGAACACAGCCACGGCAAAGCGAGCCCGGCGACCCCGGCTAGCCAGCGGAAGGTAGCGCAATGTAACGTCTTACGGCAAGATGATCATTGGGTGGGCCCTTGCGAAGTGACAAGTAATCCGCCACGGTAGGCAACATGGGCACGACAGCAAGTGATGCCGAGTGATTACTTAGAGTGACGCAGAGTTCGCGAGCGCATCCATGACAGTGAAAGAGAGAGCCCCAAGCGGGAGCCCGTAGATGAGCCACAACGACGTCAGGACCACGCCGTGCCAACGATGCCGCGGCCTCCAGGAGCGCGTTTAGGGCGCCGCGTGCCGCAAGAAGAGGAGTCCAGGGGGACCTCGCACGAAGCGGCGCTGCCCACGCCCGGGGGGAACGGGCGCCCGCCAGGGCCAGGCGGGCTGACCACACAGCCGCAGCGTGCCGTCGTGCAGAACGGCCGTCCGGCCGGGTCCCGAGCGCGCGAGACGGGGCAGCCGGAGCAGGTTCCCAACACCCCGGCGTTCGGCATGCCCGCACCGGCCGGGCGACAGCAGCGCGTGCCAGCACCAGGCGCGCGACCGCAGCGCATGCCGGCGGCCCGGGACATGCCGCAGGGGCAGCTAGCCAGCCCCGGGCCTGAGGCGGCGGGGGCACGCCCGCGGAAGCCCCGGCCGGCCCCCGGGCAACCCCAGCCAGCCGCACGCCCTACCCCGGCATCCGCACGCCCTGCCCCGGCATCCGCACGCCCTGCCCCGGTATCCGCACGCCCCGCCCAGGCGGCCGCCGGCCAAGCGCAACAGGCCGCTGCCCGCCAAGCGCAGCAGGCAACCGCTCGCCCTGCTCGGGCCGCCGCCCGGATGCCGCAGCCAGCACCCACGCCGCAGCCGGCGCCGGCGCTCGAGCCGGACCCGCCCTCCTTCGGCGACCAGCAGGACGGCGGCAGGCACCGGCGCCCGCTGGAACGCCAGGCGTCCTACCGCGAGGTGTTCGCCGTCGGCGAGTTCCGGGCGCTGTGGCTGGCCCAGGTGCTCTCCTTCGCCGGTGACCAGTTCGCCCAGGTCGCGATCGCGATCCTCGTGTACGACCGGACCGGATCCCCGTTCCTCACCGCGCTCGCCTACGCCCTGACCTACCTGCCGCCGATCGTCGGCGGCCCGCTGCTGTCCGGGCTCGCCGACCTGTTCCCGCGCCGGCGCATCATGATCGCGTGTGACCTCATCCGGGCCGTGCTGGTCGCGGGCATGGCGGTGCCGGGAGTGCCGTTCGCCGTGCTGTGCGCGCTGCTCTTCTGCACCGTCCTGCTCGGCCCGCCGTTCTCGTCGGCGCGCTCGGCCCTGCTGCCGGACGTGCTGCCGGGCGACAAGTTCGTCCTCGGCTCGGCGATCGGGAACATCACCTTCCAGTCGAGCCAGATCCTCGGGTTCGTGGCCGGCGCCGCCGTCGTCACGGCGCTCAACCCGTCCCGCACCCTCGCGCTGGACGCGCTCTCGTTCCTGCTCTCCGCGGCGATCCTCGCAACCTGGGTCAAGCGCCGCGCGGCGCCGCCCCGCGAGCATCCCGAACGTCCCTCGCTCTGGGAAGTCGCCCGCGACGGCGCCGTGCTCGTCTTCCGCAATCCGCTGCTGCGTTCGCTGGTGCTGTTCGGCTGGCTGGCCGGCTTCTACGTGGTGCCCGAAGGGCTCGCCGCTCCCTATGCGCACGCGCTCGGCGGCAGCACCCTCGACGTCGGCCTGCTGATGGCCGCGATGCCGGTAGGCACGGTGATTGGCGCGTTCGTCATCGGCCTGCTGGCCACCCCGTTGACCCGGCTGCGCCTGATGGGCTGGCTGGCCATGCTGTCCTGCGCGCCGCTGATCGCCAGCGCGGCGCACCCGCCGCTGTGGGCGGTGCTCACGCTCTGGGCCGTGTCCGGCTTCGGCGGCGCCTTCCAGCTCGCTGCCGCGGCCGCGTTCGTGCAGAGCGTGCCCGACTCCGGCCGGGCGCGCGCCTTCGGCCTGGCCCAGTCCGGGCTGCTGGCCGTCCAGGGCCTCGGCATCCTGATCGGCGGCGCGGCGGCGCAAGCGATCGGCCCGCAGCTCGTCGTGGCGCTGGCCGGACTGCTGGGGCTCATGTCCGCGACGATTCTGGCCATGGGATGGACACACCGGCGGTCCGAGCTGATCGCCGGCATGAGGGCGCGTTCGGAAGCATCACAAGCCGGCTAACCGCCTGGACGCGTGCTGGCCAGGCTCGCCACGGCGGATCCGGGCCGGGCCGGGGCCTGACGGCGGGGAGATCGGTGACTACCCTGAGCGCAGCGCACGCGAGCGCGCCCGGGCACAGAGAGGACCGCCGATGCCGCCGAACCCCGGACATGAGGACGTGGACCTGCTCCGCATCGAAGACCAGCTGACCGAGGAGGAACGCCTGGTCCGTGACACGGCACGCGACTTCGTCGCGGAGCGGGCGGCACCGCACATCGCGGACTGGTTCGAGGCCGGCACGCTGCCCCGCGAGCTCGCGCCCGAGCTCGGCAAGCTCGGCGTGCTCGGCATGCACCTGACCGGATACGGCTGCGCGGGCATGGGCCCGGTCGCCTACGGCGTCGCCTGCCGGGAACTCGAGGCCTGCGATACGGGGCTGCGCAGCCTGGTATCGGTGCAGGGCTCGCTCGCGATGTACCCGATCTGGCGGTACGGCTCCGAGGAGCAGAAGCAGGAGTGGCTGCCGCGGATGGCGGCGGGCGAGGCGATCGGATGCTTCGGTCTCACCGAGCCCGACCACGGCAGCGATCCCGCGAATATGAGCACCAAGGCCATTCCGAACGGCTCCGGGTGGACCCTCTCCGGCACCAAAATGTGGATCACCAACGGGTCGGTCGCTGACATCGCGGTGATCTGGGCCGCCACGGAGCAAGGGGTCCGGGGTTTCCTTGTCCCCCGCGGGACACGCGGGTTCACCGCGAGCAACATCCACAAGAAGCTGTCGCTGCGCGCCTCGGTCACCTCCGAGCTGCACTTCGACGACGTGAAGCTGCCCGAGGACGCGGTGCTGCCCGGGGTGACCGGGCTGAAGGGCCCGCTGTCGTGCCTGACGGAGGCGCGGTTCGGCATCCTCTGGGGGGTCACCGGCGCGGCCAGGACCTGCTTCGAGACAGCGGCGGAGTACGCGCGCACCCGCGAGCAGTTCGGCCGGCCGATCGGCGGCTTCCAGCTGACCCAGTCGAAGCTGGCCTGGATGCTGGCCGACCTGTCGAGGGCGCAGCTGCTGGCCCTGCACCTGGGCAGGCTCAAGGAGGCGGGCCCGCTCACCCCGACCCAGGTCAGCCTCGGCAAGATGGCTAACGTGCGGGCGGCCATCGAGATCGCCCGGCAGGCGAGAACCATCCTCGGCGCGAACGGCGTGACGCTGGAGTACCCGGTCATCAGGCACGCCGCCAACCTGGAATCGGTGCTCACCTACGAGGGCACCGAGGAGATCCACGCGCTCGCTCTCGGCCAGGCGATCACCGGCCTGTCCGCATACCGGTAGGCGTTCGCGGGTAGCCGCCGTCCGCCGGGGACGCCAAGCGCAGCGGGAGGCCAGCGAAGTGGGTACGCTTCGTCCCCGGAGGCATCGGCCCGGCCGGTGCCGTCCGGGGCGTTAGCTCAATGGCAGAGCAGCGGACTTTTAATCCGTGGGTTCAGGGTTCGACCCCCTGGCGCCCCACCCGAAAATTCCCAGCTCAGCATGGTTGCGACTTCAGCCCGTGCATCGAGTACGCCAGCTTGAGACCGACACCGCGCAGCATAGGAGACGATCATCCAGTTCCCGCTAGGCTGGCGTGGTAGGGGAGCGAATCCGGGCGCTGACGGCTCCGGTGGACCACGGATGCGTCTTCCTGCGGGATGTGGAGAGCAAAGAAGCACACGAAGACTGGAATCCCCGGGTATCCCTCGTGAGCGCGAGCGATGACTCCGTGTTGTTTGCAGTGCAGCCGTCGGTTGATGGCGACGTCGAATTCGAGATTTGGAGAGGTGAGCCGTACATTCCGCTACCTCTAGTGATGTACGAAGGCTCGATTAGTCTTGCTCACGGCGCAATCATCCTGCGCGATCCGGATGACGATTTTAGGATTGAGATTCCCGGCCTCGGCCGTGGGGGTCCACTTTCAATCCTGGTTGACGATGCCGACTTTCCAACCAAGGTTCAGATCGCTCTCCAGTTCTAACCCGCTCCGCGACGGTTGCCATCACTGCTGCCAAGCGGACAGACGACGGCGGTCATTTGGCGACGGCTACGCAACTCACGCCGAGGTCGCAGCCAGCAGTAGACATCCCTGGACGACTTGCCCATTGCTACGGAGCAGATGGTTGGGGTCGAATCTGCTTGACAGAGGAAAGCCGAAGTCTCAACCAGGCCTTCTACTGTCCGCTCTGTGCGCCTGCCAGCCTGGCCGCTTTTGCGGCATTCCGGCGCCTGCGTGCGACTCTGCGGGGTGTCCACCAGACAAGGCCGAAGCCGAGCACAGCGAGGGTCCATGCGTACGCCAGCTGAGCCGCCGATCCGGTCAGCGTCTCGACCGCCACCCAGGCGACTATCCCGCCAGCGATGAGCCAGAACACCCACCGCTGCCGCTGGTCGCGGTCTGCGGCATGAAGCATGACCTTGGCGTAGGCAAGCACCTCCGGGATCAGCCGGGGATCAGATACGCGCTCGCCGCGCTATACGGCTCGTAGCACAGCCACCCGGTCGGCTGGGGGCAGTTGCCCGCCACGCGGCCAGCCGCGCCACATCCGCACGGCCATGAACCCGCCGAACAACGCGCCCCCGAGCAGCACATCGACCGCCGCCAGGAGGACAGACCCGGAGAGCACCCACACCGCGCTGCCGATCACCAGCCCGAAGGGGATGGCGAACGTGACGGCGGCCCGGAGCCGTCCGCCTGCCCATAGCCACTCCGACAGCACGACACCGTCCTGACTAGCGGCAACAGCGGCCGTCAGTACACCTGCCCCAACTGACCATCACCAACCGCCGACTTGCCGCACCATGCCGGACATCGATAGAACTGCACGCATGGCATGGGCATAGGTTTACAGGCGCCGGCCGGCGACGCTCAGGCCGAAGGCGAGCAGGGTGATCCCGGTCAGGCAGGCGGTTGCCACGAGGGTGCCCGCGGTCATGCTGGTCTGGCTCGACACCGTGAGCAGCGCGATCCCGGCGAGCGCCAGCAGGGCAGCCAAGCCGAGGACTAGGACGAAGCGCTTCCCCCCGTCCGAGGAATCGGGCCCGCAGTTCCAGTTGACGCCATGGGCAGACCGGGGAGAGCCGCACAGATTGCAACGGTCGAGATTCGAGATGTGTCCCGCCGTGGTCTCGAACTTCTGGTCAGCGATCACCGGGCTCATCTTCTTCCTGCATACCGGCACGCCTGCGACACTGCTACGCCCAGTATGCATCCGGGCCTGCCGTCAGGGGAAGAATGCCGCGATCCCCGTACCGGCGAGGATGAACAGCACCCCGGCCTCCTCTCCAGCACGCCGCGAGCCTCTCCCGCACGCCGCGAGTGCACGGCGGCTACGGCCCGGTTCCGCCCGTCACCGGCCGCGCCGGAACGCAGTCCTCCGCGACCAGGACCGCCTGCACCCGCTGCAGGCTCCGCCGCCGGCGCAGTTCCAGTGTCTCTCCCTGCCCCCGGGCCGGCGATACCGATGACCTGGCGGCGCACCACTGCGCGAGGATGGGCGCCGACTGGTGATCACCGCTGTCCAGGGCCACCAGCAGCGTCGCCTCCCGCTCCGGATGGGCGGGCCAGCTGACCAGCAGGAGGATCAGGGACGGATCGTCTGGCTGCGGGACGACCGCCTTCACATGGAGCTCGGGCCAGTCGAGCGCGGAAACGGGATCGGGCGTGGCGACCTTCTCGGCAGCGCCAGCGCGTCCAGGCTGCCGACGTGAATCAGGCGCGCGGTCCAGCCCAGTCCGGCGCCTACGACCAGCAGGACCGTCACCGCCAGCGTCACCGCCACTACCATCTATCGACGGTAGGCCACCGTCGCCGCCCTGTCACCGTCTGCCCTGACGGGGCGAGGCCATGGCAGTCAGCACCGATGCCTCATCCGACGAAGCGCTCGCCGATCGGGCCGAGTATGAGCATGGGGAAGTAGATGAGGCCGCCGACGATCACGATCACCCCGATCAGGAAGACGACGAACGTCGGCCCGGAAGTGTCGAGGGTGGCCCTGGTCCGCGCGTGCACCCGCGCCCCCGCGAGTGAGCCGGCGATGGCGAGAGCCAGCACTATCGGCACGAAACGCCCGACCAGCATGACCAGGCCGAGGGTGGTGTCGTACCAGGGCGTGGTGGCCGAGAGGCCGGCGAAGGCGGACCCGTTGTTGTTGGCCGCGGAGGCGTAGGCGTAGGTGACCTCGGTCAGCCCGTGCATGCCGGGGTTGAGGATCGACCGGGTGCCGGCGCTGATCACCAGGGAGATGCTGCCGAGGATGAGGACCACGACCGGGATCGTCAGCACGTAGGCCACGACCAGCTTCATCTGCGGTGCGCGGATCTTCTTGCCCAGGAATTCAGGGGTCCGGCCGACCATCAGCCCGGCCACGAAGACGGACAGCAGCGCGAGCACCAGCATCGCGTAGATGCCGCCGCCGTCACCTCCCGGGCTGATCTCGCCGAGCAGGATCGCGACGAACGCGCCTGCGCCGCCGACCGGGGTGTAGCTGTCGAGGGCCGAGTTGGTCGCCCCCGCGGTCGTGCCCATCGTCCCGACGGTCATGAGCGCGGAGCCTTCGGGCCCGAATCGCGTCTCCTTCCCCTCCAGGTTGCCGCCCGGACTGACGCCGCTCGCCACCTGGGACACGCCCGCCGGCAGGAGAGAGTTCCCGTGCACCTCGGCCTGCATCGAGATCATGGTGTGGCCGAGGAAGATGACGGCCATGACCGCGACGATGGCGTAGCCCTGCCGCGGCCTGCCGATCAGCCGGCCGAACATGAAGACGATGGCGAACGGCAGCACGATGACCAGCAGCAGGTCAAACAAGTTGGTGAACCCGGGGGATTCTCGAACGGGTGCGCGCCGCCCGCACCGTAGAAGCTGCCGCCGTTGGTGCCGAGCAGCTTGATGACCTCCATCGAGGCGACCGGGCCGCCGGGAATGGTCTGGGTCCCGCCCGCGAGCGTGTTAGCGGTGCGGAAGCCGCTGAAGTTCTGCACGGCGCCCTGGGCGACGAGCACCAGCGCGCCGAGTATGGAGAGGGGCACGAGCACCCGCACCAGGCTCCGGGTGAGATCCACCCAGAAGTTGCCCAGTGTGCGTACCCCCCCGGAGATGCCGCGGATGACGGCCAGGGCCACCGACAACCCGATGGCGGCGGCGGTGAACTGCGCGACCACCAGCCCGGCCATCTGCGCGAGGTAGCTGACCGCGGTCTCGCCCGCGTAGGCCTGCCAGTTGGTGCCGGTGATGAAGTTGACGGCTGTGTTGAAGGACAGCAGCGGGGACATCCCGGGCGCGTGGGTCGGGTTCAGCGGGAGCACCCCCTGCAGCCGCAGGATGGCGTACAGCAGGAGGCCCGAGACAAGCCCGAACGCCAGCACCGCCAGCGCGTAGCCGCGCCAGGTCCAGCTGCTGTCGGGGTCGATCCGGAGCGCCCGGTACACCGTCCGCTCGACCGGGAGGAACACCCGGTCGCCGGGCGCACTGGTGTGGGAGGCACCGGCGCCCCGGAACGTCGCCGCCAGGTAGCGGCCGAGCAGCGGCGCGGCCACCGCGGTCACGGCCACGATGAACAGCAGCTGCACCCACCCCGACGGGTTCACCGGAGCCGGTCCAGCGCGAGGTTGAGGACGAGGACGTTGACCGTGGCCTCGCCCAGGAAGCCCCACTGGCGGCCCTGCGTGCAGCGGTGCACGAGGGCGATCACCTGGCCCACGGGAAGATGCCGGGCACGGGCGACACGCGGTGCCTGGTCGAGGGCGTTCCGCGGCGAGATGGCCGAGTCGAGTCCCGAGCCCGAGGCCGTCACCGCGTCGGCCGGGACCAGCGCGCCGGGCGGCAGCCCGTTGAACGCCCGGTAGGCGATGGCGCGCTCCGGCACGGTGTTCGGGTCGCAGACGTACGAGCCGTCAGGGTTCCTCGCATACCGCTGGCCGGGCGCCGGGCTGGTCACGGGGATCCCCTTCGGGTCGGTGGGAACGCACGCGGGGTCGGCCTTCGTCGCGAACGGGTTAGCCGCCGACGCCCTGCCGTCGAGCCCGACCGTGTTCACTCCCGGCACGAAGCCGATCAGCAGCGGGTTCGACGGGCCGAGGTTGGTGGCGCCCGATATCAGGGCGTTGTACCCGGTGCCGGCGGCCGACGGGCGCGGCTGGAAGTACCCCGGAAGCGGGTTGCCCTTGCTGTCGGCGAAGCTTTGGCCGAGCAGCGACGATCCGACGATCCTGCCGTTGCGGTACACCAGCGAGCCGTCCGCCTGGTGCCTGAACAGGAGCGCGGACAGGCCGGTGACGAGGAGCGGGTACCCGAAGCCGAGCACGACCGTCAGGCCGAGCAGCATGACGATGCTGGCGAGAACATGGCGCCGCATGTCAGTGCAGTCCGACCGCGGTCAGGACAAGGTTGACGAGCTTGATGAAGGCGAACGGGGCGATGATCCCGCCGAGCCCGTAGATGAGGCCGTTGCGCCGGAGGATGGCGGCGCCGTCGAGCGGCCGGAACTTCACTCCCCGCAGGGCAAGGGGGATGCGCGCCGGGATGATGAGGGCGTTGTAGATCACGGCGGCGAGGATCGCCGTATGCGGGCTGTGCAGGTGCGTGACGTTCAGCACGCTGAGCCGCGGGTACACCACGACGAACATCGCCGGGATGATGGCGAAGTACTTGGCGACGTCGTTGGCGATGGAGAAGGTCGTCAGCGACCCGCGGGTGATGAGGAGCTGCTTGGCGACTTCGACGACCTCGATGAGCTTGGTCGGGTTCGAGTCGAGGTTGACCATGTTCCCGGCTTCCTTGGCCGCCTGCGTGCCGGTGTTCATCGCCAGGCCGACGTCGGCCTGGGCGAGCGCGGGCGCGTCATTGGTGCCGTCGCCGGTCATCGCCACCATATGACCGCCGCGCTGCTCGCGCCGGATGAGCGCCACCTTCTGCTCGGGCGTGGCCTCGGCGAGGAAGTCGTTGACCCCGGCCTCGCGGGCGATGGCAGCGGCCGTCAGCGGGTTGTCCCCGGTGATCATCACGGTCCGGATGCCCATGTCGCGCAAGTCGGCGAAACGCTCGACCATGCCCTGCTTGACCGTGTCCTTCAGGTGGATGACGCCCAGGATCCGCGGCCCGTCGGCCACCGCGAGGGGCGTCCCGCCGTCGCCGGCGATGCGCTCCACGATGGGGGCGAGGTCGGCCGGGATGGCACCGCCGAGTTCGGAGACCCACCGGCGGACCGATTCGGCGGCGCCCTTGCGGACCTGCCGCCCGTCGAGGTTGACCCCGCTCATCCGGGTCAGGGCCGAGAACGGCACGAGCTCGGCGCCCGCCACGTCTGGCTCGGCGAGCGCGCACCGCGCCTCGGCGAACTCGACGATGGACCGGCCCTCCGGCGTCTCGTCGGCCAGGCTCGACAGCAGCGCCGCCCCGGCCAGCTCGGTCTCGGCGACGCCCCCGACGGGGAGGAACCCGGCGGCCATCCGGTTGCCGTAGGTGATCGTGCCCGTCTTGTCGAGCAGCAGCGTCGAGACGTCCCCGGCGGCCTCGACGGCCCGCCCCGACATCGCCATCACGTTCCGCTGCACCATCCGGTCCATCCCGGCGATGCCGATCGCCGACAGCAGACCGCCGATCGTGGTGGGTGCGAGGCAGACGAACAACGCGACGAGCACGGCGGTGGACTGGATGGCCCTGGAGTAGACGGCCATCGGCTGCAGCGTGACCACCGCGACGAGAAGGATCATGGTCAGCCCGGCGATCAGGATGTCGAGGGCGACCTCGTTGGGCGTCTTCTGCCGACTCGCCCCCTCGACCAGGGCAATCATGCGGTCGAGGAAGGTCTCACCTGGATTGGAGGTGATCCGGACCACGATCCGGTCGGACAGGACCATGGTGCCGCCCGTCACCGCG
This sequence comes from uncultured Actinomycetes bacterium, assembly GCA_963697445.1. GTDB lineage: Bacteria > Actinomycetota > Actinomycetes > Streptosporangiales > Streptosporangiaceae > PALSA-505. The sequence goes on from CAVOOC010000044.1 coordinate 217,108, forward strand.
GAGCGGTCGCCGCCCGACTCGCGGATCACCGGGGCCGATTCTCCCGTGATCGCCGACTCGTCGACGGTGGCCAGCCCCTCCACGACGTCACCGTCGCCGGGGATGACCTGCCCGGCCACGACCACGCAAAGGTCTCCGGCCTGCAATTTCGCTGACGGGATCTCGTCAATGCTGCCGTCGGGCCGCTGCACGAAGGCGACGGTCTCCTGGCGGCTGCGGCGCAGGGTGTCCGCCTGGGCCTTGCCCCGGCCTTCGGCCACCGCCTCGGCGAAGTTGGCGAACAGCACGGTCGCCCACAACCACAGCGTGATCAGCCCGACGAACAGGCTGGGGCTGGCGAAGAACTCGATCGTGGTGACGACGCTGCCGATCTCGACCACGAACATGACCGGGATGCGGGCCATGTTGCGGGGGTCAAGCTTCAGGAACGCTCGCCGATCCCGCGGCGCAGGATCGACGGCTCGAGCATCGAGCTGCCTGGCCGGGTGCGGACCTTCGGCGGCCGGGTCTCCGGCGGCGGCGCTGCCGTCGCCCCCCCGGCAGGGGTAGCCGGCTCGCTCACGCCGGCCCCCCCGGCTTGATCTGCTGCTCGATCTGCTGCTCGAGTCCCTGCTCAATTCCCTGCTCGGCCGCCCCGGCCCCGGGGCCGGCGTCGCCGCCGGAGGGAGCGACCACCCGGCCCAGGGCCCTGACCAGCAGGGCAGCCGCCAGGAAGAACACGACGATGGTGGCGATGAGGACGACGTCAGTCATGGCCGGCCCCGGGTTTTCGGAATTCAGGCAACGGGCCCCCCGGGCCTGACGGGATGACGACGCGCCGCGCACCGCTCATCTAGAACCACTCGGGCTTGAACATCGCGACGCCCAGATAGATGAAAACCGCGGCAGAAAGGGCGAGGAGCAGGCCATCGACGACCGTCATGGCCGCCAGTGTGGCACCGGGGCCGGCGACAGGCTCCCAGCCGCACCGATCCCTAACGGCGGCGCGCCGATTCCTAACAGAAGTCATGCGCCAGCCCGTCCGCCACGTGCTATAGCGTCGAAGCACCCGCGGCGAAGGAGGGCGCCCAGATCAGCGAGCAGACCAGCGTCGCCGGCCCTGAGGGAACCGACGAGGGCGCGAGCGAGGCCGCGGCGGCCGAGACCTATGCGACCGACGTAGTCGAGGCGGCCGGTCATTTCCGCATCTACCTGGGCGCGGCCGCAGGTGTCGGCAAGACCTACGCCATGCTCAGCGAGGGCCACCGCCGGAAGGGCCGCGGCACCGACGTCGTGATCGGGTTCGTCGAGTGCCACGGCCGGCGGCTCACCGAGGAGCTGATCGGCGGCCTCGAGGTCATCCCCCGCAAGGCAGTCGACTACCGGGGAACCCGCCAGGAGGAGATGGACCTCGACGCGATCCTCCAGCGGCGGCCGCAGATCGCCCTCGTGGACGAGCTCGCCCACACCAACGTGCCCGGATCCGGCAGGAACGACAAGCGCTGGCAGGACGTGCTGGAAATCCTCGGCGCGGGAATCGACGTGATCACCACCGTCAATATCCAGCACCTCGAGAGCATCGCCGACGGGGTCGAGCAGATGACCCGGGCGAAAGTCCGCGAACGGGTGCCGGACTGGGTAGTGCGCAAAGCCGACCAGATCGAGCTGGCCGACTCCTCACCGGAGCAGCTGCGCCGCCGGATGCTGCACGGCAACATCTACCCGAAAGAACGGGTCTCCCAGGCTCTCACTCACTTCTTCCGTACCGACAACCTGATCGCGCTCCGCGAGCTGGCGCTCCGGTTCCTCGCCGACGAGAGCGACGACGAGCTCGTCGGTTACCTCCGCCAGCACGATTCTCATGTCCTGTGGGAAACGTGCGAGCGGATCATGGTGGCCGTCACCGCGGCGCCGGGGAACGACGTGCTGATGCGACGGGCAGCCCGCCTCGCCGCCAGGGTGAAAGGGGAACTCGACGTGTTTCACGTCGCCGCCGGTCACGGCAGCAGCCCCCGGGACCGCCGGTCCGTTGACCAGCTGCGGCAGCTGGCCACCGACCTCGGCGCCCGCTGGCACGAGGTTCAGGATGACGATCCCGCCCGGGCTATCGTCAGCTTCGCGGGGGAGCATCAGATCACTCAGATCGTGATCGGGTCGAGCCAGCGCAGGTGGTGGCTGCATCTATCCGGCGGGTCGAACGTGCAGCGGGTGATCCGGGAGGCTGGTGCGGTCGGTATCGATGTCCACGTCATCGCCCGGCGCGCGCTGCCTCATGCCGATGCCGTCCAGGAGAGCACTGGCTAGGGGCGCTGCCCGCTCCGCTCATTCCGGCCTGCCGGCCGCTGCCCGGATCGCCGAGAACCGCTGTTCGGCCAGGTCCAGCTGCCCGAGTATGTGCGCTTTAGCCTCATCGTCCAGCGGGGTGTCAGGCCGCGCGATCAGCTCGCGCAGCACGGGTACCAGGGGAGCGTACTTGCCCGCGAGCCGCTGCAGCATGGGTCCGGTGGAATGGATGAGGCCCACGCCGTTGTCGGTGAAGTCGGAGACCTTGATCACTCGCGCCCACGGGCAGCTGTCCAGGCTGGCCGCCACGTGCTCGCGGTACTGCTCGTCCTTGCCCCGGCCTGGCTGCCAGGCCGGGTTCGTGACCGCCTCGACAAGCTCGGCTACCCGCGGCCCGAACCCTTCCGCGGTCACCGCCAGCGCCTCCCGCTGGCCGCCGCCAGGGGCCAGCTCGCCCGGATGGTCTTCCACGGCGTCGTGCAGCAGTGCCGCGCACACCACGTCAGCGTCGCGGACGTGGTAGTACGCGATGATCCGGATGGCGACCCGCAGCAAGTGATTGAGGTACGGCTCGCGCTGCCTGCGGTCGCCGGCGTGCACCCGGGCCGCCAGTTCCAGCGCCCGCTCCAGCCTGCGCCGGTCCAACTCGGGGAAGTCGGTGATCTCCAGGGCGAAGCGCTCCCGCAGCCCGTCCTCACCGTAGGTCGCGGTGATCGCGTGCAGCGGCATCGTCGCCAGCAGCCGCCGGCTAGCCGCATCCATGACTCCAGGAGTAGCACACCGGCCTCGCCGCTGACGCGGCCATTCCCGGTGGCGAGCACGGGGAAGCGGTCTATCGCAGGGTGGCGGCGGCCTTCCTGCTGAGCACGCCTGGCGGTGCGACGATGGGGACGTGACCGACACCTCGCAGATCATCGACAACACCGGAGCGTCCCGGTTCGAGCTCACGGCCGACGGCAGGCTCGCCGAGCTGGGGTACCGGCTCCGCGGTAACCGGCTGGTCATCCTGCACACCGAAGTGCCGCCCGAACTCGAGGGCCACGGCATCGGCGGCGCCCTGGTGACGGCCGCGCTGGACCGCGCGGTGCGGGATGACCTGACCGTGGTGCCGCTCTGCCCGTTCACCCGCGGCTGGCTGGAGCGGCACCCCGATGCCGCCGCCAGGGTCACCATCGACTGGGGGCCGGCGGACGGGTAGCCCCCGCCGCACCCCGGCGCTGTCCCCGGGCATGCGCGCCCCCAAATGAGTGATTCCCAACTCAGGCCTGAACGGCGAGTCGGAATCACTCATTTAGGCTGGCCTGTCATGAGAGTGACCATGATGCTGGCCGACCATGCGCAGGTGTCTGACGGCAAGCTGTTCATCGCCGGCGGCGGCTGGTCACTGGCCGGGCCCGGCCCGATCCCGTGCGGCATCGCGCTGCTCTTTCACGTTCCGTGGCAGGAGACCAACGAGCGGACAGCGTTCATGCTGCGGCTGCTGGACGAGGACGGCCGCCCGTTTCCCGGTTCCGATACGCCCGGCGAGCCGTCCATCGAGGCGGGCGGGCAGATCGAGGCGGGCCGCCCGGCCGGGCTGGTGCCGGGAGCCGAGATCAACGTTCCCGTCGCCTTCAATACCGTGCTGCAGCTGCCGCCCGGGCGGCGGTTCACCTGGGTGCTGGAGATCAACGGGCGCACGGACGATGCCTGGCGGGTGTCCTTCGGCACCAGGGAAGCGGCTCCCGGGGCCGGCTGACCTGATTCGGCCTGGTCCGGCCGGCGGTGATCCTTGCCTACCACCGTGCCAGCCGCCATGATGCGATCCAGGCCAGACAGAGGGGGTCCGACGTGATCAAGGGATTCAAGAACTTCGTCATGCGCGGCAACATCGTCGAGGTGGCTGTTGCCCTGGTCGTGGCGCTGGCGTTCAGCGCCCTGATCACCCAGTTCATCACCTTCATCATCAAGCCGCTGCTGGCCGCCACGGTGTCGGGCAACAAGATCGGCCTGGGCTGGCTGCTGCGTAAGAGCAACCCGAACACGTTCGTCAACGTGGGCGGGCTGATCAGCGCCATCATCAGCTTCGTCATCCTCTTGGCGGTCATCTACTTCGCCATCGTCGTGCCGTACAAGGCGATCCAGCGGCGCCGCGGCGTCAACGCGTTCGGCGACCCGCCGCCGGTCAAGACCTGCCCGGCGTGCCTGTCCGCCGACCTCCCGGCCGCCGCGTCCAAGTGCAAGTACTGCGGCACCGACCAGCCCAGCGCCGCCGCCTCCCCCGCCGTCTGACTGCGCCTGACGCCGTCTGACTACTTCGCGTCGGCGTAGCACCCGACGACGGCAGTGGTCACCGGGAAGCGCACCGGCGTCGCCCCGAACACCAGCCGCCCGGCGTCCGTCGCCGCGGCCCCGACCGCCGCGACCACCGGCCCGGCGAGCCCCTCCGGGCAGTGCACGATCACCTCGTCGTGCTGGAAGAAGACCAGGTGCGGACGCCCGGAGCCGCCGGGCTCCCCGGCCGCGGTGAGCGCGGCCAGCCGCGGCCGCAGGCACGCGAGCAGCACCAGCGCCCAGTCCGCCGCGCTGGCCTGCACGACGAAGTTCCTGGTGAACCGGCCGCGGGCGCGCGCCGCGCGGACGGCGGCGGGATCACCGGGGCTGGCGGTGACCGTTCGCCAGGCAGCCGGCGGCGGCGGGCATGACCGGCCCAGGACGGACCGCACGACCCGGCCTTCCTCCCCGGCCCTGGCGGCCGTTTCCACGTACTCCGCCGCGACCGGGAAGCGCCGCCTGAGCACGGCGAGCAGCTGCCCGGCTTCGCCGCCCGCCCCGCCGTACATCGCGGACAGCAGCGCCACCTTGGCCTTACTCCGTTCCCCGCCGAACGCGCTCGCCAGCTCTGAGTACAGGTCACCGGCGGCCGCCGCTTCGGCGAAGGCGCCGTCCCCGGCCAGCGCGGCGAGCACCCGGGGCTCCAGCTGCGCGGCGTCGCCGACCACCAGGGTCCAGCCGGGATCGGCGATGACCGCGCGGCGGAGCACGCGCGGGATCTGGAGCGCGCCGCCGCCGTTCGACGCCCAGCGGCCCGACACCACCCCGCCGACCACGTATTCCGGCCGGAACCTGCCGCCGGCCACCCAGGAGTCGAGCCAGGCCCAGCCGTGCGCGGCGTGCAGCCTGGCCAGCTCCTTGTACTGCAGCAGCAGCGGCACGGCCGGGTGATCGACGCCGCGGAGCGCCTCGGAGCGGGTCGAGGGCACCGGTATCCCGTCGGCGGCGAAGGCGCGCACGAGCTGGGCCGGCGAGTCCGGGTTGACCTGCCTGCCGCCGAACGCAGCGGTGATCTGCCCGGCGAGCTCGGCCAGCCGCCGCGGCCGTGACCCGCGGGCGGGCCGCGGGCCGAGCAGCCCCGCCAGCAGGTCATCATGCACGTCCGGCCGCCACGGCAGCCCGTCGAAGCTCATCTCCGCGGCGGCGAGCGCGCCGGCCGACTCGGCCGCGGCGAGCAGCCGCAGCCGCGCCGGGTCCTGGTCCGCCGCGATCCTGCGGAGCTGATCCGCGTACACCGCCGTCAGCGCGTCCAGCACCGCGCCGCCCGCCGGCAGCCCGGACTCGGCCGGCTCGAACAGTGCCTGCTGGGCGCCGAACGGCGCTGCCTGCTGCGCGCCGGACGCGGCGGCCTGGTGCGCGCCGGCCTGCCGCGGCACCCGCTCGCCGCGCAGCCGCGCCCAGGCGGCGGCCAGCGTCGCGGGCTCGCCGTGCCGCCCGTCACGGCCGAGCAGCAGCGCCTCCACCAGCGCGATGTCGTGGCAGCGCGCTACCCGCACCCCTGCGGTCAGCAGCTGCGGGTAGCACCCGGCGGCGGACGCCCACACCCAGCGCACCGGGCCGGCCCGCTCCCGGTCCGCGATGACGGACGCGAGATCCAGATGCCGGACGGCGGATGCCAGCGGGGTGCCGTCGGGAGCCAGATCGCACAGCAGCCCGGAGCCGTCTGGCAGCGGACCGATGGCCACCGGAACGGCCGCGGCGGGCCGGTCAGATCCCGGGACGGCGGCGTTCGGCACAGGAAACATGGGAACCTATACCGAAGTCTGGGCCCGGCCCGGGGCCTGGCCGGGCCGGGTCCAGACGCCTAGCGGGGCTCGGCCACTGGCCGATCCTCCGGAGAACGTGGCGATGGAGCGCGGGTCTTCGTGAGGCCGTGTTCGCACTTTAGCCTAATGGACAATCGGCGCGCGGAGATGACCCTGCCGTTCCCAATTTCTACGGCTGCCGTTCTCCGGCCGGGCTTCGGCAGGACAGGCGGGCCGTGTATCGGCATCCGCGGCGCGCAGAGCATGATTGCGGTGGGTTCACCGTTCGGCAAGCGGTGAACCCACCGCGGCTCATGGCCCGGCTGCGGTCAGGCGAGCCGCAGCCAGGCTGCGGGCTCAGCCGCGCCGGAGGCGTAGCCGGCCGGAGCCTGCTGCGCGGCCTGGTCCGGGCTGGCCGGCGCCGGGCGGGCGGTCCGGTCCGGTCCGGCTGGCAGCGGGCGCGATTGCGGCCAGTCGGCAAGTCCCGCGGACGCCTGCCCGGGCAGCTCACCTGACGTCCAGCCGGCCAGGTCGGCGCTCAGGCTGGCGGTGTCGCCTGGCTCGGGCGACCCGGCCCGCTCTGCGCCGGATGCCGCCTGCTGGAGCGCGGGATGGCCGGGCGCCCACTCGCCGGGGGCCGGCGGCGGGCCCGGGCTGGCCCAAGTCCTGGGCGGCAGGCTCGTACGGGTGCACCCCGTTGACGGCGTGCTCCCTGGCCCTGGGAGGCTGCCCCGGTGCCTCCGGCTCCCAGAGCAGGCCCTGGTTGTACCGCGGATCCGCGCCCTCGTCCCGCTCGAGAAGCTCCGACAGCCGTTCGGCCTCCTCGGCGCCGACGCCGAACACCACGCGAGGCCGCCCCCAGGGCTCTGCCAGCGAGTAGCCGACGTAGCTGGACACCGGCTGCGCCTGCTCGGCGGCCAGCCCGTGCATCCGGCGCCACCGATCCCATGACCGCTCGAGCCGCACCGCTGCCTGCTGCGCGCGCGCAACCAACTCTGGATCACCCATTGTGCGATCCTCCCCCTGAATGCGGCATACGCTCAGCCCCTGCCGGGTGGATAGAGAGCGCTCGTCGCTGCCAACCCCGTAGGCACGCGCTGCGGGCGCGTGCAGTTGCCTGGTGCGCGGATGCCAAGCAGCCGCCGTCTCGCTCAGCCGGGACCAGCGGCGTCGTTAAGTATGGCAGAGGCGGCTGCCGGATACGAAGAGTTATCGGAAACTCTATGAGGATTACTTAGAGTGGTCAATGACCCTGCCGCGCCGGCGCGTCGCGCGTACGCTCCGCGGCGAGCGCACGCCGGGGGGCCGGCCTAACGCCGGCCCCCCGGTCCAGTCCTTGAGTGCGCGGAACTCGCCGACCCCGTGTGCGCGGAGAATGTCACGCGCCGTGTCCGGTGACCACAACTGGGCAGTCCCGTGCCGGCTGATGATGTGCTCTTCGCCCCGCGCTATCGTGCGCTGTCCCCGTCCGGCGGCGGCTCACGGAACCGCGGTAGGTGACGATGGCCTGCGATCTGCCCCGTCCGCCCGTGGCTGCTGGTGCCCCCGTTGCCAGGCGGTCTTTCGCGTGTGCTCTCGGCTGGCAGGGCCGCTGGTGCGCGGCTGCCAGGTAGCGGATGATGTGGATGCCGTCGCCGGACGATAGCTAACGTGATGCCGTCGCCCGGCGATGGCAGCTGACCTTTCGTCGTGCGACGTGGCTGGTAATGCCCTGCCGCGTGACGATAGCGGGGAAGCCAAAGGTCATTCCATGCGCTGCTGCGGAATGCCCGCCAGCAGCGCGCGAACCTCGGTCTCCCGGTACCGGCGGTGACCCCCGAGCGTACGGATGGAGGTCAGCTTGCCGGCCTTCGCCCACCGTGTGACGGTCTTCGGATCCACGCGGAACATCGTCGCGACCTCCGCTGGGGTAAGCAGCGGCTCGGCCTCGGGTGTGCGTGCAGACATGTGTACGGCCTCTCCTCCTGGACCGGTACTGCGATCCTGCGTGCTATCTCAGTTGCTTGCCTGGCGCTCCGTCTGGAGCCTGTCGGGATGTCCTATATGGCCAACAGAGACCATATTGCCATCACGACCGGTGACACGTCGACCACCAGGAGCAAAGTTTTCGTCGCGGCTTGCCCTGTTGTACGGCTGATGCGCGTCACGCTGCGTGATTCTAGCGATACGTACAGTCGCATCGTGGCGGAATCGGAAAAACTTGCCAGGGCCGGCGCGAGGCCCGCCGGAGGGCCGCGAATGCCCGCCAGTACGGCGGATCGGCCGCCTCGTGGCTCCGGATCCGGCGGCGCGCATGCGGGCATACCCTGGACTCCGCACCCGGGTCAGCGAGGACCCGGGACCAGACCGGAAGAGTCACCACAGTGACGAAAGTGTTCGCTACATCACACAACGGCAGCGGATCATCCGATCACTCCGGACACGAGCAGGTCGTCTTCTGCCAGGACGCCCCGACCGGGCTGCGGGCAATCATCGCGATCTACTCCACGGCGCTGGGGCCCGCCCTGGGCGGTACCCGCTTCTATCCCTATCCGAGCGAGTCGCGGGCCCTGGCCGACGTGCTCAGCCTGTCCCGGGCGATGACCTACAAGAGCGCCCTGGCCGGACTGGATCTCGGCGGCGGCAAGGCCGTGATCATCGGCGACCCGGCGAAGCTGAAGTCCGAGGCGCTGCTGCGTGCCTACGGCCGGTTCATCGAGTCCCTCGGCGGGCGCTACATCACTGCGTGTGACGTCGGCACCTACAGCGAGGACATGGACGTCGTCGCGCGGGAGTCCCGGCACGTGACCGGCCGCACCGTCCCGCACGGCGGCGCGGGCGATTCCTCGGTGCTGACCGCGTTCGGCGTGTTCCAGGGCATGCGGGCGGCCGCCCGGCACGCCTGGGGCAGCACCAGCCTGGACGGCAGGCGGATCGGGATCGAGGGCGTCGGCAAGGTGGGCGCCCGGCTGGCGGACCTGCTCGCCGAGGCAGGCGCCGAGCTGGTGATCTGCGACGTCGATCCGGGTGCGGTCGAGCGGGTCAGGGCGCGGCACCCGGGCGTGATGCCAGCAGCGGACCGGCGCGCGCTGGTCGCCGCCGAGCTTGACGTGCTCGCCCCGTGCGCGCTGGGCGGCACCCTGGACGAGGACACCGTCGGCGTGCTGACCGCGAGAATCGTCTGCGGCGCGGCGAACAACCAGCTCGCCCACTCCGGCATCGAGAAGATGCTCGCCGACCGCGGCATCCTCTACGCGCCCGATTACCTGGTGAACTCGGGCGGCCTGATCCAGGTGGCGGACGAGCTCGAGGGCTTCAGTTTCGACCGGGCCAAGAGCCGCGCGGAGAAGATTTTCGACACCACCTGCAGGATCTTCGCGCTGGCCGACGAGGAAGGCGTGCCACCCGCGGTCGCGGCCGACCGGGTCGCGGAGCGCAGGATGGCTGAGGTGGGCAGGCTGCGCGGCATCTGGCTGCCGGGGTAGACACGGCCTGACCCGCGGTCAGCGTGAGCGCGGGCTTCATAAACCAGGTACGGTTATACGCGTACGAAGGCTGGCACGCGCTGCCCTCCAGACGATGGAGCGGGCGACGGGTCGGCTTGCTGTGCGGGAACGCCGGCAAGCAGCGTTAGCAGTGAGCAGTGGCCTGACCGGGCCAGAGGAATGTTCAAGGGGGTCGAGCCAATGGGGCGCGGCCGAGCCAAGGCCAAGCAGGTGAAGGTTGCACGCCAGCTGAAGTACAACAGCGGCGGAATGGACCTTGACCGGCTGCAGGCTGAGCTGGGTAGCAGCACGGACCAGCAGGACGAGGACCACGCGGACTCCTCCTACTCCGGTGACGAGTACGCGGATTCCGACGACCCGTATGCCGACGAGGATGACGAGGACGCGGACGCCAGTCGCGCGCCTTAGCCGGCGTATGACCCGGTGAGCCGGGCGGCACCGCGCGGCCCTGCTGCCGCGATGACCTCCCCGGCGCGCCAGGCGGGGACGCCGCGCGCGGTGAGCTGGGCAACCGCGTGGTCCGCGGCTCCGGCCGCGACCACGGCGGCCATGCCCACTCCCATGTTGAAGACCCGCTCCATCTCGTCCTGAGGAATCCGGCCCTGCCCGGCGAGCACGCCGAAGACCGGCGGCGGCCGCCAGCTGCCCCGGTCGAGCACCGCGGCAGTACCCGGTGGCAGCACCCGGGCCAGGTTCGCCGCGAGGCCGCCGCCGGTGATGTGCGCGTACGCGTGCACGTCACCGGTCCGCGCGAGCGACAGGCAGTCCCGTGCGTAGATCCGGGCCGGGGTGAGCAGTTCCTCGCCGAGCGGCAGGTCAAGCCCGGGCAGCTCGGCGTCGAGCGCGAGCCCGGCGCGGTCCAGCACCATCCGGACCAGCGAGAACCCGTTGCAGTGCAGCCCGGAGGAGGCCATCGCGATCACGGCGTCGCCGGGCCTGACCCGGTCGGGGCCGAGCAGTTCGTCGGCCTCCACCACGCCGGTCGCCGCCCCGGCCAGGTCGAAGTCGTCCGGCCCGAGATGGCCGGGGTGCTCGGCGGTCTCGCCGCCGAGCAGGGCGCAGCCGGCCTCGGCGCAGCCGGCCGCGACGCCGGAGACGATCGCGGCGACGCGTTCGGGGACCACGGATCCGCAGGCGACGTAGTCGGTGAGGAACAGCGGCTCCGCCCCGCAGGCCACCAGGTCGTCGGCCACCATCGCGACCAGGTCGATGCCGACCGTGTCGTACCTGCCGAGGCGGCTGGCGATCACCACCTTGGTGCCCACGCCGTCGGTCGAGGTGGCCAGCACCGGCCGCCGGTACCCGGCCAGCTTCCGCGCGTCGAACAGGCCGGCGAACCCGCCGATGCCGCCCATGACCTCGGGCCGCGCGGTCCGGGCGACGTGCTCGCGGATCAGCTCGACCGCCCGGTCCCCGGCGTCGATGTCCACGCCTGCCGCGGCGTAGCCGATGCCGCCATCTGCCGGCGTCACGACGTGACGTCCTCGAGCACGTGCTTGCCGCGGTCGGCGTCGGCGACCGCGATCGGATACCTGCCGTCGAAGCAGGCGTGGCAGAGCCGCCCGGCCGGCAGGGTGGTCGCGGCGATCAGGCCGTCCAGCGAGATATACCCGAGCGAGTCGGCGCCGATGGAGGCCGTGATCTCGGCCACCGACTCCCGGCCGGCGATCAGCTCGTCGCGGGTCGCGAAGTCGATCCCGTAGAAGCACGGCCAGGCCACGGGCGGGCTGGAGATCCGCACGTGCACCTCCGCGGCGCCGGCCTCGCGGAGCATCGCCACGATCGCCCGCTGGGTGGTGCCCCGGACGATCGTGTCGTCCACTACCACCAGCCGCTGGCCCGCGATCGCGTCCCGCAGCGGGTTCAGCTTGAGCTTGATCCCGCGTTCCCTGATGGTCTGGCTGGGCTGGATGAACGTGCGCCCCACGTAAGAGTTCTTCACCAGGCCCTGGCCGTACGGGATGCCACTGGCCTGCGCGTAGCCGATCGCCGCGGGGGTGCCGGACTCGGGCACCGGGATCACCAGGTCGGCGTCGGCGGGGTGCTCGGCCGCCAGCCTGCGGCCCAGCTCCACCCGGGTGGCCTGCACGCCCCGGCCCGCGATCGCCGTGTCCGGCCGGGCCAGGTACACGTACTCGAACAGGCAGCCCTTCGGCTGCGAGGCGGCGAACGTGCGGGACCGGACGCCCCGCTCGTCGATGCTGATCAGCTCGCCGGGCTCCACCTCGCGGACGAACTCCGCCCCGACGATGTCGAGTGCCGCCGTCTCGCTGGCCACCACCCAGCCGCTGGCCAGCCGGCCGAGCACCAGCGGCCGGAACCCCTGCGGGTCACGCGCGGCGTACAGGGTCTTCTCGTCCATGAAGACCAGCGAGAACGCGCCCCGGACCAGGGGCAGCGTGACGAAGGCCGCCTCCTCCACGCCGCCGGGCAGCGGCCCGCCGGGCGGGTTCGCGAACAGCGCGGTGAGCACGTCGGTGTCCGAAGTCGCCGCCAGCTCCGGCCAGCGACCGGCCCCGCCGGGATCGCCGGCCTGGGCCGTCCGCAGGATCGCGGCGAGCTCCAGCGTGTTGATCAGGTTGCCGTTGTGGCCGAGGGCCACGGCCGCCGTCGGGGTGGCCTTGAACGTCGGCTGGGCGTTCCGCCACACCGAGGAACCGCTGGTCGAGTACCGGCAGTGGCCGACCGCGATGTGCCCGCGCAGCGTCTCGAGCGCCGCCTCGTCGAACACCTGGGCGACGAGGCCCATGTCCTTGAAGACGACGATCCGGCGCCCGTCGCTGGCAGCGATCCCGGCCGATTCCTGGCCCCTGTGCTGCAGTGCGTACAGACCGTAGTAGGCCAGTTTGGCGACGTCCTCACCCGGGCACCAGGCACCGAACACTCCGCAGGCATCGCGCGGGGGGTGGTCAGATGGGTCCAGGTCATCCGTCAGCCGACCATCGGGCTTGACCACGCTGGTCAGTGTAGTGCCGCCGGACCAGTGGACGGCACCGACCCGCCCGCGGCAGCTACATCACCGGGAGCACGCCGGACAGGTCCGCCCGGACCCCGCTGGCCGTGACGCGCCCGTCCGCGGACGCCTCCGCCCAGGTCAGCCTGCCCGTGGCCAGGCGGATCCAGGTGACCGCATCGGTCTCCACGACGTTGGGCGGGGTGCCGCGGGTGTGCCGCGGCCCCTCGACGGCCTGGACCGCGGCGTAAGGCGGGACCCTGACCTCGACGGCCCGTCCCGGCGCCCGCGCGGCGAGCAGGTCCAGCAGGTACCTGACCGCGGCGCGCAGCTCCGGCCGCGCCGGCGGCTCGCCCGCGTCCAGCGCGGCCAGCACGGCGGCGACGGACTCCTCGCCGCGGCCCGCGTCGCCGGCCCCGCCCGGGTTGCCCCGGCCCGGCGCGCCGGAGCGGTCCGGGGCACCGGGGCGCGGAGGCATCGGCGGACCCCGGCTCAGCCGAACAGCGCGGGAAGCGGGCCGGCGTGCACCGCCGCGAGCTCGCCCAGCGGGATCTCGAAGCACCCCTCCACCACCAGGCTGTCGCCGCCGACCGTCCCGAGCGTCTCGGCCGGCACGTCCGCCCCGGCGACTACGCCGGCGAAGACCGCCTCAGCGCCCGGCCGCACGGCCACGACCGCGCGGGCTGCCGACTCGCTGAACAGGTAGGTGAACGCGTCGCCGGGCAGCTCGACCCGGCAGCCGAGGCCGCCGCGCAGGCACGACTCCGCGAGCGCTATGCCGAGGCCGCCGTCAGACAGGTCGTGAGCGGCCGCAAGCAATCCCTCCCTGGCCGCGGTGATCAGCACCAGGGCCAGCGCGCGCTCGGCGGCCAGGTCCGGCCGCGGCGGCAGGCCGCCCAGGTGCCCGTGCGCCAGCTGCGCCCACGCGGACCCGCCGAGCTCCAGGCTGGTCCGGCCGACCAGGACGATGCTCGCCCCGCCGGCGGCGAACCCGATCGACAGCCGCTGCCGCACGTCGTCGTGCACGCCGAGCACCCCGACCACCGGCGTCGGGTGGATGGCGTCGCCGCCGGTCTGGTTGTAGAAGCTCACGTTGCCGCCGGTCACCGGGACCCCCAGCGCCGCGCACCCGTCGGCCAGCCCCGCGGTGGCCTGCGCGAACTGCCACATGACCGCCGGGTCCTCGGGCGAGCCGAAGTTCAGGCAGTTGGTCACGGCCAGCGGCCTGGCGCCGGTGGCGGCCACGTTGCGGTACGCCTCGGCCAGCGCCAGCTGGGTGCCGGCGTACGGGTCGAGCCTGCAGTACCGCCCGTTGCCGTCGGTGGCCAGCGCCACGCCGAGACCGGTCTGCTCGTCGATCCGCAGCAGCCCGGCGTCCTCGGGCATGGCAAGCACCGTGTTGCCGCGGACGTAGCGGTCGTACTGCTCGGTGACCCAGGCCTTGTCGGCGAGATCCGGGGAGCCGAGCAGGTCAAGCAGCGCGGCCCGCAGGGCCGGCCCGTCATCCGGCCGGGCCAGCCGGTCCGGGACGTCCGCGGCCAGCGCGTCCTGCCCGGCCGGCCGGGCCGCCGGCCGGTGGTACACCGGGCCGTCGTCGGCCGCGCTGCCCGGCGGCATGTCCACGATGAGCTCGCCGCGCCAGGTCATCTGCAGCCGGCCGGTGCCGGTCACCTCGCCGATCGCGGTCGCCTGCACCCCCCACTTCGCGCACACGGCCAGGAAGCCGTCGAGGTGCCGCGGCTCCACGACCGCCATCATCCGCTCCTGCGACTCGCTCGCCAGCAGGGCGGCCGGCCCGAGCGAGGCGTCCCGCACCGGCACGGCGTCCAGGGTGACCGTCATCCCGCCCGTTCCGGCGGCGGCCAGCTCCGTGGTGGCGCACGAGATCCCGGCCGCGCCGAGGTCCTGGATCGCGGTCACCAGCCCCTCGGAGTACAGCTCCAGGCAGCACTCGACCAGCAGCTTCTCCATGAACGGGTCGCCGACCTGCACGCTCGGCCGCTTCGACCCGCTGCCGGCCGACGCCGGGTCGTCCTGGCTCCCGAACGACGCGCTGGCCAGCACCGACGCACCGCCGATGCCGTCCGGCCCGGTACTGGACCCGAACAGGACCACCTTGTTCCCCGGACCTGTAGCGGCGGCGACCCGCAGGTCGCCGTGCCGCATCACCCCCACGCACAGCGCGTTGACCAGCGGATTCCCGGCGTAGCAGGGATCGAACGCCAGCTCGCCGCCGATATTGGGCAGGCCGAGGCAGTTGCCGTAGAACGAGATGCCGCTGACCACGCCGGGCAGCACCCGGCGGGTATCGGCGGCGTCCGCCGGGCCGAACCGCAGCGCGTCCATCACCGCGACCGGCCGCGCGCCCATCGCGAGGATGTCCCGGACGATGCCGCCGACCCCGGTGGCCGCGCCCTGGTGCGGCTCCACGTAGGAGGGGTGATTGTGTGACTCGATCTTGAAGGTGACCGCGTAGCCCTGGCCGATGTCCACCACGCCGGCCTGCTGGCCGATGCCGGCCAGCAGCGCGGCCGACTCCGGTGCCTTCTCGGCGAACTGCCGGAGGTAGATCTTGGACGACTTGTAGGAGCAGTGCTCGCTCCAGAGCCCGGAGTAGATCGCCAGCTCCGCATCGGTGGGGCGGCGGCCGAGGACGTGGCGGATCCGGTCGTATTCGGCGGCGGTCAGGCCCAGCTCGGCGTAGGGCTGGGGCCGCTCCGGGGTGGCCGCCGCGATCGTCACCGTGTCCTGGCCGCTCGTCACCTCGGTCATGTGCCCGCCAGCACGGAGATCACCGACTCGAAGAAGCCGAGGCCGTCGCGGCCGGGCCCGGTGAGCCCGTCCACCGCGTGCTCGGGGTGCGGCATGAGGCCGACGATGCTGCCGGACTCGCTGCAGATGCCGGCGATGCCGGCTGCGGAGCCGTTCGGATTAATCCCGGCATAACGGGCAACGACCTGCCCGGCGGCCTCGATCTGAGCCAGCGTGGCGGGGTCCGCGGCGTACGCGCCCTCGCCGCTCTTGAGCGGCACGACGATCTCCTGCCCGGCCGTGTAGCCGCTGGTCCACGGGGTGCGCGTGTTCTCGATCCGCAGCCGCAGGTCGCGGGCGACGAAGCGGAGCCCGGCGTTGCGAGTCAGCGCGCCGGGCAGCAGGTGGGCCTCGCAGAGAATCTGGAACCCGTTGCAGATGCCGAGCACCGGCAGCCCGGCCCGGGCCGCGGGCACCAGCGCGGACATCACCGGGGCGAACCGGGCGATCGCGCCGCAGCGCAGGTAGTCGCCGTAGGAGAAGCCGCCGGGCAGGATCACGGCGTCGACGCCGCGCAGGTCGTGGTCGCCGTGCCAGAGCGGCACCGGCTCGCCGCCGGCCCGGGTCACGGCGCGGGCCGCGTCGGCGTCGTCCAGCGACCCGGGAAACGTCACCACCCCGACCCTGGCCCTCACTGAACCTTTTCATCCTTACCGAGACAGTCAGCGGCCGAGAAGCTGCGAGTGAAAAGGTTCACCCGAGGGAAGGTTACCCGGTCGCCGCCGGAGAGTGTGACTTCTTAGCCTGCCGGGCGCAGAGCGGCGGATTCCCTCGTGCCGTCCTGGCCGCCCCTGCCGCCGGCGTGCCGCCCGCTCACGGCGGGAGCCCAGGTGATCTGCTTGCGCATCGACACGACCGTGCCGCGGCTGGCCGTGCCGCGCAGGGTCAGGTCGTCCACGCAGGCGCGCATGATCGTCAGCCCGCGCCCGGACTCGGAGATCCGGGAGATGTCCTGGTCCGCCTCGACCCGGGCCGCGGCCCGCCAGGGCCGGAGCCGCCGGCTGTTGCGGAACGGCTGGCCAGTCAGGCGCCGGCCCTGGTGCCGCCGGCCAGCGAGCCGTTGGCGATCTCCAGCAGGCAGTCATCCTTGCCGACGCTGGCCGAGACCTCGTACTCACCCGAGCGCGCGTCGTGCTTGAGCACGTTCGTGCAGGCCTCGGTCGCGGCGAGCAGCAGGTCGGCGACGCAGTCCTCGTCGGCGCCGAAGCCGAGCAGCGTGCCGCCGAGCACCCGCCGCATCACCGGTACGCTCAGCGCCTCACACGGAAGAACGAGGCAGAACCTGACATCGCCGTCGAGAGCCTCGACATCGCTCACCCCAGTACGCACCAGCCTCTGCGTCCCCCGTCGTCACAAGTAAAGTGACCCATACAGGGAGAGTTTCCCGGTCGGTGACGAAATAACCGTGTAACTTTCACCGTAACTTGCGACGGCCCGCCGGCGGTTACGCACAGCGATCGGCGCCGGTCACAGCGTGCGCAGCGAGAAGTCCTCCAGCACCGGGTTGGCCAGCAGCTCGGCCGCCAGCTTGGTGACCTGCGCCAGCGCCTCCTCATCGGCCGGGCCGCTGAGCTCCACCTCGAACCGCTTGCCCTGCCGGACGCCTGCGACCTGCCCGAACCCGAGCCGACGGCAGGCGCCGGCGATCGCCTCGCCCTGCGGATCGTGAATCTCCGGCTTGAGAACCACGTTGACGACAACCGTGACCACGTACCCTCCCCTCGCCGACTCCCGCGCAGGACATATCCTCGCGGCAACTGAACTCTGTCACGATGACGGTAGTGGACCCGGCCGGGTACACGCGTTCAGGAGGGCCGCGTCCGCGCTGCCGTTACCCCCGGCGCGAGGGCGAACCACCGGCCGGTCACGGTGATCCCGGCGACCGGCCCCGACCATGCGAGGAGTGGCACGTGGCCGTCTTGCAACGACAGGGCGGGGAGCTCATCCAGCTCCTGACGCCGGAGGGCGAGCGGGTCGAGCACCCTGACTATCCGCTCGACCTGTCCGCGGACGAGATCAAGGCACTGTTCCGTGACCTCGTGCTCGTCCGCAGGATCGACACCGAGGCGATCGCGCTGCAGCGGCAGGGCGAGCTCGGCATCTGGGCCTCGCTGCTCGGCCAGGAGGCCGCCCAGATCGGTTCCGGGCGGGCACTCGGCCCGAAGGACATGGCCTTCCCCACCTACCGGGAGCACGGCGTGGCCTGGTGCCGCGGCCTGGATCCGGCGAAGCTCCTCGAGCTGTTCCGCGGGGTCAGCCACGGCGGCTGGGACCCGAAGGAGCACAACTTCCACCTGTACACGATCGTGATCGGCGCCCAGACGCTGCACGCCACCGGGTACGCGATGGGCATCCAGCGAGACGGGGCGGTGGGCGAGGACGGCGAGGCCGTCATCGTGTACTTCGGTGACGGCGCCACCAGCCAGGGCGACGTCAACGAGGCGTTCATCTGGGCGTCGGTGTTCAACGCCCCGGTGGTGTTCTTCTGCCAGAACAACCAGTGGGCGATCTCCGAGCCGCTGGAGAAGCAGAGCCGGATCCCGCTCTACCAGCGTGCCCTCGGCTTCGGCTTCCCCGGCCTGCGGGTGGACGGCAACGACGTGCTCGCCTGCCTGGCCGTGACCCGCAAGGCGATGCAAGCCGCGCGTGAGGGTCAGGGCCCCACCCTGATCGAGGCCTACACCTACCGGATGGGCGCGCACACGACGACCGACGACCCGACTCGGTACCGGCTGGCCGCCGAGCTCGAGGCGTGGAAGCTGAAGGACCCGCTGGAGCGGGTGCGCGCGTACCTGGCGCGGACCGGGGCCGCGGACGCGGACTTTTTCGCGGGCGTCGAGGCCGAGGCGGACGAGCTGGGCGCGCGGGTCAGGAAGGCCTGCCTGACGATGCCCGACCCGCAGCCGCTGACCATCTTCGAGAACGTGTACGCCGCGCCCAGCGCGCAGCTCGGCTACGAGCGGGAGCGGTTTGCCGCCTACCTCGACTCGTTCGCCGGCGAGGAGGCGGGCGCATGACCACGCTGACGCTGTCGCGGGCGATGAACTCCGGACTGCGCCGCGCGCTGGAGGACGATCCCAAGGTGCTCGTCATGGGCGAGGACGTGGGCAAGCTCGGCGGCGTGTTCCGGGTGACCGACGGGCTGCAGAAGGATTTCGGCGAGGGCCGAGTCATCGACACGCCGCTGGCTGAGTCCGGCATCGTGGGCACCGCGATCGGGCTCGCGCTGCGCGGCTACCGGCCGGTGTGCGAGATCCAGTTCGACGGCTTCGTGTTCCCGGCGTTCGACCAGATCGTCAGCCAGCTGGCCAAGATGCGGCTCCGCTCGCTAGGTCATGTCAGCCTGCCGGTGGTCATCAGGATCCCGTTCGGCGGCGGCATCGGCGCGGTGGAACATCACAGCGAGTCGCCGGAGGCGCTGTTCGCGCATACCGGCGGGCTGCGGGTGGTCGCCTGCTCCGATCCGTCCGACGCGTACACCATGATCCAGCAGAGCGTCAGCTGCGATGACCCGGTGATCTTCTTCGAGCCCAAGCGCAGGTACTGGGACAAGGGCGAGGTGGACACCGACGCGGGCCCCGACAGCTGGCTGCCGCTCACCTCGGCCAGGACCGTGCACCAGGGCACCGACGTGACGCTGCTGGCCTACGGGCCGATGACCAGGACGTGCGTCGAGGCGGCGGTGGCCGCGGCCAAGGACGGCCGCAGCATCGAGGTCATCGACCTGCGCTCGCTCGCGCCGCTGGACGTCGCCTCCATCCGGGCGTCGGTCCAGCGCACCGGCAGGTGCGTCGTGGCGCACGAGGCGGCGGTCACCGGCGGGCTCGGCGCCGAGATCGCCGCGCGGATCACCGAGGAGTGCTTCTACCACCTGGAGGCCCCGGTGCTCCGGGTGGGCGGGTTCTCCACCCCGTACCCGCCGTCCAAGCTGGAGGAGCACTACCTCCCCGACCTGGACCGGGTGCTCGATGCCGTTGACCGCACCTTCACGTACTGAGGAGACGGGATGAGCGAGCTGAAGCAGTTCAAGCTGCCCGACGTCGGCGAGGGCCTCACCGAGGCGGACATCGTCAAGTGGCACGTGCAGCCGGGTGACCGGGTAACAATCAACCAGGTCATCGTCGAGATCGAGACCGCCAAGGCGGTCGTCGAGCTGCCCTCCCCGTTCGAGGGCGTGGTGGCGGAACTGCTCGTCGCCGAGGGAACGACCGTGGACGTCGGCACCCCCATCGTCTCGGTCAGCACCGGCGCGGGCACCGAGGCCGCGGGTACGGGCCTCGGGCCGGCCGCCGCTGTTCCGGCCGCCCCTGTTCCGGCGGCTGCTGTTCCGGCGGCTGCTGTTCCGGCGGCTGCTGCGGCCGCGCCTGCCGTCGCGGCGGCGGCTGCCGAGGAGCAGACCGGCGCCGCGGCGCTGCCAGCGGCCGAGGCGGTGGCCGGCACGCAGGCGTCCGGCGGCGGGGACGAGCGGCACGCCGTGCTGGTCGGCTACGGGGTGAAGCTCGGCCGCACCACGCGCCGCGCGCGCAAGTCTTCCGCGGCCCCGACAGGTGCCACGGCGCAGGCGGCGGCAGGACACGCGGCCGCGGCCCCGGTGCAGGCACTAGCGCCGGGCCAGGCAGTCGCCGCGCCGGCGCAGACCCCCGCGACGGCGTCAGCCGCCACGCCAGCACCGGCCAACGGCGCGGATCATGCGGCGGGCACGGCGAGCACCCGGCCGCTGGCCAAGCCGCCGGTGCGCAAGCTCGCCAGGGACCTCGGCGTCGATCTTGGCGGGCTGACCGGCAGCGGGCCGCAGGGCTCGATCACCAGGGACGACGTGCAGCACGCCGCCAGCGCTCCGGCGGGCGGCGGCCTGCCCGATGTCGGGCTTGCCGGCGGCGGGCTGGCCGGCGGCGGGCTGGTCGGCGGCGGGCTCGCGGGCGGCGGGCTGACCGCGGTCCCGCGGGAGGAACGCGTCCCGGTCCGCGGTGTCCGCAAGCACACCGCGGCCGCGGTGACCGCGAGCGCGTTCACCGCGCCGCACGTCACCGAGTTCCTGCAGCTGGACGTCACCGGCGCGACCGAGGCGCTGGGGCGGATCCGCGAGCTCCCCGAGTTCGCCGGCCTGCGGGTGTCGCCGCTGCTGCTCGCCGCGCGGGCGCTGATCGTCGCGGTCGCGCGGCATCCGATGATCAACTCGTCCTGGGACGAGGAAGCCCAGGAGATCGTGGTCCACCACTACGTCAACCTGGGCATCGCGGCGGCGACCGGGCGCGGCCTGGTCGTGCCCAACGTCAAAGACGCCCACGCGCTGCCGCTGCCGGAGCTGGCCCGGGCGCTCAGCCAGCTCACCGAGACGGCGCGGGCAGGCAAGACCTCCCCCGTCGACCTGGCGCACGGCACGATCACGATCACCAACGTGGGCGTGTTCGGCGTGGACACGGGCACCCCGATCCTCACCCCGGGTGAGGCGGCGATCCTGGCGCTCGGCCAGATCAAGGACGGCCCGTGGGTGCACGAGGGCCAGCTGGCCGTGCGCAAGGTCACCACGCTGGCGCTGTCCTTCGACCACCGCATCGTCAACGGCGACCTCGGCTCGATCGTGTTGAGCGAGGTCGGCGCGATGCTCGCGGATCCGCTGCGCATGCTGGCCTGGGGGTAACGATGTTTCGTCATGTCGTGCTGATCAACTGGACGCCGGAAGCGACCGAGGAGCAGAAGGAGCGCGTGGCAGTGGAGCTGAGCAGGCTGCCCGCGCTGATCCCGAGCCTGCGGGCCTACCACGTCGGGCGCAACGCCGGGATCACTCCGGGCGCCTACGACTTCGGCCTGGTCGCGGACTGCGACGACCTCGATGGCTACCTCGCATACCGCGACAATCCCGAGCACCGCGCGATCATCGACACGTTCATCACACCGATCGTGGCGCAGCGGGCGTCCACCCAGTACGAGTTCTGAGGCGGCGGCCGCAGCCCGGGCGAGCCGTCCGGTCAGCGTCCGATTTCCTTGATCGACTTGACTTTCCATGCGCCGCGAGTACATATCAGGACAAACCCGGACGGTACTTTTGCGTACCGCATGGAAAGTGCGCGAGTGATCATGAATTGGGCCCTGGGTGGGTGATCACGACCTGGGTCCTGGTGGGTGATCATGAATCGGCGCCTGGCGGGACGGCGTAGCCGTGGGTGTAGGCGTAGCGGATCGCCTGAGCGCGGTCGCGGGAGCCGGTCTTCATAAAGATCCGGTTGACGTGCGTCTTGACCGTCGCCTCGCTGACGAACAGCGCCCGCGCGATCTCCCGGTTGGAGCGGCCGGCGGCGATGAGCCGCAGCACCTCGGATTCGCGCGGGGTCAGGTCGCCCTCGTCTTGCTGCGGCGGGGCGGGCGCCCGCGCGGCCGCCGACAGCAGCCGCTGCTGCACCTCGGGATCCAGCACGGCCTGGCCTGCGGCGGCGGCGTGCACGGCACGCCCGATCTCGGCGCGGGTCGCGTCCTTGGTCAGGTAGCCGAGCGCGCCCGCCTGCAGGGCGCTGATGATCGACTCGTCGTCGGAGTACGTGGTGAGCACGACGACCTGGGTCTGCGGATGATCGGCCCGGATGCGGCGGGTCGCCGCCACGCCGTCACAGCGCGGCATGTTCAGGTCCATGAGCACGACCTGAGGCTGCACCGCCGTGACGACCTCGACCGCCGCGTCGCCGTCCGCTGCCTGGCCGGCCACGGAAATCCCGGGCAGCGTGCCGAGCAACAGCACCAGGCCCTCACGGACGGCCGCCTGGTCGTCCACTATCACGACGGTCACGGGCTCGGGGTTCTCTGTCATTGGGGCATCCTCAGTGATACCTGCCAGTGGCCGCCGGACGGGCCGGCTTCCAGTTCGCCGCCCGCCAGCGCGGCGCGTTCCCGCAGGCCGGTCAAGCCATAGCCGGCACCGTCGGCGGCGAGCGCGCCGCGCGTGCCTTCCGGCGGCAGCGGGTTGAGCACCCGGACGGTGATCTGCCCGGGCTCGAAGCCGAGGCAGAGCGTGACGGGCAGGCCGGGCGCGTGCTTGCGGGCGTTGGTCAGCGCTTCCTGCGCCGTCCGGTACGCGGCCAGGCTGGCCTCCGCGGTCAGCGGCCGCGGCTCGCCGCTGACGCTGAAGTCGACCGCCAGGTCGCCGACGGCGCGGTACTCGCCGACCAGCGACGAAAGCTGATCGGGCAGCGGCGCCGCGTCGTCCCGCAGGGCCAGGATCGCCCGGCGAGCCGCGGCCAGCCCTTCCCGGGTCAGGGTGCTGGCCCGGCCGATGCAGTCGATCGCCTTGGCGAGCTCGGGGTTTCCGGCAGGCAGCGTTCCCGCGCCGAGCAGCCCCTCGGCGGCCTGGAGGTTCACCGACACAGCCGCGAGCGAGTGGGCAAGCACGTCGTGGATCTCACGGGCGATCCGGGCCCGCTCGGCCAGCGCGGCAGCGTGCGTCTCGGCCTCGCGCGCCCGCTGGCTCTCCGCCAGCATCTGCTCGGCCTGCTCGGCCCGGACGCGGTACGCGCGGCGCGTCATGCC
Source organism: uncultured Actinomycetes bacterium (assembly GCA_963697445.1). Taxonomy (GTDB): domain Bacteria; phylum Actinomycetota; class Actinomycetes; order Streptosporangiales; family Streptosporangiaceae; genus PALSA-505. The sequence goes on from CAVOOC010000044.1 coordinate 240,195, forward strand.
CACCGCCCACAGCCCCGCGAAGGCGAACGAATAGCCGATCACGTACCCGGCCTGCGCGCCGACGGCCAGCCCGGCGGCGAGAAACGCGGCCACCGTTCCCGCCGTGATTCCCAGCGAGATGTACGCGGCCAGGCTGGCGCCGGAGGTGACCGCGACCATGCAGCCCACGATGACGGCCGGGCTGTTCGGCGAGAGCCCGGCGAGCGCGCCGCCGGCCAGCGCCATCACCGTCAGGGCCGCGACCGTCAGGCGGTCATTGCGCCGGGCGAACATCCACACCACCCAGCCCGCCGCGGAAACGGCGAGCGTGACCGCGATCGCCACGCCGCGAGCCCCGGGCCCCCCGGGGTGCGGCTGGGCAGCAGAGACCGTGACGAGCACGACCGCGATGCCGATGGCTCGGATCACGTCCACCACCCGGATCAGGTCCACCGCACGGCCTGTGATCGCCCGGTCCGTGCGGGCGGTGAAGGATCGGAACACGCGCTGCTCCTGCCTGGCTGGGCCGGGCAGGAGCAGCCTTCCTGCTGATCACACCCGGACCGCCGTTATCAACGTATCCAGCCGCGTCGGCACCGCGCAGCCGGCGGCGGGCGGACGCGGGTGGGCACTGCCTCGTCCACCCGGCCTCCACCCGTGGTCAGACCGCGGGCCGACGCGCCGGCAACCGCCCCGTTCCTAGCGTGACGGACATCAGCGAACGTGCCTCACGAAGGAGTTCCCATGGACGCCAGCGTCTGGATCCTCAACCTCGTCATCCTCGCCACCGTGCTGGCATCCGACCTCGGCCGCCGCAAGGTCGGGGCGCGCCGGCTGCTGCGCCCGTTCATCACCGCGGCCATCATCGTGCCGTTCTTCGTCAAGGGCGCCGCCTCGTCCGGCAGCGGCCTCGGGCTCGAGATCGCGGGGGCAGTGGCCGGGCTGGCGCTCGGCGTGGCAGCCGCGATGCTGATCCACGTCAGCTACGACGGCTCGACGGGCAAGCCCGTCTCACGGGCCGGGCTGCCCTACGCGGCGCTCTGGACCGCCGTGGTCGGCGCGCGGATGTTCTTCTCCTACGGTTCCAGCCACCTCTTCGGCACTCAGCTGGGCCAGTGGATGGCGGCCAACCAGATCACCATCGGCGCCCTGACCGACAGCCTCATCTTCCTGGCCGTGGCGATGCTGCTCGCCCGCACCGGCGTGCTGGCCGGCAAGGCCCGCGCGGTCAAGGGGCGGGCACCGCAGGCGGCAGCCACGGCGGCGGGTGCCAGCAGCAGCGGCAGCGCGGTCAAGGCCGGCTGACACAAGAACGTAACGATGGGCGCTGTCGCCGCGATCCCGGCGGCGCGCCTGATCGTCGCGGTCAGAACGCTGCCTCGGGGAGCTCCATCAGGTCAAGGCTGGTGTCCTCGGTGATCTCCCGCTCGGCGGCGAGCCTGGGCAGCACTGTCGCCGCGAAGAACCGCGCCGCGGCGATCTTCCCGAGATAGAAGTCCTGCTCCGCGCTGCCCTGGTCCAGCGCCTTGATCGCGATGTCGGCCTGCCGGGCGAGCAGCCAGCCGATCAGGAGGTCGCCGAGGGCCAGCAGCAGCCGGTTGGTGTTAAGGCCGACCCGGTAGACCTCGGCGGGCCGGTCCATCGCGGCGGTGAGGAAGCCAGTCATCGCGGCCAGCATGCCCCCGATGTCCGAAACCGCGCGGGCCAGGGCGGCACGCTCCAGCTTGAGCCTCCCGTTGCCCGACTCGGACGCGGCGAATTCGGAAATCTCACCGAGCAGGTGCCGCAGAGCGGCGCCGTTGTCCTTGACGATCTTGCGGAAGAACAGGTCCATGCCCTGGATCGCGGTGGTGCCCTCGTACAGGCTGTCGATCTTCGCGTCCCTGATGTACTGCTCGATGGGGTAGTCCTGCAGGAACCCGGAGCCGCCGAGAGTCTGCAGGGACAGCGTGAGCAACTCGTAGGAGCGCTCCGATCCCACCCCCTTGACGATCGGGAGCAGCAGGTCGTTGATCCGGGCGGACATCTCGTCGGCGCGGCCGCCGGCCTCGGCGGCCTGCGCGGCGTCCTGGTACGTCGCCGTGTACAGCACGAGTGCCCGCATGCCCTCCGCGTAGGCCTTCTGCAGCATGAGCATGCGGCGGACATCGGGGTGATGGATGATCGTCACCCGCGGCGCGGTCTTGTCGGTCATCTGGCTGAGGTCGGCGCCTTGTACCCGGGTCCTGGCGAAGTCGAGCGCGTTCAGGTAGCCGGTGGACAGGGTGGCGATCGCCTTCGTCCCCACCATCATCCGGGCGTGCTCGATGACCAGGAACATCTGCTTGATGCCCTCGTGCACGCCGCCGACCAGCGTGCCGACCGCCGGGTGCTTCGCGCCGAAGCTGAGCTCGCAGGTGGTCGAGGCCTTCAGGCCCATCTTGTGCTCGACACCGGTCACGTAGACGCCGTTGCGCTCGCCGGGCGTGCCGTCCTCGCTGACCAGGTACTTGGGTACCAGGAACATCGACAGTCCCTTGGTGCCCGGCCCGTGCCCCTCCGGCCGGGCCAGCACCAGGTGGAAGATGTTCTCCGCCATGTCGTGCTCGCCGCTGGTGATGAACCTCTTCACGCCCTCGATGTGCCAGGTGCCGTCCGGCTGCTCGATCGCCTTGGCCCGGCCGGCGCCGACGTCCGAGCCGGCATCCGGCTCGGTGAGCACCATCGTCGCGCCCCACTGGCGCTCGACGGCCAGCTCGGCGAACCGCCGCTGCTCCGGAGTCCCGATGTGCCACAGGACGGTCGCGAACGCTGGGCCGCTCGAGTACATCCAGACCGCCGGGTTGGCGCCGAGCACCAGCTCGGCCAGCGACCAGATGAGCGAGCGCGGCGCGCCGGTGCCGCCCAGCCCGGACGGCAGGCCCAGCCGGTACCACTGCGCGTCCATCCAGGCGGCGAACGACTTCTTGAACGACTCGGGCATCCGTACCGAGCTCGTCTCGGGGTCGAAGACCGGCGGGTTGCGGTCACCCTCGGTGAAGCTGTCCGCGAGCGGCCCGCTGGCCAGCCTGTTCACTTCGTCGAGGATGCCCCTGACGGTCTCTTCGTCCAGGTCAGGGTAGGGCTCGCTGCCCAGCAGATCCTGTCGGCGCAGCACTTCGAAGAGGTTGAACTCGATGTCTCGCAGATTGCTCTTGTAGTGCCCCATCGAAGGCTCCATTGCTTCCTGACATGACCTACTGATCGGTAACACAATTATGCTACCCGGTGGTAACCTGGGGCAACACTGAACTGTGACCGGGATCACGGCGATCCGTCCATCCGGGACCGGACCTCGTTCCCTGTCCCGTCCTTCCATGAAACCGAACGTCGTTCTAGAGTGAGCAGGGCAGGCAAGCGGGCGACTGGGCAGGACCAGGCAGCGGGCAAGCTGAGCAGGACCAGGCAGCGGGCGAGCTGAGCAGGGCATTCGACGGGCGAGGTGGGCAATGGCACTGGCGGTCACCGAAGAGCACCAGGCACTGGCCGGATCGGTACGCGGCTGGGCAGATCGGAACGCCGGCCCGGAAGCGCTGCGGGCCACGGTCGCCGCCCCCGACGGCGGCACCGCCCGCTACGCCGAATCCGTGCATGCCGCGCTCGCGGCCCAGGGCCTGCTCGGCCTGCATCTGCCGGAGAGCCGGGGCGGTCAGGGCTTCGGCCTGACCGAGCTCGCGATCGCGGTAGCTGAGCTGGGCCGCGGGCTGCTGCCCGGCGGCTACCTCCCCACCGTGCTGGCCAGCGCGGTGCTGGCCGCGGCGGGTGCCGACGCCAAGCTGGTGACCGGCCTCGCCGACGGGACCAGGACCGGCGCGGTCTCGCTGGCCGCGGGGATCACGGCCGCGACCGGCAGCGACGGCGGCCTGGTGCTGGACGGCAGCTGCGCGCCCGTCCTCGGCGGATCCCTCGCCGACCTCGTCATCCTTCCGGTGGCTGCCGCAACGGGCGAGACCTGGGTGGCGGTCGACGCCGCGGACCTCGACATCACGCCGCTGGACAGCCTCGACCTCACTCGGCCCGTGGCGCACGTGGCCGCGAGCGGAGTGGCCCTGCCCGCCGAGCGGGTGCTCGGCGGGCTCACCCGGGCCGTGGTCAGTGCCATCGCGGCCACCCTGCTCGGCGCCGAGGCAGCCGGCATCGCGGGGTGGGCGGTGACCACAGCCGCGGAGTACGCCAAGATCCGCCAGCAGTTCGGCCGGCCGATCGGCCAGTTCCAGGCGGTCAAGCACCGCTGCGCCCGGATGCTGACCCAGGCCGAGCAGGCCGACGCGGCCGTCTGGGACGCCGCCCGCGCGCTGGACGGCGCCGTCGGCGACGGTGCGGCCGCGGCGGCGGAAGGCGCTGACGGCCAGGCGCAGGCGGGTTTCGCGGCGAGCGTCGCGGCGGTTGTCGCAGTCGACGCCGCCGTCGAGTGCGCGCACGAGTGCATCCAGGTGCTGGGCGGCATCGGCTACACCTGGGAGCACGATGCGCACCTCTATTACCGCCGGGCGCTGTCGCTGCGGGCGCTACTCGGCCCGTCCGGCCGGTGGGCCAGGCAGGTCGCCGGGCTGGCCGCCTCGGGGGTGCGCCGGAAGCTCGAGATCGACCTGCCGGACGAGGCGGAGGGCTGGCGGACCGGGATCAGGGCAGAGCTGGCCGAGATCGCCGGGCTGTCGTGGGCCGACCAGATCGAGCGGTTCGCCGCCGGCGGCTGGGTCGCGCCGCACCTGCCGCGGCCGTGGGGCCGTGCCGCGACGCCGCTCGAGCAGGTCATCATCGCCCAGGAACTGCGGGCGGCGCGGCTGCGCCCCCCCGTGCTTTTCATCGGCGCCTGGGCGATGAGCGCGCTCGTCGGTTACGGCACTCCGCACCAGCAGCAGCGATTCCTGCCGCGGACCCTGCGTAACCAGCTCACCTGGTGCCAGCTTTTCAGCGAGCCCGGCGCCGGATCCGACCTGGCGGGCATCACCACGCGGGCCGACCGCGCGGACGGCGGCTGGCGGATCACCGGGCAGAAAATCTGGACCTCGCTGGCCAGGCAGGCGGCCTGGGCCATCTGCATCGCACGGACCGACCCGGCCTCGCCGCGGCACGACGGGATCACCTACTTCCTCGTGGACATGTCCTCGCCGGGCATCGAGGTGCGCCCGTTGCGCGAGATGACCGGGGACGAGCTGTTCAACCAGGTATTCCTCGACGACGTGTTCGTGCCCGACGACTGCGTCGTCGGCGAGGTGAACGGCGGCTGGAAGGTGGCCCGCAGCACGCTGGCCAACGAGCGGGTCTCGCTGTCCCAGTCCTGGACGTCGGGATTCGGAGTGGCCGAACTGCTCGACGTGGTGTCCAGGCGGGATCCGGCGATGACCGAGGACGCGGAGCAGATCGGGCGCCTGGTGTGCACCGGGCACGCGATCGACGTGCTCGGGCTGCGGGTCACGCTTCGGCAGCTATCCGGAACCGAGCCCGGCGCGACGGCCAGCGTGCGCAAGCTGCTCGGCATGCGGCACGCGCAGCAGGTCAGCGAGTGCTGCTGGTCGCTGTCCGGGCCGGGCGGAACGTTCGGGCCTGGCCGCGAGGCCGGCTGGCGGCCCGGAGACGGCGAGCAGGACCAGGCCAGGCACTGGAGCAAGCAAGTGCTGCTCAGCCGGGCGCTGACCATCGGCGGCGGCACCACCGACATTCAGCTCAATATCATCGCGGAACGGATCCTGGGATTGCCCCGCGACCCCGAGCCGCCTGCCGTGTAACAGCGCCATTCCCGGGAAAAGAAATCGCCGGACCCTGGTACAAAGTCAGACATCCCAGACGGCGGCGTGTCGAATTGCGCGTGCCGGCTTGCATCACCGTATGCGATGCTGCTACTACTTTGCGTGACGACATCGGCGAGAATGCCGATCGAAGTCTTCTACGGGGCGGGGGCCCCGCTTCCATTCAGGGGAACGGAGTTAGCATGATCAAGGCACGCACCTTTGCCGTCGCGGCAGCCGTCGCGGCAGCCCCGCTGATGATGTCTGCCACGCAGGCCTTCGCAGCGACGCACCACGTTGCCGGTCACAAGGTCAGCGCCGGCGCACTCTTTGACACCACCCAGACCCTCGCGGGCCAGCAGGCCACCTTCATCGGTGGCGGCGACGACCTGGGCCGCGGCGCTGCCGAGCTCGTGTCGGCCGCGTACATCGGCGGCCCGCAGGGCATCCTGGACATTCCGGCCCACGTGCTCGGCATGCCCAAGCCGCTGATGTACATTCCCTGACCACAGGGAACCGCGACATCCGTGATCAATTCATCGGATGTGGTTTATGCCGCATTGGGCCGCCCCCCGTGGGCGGCCCAATGCATCTCTCCATTCCGGGACAACGTGAGCGGGGGCTCACGACCGCAACGCGGCCCGTGATTCGTACATATGCAAGGGGGAGCATTCATGCGAACTTGGATAAAGAACGGCGCCCGCATGACGATTCTCGTCACCGCGTTCGCGAGCGCAGGAGCAGGCGTTGCCTACTCCCAAACATCGGCCGGCACATCGCTGGCCGCCCGGACCAGCGCGGGGCAGGCCGTCACGCACCTGGTCGCCATGCGCAGCACGTGCCCCGTTGACGGCTGCGCCACGCTGGGCGTGGACTCGTCCGAGGACAACATCTACAACGGCTCGCCGCTGGCCAGCTATCCGTACGTCGGCAAGCCTGCTACCGCCTTCACCACTCAGTCGGAGGACCAGAACGACGCGTTCCCCGTCCTGGGGAAGGACCTGCCGGAGGAGAGCACCAACCCGGCCGCGATCTACCGCAGTGAGGAGAGCCCCGGCGCGGGCAGCGGAAGCAGCACTGGCTCCGGCACTGGCACCGGAACCGGGACCGGCAAGGGCCACCACGGCGGGAAGGGGCACCACGGCACCGGGGGCAGCGGCAGCGGCAAGGGCACCGGCAAGGGCCACCACCACGGCGGCACGGGCTCGGGCGCGGGCAAGGGCCACCACGGCGGCGGCACGGGCACGGGCGCGGGCGCGGGCAAGGGCCACCACGGCACCGGCGCGGGCAAGGGCCACCACGGCACCGGCAAGGGCGCCGGCGGCATGGGAGCCTCGTCCGGCGCCACGAAGTCGGCAGGCGAGAGCTCTGCGGCCGACGAGAACTCAGCCACCGACAACAACGTCGCATCCGACGAGATGGCAGAAAACGGCGCGAGCTCCGCGACCGGCTCCAACTCGGCGGCCTCGCAGCAGGGCACGCTGCCCACGACCGGCGCCCCGCTGGCCGGCCTGCTCGGCCTCGCCGTCCTCGCCGTGGGCGCGGGCGTGTTCCTGCGCCTCCGCAGCAAGCGTGACGACGAAGACCAGCCGGAAGAAAGCTAACCGGCCGGCGGAACAGCACAGGCCAGCAGAACAGCACAGGCCGCCACGCGGCTAGCCGAACGGCGCGGGCACGGCACAACAGCCTGCCCGCGCCGTTCGGTATGTCATTTCTCCTCCCGGGTGTGACACGCCGCACCGCGGCGACCTCGGGACGCAAGCTGGCTGGCCGAGGCGCGGTATTGTGCGGATCAGCCGGGCATGGGGGGGTTATGGCCGACGAGGAAGACACGTACGAGCGCTTCTTCAGGGCTCGCGAGCCTGACGTCTCGGCCGTCGGCGGTAAAGACGGGGACGGGGATGACGGCACACCTCCCCCGTTCAGCGTGCCTCCCCCGTCCAGCGAGCCTCCCCCGCCCAGCGTGCCTCTCCCGCCCAGCGTGCCTTCCCCGCCCAGCACGCCGAACCGCCGCGACCGCCCCATGGGCGCCCAGGAGCGGCTGATGGCCAGGATCGCGGCGAGCAGGCGGGCCCGCCAGCGCCGCGCCTTCCTCGTCGCCGGCGGCCTCGTGTCGGCCCTCGTGCTGTTCGTGGCCGGCGCGGGCTGGGCGCTCACCGGGTACGTCAACCACCTGGTCGGCCGGGTGAACGCCGGGACATCCGCTGCCCCGCCCGGCGCGCCGGTCAATATCCTGCTCGCGGGGGTGGACCGGCGGGCCGGGCTGACCCGGCACCAGCAGCTCGCGCTGCACGTGGGGAACGTCCCCAGTTCCAACTCGGACACGATGATGCTGGTGCATATCTCGCCTGCGCACAGCCGGGTCACCGTGGTCAGCCTGCCGCGCGACACCTGGGTGAACATCCCCGGGCACGGCATGAACAAGATCAACGCCGCCTATGGGCTCGGCGGACCGAAGCTCATGGTGCAGACCGTCGAGCAGGCCACCGGGCTGACCATCAACAACTACGTCGAGGTGGGCTTCCTCGCCTTCGTCAAGATCGTCGACGCGATCGGCGGGGTCAACGTCTGCCTGCCGGTGGCGCTCAACGACCCGTCGAGCGGCATCAACATGCGGCCCGGCCTGCACCACGTGGACGGGATCACCGCGCTCAAGTACGCCAGGGACCGGCACTCGTTCCCGCTCCAGGACCTGACCAGGATCCAGGACCAGCAGAGCCTGATGTTCGACGGCGCTGACCAAACTGCTCAGCTCCGGTACGCTCGCCAACCCGCTCCGGCTGAACCAGCTGCTCAAGACCGTGCTGCCGGCACTGCGGGTGGACAAGGGACTGAACATCGCCGCGCTCGCGGACCAGATGCGCGGGATCACCTCGCGGGACGTTGTGTTCGTCACCGTCCCGCTGGGGAACGTCAACTACGTCACGCCCAGCGGCCAGAGCGCCGTGCAGTGGGACCAGTCCCAGGCGGCCCGCCTGTTCAGCGAAATCGGCAGCGATCAGCCCGTGATCAAGACCGCTCCGCCTCCGCGCCGGTCCCGCTCGCACGGGCACCACCACAGGTCGGCGGGTGCACATCATCACCCGGCAGGCTGGGTGCCGCCGGGCGCAAGGACCGCCGCCCAGGCGGCGTGCAGGACAGCGCACCGCTAGCGGCCCCGCCGGGTCAGCCAGCGCCCGGTTAGCCAGCGCCGGGCCCGCGCCGGGTGAGCGCGCCGGTCAGGAGCGCGATCTCAGCCCGCTCCGCCGAGCGTGGCCGGCGCGCCGTAGGGCCGGAGCACCTCGGGCAGCGTCACGACGCCGTCGGCGTCCTGGAAGTTCTCCATGATGGCCAGCAGCGCGCGCGCCGTCGCTCCGGTCCCGTTGAGCGTGTGCACGTAGTCCAGGCCGCTATCGCGGCGGAACCTGATGTTGAGCCGCCTGGCCTGGTAGTCGGTGGTGTTCGAGCACGAGGTGATCTCGCGGTAGCGCTGCTGCACCGGGAACCAGGCCTCGATGTCGTACTTCTTCGCCGCGGGCGCTCCCAGGTCGCCCACCGCGATGTTCTGCACCCGGTACGGCAGGCCGAGCGCCTGCACGATCTCCTCTTCGTAGCCGAGCAGCTGCCCGTGGAACTCCGCGGACTGCTCGGGCAGGCAGTACACGTACATCTCCACCTTGTCGAACTGGTGCACGCGGAACATGCCGCGGGTGTCCTTGCCCGCCGCTCCCGCCTCGCGCCGGAAGTTCGTGGAGAACGCCACGTAACGGGCCGGCAGCTCGTCCAGTTCCAGCCGCTCGTCGGTGTGGATGCCGGCCAGCGCCACCTCGGAGGTGCCGGTCAGGTACAGGTCGTCCTTTTCCAGGTGATAGAGGTTGGACTCCTCGGTCGGCAGGAAGCCGGTGCCGTACATGGCCCGCTCATTGGCCAGCACCGGCGGCAGCACGGGCATGAAGCCCTTGCTGGCTAGCCGGTCCAGCGTGAACCTGAACAGCGCCATCTCGGCAAGCGCCACGTCACCGAACCGGTAGGCGAACCGTGACCCGGCCAGCCTCGCGCCCCGCTCCATGTCGATCCAGCCCCTCTTCGAGGCCAGATCCAGGGGATCTCTGGGAATGAAGCCGAACGCTGGCGGCTCCCCCCAGATGCGCACGGTCTGAGCGTCCTCCTCCGCCATGCCGTCCGCGGCGGACGGGTCGGGAAGGTTCGGGACTTTGGCGAGCAGCTCGTTGCGCACCCGCTCCGCCTCGGCCAGCTCCGCCTGAGCCGCGGCGAATTCCTCCCTGAGCTGCTTCAGCTCGGCCAGCTCGGCCTCGCTGGGCGCGGACCTGGACGACCTCTTCTGCCGGGCCCGCAGCGACTCGGCACGCTCGGTGAGCTCCCGCCAGGTCGCGTCGGCGGACATCAGCGCGTCGAAATCCTCGGCGGCGGCGCGCCGGGCCAGCGCGGCGCGGTAATAACCGGGATCCTTGCGGGCGGCCTTGAGGTCAATCACGTGCGCGAGTTTAGTGGAATCCGGTCAGCGGCCGCGCGATAGCGTGGAGGCGTGAGCCGGGTGCACGACATGGGCGGACAGACCGGATTCGGGCCTGTTCCCGCCGACGACGACGGGCAGTTCTTCCACGCCGACTGGGAGGCCCGGGTCTATGCGCTCGTCCGGGCGCTGCAGCGCCGGGGAGTGATCGCCAGGGAGTTCGACGACCTCCGGGACGCCATCGAGCGCATCCCTCCGGCGGAGTACCTCGCCCTGTCCTACTACGAGCGCTGGCTGCGCGCGGTGGAGATGCTTCTCGCCGAGAAGGGCCTTCTTCCCGATGACACTGCTGGCTGGTGACTAGGTTCGCCCCGGGTGCCCGGGTCCGCGCGGCCGCTGCCGATCCCGACGGCCACACCAGGCTGCCGCGCTACGTGCGCGGCCACGTCGGCGAGGTGGTCGAGGTCCGGGCGACCTGGCAGCTGCCCGACCAGGCGGTGCGCGGCGTCTCGCGGTTCGAGCCGGTGTACGCGGTGCGTTTCCCCGCCGCGGAGCTGTGGGGATCCGGGTCGCACTCGGTGATCATCGATATGTGGGAGTCCTACCTGGAGGAGGTCCGGTGAGCGGTGAGCACGCCGAGGTTCCGGTCGCGGCGCGGGTCCGCAGGCTGGAGGAGCGGCTGATCGGCGCCGGGCTGATCACCGACGCGGAGCTCGACGAGATCCTGGAGCAGGTGTTCGCGTCCGCCTCGCCGGCCAATGGCGCGCGGATGGTGGCCCGCGCCTGGAAGGACCCGGCCTACCGGGACCGGCTGCTCGCCGACGGCAACGCGGCGGCGGCCGAGCTCGGCTTCGGCGCGGGCAGCCACGGCTACCTGCTGAAGGTGACCGAGAACACGCAGAGCGTGCACAACGTGATCGTCTGCACGCTGTGTTCCTGCTACCCGACGGCGCTGCTCGGCCCGTCGCCGAGCTGGTACAAGAGCTTCGCCTACCGCTCCCGGGTGGTCCGCGAACCGCGTGCGGTGCTGGCGGAGTTCGGCCTCGAGCTGCCTGACGGCACCGAGATCCGGGTGTGGGACGCCAACTCCGAGACCCGGTACCTGGTCCTGCCGCTGCGGCCGGAGGCCGCCGCCGGGATGGACGAAAGCGCCCTCGCGTCCCTGGTGACCCGCAACGGGCTTATCGGCACCGCCGTTCGGTAAAACGGGTAACGGCCTCAGCCGGCTGTGGCGGTCACGCTTGGCTGCGGCCGGAAGCGGGCGGCCAGCGCAGCGGGAGGTGGGTGATCCCGTTGATGAAGTTGGAGGTCAGCCGCACCGGCTCGCCGTCCAGCTCGATGCCGGGCATCCGGGCAAGCAGCTCGGTGAAGAAGATGCGCATCTGCAGCCGGGCGAAGTGCGCGCCCAGGCACAGGTGCGGTCCCTGGCCGAAAGCCAGATGATCGTTGGGCTCGCGGGTGACGTCGAACTTGTACGGATCGGGGAAGGCGCGCTCGTCGTAGTTGGCGCTCACGTGGTAGACGACGACCTTGTCGCCCTGGCCGATGCGGGTGCCGGCCAGCTCGGTGTCCTGCGTGGCCGTCCGCCGGAAGCTGAGCACCGGCGGGTGCCAGCGCAGCATCTCCTCGATCGCGGTCCGCATCGTCTCGGGGTGCGCCGTCAGCGCGCGGCGTGCCTGCGGGTGCTGGACCAGGGCGAGCACCCCGCCGGGCAGGGCGCTGCGGACGGTGTCGTTGCCGGCGATGACCAGCAGGAAGAAGAACATCTCCAGCTCGGCGTCGTCCAGCGACCGGCCGTCCACCGAGGCGCTCGCCAGCGCGGTCATCAGGTCGTCGGCCGGGTGCTCGCGTTTGTAGGCGGCGAGCTGGCGGGCATAGCCGAACATGTCGGCCAGCATCGCGGGCGAGCGGGGATTGACCGGGCGGCCGGTCTCGTCCCTGACCACCTCGGCGTGCTCGGGATCCTGGTAGCCGATGACCCGGTTGGTCCAGCGCAGCAGCAGCCCGCGGTCGCCTGGCGGGACGCCGAGCAGGTCGGACAAGTTGGCGAGCGGGAAGTCGTCGGTGACCTCGGCGGGCAGGTCGCAGTGCCCACGGGGGGCGACCGCGGCGACCAGGGCGCGGGCGCGCCCGGTGATCTGGCCGGTCAGGCGGTCGAGCCTGCGCCGGGTGAACGCGGCCGTGACGATCTTGCGCAGCCGGTTGTGCTGCGGCGGGTCCATGTTGAGGATCATCCGCCGGATGAAGTCCAGGTCACCGGGGTCGGGGTCGCGGATCTGGGTGGCTCCCAGCGAGGACGAGAAGAGGTCAGGGGTGCGCAGCACGTGCCGGACGTCCGCGTAGCGGGTCACCGCCCAGTAGCCGGGGCCGCGGCCAGCCGAGCACCTCGGGCTCCGGCTGCCAGCTCACCGGGTCGGTGTCCCGGAGCCGGCGGAATTCCTCGTGCGGCACGCCGCGGGCGAAGACCCGGGGGTCGAAGACGTCAGGCGCCGGGAGCCGGGCCATCATCACCCCGCCAGTGTCACACGGGGCGGCGGCATCCGGTAAGGACGCGGCTTCGACGTCATGACTCGGCCGGGGACGCGGCGTGGCCGGGCCTCGCGCCGATCTCGCCTGGACCCGGCGAGTTGCGGAGGGCGGGGGTCAGCGTGCCCCAGAGGGCGAGCGGCAGCGCGGCGCCCGCGACGGCGAGAATCGCCAGCCGCGGCGATACCGCGCTCAGCAGCAGCCCCGCGGCGAGCGACCCGAACGGGGTGAGCGCCAGCGCGATATTGCTGCGCACGCTCTCGACCCGGCCCACCAGCCGGTCGGGCGTGACGGCCAGCCGGTAGCCGATCACTACCGAGTCGGTGACCGGGATCGCCAGCCCGGCCGGCAAGGTGGACGCCGCGAGGACGTAGACGTTCGGCCAGATGAGGAACAGGAGCGGGACGGGCCAGGCCCACAGCTCCAGCAGCATGATCGTCCGGGCAGGGAGGAAGCGGCGGGCGAGCGGGGACGCGAGCGAGCCGGCTAGCAGGCAGGCGCCGAACGCGGCCACCAGCGCGCCGATCTGCCAGCCGGCCAGTCCCTGCGTCTTGCCGATGACGACGATGCCGAGCATGAGGCCCGGGCCGATGGGGTTGGTCAGGCCGTACAGGAACGTGGTCGTGCGGACGAACGGCTGCCCCCACAGGAACCGGAAGCCTTCCGCGGCCTGCGCGCGCAGGCTCGGCCGTTCCGCTTCGCGTTCCTCCTCGCGTGCCTCCTGGAACGGGGTCCGCATCAGCAGGAGGGAAACGACCGAGCACGCGTAGGACACCCCGTCGGCGGCGAACGGCAGAGCGCGGCTGAGCCCGAACAGCGCCCCGCCGAGCGGCGGTCCGGACAGTCTCGCCACCGCGTCCCGCGCCTGCTGGGTGCCGACGGCGGAAGGCAGCTGGCGAGGTGGCACGACCGAGCGGAGCGCGCCTGCGGCGGCGGAGTTGAACAGGGAAGAAAACACCCCCTCGACGAAGGCGACGAGGGGGATCAGCCAGAACCTGAGCTCGCCGAGCAGGATGACGGCGACCAGGCTGCCGATCGCGGCGGCCCGGCAGGCGTCGGAGACGATCATCAGTGTCTTGCGGTTGAAGCGGTCAGCCGCGACCCCGCCGGGCAGGCTGAACAGCACGCCGGGCAGTACCCGCGCGAACGTGACGAACCCGGCCAGGGCCGGCGAGTGGCTGACGACCAGGACGAGAAGCGGGTAGGCGACGGTCGTCGAGCCGGTGCCCAGGGTGGAGAGCAGCTGGCCGGCCTGCAGCAGCACGAAATCGCGGTTGCGCCGCAGCGGGACCTCGGCCATGGGGCTTCATGCTAGGGCGCGCCGGGTCCCGGCGGTCGTACGCGCTTTATGCTCCAGCGGCCGTCAGTCCTGCGGAGAAGCCGGCTGGCGGCTTCCTGCGGAGTTCCTATCGGTGGGTGATCGAGTAGTGCACCGAGCCGTCCGGCGCCTTGGTGGCCGTAACGACGTAGGCGGCGCTGGGGGCGACGGTCGTCGAGGCTGGAACAAGAGCCTGGGCCGTCCATGAGAGCGAGCCCGCGCCGCAGTCCTGGAGGCCCCCCTGGCTGTCGAACGCGGCCAGGTCGATGGACTCCTTCCCGGATGCTCCCGTTGACGTGATCGTCCCGCTCCAGCGGAACAGATCGCTGAGCTCATTCAGCACGAGATTGAACTTCCCGTTGATGATGGGAATCTGGAATCCCTGGAAGCTGAACTGGACTGTGATCACGGTGCCTGTTACGGGGCAGCGGTCGATCTGGTTGATGAAGATCGGGTCGAATTTCGGGCCGCTCGCGGTGTGGTCCACGGTGAACAAGAGCTTTTGGCCTTGGGAGTTCTTGCCCGCGTAGTACGTGCTGCTTCCGGCAGCGGCGGCAGGCCCGGACGCGAGCACCAGCAGGCACACGCCGAGCACCGGCAAACCGAGGTACCTTCGCATCGCGATCCTCCTTCTGGGGGGGTGAGTGGGAACTTTGTTTCGTTCGCCGGATCGACCTTGGCACTGACAGCCCGGAACGGCAAGACCAGGCCTCGTGCCGCAACGTCACGTGGATGAAGTGGATGCCGAGCCCGTCGGTAAGCGCTCGGCAGGGCGTTCTGAATCGGCTCTCAACATGGCCCGCTCATCTGCGGGGTGGCCGTGACCTTGGGCACAGGTCAGGGCGTGATCACGATTCCACCGGGAACCCCGTAGGAGATCCGGATCGGCTTGCCGGGGGTGTTGGTGGCCGTGCTGACCGGGATGACCTTGTCGGTGACGGCGGCGTAGAGGGTTTTCCCGTCCGGGGTGATCGCGATTTCGAGGGCGTTTCCGATGCGGATCGGCTTGCCGGGTGTGTTGGTGGCGGTGCTGATCGGGGTGACCGTGCCGATGGGCCCATCGAAGTTGCCGGAGTAGGCGGTCTTGCTGTCCGGCGTGATGGCGATTTCCTCCGGGTAGGTGGCGACGTGGATCGGCTCGCCGGGCGCATTGGTGACCGTGCTGACCGGGATGACCGTGTCGCCGGTGCCGACGTAGAGGGTCTTCCCGTCCGGGGTGAGCGCGATATCCATCACTCCAGAGAGGGGGCCGACGCGGATCGGCTTGCCCGGCGTGTCCGTGGCCGTGCTGACCGGGGTGACCGTGTCGCCGCCGCCGGTGACGTACAGGGTCTTCCCGTCGGGAGTGATGGCGATACCAACCCCGCTGCCGACGCGGATTGGCTCGCCGGGCGCATTGGTGACCGTGCTGATCGGGGTGACCGTGTCGGCGGCTGCGACGTAAGCGGTCTTCCCGTCCGGACTGAACACGATCCGTCCGGCGAGGGGGCCGACGTGGATCGGCTTGCCCGGCGTGTTGGTGGCCGTGCTGACCGGGATGACTGTACCGCCGAAGGGGCTGGTGACGTAGCCGGTCTTCCCGTCGGGGGTGATCGTAATCCCACAGGGAACGCTGTCGTGGCCGACGAGGACCGGCTTGCCCGGGGTGCCGGTGGCCGTACTGATCGGGATGATCGCGCAGGTTGCGCCCTCGTTGCTGGCGACGTAGGCGGTCTTCCCGTCTGGGGTGATCGCGATTTCCCCCGCGGTTCCCGCAACGCGGATCGGCTTTCCGGGGGTGCCGGTGGCCGCGCTGATCGGGATGATTACGCTGGCTCGGGATTTTCCTCGGATCGGGTACGGGTAAAGGACATAAGCAGTTGAACCGGCCGGCCGGTCCGCTGGTGCTGGCCTAGCACCGTGGCCGAGGCTCCCGATGGCCACTGGGATGGCGCCCGCGATGACGGCGACGGCCGCAGCCCCGGCCACGCCCTCCAGTGCCCGGCGCCGTCGCAGCCTCCTGCGCCCCCGGGTGCGCGCCAGCCCGACATCTACCCGGGACGGCGGAGCGTCGCCACTGGCGACTTGCTCCAGCAGCGCCCGGATTCCTGCCTCATCCATGATCAGTGTCCTTTCCGTGCGCTGCCGATTCGCAGGGACGTACGGATTGGCCCGCTGCCCCGGCTGGGCGTATGACGGTCTCGAGCGCCCGCCGCAGAGCGTTCAGGCCCTTCGCGGTCTGGCTCTTCACCGTCCCCGCCGAACACCCCAGAATCTCGGCCGTCTGGGCGACGTTCAGGTCGGAGTAATACCGCAGCACCAGCGTGGCCCGCTGCCGTGCGGGCAGCGCCGCCAGCGCGGCGCGCAGATCGACCGCGCTATCGTGGTCCGCGCTCGGCCCTGGTAGGTCGGGCACCGGCCCGGTGGTGACCCGCCGCGCCCAGCCAGAGCGCCGTTCACTGAGGAACTCCCGGACAAGCACGACCCTGGCATAAGCGTCAACGTGCTCGATCTCCCGTGTCCGGTTCCAGCGCACGTACAGCCTGGTGACCGCGTCCTGGACCAGGTCATCCGCCTGATGCCAGTCCTGGCACAGCAGGTAGGCCAGTCGCCGGAGCGCGACCGCCCGAGCCGTTACGTACTCGGTGAACTCGGCATCACGGCGGGCGTCCCGCCCGCCACCAGCACGCATGCGACCCTCCACAACCCTTAAATGTGCACAGGTGCGCATTCGGTTGCCTGAGCCCAGCAACTCATCGGCGAATCCTCACACAACAGCAGCTGCCAACGTTTCAGGTGTGGCCAGCGTGTCCACGCTCGCGCAGCGACCGCGAAGCGCCTTGACTCGGCGGGGGCGGCCAAGATCATGAGACAGCGACGAGGTGACGTACCGCCAGCGGACGGTTTACATCAGACCATCACCGCTCTGATCAGTCCGCTACCTCTGATCAGGCCGACTGACAGGGCCGCCCCTAAGATTTCGATCGTGACCAGGGAGCACCCGAACGCCACCGCATATCGTCGAACCGCAGACGCCTTTTCGAGCAGGCGACCACTCAACGCTTCGCTCACTCATCGCCCCGGATGTCGTCTGGCATGTCCCGGGCGATCATCTGATGGCGGGAGACATCCGCGGCCGGGATTCGGTCCTTTCGTGGCTCAGCAAGTTGAATGCAAAGGGATTCTGGCTTAGCGAACATGACGTGTTCGGCAATGACGAGCACGTGTGCGCCCTGAGCCTCATGGGCGCCCGGCGCCCTGGCGTTAACGTACAGACTCGTGTGGTAAGCATCTTCCACTACCGCGACGGATCCCAGCTCGAACGTTGGTTCTACCCAGAAGACCGCGACGCCTGGACCCGAATCTTCGCCGACTAGAACAGTGCAATCCATAGATGGGCCCGGATCGAGGCCGTCCAAATCCGAGTTCTGTGTGCCAGCTGCGACCATGCGCTCCGTCCGGTGTGACGCCGTCGGAGGTTGTCCAGCGGCGTTGCTGCTCGAATTGCTGCTCATACCCGCTGCTTGTCACGCCTTGGCCCAGATCGGTGAGTAGCGCCGCAGCAGGTGGCGGCTGTACCGACGCCGGAATGTAGGCCCTGGCCCGCACCGCTGCCAGGCGGGCGGAACCCCGTGGCCCCAGGTGACGTCTAATGGGGACGATAATTGCCCTGGACGGTCGCGGATGCGACCCCGCCGAGGTGATCGCATGATCCGATGGTGGCTGCTCGTGGCCGGGGTTGGCGTCGCCGTGGGCGCGTGTTCGTCCGGCCCGGCATCGCTGACACGTTCTTCCAGCCGTCCTGTGGTGGCGGCCGAGGTGCCGGGTATCCGTTCGGCGGCTCCGGGTGGCAGGGACATTACCTCTGCGGCCGGCATGGCCGGGTCAGCGATCTTGCCGGGGGTGACCTATCCATCGCTGGGCATCAGCGTCTCGGCCAGGCCACCTGCCGCGCCGGGGAAGCTCGCCGCTGATGCGGTCTCGCCTGGTGTCGTCATGACCGCCTTCAAGGCCCAGGAGAATGCGTCGCTTGTGGGCTCGGCGTTGCGCACCGAACGGCCTGCCATCATGTTGAGAGCCATTACCGAGCTGCATCCGACGGCGCGTGGAGTACGGCCTCGCGTTCCCTATCCGGGCTGGGTGGTCATTTATCGTCATGTGCGGCTCGTGTCGTATGGGCTGCATTCATTCTCGAAGAACGCCCGGGGGACGTTTGTGGCCATCATGGACGCCGCGACGGGCTGTTGGACAGTCTTCTTCAGTCAAGGCAGCTCTGATGCCGAAGGATAAGCGCAGCGGAGAGGCCGGTCATGCTGGCGTTGTGAGCCTGATCCTTCGGATCGGCCCGATAATCGCGCTTCTGGCGGGAGTCTTCGCGGGAGCTGGCTGCGCCTCGTCTTCGGGCTGCCCGCCCGGTGCTCCGTGCCCGATGGTCATGCCGAGAGTGACGTTCACCCCGATCATCAACGGGCAATCCGCCTCGCTCTCCAAGCACGGCGGTCCGCACCGCTACCATGTCCGCCCGGGCGAGCACCTGGTGATGACGGTCGCGGTGACCGTGCCGAGGCATATCACGGTTTCGGCGCTCTGGTTCGGCATCTCCACAGGGATCTTGGGCGGGGGGGCGAACGGCACCGGCAGCATGCACCCGATCCTGGCTTACTACCGCCAGCCGCTGTCCGCAGGAACGCACATGCTCGGGCTGCGGTGGCGTGTCCCGCAACGCCGCTCGGGCACCAGCCTCTACTTGATCACCGCCTGGGACGGTCAGTCTCCGCCCGGGAACGTCGAGCAGTTCGTCGCCCAGCTGATATTGCACTGACCCGGCGCCGCAGCCCTAACTTGGAAGATCGGTAGGGTCGCTCATGCTCTGAGCTGGACGGACGTTCGCGCTGGGCGGCGTGCTCGTACCGGCGGGCTAATTGCATGCCAATTGCACGAGGAATCGTTAACAGCCATTCTCAGGCTGGAGCGATGACCACCACAACCCGGTTGACCTGCGGTAGGACGTGGAGGGAGGCGCCTTGCCCGCACGTCCTCGACCGTGGGTCCGATTCAAGCCTGCATGACGAGCAGGTTGCCGCCGACGGCGACAGCTGCGAGCGCGGCCGCCAGCCAGAGCAGGGACCAGAGGGAGCGCGGAAGGTTGGTAAGACTTCGGAGATCCTTCGCGTCCTTGGAGTCGGCGCCCCTTTCGAAGATCCTGCGAACTCCGGACAGCAGGAGCAGCCAGGTGATCACGTACGCGGCTACGACCTGGACCGGCACCGGCGTGTAACGGACAATTTGGGAAGCTAGAAATCCCACCAGGACGACGGTAACTAAGCCGAAGGAGATGCGGAGAGCGGCCAGGAGAAACGCGAGCAGGACAAGCGCCACCCAGAGCACCGCCACGATATGCCCGAGCTCGATGAGCTTCGCCGCGCCGAGCCCGAACATGCTCGGGCCCACATAGCCCACAAAACCGACGCCGATTTTCCCCGGTGTGCCGCCAGGAACATAGTTGGTCTCCCCGTCGGCGTTCGGTTTTAACGTTATGCCACTGGCACCGCGGGCCAGCAGCACCGCGGCCACCGCATGCGCTCCTTCGTGCGCCATTACCGTGACATAGCGAATGACCAGCCAGGACCCATCGAAGGCGACTGCGCCGAGTGCGGCCAGCCCGATAAGCGAGGCTGCAGCTCCGGGCAGTGGAACCTGCGTCGCGCTCACGCTTTCGAGCGTAATTTAGCTGTCCGGTGCTGTCTATTCGCCTTGTACACCTTCTGGAACGCGGGTCAGGTCGGACATGATGTGCGGCGTTGGCCCGTGGGGTGCCGGAGGGGGCGCGCACCAAGGCGATCATCTGCCAGCACGCGACACGCGGCGCCGACGAGGCCATCACCAGGCGATGGACGTACATGTCGAGGCCGACCATGCTGACGATGAGGACGGACAAGGTGGCTGCTCAATCGGATCCGAGCATTCTCACAATGTGAAGACGGGATGGTGGAAGAGCAGACCTAGGGGCCAGAACAAGACCCAGATGAGGAACTGGATCCAGGCATGGAGCGAGGCTCCCGTGGCCGCTGTGAGCGGCAGCTTGCCCTGGCTCCCGCTCGGGGGCCCCACGGCGATACCGATAAGGATGTACAGCAAGATCCAGAAGCCGGTCTTGCTGAAAAGAGTACCGAGAAAGCTCACGTCAGCTCACCTCCTGTCTCTGAAGGCCGGGTTGGTTCGGCGAGCGACCACTACCATGCGTACCCCCCAACCACCGGAGGGATGTCCTGGTCTGTGTAGAAACTGATGATGGGTCCCCAATCTTGAGCCGGGGAGCGGCATACACGGTGAGCAAAGGAACAGTTAGGGACAACTGTGAACAAGCCCTATCAGAAGACAACCGCTGGGTCGCACTGACCCGCCGGTCCAGGTGAGCTCATTTTCATGAGCAGTCCAGAGCGTCGGCGGAGGTGTCGCCGAGCCTTGACGTACGCCGCCGCCACCCCGCGGAACGGCCCGTGCCACGTCTTTGAGGTAGAGCATCAAGGTCAGCGGTTGGGCTCGTTGCGGGTCACATCTTCGCTGTGCGAACCTCTGACCCCGGCCGGGGAGCGGCTGGTCCGGGCCGTGGCGGGACAGGCAGGCCTGGTGCCTGGCACTGACCTGGGCTTTCGTGGAGCGAGTGACGGGAATCGAACCCGCATTATCAGCTTGGGAAGCTGACGTTCTGCCATTGAACTACACTCGCGCGCTGGGCCGAGCCCAGCCGGGCGCACCGCGGGCGGCGCGACCATGTTGCGTTCGCCCCGACATCGTACCGGAACCGGTAAGTTGCCAGCGTGCTGCTCTCTGATCGCGACATCAAGGCGGAGATCGAGTCGGGCCGGGTCAAGGTTGACCCGTACTCCGTCGAGCTGGTCCAGCCGTCCAGTATCGACGTACGGCTGGACAGGTACTTCCGGGTGTTCGAGAACCACCGGTACCCGCACATCGACCCGGCGATCGAGCAGGCGGACCTGACCCGGCTGGTGGAGACCAGGGGCGACGAGCCGTTCGTCCTGCACCCGAACGAGTTCGTCCTGGGCTCCACCTACGAGATCGTCACGCTGCCAGACGATATTGCCGGCCGGCTAGAGGGAAAGTCCAGTCTCGGCAGGCTGGGGCTGCTCACCCACTCCACGGCCGGCTGGATCGACCCCGGGTTCACCGGGCACGTGACGCTCGAGCTGTCCAACGTGGCCACGCTGCCGATCAAGCTGTGGCCGGGCATGAAGATCGGCCAGCTGTGCCTGTTCCGGACCAGCTCGCCGGCCGAGCACCCGTATGGCTCGAACATCTACGGCTCCCGCTACCAGGACCAGCGGGGGCCGACGCCGTCGCGGTCGTACCTGAACTTCTACCGGTCAAAGGTCTGAACGTCCCCGCCGTCTGAACGTCCCCGCCGTCTGAACGTCCCCGCCGTCTCAACGTCCCCGCCGTCTGAACGTCCCGCAGTCCGAACCTCCCCCCAGCCTGCAGGTGACCGCCGGCCAACTTGCTGTTACCGTCGGGTATAAACCCGGAAGTAACTTAGGTGAATGCAGGAAGGCCGCCGCGCAGCGCCGGCGCGCCGCCGAGGGAGGCCCGCAACATGACACACGTTGACGAACGCCAGGCCAGGAAAGTAGCCGAAGAGGCGAGGGAGCAGACGTGGCGCCAGCCGAGCTTCGGCAAGCAGCTCTTCCTCGGTGACCTCCAGCTCGGCCTCATCCACCCGCACCCGCAGCCGACCGACGATGCACGCAAGCGCGGCGAGGAATTCTGCGCCCGGATGCTCGAGTTCGCCGAGACGCAGATCGACGGCGCGCTCATCGAACGCGAATCCCGCATCCCGGACGAAACCATCAAGGGTCTGGCCGCGCTCGGCGCGTTCGGCATGAAAATCGCCCCCGAATACGGCGGCCTCGCACTCTCCCAGCTGTACTACAACCGGGCCCTGATGATCGCCGGGTCGGCCTCGCCGGTCGTGGGCGCGCTGCTGTCCGCGCATCAGTCGATCGGCGTGCCGCAGCCGGTGAAGCTGTTCGGTACCGAGCAGCAGAAGCAGGAGTTCCTGCCCCGGTGCGCGCGCGGCGAGGTCAGCGCGTTCCTGCTGACCGAGCCCGACGTCGGCTCCGACCCGGCCCGGCTGCGCACCAGCGCCGTCCCCTCCGAAGACGGCAGGGAGTACGTGCTCGACGGGGTCAAGCTGTGGACGACCAACGGGGTCATCGCCGGCCTGCTCGTCGTCATGGCGCGGGTGCCGCAGAGCGAGGGCCACCGCGGCGGCATCACCGCGTTCGTGGTGGAGGGCACCGCCGAGGGCCTCACGGTCGAGCACCGCAACGCCTTCCTGGGACTGCGCGGCATCGAGAACGGCGTCACCAGGTTCCACCAGGTACGGGTCCCGGTCGAGAACATGATCGGCAAGGAGGGCCAGGGCTTGAAGATCGCCCTGACCACGCTGAACACCGGCCGGCTCTCGCTGCCGGCCAGCTGCGCGGCGGCCGCGAAGTGGTCACTCAAGATCGCCAGGGAGTGGTCGAAGGAGCGGGTCCAGTGGGGCCGCCCGGTCGGCGAGCACGAGGCGGTGGCGAAGAAGATCTCGTTCATCGCGGCGACCGCCTACGCGCTGGAGGCCATGGTCAACCTGTCCAGTGCCCTGGCCGACGACAATCGCAACGACATCCGGCTCGAGGCGGCGATCGCCAAGCTCTACTGCTCGGAGATGGGCTGGAAGGTCGTCGACGAGCTGGTGCAGATCCGCGGCGGCCGCGGCTACGAGACGGCCGCGTCGCTGGCCGCGCGCGGCGAGCGCGGGGTGCCGGCCGAGCAGGCGCTGCGGGACATGCGGATCAACCGGATCTTCGAGGGCTCCAGCGAGATCATGCAGCTGTTCATCGCCCGGGAGGCGGTGGACGCGCACCTGTCCGCGGCCGGCGAGCTGATCGAGCCCGGCCCGCTGGCCGGGAAGGCGCGCGCCGCCGCCAAGGCCGGCAGCTTCTACGCCAAGTGGCTGCCCACCCTGGTCACCGGCCAGGGCTCGCTGCCGACCGCCTACAAGGAGTTCGGCTCGCTCGCGCCGCACCTGCGCTACGTGGAGCGGACCAGCCGCAAGCTGGCCCGCGAGACCTTCTACGCGATGGCCCGCTGGCAGGGCAAGCTGGAGCGCAAGCAGGGCTTCCTGGGCCGGATCGTGGACATCGGCGCGGAGCTGTTCGCGATCAGCGCGGTGTGCGTGCGGGCCCAGATGGACGCAGCCGAGGGCCGCGGCTCGGCGCCCGGCGAGAACGTCACCGAGCTCGCGGACGCGTTCTGCCGGCAGGCCCGGGTGCGCACCGACGCGCTGCTGGCTGGCCTCTGGCACAACACCGACGCGCTCGACACCAAGCTGGCCAGGCGGGTGCTCGGCGACGAGTACACCTGGCTGGAGGACGGGATCGTCAACCCGTCCACGCCGGGCCCGTGGATCGCCGCGGCCGATCCCGGCCCGTCCGAACACGAGAACGTGCACCGCCTCATCGGCTAGCGCGGGTCACCGCACCGGGTTACGCGGGTCGTGCCCGGCTCCGGTCTTCGGGCTTCTTAATTTCCCGAACGGCTGAAGCCGGGCCACCTGCCTGTCACGCTCGTCTATCGCGGCGCGGAGCGCGTTCCGCTCAGCCGCCAGCTCACGGACTCGCTCTTCCAGCCGGCGGACCTGTTCCTCAAGCTCGAGTACGCGGCGGACCGCGGCGAGGGTGAGACCGCCCTCGACGAGCCGCAGCACGTACGCGACGGTGGTCACTTCCTGCCGGGTGTACCGCCGCTGGCCGCCGGCCGACCGGGACGGGCGCACGACGCCGAACTCGTCGAGCCGCCGCAGGAACGCGTGCTGCACCTCGAGGCGTCGCTGCGACCTGGCCGACCGTGTACAGCGGCAGGTTCTCGTCGTCAATGGGCAGCGAAGGCACGGCATGCTCCAGATGTGAAAAACCGGGCCCGGACGGCTGCGCCGCCCGGACCCGGTTACGGTACGTCGTCAGGCAGCGATCATCTTGCTGGTGTCGTTGCCGATCTCCACCTTACGGGCCTTGGCCTTCTCGGCCAGCGGCACCCGCACGGTCAGCACGCCGTTCTCGTAGGCCGCCTCGACCTTGCTGGCGTCGTAGGCCTCACCGAGGTAGACGCGGCGGCGCAGCGCGCCGGTCACCCGCTCGCGGACGAACGGACGCCCGGAGTCGGACTTCTCCTCCTCGCGCGTGGCGCTGACGGTCAGCACGCCGCGGTCGACGTTCACCTCGATGTTCTCCAGGCTGACGCCGGGAAGGTCGAAGCGAAGCACGACGTCGCCCTCACGACGGATGCCATCCATCGGCAGCGCGGCCCGGGCAGAGCCCGCCTGCCAGCCGAACGTGCGCTGGAACGGGTCAAAAGATGTCAAGAGCACTGAGGCTCACCTCCATGTAGGGTCCTGGGTCTACACGGTTGCGGCCCAGGTTCACGCAACTTCTACTGGAGAGAACCTCAAACTCAGCTTGTATATTTCCTCTCGTGGAGAGGGGAGCTCCGGCTCGTGCCTCAGCTCACTCGCTCGATGATCGTCGCGTTGGCCTGGCCGCCGCCCTCGCACATCGTCTGCAGGCCGTACCTGCCGCCGGTGCGCTCGAGCTCGTGCACCATCTTGGTCATCAGGATCGCCCCGGTGGCGCCCAGCGGGTGGCCGAGAGCTATCGCGCCGCCGTTCGGGTTGGTCTTCGCCAGCGATGCGCCGGTCTCGGTGGACCAGGCCAGCAGCACGGGGGCGAACGCCTCGTTGACCTCGAACACGTCGATGTCATCGATGTTCAGCTTCGCCTTGGCTAGCGCCTGGCCGGTGGCCGGGATCGGCCCGGTCAGCATGAACACCGGGTCGGAGCCTGCGACCGCGAGCGTGTGAATCCGGGCGCGGGGGGTCAGGCCGTGCTGGTGCACTGCCTCTTCGGAAGCGATCAGCAGGGCGGCCGAGCCGTCGGAGATCTGCGACGCGACAGCGGCGGTGATCTCCCACCCCTCGCGGAGCGGCTTCAGGCCCGCCATCTTCTCCTTGGACGTGTCCCGGCGCGGTCCCTCGTCGGTGCTGACGCCGGCCAGCTCGGTGATCTGGCTGGCGAACCTGCCCTCGTCGATCGCGCGGATCGCGCGCGCGTGGCTCTCCAGAGCGAAGTCCTCGAGCTGGTCGCGGGTGATGCCCCACTTCTCGCACATCAGCTGGGCGCCGCGGAACTGGGATATCTCCTGGTCGCCGTAGCGCTTCTTCCAGCCCTCGCCAAAGGGCAGCCCCAGGTCCATCGGCAGCGCGACGGACGAGCCCATCGGGACCTTGCTCATGCTCTCGACGCCGGCGGCGACGACCAGGTCCTGGGTGCCGGACAGCACCCCTTGCGCGGCGAAGTGCACCGCCTGCTGCGAGGACCCGCACTGCCGGTCGATGGTCACGCCGGGCACGCTCTCGGGCAGCCCGGCCGACAGCCAGGACTGGCGGGCGATGTCGAGCGTCTGCGGGCCGACCTGCGAAACGCAGCCCATGACCACGTCCTCGACGGCGGCCGGGTCCACTCCGGTCCTGGTCATCAGCTCGGCCAGTACGTGCGCGGCCATGTCCACCGGGTGCACCCCGGACAGCCCGCCGTTCCGCCTTCCGACGGGGGTGCGGACCGCCCCGACGATGTACGCCTCTGTCACAACGTCCTCCCGCTGCTCATCGGGCCGGCCGCCGCGCGTCGCGCTCCGGCCGCAAACCGAGTGCGATTCGGTTTCAGTCACAGGGTATCGCGTCGGCGGCAGGCTGGCACCGGCCGGCCGGGGGCGGCTTGGCCCGGGCTGGCACTGTCCCGGGCTGGCACTGTCCCGGCTCCCCCGCGTAAGGTGGTGACGACAAAGAGCGAGGGTGCGGGGAGGCGCGGATGCTCACCGGGTTCATCTTGGTGGCGTTCCTGGCTGCGCTCGTCACCTTTGGCTTTGTCAAGCTGCGCCGCCGGATCGGGATGAGCGCGAGCAACAAGACGTGGGGCATCACGTTCCTCGTCACGGTGCTGATCATCCTGGCGCTGTGGTCGACCGGACACCACTGACCGGCAGTCTTGCGTCAAGTCGCGCGGCCTGTTACGGCTCTCGCCGGTCCACCATGGCCGACCTGGAGCACGCGCATCGGCGAGACCAGCCTCCATCGACCCTTGCACCCCGGTTGGACGCCACTGCGGTTCAGTCACCGCTGTCCGGCCTGATCAGGCTGTGTGCTCGGTGGGCAGGATGACGTATCTCCGGCCGGCCGGGGTGATCCAGATCATGACGCTGGGGCAGGGCTGTTGCAGGGTCCAGCCCTGGGATTGTTTGAGCCGGTGACAAAACCGGCACAACGGGGCCAGGTTGCATTCGCAGGTGATCCCGCCGCCGTCGTAGGCCAGCGTGTGGTCGAGATCACATCGCTGGGCCTGCCGCGGCAGCCGGGACCGGTGCAAGTAGTCGTGCGGGCCCGGATCAGGCGTTGCAGGGCGGGGCTGGGCCGGTAGCCGGGCTCGGCGTTGCGGTGGTCGCAGTGCCCGGCCGCGATTGGCTCGGCGGTCACCTGGACCGTCCAGCCGGAGCCCGCGCCGCCCTGGCCGCCGTGGCCACCCTCCCCGCCGTGGCCGCGCTCGCCGCCGTGGCCGGCGGGGCCGGCGGAGCCCTGGCCGCCCTGGCCGGTGGGGCTGGCGGGGCGGGCGGTGCCGCGGGCGGTGCCGGCCGCGAGGGCCTGGCCGTCGGGGGCGGTGACGATGATCTGCCACCGGGTGGCGCGGTGGCCAGCCAGCGCGCAGGCCAGCAGCCGGGCGGTGCCGGCGTCGAGGGGCCCGTACCCGGCGGCGGCGCCGGGCGCGTCGCCGAGCCGCATCAGCGTGGTCAGCGGGATGGCGAGGCTGACCAGCCCGGCCAGCGGCGGCAGCTCGTCCGCGCCGGGGCCGGGGCGACGCAGCCCGGCCGGGACCGGCTGGTCACCGGGCACCGGGCCGCCGCCGGGGCCAGCGGACGGGCCGCCGTCCGCGCCGGTGATGGTCTCGCCGCCCAGACCGGGTGTGCCGTGGCCGCTGCCGGCGGCTGGATCAAGGAGCGGTTCGCCGTCCGGGCCGGGTGCGCGGTGGCCGGCGGCTGGCCTGCCAGCGGGGTCGCCGTCCCCGGCGGGCGGCCCGGCTGAGCCCGGGCCGCGTCCGCCCGGGGCGGGGGCCGGGACAGGGAGAAGGCTGGCCGGCGGCGTGTCGACGTCGATCCCGTTGAGCAGGGCGAGGTAGGCGTGCGCCCGGAGCAGATCCATCCCGCCGGTCGCGCCGAGTTTCTTCCAGCCGGCGGCGATCTGGGTGAGCCGCTTGCTGGCCGCGAGCACCTGGGCTGGGGGCAGGTGGCGGCCGGTCAGGGTGGCGGTGCCCTCCGGCTCGGCCCAGTGCTCCACCCGGGCGTCCTGCTCGGCCTGCTCGCGGCGGCGCCGTGCGGCGTCCGGGTCGATGGCCAGGATCGCCCGGGCCAGCGCGGCGCGCAGCTGCCCGGTGGTCAGCCCGCCGGCCCGGGGCAGCACGTCGGCTTCGACCGCGCCGGCGTGCGCCGGGTGCAGCGGGCCGAGCAGGCTGATGAACACTTCGGCCCGGGGCAGGTCGATCTCCCCGGCCTCCAGCGCCGCCGCGGTCGCCGGGCGGCCGGCCAGCGCCAGCGCCAGGCCGAGCTGGCCGTCGGCGGCCTTGCCGGTCAGCGTCAGCGCGGCCGCGACCTCGGCGCCGATGAACTCGCTCAGCCTGGCCGGGAACTGGCCCGGGGCGGCGGGCGGGCTGCCGTCGGCGGGCCGCCGCCGGGCCAGCGCCGCGATCATCGCCAGCTCCCGGGCCTGCGCCCACGAGGTCAGCCGGCGGAACGCCCGCAGCACCCCGATCTGGGAATCATCATCCAGCCCGTCCCGGCCGGCATACGCGTCGTCGGCGAACCCGGCCAGCGCCATCCCGGCGGCCAGCACGTCCAGCGCGCCAGCGCGCCGCCGTCGGCGAACCCGCAGCCGCCGCCGGTGCCATCCCGGGGCTCGAACCCGGCCGGCCACGGCCACCCGCCGCCGCCCCCGGCTGCGCCCGGGCGCAGCGACCCCGCCGGGGTCAGATACGTCAGCGGCCATCCCGAAAGCCGCGCGGCAGCCGACGGGGGCCCGGCCAGCACGTCGGCCAGCTCAGCGTCGGTGAGGTCGGCCAGCTCGTCGTGCGGCGCGTTCTCGGGGTCGGGCCAGCGGGTGTAGTCGTCCTCGGCGGGCGGGGCGTCGGTGAGCGCGGCCTGCGCGGCCAGCAGGATCTCCTCCTGGGACTCGGGCTGGGGGTCTGCTGCGGGCACGGCGTTCACCTCCGTCGGAGCCGGGCTGGTCATTCTACGAATGACTGTATCGCATGGCAACGACACTTAATCGAACTAGTGCACGACACGCCGAAGGAATTTCCCGGGCCCGGTCCGGTACCGAGCCGAGGGTGCATCCGTGGGTACTCAGCGAGTCCGCGCCTGCACAGGAAAGGGCATCGCGACAGGACACCGGAGCCACCCGGCGGACTGCGAGCAAGAGGCCACAGCCGCGGCTGCACAGTATGGGACGGCCGGGCGCCGGCGGCCAGCACGGGGGCGCATCTGCTGCCACAACGGGGGCGTCCGTCCTGCGGCCGCGCCGGGCGCCCGGCGGCTGCCCAGCCGGACCGCGCGTGCGGCCGGCACAACGGCGTGTCCATTTGCGGGCCCGCAGGGGGCGGGACGCAGCTGCTAGCCAATGCCCGCCAGCGTGGACAGAACTCTGTCCGTGATCATGAGCAGCGCTAGTTGTCTGGCTGGCCTCCCGACCGCTGGCGCGGGGGCGCCGGCGACTGGGCTCAGTCGGGCAGCCGCAGGGCCCCGTTGACCGGCATCTCGAACCAGACCGCCTTGCCGTCCCTGGTGGGCCGGGAGCCCCACCGGGTGGCCAGCTGGTCCACCAGGTACAGGCCGCGGCCGCCTTCGTCCGTCTCGCCGGCGCTGCGGATTCGCGGCAGCCGCAGGTCGGGGTCGAATACCTCCACCCAGACGGCTGATCTGCCGCGACGCAGCCGCAGCGTGATCTCCCGTCCGGCCGAGTGCAGCATGCCGTCCAGCCGATCTTCCCAGGACTCGGCCATCATCGTGGCCGCGGGCGACGCCCCGGCGATCTCGAACGCGAACTCCCGGCGCGGGCTCGAGACCGCGGCGTGCAGCACGGCGTTGGTGACCACCTCGGAGACCAGCAGGCAGGCCAGCTTCGCCTGCTCCGGTTCCAGCCCCCACCGGATCAGCGTCTGCTGGGCGGACCGGCGGGCCTCCGACACCTGGATCGGCTCGGCCGGGAAGGACACCTCCCAGCTCGCGAGGTCCACCGGGGAGGACTGGACCACTACGATCGCCATGTCGTCGTCGATGTCCCCGGGGACCGCCTCCTCGGCGGCCTGGGCGATCGTCTCGACGTCCTCGCGGGCCACCAGGCCGACCGCGGTGCGGAGCATCTCCAGCGCCTCGGCCTCGGTGTAGTGGCCGAGCCCGTCGGTGCGCATCCGCCGGTCGGTCAGCCCGTCGGTGTAGAAGACGAGGGTGGCACCGGGCGGCAGCACCAGGGATTCCTCGCGGAACGTCGGCACCCCGGCGATTCCCCTGCCGCGGACGCCGAGCAGCAGGCCCTTGTGGGCGATCTCCATCTCGCCGACCTTGCCATCCACCACCATCAGCGGCGCGTCGTGCCCGGCGTTCGCGTACGTCAGCTCGCGCGACCACGGGTCGTACACCAGGTAGGTGCAGCTCACGATCGGCGGATCGCCGGAGTCGTCCCGAGAGCCGGACCGGGCCGGGCCGAGCGTGCGGCACCAGTCGTCCAGCTTGCGCAGGATCTCGGCCGGCGGCTTGTCGTCCTGGGCGAAGGCGCGCAGCGCGGCCCGCAGCTGTCCCATGATCGCGGCGGCACGGGCGCCGCGGCCTTCCACGTCGCCGATGACGATGCCGACCCGCCCGGCCGACAGCGGGATGATGTCGTACCAGTCGCCGCCCACCTGGGTCTGGATTCCCTGCCCGTGGATTTCCAGCGGCTTGGCGGGCACGTACCGGCACGCGACCGTGAGCCCGTCGAGCTCGGGCAGGCTCTGCGGCAGCAGGCTCTTCTGGAAGGCCAGCGCGGTGCGGCGCTCCTCCTCGAACAGCATCGCGTTGTCGATCGCGATGGCGACCCGGCTCGCGATGGCGCTGAGGAAGTCCCGGTCGTAGGCGTTGTAGTGCTGCTCTTCACGGTCACTCAGCCGGGACAGCGCAAGGCTCATCACGCCCAGCAGCTCGCCGCGGGCCAGCAGCGGCGCCGCCACGACGGAGGTCAGGCCCACCTCCTCGCAGGCCTCGTCGCTCCCCGGGCTCGGCGAGGGAAAGTGCTCGTCCGCCAGGTCGGCCACCACCACGGCGTCCAGCCGCGTCATCGCCTGCTGGCAGAAATGGCCCTCGGGGTACCTGATCTGCTCCCCGACAGACGCCCAGGTGCCGGGCCGCGGCGCCCAGCCGCGAGCGTGCGTCATCGTGCGGCGCACCAGCTTGTCCGACTGGAACAGGTCGATGAAGCAGTGGTCAGCGAACTGCGGGACCAGCGTGTCCGCCACGTGCCGCAGCGTCACGCCGAGCTCGAGGGAGCCTGCCAGCCGCTCCCCGATGCGTTCCAGCAGCGCCATCCGCTCGTGCTCGCGCTGGGTGCCCCGCCGGGTGGCCTCCCGGGCGATGATGACGATGCCGTCGATGGCGCCGGACGGATGCCGCAGCGGGACCGCGCTGGCCCGGACGAAGATGCGCGAGCCGTCACCGCGGCGGCTGGCGAACGTTCCCTCCCAGGCGCGCCCGCGGAGCACCTGCCGGGCGAGCTCGACGGCCTTGCCGAGATCCTCGACCTCGAATCCGAGCGAAAGGACCGGGCGGCCGACCAGTTGCTGCGCGTCGGCGGAAATGCCGAAGAGTCTTTGCGCAAATGCGTTCGCATAGAGCAGGTTGTTAAGCCGGTCGGTGACCACGACCGCGGTCTCGACCTGATCGAGAACGGTTTCCGCGGGCAGGTAGGAGGGATAGGCGGCATCACTCCATCCGGTCACGGTCAAGTAGTCACCTCACCGGGTGCGAGACCGACGGGACGGAGGTGGCGATCGCCTTCACCGCCGGGCGACGAAGACATGTACAGCGACATCATGAGGTAGCTCGGCACTGCGATCTTCCGAGTAGTCCTCACACGTCACCCGCACACCGTCGTGACTCGCCGCGAGAGTTACCTCGCGTCCGGGTTGTATCCCGATGTGCTTGAGTCTAAGCATCAAACTGGCGTCGCTCTGGACTTGCTCACTTATCCGGCGGACGACAAAACGCCCGGCGCGGGTCGTCGCCGCCTCCGTCATTGCCTCGGCCGGCTCGTAGCCGGCGGCCTGCGCGTGCGCCCGGGCCTCCACCGGAATGCCGAGTTCGTCCAGACCTGGGATGAGATTTCCGTGCGGGCAGTGCAGCGGATATCCGAGCAGTTCCACCAGCCGGCGCTCGACCTCCTCGGATATCACGTGCTCCCACCGGCAGGCCTCGATATGGACCTCTTCCCAGGGCAGCCCGATCACTCCCACGAGAAGGCACTCGGCCAGCCGGTGCTTGCGCATGACCCGGGTGGCCAGCCCGCGGCCCGCGGCCGTCAGCGCCAGCTGGCGGTCGCCGGCGACCTCCAGCAGCCCATCACGTTCCATCCTGGCGACGGTCTGGCTGACCGTGGGGCCGCTCTGCGACAGCCGTTCGGCGATGCGGGCGCGCAGCGGAACGATACCCTCCTCTTCAAGTTCGAAGACGGTCCGAAGGTACATTTCCGTCGTGTCGATGAGCCCGTGCGCCGTCAACGGTTCTCCTTCCCCTACCGATGCTATGTCGCCGGGAGAAGACGGAGCACGTGAAAGTATCAGGGCGCCAGCCGCTCGATGATCCAGCCGTCCCCGGACCGGCTGTACCGGAGCCGGTCATGCAGGCGGTCGGGCCGCCCCTGCCAGAACTCGACCGACTCGGGCGCGAGCAGGTAACCGCCCCAGAAATCCGGCATGGGCACCTTCTCACCGGGCGGCCAGCGCCGCTCCATTTCCGCGTAGCGATCGTCGAGCTCGGCCCTGGACGCGATGACCGACGACTGCCGGCTCGCCCACGCGCCCAGCTGGGAGCCACGGGCGCGGGACCGGAAATACGGCTCGCTCTGCTCGGTGGTCAGCGCGCCGACCGCACCCTGGATGATCACCTGCCGGTACATCGCGTGCCACGGAAACAGCAGGCTGGCCAGCGGCTGCTCGGCCAGGTCCCGGCCCTTGCGCGAGGTCCGGTTGGTGTAGAACACGAAGCCGTTCTGGTCGTACTGCTTGAGCAGCACGGTCCTGGCCCGCGGCTGGCCGGCGGCCGACACGGTGGCCAGCACCATCGCGTTCGGCTGCGGCACCCCCGCGGCGGTCGCGTCGGCCAGCCACCGGGAGAACTGGACGAACGGGTCGGCGGCGACCGTGTCCTCCTGGAGCCCGGCCCCGTCCGCCTCGTACGGTGCGGCCGGCCCGGCCTGCCAACGGCCCGGCGGCCCTGCTGGGTACTGTGCGGCGTTCACGGATAGGAATCCTCACATAAGCGCGCGACGGGAGCCGCGCCGGCTGCCGTGGTTACCCGGAGGTAGCAGCACCCCGCGCGAAGCGGTTGAATGAGGGCGCCGGGTACCGCGGGCCCGGGGCACTCATCCGGCGCGGACCGGCCAGAAGACGGAGGAAAGCACATGTCCGATTTCAAGCCCGGACTCGAAGGCGTCGTGGCTTTCGAGACCGAGATCGCCGAGCCGGACCGGGAAGGCGGGGCGCTCCGGTACCGCGGCGTGGATATCGAGGAGCTCACCGGGCACGTCACCTATGGTCACGTATGGGGGCTGCTGGTGGACAACTCGTTCACGCCCGGGCTGCCGCCCGCCGAGCCGTACCCGGTCCCGGTGCACTCCGGCGACATCCGCGTGGACGTGCAGAGCGCGCTCGCCATGCTCGCCCCGGCCTACGGGATGCGCCAGCTGCTGGACATCTCTGACGAGGAAGCACGCGACGACCTGGCCCGCGCGTCGGTGATGGCGCTGTCGTTCGTGGCCCAGTCGGCCCGCGGGCTGGGCCTGCCGATGGTCCCGCAGAACCGGGTGAACGAGGCGAAGACGATCACCGAGCGGTTCATGATCCGCTGGCGCGGCGAGCCCGACCCCCGGCACGTGCGGGCGGTCAACGCGTACTGGACCTCGGCGGCCGAGCACGGCCTGAACGCCTCCACCTTCACCGCCCGGGTGATAGCGTCCACCGGCGCGGACGTCGCGGCCGCGCTGTCCGGCGCGGTCGGCGCCCTGTCCGGCCCGCTGCACGGCGGCGCGCCGGCCCGGGTGCTCGACATGATCGAGGCGGTGGAGAAGAGCGGTGACGCCGAGGCCTGGGTCAAGTCGGCGCTGGACCGGGGCGAGCGGCTGATGGGCTTCGGCCACCGGGTGTACCGGGCCGAGGACCCGCGCGCCCGGGTGCTGCGCCGCACCGCGAAGGAGCTCGGCGCGCCGCGGTTCGAGGTCGCCGAGGCGCTGGAGCGCGCCGCGCTGGCCGAGCTGCACGCGCGGCGGCCGGACCGGGTGCTGGCGACCAACGTGGAGTTCTGGTCGGCGGTCGTGCTCGACTTCGCCGAGGTGCCCTCGCACATGTTCACCTCGTTGTTCGCCTGCGCCAGGACGGCAGGCTGGGCCGCCCACATCCTGGAGCAGAAGCGCACCGGCCGGCTGGTGCGGCCGAGCGCGCGCTACACCGGCCCCCCGGCGCGCCCGGTGTCCGAGGTGCCCGGCGCCGGCGAGGTGCTGGACCGCGCCGTCTAGGCCCGGTCCGCGCTCCCCTAAACTTGGGCCAGTGACCGGCATAGACATCCCTGAAGGCATCAAGCCAGCGGACGGCAGGTTCGGCTGCGGCCCGTCCAAGGTCCGCCCCGAGCAGCTCGACGCGCTCACCGCGTGGGGAGCCCGCTACCTGGGCACGTCGCACCGGCAGTCGCCGGTCCGCGACGTGGTGCGCCGCGTGCGTTCGGGGCTAAGAGAACTTTTTTCCCTTCCGAACGGCTCCGAAGTCATCCTCGGCAACGGAGGCACGACCGCGTTCTGGGATATCGCCGCCTTCGGGCTCATTCGCGAACGGTCGCAGCATCTGTCGTTCGGCGAGTTCTCCTCGAAGTTCGCGAAAGTGGCCAAGGCCGCGCCGTGGCTGGCGGAGCCGACGGTGATCGAGTCGGCCGTGGGCACGCACCCGCTGCCCCGCGCCGAGGCGGGGGTGGACGCGTACGCGCTCACCCACAACGAGACCTCCACCGGCGTGGCGATGCCGGTGCGCCGGGTGGCCGGGGCCGACCCCGGGGCGCTGGTGCTGGTGGACGCCACCAGCGGCGCGGGCGGCCTGCCGGTGTCGGCGGCCGAGACCGACGTGTACTACTTCGCCCCGCAGAAGTGCTTCGCGTCCGAAGGCGGGCTATGGATCGCGCTGATGTCGCCGGCCGCGCTGGACCGGGCCGGGCAGATCGCGGCGTCCGGCCGGTTCGTGCCGGAGTTCTTCTCGCTGCCGGTCGCGATCGACAACTCGCGCAAGGAGCAGACCTACAACACCCCCGCACTCGCCACCCTGGTGCTGATGGCCGAGCAGGTGGAGTGGATGCTCGGCAACGGCGGGCTGGACTGGACCGTGTCCCGCACGGCGGACTCGTCGTCACGGCTGTACACCTGGGCCGAGAAGGCGCCGTACGCGACCCCGTTCGTGGCCGACCCGGCGCAGCGCTCGCAGGTCGTCGGCACGATCGACTTCGCCGACACGGTGGACGCGGCCGCGGTCGCGGCCACCCTGCGGGCGAACGGGATCGTGGACACCGAGCCCTACCGCAAGCTCGGCCGCAACCAGCTGCGGATCGGCATGTTCCCGGCGGTGGACCCGGCCGACGTCGAGGCCCTCACCGCCTGCATCGACTACGTGGTCGAGCGCCTCTAGGCCCGGTCAGCGGACGATCGCGCCGATGACCACGGCGAGGATGAGGATCGCCAGCACGGAGGGGAGCAGCCAGCGGGGCGCCCGGTTCACGCCCCGCAGCCTACGCCGCCGGGCCCGTCGGACAGGTCAGCCCGGCTCTCCTGGCGGCTGCGCGGGAGCCCGCAGCGGCCAGTCCCCGATCGACTCGTACCAGGTCTCAGGACCCAGGTGACTGCGGATCAGGTGCACCCGGTCCGCCGTCCACGCGGTGCCGGTAAAGCCGTTGAGCTCGGCTATCAGCGGACGCACGTCGGCCGGCTCCCGGGAGCGGGCCAGGGTGATGTGCGGCCGGAAGCGCCGCTGCTCGTCCGGCGGCGGCGCGCCAGCGCGCCGTGCTCCCGCTCCCACCGAGGCGGCGATCGCCCGCAGCGCCTCCTGATCGCCCAGCAGCCGGGACCACAGCACGCGCGCCCGGGGGGCGGTCGGGAAGGCGCCGGCCCCTCCGGCCGACAGGACCAGGCCCGCGTGCCTGCCCGCCGCGCGTCCGATCCGCACGGTCAGCCGGTCCAGCACGGCGTCGTCCACCTCGCCGAGGAAGGCCAGGGTGACATGCCACGACTTCGGGCTGGTCCAGCGGAGGTCCGGCCCTGCGGCGCGCAGCGGGGCCACGACGGCCTCGAGTTCCTCCAGGGCCTTCTCGGGCGGCGACAAGGCGACGAACAATCTCACCTGCTCATGCGTACCAGACGGGCCGAGTGCTCGGGCCACGTCCAGGCGGGCCGCAGCCGGTCACGGAGCCTGATGCCGCGGCTGCGGGCGAGCATGACCGCGACCGCGACCGCGGCCCCCGCCGAGATCGCCCCGCCCGCGATCAGGCTGATTCTCGGCCCGAACGCCTGAGCGGCCCACCCGGCGAGCGGCGACCCGAGCGGCGCGCCGCCGAGGAACACCAGCAGATACAGCCCCATCACCCGGCCGCGCATCGCCGCCGTGGTGGCCAGCTGGGTGGCCGAGTTGGCCGCCGTGGTGAACGTGAGCATCACCACCCCGATGGGGAACAGGACGGCCAGGAACGCCCAGAACGACGGCATCACCCCGCTCAGCATCTCGAGCGCGCCGAACGCGAACGAGGTCGTCAGCAGCAGCCGGGCACCCGGCGCCTTCCTGCGGGCGGCGAGCAGCGCCCCGCACAGCGCTCCGGCCGCGAGGATGGTCGATCCCAGCCCGAACGCGCCCGCGCCGGCGTGAAACACGAGGCGCGAGACCAGCGCGGTGGTGACCTGGAAATTCAGCCCGAACGTTGCCACGAAGAACACGAGCACCATCAGCGTCCACAGGTCCGGCCGGGCCCTGACGTACGCCAGCGCCTCGCGAAGCTGCCCCTTGGCCCTCGGCTTCCGCTCCGCCGGATGCAGCTCGGACGGGTGCATCAGCTTGAGCCCGGCGATGACCGCGGCGTAGGAGGCCGCGTTGACCAGGAAGGCCGCCGGGGTGCCCACGGCGCCGATCACCAGGCCGGCCACGGCCGGCCCCGCGATCCTGCCCATGTTGAAGACGGCGCTGTTCAGCGCTATCGCGTTGGGCATGTCGGCCTTGCCGACCATCTCCACGGCGAACGTCTGCCGCGTCGGGTTGTCCACGACGGTGACCAGGCCCAGCGCGAACGCGAGCGCGTACACGTGCCAGATGCGCACGTCGCCGGTCAGCGCGAGTACGCCGAGGATGAGAGCGAGGCCGCCCGCGAGGGCCTGGGTGACCATGAGGATGACCCGCTTGGGGTACCGGTCGGCGACCGCGCCGCCCCAGAGGCTGAACAGCAGCAGCGGGAGGAACTGCAATCCGGTGGTGATGCCGAGCGCCGTGCCGCTGCCGTGGGTCAGGTCCAGTACCAGCCAGTCCTGCGCCACCCGCTGCATCCACGTGCCGGTGTTCGAGACGACCTGGCCGGCCGCGAACAGCCGGTAGTTGCGGTTGCGCAGGGAGCTGAAAGTGCGGCCGGACGGTCCCCCGGTTACGCCTGGCTGAGCTTCTCCAGGACCGGCGCCGCGGCCCGGAGCAGGGCCCGTTCCCCGGGGGTCAGCTCCTTCAGCCGCTTCGCCAGCCAGGCGTCCCGGCGGCGGCGTGCCTGGCTGACCAGGGCCCTGCCGTCCTCGGTCACTGTCAGCACCACCTGGCGCCGGTCGGTGGGGTGGGGCGCCCGCATCACCAGTCCCCGTTCCTCCAGCACGGCGATGACGCGCGTCATGGAGGGCGGCTGCACCTTCTCGTGCTCGGCCAGCTCGCCCGGCGCCATCGCGCCGTGCCTTTCCAGCACGGCCAGGGCGGCGAGCTGGGTGTCGGAGAGCGAGGTCAGGCCCTCCGCCTGGCGCTCGACCCGCAGCCGGCGGGCGAGACGGCTCACCGAAATCCGGAGGGCCGTGGCCAGGCCCGCGTCCGACCTGGTCGGGGTCACGGTCATGTTCATTAGCCTGAGTCATTACTCTTGCTAACGATATGCGGGAGGCGGGCATTTCCGCAAACCGTTAGCGACGCGAACGGGCAGGCGCCGACGGCGCCTGGCCTTCAGTACACCACGACTCGGCTGGCAAAGCTCACGCCACCGCGGTGGAAGCTAGCCTGTTACGTGTGAGCGGTCTTTCGGGGGAGGAATCCCGCCCGGCGCCGGCGGGCGATCCGGTGCGGGCCGAGCCTCCGGCCCCGGTCAGGCCTGGCCCGCCAGCCGCTGCGCTGCGCGACCCGCCGCCGCCGCTCGAGGCCAACGACCAGCTCGTCACCGCCGTCATCACCGCGGGCTGGGCGGTCACGCTCGTGGTCCTGCTGATCGTGCGCAGTTACATCCCGCCGGGGCAGCGCTGGTGGGTGTGGACGGCGGTAGCCGGGCTCGCCCTCGGCCTGTTCGGGCTGGCGTACATCCCCTACCTCAAGCGCTCCAGGGCGCGGAAGGCACAGCGGCGGCCGGAGTAGCGGAGCGAGCGCCCTCAGCCGTGATCGAGGGACTCGAAGACCGTCTCCTCCACCGAGACGCCGGGCTGGTCAACGAGGTCATAGCCCAGCTCATCGATGACCGGCGGCATCACCGGGTCCGTCCCGCGGCCGGAGTCCGCCTCCGAGTGCGCGCCGCAGCCATGATCGACGGAGACCACCCTGCCGTCCTCGGGCGCGTACGCGTTCGCGCACACCCCGAACACCACCCCGAGGGGGCCGGCCAGCCGGACCAGGAAGCCGCAGCTGGCGCACTGCGCGGGCGCGGCGCGCGCCACCGGCGCGTGCGGGCCGTGATCACCGGAGTACCAGCGCTCCGCCGTGATGTCGCGGCCGATCGCGGACAGCACCCGGGCCTGGGCCGTCTTGGGCTCCGGAGCCGGCTCTGCCTCGTCATCCGCCGGCCAGGACTGAAGCCCGTCGTCTCCCTCGCCCGCGACGACCGGAACGAGGCGCTCGTCGTCCGGCGGCGCGGGGAGCAGGTCGCCGACGCCAAGGTCGCCTGGCCTGAGCCGGTCCCGCCACGGCACCCACTCGGGCGCCAGCAGCGCATCGGGCCCGGGCAGCAGCACCACCTCGTTGACCGTCACCAGCTTCGACCTGGACGCCCGGGCGACGGTGACGGCCCAGCGCCAGCCGACGTATCCGGGCAGCAGGCTCACGAACTGATGCGTGACGACCCGGTCCCCCTCGGCCCCGGCGCCGAGATAGTCACCGACCTGGTCCGGGCCGGCCACCTCGGCCGCCGCCGCCCGGGCGAGGTCGGTCGCCTGGGCGCATGTCTCGTCGGGTTCCCTGGCACGGATGCGGGTCGCTGCACTCACGTCTAGCATTGTTCCCCATCCCGGGCAGTGCCCGGGACAGCGGCCGCCAGGGCCGCGCGAACACGAACGGCCCTGCCGGTCGTAGCAACGCGAGACAACCTGAATACTGGGGGCATGCGAATGTCCGGCGCGCGCGACGCGGCCGGCGGGGCCGATCCGGGACGGGGGTCCTCGCCGCCGGAGCGCCGGAGGGTACTCGAGGCGGGTGCCCGCTCCCTTCGCCGCGGGGGCGCAGCGGCGCGCACCAGGCTGGTCGTGGCTGTCGGCGGCCCGGCGCGCACCCGGGTGGTCGTCCTGATGGCCTGCGTGCTGGCGCTGGCAAGCGCCGACACGGCCACCGTCGGGGCCTCGGCGGTGGAGCTGCGCCGTGCGCTGCACATCAGCAACACTGACATCGGGCTGCTGGTGTCCGTGACCGCTCTGGTAGCGGCGGTTTTCTCGCTGCCGTTCGGCGTGCTCGCCGACCGGGTCCGGCGCACCTGGGTCCTCTCGTTTGCCCTGGTGACATGGGGCGCCGCGATGCTGTGGAGCGCCACGGCCTCCTCGTTCAGCCAGCTGCTGCTGGCCCGCCTGGCCCTGGGGGCGGTGACCGCCGCGGCCGGCCCGATAACGGCGTCGCTGAGCGGCGACTGGTTCCCGGCTGCCGAGCGGGGCCGGATTTACGGGTACATCCTGACCGGCGAGCTGCTGGGAGCCGGTGCCGGGTTCGCTTTCACCGGCGACATCGCCGCGCTCTCCTGGCGGGCCGCCTTCGTCATCCTCGGCATCCCTGCGTTCGCCCTCGCCTGGCTGATCTTCCGGCTGCCCGAACCGGTCCGGGGCGGGCAGGGCGCGCTGGCGCCCGAGCCGGGCACGGCGCCCAGGCCCGGCATGTCGCCCGGGCAGCCCGGGGAATCCGCCCGGGAGCAGCGGGAGCCCGTCGACGCGCAGCGCCTGGCCAGGGAGCAGGGCATCCCGCCCAACCCCGAGCTGGCCCGCCGGGCCACCGAGCGGATGAGCTTCCCCAAGGCCGTGCGGTACGTGCTGGCGGTGCGGACGAACGTCGCGCTGATCATCTCCAGCGCGTGCGGCTACTACTTCCTGGCCGGCGTGCAGACCTTCGGCTCTGAGTTCGTCGGCGGCCAGTACCACGTGGGGCAGGCAGTGGCCAACGCCCTGCTGCTCGTCGTCGGCGCGGGAGCGGTCGCCGGGGTGCTCGCGAGCGGGCCCATCAGCGACGCGCTGCTGCACCGCGGTCACCTCAACGCCCGCATCACCACCGCGGCGGTCGCCGCCACGGCGGCGGTGCTGCTGTTCATCCCGGCGCTCCTCACCCACAGCGCGTTCACCGCGCTCCCGTACATCATCTTCGCCGCCGCTGCCCTGTCGGCCCAGAATCCGCCCATCGACGCGGCCAGGCTCGACATCATGCCGCCGTGGCTGTGGGGCCGCGCCGAAGGCGTCCGCACGTTCCTGCGCACCGCCGCGCAGTCGCTGGCCCCGGTGCTCTTCGGCGCCGTCGCCGACTACGTATTCGGCGGCGGGACCCCGGGGCTGCGCTGGACGTTCGTGGTCATGCTGCTCCCGCTCGCCGCCGCAGCGGTCTTCCTGTACGGGGCGAGACGGCTGTATCCCCTTGACGTGGCGACCGCTGGTGCCGTCAGCGGCCAGCCCGCTCCCGGATCGTCCGGCCCCGGCGCCGCGGCGCCGTCGCCCTAGCGACCCTTTGGGGCGCTAGACCTCGAGGTCGTCGGCCACGGCGCGCAGCACCGCCGCGATCTTCTTCGCGTCCCGGCCCTCCGGGTGCTTGCCGCGGCGGTACACGGTGGAGATCCCGTCAAGCAGCTTGATCAGGTCCTCAACGAGGATGATCATTTCGTCCGGGTCCTTGCGGCTGGACCTGGCGACTGTGGGCGGCGGCTCGAGCAGCCGTACCTGCAGCGCCTGGGCACCCTTGCGCCCCTCGGCGATCCCGAATTCCACCCGCTGGCCTGCCCGCAGTCCGGCGGCGCCGGACTGCAGCGCCGAGGAATGCACGAAGACCTCGCCACCGTCGTCGCGGGTGAGAAAACCGAACCCCTTGTCGGAGTCATACCACTTGACCTTGCCAGTGGGCACAGACGAGACCTCACGTCATGAATAGGACTGACTGCTCCGGCGCCGCGAGAGGACCGAAGCCACTCATTAAGGCTATCGGTACCACGGCGGCAGCGGCAGTCGCGTTCGGGCCGGCGCAGGTGCTGGCCAGCGGCCCCAGGCCAGTCTTGCCGCGGGGCGGACACAGCGACATGGTCCCGGCTTGCACCGGGACCATGTCCTCCACGGCCTCACACGTTCGGATGGTGCTGGGACGGGATCGCGTGTGTGGCCGGGAAACCAGTGGCTGCCGTTCCCGCGCGGGACGTCGTCCCCGCTGGTCTTTACCCCCTACTTACCCTGCGCAATCATCATCCCGTCGCCGGGTTACCGGGCGATCTGCGGGACACGGCCTGGGCACGCGAAAGGGGCGGCCCCGCGTGATGCGGAACCGCCCCTTGCCTGCGTTCCCGGCCTGCTCAAGCGCCGGGAACGCGACGAACTTGCCAGCCTTCCTGCCCCGTCACGCCGCCGTGGCGGCGATCCGGGGATTTCGGGCTAGAAGTCCATGTCACCGCCGCCGCCAGGACCGGCCGGCGCCGGCGTCTTCTCCGGCTTCTCGGCGATGACTGCCTCGGTGGTGAGGAACAGCCCTGCGATGGAGGCGGCGTTCTGCAGCGCAGAGCGCGTCACCTTCGCCGGGTCGATGATCCCCGCCTTGAACATGTCAACATACTCGCCGGTCGCGGCGTCGAGCCCGTGACCTGCGGGGAGCGACTTGACCTTCTCGACCACGACGCCGCCCTCGAGACCCGCGTTCACAGCGATCTGCTTCAGCGGCTCCTCGAGTGCACGGCGCACGATGTTCGAGCCGGTGGCCTCGTCACCGGACAGGTCGAGCTTCTTGAAGGCCTTGACACCGGCCTGCAGCAGGGCGACGCCGCCACCGGCGACGACACCCTCCTCGACCGCGGCCTTCGCGTTGCGCACCGCGTCCTCGATGCGGTGCTTGCGCTCCTTCAGCTCCACCTCGGTGGCCGCGCCGGCCTTGATGACGGCAACGCCGCCAGCCAGCTTGGCCAGCCGCTCCTGCAGCTTCTCCCGGTCGTAGTCGGAGTCGCTGTTCTCGATCTCGGTGCGGATCTGGTTGACCCGGCCGGAGATCTGCTCCGCGTCACCCGCGCCGTCTACGATCGTCGTCTCGTCCTTGGTGACGACCACCTTGCGGGCCTTGCCGAGCAGGTCGAGGTCCGCGTTCTCCAGCTTGAGACCGAGTTCCTCGCTGATCACCTGGCCACCGACCAGGATCGCGATGTCGCCGAGCATGGCCTTGCGCCGGTCGCCAAAGCCCGGGGCCTTGACGGCGACAGACTTGAACAGCCCGCGCATCTTGTTCACGATCAGGGTCGCCAGGGCCTCGCCCTCGACGTCCTCCGCGATCACCACGAGCGGCTTGCCCGACTGCACCACCTTGTCCAGCAGCGGCAGCATGTCCTTGTTGGCCGAGATCTTGGAGTTGACCACGAGGATATAGGGGTCCTCGAGGACGGCCTCCAGGCGCTCGGGATCGGTGACGAAGTAAGGCGCGATGTAACCCTTGTCGAAGCGCATGCCCTCGGTGAGCTCGAGCTCGAGGCCGAAGGTGTTGCTCTCCTCGACGGTGATGACGCCTTCCTTGCCCACCTTGTCCATCGCTTCGGCGATCATCTCGCCGATGGCGGCGTCACCCGCCGAGATGGAGGCGGTGGCAGCGATCTGCTCCTTGGTCTCCACGTCCTTGGCGAGCTTGGAAAGTTCCTCGCTCACCCGCTCGACGGCCGCCTCGATGCCCTTCTTCAGGGACATCGGGTTGGCGCCCGCCGCTACGTTGCGCAGGCCCTCGCGGACCAGCGCCTGTGCCAGCACGGTCGCCGTCGTGGTGCCGTCACCGGCGACGTCGTCCGTCTTCTTCGCGACTTCTTTGACGAGCTCAGCGCCGATCTTCTCCCACGGGTCCTCGAGCTCGATCTCCTTGGCGATGGACACGCCATCGTTGGTGATCGTGGGAGCGCCCCACTTCTTCTCGAGTACGACGTTGCGGCCCTTGGGGCCGAGAGTTACCTTCACTGCGTCGGCGAGCTGGTTCATGCCGCGTTCTAGGCCGCGCCTGGCTTCCTCGTTGAACGCGATCATCTTGGCTGCCATAGGCTCCAGTCCTCCGGAACTTTGTGGCTTGGACGGATCGAGCCGACGCCCGCGACGGCCGGCCTTACCCGCGGCAATCCCTTCCTGCCGCGGGAAAAGACCTCATCGTCCCGATCCCGTTATGTTGTCACTCTCGTGGTGAGAGTGCCAACGACTTGTTTAGCACTCTCGGGGTGAGAGTGCAAACCAGCGGCATCCAAGCCGCTCCGGCCCGGGCGGTGCCGGCGCACGCCAGTAGCCGGGACGCCCGCGGCGGGCGGCCCGGTGATAGGAGAACGGCCCGGCTAAGTCAGCTGACTGAGCCGGGCCGTTCTTAGTTGCGACAGCGCCTCACAGAGTGCGCACGGCGTCCGCCTGCGGACCCCGGTCGCTCTGCGTGATCTCGAACTCCACCCGCTGGCCCTCTTCGAGGGTGCGGTAGCCATCCGACTGGATGGCTGAGAAGTGGACGAACACGTCCCTGCCACCGTCGACCGCGATGAAGCCGTAGCCCTTATCCGCGTTGAACCACTTGACGGTGCCCTGAGCCATTCCCAACAACTCCCTACACTGTGCTCCTGTTACCAGACCCCGCCCCATGCGTCTGCGGTGCCCGTCGATCGCAGCGCGGGGGTGCGGACATGCTGGACAGGACCGTGCGTGCCCGCTGAGCCGACAGCGACCGGACACGACCCTACCTTGTGTCGTCACTGACCGGAATGGCTGCTGAGCGATATCAGCCGGCAGTGTGGCGGAGATCGCAGCAGCCACACCGGCCCCGCCGGCTACCACCACTCCGGACAAAATCTGACATACCCGAACATAACGAGGGGAGAACTTAACCGCCCGCCACGGCCGGGATCACGGACACCTGGCCGCCCGCCGGCACCGGGGTGTCCAGGCCCTGCGCGAACCGCACGTCCTCCTCGCCGACGTAGACGTTGATGAAACGCCGCAGCTGGCCGGCATCGTCGAGGAGCCGGCCGCCGAGGCCCGGGTAGGCCGCGTCCAGCCCGGCGATGACCTCACGCAGCGTGCCCGTCTCCGCGGGTACCTCGGCGGCACCGCTCGTGTAGCTGCGCAGGATGGTGGGAATCCGGACCGAGACGGTCATTCAAGGCCTGCCCTTCTGAAGGCTTCGAGGGTCGGGCGGATCGAGGCCGGGACGCGGGCCACGCCAGACACCGCGTCCAGTGTCTTCAGGCCGTCACCCGAGTTGATGATCACCGTTTCCGCCTCGGGGTCGAGCTTGCCGGTGGCCAGCAGTTTCCTGAGCACGCCCACGACCACCCCGCCCGCGGTCTCGGCGAAGATCCCCTCGGTCGCCGCGAGCAGGCTGATCCCGTCAATGATCTCATCGTCGCTCACGTCGGCGATGGCTCCGCCGGTCCTGCGCACCGCGTCGAGCACGTACGGGCCGTCGGCCGGATCCCCGATCGCGAGCGACTTCGCGATCGTGGCGGGACGCACCGGCCGGACCACGTCGTAGCCGGCCTCGAACGCGGCGGACACCGGCGCGCAGCCGGA
Source organism: uncultured Actinomycetes bacterium (assembly GCA_963697445.1). Taxonomy (GTDB): domain Bacteria; phylum Actinomycetota; class Actinomycetes; order Streptosporangiales; family Streptosporangiaceae; genus PALSA-505. Next base: position 284,792 of record CAVOOC010000044.1, read on the forward strand.
GGCCTGCGCACCGAACACCCGCCAGCTTTCGTCGCCGACCAGGCCCAGCGACGCGAACTCGCGGAAGCCCTTGTCGATCTTGACGAGCTGGGCACCGGACGCGATCGGGACGACGATCTGCGGCGGCAACCGCCAGCCGAGCTGCTCGGCGATCTCGAAGCCGAGGGTCTTGGAGCCCTCCGCGTAGTAGGGCCGGACGTTGACGTTGACGAACGCCCAGTCCTCGTGCTCGCCTGCCAGCTCGGAGGCGAGCCTGTTCACGTCGTCGTAGGTCCCGTTGACCGGGACCATGGTGCCGCCGTAGACAGCGGTGGCGGTGATCTTCTGCGGCTCCAGGTCGGCGGGGATCAGGACCACCGAGCGGATGCCGGCCTTGGCCGCCGCGGCCGCGACGGCGTTCGCCAGGTTGCCGGTTGAGGGGCAGGCGAGCACCTTGAAGCCCATCTCGAGCGCCGCGGCAAGAGAGACGGCGACCACCCGGTCCTTGAAGGAGTGGGTGGGGTTGCCGCGCTCATCCTTGATCCACAGGCGGCGCATGCCGAGCGCCGCGGCGAGGTTGTCGGCGCGGATCAGGCTGGTCCAGCCCGGGTTGAGGCCCGGCACCGCCGCGATGTCGGGCCGGACCGGCAGCAGGCTCGCGTAGCGCCAGATGCTCAGCGGCCCGGCCTCGATGTCGGCCCGGGTCAGCTCCGGAAAGTCGTAGCCGACCTCCAGCGGTCCGAAGCACTCCATGCACGCGTAGTGCGGGCCGAGCTCGGCGGCGTTCCCGCATTCGCGGCAGGCGAGCCCGGTCGCGTAGCCGAACGAAGAAGGGCCGCCGCGGCCTGCAGCCGCAGCGGCACCGGCGGAGGGGTCAGCATCGCCGGAAAGAGCGGGGTTGACGGTTGTGCTCACGGGACGAGGGCCTCTCTTCCTCATCTTTCCCTGCAGCCACCCTGGCTGCGGGCCGGACTTGGCACCTGTCACGGGCTGGCCTCGCAGGCGGGGAGAGCCCCGTCCGCGCGCCGAGCATGCATCCGTGATGGTTGCCGGGGCTTCACCGGGCCGATCCCTCCACCCCTCTGGATGAGCAATATTCAGTTGTCGCAAATCACTCTAACCGACCGGCCAGAGAAGTCCCGCCGGGTGAACCGCTAACCTGGCGGGCCATGAACGGGCAGCGGGTCGGCGCGGCCAGCATCGACGCGGGCCGGGTGCTGGTGGCGTCCAACCGCGGGCCGGTGTCGTTCAGCCAGGACGCCAGCGGCGCCCTGACCGCCAGCCGGGGCGGCGGCGGCCTGGTGTCCGGCCTGTCCTCGGTGGCGGGCACCATGGACCTGCTCTGGATCTGCGCGGCGCTCAGCGACGCCGACCGGGCGGCGGCGCGGCGGGCGCCCGGCGGCATGCTCAAGCTGGACGGGCCCGGCGTCCCGGCCGCGGTCCGGATGCTGGACATCCCGGCCGGCACCTTTCGCGAGGCCTACAACTCGGTGGCGAACTCCACCCTCTGGTTCATCAACCACATGCTCTACGACACGCCCAACGCGCCGCTCTTCGGCGCCGGATTCGCCCGCGCCTGGGCGTCGTACCGCGACTACAACGCCGCCTTCGCGCGGGCGCTCGCCGAGTGCGCGGACGGCGGCCCGCGGGGCGGGGACGGCGTGCGCGCGATGGTGCAGGACTACCACCTGGCCCTCGTGCCGCGCATGCTGGCGGAGCTGCGCCCGGACATCAGGATCGCGCACTTCTCGCATACCCCGTGGGCGCCGCCGGACTATTTCCGTATCCTGCCCGATCCGGTCGGCCGCGAGCTGCTGGAGGGAATGCTCGGCGCCGACCACGCCGGCTTCCTCAGCCAGCGATGGGCCGCGGAGTTCCTCGACTGCTGCGAGGACATCCTCGGCGCCGAGGTGGACCGCGCGGCGGGGCGGGTCAGCTACCGGGGCCACGCCTGCGGGATCGGCGTGCACCCGCTCGGCGTGGACGCGGCCGGCCTGCGCCAGCGGGCGAAGGCCGCGGACGTCGAGGCGCACGTCAGGGCCCTGGCCGAGGCGACCAGCGGCCGGCAGCTGATCGTCCGGATTGACCGGACAGAACTGTCCAAGAACATCGTGCGGGGGCTCGCCGCCTATCGCGAGCTGCTGGCGGCCCACCCGGAGCTGCACGGCCGGGTCACCCATCTGGCGTTCGCGTACCCGTCCCGGCACGACCTGCCCGAGTACCGCGCGTACACCGAGAGCGTGCGGGGCATCGCGGCGGAGATAACCGAGGAGTTCGGCACGCCGTCGTGGGACCCGCTGATCCTCGAGGTCAAGGACGATTACGCCCGTTCGCTTGCCGCCTACCGGCTGGCGGACGTGATCGTGGTCAATCCCATCCGTGACGGCATGAACCTAGTCGCCAAGGAAGGCCCGATCGTGTCGGAGCGCGCTTGCGCGCTCGTCCTGTCCAGGGAGGCAGGCGCGAGCGCCGAGCTCGGCGGCCACGCCCTGACCGTCAACCCGTACGACATCAGCGCGACCGCGCAGGCCATGTACGAGGGGCTCACCATGACCGCGGCCGAACGGGACCGGCGCTGCGCGGCGCTCGCCGAGGCCGGCGCGGCGCTGCCGCCTGCCCGCTGGCTCGCCGACCAGCTCAGCGCGCTGAGCCCGCCGGACTGAGCGCGTCCGCCAGCCACTCCAGCAGCCCAGCGCGGTCACGCCGGCGAGCCGAGCCTGCCTGCCAGCCACTCGAGCAGGGCTGTCACCCCGGCGGGGCCGTCCACCACCAGGTCGCTCGCCGCGGTCAGCTCGGGGACCTCGGCCGAGCCGCTGCACACCGCCACTCCGGGTATGCCGTCGCCGCGCAGGTCAGCGACGGCGGCGAACGCCGGGAGATCACCTAGATCGTCACCACAGAACAGCACGACTCGCGAAGCGCGTTCGGAAATCAAAGACCTGAGCGCTGCCCCCTTGTCCATGCCGCCAGGCCGCAGCTCGATCACCATCCTGCCCGGCTGCGCCAGCAGGCCTTCGGCCGCGGCGAGCTCCTCGACCGGGCGGCGGAGCAGGGCCAGCGCGGCGGCGGGGTCGGCTGTCCGCCTGGTGTGCACCGCGACCGCGTGCCCCTTGTCCTCGGTCCAGGTACCCGGCGGGGCGCCGGCGGCCGCGAGGATGCCGGGCAGCCGCCGCCGCGCGGCCGCCACGCCGGGCGGGGCGGGCAGCGAGCTGACCTCACCGCCGGCCCACCGCTGCCAGCCGTAATGGCCGAGCACGACGAGGCCGGGCACGTCGGCAAGCCCGCCGTGCTCCACCGCGAAGGCGGCGGGCCGGCCGGTGATGACCGCGACCGTGCCCACCCGCCGGGCCAGCGCGCGCAGCGCCGTGACCGCGCCCGGATGCGCCCGCGCCGCCGCCGGCTCGGCCACGATCGGCGCCAGCGTGCCGTCGAAATCCAGGGCGACCAGCGCTCCCCCGGGGTCGCCGAGCAGCGCGGCAAGGCCCGCTTGCCCGGCGGCCGTGCGCGGCACGAACGCGGCCGGGACGCCTGCCAGCCGCCGGCTGCCCGCGTGGTCCTGGCCGGCCGGACCGTTTCCCGCCTCAGGAGTGCTCATCGGATTCCGCCGAACGCACAGAGCGCCGTCTCGCGCGCTTGGACCGCCGGGCTCGCAGCCGGTTGACCAGGACGGGATCGAAGGCCGCGGCTTCGGGCCGGTCGATCAGCTCGTTGAGCAGCTGGTAGTACCGGGTGGCCGAGAGGGCGAAGTTCTCCCGGATTTCCAGTTCCTTGGCGCCCGCGGTGCGCCAGACGCGGCGCTCGAACGCCAGGATGCGCAGGTCGCGCTCCTGCAGCGCCGCCATGCCACCTCCTGCGAGCCCGCGCCGGGCAGAACCATGGTAGGCCTGGCTATGCGCGCAGCCGCCGACGACGTACGCTCACCCTTCGTGGCCTCTATTGACTGCATCACGTTCCTAACCGATTACGGCCTGGAGGACGGGTTCGTCGCAGCCTGCCACGGCGTGGCCTGCCGGATCGCGCCGCAGGTGCCAGTCATCGACATCACGCACCTGGTACCGCCGGGTGACGTCCGGCGCGGCGCCGCCGTGCTCGCGCAGACGATCCCGTATCTGCCGCACGGCGTGCACGTGGCGATCGTGGATCCGGGTGTGGGCACCGCGCGGCGGCCGGTCGCGATCAGCGCCGAGGGCGGCATCTTCATCGGCCCGGACAACGGGCTGCTGTCCTGGGCGGTGGCGGCGGCCGGCGGGGCCACGAAGGCCTACCAGCTGACCAACGGCGAGCTGTGGCTGCACCCGGTGTCGGCCACCTTCCACGGCAGGGACATCTTCGCCCCGGTCGCCGCGCACCTGGGCAACGGCACCGAGCTCGCCGCGGTCGGCGACGAGATCGACGTCGCCGACTTGGTCAGCCTGCCCGCGCCGACGAGCCGGATCCACGACGGGGAGGCCGAGGGCGAGGTGATGTCGGTGGACCGGTTCGGCAACGTCCAGCTGTCCATCGCCGCCTCCGACGCCGGCCGGATGGGGATCGGCCTCGGGTCGGCGGTCGTGGTCCGCTGCGGCCGGCGCCAGCTCACCCTGCCGTACCTGGAGACGTTCGCGTCGGTGGCGCCGGGCGAGCTCGTCGCCTACACCGACAGCGCGGGACTGATCTCGCTGGCGGTGAACGCGGGGGACGCCGCCGAGCGGCTGGGGCTGCCGCCGGGCGCGCACGTGCGGCTCAGCGTGACGCCGTCCCAGTAGCAGCCCGCTGCGCCGCGAGTTCCTCCTTGCGGGTGCTCGCGTACACGGGCACGTATTCCTGGCCGGACAGCTCCTGGATCGCGCGCATGACCTCGTCGGTGATCGCGCGGCGCACCTTCGCGCCCGGTCCCTCCAGCGCCTCGGGGGGCAGCTTGAGCGGCTCGCCGATGACGATCTCGATGCGGCCGGGCCGGGGGATGGCCCGGCCCGGCGGCAGGATGCGGTCGGTGCCCTTCATGGCGACCGGGATGACCGGGAGGCCCGAGTTGACCGCCAGCCAGCCGACGCCGATGCGGCCGCGGTAGAGCCGCCCGTCCGGCGACCTGGTGCCCTCCGGGTAGATGCCGAACAGCTCGCCGGACAGCAGCCGGTCCAGCGCCGCCTGCAGCATGTCCTGCGCGGCGCGGGGGCCGGCCCGGTCGGTGGACAGCTGGTTGGTCGCGCGAAGGTAGGCACCGGTGAACCGCTGGATCGGGCCGCGCCCGGTGAAGTACTCGGACTTGGCGGCGAAGGTCACCGTCCGCTCGAGCATGAAGGGCAGGTAGATCGAGTCAAGGATGGAGATGTGGTTGGACGCGAGGATGGCGCCGCCGGAGGCGGGCACGTGCTCCGTGCCGGTGATCTTCGGACGCGCGAGCGCCTTGAGGAAGGGGCCGGCGACCGCCCTCGAGACCTGATATTGCACGCATGCTCCCTTAGCCCGCGTCTCCGGGATGCCCGCTGACTCTTGGCGGCACGTCCAAGATAGCCTGCCGCGGCTGGGGGCTTGCCGGGGCGGCGGCGGGCCGCGGCCGGTGCTGCGGGTAGGCAGCCGCAGCGGCGGCGGCGATGGCGAGCGGCAGGACGAACGGCAGGCCCGCGGCGGGCACGGTGACCCCGGAGTCTTCCGCGAACCAGCCGAGCACGGCCACGACCCAGATCGCGGCCAGGGTGACGCGCAGCAGCGGGCTGGCGGCCCAGGCGCGGGGCAGGGTCTGGAGCGCGAACCAGGACGGCCGCAGCAGCATCAGCCCGGCCAGGGCGACGGCCGGCGGCACGAGCAGCGCGCCGGCGACGGTCAGCGAGGCGACGTTGGAGCTGATCTTCCGCGACAGCGTGCCGCCGGCGCCGCCGTGCAGCACCTGGCCGAAGAACCCGCCGATGTGGGACGTCCCGGTCGCCGGGACGAGGTAGTTGACAAGCGCGAGCATGACGATGAGCGCGGCTCCGCTGGCCACGGCGGCCACCGCGCGGCGGGGCGTCATCCGCACGCTGGCCACGCCCATGAGCAGGATCGCGAAGCCGGGCACCATGGCGAACGTGCCGCCCACCTTGGCGCCGAACCCGGGCCAGCCGGACACCCCCACGACGGCGAGCCCGACCGCGGCCACGGTGAGCAGGGCGGTCCTGCGGGCGCTCTGGGCGGTCGTCGCGGGGCTCTGGGCGGTCATCGCGGGGCTGTGGGCGGTCGTCGCGGGACTCTGGGCGGTCGTCGCGGAGCCCTGGTCACCGGGGCCGAGTGCTCGCATGGCGAGCCAGCCGGCGCAGAACAGCCCGGCCGCCGCGTAGACGAAGATCTCGTGATTGCCGATCCCGTAGAACCGCCCGGCCGTGGTGACCGACAGGCCGAACGGCGTGCCCAGCTGCAGCCGCGACCCGGTGATCACGTCCGCCGCGATCACCGCCGCGGTCAGCGCGGCCACCACCCCGAGCGGGCCGAGCGGGTCCCGCCGCCACGGCCCGGCGAGCGCGGCCGCGCCGATGGCCGCCGCCCAGCAGGCCGTCATCCCGTACAGCCAGGCCGCCGGGTGCGGCAGCAGCGGCCACGAGACCAGGCTGGCCAGGTACGTCCCCGCCGGGACCGCCACCGCGAACACGCCCGCCACCCGCCACAGCGCGGCCCTGCGGCGGCGCCGCTCCTGCTGCCCGCCGCGCATGATCAGCGCGATCGCGCCGAACACCGCGGCCTCGGCCGCCCCGTACGCGAGGAAGAACCAGCCGGACGTCCCCGCGTACACCTGGGCCGCCGTGTCCTGCCCGGTCAGGCCGCGCACCGCGGCGGTCAGGCTGCTCCGGGGCGCCCTGCTGAGCTGGGACCCGACCACGCCGGAGGGGACGGGGACCGCGCGCCAGCGGAGCAGGGTCGGGGCCAGGTCGGTGAGCGTGACCAGGCCCGGCTGGCGGGTCGCCGCCGAGTCCAGCAGGCCGGGGCCGAACCCCGGCCCGGCGACCACGAGGGGATGCAGGTGCGGCGCGGCGCCGTCGGCCGGGGCGGCCACGACCAGGATCGCGCCACGCGGGAGTTGCGCGCGGATCCGGCCGAGGGCCGTGTCAGCGGTACGGACCGCGATCTTACGGTGGGCAGCGGGGACCGCGCCGAGGTTGACCACGGTCAGCGGGCAGCGGGAAAATACCGAACGGCCTGCGGCGGAGGCGGACGGCAGGTAACCCCCGACACTGCCTGACGGGCCGCCAGCGCCAGCGCGGCCCCAGGCCCGATCGCGGTGGCGCACCGGCCCGGCCGGGCGGCCCTGGCCAGCAGCCCCCAGCTGGGGTTTTCGGAGAACTGCTGGTTGTAGGAGACCAGCGACGGCATGGCCGGGACGCGCGCGGGGGTAGCGGTGCCTGGCGCGCGGGCGGCGGGGCCTGGCGCACGGGCGGCGGGGCCTGGCGCACGGGCAGCGGTGGCTGGCGCACGGGCGGCGGGCAGCGAGATGACCGGCGGGAGGCTGCCGCAGCGGCCTGTGGCTGGTCTCGGGGCGAGGGCGCGGGCACCGGAATTGAGCGTGAGCCACCCGTCGGCCGGACAGGTCAGCGTGTTGACGGCGTACACGACCAGGTCGCCGACCGAGCCCGCAGCGGCGAGCCGCCAGAGGTTCGGAGTGCCGGCGGGCGAGACATCGGTCCAGAGGAGCCCGGGGATGCCGACGAGCACGACCGGGTGCGGTCCGGCCGGCCGCGCGCCTGGCGTCCTGACCGTGGCCCCGGCCCGGCCCGGGATCGCGGTCGTTTTGGCCGCGGTGGCTGCGGTTGCTCTCGCCGCGGCGGTCGCGGTCGCCCCTGTCGTGGCCGCTGCCTTAGCGGCGGCGGACGCTGTTGCCGCCGCGGCGGTCGCCGCCGCCGCGCTCAGCGCCGCGCCGAGCAGCAGCGCACAGGCCAGCGTCCTCCTCACCTGGTCAACCGTATCGGCCGTCCGCGCCCGACTGAGCGGTCATCGCGCCCTCGCGTTCCCGCTGCGGCAGCGGGAACTGACGATGCGCTGCCGGGGATGACATGCTGGGTGACGTGCGCACCGGCAGCGGTCCTTCCCGGTCGCTGGATGCCCGGCTGGCGGCGGCGCAGGTGGAGCCTTCGGCTGAGCCGCTCGCGGCCTGGCAGCGGCTGAGGGAGGCCGAGGGACGCCGGACGACGATCATCGACCTGTATGAACTCGCCGCGCGGCGCCGCGGGCTGGCCGGGCACAAGCTCCCCAGGGCCGAGCGTGTCGAGCTGGCCGCATCGGTTATGGGGATCATCTGGCCCGGATTCGCCAGGACCGAGGGCAGCGAGCGGGGCGACATCCATGTCGAGTTCGCCGCGTACGATCCCTCCTGGCCGGCCCGCTACGAGCTGTGGCGGGATCGCCTGCAAGGTCAGCTCGGGGATACCGCGCTGCGGATCGAGCACGTCGGGTCTACGGCCGTTCCCGGCCTGGCCGCGAAGCCGACCGTCGATATCCAGGTCAGCGTGGCCGATCTGGACGATGAGTCCCGGTACGTGCCCCAGATTGAATACGCCGGGGTCCAGCTGCGCAGCCGGGATGTCCTGCACAGGTTCTTCCGCCCGTTCGCCGGGCAGCCGCGAGACGTGCACGTGCACGTCTGCCAGGCCGGATCCGACTGGGAGCGCGAGCACCTGCTGTTCCGGGACTACCTGCGCAGCCACGAGGACGCCAGGGAGGCCTACGCCAGGGTCAAGCAGGAGGCCGCGGAGGCATGGTCGGACGACCGGATCGCCTACACCGAGGCGAAGACCGCAATCATCCTGGACCTCCTCGACGCCGCGGAGACCTGGGAATAAAGCGAGATGACGACGGCTGGCCTCCCCCGTCAGTTCTGATCACGCCTGGGTTGCGGGCAACTGGGCCACCCGTCAGTCATTCCCCCACCCCAAGGCGACGTCGGTTGGGTCCGGCAGGCTGTGGCCGATGCCGGACACGACTGGCATCGATTTCAACTCGCCGCAGTACCGGGCCGTGTGGAAGGTCTGGGGGGGCATTTTCGGGAGACCGATCCCCCCGGTATTCGCGCCCGGGTTCGGTGGCGGAGCGGCCGGTCCCGTCCCCGCGCCGGAGCGCCCTGAGCCCAGGGCCCTGCCGGTCCCGTGACCCTGATTGACTGCACCGGCAAGTGACCCGGGCATCTGGCAGGCTTCCGATGTGACAAACCGTACCCCTGCAGGCTCGCGTTGGAAGGCAGCTGATGACGACCGAGGCTCATCCTCCGGTGATCTCCGTGATGCTCGCCGTGCCCGATGCCGCGGCGGTTTGTGGCCGCTGACTAGCTGGTCATTGCGGGCCTACGGTCATCAGCGAAGGGCCTGCCTGCCCGGTCTCGATGGTGTGCGCGCCGCTGCCGTCCAGGTTGGCCTCCGTCGCCGTCCCAGCGCTGAGATCGACCCAGTAGAGGTTGGTGCTGTCCACCGCAATCCCGGATGGTTCGCTGCCGGAGCCGATGACGTGCGGGCTGCTGCCATCGAGGTTGGCCTCCCAGACGTTGCCGTCGCCCGGGGTGGTGAAGTAAAGGTTGCTGCTGTTCAGCGCTACACCGTACGGGAAGTTGAGGCCGGAGACAACGGCGTGCGCGTTGCTGCCATCCAGGTTGGCCTCCATGATCGTGCCTTCCCCAGCGGTATTGGCATCGTCGGCCCAGTACAGGTTGGAACTGTTCACCACCACCCCGATCGGGAAGTTCTGGCCGGAGACAATGACGTGCGCGTTGCTGCCATCCAGGTTGGCCTCCCAGACCGAGTTGTTGGCCGGGGTGGTCCAGTACAGGTTGGTGCTGTCCACGGCCAGGCCCTGTGGGAAGTTCTGGCCGGAGACAACGACGTGCGGGTTGGTGCCATCGAGGTTGGCTTCCACGATCGTGCCGTTGCCCTGGTCGGTCCAGAACACGTTGGTGCTGTCCACGGCTACGCCGGTCGGTTCGGAGCCGGAGGCGATGACGACTGGGTTGCTGCCGTCCAGGTTGGCCTCATTGACCGTGCCACCCAGGTCGGCCCAGTAGATGTGGGGACCGGGGACCAGCCCAGTACCGGTCAGCGTGTCCGTGGCCAGCACGGCCTTCTTGTTGTTGGCCGCAGTCAGCGTCGCGGTCACCATGCCGTCGCCCGTGGGGGCGAACTGCACCGTGACATTGCACGACTTGTTCGGGCCCAGACTGGTCCCGCTGCATGTGTCGGCGGTCACCGTGAACTCAGACGACCCCGACAGGCTCACCTGCAAGCGGCCGGACGCCTTACTGCCCGAATTCGCCAGCATGAAGGTCTGCGACGGCGTCTGGCCAACGATGACCGTCCCGTAGTCGTACGGAGACGGGGTGAATGCCAGCCCCGGCGCTCCCCCCGCCACTGCGGGCCCGGCCGCCGCCACCACCACCCCTGCGGCCAGCGCCACCCCGGCCCCGGCAGCCACAGCCCGCCGCCGCCAAGGACTCCCGATCACCTCGCGCGGCACGTCCAGTAAACGCCACAGCCTCATCACAGACCCCTCAATGAGCGCGGGAAAAGACTTCCTAAGGTCGCGGACTGGCCGCCTATCACACCACCGCCAGCAGGCGCAACCCAACCCATTAGGCGCCTCCCGCGTCACCCTGTCAAGCAGCCCCAAGACCACTTCCTGGTTGCGGCCAGGTTCGGCGCACAGCCAACGAAAAGGTCATTCCAGGCGCACGGTGCCAGTGCCTGAGCCGACGTTCGCCACCCTTCGCATTCACCGCAAGCGGCAGAACGCCGAGCGACTGGCTGCGGGAGCGGCATGGGTGGACTCCGGGTTGGTCTTCGCCACCCGCCTGGGCAAGCCGCTGGAGCCACGGAACGTAGGCCGCAAAACTTGGCTGCACGCCAACCGGCGGGAACGTTGCTATGTTCGAAATATGCTGCTGAGCGTGGAGCCGGCGAGGGGAATCGAACCCCTGACCTGCGGTTTACAAGACCGCTGCTCTGCCTTCTGAGCTACACCGGCACGGGCAGCCGCCATCGTAGCCGACTCGCTCAGCGCGCGAGGGTGCCACGGCGGCGGGCGGTCTCGTACAGGGCGACGCCCGCCGCGACGCCCGCGTTCAGGGACTCCGCAGCGCCGATCGGGATCCGGACGAGCAGGTCGCAGCGCTCGGCGACGACCCTGGAAAGACCCCGTCCCTCCGAGCCCACGACGAGCACGAGCGGGCTCTCCGCGAGCTCCAGGTCGCTGATGTCCGTGCTGCCGTCGGCGGCGAGGCCGACGGCGAACAGGCCAGCTTGCTGGTAGGCGGCCAGCGCGCGGGCCAGGTTCGGCGCCTGGGCGACCGGCAGCCGGGCGAGCGTCCCCGCCGAGGCCTTCCACGCGCCCGCGGTCACGCCGGCGCTGCGGCGCGCGGGAATCAGCACGCCGTGACCGCCGAACGCGGCGGCCGAGCGCACGATGGCACCGAGGTTCCGCGGGTCCGTGACGCCGTCCAGCGCCACGATCAGCGGCTGCTGGCCGGCGTCGGCGGCCAGCGCGGGGAGATCGTCGGGGTGGGCGTAGTGATACGGCCGGATGCGCAGCGCCAGGCCCTGGTGCACCGCGCCCTGGGTCAGCCTGTCCAGTTCGGCCTTGCCCGACTCCAGCACGGGGAGGCCGGCGTCGGCGGCTAGCTTCACGGCCGCGCGGATCCGGTCGTCGGCCTCCGTCCGGTAGGCGACGTAGAGGGTCATCCCCGGTACTTTCGCCTGCAGCGCCTCGAGCACCGCGTTGCGCCCGGCGACCATCTCCGGGCCGTCGCCGCGGCGCGGTCCGCCGGGCCCCTGACCGCGGTCGGCGGCTGGCCCGTCGGCGGCCCCTTCCGGGCGCGAAGCCGCCGCTGCCTGCCGGGAGGTCCGCCGCTGAGCCGGGTGACCGGGCCGCAGATGGGCGGGCGGAGTCGGCCCTTTGCCTTCGAGGCGGCTCTTGCCGTACCCGCCGGTGCCCGGGCGCGGCTTTCCCTTCTTGGTGACTCCGCCGCGGCCGGCGCGGCGCTGCCCGGACCCGCCTCGCCCGTCGCTTCCCGCGCCGCTCATCGAAATTCCTCTCTGGAGCGACCGCCGGCGCCGCGCCCGCTGTCTCCCGTGCCGCTCAACTCTTCAGCTCCCAGCGAGGTCCCGCGGGCGTGTCCTCGATGAGCACGCCCGCGGCGCGCAGATCGTCCCTGATCGCGTCTGCTGCCCGGTAGTCCTTGCGCTCGCGGGCCGCCTGCCGCTGGCTGAGCGCGACCGCGACCAGAGCATCGACTACGCCGCGCAGGTCGCCGTCCCGGCCGGCCGCCGCCCACTGGCCGGACAGCGGGTCCAGTCCCAGCACCGCGAGCATGGCCCGTACCTGGGCCGCCGACCTGGCGGTGCCCTCCCGGTCGCCGGCGGCGAGTGCGCTGTTGCCGTTCCTGAGCTCGGCATGCACGACAGCGAGAGCCTGCGGGACGCTGAGATCGTCATCGAGAGCACCGGCGAACGCGGCCGGCAGCAGGGCAGGCGCGGATCCGGGCTGTCCGGCGCCGTGCAGCCCGGCCTCCCGGCCGCCGGGCTGGTCACCGGGGACAGCGCCGATCTCCGCGGCCCGGGTCACGAAACCCTCGATCCGCCGGTAAGCGGCGGCCGCTTCGGAAAGGGCGTCCGGGGAGAATTCGATCTGCGAGCGATAATGCGCCTGACCCAGGTAGTAACGCAGCTCCGCCGGGCGGACCTGATTCAGCATCTCGCCGATGCTGAGCGAGTTGCCGAGGGACTTGCTCATCTTTTCCCCGGCCACGCCGACAAGCCCGTTGTGCACCCAGTAGCGGGCGAATCCGTATCCGGCGGCGCGCGATTGCGCGATCTCGTTCTCATGATGCGGGAAGACGAGATCCAAGCCGCCGCCGTGAAGGTCGAAGCTTTCGCCGAGGTATTTGATGGCCATGGCCGAGCACTCGAGGTGCCAGCCCGGCCGCCCCGGTCCCCACGGCGTCTCCCAGTACGGCTCGCCGGGCCTGGCCGCTTTCCACAGCGCGAAGTCGCGCGGATCCCGTTTGCCGGTGCCGCCGGAATCGTCGGCCGGGCGCATCTGCTCCAGCCGCTGTCCGGAGAGCTCACCGTAATGGTCATAGGACCGGACGTCGAAGTAAACGTCGCCGCCGGACGGGTACGCGTGCCCGCGCTCGATCAGCCGGCGGATCATCGCGATCATCTCCGGCACGTGGCCGGTGGCCCGGGGCTCGACGTCCGGCGGCAGGCAGCCGAGGGTGTCGTAGCCGTGGGTGAACGCCCGCATGTTGCGCTCCGCCACCGCCCACCACGGCACGCCCTCCCGCTCGGCAACCTGGAGGATCTTGTCGTCGATGTCGGTGACATTGCGGCAGAACGTGACCCGCTGGCCGCTGGCCCGAAGCCACCGCACCAGGATGTCGAAACTGACACCCGACCTGAGATGGCCGATATGCGGCGGCGCCTGGACAGTGGCGCCGCATAGGTACAGGGACACCGACCCGGGGACGAGCGGGCTGAACTCGCGAACCGTCCGGGTGGCGGTGTCATGCAGGCGCAGGTTCACCCTGCACAGGCTACGGGATCGAAACGACTGCCCGGCGCCCGCCGATCCGGCCGGGGACTTATCAGCACCCGCGGCTGACATTTGTGCACAGATTCCGGTTACCAGGCGTGTCGTTCTTTACCCCGCTATGGATCGACAGCGTAACCTTGGCCTGCCGCAAGAAGACCGATCTTGTCCCCATGAATGGCCTGCCCCAGTGAACGGATACCGTCCCGCTCTCGCCCGGCGTGGCTTCCGGCTGGCCGCGCTCACCGCGGCGGGCGTCTGCGTGCTCGCCCTCGCGGCCGGCGCGTTCGTCCTGTCCTACCCGGGCACGCGCGACATGGCGATCGCGGCGGGGGTCAGCGCGCAGCTGGCCAGGTTCTACCCGGCTGTCTTCGATGCGGTATTCGTCGTGGCCTGCGCCGCCGCGGTCACGCTGCGGGGGGCGCTGCGCGGTTACGCGTGGCTGGCGATCCTGGTCATCGCGGGCACGGTGGCCACGGCGGACGCCGTGCATGCCATGTCCGTCACGGTGCCGAAGCGGCCGCTGGAAGCGACGGTCGCCATTGTTCCGTGGGCGGTGCTGCTGATCGGCCTGACCTTGCTGTACGCGATGGCCCGGCAGGCACTGCCGGGCCGGAGGGCCACGGCCGCCGGGCAGGCCTCGGCCAACGGCAAGGCTCCCGCGGAGGGGTCCGACGCGCTGGACGAGCATCCGGCTGCCTCGGCCGCAGTGCCGCTGAGCATGCTGCTGGCCGACCCGGCCGAAAGGCCTTCCGCCGCCACGGCCCCCGCCACTGGCACCGCTCCGGCCACCGCCGCCGCGCCAGTGCCGGCCAGGCCAGGCCGCTCATCGGCCACCGTCCCGGAGGCAGCCACGGTGCTGGAGGCGACGTCGGTCCGGCGTCCGCCGGAGCGCGACGATCCCAGCGACGCGGACGCGGGAACCGTGGATCCGTCCACGCACTTCAACAGGCTGCGCAGTTCCCCTACGCCCCCGGGAGACTAGACCGCGCGGCCTCATCGCCGGTCCGGGTCACCAGCGCTACCGCGATCGCGGCCAGGCCTTCGCCCCGGCCGGTGAGGCCCAGGCCGTCCGTCGTGGTGGCGGACAGGCTGACCAAGGCGCCGTCCAGCGCCTCGGTCAGGACCTTCTCCGCCTCCTCGCGGCGCGGCGCGATCTTCGGCGAGTTGCCGATCACCTGAATGGACACGTTCCCGATGGCAAATCCGGCCGCGGAGAGCAACCGTGCTGTCTCACGCAGCAGCGCCGGGCCTGACGCGCCTGCCCATTCGGGCCGGGCGGTGCCGAAATTCGCACCGAGATCACCGAGTCCGGCCGCGGACAGCAGCGCGTCACAGGCAGCGTGAGCAGCCACGTCTCCGTCGGAATGGCCGATCAGCCCGCTCTCGCCAGGCCACAGCAATCCGGCCAGGTTCAGCGGGCGCCCTTCGGCGAATGGATGGACATCAGCAGCGACACCCACCCTGGGCAGGAAGGCCTGCTCCCGGGACATCGGTAGCGCCTGGTGGCGCCGTCAGCTAACCAGGACCTCGTCGAGCAGCGCCTCGGCCTTGTCCTCGTTGGTCTTCTCGGCCAGCGCAAGCTCGCTGACCAGAATCTGCCGCGCCTTGGCCAGCATGCGCTTCTCGCCGGCTGAAAGCCCGCGCTCTTTGTCCCGGCGCCACAGATCCCTGACAACCTCGGCAACCTTGTTTACGTCACCGGATGCGAGCTTCTCGAGATTTGCCTTGTACCTGCGGGACCAGTTCGTGGGCTCTTCGGTATGGGGTGCGCGGAGCACCTCGAAGACCCGCTCGAGCCCCTCCTGCCCGACCACGTCCCTGACACCCACTAGCTCGGCGTTGTCCGCCGGCACGCGCACGGTCAGGTCGCCCTTGTTGACCTTGAGAACAAGGTAGGTTTTTTCCTCGCCCTTGATCGAGCGGCTCTCGACAGCTTCGATGCGAGCGGCCCCATGGTGGGGGTAGACGACCGTGTCGCCGACCTTGAATGACATGTGGCAAGTACCCCTTCCGCAGATACATATGATACCACGCGCAGCGAGGAGAATAAAGCCTCGGCCGAAATGAAAGTGCAGGTCAGGGCTCTAAATGGAGTCGCGGAAAAGGCGGCATAGGACTATCTTGGCCGTCCGGCCACCTCCATTGCCGCCGCCGGGATGACCCTTGGCGGGTCTGCGCGGGAAGTGGCGGCGGGCCGGCGGAGGGCGGTCAGGACGGCCGCGCACGATGTTCAGTATGCCCTGTAAGCCCTGTTTTCGGCTGTGCATCCGCGATTCGCTCGAGATCATTCAATGCCGGTGGCAGCACCTCGTTACCGGCAGGGACATACTGGAGAGAAGGCGGCCGCTCACGCGGAAGAGGTGCGCGTGGACCCAGGCAACGATCCCGGCCGGGACGAGTACGGGCTTCCTCCGGTTCGACATACAGATCCCCGACGATGCCAGGGATTTAGATCGGGATGTGCAGGCCTACTACCGGGAACTCCGGACACGGCGGCGGCGCAGGCGCGTGCTGCGGCTTGCCGGTCCGCTGACCCGGCACGGCATGATCATGCCCCTGGTCGCCGCCTGTCTCGCGGTTACCCTGCTGACAGGCACGCTGCTCACCGTGCTGTCCGGCCGCCAGGTCCCGCTGCTGTCCGGCCGCGCGCCCATGGCCAGGGCGCCGCAAGCCAGGGAGTCGCAAGCCAGGGCTCCACGAACACCGTCGAGCACGGCGTCGCAAACGCCGTCGGGCCCGGCTCCGTCCCCGGCCAGCGGCGGAGGCAGGGAGCTGCCCGCTGCTGGGGTGCTGGTCGGCGGCACCCTGGTCGGCTTGCGGAGCCTCGCTCCGGGCGTGCTGACATGGGTGCCGCCGTCGTGCTCCGCCGCCTGCGAGGCGGTGCTCAGGAAACTGGCGAGTAAGACGGCCGCCGCCGCGACTGACGTAACCATCTACTTCGTCGGCACCGGCCGGGCCGTGCGGGAGCTGCCTTCGCTAGCCGGACAAGCCGGACTCGGGCAGAACGTGGACGTGGTTGACTCCGCCGACGCGCTCGCCGTCTACCACCCGGTGGGAGTGACCGCGATCTTCGCGCGCCCCGGCGGCTCGGTGGGATTCCGCGACGTCGTCCGCAACCTGGACTCGGCGAAGGGCCAGGGCTCCCAGGTACAGAAGTTCGACGCGAGGCTGAACGTCCTCATCAGCCGGATCTCCGGGGCCAGTTAGCCCGCGCGGCTCATCAGCCGCTCCGGACGCTACGTGACCCTCCGCGGGCGGGCCGGCGGGCCTGCCTGGCCCGACCGCTACGCTGGCCGTCTGTTCCGGTTCCCGCACCATGGAATCCGAGGAGATCACCCAGTGAGCCGAAGCCGCCGGGCGTCTACGCCTCTCGGCCGCCTCGCCATCGCGGCCGTAGCGGTCGGCCTCGTTGCCGGAGCGACCGGCTGCGAGGCAGGCAACAACGCCCCTACCCTCGAGTTCCATCCGCAGAGCGAGGGCATCGACACCGTCGCGCACGGAATCGAGATCAGGGATGCGTTCGTGCTCGGGGCGCAGATCGGCTCGACGCTGAAGCCCGGCCAGTCCGCCGGGTTCTTCGTCGCCCTGTACAACAACGGCAGCCCGGACACGCTGACGGGCGCCACCGCCCCCGGCACCGCGAGGTCGGTTACCCTGCCTTCCGGCGGGATCGCGCTGCGCAGCCAGCAGCCTGTGTACCTGACCCGCCGCCCGGTACCCAGCATCGTGCTGACCGGCCTGACCCGCTCACTGGCCGGCGGCCAGGTGGTCCGGCTCACCCTTAACTTCCTGAACACGGGCAGCGTCTCGCTGACCGTTCCGGTCCTGCCGCGCGCATACGACTACGCGACGTTCTCGCCGCCGCCGGCCCCCACGCCGACCCAATCGCCCGTCGCCGCCGGGCAGGGGAAGCACGCCAAGAAGAAGAGCAGCACCGCCGCCGCGACGCCGGGCGCCACCGCTTCGCCCACCGCGTCGGCGACGCCGTAAGACCAGCACCGCACTTCCCGGACCGTCGGCAAGGCCCGGGCCGGCGCTGGCAGGCCCGTACCGGAGCGGCCGCCGTCAGCCGGCTCGAACTTGTATCCCAGGCCGCGGACAGTGACGATGTGCCGCGGGCTGGCCGGGTCCGCCTCGATCTTCGCCCGCAGCCGCTTGACGTGCACGTCGAGCGTCTTGGTGTCGCCCACGTAGTCCGCGCCCCAGACCCGGTCGATCAGCTGCATTCTCGTCAGCACCCGGCCGGCATTGCGCAGCAGCACCTCGAGCAGCTCGAATTCCTTCAGCGGCAGCTGGATCTGCTCGCTTCGCGCCGTCACCACGTGCCGGTCGACATCCATCCGGACCGGGCCGGATTCCAGGACCGACGCGGCCTGCTCGTCCGCTTCGCCCCGCCGCCGCAGCACGGCGCGCATCCGGGCGACCAGCTCGCGGGAGGAAAACGGCTTGGTGACGTAGTCGTCGGCGCCAAGCTCAAGGCCGACCACCTTGTCGATCTCGCTGTCCTTCGCCGTCAGCATGATCACCGGTACGTTCGACTTCTCCCTGAGCGTCCGGCACACCTCGCTGCCCGGCAGCCCGGGCAGCATGAGATCGAGGAGCACCAGGTCTGCACCGCTGCGATCGAAGGACTCGAGCGCGTCGGGCCCGGTGGGACACACCGCCACCTCGAAGCCTTCCTTGCGGAGCATGTAGGACAGGGCGTCGCTGAATGACTCCTCGTCCTCCACGACCAGCACGCGTGTCACTGAACTGCCTCCCTGGACGGTTGCGATGCGAGTGGGGCCTGGTTGGCGGGAAGGGGAATGGGCACGCGCCGCAGCGGGAGCCGCAGCGTGAAGGTCGATCCGGCGCCCACCTTGCTCCAGACTGTCACGTTGCCGTCGTGCGCGGCTATGACGTGCTTCACGATGGCGAGTCCGAGTCCGGTGCCGCCGGTCGCGCGGGACCTGGCCGGGTCAACGCGGTAGAACCGCTCGAAGATCCGCTCCCGGTCCCGCTCGGGGATGCCGATGCCCTGGTCGGCAACGCTGATCTCGACGGTGTGCTCGGACGCCCGCCGGGTGGTCAGCAGCACGCGGGTGTGTTCCGGGCTGTAGTCGATTGCGTTCTCGAGCAGGTTGCGCAGCGCGGTGACGAGCAGAATCCTCGTCCCCTTCGACCACGAGGCCCTTGTGCGTGGTCTCGACGAGGTCTATCCCGCGGGCGCCTGCCTTCATCCGGCACCTGTCCAGCGCCTCGGCCACGACCGCGTCGAGCTTGACCGGGACCGGGTCGGGCACCGGCTCGGCCGCCTGGATCCTGGACAAGGTGATCAGGTCTTTCACGAGGCTGGTGAGCCTCGACGCCTCGTACCGCATGCGGCCGGCGAACCGCCGGACCGCCTCCGGGTCATCGGCGGCGTCCTCGACCGTCTCGGCCAGCAGGGCGAGGGCACCCACCGGGGTCTTGAGCTCGTGGCTGACGTTGGCGACAAAGTCGCGCCTGACCTCTTCCACCCGGCGGCTCTCGGTCTGGTCCTCGGCGAGCACCAGCACGAGCCCGCCGCCGGCCGCCGCGCCGAGCGGGGCACCGAGCGGGGCGACGCGAACGGCGAAGCTGGTGGTGCGGTCGCCGTGCTTGTGATCGGAGACCTCGATCTCGCCCTCGCGGATCTCGCCATCCCTGCGAACCTGCCTGGCCAGGGCCAGCAGCTCGCCCACCAGCAGCTGATCCCCTTTGACGAGCCCGAACGCACGCGCCGCCGAGCTCGCGCGCAGGACCCGGTCCTCGCTGTCGAGAACCACGGCGGACGACGACAGCACAGAGAGAACGGACGCTATGCCGGCTGGCAGCCGGGTCGGCTGAGGGTTGGCCCCCCGCGCCTCATGCGCTCCGTCACCGGTGCGGATCTTCATGGCCAGGCGGCTCCCGTCGCCAGGCCGCCGAGCGCGGCCACGCCGGCGACCACCTCAACACCCACGATTAGATCGTATGCGCCACTGCTCAGGAGGCCACAACGCGGCATGCCCCGGCTAGGCCCATCCCGTAATGTTCACATGGTCAACAAATCAGCTTCATATCCGTTTTGCCTGGAGTGCACGTGAAATACATCCCTACCGGCCCTGATTTCGCACCGCCTCGGCCGCCTCGGCCGCGGCTTGCGGGTCCAGGTATCTGCCCCCCGCGGTGACGGGCCGGAACGCGTCGTCCAGCTCATAGGCGAGCGGTATGCCCGTCGGCACGTTCAGCCCGGAGATGTCCTCATCCGAGATGCCGTCCAGATGCTTGACCAGAGCCCGCAGCGAGTTCCCGTGCGCGACCACGAGCACGGTCTGGCCGGCCAGCAGATCCGGAATGATCGCGTCGTGCCAGTAGGGCAGCAGCCGCCCGAGCACGTCCTTCAGGCACTCGGTGCGCGGCAGCAGCTCCGGCGGCAGCGCGGCGTACCTGGGGTCGGCTGCCTGCGAGAAGGGATCGCTGTCGGGCAGCGGCGGCGGCGGCACGTCGTAGGACCGCCGCCAGAGCATGAACTGCTCGTCGCCGAACTCCTTGCGCGTCTGCGCCTTGTCCTTCCCCTGCAGCGCGCCGTAATGGCGCTCGTTCAGCCGCCAGGACCTGCGCACCGGAAGCCACAGCAGGCCTGCCGACTCGAGCGTGCCGTCCGCGGTCTGGATGGCGCGGGTGAGAACCGAGGTGTGCACGACCGAGGGAGTCAGTCCCGCCTCCCGCAGCAGCGTGCCCGCGCTCTCGGCTTCCTTCCTGCCCTTGGCCGACAGCCCGACATCGACCCACCCCGTGAACAGGCCCTCGGAGTTCCAGACGCTCTCGCCATGACGAAGCAGCACCAGGGTTCGCATACAACCGAGCCTAGCGGCGACGATGGGAACAGGATCTGACCCGGCAAGGTTCCCCTGACGGAGGTGCATGCCCGTGCCGCGACGCTTCCCCCGGCGGATCGCGACCATCAGCGTCCATACGTCGCCGCTTGACCAGCCAGGAACCGGCGATGCCGGCGGCCTGAACGTCTACGTCGTCGAGGTGGCGCGACGGCTCGCCGCGCGGGGCGTCGAGGTCGAGGTGTTCACCCGCGCGGTCAGTAGGGACGCGCCGCCGGTCGCCGAGCTGGCTCCCGGCGTGCTCGTCAGGCACGTGGTCGCCGGCCCGTTCGAGGAGCTGGACAAGGCGGACCTGCCGGCCCAGCTGTGCCACTTCACCCTGGAGGTACTGCGCGCCGAGGCCGCCTACGAGCCGGGGAGATACGACCTCGTGCACGCGCACTACTGGCTGTCCGGCCAGGTAGGAGCCGTCGCGAAGGAGCGCTGGGGAGTGCCGCTCGTGCAGTCGATGCACACCCTGGGCAAGGTGAAGAACGCCGCCCTCGCGGCCGGGGACGCAGCCGAGCCCGAGATCAGGATCCGCGGCGAGGCCGAGGTGATCGCCGCCGCCGACCGGCTCGTCGCCAACACGGCCGCCGAGGCGGACCAGCTGGTCGGGCTGTACGGGGCCGACGCGTCCAGGGTCAGGACCGTCAATCCTGGGGTTGACCTGACGGTCTTCCACCCGGGATCGCGGCTGGAGGCCCGGCGCCGGCTCGGGCTGCCTGCCGACGCCGTGGTGCTCATGTTCGCCGGGCGGGTGCAGCCGCTGAAGGCGCCGCACCTGGTCCTGCACGCCGCCGCGAAGCTGATCAGCGACGACCCGCCCCTGGCCGGCAGGCTGGTGGTGGTGTTCGTCGGCGGGCCGAGCGGCGCCGGCCGCGCCGACCCGGACCAGATCGCGGAGCTCGCCGCCGCCCTCGGCGTCTCCGGCGTGGTCCGGCTCGAGCCGCCGTGCCCGCAGCGGGAGCTCGCCGACTGGTACCGGGCGGCTACCACCGTCCTCGTGCCCTCGTACTCCGAGTCGTTCGGCCTGGTGGCAGTCGAAGCCCAGGCGTGCGGCACCCCGGTGGTGGCCGCATCGGTCGGCGGCCTGCGCACCGCGGTGCGGGACGGGGTGTCCGGCGTGCTGGTCCCCGGCCACGACCCGGCCGACTATGCCCGCGCGGTGCGTGACCTGATCGACTCGCCGGGCAGGCTGGCGAGCCTGTCGGCCGGCGCGATCGAGCACGCCTCCCGGTTCAGCTGGACCGGCGCGGTCAACCAGCTGATGGGGGTGTACACAGAGGTCATGAACACAGGGGTCATGAACACAGGGGTCATGAACGATGTGGCAGCGGTGGACGCATGACGGGTCCGGGTGCCAGCCAGAAAACGGCGGCCGGGGTGATCGAGGCCGCCCTGGCCGACCTCGGGCTGGGATACGAGAGCCCGCGGCCCGGCGCCTACCTGGTCAAGCTGGCGGGACAGCACAAGCTGGCCACCATGACGTGGCTGGTCGCGGGGGAACACAGCCTGCACGTCGAGGCTTTTTTCTGCCGCCAGCCAGACGAGAACCACGCCCGCTTCTACCGGTTCCTGCTGGAACGCGGCGCGCGGATGTACGGGGTGCACTTCGCCCTCGATCCGCTCGGTGACGTCTACCTGGTCGGCCGGCTGCCGCTGGCCGGCGTGTCAGCGGACGAGATCGACCGGCTGCTCGGCTGCGTCCTCAGTTACTCCGACGACAACTTCGACACCGCCCTGGAGCTCGGCTTCGCGTCATCGATCCGGCGGGAGTGGGCGTGGCGCGCCCGGCACGGGGAGAGCCTCGACAACCTGCGTGCCTTCGCCCGGTTCGCCGACCCCGGCCCGGACGCAGCGCAGGCCTGACCCGCGCGGGCGGGCGCCGTGGCCCGGGGCGGACAGCGCACCGGGAGGCGCCCCGCCTGGACGGCGCCTCCCGGGCGTGCGGCCGGGCCGGGCCCGGCGCGGAACTCAGGCCGAGGTCAGGTGCGCCATCGCGTGGGCGTACGCCAGCTTGGTCAGGGCCTCGGCTGCGGCCTTGCTCGCGTGCGGCCCGATGAGGGTGACCGCCCCGACGAGCCCGTGACTGCGGTAGATGATCGTCCAGATATTGGCGGTTGAGGGGCCGGTGGCGCGCACGTTCACCTCGCTGGTGGCATCACCGATGCGCGGCGCCCGCTCCTGCGTGATCCGGTAGGTGTACGTCTTGCCGCCGATCCGCGCCCGGTACCGCGAGCAGCCCGCCGGAATCCGCTCCGCGAGCGCGGTGGCCAGCATCGCCGAGGGCGGTGCCAGCAGCACCTCGGAGGCCCCGACGGTCGCGAAACGGAAGGTGACGACCGTGGCCGGGACCGAGTTGAACTTTCCCGAGGACAGTCCCGTCGCAGTCGCCTGCGCGCACTGCGCCGGGGTGATCTTCACGCCGGCCAGGGACTGCTTCGTCGCCGTGACCCCGGGCAGCGACCCGTAGGCCCCGGCCTCCGCCTTCACGGCCGGGCGGACGCCGTTCACGGAGGTGAGCAGCGCGGAGCGGAGCTGGGCGGCGGTATAGGCCGACCCGGCTGATGCGGCAGCGGCGTGGCCGGTCTTGGCGGCGGGCTGCGCCGCGGTCGTGCCGCCGCCGCATCCGGCGGCCGCGGCCGCCAGGGCGATGACGGCGATGGCGCCGGGCACGCGTGATAGCTGGACAGGGAGCATCTGGGGTCCTTCGCAAGCTCGTGGATGCCTGGGATCGGCCGCGAGCTTATCGCACCCTGAGTAACTGAATGAGTGCGTTCCGTGAATCGCGCGGGGACAGCCGGCCGGGCCTGCAACCCGTGCGCCGTAAGGCCTCGCTCAGCCCGGGCCGGTGACCGATCCGGGCGGCGGGATGGTCCCGGGCCCGGTGATGGTGCACAGCACCGCCTGGGAGTCGGTGTTGTAAAGCGGGCTGGCCAGCTTGGGCGGATTGATGAACGCCGGGCGGCTGAAGTCGAGCATGTCGAGCATGTCGTTGGCGTTGGCGTCCCGGTTGGTCATGGCCGGGAGGTTCCACTTGGTCTCCACCAGCTTGCAGATGCTGGAGTGGTCGTACAGCGTGTGCGAGACGTAGTTCCGGCGCGCCCACGGGGAGATCACCGCGCAGGGCACCCGGAACCCGTACCTGCCGAACCCGTCGTAGACCTCGGCTGGCGGCACCGCGGGCGGGATGTCGTCGGGCGGGATCGCCACCGGCGGCGGCACGTGGTCGTAGTATCCGCCGTGCTCGTCGTAGGTCCAGATCAGCAGCGTGGTCGCCCAGTCGGGTCCGGACATGACCGCCTGGGCGACTTCCGCCGCGAACGCCTCCCCGACCGCGACGTTCTGCGCGTTCTCCTCGGAGTGGGTGGAATAGTCGGGGTCGATGATGCAGTAGTCGGGCAGGTGACCGCTGGCGGCATCGTCGAAGAACCGGCCCAGCGGGACCACCTTCGTGCCGAAGTTGGCGAAGTAGTTCGCCGGGAACAGCAGCGTCAACGGCGTGGTGGAGTAATAGTTCCGCCACGAGATGCCGTGCTTGTCGAGCGCGTCGAAGAGCGTCCCGCTCGCCGGGTAGCCGGTGGGGATGGTGTCGTCCACCATCCCGAGCGAGGTGGCGGCCAGCAGGTAGCGGCGGTTCGGGAAGGTCTGGCCGAGCACCGAGGCGAAATACCTGTCCGCGATCGGGAAGGTCGAGGCCAGCGAGTAGTAGAAGGGCTGGTCGGCCTGCTGCCAGTAGCCCATCGACACCGGGCCGCTGGCGGACGTGACGAAGCCGTCCAGCTTGCCGCCGTCGTACTGCAGGTGGCTCTGCTGCCACTCCTGGCTCGGCTGGCCGGGCAGCTGGCAGGTGGTGGGCATCCGGAAGGCGTGCTGGATCTTCCCGTTCGCGTACGGGTTGGTCGCCGTGGGCTTGCCGTCCTTGCCGAGGGTGAAGCCGTCCGCGCCGGGCCGGCCCAGCATGCCGAGCCGGTTGTCGTAGGAGTGGTTCTCCAGCATGAGCACGACGATGTGCCGGATCAGCGGGATCGTGTCCCGGCAGGCCGGCAGCTGCGGGTGCGGCAGCGATCCCGGCTTGCGCAGCGGAGCCGCCGCCGCGCGGCCCGGCGATGCGGCCGTCCGTGCCGCGTCCGCGCCGCGCCACGCCCCCGTGCTCGCCGCGGTCCCGGCGGCGAGGCCCGCCATCAGCACCCCGCGCCTGGTCGGGCCCTGGCCGCCGTCCGGCCAGATGTCCCGCATGCCCATGGTGGTCCTCCAGTCGTCACGGCGTGACCCGGGTGGAAGTCTGTCAACCGTGCGCGAGCCCCATAAGGCGTCCGGGTAGCCGGCAGCCGACAAGATTGCGACCCGCGAGCCAACCGGGCGGCTGACCGGAGCGGCTTAAGATTGCGGATCGAGACGAGAGGCGGGCGGATGGGGCCATTGAGCGGTGTACGGGTTGTCGAGATCGCTAGCCTGGCCCCCGCGCCGTTCGGGTGCATGGTCCTGGCCGATCTCGGCGCGGACGTGCTCCGGGTCGACCGCGCGGAGATTCTGCGGCCCCGACGCCGAGACGCCGGCCGACCCGCTCGTCCGCAGCCGCCGGTCGGTCGGCCTGAACCTCAAGGATCCCGAGGGCGTCCGGCTGCTGCTGCGGCTGGCAGAGCAGGCAGACGTGCTGGTGGAAGGGTTCCGGCCCGGGGTGGCCGAGCGCCTCGGGTTCGGCCCTAAGGTGTGCCTGCAGCGCAACCCGCGGCTGGTCTTCGCCCGGATGACCGGCTGGGGGCAGCAGGGCCCGCTCGCGCCGACGGCCGGGCACGACATCGACTACATCGCGGTGTCCGGGGCGCTGCACGGGATCGGCCGGGCCGGTCAGCGCCCGGTGCCGCCGCTCAACCTGGTCGGCGATTTCGGCGGCGGCGGGCTGCTGCTCGCGGTCGGCGTGCTCGCGGCGCTGGTCGAGCGCGGCCGGTCCGGGCTCGGCCAGGTGGTCAACGCGGCGATGGTGGACGGCTCGGCGCTGCTGAACGCGTTCCTGTACGGCATGCTGGCCCGCGGCATGTGGGCCGAAGAACGCGGCACCAACCTGCTGGACGGCGGCGCGCCGTTCTACGACACCTACGAGACCGCGGACGGCGGTTACATCGCGGTGGGCGCCCTGGAGCCGAAGTTCTACGCGGAGCTCCTTCACGGGCTCGGGCTCGCCGAGGACGACCTGCCTGGTCAGTACGACCGGGCAGGGTGGCCGGTGCTGCGGGAGCGGTTCGCCGCGGCGTTCGCGAAGCGGACGAGAGACGAGTGGGCGGAGGCGTTCGCCGGCCGGGACGCGTGCGTGGCGCCGGTGCTTGCCCCCAGCGAGGCGCCGCACCACCCGCACAACGCCGCGCGCGGCACCTTCATCGACGCGGGCGGGCTGGTCCAGCCGGCTCCGGCACCGCGGTTCGGCCGGACGGTGCCAGGCACGCCGCGGCCGCCGGCCCGGCCAGGGGCCGACACCGGCGCGGTGCTCGCCGGCCTGGGCGTGTCCGGGGAGCAGATCGCCGCGCTTCGCGCCGCCGGCACCGTGGCCTGACCGCCGGGACGGCCGACCAGCCGCAGGGCCGGCCAGCCGCAGGGCCCGCGCCGGCCAGGTCCCGGCACTTAGCCGCCCCCGCCGAGCTGGCCCGCCTTGATCGCCAGCAGGACCACGGATACCAGCAGGTAGCCGCGCAGCGCGATCATCCCCACCCTGGTTTCCGGCGACCAGGTGACCGGCTTGAGCAGGGCGAGCGGCGGCATCCGCCAGTTCGCCCGCTGTTCCCGGGGGACCTTGGGCGGCCGCACCGGCGGCTGGCCGCCGCGCATCCGCATGATCCGCAGCGTCACGGCGATCACGACGAAGCCGACGGCGAGGGCCACGAACAGCCACACCGCTACCTGCCTGGCGTTGATGTTCGGGAAGAGCGTGGTGGCCATCAACGTGCCGGACAGCATGATCAGGATGCCGATGATGACGGATGCCAGGATGTTGAGCCAGCGCGGGTTCATCCACGGGCCGAGGACCTCGGGATCATTGCAGAGCAGCAGCAGGAAGACGCTCGCGCTCGGCAGCAGCACCCCCGCCAGCGCCTGGACGCTGGTGGTGATCAGGCCGAGCGGTGCGCCGGGGATGAGGACGATCGTCGCCGCCAGCACCACGACGGCGGTGTAGCTGAGGTAGAAGGGCCTCGCCTCGCGGAACTTGCGGTGCAGCGAGTGCCGCAGCCCGAACACGTCGCCGAACGCGTAGCTCGTGGACAGGGTCACCGCGGACGCGCCGAGGATGCTGGCGTCGAACAGGACGATAGCGAAAAAGGCGCCGAGCACCCGGCTGTGGTGCTCCAGCGCGCGGGCCGTCCCGAGCGCGTCGGTGAAGTGCCCGGCCAGGCCCGTGCCCATGACGGCGTAAGTGGCCACGATCACGACGGCCGCGGCGCCGCCCACGACGACGAACGAGCCCAGCGTCGTGTCGGCGCGCTCGTACCCGATGAACCTGGGGGTGATCCGCTTGTCGATGACGTTGGACTGCTGGAAGAAGAGCTGCCACGGGGCGACGGTGGTGCCCACGATCGCGATAATCAGCAGGACAGCGTTCGAGCTGAGGCCGCCCTGGACGCCCGGCACCACGAGGTGGTAAAAGGCGGAGCCGTAGTTGGGGTGGGACAGCAGCGCCAGCGGCACGAGCAGCAGGCTCACCGCGATGAACACGAACATGGAGCGCTCCCACCGGCGGAAGCTGCCGCTGAGGGTGATGCCCACGAGCAGGGCCGCCGCGGCCGGAACGGAGATGTACGGGCTTACGCCGAAGTAGCGCAGCGCCAGCGAGATGCCGATGAACTCGGTGACGATCGTCAGGAAGTTCAGCAGGAACAGGTCCCCGACGCTGAACGCGCCCCAGAACCTGCCGAACCGCTCGATGATCAGCCTGGCGTGGCCGACGCCGGTCACCGCCCCCAGCCGGACCACCATCTCCTGGTTGACGACCAGCACGGGAATCAGCAGCAGCAGCACCCAGAGCAGGCTGTAGCCGTAGTCCTGCCCGGCCTGCGCGTAGGTGGACACCCCGCCGGCGTCGTTG
The DNA here is from genome assembly GCA_963697445.1 of uncultured Actinomycetes bacterium. Lineage (GTDB taxonomy): Bacteria > Actinomycetota > Actinomycetes > Streptosporangiales > Streptosporangiaceae > PALSA-505. Next base: position 312,218 of record CAVOOC010000044.1, read on the forward strand.
TCGCCGACCATCACGATCAGGCCGGGCCCGACGATGGCCAGGAACACCATCAGCTTCTTGCGCAGGCCGACGAACGTGTCCTGGTCCACGCTGATCCGGCCCAGGGCGCCCTCGATGTCCCCGACGTGCGCCTCGTCGAGCACCGCGCTCGGCGGCGCGAGCCGCCGGACCGGCTCCCGGGCAGGCGGCTCCCCGGCCGGCGGCTTCCGGGCCGGCGGCTTCTGGGCCGGCGGCTTCTGCGGAGGCGGCTGCGTCACTGCGGCCCTCCGTGGTGACTGTCCGGCGGCTCGGCTACCTCCCGGCGTCTCCAGTCGTCCGGAAGGGTGACCTCGAGCACGTCGTCGACCGTGATGAGGCCGAGCATCCGGCAGTGATCGTCCACGACGGGAATCGTGATCAGGTTGTAGTCGGTCATCAGCACCGCGACGTCCACGACGTCCGTGTCCGGCCCGACCCGCACCGGATCGGTGTCGCTGATGTCGCCCAGCCGCGCGCCGGAATCGGACTGCACGAGCGTGACCAGCCGGGCCACCCCGGTCAGGCACCCCTGCTCGTCTGTCGCGTGCACGCTGGTGAGCGCCTCGGGCTGGAGGGTGACGGCGCGGCGAACCGCCTCGAGCGCCTCGATTACCCGCGTGTCGGCAGCAAGCACGACGAAGTCCATGCTCATCAGGCCGCCGGCGCTGGTCGGGTTGAATCCCATCAGGGTCAGCACCTTGGTGCGCTGGCCGGGCGGGAGCAGGTCGAGCACCGCCTGACGGCGCCGCTGCGGCAGCTCCGCGATCGCGTCGGCGGCGTCGTCGGCGCGCATCCGGCTGAGCACCTCGGCCACCTCCTGGTCGGAACGCGAGGCGAGCAGCCGGCTGGCCTTGTCCTCCTCAAGCTCCTCGAAGACGTCCGCCTCCAGCTCGGGGTCCACGTGCACGCGGCCGAGGATCTCGGTCTCCTCGTCCTTGGACGCCTCTTCGAGCAGGTCGGCGATCTGGGCGGGCTTCAGCCGCCGGATGCGCGCGACCGGGCCGCGCAGCACGGCGCTTCCGCTGTGACCGATCAGCGGCTCGAACTTCATCCAGTCACGGAAGACTCCCTGGTCCTCGTCGTGCCCGCCGAGGCCGAACAGGCCGAGCACCCGCCTGGGACGGCGCCTGGTGTCCACTCCCTGCAGCACCCACTCGCCGTCTCGCCGGGCAAGCTGCAGGTCCGCCGCCCGCACCAGCCTCGCGCTCTCCACGTCGATCAGCCGGTGCCCCAGCACGTCGGCGCGGAGCAGCACTTCCCCGTCGCGCCGCTCGAACCTGCGCAGGTCCAGCCGGGCGCTGGTCAGCTTCAGCTCGTCGGAGTCGAAGGAGCTGACCTGTTCCATCGGAACGAAGACCTGCCGCCCGCCGACGGTGGCGACCAGACCGGTTACCTGCGGGTAGTCTTCTCCGCGCAGCCGCACGATGACATCGGACAGGCGGCCGAGCGACTCTCCGTCGCGAGCGGTGATCGGGCGCCCGAGCAGCGCGGACAGTTTCAGGGTCTGGCCGCTCCCTGTCTCGGGGACCGGAGTCGCGGCCGGCGTGACGGTCATGGGCGTTCTCCCTCGGTGAGGATCCCGACGTCCATACCCTGTCACGCCGTGGTTAACTTCCGGCGGCGGCCTTCGGCCCCGGTGAGCGGTGGTATGAAGGCCAGAGCACGTACTGGAACGGAGGACCGGATCTCGTGGCCATGCGCCGGGCGGCGAGCTTGCTCGCCGGACGCCCCACCGCCCCGGACAGTTTCGGTTATTCGGTCAAGCGGCGCCTGCTTGGCCAGCCTCTCGTCAACGAGCAGCTCTCCGAGCAGCGGCTGTCCAAGCCGCTCGCGCTCGGCGTCCTGTCGCCGGACGGCATCTCCTCCTCGGCCTACGGCACCGAGGAGATACTCATTGCCCTGCTTCCCATGGCCGGGCTGGCGGCGTTCGCGCTGATCCTGCCGATGACCCTGGTCATCCTGCTCGTCATGACGCTCGTGGTGCTCTCCTACCGCGAGGTCGTGATGGTCTACATCAGGCCCGGCGGCTCCTACGTGGTGGCGCGGGAGAACTTCGGGCCGCGGGTCGCCCAGGTCGCCGCCGTCGCGCTGCTCATCGACTACATCGTGACCGTCGCCGTGCAGACCGCGGCGGGAACCGCGGCGGTCGTCTCCGCGTTCCCGGCCCTGGGCAGGTACAGCCTCGCCATCACGATCGGCGTGATCCTGCTGCTGGCCTTCGGAAACCTGCGCGGCCTCAAGGAGGCAGGCAAGGCATTCGCGGTACCTACGTATCTCTTCGTCGGCTCGGTGCTGCTGCTGATCGTCATGGGGCTGATCAGGGAAATCACCGGGAGCCTGCACCACGTCAACCCGCATGCGCTGCAGGGCACCTATCCGATCGGCAGCGGCACCAGCGGCCTGATCACCTTCGCCATGATCTTTACCCTGCTCAAGGCCTTCGCCAACGGCGGTGCGTCGCTGACCGGCATCGAGGCGGTCAGCGACGCGGTCGGCGCGTTCCGCCCGCCGGAGGGGCGGAACGCGCGCCAGGTACTGGTCGCGGAGGGCATCATCCTGGGCACCCTCGTGGCCGGGATCTCGTGGCTGGCGCACGTGACCCACGCCACCCCGTTCAAATCCGGTGCCCCGACCATCCTCGCGCAGGAGGCGACGCTGGCCTTCGGCGGCGGCGCCGGCCGGGTGCTCTTCTATCTGCTCCAGGCGGCGACGGCACTCATCCTGTTCACCGGCGCCAACACCAGCTTCAACGGCTTCCCGTTTCTGGCCAGCTACGTCGCCGGCGACGCCTTCCTGCCCCGGTGGCTGCTCAAGCGCGGTCACCGGCTGGTGTTCTCCAACGCGATCGTCCTGCTGACCGTGGTCTCGATAGCCCTGCTCATCATCCGCGGGTCGAACGTCAACTCACTGGTGCCGCTGTACGCGATCGGGGTATTCACCGCCTTCTCCATGGCGGGCTTCGGGATGGCGCGGTATCACCTGCGCCGCAAGGAGCCGGGCTGGCGGCGCCGGCTGATCATTAACGCATCGGCGGGCGCGCTGACCGCGATCGTGGTGGCGATCTTCGCGGTGGTCAAGTTCACCGAAGGCGCCTGGATCGTCGTCGTGCTCTTCGTCGTCCTCGTGCCCGCCCTTATCCGGCTCAACAGGGAATACGCGATGGAGGACGAGGTCCTGAACACCATCGCCGGCAGCCAGCCGCCACCGCCCCCCACCTACTCCCGCCGGACAGTGTTCGTGTTCGTGGACAGCTTCGACCTGGCCACGCTGGCCGCGCTGCGCTACGCGCGCAGCCTGCGGCCGACCACGCTGCGCGCGGTGCACTTCGTCATCGACAGCGCCCGGGCCGAGATGCTGCGCCAGCAGTGGATCCGCGCCGACCGCGGCGTCGTGCTCGATTTCATCGACGTCCCGGACCGGAGGCTGGTCAGGGCCGCGGCCGAACTGGTCAGCGACGAGGTCTCGGTACCCGGTACGCACGTGACCGTGATCCTGCCCAGGCGCAGCTTCTCGCCGCTGCTGGGCCGCTTCCTGCACGACCGGACCGCTGACAAGATCGCCGGCGCGGTGAGCCGGATCCCCCGCTCGGCGGCCACGATCATCCCGTTCGACGTGCAGAGCCGGGTGGAGCTGCTCCAGGAGCGGCAGGCCGCGAAGACCGTGCCTGCGCCGCAGACCGCGAGCCAGCCCCGCGACGGCCAGGACGCGCGGCCAGGCACCGCACAGCCTGGAGATGCACAGCCCGCCGCCGCACAGCCTGCCGCCGCACAGCCGGGCGCCGCGCCGCAACCGCCAGGCAAGGTGCGGCCGCCGCGCAAGGGCCGCAGCGGCAAGCCAGGCGCGGCCGGACCTGACGGTTACGGCAGGCCAGTGCCGTCCCGCGGTGTCGATCCGATCGGCAGCCTCGCCAAGCCGGGGCGGGCCACCGTCGAGGGCCGGGTGCGCAGCGTGGAGATCCGCCCCGTTGAGCAAAACTCCGTGCTCGCGACCGAGATCGCTGATTCCACCGGCGAGCTGACCGCGCTGTTCTACGGCCGCTCGCGCATTCCCGGCCTCATCTGCGGCGCGCGCGTTCGGTTCCGCGGGTCCGTCGGCATCCGCGCGGGGGCTCCGTTCATGGTCAATCCCACCTACGAACTGCTTGCTCAGGGGCCTGCCGAGCCAGATGACCGGGAGCAGACCGGGGGGAGCGGCACGGACGCGTGACCCTCGCGGCGGGGAGGACCGCTCCACCTGAGTCAGGCCGACGACAGCAGCACGTAGTTGGGGTTGATCATGACCGGAGCCCCCGCGCGGATGCCGAACGCGCCGGTCAGCCGGATCCGCACGCCCGGCTCGACGCCGGCGATGTGCTGACGGCCGTAGAACAGCGCAGTCAGCTCGCCGGTGGAGTCCGCTACCGTGCAGGCGAACACGCTGCTCTCCCCCGCCGGCCGATCTCGACGGCGCGCACCCGGCCCTCGACGGTGGCCCGGCCCGGCTTGCTGAGGCTGCCGATGGGCTGGCAGTCGGCCGACGGCACGGGCCGCTCGTAATCGCCCTCGGGCTTGCGTGCCGCGCCGTCGGCCGGCGGGCGGCGGCGCCCGAAACCGGACCGCCGGGCGCCGGGCAGCACCACGCCGCCGAGAGCCGTGCCGCCGGGTCCCGCGCTGGACGGCCCATGACCAGGCTGCACCGGGCCGCCGGCAGCCCGCCCCCCGGGCGCCGCCCCGGAAGGAACTCCCCCGGAAGGAGCCGCTCCGGCAGGCGCGGGTCCTCCAGCTGCCGCGCCGTCGGGCGCCGCGCCGTCGTGAGGCGTGCCGCCGGTTCCCGTACCTTCGGCTGCCGTGCCCGAAGGCTGGACCGCGGCCCCGCGCCCGGCGGCCTGCGCGGTCTCCCGCTCGTGCAGTTCCTCGAGCCGGCTCTGCACGTCATAGGGGATGATTGTGGCCGCCGAGCGGGGGATGCGGCTGATCACGCGGGCGATCTTGTCAGCCGTCCGGTCGTGCAGGAACCGGCCCAGCAGCAGCGAGTAGCTGCGCCTCGGCAGGATCACGGTCACGTGGGTGCCCGGATCCTCGATCTCCCGGCAGACCAGGTCGGCGGCTGCCCTGGTCAGCCGCCGGTCCGGGCAGTCCACGAGATCCAGGGCCACGCCCCGGTCGGCCCGCGTCCACTCCCGGCGGAGCTTGTCGGCCCGGGCGCTGTCGATGACGAAGTGCACCGCGCGCAGGCTGGTCGGCCGCAGGCTCCGCGCGTACCGCAGCGCGGCCAGCGTGGCCAGGTCGAAGCTGTCCACGAACACGAGAACGGTGCGCCGCGCGTAGTGCGGCGGCGGCGGCGGCTGGCGGCCGCTGATCGTCTCCAGCACCCCGCTCTCCAGCCGGTACTCCCGGTTCAGCCGGATCAGCACGAACACCAGGACCGGCCCGATGATGACGACCAGCCAGGCCCCCTCGGTGAACTTGGTGACCGCAAAGATCAGCACCACCAGCGCGCTGAGCAGGCCGGCGGAGAAGTTGATGACGCGACGGCGCCGCCAGCCGGGTTCCTTGTGCCGGGTGTGGTACCTCGCCATGCCGAAGCCCGCCAGCGAGAACCCGGTGAACACCCCGATCGCGTAGAACGGGACCAGGCCGTTGACGGACGCCCCGACCGTGATGATCAAGGCGAGCGACACGACAGTCAGCACGATGATGCCGTTGGAGAACACCAGCCGGTGGCCGCGCTTGGTCAGCCAGCGGGGCAGGAACGCGTCCTCCGCGACGAAGCTGGCCAGGAACGGGAAGCCGTTGAAGCTGGTGTTTCCGCCGGTGAACAGGATGAGAGCGGTCGCTCCCTGGACGAAGTAGAACAGCACCCGGCCGAACCCGCCGCCGAAGGCCAGGTTCGCCACCTGCGAGATGACGGTCGGCGTGCCGCCGGTGTAAGGCGTGGCGTGCGTGACGTGCGCCAGCCAGGAGATGCCCGCGATGAGGACGGCCAGGATGACCCCCTGGATGACGAGCACCCGCCGTGCGTTCACCCCCTCCGGCGGCCGGAACGCGCTCACCGCGTTCGACACGGCCTCGATCCCGGTGAGCGAGGATCCGCCGTTGGCAAACGCCTTCAGCAGGACGTATACCAGGACGAGATTGAAGGCCAGCGCGGTGTGCTGGTTCGTGTAGAACGTGCCGTGCAGCGTGGCCGGATCGACCACCGGCAGCTTGCCCAGTGCCTCGCGTACCAGCCCGATGACGATCATCAGGATCACCGAGCCGGAAAACAGGTACGTGGGCAGCGCGAACACCCGTCCGGCCTCCCGGATCCCGCGCAGGTTTCCGTAGCACATGATCAGGATCGCGGCCACCGAGATGATCAGCAGGACTTTGTGGCCGATGACGGGCAGGTTGTAAAGGCTGGGAAAAGCGGACACGATGGCGGCCGCTCCCGCCGCTGTCTGGACCGCCACCGTGACCGTGTAGTCGATCAGCAGCGCGACGGCGGCGATCTGGGCCACCCGGGGCCCGAAGTTCTCCCTGGCCACCACGTAGGAGCCGCCGGTCCTGGTGTAGACGCTGACGACCTCGCGGTAGGACAGCACGACCAGCGCCAGCACGAACAGCACGACCCCGGTCAGCGGGAGCAGCAGCGTGAACGCCGCGATCCCGAGACCGCCGCGCAGCAACTCGATGAGGATCTCTTCCGAGCCGTAGGCGGAGGAGGAGATCCCGTCCGGCGACAGCACGCCGAGCGCGAGCGGCTTGGACAGCCGTTCCTCGCTGAGCTGCTCGTTGACTAGCGGCCGGCCGAGCAGGCGCCGCTTGAGCGTGTAGCCGAGGCCCTCGGGCACGCGCGCCACCCGGCTGCCGCCCAGCAGGCTAGCCGCCTTGGTTACGGCCACCGGTCGTCTGCCTCCTCACGCTGCGGGCTCATCGGTGTGTCCGCCACGCCGTACCCGGTTGCCGGGTTTACCGGGGCGGCCGTTCCTGGCCGGCGGACCTGCCCGCGGTCCGCCCCCTATCTGACGCTAGGGGGCGCGAAGTCCGGTGGCCGTCAGCACCGCGTCAAGAGTCACTACCTGGGCGTTAAGGATGTATCAAGATCATCCAATTTCGCCCGGATCGGGGATGGACTGGCAGGGAGATGACACCCGGCCAGAACCGACGCGGACTCGCGGCACCCTTCGCGCTGCCGCTGGGTTTCGCCGTGCTGCTCGCCGTGGGCACGATCGCGGCCGCGCTGGGCGGCAGGCTCCCCGCGACCGGCGTGCTGATCGCCTGCGCCGTCGTGGCCGGGATCACGTCGTTCGTGGCCGAGCCGCTCGCCGCCGCGCCGCTTGCCCTGATCGGCTGGCTGACCGCCATCGGGTTCTCCCGGCCGCCGTACGCGCAGCTGCGGCCGACCGGCCCGGTCGCCTGGCACGCCGCGATCGCGGTCGTCGCGAGCGCACTGGCAGGAGCCGGCCTGGGCGTGCTGTACCGCTGGTGCGCGGGACGGTTCACACTGGTAGGCATGGGTGCCTCCACCGATGCCGCCCGGAACGGCACTGCCCGGGCAGCCGGCGATGAATTGACCGAACGGCCAGAGGCCGGACGGCTCATTCCCGCCTACCCTGAGCCGGCGCGGCAGGCCGGGCTGGCGGGCGCCATCGACGTGCGCCGGCGCGTGTACGGGGTGATCCTCGCGCTGGCCGCGATCCCGCTGCTGACGCTGGCGCTCGTGGCGGCCAGGCCGCACCTGGATCTGGCCGATGACCTGCTCATCTACCTGGTCATCGTGGTGACGACGGCGGTGGTCGGCGGGTTCTGGCCGGCCGTGCTGACCGCGGTGGCGTCCAGCCTGCTGCTCAACTGGTACTTCACCCCGCCGCTGCACACGTTCACCATCGAGCAGCCGCGGAACCTGCTGGCCCTCGTCCTGTTCGTGACCGTCGCCGTGGCCGTGAGCAGCATCGTGCACCTGGCCGCGCGCCGGGCGCTGCAGGCGGCGCACAGCAGGGAGGAGGCCGCGTCGCTGCTGGCCCTGGCCCAGACGGTGCTGGGCGGCGCCGACACCCCCGCGGCGATTCTCGAGCACCTCACCAGCACCCTCGGCGGCCGGGCCGAGCTGCAGGAGCGCGTCTCCGGCCGGTGGGTCCGGGTCGCGTCCAGCGGCGTCCCCGATGCCATGGACGGCGCGGTCCGGGTCCTGATCCGCCAGGATCTCGCCCTGGTCGTCGCGGAGCACGCGCCGGCCGCGACCCCCGGCCTGCTGGTCGGGTTCGCCGCCCAGGCCGCCGCCGCGCTCGACCGGGAGCGGCTGCGGACCCAGGCCGCGCAGGCCGAGGCGCTCGCCGAGGGCAACCGGATGCGCACCGCGCTGCTGGCGGCGGTCAGCCACGACCTGCGCACGCCGCTGGCCTCGATCAAGGCCAGCGCCAGCAGCCTGCTCCAGACCGACGTGCAGTGGACCGACGCGGACCAGGCGGCGCTGCTCGCCACGATCGATGACAACGCCGACCGGCTGGACGCGCTCATCGGCAACCTGCTGGACATGAGCCGGCTGCACACCGGCTCGCTGGAGCCGTTCCTGCGCCCGACCGCGATCGACGAGGTGGCGCCCGTCGCGCTGCGCGGGCTCGACGCCCCGTCGAAGCTGCAGATGGCGGTGCCGGACGGCCTGCCGCTGGTGCGGGCGGATCCGGGCCTGCTCGAGCGGGTGCTGGCGAACCTGTTCTCCAACGCGCTGCGCTACTCGCCGCCGTCGCGGCCGCCGGTGCTGCGGGCCCGCCAGCAGCAGGACACCGTGCTGCTCGAGGTGATCGACCACGGGCCCGGCGTGCCCGATGAGCTGAAGGAACGCATCTTCGAGCCGTTCCAGCGGGTCAACGACCATCACGGCGGCGTCGGCCTTGGCCTCGCCGTGGCCAAGGGATTCGCCGAGGCCATGGGCGGAACCATCGCCGCCGCCACCACGCCGGGCGGCGGGCTGACGGTCAAGGTGAGACTGCCGATGGCGACCAGCGAGGCCAGGTCCGCGCTCGGGGCCGAGCAGTGACCCGTGTGCTCGTGGTTGATGACGAACCATCCATCGTTCGGGCGCTGCGAATTAACCTGACTGCCCGCAAGTACGAGGTGAGCACGGCGACCGACGGCGCGTCCGGGCTCGCTGCGGTGGCGCGCGACCGGCCGGACGTGATGATCCTCGACCTCGGCCTGCCCGACATGGACGGCACCGAGGTGATCCGCGGGGTGCGCGGCTGGACGTCCACGCCGATCATCGTGCTGTCGGTGTGGGGGCAGGAGAGCCAGAAGGTGGCCGCGCTGGACGCGGGCGCCGATGACTACGTTACCAAGCCGTTCGGCATGGACGAGCTGCTGGCCCGGCTGCGGGCGGCGGTGCGGCGGGCCTCGCCGGCCCCGGACGAGCCCGTGGTGACGACCGGGCACTTCACCGTCGATCTTGCCGCCAAGCGGGTGATCCGCGACGGCGGCGGGAACGTGAGCCTGACCCCCACCGAATGGCAGCTGCTCGAGGTGCTGGTGCGCAACCGCGGCCGGCTGGTGACCCAGCGGCAGCTGCTGCAGGAGGTCTGGGGGCCGGCCTACGAGACCGAGAGCAACTACCTGCGCGTGTACATGGCCCAGCTGCGCCGCAAGCTCGAACCGGAGCCGTCCAGGCCGCGGTACCTGCTGACCGAGTCCGGCATGGGCTACCGCTTCGACCCTTAACCAGGGCGGGCGGTACGGTAAGCCCGGCGGTCGTCTGCCGATCGGGAGGAGGTCAGTGAGCGACGTCGGGCAGGCTGAGGACCTCACGTCGGATGCCGTCGGGGCGACGGCCGCCGCCGCGCCTCGCGCTCCCCTCCTCGGCAGGCTGGGCCGTTACCTCCTGCTGTACTTCCCGCAGGCGCCGGCGGCGCGGCGGTCCCGCCCGGCCGCCCTCTGGGCCGCCCTCGCCACCCTCGCCGCGGTGGCGGCAGGCGCGTGGCTCATGCTGGCCCGTCAGCCTGGCCACCCGGCGCAGGATTCGCTGGTCGCCGATGACTACAAGGCGTTCCTGCCGGGGGCACTGGCCCATTCCTGGGGCAGCCTGTTCGACGTCTACGACGGCTACCTGCAGGTCGTCCCCAGGCTCATCGCCATCGTCGTCGCCAAGCTGCCGCTGCGGGACGCGGCGGCCGGCTTCGCGATCGCCGCGGCGCTGATCGCGGCCTGCTGCGCCGTGTTCGTCTTCTACGCCTGCTCCGGCCATGTCCGCACGCCGGCGCTGCGGGTCCTGCTGGCCGCCAGCGTGATCCTGCTGCCGACGGCGCTCGTGGAGATCGCCAACAACGGGGCGAACTCCCCCTGGTACCTGATGTTCGCGACGTTCTGGGCGCTGCTGTGGCGGCCGCGATCACTGGCCGCCGCGCTGACGGCGGCTCTGGTCTGCTTCGCGGCGGCATCGTCGAACGTCATGGCGGCCTTGTTCTTGCCGCTGGCCGCGGCCCGGGTGATCGCGCTGCCGCGGGTCAGGGAGAACATCGCCACCATCGGCCTGCTGGCCGGCGGCGCGCTGCAGTTGCCGGCCGTCCTGACCTTTTCCCGGAACCATCAGGGCACGACCCTGGCCCGCGCCTTCGCCTTCTACGGGCACCTGGTGGTCCTGCCGGCGGTCGGCGGGCACAACCTGGCCGCGCTGCTGTGGGCCCGGGCCGGGCTGGGCGCCGCCACGCTGATCGCCGCCGCCGTGGTGATCGCCGTGGCCGCGTGGGCGTGCCTGCGGGCCGGGGCCGCCGCCCGGCTGTTCGTGCTCACCGCGCTGGTCCTCGGCCTGCTGCTCACCCTGGCCGCCGTGCTCGTGCACGGGACCGTGGCCAACCTCCCGCTGACGCGGACGGAGCTGTACGTGCGGGGCTCGCGGTACGGCCAGGTCCCGATCCTGCTCATGTACGCCGCGCTGATCGTGGCGGTGGATGCCTACCTGCGCCGCGGCCGGTTCCGGCTCGACCGCGCCGCGCACGCCCTGGCGGCGCTGGTCCTGGTCGCCGCGCTCGCCGTGGTGTGGGTGAGCGACTTCAGGTACACCAACGCGCGCGCGGTCTGGCGGCCCTGGTCGGCCACCGTCGCCCAGGTCGAGCACCACTGCCAGCGGACTCCGCGGCAGCCGGTCCACGTCCTGCGGCTAACCCTGCCCTGCTCGCGACTGGTCGGCGTCAGCGCTCCCCGGCAGCAGTAGCCCAAGGGGCAGCACTGCCGGGTATCCGTGCGTACCAGACCCTGGAACGTCGTTCTACTTGCGGGTAACGTGGGAGGCGTCGCGCTGGGAGGCCGCTGTGAGCACGTACGATTTTTACACCACGCCCGTCGAGCACCAGACCTGGGACATCCCCGCCGCCGCGGCTACCCGCTTCAACTGGGACTACGACAGCGGCCGGAGCCGGCTGCTGGATCTGTACCAGCGCGGCAAGGACAAGCAGTGGGACGCCGCCAAGCGCATCGACTGGGATCTGCCGGTGGATCCCACCAACGTGATGGAGATCTCCGAGGAGTTCTGCCCCATCTACGGCTCCCGGCAGTGGGACATCTTGTCGCAGCCCGAACGCGACGAGCTCAGCCACCACCTGTCCGCGTGGCTGTTCAGCCAGTTCCTGCACGGCGAGCAGGGAGCGCTGACCGTGGCGGCCCGGATCGTGGAATCGGTCCCGGACATGGATTCGAAGTTCTACGCGGCCACCCAGACCATGGACGAGGCGCGGCACGTCGAGCTGTACTCGCGGTTCATGCGGGAGAAGATCGGCCTGTACTACCCGATCAACGACGACCTGGGCAAGCTGCTCGCCGACTCGCTCAGCGACTCGCGCTGGGACCTGCCCTACCTCGGCATGCAGGTGCTGATCGAGGGCCTGGCCCTGGCGGCGTTCGGCGTGCACCGGGACATGGCCGCCAACCCGCTGGTCAAGCAGCTGCTGGCGTACGTCATGCAGGACGAGGCCAGGCACGTGGCGTTCGGCCGCCTCGCGCTGCGCGACTACTACGCGGGCCTGACGGAGGCCGAGCGGGCCGACCGTGAGGAGTTCGTGGTCGAGGGCTGCTACCTGATGCGCAACAGGTTCCGCGCGCAGGAGGTATGGGAGCGGATGGGCTACGACGTGGACGAGTGCATGGAGTTCACCGAGCACTCGCCGGTCCAGCAGGCGTTCCGCACCCTGCTGTTCAGCCGGATCGTGCCCTGCGTGAAGGACATCGGGCTGTGGGGCCCCAAGGTCCAGCACGCCTACCTCGACCTCGGTGTCCTGGACGCGTCGAAGACGGACCTGGAAGCCCTGATGCGCCAGGACGAGGAGATCGCCGAGCAGGTGGACGCCGAGAAGTACGCGGCCGAGCTCGCCGCTCGCCAGAGCGAGGTGGACGCTGCGATCAAGGTCGGCGCCGACAGCTGACCCCGCCTTACCCCGCGGCGCGGGCCCCCCTCTCGTCCGGTCAAGATCGAAGTGGCGTTGCCCACCACCGGTGGTAGGCAACGCCACTTTCATCTCAACGAACCACTCGGCCCCGGCCCTCAGTACGCCAGGGCCGGTGACTCGCCGGTGTAGCTCCCCGAGGTGAGCGCGGCGCCGATGAAGTGCGCCACGTCGGCCCGGGCGATCTTGCCCCCGCCGGGCGGCGGGTAGTCCGCCCGCACCCGGTACTTTCCCGTCCCCGGGTCGTTCACCAGCCGTGACGCGCGGACCAGCGTCCAGTCGAGCTCGCTGTCCCTGATGATCCGCTCCATCCGGTGGGTATCGGCGTAGGTCCGGGCGAAGACCCGCGGCAGGATCAGCTTGACGATCGCGGACGCCTCCGGGTCCTCGGTCACGTACGCCCCCGCGGCGGACACCGCGATCAGCCGGTGCGCACCGGTCTTGTACATACCGTCGATGATGTTCGACGCGGCCGGCGCCAGCAGCTCATGCTTGCGGAAGCCGTCGAGCCCCCGCGGGCCGAGCGCCGACAGCACGGCGTCGGCCCCGGAGACGACGGCAGCCACCGTCACCGGGTCGAGCACGTCGCCACCGGTCACGGTCAGGCCGTCCCGCGGCCGCAGCGCGCCGGCGTTGCGGGCCAGCGCGTGCACGTCGTGACCAGCGTCGATGGCCCAGTTCAGCAGGTGTCCGCCGATGCGCCCGGTGGCACCGAAGATGGCCACCCTCATTGCTACCGCCTCCTTTCGCGCTGCACGCGTGCCCTCACCGCGCGTCCCCGTGCAGCACGCGGGCCCGCTCGGTGAGCGCGTTCAGGGTCCGGATGGTCGTCTCGATGTCCTCCGGGTCGAAGGGCGCGATCAGCTCGCCCGTCCCGGCGGCGAGGGATGCCCGGATGCGCCTCTGCAGGTCCTCGCCGGCGGGGGTGAGGGTAATCCGCGCGTCGCCGCCGGCCGGATCGCTGACCTCATGCATCAGGCCCGCGGCCACGATCCCGTCCAGCAGCGCGGCCGCCGCGGGGCCGTCCAGATCCATCGTGTCGCTGAGATCGCGGCGGAAGGCGTCCGCGGTCGCCGCGGGGCCGAACACGGACAGCCGCTGGAAGGCATACCACGTCTCGGCCGGCGTGCCGGTCTCGGCGAGCACGCTGAGCAGCCCCCTGGTCAGCGTGCGCTCGGCCATGCCCAGCGCAGGGCCCAGGGCCCGGATGTTGGTGGTGGTGATGTCACTGGTGCTTGTATCGGAAGCCATGAGATCTCCGCTGCTAGAGTCTTTCTGCATTACGCTAGACAACCTAGCATCTAGACTTCCTGAAGTCTAGGTAACTTAGATAATAGGGAGCCAAGCATGTCCTGGGAGGTGGCCGGGGCTGGCCAGCCGGGCCGGCAAGGTCTGGAAGCGGCGTACGAGGATTCGCTGCGCCGGACGAGTTCGTTCATGCACCTGATGAGCCAGGCGGCCGCCCAGCGCATCGGGATCAATCCCACCGACCTGAACGTCCTGAACATCCTCAGCCTCGGCGGCAAGCTCACCGCCGGCCAGCTGGCCCAGCAAACCGGGCTGACCACGGCCTCCATCACCGGCGTGGTGGACCGGCTGGAGGAGGCGGGCTACGTGCGCCGCGAGCGCGATCCGAGCGACCGCCGCCGGGTCGTCATCAACCTGATCATCGAGCCGGTGCTGCGCGACGTCGTCGCGGTCTTCGCGCCCATGCTCGCGGCGTGGAAGAAGGTGGCGGATGGCTACACCGACGAGGAGCTCAAGCTCATCATCGGCTTCCAGGCCAAGACCGAGCGGGTGCTGCGGGATCACCTGGACCGGCTGCGGCAGCCGGACGCAGCGGCAGCACTCCCGGCCCAGGACAGCGGCTGACCCCGGCCGGCCCGCACCGCCATCCCGGGCAACGGCTGACCCCGGCCGGCCAGCACCGCCCATCCCGGGCAACGGCTGACCCCGGCCTGCCGGCGCCCCGTCCCGGACAACGGCTGACCGCTCGCGCCGCGCAGGCCCGGCCGCGGTCAGCGGCGCGTCAGCGGCGGCCGAGCCGCTCCAGCCGCTTCAGCGACCCCTCGTCCGACCGGCCCGCCAGCCAGCGCAGCGCCCCCGGGGCGACCCGCGACAGCGCGTAGCTGATCCGGGCCTCGGCGTTGACCGGCACCAGCGCGCGGTTGCCGAGCACCGCGCGCAGCACCGCCAGCGCGACCTTCTCCGGCGGGAAGCCCCGCATCCGGAACGCCCTGGCCGCGCCCGCCCGGATGCGCTGCTCCGTCTCCGCGCTCGTGCCGGCGTAGTGCGTGGCCTGGCCGATCCCGGTGTTGGTGAAGCCGGGGCAGATCGCGCTCACCCCGATGCCGGCCGGCGCGAGCTCGGCGCGCAGGCATTCGCTGAGCATCACCGTCGCGGCCTTGGTCGCCGAGTAGGCCGGCAGCATGGCGGTGGGCGCGAACGCGGCCGCCGACGCGATGTTGACGAGGTGACCGCCCTGGCCGCGCTCGGCCATCTGCGCACCGAACAGCCGGCACCCCCGCGCCACCGCCAGCAGGTTCACATCGGTGATCCGCTGCCAGTCCTCCTCGGTGTGCTGGAGGAAGGACCCGGCGATCGCTATCCCGGCGTTGTTCACCACGACGTCGGGGACGCCGTGAGTGTCGCGCACCCAGCCGGCGAACCGTTCCATGTCCGCCGGGCTGGTCACGTCCACCTGGTACGCGTGGGCTACCCCGCCGTGAGCGCCGATCAGCTCGCACGTCCGCTGCGCCGTATCCGGGTTGACGTCGGCCGCGACGACTTCCGCGCCGTTCGCCGCGAAGGCGAGGCAGACGGAGCGCCCGATGCCGCTGCCCGCTCCGGTAACGACGACAAGATTTCCCCCGAACGGCTGGCGCCCCGGACTCGCGTCGGCCCGCCGGAGCTCGCGCCTCGCGGGCTCCCCGTCCACGTGCGCGGCGAACTCGGTGATCCACCCGGCCAGCTCCGGGGCGTGGGTCCGCTGGATCCAGTGCGAGCCGCGCACCCGGCGCAGCCACAGCCGCGGGGCGTACGCGCTGGCCGAGAGCTGGGTCTGCTCGGCGATGAACGGGTCACCGGTGGCGATGATCACCTGGACCGGGACATCGACCTTGGCGGGCTGCGGCCGGGTCATCCGGCGCATCATGTTCGCCCGGTACAGCGAGATGCCGTTGATCCCGTCCTGCGTGAGGGTGTCGGCCGGGTGACCGGGGCGGGGGGTGATGCCGCGGGCGGCGAGCATGTCGCCCCACCGGCTGCCGAGCCTGCGGCGCCAGACCAGCTCGGGCAGCCCGGGGACCTGGAAGAAGCCGATGTACCAGGACCGGGCGAGCTGGTTCGCGAGGTCGGCGGCGCCGCGGGGGCTGCGCAGCGCGCGGCGGCGCAGCCAGGCGGTGGCGTGATCCAGCGAGGGCCCGCACATCGAGGTGAACGAGGCCACCCGGCCGGCCAGCCGGGGCGTGCTGACCGCCTCCCAGCACTGGATCGAGCCCCAGTCGTGACCGACCAGGTGCACCGGCCGGTCCGGGCTCACCTCCGTGATGACCGCCTCGAGGTCGGCGATGAGGTGCGGGAACGCGTAGCCCTGGGTGTCAGCGGGCGCGGTGGACGCGCCGGCGCCGCGGACGTCGTAGCTGACCACGTGGAAGCGGCCGGCCAGCAGCCCGGCGAGCTCGTCCCAGACCGCCTGGGTGTCCGGGTAGCCGTGCACCAGGACGACGGTGGGATGCGCTGGATCGCCGCGCTGGGTGACCGCGAGCTTCACGTCGCCCGCGTCGAGCCTGCTGCGTCGCGCCAGCTGCGGCATGGCCGGGTCCATCGCGCCTCCTCCCCGCGGCACCCGCCGAAGCGGCGGCGCCGGGAGTCTCATTATCAGCGCTGCCCGTCCACGTGTTACTGGCGGGTAGGTATCAAGCGCCGCGCCGCGGGCACGGCGGCGGTGGAGTGCGCAGTGCCGGGTATTCACCGGCCCGGGCGGTAGGGCACGCCCGGCACCGGGTACGGAATGCTACGTGAATCCTTCTCGCCCGCTGCGGTTCCCCCGCCGCGCTCGCGCCCCGCGCGAAACCGACGACGTCGCAGGCCCGCGGCACGGCCTGCCGCGCCGGCGCCTGCCGGGCGTGCTGCCGCGCCCGGTGGACCTGGCCGAGCGGCTCGAGCACGCCGGTGCCCTCGACCGCGCCACCACCGCGCTCAGCGGGGCAGTGCGCGGAGCGCTGCGGCGCCGCAGCACGGCCGACGTGCTGCACGGGGTGCCGCTGGGCCAGCCGGCCCACCCGCCGCTGGTCCAGCTGCCGATCGGGTGCTGGGCCTCGGCCGCGCTGCTCGACCTGCTCCCCGGGACGTCGCGGGCGTCACGCCTGCTGATCGCCGCCGGCATCGCAGGCGCGGCGCCGGCCGCCGCGACCGGGCTGGCCGACTGGTCGGAACTGCACCGCGAGCAGCAGCGGGTCGGGTTCGTGCACGCCGCGTCCGGCGCGATGGCCACGGCGCTGTACTCGGCGTCGCTGCTGGCCCGCGCCGCCGGCCGGGACCGGGAGGGCAAGCTGCTGTCGTTCGGCGGCTTCACCGCGGCGGCGGCGGGCGGTTACCTGGGCGGGCACCTGGCCTTCCGGATGGGCGCCGGCGCCAGCCACGCCGAGCCGGTCGCGCACCTGGCCCCGCTCGGCTGGCACGACCTGTGCCGGGCCCGCGACCTGCCCGACGGCAGGCTGGTGCGGCTGCCGCTCGGCTACCTCCGCCTGGTCGTGCTGCGGCGCGGGACGGAGGTGCGGGCGCTGGCCGACCAGTGCGCGCATCTCGGCGGCCCGCTGCACCAGGGCCAGCTCGTCTCGGAGGGTGCCGATCTCTGCGTGGCGTGCCCCTGGCACGGCAGCACGTTCCGCATCACCGACGGGGCGGTCGTGCACGGCCCAGCGACCGCGCGCCAGCCCGCCTTCGACACCCAGATCACCGAATCCGGCCTCGTCCAGGTCAGGCCCTGGACCTAGCGGCAGCCCCGGCCCGGGCTACCCCGCCGTGCCGTCGGGAAGCTTGGCCGGTGCGGCGTCGGGGAACGGGAACGGCCCGCTCCCGTTCGGCCGCTCGCGGAATCCGCCGGCGGCGGGGAAGAACCCGCCGAAGCCCTCGAGTGCCTTGCCCAGCTCGCTCGGCACGATCCAGATCTTGTTCGAGTCGCCTTGCGCGATCTGCGGCAGCATCTGCAGGTACTGGTACGCGAGCAGCTCGGTGTCCGGATGCCCCTCATGGATCGCGCGGAACACCGTGGTGATCGCGTCCGCCTCGCCCTTGGCCCGCAGCGCACGGGCCTCCGCCTCCCCCCTCGCCCGCAGCACCAGGGCCTCCGCCTCGCCGCGCGCCCGGAGCACGGCCGACTGCTTGCCGCCCTCCGCGCTCAGGATCGCGGCCTGCTTCTCGCCTTCCGCGCTCAGGATCGACGCGCGCTTGTCGCGGTCCGCGCGCATCTGCTTCTCCATCGAGTCCTGGATGGACGACGGCGGCTCGATCGCCTTGAGCTCGACCCGGCCCACCCGGATCCCCCACTTGCCGGTGGCCTCGTCGAGCTCGCGCCGCAGCTCGTGGTTGATCTGGTCCCGCGATGTCAGGGTCGTCTCGAGATCCATCCCGCCGACCACGTTCCGCAGCGTGGTGACGGTGAGCTGCTCCACCGCGGTGATGAAGTTGGCCACCTCGTAGGTGGCGGCGCGCGGGTCGGTCACCTGGAAGTAGATGACGGAGTCGATGCTGACCACCAGGTTGTCCTTGGTGATCACCGGCTGCGGCGGGAAGCTGACCACCTGCTCGCGCATGTCGATCAGCGGCCGGAGCCGGTCGATGAACGGGATCACGATGTTCAGCCCGGAATTCAGCGTCCGGTGGTAGCGGCCGAACCTCTCCACCAGCCCCGAGGTCGCCTGCGGCACGATCCTGATGGCCCGCACCACGGTGAACACGGCCACGGCGACGATGACGAGCGCCAGGACTCCCGCAACGGTACCGCTCATGATGACTCCGCTAGGGCACTAGCCGGGCGTGCCGGACACCCGGGGTTCATATCTGCTCACACACCGATACTAGGCCGGAAACTGACAAAATCATCAGGGAACTGCCCGGGCCCACCAGCGGCCCTGCCGCTGCTCCACCGACAGCGCCAGGCCGAAGCACTTGGACAGGTTCCGCTCGGTGAACACCTGACCCAGCTCCCCGGCAGCGACCACGCCGCCCTTGCGGAGCAGGATCGCATGGGTGAACCCGTCGGGCACCTCTTCTACGTGGTGGGTGACCAGCACCATCATCGGCGCTTTCGGATCCCTGGCGAGCGCGGACAGCCGCCGCAGCAGATCCTCCCGGCCGCCCAGGTCAAGTCCCGCGGCGGGCTCGTCGAGCAGCAGCAGCTCGGGATTGGGCATGAGGGACCGGGCGATCTGCACCCGCTTGCGCTCACCCTCGGACAGCGTCGAGAACCTGCGCCTGATCAGGTGCGCGCAGCCGAGCGCGTCGAGCAGTTCGACGGCGCGGGTGAGGTCGGCGGACTCGTACTCCTCCTTCCACCGGCCGAGGATCGCGTAGGAGGCGGTGAGCACCAGGTCGATGACCTTCTCGGCAGCCGGTACCCGGTCGGCCACCGCGGCGCTGGCGAACCCGATCCTCGACCGCAGCTCGAACACGTCCACCTCGCCCAGCCGCTCGCCGAGCACCTCGACCGAGCCCTCGGAGGGGAACAGCTGGGTGGCCGCGACCTGCAGGAGGGTGGTCTTGCCGGCGCCGTTCGGGCCGATGACGACCCAGTGCTCATCGGAGTGCGCCGTCCAGTCGATGTCGCGGAGCAGCATCGACCGTTCCCGCCGGACGCCAACGCCGCGCAGCCGCAGCACCTCGTCCGACATCCGCTCCCCTTCCTGTCGCGGCAGCCCCCGAGGAGAACCTACTCCCGCGGTGCCATGCCCGGCGCAGTCAGCCGGGCCGGTACTGGCCGTCCTGCGTGTCCCAGCCGCCGTCGCCGGCGTGAGCGACGGCGTAGAGGGCCGCCTGCGTGCGGTCCTGCACCCCGAGCTTGGCCAGCACGGAGCTGACGTGCGTCTTCACGGTCTTCTCCGCCACGCTCAGCGCCCGCGCGATCTCCCGGTTCGACCTGCCCCTGGTGATGAGCCCGAGCACCTCGCGCTCGCGGCCGGTGAGCGCGGCCAGGCCGCCGGCCGCGCCGCGATCCGCGCCGCGGCGGATCAGCATCCCGGCCGCCTCGGCTGACAGCAGCATGTTGCCGTCGTGGACCGAGCGGATCGCCCGGACCAGCGCGTCCGGGTCCACGTCCTTGTAGAGGAAGCCCGCCGCCCCGGCCCGCACGGCCGCGTCGGCAGCGGCCGGGTCGGTCACGCTGGTGAGCACCAGGATCCTGGCCGGGATGCGCCGGGCGGCCAGGTCCGCGATCACCTCGGGTCCTTTCATGCCGGGCATCTTGAGGTCGAGCACCATCACGTCGGGGCCGAGCTCGGCCGCCATCGCGGCGGCCTCGGTGCCGTCCGCCGCCTCCCCGACCACGTCCATGTCCTCCTGGACCTCCAGCAGCACCCGCAGGCCCTGCCGCACGACCGGGTGGTCGTCGGCGATCAGCACCCGGATCCGCGCGGCCGCGCGCCGGCCGTCCGCCAGATCACCGGCTGCGGGATCCCTGCGGCCGCCATCGCCACCCGCCGGATCGCGGACCGCTCCGTCACGACCACCGACCGCCGGCTTGCGAGCGGCCGCCTCCTGGCCGGACCCCTCGCTGCCCGCAGCCTCGCGGGCCGCTCCGTCGCGGGTCACCCCCGGCTCCCCGACTCCACGGGGATGGCCAGCGTGACCGTGGTGCCGGAGCCCGGGGCGCTGCTGATCGTCAGGGTGGCGCCGGCCGCCGCCGCCCGCTCACGCATCGACGCCAGCCCGAGGCCGGGCGCCGGCGCCTCGGGCGAGAACCCGTGACCGTCGTCGGTGACCGCGAGGACGATAAGCCGTGCCGTTTGGTAAAGGGTTATTTCTATTTCTTCGGCGCCGGAGTGCCGCAGCGCGTTGTGCAGGGCTTCCTGGGCGATGCGGTAGGCGGCGGCGTCCCGCCCGGCCCCGAGCGCCGGGATGTCCGCCGCGCAGAACCGGACGGTGACGCCGTGCGCCCGCCCGGCCAGGGCCGCGTACCTGCGCAGCGACTCGGCCAGGCCGTGCTCGCCGAGATCGGGCGGGGCCAGGCCGCTGATCACCGCGCGCAGCTCGGCGTGCGCCTCGCCGCTGAGCGTGGCGACGCTGTCCATCTCGGCGGCCGCGCGGGCCGGATCCCTGCCGGCGAGCACGGACGCGGCGCGGGCCTTCGCCCGGATGCTGAACAGCTTCTGCGACACCGCGTCGTGCAGCTCCCTGGCCAGCCTGGCCCGCTCCTCCATCACCGACAGCTCGCCGACCCGCTCGTACAGCCGGGCGTTGGTCAGCGCGATCGCCGCGTGGGCCGCGAACAGGCAGAGCAGCTGCTCGTCCCGCGCGGTGAAGCCGCCGGGGGCGGTCTTGTTGGACACGAAGATGATGCCGAGCACGTCCGGGCCGTCCTTGATCGGCACGCCGAGGAAGTCGGCGATCTCGGGATGCGCGGACGGCCACCAGCCGCCGAACCGCGGGTCGGCGCGGATGTCGGCGAGCCGCTGCGGCTTGCTTTCCTTGAGCAGGGCGGCGAGCATGCCGTGCTGGCGCGGCAGCGGCCCGATCGCCTTCTGCTGCCTGGCGGTGATGCCGTCCACCACGAACTCGGCGAACGAGCCCTGCGCGTCGGGCACGCCGAGCGCCGCGTAGCGAGCGGCCGACAGCGAGCGCGCGGACCGCACGATCACCTGCAGCACGTCCCGCACCGACAGCTGCTTCGTGACCGCGAGCACGGCGCGGCTGACCTGGTAGAGAACCTGGTCCTCGTCGGGCGCCGGGGGCGCGCCGGCGGCGCGCGGAGCGTTCACCCCTCCGACGCTACCCGCGGGCGGCCGGCCGGGCATCCGGCGCGGGTCCTAGGACCATCGGCGGGCGACCCTACCGACCGTGGCCCGATGCGCGGCAGCCGGCGCCCCGCCTAGCGTCGCGGCTATGACAACGAACACGCACCTCGCGGTCATCACCGGCGCCTCCCGGGGCCTGGGCCTCGCGCTGGCCCGCGGGCTGGCGTCCGGCGGCTACCGTCTCGTGGTGGACGCCAGGGACGGCGGCGCGCTGCGCGCCGCGGTGGCCGGCCTGCCCGATCCCGCCCTGGTCACGGTCGTGCCCGGCGACGTCGCCGACCCGGCGCACCGGGCCGCGCTGGCCCGGGCGGCCGCCGAGCTGGGCGGCGCCGACCTGCTGGTCAACAACGCGGGGACGCTGGGCGCCAGCCCGCTGCCAGCGCTGGCCGACTACCCGCCCGGCGAGCTGCGGGCGGCGTTCGAGGTGAACGTGATCGCGCCGGTCGCGCTCACCCAGCTGCTGCTGCCCTCCCTGCGGGCCCGGGGCGGCGCCGTGCTGAACGTCACCTCGGACGCGGCGGTCGAGGCCTACGCCGGCTGGGGCGGGTACGGCGCGGCGAAGGCCGCCCTCGAGCAGGCGTCGAACGTGCTGGCCGCCGAGGAGAACGTGGTCCGCGTCTGGTGGGTGGACCCGGGCGACATGCGCACCGCGATGCACCAGGACGCCTTCCCCGGCGAGGATATCTCCGACCGCCCGCTGCCGGACGCGGTGATCCCCGCGCTGCGCCGGCTGATCACGGAGCGGCTGCCGAGCGGCCGTTACCGCGCCGCCGACCTGCTGCCGGCCAGGGCCCCCGCCACGGTGCCGGCTGCGGCCGGCGGCGGCGGCGCCTGACGGGAGACGGTCATGCTGACGGACTTCGCGCTGCCGCCCGAGCTGGCGGCGCACGAGCCGGCCGAAGCGCGCGGCCTGCCGCGCGACGGGGTCCGGATGCTGGTCAGCCGCAGCCGGGCCGGCGAGATCAGCCACCATGCTTTCGGCGACCTGACGGCCCTGCTGCTGCCGGGTGACGTGCTGGTGGTCAACACCTCGGCTACCGTCCCGGCCGCGGTCCGCGCCGGCGGCGGGCTGGCCGTCCATTTCAGTTCCCCGATGCCGGACGGGGCCTGGCTGATCGAGCTGCGGGAGCGCCAGGGCGGCGCGACGGTGCCGTTCGGCGGCGGCGGCCCAGGCCAGGCGCTCGGCCTGCCCGGCGGGGCGGTGCTGACGCTGGAGCAGCGGGTGACCGGGCGGCTGTGGCGCGCGCGGCTGTGCACCGCCGTGCTGCCCTACCTGCTGCGGCACGGCTCGCCGATCAGGTACTCCTACGTGGACCGCGACTGGCCGCTGGAGTGCTATCAGACGGTGTTCGGCACCAGGCCGGGCAGCGCGGAGATGCCGAGCGCGAGCCGCCCGTTCACCCCGGAACTGGTGACCAGGCTGGTGGCGGCGGGCATCACCTTTGCGCCGCTGACCCTGCACACCGGGGTGTCCTCGCTGGAGGGCGACGAGGACCCGTATCCCGAGCCGTATGACGTGCCGCCCGCCACGGCGCGGCTGGTGAACCTCACCCGGGCGGCCGGCGGCCGGGTGATCGCCGCCGGGACGACGGTGGTCCGGGCGCTGGAGACGGCCGCCGGCCTCGATGGCGTGGTGACGGCCTCGGCGGGCTGGACCTCGCGCGTCGTCACGCCGGAAACCGGGCTGCGCGCGGCGGACGGGCTGCTCACCGGGCTGCACGAGCCGCGCTCCTCGCACCTGCTGATGCTGACCGCGTTCGCCGGCGACGAGCTGCTCAGCCGGTGCTATGCCGCCGCCGCGGACCGCGGCTACCTGTGGCACGAGTTCGGCGACGTTCACCTGCTGTTGCCGTAGATGAGTGATTCTGACTCGCCGTTAAGGCCTGAGTTGGGAATCACTCATCTTAGGGCCTGTTTGCCCGAGCCACGGGGCAGGCACGGCGGGGCGTGCGGGTAGCGTTGCGTGCGCGATGAACGTTCCGCGGACCACGCTGCTCGTCACCCTCACCGGCCGCGACCGGCCGGGGGTGACCGCCCGGCTGTTCGCCGTGCTCGCCCGGCACGAGCTGGACGTGATCGACGCCGAGCAGGTGACGATCCGCGGCCGCCTCGTGCTCGGCGTCCTGCTCGGCTGCAACGGCCCGCCGGACCTGACCGCGATCCACCGGGCGGTCGCGGGCGTGGCGGCCGACCTGGGCCTCGAGGCTGAGATCACCACCGGCGCGGGAGACGAGCCGCGGCGCCGCGGGCGGCTGCACGTGACCGTGCTCGGCAGGCCGCTGACCCCGGCGGCGATCGCGGCGATCGCCGGCCAGATCGCGGCCGGCGGGGCGAACATCGACCGGATAGGCAGGCTGGCCCGGCGCCCGGTCACCTGCATCGAGCTTGAGGTTTCCGGGGCGGATCCGGAGGCGCTGCGTGCCGCGCTCACCCGGGAGGCGACGCAGCAGGGGGTGGACGTGGCCGTCCAGCCGGGCGGCCTGCACCGGCGCGCCATGCGGCTGGTGGTCATGGACGTGGACTCCACGCTCGTGCAGGACGAGGTGATCGACCTGCTGGCCGCGCGCGCCGGGTGCGCCGACCAGGTGGCCAAGCTGACCGCGGCGGCGATGGCCGGCCAGCTCGACTTCGCGACGTCGCTGCGGGAGCGGGTGGCCCTGCTCGCCGGGCTGGACGAGCGGGTGCTCGACGAGGTCCGCGGCGAGCTGCGGCTGGCGCCGGGCGCCCGGACGCTGGTCCGGACCCTGCGGCGGCTCGGCTACCGGTGCGGGATCGTCAGCGGCGGTTTCGTGCAGGTCATCGAGCCGCTGGCAGCCGAGCTCGGCATCCACTACGTGGCGGCGAACGCGCTCGAGATCAGCGGCGGCGTGCTGACGGGGCGCCTGTCCGGGCCGGTCATCGACCGGGTCGGGAAGGCGGACGCGCTGCGCCGGTTCGCCGAGCAGGCCGGCGTGCCGGTCAGCCAGGCCGTCGCCGTCGGTGACGGGGCCAACGACCTGGACATGATCGCCGCCGCCGGGCTCGGGGTCGCCTTCAACGCCAAGCAGGTCGTGAAGGATGCCGCCGACGCCGCGGTGAGCGTTCCGTACCTGGACTCGATCCTGTACCTGCTCGGCATCTCGCGCGAGGACGTAGAGGCAGCGGACGCGGCGGCCGGCGAGCTGCCCGGCGACGCGCCCGCGGGGACGTAGCCGGCGGACGGCTCGCTGCCGGGGCGCGCCGCGCCGCCAGCCGTGGCCGCTGAGGTGCCGTCAGGAGGCGGCCGAGGCGGGAGTCCAGAACGCGTGGACCGACCCGGCTCCCGGAACCAGCCGCGCCCACCCGCCGAGATCGATCACCGCGACCGCGGTGGTCGGGAACCCCAGGTCACCCTGGCCGGTGAGGCCGGAGGCGACGTCCTGCATCGCCGGATTGTGCCCGACGATCATGAGTGTCCGCACGTCGTCGGGTGTCGCGCCGATGATGTCGAGCACGTCGTCGTCGCCGGCCTCGTACAGCCGCCGGACGTACTGGACATCGATGTCCCGCCCGGCGGCCAGCGCGATGGCGAGCTGATCCCAGGTCTGCCGGGTGCGGCACGAGGTCGAGCACAGCACGACCTCCGGGATGATCAGCTCGTCGCTGACCAGCCACTCACCCGCCGCCTTCGCGTCCCGCCGCCCCCGTCCGGTCAGCGGCCGATCAATGTCGGCGAAGCCCGGCTTGTGCGTCGCCTTCGCGTGCCGCACCACGATCAGCCGCTTCATGATCCCTCCCTCCCGTAACGCTAGACCCAGCAGGCTGCCCAAGATCATGATCAACTACAGGCCCGGGGTGGCTTGCGGCCAGCGGGATCCTGCCAGACGACGGGAGGGTCCCGGCAGCCGGAGCAGCCAGGAACCCTCCCGGTCGGTGAGCTTCGGCCGGCTAGGCCTTTTCTGTTCCGGCGGGCGCCGTCTCGGCAGTGTCCTGTCCGGTCATGCCCGCCAGGCCGGATGTCGCCGACGGCCCCGGGCCGCTGATGCCAGCAGTCGCCGCATCCGGGCCGACGGCTGCTGACCCGTTGGCGCCGGTGCCCGGGCCGATGGTCATCACGCCGGCCGAACGGCGCTTCGAGACGACGACGGCGGCGACGATGATGGCCACCGCACCGAGGGACACCCCCACGCGCAGGCCCACATTGCTGTAGTAGGTCACCACGCTCGGCGCGATCAGCAGCGCGACCAGGTTCATCACCTTGATCAGCGGGTTGATGGCGGGTCCTGCGGTGTCCTTGAACGGGTCGCCCACGGTGTCGCCGATGACGGTGGCCGCGTGCGCCTCCGAGCCCTTGCCGCCGTGGTTGCCGTCCTCGACCAGCTTCTTGGCGTTGTCCCAGGCGCCGCCGGAGTTGGCGAGGAAGACCGCCATCAGGACGCCCGCCGCGATCGCGCCCGCCAGGTACGAGCCGAGCGGCGCGTAACCGAATGCGAACCCGACCGCGATCGGCGTGAGGATGGCCAGGATGCCCGGCGTGGCGAGCTCGCGCAGCGAGTCCCTGGTGCAGATGTCAACCACCGCGGCGTAGTCGGGCTTCTCGGTGTAGTCCATGATGCCGGGCTTGGTGCGGAACTGGTTACGGACCTCGAGCACGACCCGCTGCGCAGCCCGGCCCACCGCCATGATCAGGAGGCCGGAGAACATGAACACGATGGCGGCGCCGATGATGACCCCGACCAGGACGTTCGGCTTGTCCACCGACACGTTGAACGTCCCGGCGAGCGCGCCGAGCTTGCTCTTGACGGTGGTGTCGAAGGCACCGAACAGGGCGGTCGCCGCCAGCACCGCCGTGGCGATCGCGATGCCCTTGGTGATCGCCTTGGTGGTGTTGCCGATCGCGTCCAGCTGGGTCAGCACCCGCGCGCCCTCGCCATCGACGTCGCCGGACATCTCGGCGATGCCCTGCGCGTTGTCGGTCACCGGGCCGAACGAGTCCATGGTCACGATCACGCCCACCGTGGTCAGCAGGCCGGTGCCGGTCAGCGCCACGGCAAAGAAGGCGATCTGCGCGTTGTGGAAGGCGAGCAGGAACGCGCCGAACACCGCGGCGCCGATCAGCAGCGCCGCGTAGACAGCGGACTCGAGCCCGGCCGAGATCCCGGACAGGATGACCGTGGCCGCGCCGGTCTCCGAGGCCTCGCCGATGTCACGCACCGGCTTGCGGTTGGTCTCAGTGAAGTACCCGGTCAGCAGCTGGATGGCGCTGGCGAGCACCAGCCCGATGATCACAGCGCCGATCGCGATCAGGCGCGGGTTCCCGTTGAAGCTGCTGATCGAGGAGTCAGTTACCCCTTTCAGCGAGCTGAACTTCGACGGCAGGTACCAGAACGCGGCCCCGATGACGAGCACCAGCGAGACGACCGCCGAGACGAAGAAGCCCCGGTTGATGGCTGTCATGCCGCTGCGGTCGCCCTGGCGGGGCGCGACCAGGAAGATCCCGATCACGGCGGTGATGACGCCGATCATGGGGACGATCAGCGGGAACACCAGGCCGTCGTTCCCGAATGCCACCTTGCCGAGGAGCAGCGAGGCAACGAGCGTCACCGCGTACGACTCGAACAGGTCCGCCGCCATGCCGGCGCAGTCACCCACGTTGTCGCCGACGTTGTCGGCGATGGTCGCGGCGTTGCGCGGGTCGTCCTCGGGGATGTTCTTCTCCACCTTGCCGACCAGGTCCGCGCCGACGTCCGCCGCCTTGGTGAAGATGCCGCCGCCGACACGCATGAACATCGCCAGCAGCGCGGCGCCGAAGCCGAAGCCCTCCAGCACGCTCGGCGCGTTCCCCTTGAACATCAGCACGACGACCGCCGCGCCGAACAGGCCGAGGCCGACCGTGAACATACCGGCCACCCCGCCGGTCCGGAACGCGATCCGCATCGCCTGGCGCTCGCCGCTCTCCTTGGCGGCGGCGGCGACCCGGACGTTGCCGCGGACCGTCAGGGACATCCCGGTGAATCCGGTGAGACCCGAGAACACGGCGCCGACCAGGAAGAACGCGCTCCGGCCCCAGCGCACTTCGGCGTCGACGGCCGGCAGCAGCAGGAGGATAAAGAAGATCAGGACCACGAAGATGCCCAGCGTCCTGAACTGGCGTTTCAGGTAGGCGGCGGCGCCCTCCTGGACGGCCAGCGAGATTTCCTGCATCTTCTGCGTGCCCTTGCTGGCGGCGAGAACCTCTCGCACCAGCCAGCCGGCTACCGCGAGTGCCAGCAGGGCGATCACCGCGACGACGACCACCCAGGTGAGGTTGGCGCCGCTCAGGGCGACCGCCCCGGACGAAGCGAGGTAGTGGCTAATCATCCGTCCTCCTTGACAGGGCACAGGGAGTTCCGCGCTCGGGCCCGCCGGCCGGGGGGGATCGCCGTGCGCCCGGGTGGGCACTCACCAGGCAGGCGCCTGTCGTGCCACGGGGCAGTGGCGGGAGTCTACGCAGACCGGGACCCGGGTGGTAAAGCCGGGGTGGTTCCTAACCGTACCGAGACCGTTCCGTTACACCAGGGAGACCTCGTCGTTATCACGGCATGCCGACGGCGGACCGCGCTACTGCCCGCGGGAGGACGGCCAGCTCATGCAAACGCTGATACCAGCGGGCGTCCTGGAGATCCTCACGTCGTCGGCCAGCTCCGCGATCACGGCGAGCCCGAAGCCGTCCTCCAGCCCGCCGTTGCCGTTGGCCGGCGGCGGAGCGGTCCCGGTCGCCTCGGGCGCGGGCTCCTCGGCCGGGGCCGAGTCGGTGACCACGACCTCGAATCGCCCGCCCGAGTCGGTCAGCTCGATCTTGACCGGCTCGGCCGGACAGTACTGCCTGTGCGCCTCTACCGCACGTGAGCAGGCCTCGCCGACCGCGAGCCTGACCTCATCGAGCAGTGACTCGGCGACCCCGCTCCGCCTGGCGACGGCGACGGCCACGAGCCGGGCCGTGCGAACGTGCGCGGGCAGCGGGGTGAACGCAACTTCCACCATTGCCATGAGGGACAGCAGGATCCTCGCGCTATTTCTCGGACTTCCTGGCCTTGATGGCTTCCTCGACCGTGTCGTGGATCCCGAAGACCTTGGTAAGCCCGGTGATACGGAAGATCTTGAGGATCCGCTCTTGCCTGCAGACCAGATCCAGCGAGCCGTCGTGCGCCCGGACGCGCTTGAGACCGCCAACCAGCACGCCCAGGCCAGTGGAGTCGAGGAATTCCACCTTCTCCATGTTCACCACGAGCTGGTAGTCGCCCTTGTTTACCAGTTCGATCAGAAGCTCACGCAGCCTGGGCGCGGTGTAAACATCGATCTCGCCCTCCACGTTGACGACCCTGATCCCGTCCTTCATGTGGTCATCCAGCTTCAGATCCACAAATCCTCCACGCCATGCATCCGTCTGATCAACCCCCGGCACCCGGGGAGTGAGCCTATCCCGTCGGGCATTCAACCACGCTCCGATGTCATGCTTACACGAATCCATGCACCCGGGCACCCTTTGCCGGGCATGGCAGACTGAAATTCGATGACCCTCGCCACCCCCATCACCGCCGAGGAGCCAGCGGGCCGGCCGCGTCCGGATGCCGTCGCTGGCTGCTTTCCCGCGCCCGTCACCGGTGCTGGTCCGGCGGCTGCGGGCGGTGCTACGGCGGCCGCGCGGATCCTGCGCGAGGGCACTTTCGACGGGCGCGTCACGCACGTCGAGCGCATTCCCGGCCGGGCCGGCCGGGCGGTCCCCTGGCCGGACTGGATCCCGGCCGAGCTCCGGCAGGGATTCGCCAACAGCGGAATCAGCGCGCCCTGGGCGCACCAGGCGGCCGCGGCCGATCACGCCAGGGCAGGCAGGAGCGTGATCATTTCCACGCCGGCGGCATCCGGCAAGTCGCTGGGCTACCTCATGCCCGCGCTGACCGCGGTGCTCGAAGGCGGGACCGCGCTGTACCTCACGCCGACCAAGGCCCTGGCCGCCGATCAGCTGCGGGTGATCCGCTCGCTG
This sequence comes from uncultured Actinomycetes bacterium, assembly GCA_963697445.1. Taxonomy (GTDB): domain Bacteria; phylum Actinomycetota; class Actinomycetes; order Streptosporangiales; family Streptosporangiaceae; genus PALSA-505. Next base: position 341,613 of record CAVOOC010000044.1, read on the forward strand.
CACCTGCACGGGGCGCGGGCCGCGGTCCTGGACGGCGACACCCCCGCGGCCGGCCGCAGCTGGGCCAGGGCGCATGCCTCCTACCTGGTGACCACCCCGGACACGCTGCACCTGGCGCTTCTGCCCGGGCACGCCCGCTGGGCCCGGTTCCTGTCCAGGCTGCGGTACGTCATCGTGGACGAGTGCCACGGATACCGGGGGGTGTTCGGCTCGCACGTGGCACAGGTGCTGCGCAGGCTCCGCCGGATCGCCGCCTACTACGCCGAAGGCCGGGCCGTGCGCGAACGCGCCCGCCGGGGCAGCCGGGACGGGCCGCTGGCCGCGGGGCCGGCGTTCATCCTCGCGTCGGCCACCGTCGCCGAGCCGGCCAGGTGCGCCGCCCTGCTCACCGGGCTGGATGCCGAGGAGGTCGACGCCGACGCCTCGCCGCGCGGGGCCGTCACTTTCGCGCTGTGGGAGCCGCCGCTCACCGCGCTGCGCGGCGAGGCGGGCGCGCCGCTGCGGCGGACGGCCACCGCGGAGGCGTCGAGGCTGCTGTCGGACCTGGTGACGGACAACATGACCACGGTGGCCTTCGTCCGTTCCCGGCGGGCGGCGGAGGCGGTCGCCATGGGCGCGCGCCGGGCGCTGTCGGAAACAGGCGCCCCGGAGCAGGCCGCGCGGGTGGCGGCGTACCGGTCGGGCTACCTGCCCGAGGATCGCCGCCTGCTCGAGGAACAGCTGCGCTCGGGGCGGCTGGCCGGGGTGGCGGCCACCACCGCGCTCGAGCTCGGCGTCAACATCAGCGGCCTGGACGCGGTCCTCATCGCAGGCTGGCCGGGCACCCGGGCCTCGCTGTGGCAGCAGGCAGGCCGGGCAGGCCGGGCCGGGCGGGACGCTCTCGCCGTGCTGATCGCCCGGGCCGACCCGCTGGACACCTACCTGGTGCACCACCCGGAGGCGGTGTTCGGCCGCCCGGTGGAGAGCACCGTGCTCGACCCGGGCAACCCGTATGTGCTCGCCCCGCACCTGTGCGCCGCGGCCGCCGAGCTGCCGCTGACCGCGGCCGACCTTGACCTGTTCGGCGGCAGGGCCGCCGAGGTCACCGGCGAGCTGTGCGAGCGCGGGCTGCTGCGCCGCCGCGGCGCGGGCTGGTACCCGTCGGCGAAGGGCCGCGCGCTGACCCGCACCGGCCTGCGCGGGTCCGGCGGCCCGCCGGTGCAGATTGTCGAGGCGACGACCGGCAGGCTGGTCGGCACCGTGGACGAGCCGTCCGCGCATGTACTCGCGCACACCGGCGCCGTCTACCAGCACCAGGCGCAGACCTACCTGGTGCGCACGCTCGACCTGGCGGACGATGCCGCGCTGGTGGACGAGGCCGAGCCCGGCTATGCCACGTCCGCGCGGGAGCTGACCGAGATCCAGGTGGCGGGCGAGCTGCTGCGGGCGGCCTGGGGCGAGGCGACCGTCCATTTCGGCGACGTCCGGGTGCGGCGGCAGGTGACCTCGTACGTGCGGCGGCGCCTGGACACCGGGCTTGCGATCGGCGAGGAGCCGCTGGACCTGCCGGCCCGAACGCTGCTGACCAGGGCCGTCTGGTGGACGATTTCCTCCCGGCAGCGGGCCGGGCTGGCGGGGCAGGGCGTGGATCTGGCCGGCGCCGCGCACGCCGCCGAGCATGCCTCGATCGCCCTGCTGCCGCTGGTCGCGAGCTGCGACCGGTGGGACATCGGGGGCGTCTCGTTCGAGCTGAACCCGGGGACGGGCCGGCTCACGGTCTTCGTCTACGACGGGCACCACGGCGGCGCCGGCTTCGCCGAGCGCGGCTTCCATGCCGCGCGGGAATGGCTGCGGGCCACCGCCCAGGCGATCGAATCCTGCGGATGCGAGGCAGGCTGTCCCTCCTGCATCCAGTCCCCCAAGTGCGGAAACGGCAACGAGCCCCTGTCCAAACCCGGAGCAGTCACCCTCCTCCGCACCCTCCTCGCCGGCGCAAATCTCATGATCACGACACGGGCGTGAGGGGTTCGTCGGCGAAGCCGGCCCGGGGGATCCAGGGGGTCGTCCCCCTGGGATAAATGCGAGGCGACCCCTGGTGCGCACAGGGGTCGCCAGAGCCGAGGGGGCGACGCCCGCCGGGGGGGAGAGCGGGCGCCGCCAACGGACCCGGCTCCGGGGGGGTAGAGCCGGTGCCGCTTTTCCCCTAACAGCCTACGTGCGCCGGGGCTGTGTTACTACCTCGTCACGCCGCGCGCCATAGCGGTGTTACCACCCAGTCACGCCATGCCATCCTCACCGTAATCTTCGCGGCTATGCTGAGTGAACGTGGAGGCACTCGCCGACCGTCCGGCTCCGGCTGTCGCGGCTTTTTTCGACCTGGACAAGACGGTCATCTCAAAGTCCAGCACCCTGGCGTTCGGCCGCCCTTTTTACGAGTACGGGCTGATCAGCCGGGGCGATGCGCTGCGCAGCGTGGCCGGCCACCTGGCCTACCGGATCGCGGGGGCGAACCACGCGCAGATGGAGCGGGTCAGGGAGTGGGTGACCGGCCTGTGCCGCGGCTGGCCGGTAGACCGGGTCAGGGAGATCGTGGCGCGACATCTCGACGAGCTCATCCTCCCGTTCGTCTACGCGGAGGCGCGGGCGCTGATCGGCGCCCATCGCGACGCGGGCCGCGACGTGATCATCGTGAGCACGTCCGGGCACGAGGTGGTGGACCCGATCGCCCGGCTGCTCGGCGCGGACATCGTCATCGCCACCCGGATGCAGGTGGCGGCCGGCTGCTACACCGGGCAGATGGAGTTCTACGCGTACGGCGAGGCGAAGGCGGCCCGGGTGCGCGAGCTCGCTGCCGAACGCGGCTACCGGCTGGAGGACTGCTACGCCTACAGCGATTCGGCGACCGACCTGCCGCTGCTGCTGACTGTCGGTCACCCCTACGCGGTGAATCCGGACCGGAGCCTGCGCCGGATCGCCCGGCAGCGGGGCTGGCCGGTGCTGGAGTTCATGAAAGCCACGAATCACCCGCTCAGGGGCATGTGGCAGCGCGAACCGAGCGATATTACAAATCGATCACGCTGAGGTCTTTTCAAGCTCGCGGATTCGACGTAGAAAGGAAGCACGGACCCAGGAAGTCCGGGCACGGCAGCCGGGCACCCACGCGCGACCAGCCGCGGGAGGCGTGTCGAGGTAGGCCAGGTCACAGAGGGTGCGCGCTCACGGGCGCGCACGGTGATCACCTACCCGACAGAGACAAGGTGCACGCTTGGTAACCCGGCGTGACGTGCAAGCGGCGGCGCCCCTCTCAGGGGCGCCGTTCGCTATTCGCCGTGGCTTTCCGGCGGCCACGCCTTCCCCAGGTGCCCGCATCCTGGATTACTGCGGCCCGGATGTGGTACGGGTTGTGTCACGCTCAGCACGGGACTGGGGGGACCGCCAGGCAGCTGGCTGCACCGCGGACAGTGGCCCGCGAGTCCCGGGCCTGGATATGAGGGCACACGATGGGAGAACACGCGATGGTCCAGACCGAATCCGCGCGCTCGGCGGACGGCGCGGCAGAACCGTCTCTCGGCGAGCTCGTGGCGCTGGCGGTCCAGGATCTCACCAAGCTGGTGAAGTGGGAGATCGACCTGGCCAAGCTGGAGCTGAAGGCCGACGCCAAACGCGTGGGCCTGGCCGGGGCGATGCTCGGCGTCGGTGTCTTCGCCGCCTGCCTGGTGCTGGTGCTGCTGTGCTTCGCCCTCGCCTATGGCCTGATGACGCTGGGCATCTGGAACTGGGCGGCCTTCCTCATCGTGGCGGGCGTGGGGGTCGTGGTGATCGGTCTCGCCGCGGGCATCGCCTTCCTCAAGGTGCGCAAGCTGAGCGGCCTGAAGCGCACGCGCAAGACGGTCCAGGAGGACCTGGCCCTCATGCACCGTGAGGACGAGGCGACGGCCGCGCCCGCGGTCGAGGCACGATAGGTCTATGACTGCGTCCGGTGAGCTGGACACGAATATCGAAGGTCCGTGGTCGCACCGGCTGGTGAGCGCGAACGGCATCCGCTTCCACGTCGCCGAGGTCGGCGAGGGACCGCTGGTGCTGCTGCTGCACGGGTTCCCCGAGTTCTGGTGGACCTGGCGGCACCAGCTGACCTCGCTGGCGGAGGCCGGCTTCCGCGCGGTCGCCGCCGACCTGCGAGGGTACGGCGGCAGTGACAAGCCGCCGCGCGGCTATGACCTGGTGACGGCCGCCTCGGACGCGACCGGCCTGATCAGGGCGCTGGGCGAGGCGAATGCCGTCGTGGTCGGGCATGACTGGGGCGGCCTGGTCGCGTGGACCCTGGGTGCGTATTTTCCCAAGCGGGTCCGGCGGCTGGCCATCGTCTCGGCGCCGCATCCGCTGCGGCTGCGGTCGGCGGTGCTGACCGACCCGCTGGGCCAGGGTAAGCGGAGCGGCTACGCGCTCGGTTTCCAGCTTCCCAGGCTGCCCGAACGGCGGCTGGTTGAAGGCAAGGCGCGGAGAGTCGGGCGCATGCTCCGGGACTGGTCCGGGCCTGGCTGGCCGGATCCGGAGACCGAGCGCACGTACCGGCTGGCCATGATGGCGCCGTCCGTCGCGCACTCGGCGCTGGAGTATCACCGGTGGTTCATCCGGTCCCGGCTGCGCCCGGACGGACTGCGCTACGCACGCCACATGCGGGCACCGATCCAGGCGCCCACCCTGCAGCTGCACGGGGCACTGGACGCCTGCGCGCTGCCGCGCAGCGCCCGCGGCTCCAGCAGGCACGTCGAGGCGCCTTACCGGTGGCACCTGATCGACGGGGTGGGTCACTTCCCGCACGAGGAGCGGCCCGAGCGGTTCGACGCAGAGCTCCGCGGCTGGCTTGCCGATGCCGAGCCGGAGCGATGACACCGGGCGGCAGGGACCGGGATCGGCGGGCCGGCCGCGGAGCGCGCGGCCCCGCGACGCGCTCGGCCGCCCGCTGGCGCACGGCGAGACCGGCGAGACCCCCGTACCCGACGATCTCTCGCTGCCGCCGGGGGAAGCCCTGGCGCTGGCGCAGCGGCTGCTGAACTCCGGCCGGCCCTTCCAGGCGCACGAGGTGCTCGAGGCGTCATGGAAGGCGGCACCGGCCGCCGAGCGCGACCTGTGGCAGGGACTGGCCCAGGTCGCCGTCGGGCTGACCCACGCCCAGCGCGGCAACGCGCGCGGCGCGGCCGCGCTGCTGCGGCGGGGCGCCGGGCGGGTGAGCGGTTACCTGCCCGGCGGGGAGGACGCCAGCGGCGGGCCGCACGGGATCGACGCGCCGGCGGTCGCCCGGGCGGCCGGTGAGCTGGCCGCCCGGATCGAGCGGGACGGGCTGACCGGCGTGACGCCCGCCGACCTCCGGCTCCGACTGCAGGCCGCTGACGGGTAGGGGGCGGTCAGGCGCAGCCCTGGGTCGAGACGCTCCCGGTGCTGTTCTCCCCCCGCTGCACGTCGGCCGCGACCTGCGCGGCCGTCAGCGCGTAGCCGACCTTGTTCAGGCTGACGGCCGCTGCGAAGACGACCCCGAACACGTGCCCGTTGTGCGGGTCGATGAGCGGGCCGCCCGAGTTGCCCGGCTGGATCAGGGCCCGGATCGCGTAGATCTGGCGGGTCACCGCGCCTTGCTGGTAGATATCCGGCGCGGTCGCGCTCTGCACCCCGCCCACCCTGGCCGCCACGGTGGTGAAAGCGTGGTTGAGCGGATACCCGGCGACGACGGCGTTGGTGCCGGTCCCGGCCGGGCCGGCGAATGTCAGCGGCGGCGCGGTCAGCCCCGGGACGTAGAGGATCGCGATGTCTCCCTGAGGGTCGAAAAGCACTACCCGGGCGGGGAAGGGGATCCCGTTCGCCATGAACACTTGTGGTCCCTGGTTCACGCCGGCCACCACGTGCGCGTTCGTCAGCACATGCCCCGGTGAGATGACGAACCCCGATCCCTCGATCCTGCGCTGGCAGCTGGTCGCGGTGCCCAGGACCTTGACGATGCTGCCCCGGTCGTGGCGGACTGCGGGGAACCGCAGGTACTTGTTCTGCGGCGCGCCCACCTGCAGCGGGGCCTCGGCGCCGAGCCCGCCGAACACCTGCGGGTACGGGCCGCTGGCGAGCAGCCGGCGGAAGTCGGAGAACATGGTCAGCGCCGCCTGGGGCATGACGGCGTCCACCCCCCGTAGCACCGCCGAGTTACGCACCTGGCCGGTGATCGTCGTGAGCCCCGAGTTCACCACCGCCGAGCCGACCAGCCAGGCGATGAGCAGCACCGACACGATGCTCACCACGGCTCCGCCGGCCGCGTCCAGGTAGGTCACCGGGCGCCAGGTGAGCCGCGACCGCATCGCCGCCCCGACCGCCGAGGCAAGCAGCTGGCCGAGCATCGCCGCGATGAAGACCGCCACGACCGCGATCAGTGCCTGCTGGGCCGGCTGGCTGGTCAGCGACCGGGCGAGGGCTGGCGCGAACAGCGTTCCTATCACCGCGCCGACGACGAACCCGGCAAAGCTGAGCGCGCCGATGATGAAGCCCTGGCGGTAGCCGGAAACGGCGAAGGCAGCGACAAGCACCAGCAGGATCAGGTCAAGCAGGTCACCCGGCACGTCGTTAACCGTATCTGGCTATGCGCCGTGCGCCGCGCGGTTCGGAAGGTCGTCGGGGATCGCGGCCGCTAGTGCCTCGGCGGGCAGATCCTCGACCCTGGTGGTGTCCCACGGCCGGTCCCAGCCGCCGAGGGTGAGCAGCATGTCGATCAGTCCCGCGGTGAACCCCCAGACCAGCATCCCGCCGACCCGGAAGGCCGGCCCGCTGACGCCGGAGGGATGCCGCACGGTGAGCCGGTTGGCGCTGTCGGTGAGCTCAGAGATGCGGACCCGGGCCGTCGCGGCGACCTCGGCGGGATCGGCCGGCCAGACCGCGACCGGCTTGCGCCACCAGCCGAGCACGGGAATGACCCGGAACCCGCTGCGGGAGATGAACAGTTCCGGCGCCGTTCCGATCACGTCCACCCCGGAGGGGATCCAGGCCCACCTCCTCGGCCGCTTCCCGCAGCGCTGCCTCGGCCGGCCCGGCATCTCCGGGCTCGATCGCTCCGCCGGGGAAGGCTGGCTGCCCGCCGTGCCTGCGCAGCCCGGGCCTGCGCTGGATGAGCAGCAGATCCACGTCATCGGCGCCTCCGGCCGCGGCCGGGCCGGCTGCGACGGGACCGAACAGCACCAGGACGGCCGACCGCCTGCCCGCACCGGCCGGCGGCCTGAGCAGCGGCGGCACCGGCATGCCCGCCATCGCCGCGGCGAGCTCAGCCAGCCACGGCGGTGCCGCCGGCGCCGCATCCTGCGTCACGAGAACGGTCCCGGCTTGACCAGCTTGGCTGCCGTCTTCTCGTCGGTGGGACCCTCGCCGAACGAGGGACAGAGCCTCGCCAGCTCGCACGCCCCGCAGGCGGGCCTGCGGGCGTGGCACACCCGGCGGCCGTGCCAGATCAGCCGGTGTGACAAGTTGGTCCACTCGGACCGCGGGAACAGCGCGCCGACTTCGGCCTCGACCTTCTCCGGCTCGACCGACGTGGTCCAGCCGAACCGCCGGGCCAGCCGGCCGAAGTGCGTGTCCACGGTGATGCCGGGCACGCCGAAGGCATTGCCGAGCACGACGTTCGCGGTCTTCCGGCCGACGCCGGGCAGCGTGACGAGGTCGCTCAGCCGACCGGGGACCTCGCCGCCGAACCGCTCCACCAGGGCAGCCGACAGGCCCAGCACCGACCTGGTCTTGGCCCGGAAGAACCCGGTGGGCTTCAGGATCTGCTCCACGTCCTGCGGGTTGGCGGCGGCCAGGTCCTCCGGGGTGGGGTACTTCGCGAACAGCGCCGGCGTCGTCAGGTTGACCCGGATGTCGGTGGTCTGCGCCGACAGCACGGTGGCGACCAGCAGCTGGAACGGGCTGGTGAAGTTGAGCTCGGTATGAACCTCCGGATAGGCCTCCGCCAGGATCCGGTTCATCTGCCGGGCCCGCCGCACGAGCCCCAGCCTGGTCTCCGGCTTCCGCTTACGAGCCCGCACCGCCGGGGCCACATCCGTCGCCATCCCGCCAGGGTAGGGCCTCGGCGGGGCTGGCACCGTACCATGAGCAGCCGTGACGGTATCGGCAGTGATATTCGACTGGGGCGGCACCCTCACGCCCTGGCACACCATCGACCAGGACGAGCTCTGGCGCGCTATCTGCGCGCCGCACTGTGACCAGGCTCAGGTGACCGATACCGTCGCGGTGCTGCGTTCGGCGGAAAAATATTTCTGGGAGATCTCGGAGCGCGAGCAGCGGAGCGCAACCATCGAGGAGCTCTTCGCGCGGGCCGGAGTGGAGCCGTCGGAAGCATTCCTGGACGGGTATTTCCAGTCCTGGGAGCCGCACACGCTCACCGATCCGGACGCGGCCGGGGTCATGCGCGAGCTGCGCCGCCGCGGGATCAAGATCGGCGTTCTGTCGAACACCATGTGGCCGCGCGCCCGCCACGAGCGGATCTTCACCCGGGACGGGCTGCTCGACCTCATCGACGGCGCGGTGTACAGCAGCGAGATCCCGTGGACGAAGCCGCACCCGGAGGCATTCCGCGCGGCAATGGCGGCCGTCGGCGTCACCCGCCCGCGGGAGGCCGTCTACGTGGGCGACCGGCCGTTCGACGACGTGCACGGCGCCCACCAGGCCGGGATGCGCACCGTGCTCATCCCGCACAGCGAGGTGCCGGCCTTCGCCGAGGCGGTCCCGGACGCGGTCATCGACCGGCTCGCCGACCTCATCGCGGTGATCGACCGCTGGTGAGCCTGCCGCCGCGGCCCGCTCAGTCACCGGACGGTGACGGCGAGCCGCCGGGAGACGTCGCGACCGGGCTCTGCGACGGGGTAGGCGTCGGCGTGGGGCTCTGCGTGGGCGTCGGAGACGGCGGCGGGCTCGGGGGCGGCGGCGGGGCCGGCGAGGACGAGTGACTCACGGTCGGCGACGGGGAGCCCGAGGGCGGCGGCGGCGAGGTAGCCGGGTCCGACCAGCTGACCGTGACGGTTGCGCCGCCTGGCCCGATCGTGATGGTGCCCTGCCCGGATATGTTCTGCGCGCGGGTGACGTTAACGGTCACGGTCACCTGCTGCCCGGCCGCGATGGTCCCGCCGTTGCTGCTCAGCGTGATGTCGGACGATGACGTGACCGCCGACCAGGTAACCGGGCCGCCGCTTGCGGTGAGCGTGAGCTGGCCGGTGGAGCCCGGCCCCAGGGCGAGACTGGGCGGCGAGACCTGCAGCTGACCGGGGCCAGGCTCGCCGCCACCGCCGCCTCCCTGTTCCGGATGGCCGGGCGACGGCCCCTGGTACGGGGGGCCGCCGCCGCGCAGGTACAGCCGGGTGGGCTGGCCCGCGCCGCGGGTCGCGGTGAGGCCGCCCACGCCTGGGCTCTGGGAGCCGGCCGCCGGCTTGCTGCCGCGCGGGCTGGCCGGCCCGGCGCCGCCGGGCTGCTGGGTCACGGTGGGCGAGGCCCCCATCATCCTGCTGCCGGTCGCAGACGACACGCCCTGCACCGGGGTGCTGAAGCCGGCGCAGCCGGCTGATGGCGAACACCGCCGCGACAAGCACGGCCACCGCCACCGCGGCCGCCGCCGGCCCCGACCACACCGCCCTGGCCGTGACGCGCCGCTGCGGCGCGGACGGCGCGGCTTCGTCGTCCGGGAAGCCGAACTGGTTGAAGGCGGTGACCCTGGCCGCCACGAACATCCGGTAACCGACGAGCTCGGGATCGGAGAAGCAGGTCATCACCCGCAGCCGCATGGCCTGCGGCGGTACCGGCACCGGGAGCAGGCTGAAGACCTTCGCGGCCGAGGCGTTGCGCGGCAGGTAGCGTCCGCACACGTCGCATGACCTGGCGTGGCTCACCAGCCGGTCACGGAGCGGAATGGTCAGCTCCCCGGCCCAGCCCTGCAGCGCCTCGGCGCGCTCCAGGCAGCCGTGCACCCCGTGCCTGGCGAGGATCTCGCCGGCCAGGGCCTGCTCCAGGTGCACGCTGGCCCGCTCGAGGATCCCCGTCAGCCCGCCGGACGGTATGTCCAGCACGAGCGCGGCCGCCGAGGTATCCATCCCGTGCCTGATGGTCAGCTCGAGCGCCTCGCGCTCGACCTCCTCGAGGCTCATCACCGCGTGCCAGGCGATCAGCCGGCGGTCGGCGTCGGGCTGGTCGGGGCGGGCGATCACGGCGTCGTGCGCGGCGCCGGGGGACTGGTGACGGCGCTGGCACTCGGCCCGGGCGATCGCGTAGAGCCAGGGACGGAGCATGTCGGGAGAGGGCAGCTGGCCGATGCGCGCTTCGGCGACCACGAGCGCGTCGCGCAGCGCCACCTGTGCGGCATCCCGGTTGCGGAGGATAAACCAGCAATACCGGAACAGGCTCTCCCCGTGCGTGTCGTAGAGCGCCGCCGGCGCTCCCGGGTCACGCGCGCGCAGCGCATCAACGATCAGGGGGGCTTTCATGGCGAGAAAGGTAAAGGTATTCGCAGGTATTCCTCTACCGATTCCACCAAACGCGCCCGTGACGCCCCGCTAATTACATCTAGTACATGATTTCCGTGAAATGCCCGCTGTATTCCTTTTGCTGACCTGATTTAGCCGGATTTGAGCGGGTGCGGCAGCCGGCTTGGACCAGATCAGGCGGCTGGTCAGCCCGCGCCCGAACTGCGGTGAATACGGCCGCTCCCGGCCGAGCGGCGGGGGCCGCTGAATAGGCACGGGAATCTAGGCCGCGGCCCCGTGCACGGCACAGGCGCCTGGCCGGAAGCAGCGCCTGTCAAGCACCGCGGCGAGCGAATCCGCGGCGCGATCGCGCGGATTCACATGCCGTCCCAGGGTCACGACCGCCACCCGGCTGGCGCCGGCCAGCTTGAGCGCGATGGCGGCCGACTGGGCACTGGAACCCGACGCCCATGTGTCGTCGAGCAGCAGGATGGTCGCGCCCGCCAGCCGCCCTGCTGCCCGGAACCGGCCGGGACGCAGATCCCGGGCCTGCACCGGCTCCCCCGGGGCGGTGACCAGGCCGGCCCACGGCAGGGCGAGGTACGGCTCGACCAGCGTCCGCAGCGGATGGGCACCAGGGCGCCCGCGCCCGCTGGGCACCACCGCGACATGGGAGGGCGCCGTGATCCCGGCGTGCGCCAGGACGCAGGGACCGTGATCGTGCAGGAAGACGAGCAGCAGGGCACGGAGCAGGCCGCGGGCCGCGTCCTGCTGCGGGACGTCCGACTTGTACAGCCACAGCGCCCGCGCGTACTCGGTGCCCGCGACGGCGTACGAGACGGGCACCACGGTGTCGGCGAGCAGCCCGGGCGCGCCCTGCCGGTGCAGCGAGCACTGGAAGCAGCGCAGGAAGCCCGGCCGGGTGGGACCGCGGCAGACCGCGCAGCAGCCGGGGCCGGCGGGCAGCGGCGCCCGCAGCCACGGCGCGTGCCGGGCTGCGGCCGCCCGGAGGCGATCCCACGTCATGGCGGCCGATGGTAGAGAGGAGTTCCGACGATTCGGGACAGCGGCTGGTCAGCGGCGTGGGCTGACCAGGGGCGGCGGTCCGGTCAGACGACGGCGGTCCGGTCAGACGGCCGTCCGGTCAGACGTCGGCGGACCAGCCGGCGAGCAGTCTTGCCGACGAGTGAACCTATCCGGCGCTGCGCGCGTGTCAGCTACAGGTTGCTGGCGTCGTCCCGGGAGATGTGCATGCGCGCGTCCAGGCTAATCTCAAGCTTCGCTGTCCCCGCCGTCCTCGCGCTGGCCGCGGCCAATGGCCTCGCGAGCGTGCCTGTGGCCGGCGCTGATGCCGCGGTGAGCTCCGCCGGAGCCGCCGCGCTCACCGCGAGCAGCGCCCTGGCCTGGGGTGACAACAGCGCCGGCGAGCTCGGCAACGGAACGCTGACGGCCAGCACGACACCCGCCGGGGTCGGCGGCTCGGGCGGCGCCGTGGCCATCTCCGTCGGCGGCCGGCACGTGCTGGCGCTGCACACCGGCGGCACGGTCCTGGCCTGGGGCGATAACACCTCGGGCCAGCTGGGCAACGGCACGACCGGCGCTGGCGCCAGCGCCGAGAACCCGGTCGCGGTCAAGGGCCTGACCGGCGTGACGCAGGTCTCCGCCGGCGCGGAGCACAGCCTGGCCGTGTTGTCCAACGGCACCGTCATGGCGTGGGGCGACAACAGCCACGGGCAGCTGGGCAACGGCACCACCACCAGCAGCGCGGTGCCGGTCGCCGTCACCGGCTTGTCCGGCGTGAAGTCCGTGTCGGCGGGCGAAGGGTTCAGCCTGGCCGTGCTCACCGACGGCCGCGTCATGGCGTGGGGCAACGGGGGCAACGGGCAGCTCGGCGACGGGAAGTTCGGGGACAGCCACGTGCCGGTGGCGGTCAAGGGCCTGACCGGCGTGAGCACGGTCTCCGCGGGCGGGCAGCACGCGCTCGCACTGAAGACCGACGGCACCGCTCAGGCCTGGGGCGCGAACGACGGCGGCCAGCTGGGCAACGGCGGCCCGCCAGCGGCCAGCGACGTGCCGGTGACGGTCAAGGGCCTGACCGGGGCGGTTGCCGTCGCGGCCGGCAGCGGGCACAGTCTCGCGCTGCTGTCCAGCGGGACCGTCATGGCCTGGGGCGACAACGGCTTCAACCAGCTCGGCCGGCCCAACGGCTTCCCAGGCGGGGTCGGGAGCAGCAACGTGCCCCTGCAGGTACCTGGCCTGGGAAAGACGGCGGCGATATCCGCCGGCGGGCTGTTCAACCTCGCGCTGCTGGCCGACGGGACCGTCGACGGCTGGGGCGACGGGGCGTTCGGGCAGCTCGGCAACGGGACCACCAGCACGCTGATCGCCCCCACCGCGGTCAGCGGCCTGACCGGGAAGACCGTGCGTGCCGTCGCCGCCGGCGGGGTGAGCAGCGCTGCCGTGGTGGCGGCCGCTGCCCCGGTCACGCCGCCGCCAGCGCCGAGCATCTGGCAGGTGACGGGCACCCCGACGCCGCCCGCCGGGGTGATCAGCGATGAGAGCCTGCAGAGCGTTTCCGCCGCGACCTCCCACGAGGCGTGGGCGGTGGGCGCCGGCGGCCCGCTGGGGCAGCTGCCGCTCGCCGAACACTGGAACGGAACGTCGTGGAAGAAGGTGGCGGTGCCGCTGCCCGCGGGGGTCACCGCCGGCAGTTTCCACGCCGTCGATGCTCTGAGTGCGAGCAACGCCTGGGCCGTCGGGACGGCCGGGCCGGGCGGGACCGGCCAGACCCTGATCGAGCACTGGAACGGCAGCGCCTGGACGATCGTCCCTAGCCCCAACCCCGGCGGGGACAACGTGCTCGAGGCGATCAGCGGTACCGGTCCCAGCGATCTGTGGGCCGTCGGCTGGTTCCAGAACACCGCCCAGACCTTCATAGCGCTGCTGTTCGAGCACTGGAACGGCACTGCCTGGTCCTTCGTCGCCCCGCCAGCGGAGGGCGGAATCCAGCTCGGCCAGGCCGTCACCGCCATCGCGCCCAACGACGTCTGGGTGGTCGGCGACACCGGCGGGCAGGCGACGCTCTCGGCGCACTGGAACGGCACGTCCTGGAAACTGGTGAACACGCCGTTCCTGATCAGCAAGAACTCGCTGAACTTCCTCACCGGGGTGACCGCCACCGCGACCAATAACGTCTGGGCCAGCGGCTACGAGGGCAACGTCAACGGCAATCTCTTCTCTCAGCCCTACATGCTGCACTGGACCGGCTCATCGTGGCACCTGGTGACACTGCCCAACGCCGGCACCGAAGGCAGCACGCTGCGCGCCACGCACGCGCTGTCTGCCACCGACGTGTGGGCCGTCGGCGTCACCGGCCAGACCGACGGCGCCCAGCTCGCCTTGACCGAGCACTTCAACGGCACCACCTGGTCGATCATGCCGGCCCTCGATCCGGGCCAGCTGTCCAGCCTGCCCGACAACACCTTGTCCAGCGTCGCCAGCCCGGCACCGGGGATCGTCTGGGCGGTCGGCGCCCAGGAGATCACCGGGCAGTGCTGCGTCAGGACGCTGGCGGAGATGACCACCAAGGGATAACGGCCGGCCAGGCCGCAGGCAGGCCGTGACGAGCATTTCCCGAACGGCTGCCGCCTGGACGCTGCCCCGGTGACGCGGGCCACCAGCTACCGGGCCACGAGTGGAGCCCGATGCACCCCGGGTGGTTCTGTTACACGTGAAACGGCGGCCCCCGGGCGGGGGCCGCCGTTTCAGGTGGAGGGTGCCGCTAGCGCGGCGGGAACTGTGAGCCCGGGACAGGGGCCGCGAGATTGGCGGTGGGGGCCTTGAGGGTGAAGCCGATCACCGCGCAGTTGATGTTGACGCCGACCGAGCCGTAGGGTTCGGGCTGGCCGGTGGCCGGGTTGACCCCGGTGAGCAGGTCGGGCCGGGTGGCGGCCAGGTTGAACACGACGTTCTCGTCGATCTGGCGGGTGTTCAGCCCTGCCTTGACCGCCTTGGGCGTCCACAGGCCGAGCTGCGCGTCCCACAGCGGGCTATAGGCGTCCGCGTGCCGCGGGTCGGCCAGGGTGGGGAAGTCACCGAACACGTTCAGCAGGTCGCCGCCATGCCGCAGGGCATTGATCAGGTCGGTGTTGCTGGCGGCTGCGTCCTGGCTGGCGTGCCCGTCCAGGACCAGGTGCTGGAAGCCCTGGGACTGCGGGTTGCTGTCCCCGGTCTGGCCGTTGATGAAGCCGAACAGGCGCTCGCGGGCCGAGCCGAGGAAGTCGTCGCCGCCGTTGAAGGCCGCGTTGTTCAGCGCGGGCACGTAGGTGGAGCGCTCCAGCACCGCGGTCAGCGGCTGGCCGGCGTCGGTGCTGAGGTAGAGGATCGGCTGGCCGGCGTCGAAGCCTTTCACGAACAGCATGTCCACCCACGACTCGGCGAACTGGCCGGGCTTGGACTTGCCGGCGATGTGGATGCCCAGGACGCGGTCGGCGGTGTTGGTGTGCTTAGTCACGTCGAAGGGGGCGTTGCCGGTGGCAACGATCGGCGCGTTGTAGACGACGTTCGAGCCCGCGAACTTGATGAACGGGCTGTACCCGGGGCCGGCCACGGCGCCGGGGGCGAACTTGGCGAGCGGGAACCCGGTCGGCCCGGGGGTCGCGATCCGGGTCGGGCTGAAGTCCGGCGCGCCGGCGAAGTTCACCACGCCGGGGCCGAACGGATTCTGCAGCGGGGACGGGTTGGTCAGCGTCACCGTCTGCACCGCGGCCGGGTCGCCGATCGCGATGTTGGCGAGCTTGGGCGCGTAGTTCACGCCCAGGTCCTTCGCCAGCCCGGGGTCGGACGCGTCCAGCAGCACGTACCACACCTTCTCGGCGTGCGGCGTGCCCGCGTACGCCGTCCCCGGGTAGAGCGGCAGCCGCACCGTCTCCTTGCTGAGGTTGACGTTGATCGCGCTTTCCAGCGTCAGGTGGTCCCGGGGAAGCTGGCCCGAAATCGGGCCCAGGCTTCCGGGCCTGGCTGACGTGGCGCTCGCCCCTGACGCCACCGTGGCGAGCACCGCCGAGGCGGCGATCGCCGGGGCGGCGGCTGCCAGCCACCACCGGCGTTTCACGTTCTTCATCTGCTGTCCTCCTCTTCCGGCGAGGCCGGAACCTGGGCGGCAGCCAACCGCGGCCGCCCCGTTTGCTCTCCGTTGTTGGTGTCTGGGGAGGTGCGGCGTCTTACCTCCGCGGGCCGCGCAGATCAGAGAACGGCTGGGTAGCCGTGCCGTTCGGAATGGGTAAACAGCTGGCAGGCGGGTGCGGGAGAATCGGGGCGCAGCCAGGCAGGACGGGCCGGAAAGCGCGGTCAGTGCTGCTCGCCGCACACCGCGGCCAGCAGCCCCTCGAAGTCCTCGCCGCACGGGCCGCACGCGCTCAGGTGCGCCGCCAGGCCCGGGTAGCGTTCCGCCGCCGCTCGCCGGCCGCCACCAGTTCGGCGTAGACGTGCAGCATTTCCATCGCCTCGGCGCAGCCGACGTCGCGCGGATCGGTCCGCAGGAAACGGTCCAGCTCATCCCGGCCGGTCACGTGGGCCTCGCCGGGCCAGCGTGCAGGTATCCGCCAGCATCAAGGGCCGCCCGCAGCTTGCGGCGGGCATCGAACAGCACCTTGTAGATCGCGTTGCGGTTGGAGGCAAGCTCCAGGACGAGGGCGTCCAGCGGAACGTCGTTGAGCACGATCGCGACGAAGACCTCACGCTGCCGCGGGGTCAGATCCTCGTTTACGGCGCGGCGCAGCGCCGCGAGCAGGTCCAGCCACTCGGCCTGCTGCGCGGGATCGAAGCCGAACCGGTCCGGCAGCCGGTCCCAGTCCTCGGCGTCCAGCGGGACGGCCGGGTGCCGCCAGAAGTGCCGCCCGATCTTGGCCGACACCTCGAAGATGACGAACTTGTAGGCCCAGGTGGTGAACCGGCTCTCCCCGCGGAACTGGCCGATCTTGCCGGTGATGGCGACCAGCGCGTCGGCCGCGGCCTGGTAGGCCAGGTCCTCGAGCTCGGGGCCGGCGATCCGCAGCCTGGGCGCGCGCCGCCGGACTTCCCCGTGGGCGATGCGTACCAGCAGGTCGTGGAGGCGCGCCAGGGCTGCCTCCCGCTGCGGACCGGTGCTGCCGAGCTGCCGGAGCCAGGCGGCTGACTCGGCATCGAACCGGGGAGTGGTGACAGCGGACCCGTGCGGCGCGCGGTTCACCGGCAGCATGCCGGCGCAACCGGCAGGTGGCATGCCCGGCGGCCGCCGGCTCCGGCGCCTGCCGGGTGGCCGACCCGCCGGCGTCGGGCTTCCAGGTGGGTTCTCACGCCCGGTATTCGGTGCCCGGGCCTGGCCGGATGGGCCGGATGGGCCGGATGGCCGGAATTAGCTGCTTGTGGCCGGCTGGTAAGACTCGCCCGCGGTCAGGCCTCTAAGGAGTTGTCTCGATCCTCCCGAACGGCCACTCACGGCGACACCTTCGATGCTTGGAGATCACGATGACCCTGCTGAATCCCGGAGACCAGTTCCCTGAACTCATCCTTTCCCTGCCCGGCGGTGACACCCTCACGGTGCCCGGAGCGCTGGCCGGCGGGTTCGGCGTGATCTTGTTCTACCGCGGGTCCTGGTGCCCGTACTGCAACGCCCAGCTGCGCGCCTTCCAGCGTGCTGGCGACGGCCTCGGCGAGATCGGCGCCAAGGTCGTCGCGCTATCGGTAGACGACGAGGCCGCCACCGCCGAACTGATCGCCAAGCACGGCCTCACGTTCCCGGTCGCGCACAGCGCCGACGCCCGCGCGATCGCGCGGCGGACCGGGGCTTTCGTCAACGACGATCCGCTGTTCCTGCAGTCCACCGGGTTCGTCCTGGACCCGGCCGGGCGGGTCGTGGTCAGCGTCTACTCGAGCGGCGCGATCGGCCGGCTCGTCCCTGAGGACGTCATCGGCCTGATCGGCTACCTGCGCGAGCACGCCGCGCCGGCGACGTCGGCATGAGGACATCGGCATGAGGACGTCGGCATGAGAGGGAGAATCGGTACCATGAGCGACGCCGATATCCGCTTCTACTTCGACCCCGTCTGCCCGTTCGCCTGGATGACCAGCAAGTGGGTGCGGATGGTGCAGGCACAGCGTGACTACGCAGTGGACTGGCGGTTCATCTCGCTGCGGCTGATCAACGCGACCGTGGACTACGAGAGCCGTTTCCCGGCCGGCTACGAGGCCGGTCACACCGCCGGGCTGAGACTGCTGCGCGTCGCCGCGAGGACCCGCGCCGAGCACGGCCGCGACGCGGTCGGGCCGCTGTACGAGGCGATGGGCACCCGGATTTTCGACACTGCCGCGGGCTCTCGTCAGACCGACCGCGGGCACCGCGGTACCCGCGCGTTCACCGAGCCGGTCCTGGCCGAGGCCGGCCTGCCGGCCGAGCTGGCGGACGCGCTGGAAGACGACTCGCTCGATGACGAGATACGACGGGAGACGGACGAGGCGCTGGCGCTGACCGGCAAGGACGTCGGGACACCGATCATCCACTTCGAGCCCCCGGCGGGCGTTGCGTTCTTCGGCCCCGTGATCAGCCGCCTGCCTGGCGAGGCCGAGGCCGTCCGGCTGTGGGACAACGTGCTGGGCCTGGCCAGCTTCCCGGGCTTCGCCGAGCTCAAGCGCAGCCTGCGCGAGCGGCCGCAGCTGCGCGGCTTCGGCGTGGAACCCGGACAGGTCGGCGCCCAGGAAGACTGGTACGCCGGCAGCCGGCGCGCGCCGCGATAGCGCCCGGCACACCCGACGCAACCGGCCTGCACACATCCGAGGCACCCATGAACGACCGGCCCGAGCTGGACCGCTTCCTGCAGACCGACCCGCGCGATGTCGGATGCGCCCGGGCGATGGAGATGCTGCACGTCTACGTCAACCTGGTGGCCGCGGGCACCCCGGCAGCGGAGCGGTACCCCGGCATGGCGGCGCACCTGAGCGCGTGCGGCCCGTGCGGTGAGGACTTCGAAGGGCTGCTGGCCGCGGTGCGCGGCGACGCAGCGCGAGAGGCGGGAGGTGACGCTGACGGCTCAGATCGTGGCGTCACGTGACAAGGGGGGCCTGATGATCGGTCTGTGCGTCCGCTTCACGTGCAAGGACGAGACCAGCTTCCTGTGCACAAATCTGTGGATGACTTGTGCAAGACAGCACTTGAACCTGTGCGCAAACGAGGAAGAGCTGTGGATTCTGGCGGCGGATTGAGCTCATTGCAAGGCCGTTACCTGGAATAACGCTATCCACACCCTGTGCATGAGAAGAGAAACTGAATTCTCCACATGCCACGCCGTAATAGCTCGCAAATAGGCTGAACGTTTACCGTAAGTTTATCCAGCTGTGATCTGCGCTTAGCACCGTGAATGCATGAAACCCAGAGACGGTGTGTCTGGGCGCTTTGGAACGGAGGCCAAAGCGCAATAGTGGCGTCCGCAGCGGGGCAAACCACGCTCCTCACGGCAGGCACGGCCATTACCGGGACGGCGATGCCGGCACCACGAGGCGGCGGACCCAGGACGCGCAGCACCGGTGCTTCATCGCACCGTGCGTTCCTGTCCCCAGGGGGCGGGTCCGCTGCAGCTGCACGGCGGACACCCCTCTGGCTTGAACGGGAGGACCTGACATGAAGATCAAGACGTGGTCGGACGACGCTGGCATGCCCGAGATCGACGACTGGCTCCAGATAGACGACTGGCTCGCCGAGCTGCGGGACGGGGGCCGTGGCGAGTCACCCGGCGATCACCGTGCCGAGCCAGCCAGCAACGGCGATCCCCGGCCGGAAGCCGTCACTGCCGCGCCGGTGAACATGCCCACCGCCCGCGCCGAGACCACTGCTCACGCCGAGACCACCGTCCGGGCTGTCATCGGCGACCAGTTGCGGATGCCGGTCGTATGGTGCGAGATGGGTACCTGCATCTCCCGGCATACCCATCCCGCCGCGCTCGGTGAGGCCGACATCCGCGCCCGCGCGATCGGCTCCGGCTGGTGTGTCAACGCCCTTGGCCGGCTCGCCTGCCCCCGGTGCCTGCAGACCGCTCCCGGATTCCGGTCCCTGCGCCCGGTCGCGCTGTGGGACCCGGACGCGGCCATCACGATCACCGCCCAGACGACCGCCGAGTCCGGCAACGGCGCCGTCGGCAGCACAGCCGCGGAAATCAGCCATGACTCCCGCCGACCAGCCAGCGACCACCACCCCGCCAGGCCCCCGGAGCCGGGACAGCACCGCGAGCGCCCGGCCGCCAAGACCATGCCCGCCAGACCCCCGGGGCCGGGGCGGCACCGCCAGCGCCCGGCCGCCAAGACCATGCCCGCCAGACCCCTGGAGCCAGGACGGCACCGCGAGCGCCGTCCGCTTCCATGATCGGAAGGGGCCGCTGACCTGGGGCCGCCTATCGGATCGACGGCACGCGTAGCTGCACTGTTGGCTGCGGCCACAACAAAGGTCACGATGGACCTGCGGCCAACGCGGCAGGGAAGGGGAGCCGGTCGTGACTACAGCTACCGGTGCAGGGTTCGTGGAGATGCGTCTCAGCAAGGTCGTCGGAGCCGTCGGCGCTGAGGATGAGACGTTCGAGTGCATCGTGCTGGATGAGGTGGGCGGGGACCGGCACCTTGTGATCCAGGTCGGCTCGTCGGAGGCATTTAGCCTTGCCGCCACCCTGGGCGGTGTCGCTTTCGGCCGCCCGATGACCTACCAGTTTATGGCGGCGCTGGTGGAAAGCCTGGGCGGCCGGGTCCGCCAGGTGCGGATTGACCGAGTGGTGGCGGGTGCTTACGCAGCAACCGTGGAGGTCGATGGGTCGCTCGGGGAGAGGCTGGTGGACGCCCGGCCTTGTCATAACAAACCAGTGCGCATCGAGCCCCTGACCTACGCATTACGAGGAAGATTAGAGTTGTCCACGGCCATCCGCTGGAGCCAATCCCGTGCTGCTATGCCGGTTCGGGTCTTCCCTCCAGCGATGTCCAGAGTCATCCAGGACTGGTGTTAGCAGATCCGTTAGCACTGCGAGGCGAACGGCCAGAGCCCGGCCGTTCACTTAGTCGAGGAGCTTCAGGAACTCGGCGGGCGTCAGACCTGCCTGGCGCAAGATGGAAGCGAGCGTGCCGCGCTTCACCACCCCGTGCTGCGGGATGACCGCTACCCGACCTTCCTGATTCCGGTACACCGCATGGCTGCCCTTGGTTCGTACGTAGGAGAAGCCGACTGACTCGAGCGCGCGGGTGACCTTCCGCAAAGGCAAATCGGAGAGTGCAGGACTCACGCCGCGGGCAGCCTGAACGTCGTCACCAGCGGAGTCGCGGTGACGTGTCCAGTCGGGTCGTCGACCTCTTCCAGGTACAACTCGACAGCCTCCGCGAGATTGGAGAGCGCCTCGTCAATCGTCTGCCCCTGGCTGGCGACGTTGACCTCCAGGCACTGCGCGATGTACCAGTCCTCTTCCCGGTGCAACGCAGCGGTCAGGGTATGAGGTAGATCAGGCATGTTCCCAGACTAGCGGCACATGGGACGCGGCGCGCGAGTCAAGGCCCCGCGCGGACACGGGGGTCAGCCTGGCAACGGCTTACCTGATCAGCCTGGACTGTGGAGCCGCCTATCGGAATCGAACCGATGAACTACGCATTACGAGGAGAAGTTGAGGTCGCGCACCAGCTGGGGGTGTCGCCGCAGAGCCCGCACAGCTGCATGCGTTCAGCTGTCCGGTCCTCTAGCGGTAGGGCGTCAGATCGGCCCGGGGGTAGCGCGTTTGGGTGTCGGCCAAGGTTTGCTCGTCCCAATACGGATCGCCCGGAGCTGGGAAGCCGAACACCGACCGCTCCCGGGGAGAGGCCCGCTCGACGATCTCGAACCAGTCTGACCGCGTCGCGCGCTCGGCCCAGGCGACCCGGCCGGTCCAGCGCGGTGCCCACACATCGTAGTCGGCGAGGAGCGCAAAGCGGGTTGATCGTTCGCCGGTCATGCGCGACCCACGGTGAAGTACGTCGGACCGAAAAGCGAACAGGGTTCCTGCCGGACCGGTCATCGAGACCTCCTCCCCGGCGAACATCCCCTCGGGGAGGTAGTTCGTGATGTCGTGATGCCCAGGGACCGGCCAGTACGAGACGCTCTGCCCGACCGACAGCGGAACGATCTTGGTAGGGCCGTCCTCATCGCCTACGTCGGACAGGAGGATCCAGCTCAACATCTGCGTGGCCGGCTCGGAGCGCTTGGGCACGACGAGGCTGTGGTTGACGAAGTCGCGGTGGTGGCGCTGGTCGTAGTCGACGGCTCCGGCGTACTTGGCCCACAGGGACGCCTCGTAGAGCCGCAGGTCGGCTGAGCCCAGGAAGCGCTCCGCCAGGTCGAGCAGGTCCGGGTGGAAGGCCAGTCGGTTCAGGTTCCAGGATCGCCACGGTCCGCTGACTTCTCCGGCCCACTGGTCCGTCGCCAACCACGCATGAGCAGCTGGGTCGGCGAAATACACCTCGGGCCGCGGGTAGTGCAGCCACAGAGCTTCCCGGGCCGCGGCCAGCTCGTCAGCCTCGAGGAAACCCTCGAAGAGCAGGTAACCCCGCTCCCGCAGGTCCGCCAAGCAACGGTCGGGCACCCTCATCCCCGCACCCTAGCCGCCCTCGCAGTTCGACCGCACCGGCATTTCGACAGTGCAGCGGTTCAGGGTCACCGCCGAACCCGCCGATTGGGCAGACACCCTCCCCGCGGGCTGCCGACGCTCCTGACCGCGCTAACCCCCGGTTGTCCAACCCGACCCGGTACCCTGACCGCACGAGATCATCTAGCAGGAGGTGTTACGGATCATCTGACATCGATCCGTAACGCATCAACTGGAGCTCGGGTTCGCGCAGCGACCGCGCAGCGGCTTGGCCTTGACTCGGCGGTCTCGGCCAGGATCATCGTGCGGCGAGGAGGACGGGTCGCCGTTTGGCAGACCCGCTTCTAGTGCCTGGGCACTTTGAGCGTGGTGGATGCGCTCGTGAACGCACCGCCGCTGTCGTTGATCGTGATGGTCACGGTGTAGGTGCCGCCGTGGGCGTATGTGTGCACGTCGCCCGCGGCGAACCCGCCGCCCAACCGGGCCGGGATGGCGATGAAGTGGCTCTTGGGGATGGTGGTCGTGGTGCCGTCGCCCCAGTTGATGCTGCCGGCGTACTGGGACAGGTTCCCGGCCGGGTCGGCATCGGTGAAGGTGACCCCGGCGGCGGCCTGCCGATGCCGGTTGGCGAACGCGGCCGCCGCAGCGACACTGGCCACCCCGGCCGGGATTAACCCAGCTAGCAGGGCGAGCACGGTCCCAGCTGAAGCCGCCGCGCCTCGCCGACGCCAGGACCGGGGCGATGGTGATGGGTGAGAGCGGAGGTTCATGGTTCCCCCTCGGCAGAAAGCCGCCGCCGCCGCCCAGGGGACTCACAGAGAAGAGGCGCAATCCCACAGGCCGCGCAATCTCACGAAATGTGACACGCACGCCCAGCTTCAGGGAATGCATGTCGGCACACAGACCTGGCCGCACACGTCCCCGCCAGACCCCGCTGCTGTCGGCTGCCGCTAGCCGCGTGCGGCAGCAAGCCGCCAGGACAAGCGCCCACAACCGGCAGCCAGCGCTGACCTGTGCCACGCGCTGGGGCGGAGGCCCGCGCAGCGGGCCGCCTTGATGACGATGGACCTCTACGGCCACCTGGTGGATGCCAGCTTGTGGCAGGCCGCCCGGCTGGTCGGGGGCACCACGGGGGCATTTGAGTCGGCCGGGACGCCCATTCGAACGGATAGCGAGCCTGGTACGGCTACGAAAAAGCCTTAGGAACTGGGCTTTCTTGTGGAGCCGCCTATCGGAATCGAACCGATGACCTACGCATTACGAGTGCGTCGCTCTGACCGTCTGAGCTAAGGCGGCGTGCTGCCCGTCGGGGCAGCGGCCACGAGTTTACCGCCCATGCCGCGCCGCTGCTCCGCAGTACCGCGCGCACTGCGGCGCCTTCGCCACGCAGCGGCCAGCCCGCGCCACCGCGCGCACCCAGCCGGCGCTACCCGCACACGGTCCCGCTCCGCGGCACCGCACCCTTGATCAGGTAGCTGTTCACGATGGCGTCGACGCAGGAGCTGCCCATCATGTACGCCGTGTGGCCGTCGCCGTTCCAGCCGAGCAGCACGCCGGACTTCAGCTCCCGGGACAGCGCCTGCGCCCACCGGTAGGGGGTCGCCGGGTCCCGGGTGGTTCCCACGACCAGGATGGGCCGCGCGCCGGCGGCCGTGATCCGGGGCAGCGGATTGGACCTGACCGGCCAGTAGGCGCACGGCAGGCTGCCCCAGACGATCGGCTCCCCGAACTGCGGCGCGGCCCGCTGAGCCTGCGAGGCGGCCGAACGCCACACCGCCAGGGCATGCGGCCACGGCCGGTCCAGACAGTTGATCGCCATGTTCGAGTCCACCAGGTTGGAGTAGCGGCCGCCGGAACTGCGCTCCAGCAGCGCGTCCGCCAGCTGGATCAGCGTCGTGCCGTCCCCACCGAACGCGTTCTGCAGCGCGGTGCGCAGCGTCGGCCAGTACGCCTTGCTGTACAGCGACGCCGCCACGCCTTCCAGCAGGATCGCGCCGTTCGCCGGGCGGCCGTCGCCGAGGCCGTTGGCCAGCGGGGTGCGGGTGGCGCGGTTGACCAGGCCCTGCAGCCTGGCGACCCCTGCGCCGACGCTGCCGTGGCCGAGCGGGCAGCCCGCGGTCTGCTCGCAGTTCGCGGTGAACGACTTCAGCGCGACCTCGAATCCCTGGGCCTGCGTCATGTTGATGGCGGACGAGGTGGCGTTGGGGTCGAGCGCCCCGTCGAGCACCAGGGCACGCACGTGCCGCGGGAAGAGCTGCGCGTACCAGGCGCCGAGGTAGGTCCCGTAGGACTTGCCGAGGTAGGTGAGCCGCTGGTCGCCGAGCGCCGCGCGCAGCACGTCGAGATCGCGGGCCGCGCTCTGGGTGCCGACGTAGGGCAGCAGCGAGCCGGCGTTCTTGCCGCACTCACGGGCGAAGAGCTTGCTCTCGGAGACGACGGTAGCCAGCTGCGCGGTCGTGTCCGGCGTGTCACTCGTCGTGAAGTACCTGTCGAACTGCGGGCCCGTCATGCAGTGCACGGCGGGCTGGCTGCCGCCGACTCCGCGAGGGTCGAACCCGACCACGTCGAACCGGGCCCGCACCGCGGCGGACACCGCGCCGCGGGCCTGCTCCGCGTACTGGACGCCCGAACCCCCGGGGCCACCCGGGTTGACGACGAGGGAGCCGATCCGCGCACCCGGATCCGCGGCGCGCAGCCTGATGACCGGCAGCGCGAAGCGCTTCCACGCCGGGCGGCTGTAGTCGAACGGGACGACCAGCGTGGCGCACTGGAAGCCGTTGTTGCACGGCGTCCAGCGGAGCTTCTGCGCGTAGTAGCCCGCCAGCGTGACCGGCGCACGCGAGGCCGACGTGGATGACCGGACCGCGCCCGATGGGGCGCCCGGAACGGCCGAGCACCCGGCGATGGCGACAGCGGCGCCGCAGGCGAGCGCCACGCGGCGGAGGAAACCGGTCCTCACCCGTCGTTCCCGGCCGCCCCGGTCCCGGCGCCACCGCCCGTGCCGGTCCCGCCGCCACCGCCTGCCGCCTCGCCGGGCGCCTGGTACGTGGCCTCGTAAGCCTTCCGCGACCCGCAGACGCTGGCCCGCGAGCACGCGCACCGGCGGCCGTCCGCGGTGAGCTTCATCACCACGGTGTCGGCGGGCACGTTGTGCCCGACGACGGTGCCGGGGCCTTCCGGTGTCTCGACCAGCTCGCCGAGCTTCGGCGCCTGCTCGTGAAACTCCTGGTACAGCGGATGCTCGTACTTCAGGCAGCACATCAGCCGCCCGCAGGCACCCGCGATCCGCAGCGGGTTGACGGGAAGGTCCTGGTCTTTGGCCATCCGGACGGACACGGGCTCGAAGTCCTTCAGGAACGTGGCGCAGCACAGGTCGCGGCCGCACGGACCGATGCCGCCCTGCAAGCGGGCCTCGTCCCGGGGGCCGATCTGCCGCAGCTCCACCCGCGCGTGCAGCTTCCCGGCCAGGTCACGGACGAGCGCGCGGAAATCAACCCGGTGCGGCGCGCTGAAGTAGATGACGACCACGGTGGGCCCCGCGGCCGGGCCGTTGCGCGCGTCCAGGTAGTCCACGGCGGTGACTTTCATCGGAAGGCCGTGCTCGCGGACCAGGCGCTTGGCGGCGACCCTGGCCTCCGCGCGCCTGCGCCGGTTCGTCTCGTCTCTGGCCAGGTCTGCCTCGCTGGCGAGCCCGGCGCAGACCGGGAGGCCGCCGATGTCCTCGGAGATCCACTGCGGCGCCCACATGCATTCGGCCACTTCGGGACCGGAATCGGTGGGCACGAGCACCTTGTCGCCGATCGACGGCGCATACGGCCCCGGATCGAGGTAATATAGCCGGCCGTACCGCTCGAAGCTCACCGCCATCATCATGCCCACGACCCCAGGGTACGGCGGCGGCGCACGGTTGCGTCCCTTTCGGCTGTCCCCCGGCGACCGGTCACGTCCCATGCACCGGGACCCGGGGCGGGCACAGCGATCAGGTGCGGATCAGGGACAGCGTCATCTCCTCGACGGCGAGCAGCGGTGCCACGCTGAGCGCCAGCTGCTCCCGGCAGGCCATGATCGCCTCGATCCTGCGCACCGTGGTCTCCGGCGTCGTCTCCTCCGCCAGCCGGCGCAGATCCGCCTCGCGGCCGGCGTTGCCCAGCTCCACCTGCGCGCCCAGCTGCACCGCCAGCACGTCGCGGTAGAACCAGGCCAGGTCCAGCAGCGCCACCTCGAGGGTGTCGCGCTTGGCGCGGGTGGCGCGGGACTTCTGCCTGTCCTCTAGATCCCGTAGGGCTCCCGCGGCACCGCGGACCGCTTTCGCCACCCCCTTGCCGGTCGAGCCCTCCCCGAACGCCTGCCGGAGAGCATCGCGCTCGGGCTGATCACGCTCATCGGTGACCGCCCTGGCCTCTTCCTCTGCCGCCTTGACCAGGGACGCGGCGGCGGCCAACGCAGGGCCGAGGCCGGTCACGGCGAGCGGGAGGCGCAGCACCTCCTCGCGGCGCTTCGCGGCGCCGGCGTCGGTGGCCAGCCTGCGCGCCCGGCCGATGTGCCCCTGCGCAGCCCTGGCCGCTGCCAGCGCCCGCTGCGGATCGACCCCGTCCCGCCGGACCAGCACGTCCGCCACCGATGCTGACGACGGGGTCCGCAGGACGATCAGCCTGCACCGGGATTCTGATCGTCGGGACCAGGTCCTCCGCCGACGGCGCGCACAGCAGCCACACCGTCCGCGGCGCCGGCTCCTCGATGGCCTTGAGCAGGGCATTCGCGGCGGCCTCGGTGGCGCGGTCGGCATCCTCGAACAGCACCACGTGCCAGCGGCCGCCGGCTGGCGAGGTCGCGGCGCGCAGCACCAGGTCCCTGGTCTGCTTCACGCCGTAGGACAGCCCCTCCGGGCGGACCAGCATGAGGTCGGCGTGTGTGCCGGCGCGTACCTGGTGGCAGCTCGGGCACGACCCGCAGCCCTGCTGCGGGCAGAGCAGCGCGGCGGCGAACGCGCGCGCGGCCACGCTGCGGCCCGAGCCCGGCGGGCCGGTCAGCAGCCAGGCGTGCGCCATGCCGCCCGGCTGCCTGCCGCCGCGGCCGCTGAGCACGTCGGCGGCCACGGCGGCCGCCTGCCTCAGCTCCGCGACGACCGGTTCCTGCCCGGTCAGCTCCCCGAACACGTCCCCGCTGCCCTCGCCTGCGGCACGCTGATCCAGGACATCCACCGCACCGCTCACGAGGTCTCCCCATCATGATCGATGGAAGATTGGTGCCCGCCGGTGGACACCAAAGCGCCATCGATCAAGGGGCCCGGCCGCCAAGATCGAAGTGAAGTTGCATACCACCTGAGGTAGGTAACTCCCCGTCGATCTTCACAATTGATCTTCGTAACGCGGCCGGCGGCCGGGCTCGCACTTCGGCAACGAGGGGCAAACGCGCCTAGATGCGGCACTAGCCCGCCTGCGCCCGAGGGGGTTTGCGGGCTGCACCCGGCCTGAGCTCCTGCGTGACGTCCGCCTGCCTGAGCTCCTGCGTGACGTCCGCCTGCCTGAGCTCCTGGGTCGCGTTCGCCTGCCCCTGCCCGGTGACCGCGGGGACGGCGTCGGTGATGGCGGGGAAGCTGCCGGTATCGTCCTCCGCCGACGAGGGCACCGGGTCCGGCAGCAGTTCGCGGACCCGGTCCTGGATCTCGCGGCTGAGCGCGTCGGCCGGCCTGGTCGCGTCGAGCACCAGGTAGCGGCGCGGCTCGGCGTCGGCGAGCTGGCGGAACCCGGACCGGACCCGGTTGTGGAACTCCGCGGGCTCGGCCTCGAGCCGGTCCGCGGACCTGGCCCGCCGCCTGAGCCCGTCCGACGGCGGCAGGTCGAGGAGGATGGTGAGGTCCGGGGTCAGCCCGCCCGTCGCCCACCGGTTGATCCTGGTCACCTCTCCGAGCGGGAGGGCCCGGCCGGCGCCCTGGTAGGCAAGCGAGGAGTCCACGTACCGGTCGGTGACGACGATCGCGCCGCGCTCGATCGCGGGCATGATGACCGATCGGACATGCTCGGCGCGGTCCGCGGCGTACATCAGCGCCTCGGCCCGCGGGTCCAGCCCCGCGTGCGCCGTATCGAGCAGCAGCGCGCGCAGCCGCATGCCCACCTTGGTGGCGCCGGGCTCGTAGGTGGCCTCCACGTCGTAGCCCTGGTCCCGCAGCCAGATGGACAGCAGCCGTGCCTGGGTGCTCTTGCCGGCGCCCTCGCCGCCCTCCAGCGCGAGCAGCAGCCCGCGGCGGGCAGGCTCCGCGCCGTCCGGCTGCGGCTGCGCGAGGGGGAACATCGGCTCGCCGCGGAGCGCCCGCATCAGGTCCTGCCGGAGCGGAACCCCCTTGCGGTCGTCCATCTTCCGGTAGGCGGACACCCCGCAGACGGCGGCCACGATGGCGCCGAACAGCAGCACCACGTTCTGCCCGGCAGACCGGTACACGACGTGCCCGACCGCGACGTTCCCCGTGCCGGTGACGTTCGAGATGAGCTTGGTGAAGCCGGAGGACAGGAAGCCGGACAGCGCGATCACCAGGAAGAGGATCACCTGGATGGTCAACTGGAAGAACGCGAATGCCCGGCCGCGGATCTCGTCGTCCACCTCCAGGCCGACGATCGTGTTCCCGGTCACGTACGCGATGCCCGCCAGCGCCCCCAGTACGACCACGAACAGGGTGACCAGGGCGAGGTTGGGCACCAGGGCGATGAGCGCGAGCGGCACGGCGGCGACGGCGATCGACAGCCCGAACAGCCTGTGCAGGCTGAAGCCCCTCAGCCGGCCACCGACGACGAAGCCCAGCGCGATCCCGACGAAGATGGCCGAGAAGACCAGTCCCCACCCGGCGCTGCCGCCGTGCAGCGTGTCGCTGATGTAGACGTAGCCGAGCCCGACGACCACGCCCGCGGCCGCGAACGCGCCGGTCATCCCCAGCGCCACCGCGCGCAGCACCGGCGTCTGGCGCAGGAACCGCCAGCCCTCCCAGATCGACTTGGCCACCGACGGCTGGGAGATGCGCTCGCAGCGCGAGCGGGGGCTGCGTATCTCCCGCAGGAAGAAGATGGTGAGCGCGGAAACCCCGTACGAGGCGGCGTTGAAGTAGAGCGCCAGGTTCACCTTGCTCGGGTTGAGGAACGGCACCACGTGCGCGAGCGGCCCGCTGATGAGGGCGAGCACCGAGAACAGCCCGGCGGCGACCGGCGCGGTGCCGTAGGTGGTGAGCAGGCTCAGCTGGTTGGCCCGCTCCAGCTTGTCCTTGGGCACCAGGTTGGGGACCGTGGCGGCGGTGGCCGGGTTCCAGAACAGCGACGCGCACCCGGCCAGGAACTTCACGACGTAGATCCAGGTCAGGTTCGGGAAGATCGGGATCGACAGGAACAGCAGGCCGCGGACGACGTCGCCGGTGATCATCGTGATCCGGCGGTTCATCCGGTCGGCGATCGCCCCGGCCAGCGGGCCGAACAGCAGCGCGGGCAGCAGCGTCGCGATCCAGACGCCGCTGACCGCCGCGCTCTGCGCCGCGGTCGCCCCGATCACGCTGGTGTGCCCGGTGTGCTTCCCGGTGAGCGTGGCGGCGAGCACGGTGAGCGCGACGATGCTCAGCCAGTCACCCAGGCTGGACAGCGAAAGCGCGATCCACAGCCGGCGGAACGGCCGGATGGAGAGCACCCCGTTACGGGCGCTTCCTGGCTGGGATCGGATGTTCACGGCGACAGCGTATCGGCCTGCCCCGGTCAGGCACCTTTGCCAGGCCGTGAACGGGGCTTTCTGGTGGCGGTCTTGCTTCCGGCCGTCTTGCTCGCGGCGGTCTTGCTCGCGGCGGTCTTGCTCGCGGCGCCCGACGTGCCGCGGGTCTTGCGGCGCGGCGCCGACGGCGCGGCCGTCCGCCGCTCGGCGAGCAGCTCGGCGCCGCGCTGCGGCGTCACCGATTCCACCGCGTCGCCCTTGCGCAGCGAGGCGTTGGTCTCGCCGTCGGTCACGTACGGCCCCCACCGGCCGTCCTTGATCACCATCGGCTTGCCCGAGGCCGGGTCCGCGCCGAGCTCGCGCAGCGGCGGGGCCGCGGCCGCGCTGGCCCGCCTGCCGCGCGGCTTGGGCTGCGCGAACAGCTTCTCCGCCTCGGTCAGCGTGATGTCGAACAGCTGCTCCTCGCTGTCCAGCGACCGGCTGTCGGCGCCCTTCTTGACGTACGGGCCGTACCGGCCGTTCTGCGCCGTCACCGGCTCGCCGTCCAGCTCGCCGAGCAGCCGGGGCAGCGAGAGCAGCTTCAGCGCATCCGCCAGCGTCACCGTCTCCAGGGTCATGGATTTGAGCAGGGATGCCGAACGCGGCTTCGCCGGCCCAGAACTGCCGTCGCCATTGCCGGGCTGGTCCGCGGCCTGTTCCGTCACGTAGGGGCCGAATCTGCCCACCCTGGCGACGATCTCGTGGCCGGTCTCCGGATCGGTGCCGAGGTCGCGGTCACCGCTGGGCTGGTCGAACAGCTCCTCGGCGCGCTCGGCGGTCAGCTCGTCGGGAGCGGTGCCCTCGGGGATGTTCACCCGCTGGTCGCCGCGCTCCAGGTACGGCCCGTACCTGCCGACCCTGATGACGATGTCGGTGCCGGCCAGCGGGAACGAGCTGACCTCGCGCGCGTCGATGTCGGTCAGGTCGCTGACCAGTTCCTTCAGCCCCTCCTCGCCGTCGGCGCCGAAGTAGAACCGGCGCAGCCACGGCACCCGGGCCGCCTCGCCGCGGGCGATCTCGTCGAGCGCCTCCTCCATCCGGGCGGTGAACTCGTAGTCGACGAGCTGCCCGAAGTGCTGCTCCAGCAGCGTGGTCACGGCGAAGGCGAGGAACGAGGGCACCAGCGCGGTGCCCTTCTTGAACACGTAGCCGCGGTCCAGGATCGTGCCGAGGATCGAGGCGTAAGTGGACGGGCGGCCGATCTCCCGCTCTTCCAGCTCCCGGACCAGCGTGGCCTCGGTGTACCTGGCCGGCGGGCGGGTCTCGTGGCCGCTCGCGGCGAGCCGCAGCGCCTTCAGCGCGTCGCCCTCGGCCAGCGGCGGCAGCCTGCGCTCCCGGTCGTCGCGGTCGGTGTCGTCGTCCGCGTCTTCCACGTACGCCTTGAGGAACCCGTAGAAGTTGATGACCTTGCCGGACGCGCCGAACTCGGCCCGCTCGCCGGTTGACGAGGTGCCGGCCACCCGGACCGACACCGACTCGCCGGTGGCGTCGTTCATCTGGGAGGCGACGGTGCGCTTCCAGACGAGCTCGTACACCCGCAGCTCGTCGCCGGACAGCCCGGCCCGGCGGGCCTCGGCGGGGGTGCGGAAGCTGTCGCCGGCCGGCCTGATCGCCTCGTGCGCCTCCTGCGCGTTCTTCACCTTGCTGGCGTAGGTGCGCGGCTTGTCCGGCACGTACGCGTCGCCGTACAGCTCGCGGGCCTGCTTGCGGGCCGCGGTCACGGCGGTCTGCGACAGGATGACCGAGTCGGTCCGCATATAGGTGATGTAGCCGTTCTCGTACAGCCGCTGCGCGACCGACATCGTGTACTTCGCCGAGAAGCCGAGCTTGCGGGAGGCTTCCTGCTGCAGCGTGGTGGTACGGAACGGCGCATACGGGGACCTGCGGTAAGGCTTGCGCTCGACCGAGCTGACCGCGAAGTGCGCCTTCGCCAGCCGGTCGGCCAGCGCGGCGGCCTGCTCCTCATCGAGGTGCAGCAGGTCAGCCTTCGCGCCCCCCTTGAGCTCCCCTGCCGGGCTGAAGTCACGGCCCTGCGCGACCCTGCGCCCGTCGACCGAGACCAGGGTGGCGGCGAAGGAGGACGGATCGTCGGGCTGCTTGCCATCAGCGGCCGCGGCCTGGGCGAACTCCGCCTCCAGATCCCAGTACCTGGCGGCGCGGAAGGCGATCCGCTCCCGCTCCCTGTCCACGACCAGCCGCACCGCGACCGACTGGACGCGGCCGGCCGACAGCCGGGGCATGACCTTCTTCCACAGCACGGGCGAGACTTCGTACCCGTACAGGCGGTCGAGGACGCGCCGGGTCTGGTAGGCGTCTACCAGGCCGTCATCCATCTCCCGCGGGTGGGCGACGGCCTGCGCGATCGCGTCCGGGGTGATCTCGTGGAAGACCATGCGGTGCGTGGGGACCTTGGGGTCCAGCTCCTGCAGCAGGTGCCAGGCGATCGCCTCGCCCTCGCGGTCCTCGTCCGTCGCGAGCAGCAGTTCGTCGGCGCCCTTGAGCAGCTGCTTGAGCTTGGCTACCTGCTGCTTCTTGTCCGAGTGCACGACGTAGAGCGGCTCGAACCCGGCGTCCACGTTCACGCCGAGCCGCGCCCAGGGCTCCGACCGGTACTTGGCGGGGATCTCGGCCGCCTTGTCCGGCATGTCCCTGATGTGGCCGATGCTGGACTCGACCACGTATCCCTTGCCGAGATAACCCGCGATGGTGCGCGCCTTGGCCGGCGACTCGACGATCACGAGCCGGGTACCGCGGCCCTCTGGCCTGGTGGCCGCCCCTGAACTCCTTGGTGGCACGCTGTTCTACCTCACATCTGGTGGCGGGCCCCACGCACATCTGGTGGCGAGCCCTACGCCGCGTCCGCGACGCTACCACCCCGACGGGATGCCGGTGTGCTCCGTCATGTCCGGTAACTCACCGGCTGGGCGTCGATGTTCCCGCTCGAGGAGGCTATCTATCACACAGCGGGTTGAATCGCCGCCCGCTTCGCGCGCAGCTGGGCCCTTCTTCATCCCCCGGGCCGTCCCGTACCCTGTGCCGGACGACCGGATGGAAAAGGCCCAATGTAACCGATGATCGAGTACTCCTACCTCGTGATCAATCTGCCGCGCGGGACCACCCGGGACACCGCCAGGCGGATACTGACCGATCACGCCGAGTACGGCCGCTGGGAGCTGGCCAGGCTCCGGCTGAACGCCGACGGCAGCAGGAAGGCCACCCTGCGGCGCACGATCATCCGCCCGGTCCGCACGCTGTGACCTGGCAGGGCTTTGCCCGCCCCGGGCCGCGCCCCCGGGACGGGCAAAGCGTTCATGGAAGGCTCTGCTTACCTCGGTTGCCTCGTGCCGTTACCTCGCGGCAGCGAACGCGCGGGTGGCGCGCCGGGCGGCGATGAGCATGCCGTGTGCCAGTCCGCGCCGTGCCAGCAGCGTCAGGGAGCCCGCGCCGGCGACGGTGACGCTGCCCGCCAGGGCGAGCAGGCCCAGGAAGTTCGCGCCCGTGGTCGGGAGCGTGCCGGAGCCGGTGAACGCGGTGGTCATGCCACCGGTCCCGCCGTGGTGATGATGGGCTGGCGGCGGGCCCTCGTGGTGGTGGTGGTGGCAGGGCGGGGGCTCGTGGTGGCGGCACTTGCACGGCGGCGGCTCATGGTGGTGATGGTGGTGCGGCGGCCTTCCGACGGTTGACCCGCCCTGGCACTGCGAGGCGGCCTGGCCGAGCACCGCGACGCTGTTGCCGCAGACATCCACCGGGACGCTGACCGGCACGCTGACCTGGTTGCCGCCGCCGATGGAGCCGTTCCCCGACGTGGTGGAGCCGGAGCCGCCGGAGCCGCCCTCGACTGACGCTCCGCCCTTGCAGCCGGCGACGGCGCCGCCGAGGATGGCGACGGCGTTGCCGCAGATGTCCACCGGGATGCTGATCGGCAGGCTGATCTGGTTGCCGCCCAGGAGGCTGTTGTTACCGCTCGTGTGGCCGGCTGTGGCCGCCAGGGCCATGCCGGAGCCGGACGCGGCGAAGGTGGCAGTGAGCACCGCAACCTTGACCGCTCGTTTGAGTGACAAAGACGTGATCATTGGTCCTGGTTTCTCTCGTGTGATCGGAAAGACTTGGGCGGTGCGGGCCGTTTCCGTCAGCGACCGGCCTTGCGGATGCTGAGGCGGCGGCCCGCGGCGATCAGGGAAGCCGCGCCGGCCAGCAGTGCGCCGAACGCGAGCGCGAACAGGGACCCGGACCCCATCCCGGGCGCGGCGGGGCTGCTGGCGCTGAGCAGGGTGCCTTGAGCCGGCCTGGCAGTGCCGGCGCTGCTGCCCGCGACCTGCGAGACACTGCCGCCCAGGCCGGCCAGGCCGGCCAGCACGGGGAGCCTGGTCAGGCCGGCCGCCGCGCCGGTGAGCGCGGACTGCTGCACGACGCTGCGCGCGGGCATGGCTCCGGCTCCGTAACTGCGCTGCGCGAGCAGGTGCGTCATCCCGGAAGAGGAAGAGGACATCGGCGAACCGGTCCACGCGCCGCCCTTGCAGAAGGCGAACGCGTCACCGAGCACGGCGACCGCGTTGCCGCAGACGTTGACCGGGACGCTCACCGGGGCGAACACCTGGTTGCCGCCCAGGATGGACTCGTTGCCCGAGGTCCGCGGGCCTGCACCCTCGGAGCTCGAGCCCTCGGTGTGGACGGAGGCGCCGCCCTTGCAGAAGGCCGGGGAATTGACGGCGTTGCCGCAGACGTTCACCGGCGCGTTCACCGGCACCCGCACCTGGTTGCCGCCCAGGATGGACTCATTACCTGAGGTCCGCGCCGACGATCCGTCGCCCGAGTCGCCCGAGTCGCGCGATACCGACGCGCCGCCCTTGCAGAAGGCGGACGCGTCACCGAGCAGGGCGATCGCATTGCCGCAGACGTTGACCGGGACGCTGATCGGTGCGGACACCTGGTTGCCGCCCAGAATGGACTCGTTGCCCGAGGTCCGCGGCCCCGCGGACGAACCGTCGCCCGAGTCGTGCGACACGGACGCGCCGCCCTTGCAGAAGGCGAACGCGTCACCGAGCACGGCGATCGCGTTGCCGCAGACATTGACCGGAATGCTGATGGGGACGGACACCTGGTTGCCGCCGCCGATGGAGTTGTTGCCGGAGGTGGTGCCCGCGCTGGCGATTCCTACGCTGCCCGCACCCGCCGCGACGAAGCTAGCGGTGAACATGGCCGCCTGCGCGGTCCATCGAGCCCATGTGCGCATGGGTCGCTCCTCATTTCATGAGTTGTTGATCTTCGGGGGGTTTGAGTTGCTGATCTTTTAGGGGGAAAAGACTTGTTGACTCTCTGTTACTGATTGATAGCACTGAGTGACTGGCTTGAACACCCTTCGTCCCGCCGCATGGCTTGCGCCGGGCGGCTCCGTGCCAGTCGGGGGCGGCCTAGTCGGGCGAAACGGCTGGATCGTCCGCCGGCAGGAAGCCCGCGGGCCATCTGGACGACCGGATCCGGATGAGCCGGGCCGAGGGCATCCGGGCGCCGGCGCCCGGTGGCGCCTGGGCGGCCAGCTGCCCCGCCCCCGCGCCCGAACCCGATGAGGCGCTGCCCGACGAAGCGGGATCGGTCTGCGCGGCCGCGCCGGGGGTCAGCCGGTCCGTCGGGAAGCCCGAGCGGTGGCGAGTGCCCGCGCGCGCAGCGCGCGAGCCCGTGCCGCCGCGGTGCCCGCGTGCCAGCGGGTGACCGGCCAATGCCGGGTACGCCAGGCCTGAACTGGCCGACGTCAGCCGGACCGCACCCGCGCTCCTTCGTGCCGCGCTGGACCGCGTCCGGGGGTGACCGGCCGCGGGCCGGACGGTCGTGACCGTGGCCGGCGGGCCGCCCGGTGCGGCTTGCGGCATCACCAGAGGCGGGGACACGAGCGCCCGGGGCATGGCCCCTGCGCCTGGCTCCGCCAGGCCGGAGACCGCCGTACCGATAGATGCCACTGCCCCCTGCGCTTGCGACCCTGTGAGACCGGAAGCCACCTTTCCGATGGCCTCGACCGGGCCCTGAGCGCCGGACCCTGGCAGGCCAGGGACACATGGTCCTGTGACCGCCTGCCCCTGTGCGCCGGACCCAGCCATGCCGGAGAGTCCGGGTCCAAGGGCCGCCTGCCCCCCGGCACCAGGCCCGGACAGGGCGGAGGCCAACGAGACGGCCGGGCCGGACACTGCCGGGCCGGCCATAGCGGCGGCTGTTCGGGACAGGGCCGGGGCCGGCGCGGCGGCCGGCCCGGCAGTGTCGTGGTTCCCGGCGCCGACGCCCGCATCGCCGGGGAAGCTCGGCACTGCAAGGGGCATCGACGCCGGGCGCTGGAGGGCCGGGAGCTGCCCGGCCTGCCCGGCATCGGGACCAGCCAGTGATGAGCCGGTCCCGATGCCGGTCAGAACTTCGTGCGGGGCCGCCGGTGCCGTGACCTGAGCGGCATAGGCATGCCCTGCGCCAGTGACGAGCCAGCCGCAGAGCAGGAACCCACCTGTAACAAGGCCACGGCCAGCCATCCGCCAGCCGTGTCCGCGCGCTCGCCTGTATGCAGCGCATTCTGGTGCCGGAGACGGGCCGGCCGTGCCATGACCGGCCTGCTGTACGTCTGGTGCGAGCCAGGCCGCGCCGGGCGCGCAGCACCGCGCGCCAGCGGCGTGGAGCGGCCGGTCAGCCTGCTCCGGCCTGAGGGGACCACCGGGCCGCTTCGGCCCGGTAGGTCCTGCCTTTCGCACCCTTGACCCTCCTTGACTGCAACGAGCGGCAAACATGGCCAACTCACCGGGACCGCACATGTCTGGGGGGACACGGCCCGGCGAGGCTCGGCCCCGCACAGTGCGTCACCATAACAGCACTGAACGTGCGCGAGGGGTTCAATTCCTCGAATGGCCGGGGGGCGTGTGATTCGGGCGACTTCGCATATGCAGCCTGACCTTGGGCGAAGCGCTAGCAAAGATCGAGAAATTTATCCAGGACGCGCACCCCGAAAGCCAGTGCGTCAACCGGGACGCGTTCATCGACGCCGTGGAACATTCCGGAAAAATCGAGATCCGGCGGGAGCCTTAGCGGGGCGAAGCCAAAGCCCCGGATTCCCAGCCTGCTGAACGACTTGGCGTCGGTGCCGCCGGACAGGCAGTACGGGACGGCCGTGGCTGCCGGGTCTTCTGCCTGCAGCGCTCCGGTCATCGCCGCGCACAGGTCGCCGTCGAACGTGGTCTCGACGGCGATGTCCCGGTGGATGAACTCGCGCTCGACGCCCGGGCCGAGCAGGCGGTCAACTTCGGCAAAGAACTCGTCTTCATAACCTGGCAGGAAACGACCATCTATATCCGCGGTCGCGGTTTGCGGGATGACGTTCACCTTGTATCCCGCCTTCAGCCCTGTCGGATTTATCGTATTCTGCAGTGTTGCTCCGATTAGCCGGGAAATGGGCCCTATCTTGCTGAGTGCCGGCCGGAGGTCGTTCGGAATAAAATCAACGCCGAGCGCCGAGCAAGCGGCCTCCAGGAACGCGCGGGTAGAGGGGATCAGGCGCTGTGGCCAGTCATGACGGCCCAGCCGGGCCACGGCCTCGGCGACCTCGGTCACCGCGTTGTCCTGGTTGAGCATGGAGCCATGGCCCGCGGTGCCGCGCGCGGTCAGCCGCATCCAGGCCATGCCCTTCTCGGCGGTCTGCAGGAGGTAGAGCCGCTTGCCGCCGAGCGTGACGCTGAAGCCGCCAACCTCGCTGATTGCCTCGGTGCAGCCCTCGAAGAGGTGCGGGTGGTTGTCCACCAGCCAGCGCGCTCCGTAGCTGCCGCCCGCTTCCTCGTCGGCGAGGAAGGCGAGCACCACGTCGCGCGGCGGCCGCCGTCCCTCCCGCATCCGCTGCCTGGCGACGGCGAGGATCATGGCGTCCATGTCCTTCATGTCCACCGCGCCGCGGCCCCAGACGCAGCCGTCGTGCAGGTCGCCGGAGAAGGGGTGCCGCTGCCAGTCGGCCGCGTCCGCCGGCACCACGTCGAGGTGACCGTGCATGAGCAGCGCGGGCCGTCCGGGGTCCTCGCCCGGGATCCGCGCCACCACGCTGGCGCGCTTGGCGTGCGACTCGAGCACGGTGGGCTCGATCCCCGCTTCGGCGAGGAGCGCGGCCACGTACTCGGCGGCCGCCCGCTCGCCGGGGCCGGAGTTGTCACCCGGGTTGCTCGTGTCGATGCGGATGAGGTCGGCGCAGAGCCCCGCGACCTCCTCTTCGGCGGTCGGGAAGCTGGCCTTGGCCTGGTCGGCGGTTCGGTCTTCAGTCACCTCGCCATCGTCGCATGCGAGGGAATGCCGACCTGCGCGGATCGGCTACGTTTGCTATCGTGAGGCGGCCGGTGCGGCAACTGTCGCGGGCCGGCGCACGTCCGGGTGGCGGAATAGGCAGACGCGCTAGCTTGAGGTGCTAGTGCCCGTGTAGGGCATGGGGGTTCAAGTCCCCCCTCGGACACCGAGTTTTCCCAGGTCAAACCCTCAGAACCATGATTGTCAGGGGCTTGCGATACCGGGTTGATACTTGGCATCGCTCACGCCTCCCTGGTCAGCGCGGCGAACCGGGTGGTGGAGCGCTCCGAGGCCGGGACCGCCGTGCTGGCGGTGGAGTTCGCCGGCCGCGCCGACAGAGGCGCCCTGGTCTACCTGGTCATTTCCGAGAAGCAGCCTGAGAAGGGCCAATCAGCAGCTACGTTATCCAGCGGACCGAGTGGACCTGTGGGCTCGGCGATGGCGCGCCCCCGCTGCCCTGGGGAGGGCCCATGAATCCGGAAGGTGGGGATGAGTTCATGTTAGTCAGCAGGCGCCAGTTCCTGGCCCTGGGCGGGACGGCCGCGGCGGCTCCGGTCGCAGCTCGGCTGAGCAGCGCTAGTGCCAGCACCCGGCCACCGGTCGTGGTCGCGCCCTTCAACCCGGCGGACTGGAAGAGGGTCTTCGTGACCGACTTCCCGGTCAACGTGCCGCTGGGCCGCTTCCCGAAGGCCGTGGCGGGCGAGTGGGGTGCCTATCGCTACGGCCAGCATGACACCGCGACCGAGTGGGGCCTGGAGGTTGGTGGCATCTACGACCCGGGCTCCACCACCTGGATCCACGGCGGCTATCTGCACGTGAGGCAGTGGCGCGGCGCGAGCGGCCCGGTGCATTGCTCCACCCCCTGCCTCAAGGCCGCCACCGGCGTCCGGTACGGGCGGTTTGTCGAGGTGACCAGGGTGAGCCACGCCACTATCGGGTACAAGAGTGCCCATATGCTGTGGCCCAGCCAGTCGCCGCTGCGGTGGGAAATCGACTGGCCGGAGAACAACTGGGCCGGGATCCATGCCACGCCGCACGGGTTCGATCACTACGACAAGACCACCCGCCCGCGGCGGCTGCGGTGGCCGACCAGTGCATCCTGGACCGCCTGGCACACCTACGAGATACGGTGGACACCGGCGGCGCTGGCGCTGTACCTGGACGGGACCCGGATCGGGTACACCACCCGGGCCGCCGCCGTCCCTCACGAGCACATGAGCTGGCGGCTCCAAAACGAGTCCGCGCTGATTGGCACGCTCGCTGCCCCCAGGACCTCGGCCCAGATCGACACCTCCCACGTCGAGTACTGGAGCTGGACCGGGTAGTCCCCGCTGCGGATGGCCTGGCGGGTGATGATCGAGAAGAAGCATCTGCAGAGTGATGTCGCGGACCTTGGCAGCGGCACTCTCGGCGATCCACTGGCGATCACATGTCTCATCGGCCAACTGCTCATCGATCCACGCGGCCAGCGCGGTGAGGTCGGCCGCGGTGTCTAGCTCGACCGGACCGGTCCGTGATACTCCCGGTGATACTGCCGCCGAAACCCACCATCGACCAAACCGGGGGCGTAGCCCAGAATCGCTGTTTCCGCGGCCGGGCTTGGGTCGTATCAGACGCTGGACCGGGGACGCAGTTCGACGATGGCGATGGGGCGTTCGGTCTTCCCCTGGTACTGCGTGTAACGGTCTTTGTTGACGGAGTTGACGATTGTCCAGCGACGGGCGTAGTCGGGGTCGTCGGGCAGGGTGGGCCGGGCGGTGGCGCGGTGACGGTGGCGGCCGATCTGGATTTCACAGTCGGGGCTGGCCTTCAGGTTCGCCAGCCAGGTCGGGGGTTTGGGTGCGCCGCCGTTGGAGGCGACGATCAGGTAGACGTCGCCGTCGCGGGCGTACGTGAGCGCGGTGGTGCGCGGCAGGCCAGTGCGGCGGCCGGTAGTGCGGAGCAGCAGCGTCGGGTTGCCGAGAAGCAGCCGGTGGCCGAGGAATCCGTCGGTGTTCTGGTAGATCCATCGGTGGGCGCGCAGGATGCGGTGGTACAGCCCGGTCATCGGGAGTCCTTTCGCTGCGCCTGCAGCCACGAGCGGTAGGGGCGCAGCGCGCGGTTCTGGTCGAGGTTGTCGCAGACCAGCGCGTAAGCCGGGCGGGTGCCGAGGACCGGGTCAGTGCCGCGGGCGATCCGCCGCAGCTGGTGGCGGACCAGCGCCATGCTGGCCGCCGAGGCAAGGATCTTGTCCGACCAGGTCACTGGCCGCAGCCGTCGCGCGACGTCTTCGCCGGCGCGCCACCTGTCCGGGAGATCCGGGGTGACCGCCATCGCAGTCGCCATGCCGACGACGGCGACGCCGCCGGCGAGGACCTTCTCGGCGGTGTCGCGACGCGAGATGCCGCCGGTCAGCATCAGCGGCAGCGGGCTGGTCGCGGCCAGCTCTGTCGCCAGATCCAGGAAGTACGCCTCGCGCGCCATCGCCGAAGCATCGGCCTGCCGCCCGGACATGGCCGGGCTTTCGTAGCTGCCGCCTGACAGCTCCACGAGGTTGACACCTGCAGGCGCGAGCATCGCGATCACCCGCTGCGCGTCGTTCGCGTCGAATCCGCCGCGCTGGAAGTCGGCCGAGTTCAGCTTCACCGCGACCGCGAACGTCGGCGACACCGCGGAGCGGACGGCTCGGGCAACGTCCAGCAGCAACCGCGCGCGGTTGTGCAGTGACCCGCCCCACCGGTCGGTGCGCCGGTTTGCCAGCGGGGAAAGGAACTGCGAGAGCAGGTAGCCGTGCGCGCCGTGGATCTCAACCCCGTCGAACCCGGCAGCTTCCGCGCGGGCCGCGGTCGTGGCAAACCGCTGGACCGTCGCGTCGATCTGCTCCGAAGTCATCGCGCCCGGCTTGCCGAACCGCTTGGTGTGCCTGCCCAGGTCGACACCGACCGCGGACGGCGCCCACACGACGCCGGGCATGCTGGCGAGTACCTGGCGGCCCGGGTGGCTGATCTGCATCCACATCGCGGCGCCGCCCGTTTTGCCCGCTTCGGCCCACCGCTCGAACGGCTCCAGCGGCGAATCCGCGTCAAGGACGACGCCGCGCGGACCGGTCAGCGCCTCTTTGTGGACCATGACGTTGCCGGTGATCAGCAGCCCGGCGTCGCCGGCGCCCCAGCGCCGGTAGAGCGACACCAGCCGCTCGTCCGGCAGCTGCGCGCGCCCGGCCAGTCCTTCTTCCATCGCCGCCTTCGCGATCCGGTTACGCAGCATCAGCCCGGACGGGAGCACCAGGGGCGAGAAGAGATCAGTGGACATGGCAGTGACCGCGCTCTCATGGAATAGAATGTGTGCGACGCTCACATTACATGAGGATGTGAGCACTGTCCACATATATGAGAGTGACCCGTGTCACCATCGCCTGCCCCGTACCACCACGGCGACCTGCGCGCCACATGCGTTCGCGCCGCGCTGGAGCTGCTCGAGGAGGGCGGCACCGCCGAGCTCTCCCTGCGCGCCGTCGCGCGCCGGGCCGGCGTCGCCGCGTCGGCGCCGTACCGCCACTACGCGGACCGGGACGCGCTGATGTCTGCCGTCGCTGCCGTCGGCTACCGCGACCTGGCCGGGTTCCTCGCCGCGGCACACCCGGCGCCGTCCACGCCAGACGACCTGGCCGCGGTCGCCGTCGCCTACGTGCAGTTCGCCTTGCGGCGCCCGGCACTGTTCCGGGTGATGTTCGGCGAGCCGTGCGACCGGGACAGCGCCGAGCGGGTCGCCGCGACCGAGGCCATCTCCGCCTACGTCGCGGCGATCGTCCGCCAGGCATTTCCCGGCGCCGACCCTGACGCGCTCGCAACGGCGGTCTGGGCTCTCGTGCACGGCCTGGCGTTCCTGCACCTGGACGGGAAACTGGATGCCTCCGATCCGGCTGCCGTCGCTGCCCGGGTGACGGCCGCGGTGCATGCGGTGCTCACCGCGTCCGCGGCCATGACGCCGGCAGGCACCTCGCGCCAATAGGGACAGCAGTTCTCGATGCCGAAGGGCCGGGCGGCCCGGTAGTCGCTCACCGCGTGATCTTGTCATTCTCGAAACTCACAACACCGACGGACTTGGTTTCGGGGTCGCCGAACATGCCGGGAGAGTCGCCGAGGGGCAGGGCGATGTCCACGGCCGTACCCGCGCCGGGCGGGCTGCGAAGTGAGAATCCGGCCGCCGAGCGCTTCGGCGCGGTCCTTGATCCCGACCAGGCCCGAGCCGAGGCCGAACTCAGCGCCGCCGCGCCCATCGTCGCGGACGCGCACGTGCAGGGCGCCGCGGCTGGTGGCCACCTGGACCTCGGCGACGGAGGCCTGCGCGTGCTTGGCGGTGTTGGTCAGCGCCTCGGCCACCACGTAGTAGGCGGCGAGCTCGACCGGCTCGGGCAGCCGCCCTTCCACCTTCACGTCCAGCTCGACCGGGACGGCGGAGCGGCGGGCCAGCGCCTTGAGCGCTGGGCGCAGCCCGCCCTGCGCCAGGATGACCGGGTGGAGGCCGCGAGCGATCTCGCGCAGCTCCTCCACCACTCCGGCCAGCTCGGCGGCGACCCCGCCCAGCCACTGCACCAGCTCCCCGGAGCCAGGTGGTGCCGCCTGTGCCATCCGCAGCTGCAGGCCGAGGGAGACCAGGCGCTGCTGCGCGCCGTCGTGCAGATCCCGCTCGATCCGGCGGCGGGCAGCGTCGGCTGCGGCCACGACCCGCGCGCGCGAGGCGGTGAGGGCGGCCTGGGCCTCGGCGTTGGCGATGGCGGTGGCCGCCAGTTCGGTGAACCCGGCCAGCCGCGCCTCGGTGTCCGCGGGCAGCGATCCCTGGGTGGACCCCACGCTCATGACGCCCCACAGCCGGCCCTCGACGCTGATCGGCACGCCGACCGCTGAGCGGTATCCCCAGTCACGGGCGGACTCGGCGGCGGCACCCGAAGCGGAGGCGTAGTCGTCGATGCGAGCCGGCTGAGCCGTCTCGAACACGATCGTGTTCACGTTCCGGCCCCCGTGCTTCAGGCGGAGCCCGGTAGCGGGCTGGCGGCCGCGGTTGGTGCTGGCCCAGTGGCTGGCCACGGTGACCTGGCCGTCTGGGTCGTACCGGCTCAAGACGGCGTAGTCCACGCGCAGCAGCCGCCCGGCTTCCCTGGCGATCGCGTCGAACACCTCATCTGAGGGCGCGGCCCGGGCCACCAGCGTCGCCACCCGCCGCAGCGCCGCCTGCTCCTCAGCGAACCCGCGCAGCTCCACGCGCGCCTGCGCGTTGGCGATGGCAGTGGCGGCCAGGTCGGTGAACCCGGCCAGCCGGGCCTCGGTGCCGCCCGGCAGCGGCTCGTGCGTGGAGCCCACGAAGATGGCACCCCACAGGCGGCCCTCGACGATGACCGGCGCGGCGACCGACGCGCGGACGCCCAGGTCGCGGGCGAGGGCTGCGGCCGGCCCCGAGGCGCCGGCGTAGTCGTCGATCCGCGCCGCCCGGCCGGTCTGGAACACCACCGTGTACAGGTTCTGGCCGCCCAGGCGGGTGCGGGCGCCGACGGGGTGGGCGGCGCCGTTGCTGCTCCAGGTGGCGACCACCTGCGCCGAGCCGTCCGGGTCATACCGGCTCATCCGCGCGTGGCGGGCGCCCAGCAGCCGCCCCGCCTCCATGGTGACCGCAGCGAATACCTCATCCGGCGGCGCCCCGCGGGCCACCAGCGTCGCCACCCGCCGCAGCGCCGCCTCCTCCCCGGTGATCCCGTCGTCGCGGGTCCAGGCCCGAGAAGCGCGCGGAGCACCTCCGCTAGCGAACCTCATACCACTCGTAGTCAACCGACAGGTCCTCGTTGATCGTGCCCTTGCCCACTGCCTGAATCCGGTTGAGCCACGCGTAACGCTCGTCACCGGTCTCAAAGCGAGGCGCGACGTAGCACGTCAACGGCGGCTTCAGGCCTTGCGATCCGTCCAGACGGCCGTGGTATTGCACGTAGATGATTGCGCCGTCATCGGTCCGGAGTGTCTCGCGGACGTCAAGCGTTCCGGTACCTTCGGGGCCGATCAGAATCCAGTCGCCAGTAGTTCT
The DNA here is from genome assembly GCA_963697445.1 of uncultured Actinomycetes bacterium. Classification (GTDB taxonomy): domain Bacteria; phylum Actinomycetota; class Actinomycetes; order Streptosporangiales; family Streptosporangiaceae; genus PALSA-505. The sequence goes on from CAVOOC010000044.1 coordinate 385,747, forward strand.
TCCCTCTACCTGCCCGCGCAGGCGGTCGCCTTGGACCTGAACGCTTGGGCAGTCGACGATCAGCCGTCTTCCGGCCGGGCCCGTGCCGACCTCCACCGCCGGCTTACCCTGAAGCCGCATCGTGCACAGCGGCACAAGTTCGATTGCCATGATCCACCTTTCGTCATCGTGTTTCCTCACCTGCTTACCGGTCGCCACCAGCCTGGCTTCCGGCTTGGTGAGCCCGGCATCACGTCGTTCTGGTGATCTGCCATTGAGGGTCGGCGGTTCCTCGTCTCAGCAGCGCATGCGGCGTACTTCGAGCAGTTCGAGGCCGAGCGCTTCGATATGGCTGAGCACGCCGAACAGCGCCGCCTGATCGGGCAGCGCCCCGGTGAGCACGGTCTCCGTCCCGTGCGCCCGCGCGCGCAGGCCGGGAAACGCAACGAGCAGCGTCTTACCCAGCAGCCCGCGGAGACGGATCTCGTAGCAGACCGATGTCGCCGACTCATCCATGACGCGTCCTGTCCAGCCTCTCGTCGTGTCCTCCGGCGGGCACTCCATCGTCCTGTCCGGGTTGGTGAGCCGGCGTCACCTGATCTTGGTGATCCGCGCGCCGGTGAGCAGCAGCACTGCGCAGCTCTCGAGGCCGGCGGGGCCCGCAGTGCGAGCCCCTGAGTCATCGCCTGCTAGAGGAGGGCGCCACCAGGCCCAGAGCGCGGGCAAGCTCCACGGCCTCGGTGCGGCTGTGCGCGCCGAGCTTTTCGTAAACGTGCCGCGTGTGCGTCCGGACGGTGTTCACCGACAGGTACAGCTCCCCGGCGATCTCCGGGGCCGAGAGGTTGGTCGGCAGGTACCGCAGCACGCGGGACTCGCTGTCGCTGAGCGGCGTGTGCAGGCGTGCCGGGTCAGCGGATGCTGACCGTGGTTGCTTGCTAGCGAGAAGGTCCAGGATGCGGGAGATCAGGGCGGCATGCGCGGTGCCGCGCCTGGCGTGGCGGCTGAGCAGCTCCGCCGCGGGATGAAGCAGGAACGGCAGCAACGCCCCGTCGGGCTCGGCGAGATCCAGCGCGCGCTCGACCGCGCGTTCGGCGGCGGGGTCGCCGAGGGCATCGCGCGCGATCGCCTCCAGCAGGAAGGCCTGGACCATCCAGCCGCGGGGTCTCATGACCGGGGCGGAGCCGTCGAGGACGGGCGTGAGCGCGGCGGTGGCCGCCTGCGGGCTGTCCTGGGCGAGCCGCAGCGCCGCCAGGGCCAGATGGGTCTCTCCGGCCTCGCGCTCGGGAGAGTCCATCTCGCCCAGCGCCTGCTCGACGCGCTGCATCTGGCCGAGCCGTACCCGGGTGTGCAGCAGGAACGCTCCGGTCTTGGTGGCGAGTGCGTGATGGGCGGCGACCCGCCCGGCCAGGCGCTCGGCGCGCTGGAAAGCGGCCAGCGCGTCCTGGTGACGGCCGCGCGCGAGCTCAAGGATCCCGCGGTCGTAGCTGAGGCCCAGCGCGGTCACCGGATCGGCCTCCTCGCGGATGACACGCTGTCCCTGCTCCAGCCAAGAGGCCGCCTCATCGAGCCGTCCCTGCCAGAGCATCTGCGAACCGAATGCCACGCAAGCCGCCGCGGCGACCGGCTCGTCGGTCCAGCCATGGCGTCGGGCCAGCTCCATCGCCTGCGTGCCGCTATCCGCTGCCGCAGGAGACGGCAGCATGAACGCCACCACCGCCCAATGCGCCAGGCCGAGGATCTCCAGATAGGGCCGCCCGATCCGGCGCGCCAGGGCGACGCCCCGCTCGAGGTGCCGGTCCGCGTCTTCGTACCGAGTCGACCAGGTCTCGGCGATGCCCAGGCTGATCACCGCCAGCGCGGATACGTCGTCGCGAAGCTCATCCTGCACTGTGTCCCCGGCGTCCACCGAGGCGAGCAGCAGCCGCGCCTCCTCGACGGCGGCCGGCAGGTCACCGCGCCGGCGGGCCAGGGAAAGCCGCAGGACGGTGAGCGTCAGACGGAAATGGTCGCGCCGGTCGCTGGGCACCGACTCCGGCATGCGGGCGGCCAGCGTGTGCTGCCGCTCCGCCTCCTCCAGCGATCCCCGCTCCAGTTCGTCAAACGCCCTGAGCGCGGTGAGCTCCGCGTCGGCCGCGACCACGCCGGCCGGGAATCCGGCCAGCAGCGCGTGGGCGGTGGCAGCCTGCCCGTCCAGCTCCAGGCTGACCCAGTGGTCCGACAGCAGCCGGGCCGCCATGCCCCAGTCCAGCGCGGCCTGGGCGTGCCGGATCGCCTCCACGCGATACCCCTGGCCGGCGAACCAGCCGGCGGCGGCGGCATGCAATCCGGTGACCTCGTCCGGTGCGGTGCGCCGCAGCTCCAGCCCCAGCAGGTCGGCGAACATCTGGTGGTAGCGGAACCAGGACCGCCGCGCGTCCAGCGAGACGACGAACGCGCCGGTCTGCTCCAGGTCCTGCAGAGATCCGTTCCGAGCCCGAGCCTGAAGCCAGCCGGTCGGCGAGCTCGCCGTTGACCCGTTCCAGCACCGAGGTCCGCAGCAGCAGGCGCCGGACTTCCTCGCTCTGCCGCTCCAGCACCTCGGCCATGAGGTACTCCGCCACCGTCCGTTCACTGCCGGAGAACTCCGCCGCGAACCGCCCCGGATCGGGGTGCCCGGCCAGCGACAGCGCCGCCAGCCGCAGCCCGGCCGCCCAGCCCTCGGTCCGCTCGTGCAACATCCCCAGCGCCGGCTCGGACAGTTCCACCCCGGCCGCGGCGAACAGCTCCCGAGCCTCCGCGACACTGAACCGCAGATCATCAGCGCGGATCTCGGTCAGCTCGCCCTCCAGCCGCAGCCGGTGCAGCCCCAGCCGCAGATCGTGCCGGGTGGCCAGCACCAACCGCAGCTCGGGCGGGCCGCGCATCACCAGCAGCTCCAGCTGGCGCAGCGCCTCGTCCGGGCCCAGCTCGTGCGCGTCGTCGATCACCAGCCAGATCGGGTCGTCCAGCGGCGCCAGGTCTTTCAGCAGCCGCTCCACGATCGCCCAGCCGTCCAGGCCCGGCGCTGCGGTCAGCTCCCGCACCAGCGTCAACCCGGCGGCCGTGCCGCGCAGCGCGTCCGCCACCGAGATCCAGAACCGCTGCGGGTCGCGCTCCTGGCCCTGCACCGGCACCCACGCGGCGCGGGAGGCCAGGCCCGTCTCGCCGATCCACGAGCGCAGCAAGAACGTCTTCCCGCTGCCCGCGGGCGCCGATATCAGGGTCACCCGCGCCGCTCCCGCAAGCCGCGCGGAAAGGGCACGGCGGGAGACGATCCCCCCGTGGACAGCAGGAACGACCACGGCGGCGGCGGGCGATCGGGCAGCAGGTCTCATAGCCGTCCGGGCGAGAGGGAGAGGATTACTTCGCGTATTGTCCGCCACGAACGCGCCAGATCAAAAGAACCATGTTGCTGCCGGCTCACCATCCTGCCTGCCGGTGCAACGCGTTATCGTAGGCTTGCCCAGTCAGAGCGCGATTGCCGGACCGGGCGGCTAGGGTGTGGAGCGATGCCGGATGATAACGCCGACCTGAGTTCTCCCGGCGGTTCTGCGTCGCCCGGCCCGGGAGCGGGTCCCCGGCGCTCGGCGGAGCGCTTGAGTGACGCCGAATCCCTGGAGTTGCTCGCCAGCGCTGGGCTCGGGCGCCTGGTCTACACCAGCCGGTACGGACCCACGGCGCTGCCCGTCGCGTACAGGATCGACGAGGGGTCGATCGTCTTGGGGACGTGGGATCCCGTCCTCTTCGACGAGGACCTGCGGACTGGTATCGCACACGCCGAGTATCAGGTCGCGGTGGAGGCGGACCAGATCGACGTGGCAGCGCGTGAGGGGTGGTTCGTGCTAGTACGGGGAGCGGCGCACCATCTGGATACCGAGGCCGAGCGCGCGCCGTTCATCGATGCGGGGCTCGAGCCGTGGGTCGAGGGGGTACCTGCGCACTTCATCCGGGTGAATCCCACCAGCATCTGGGGCAACCGCACTCACCGGCCATGATGCCAGCGCCCTCCACGTCACAGCCATGACTGCTGACCGCCGGGGAACACCTGCCGCGCCGCTGCCGTTGCACGTCGTGTAATATTGCTCATCCTGCAGATGCACATGTCAGGCAAACTTATAGTGAGTGCACGATGACAGTTCCGACTACGGCCACTGCCGGCGAGCCGCGCGTCTCGCTGCGCGAGCGGAAGAAGCTGGCCACCCGGCGGTCGCTGCGGCGGATCGCGCTCGACCTGGTCGCCGAGCGCGGCTTCGCGCACGTCACCGTCGATGACATCGCCGCCGCGGCGGACGTGTCGACGCGCACGTTCTTCAACTACTTCCCCTCCAAGGAGGCCGCGCTGTTCGGCACGGACCCGGACCGGGCCGCGGCGTTGCGTGAGCGGGTGGCGCATCAGGCACCTGGCGAGCCCGTCCTGGACGCGCTGCGCGTGGTAATGGCCGGCGAGGCCGAAACGGTGGCAAGCGAGCTCAGCGAGCTCGGCGGTGACCCGGCGGACTGGCTGCGCCGGATGAAGCAGGCCCGTACCGACCCGCACCTGCGCGCGGCCCGCGCGGCGCAGATGGCGATGGTCGAGCGAGCCATCGCTGAAGGGCTCGCCGAGCGGCTCGGCACCGACCCGGACCGGGATCCGTATCCGGGGCTGCTGGCGGCTGTAGCAGCCGGCGTCTTCCGGTCCAGCATGACGTTCTGGGCCGGTTCCGGCGGCACAGTGCCGCTCGGCCGGCTCATCGACCAGGCGTTCCGGGCGCTCGCCGACGGGCTGCCCGAGAACTCCGCTCTGCGTGACGTCACCGGCGACGTGCCGGACAGGAAGGACAAGCACTGATGGCATCAGCCACTCCCGCGCCCGCCAGCGGTCCCCAGCCGGCCGCCGTGGACCCGGCCGGCAATGGCGCGCTGCCAGGGCTCGGCCGCCGCCGCATCCTGCTGATCATCGGCGCGCTCATGCTCGGCATGCTGCTCGCCGCGCTTGACCAGACGATCGTGTCCACCGCGCTGCCGACGATCGTCGGTGACCTCAAGGGCGGCTCGCACATCGCCTGGGTCATCACCGCCTATCTGCTCGCCACCACGGTGTCCACCCCGCTGTGGGGCAAGCTGGGCGACCAGTACGGCCGGAAGTTCTTCTTCCAGGCCGCGATCGTCATCTTCCTGGTCGGCTCGATCCTGTCCGGCCTCAGCTCGTCCATGTTCATGCTCATCGCGTTTCGCGCGGTGCAGGGGCTCGGTAGTGGCGGCCTGATGGTCGGCGCCCAGGCCATCGTCGGCGACATCGTCTCGCCCCGGGAACGCGGCCGCTACGTGGGGCTGTTCGGCGCGGTCTTCGGCTTCGCCAGCGTGGTCGGCCCGCTGCTCGGCGGCGTGTTCGTGGACAACCTGTCCTGGCGCTGGATCTTCTATATCAACGTGCCGATCGGTGCGATAGCGCTTCTCGTGGTGGCCAGTCAGGTTCCCGGCCAGCTGCGCCGGGTGCATCACAAGATCGACTATCTCGGCACCCTCGTGCTGTCAGCGGCCGTCACCGCCCTGATCCTGCTGACCAGCCTGGGCGGCACCACCTACCCGTGGCGGTCGGCACCCATCTACATCCTGGGCATAGCCGGGGCGGTGCTGATCGGCGTGTTCGTGCTGGTCGAGCGGCGGGCCGCCGAGCCGGTGCTGCCACTGCACCTGTTCAAGCTGCGCACCTTCTCAGTGACCAGCGTGGTCGGCTTCATCGTCGGCTTCGCGATGTTCGGCGCGATCACCTACCTGCCCGCGTTCTTCCAGGTCGTCCGCGGCATCTCGCCGACCATCTCCGGGGTGTACCTGCTGCCGCTGATGGCGGGGCTGCTCGTGGTCTCGATCACATCAGGGCGGATCATCTCGAAGACCGGCAAGTACAGGTTCTTCCCGATCGCCGGTACCGCGCTGATGACCCTCGGCATGTACCTGCTTTCGCTGATGGGCGTGGGCTCGTCAACCTTCCAGGACGCGGTCTACATGCTCATCCTGGGCATGGGCATCGGCGGAGTCATGCAGACGCTGGTCATCATCGTGCAGAACGGCGTGCCGCACAGCGAACTGGGCGTGGCGACCTCCGGCGCCACGTTCTTCCGGTCGATCGGCGGGTCGTTCGGCACCGCGATCTTCGGCGCGATCTTCGCCAACGTGCTGGTCGGCAACCTGGCCACTCACCTCCACGGGGTCACGCTCCCGAAGGGCTTCAGTGCCGCGGACGCAACTCCCGCGGTGCTCGGTCACCTGCCCGCAGCGGTGCATCAGGGCTTCGTGGCAGGCTACGCCCAGTCGATCCAGACCGTGTTCCTCGTCGCGGTGCCGATCGCCGCGCTCGCCTTCCTGGCCACCTGGCTGATCCCGCAGGTGGAGCTCACGCAGTGGCCGGAGGCGGGCTCGGAAGCGCTCGCGGCGGGAACCCCGGCGGCAACCGCCACCCCCCTGGCGGCAGCGGCCCTGCCCGGCGAGGCAGCGGCCCTGCCCGGCGAGGAGGAAGCCCGGCAGGCCGCACCCCAGCCCCCGGAGACCCACGAAGCGCTCGACCCGCAGGCCGCCAGCCGCACCGATCCCTGACCACATGCCGCGGCTGGGCCCGGCCTGTACCGGCAGCACGCGCGCCGGGACTCCGCGCGCCTGCAAGAGTGTGCGGATGCCACCTGGGCGTCCGTCGCGCCGGACCTGACCGACAAACCGCCGCACTGGCCCGCGGCGGCGTACGCTGCCGCTGGAGTACGCGCAGCGTGACGTCGCCTGGAGCCGCTGCTGGATGCGGCAGATGAGGAGCAGCCGCGTGACCCTGGATGATTTCCCGCGCTATCCACTGATGTTCGGGCCCAGCCCGGTCCACCGGCTCGACCGGCTTTCCCGGCACCTCGGCGGGGCCGCGGTCTGGGCAAAGCGGGAGGACTGCAACTCCGGGCTGGCTTTCGGCGGGAACAAGATCCGTAAGCTCGAGTACCTGGTGCCCGATGCCCTGAAGCAGGGGGCGACGCACCTGGTCACCATCGGCGGCGTGCAGTCCAACCACACCAGGCAGGTCGCTGCCGTCGCGGCCAAGCTGGGGCTCAAGGCCCGGCTGGTCCAGGAGAGCTGGGTCGACTGGCCCGACTCGGTCAATGACCGGGTCGGCAACATCCTGCTCTCGCGCATCATGGGCGCGGAGATCGAGCTCGTCGAGGCGGGCTTCGGCATCGGCTTCAAGTCCAGCTGGGAGCAGGCGCTGGAGGACGTCCGCGCGCAGGGCGGTATCCCTTACCCGATCCCCGCCGGAGCATCCGACCATCCCCTGGGCGGACTCGGATTCGCTCACTGGGCCCGCGAGGTGCAGCAGCAGGAGCGTGAGCTCGGAGTCTTCTTCGACACGATCATCGTCTGCAGTGTCACCGGGTCCACCCATGCCGGGATGATCGCCGGCTTCGCCGGCCAGGACCGGCCTCGCCGCGTGCTGGGCATCGACGCATCGGCCAGGATCGATGAGACCCGGGCGCAGGTCGCCAAGATCGCTCATGAGACCGCCAGGCTCATCGGGCTGGGCCGCGCTCTTCGCGACGAGGAGATCGCCGTCCTGGAAGGATGGGCCGGCGATTACTACGGCATCCCCGTGCAGTCCACCGTGGATGCGATCCGGCTCGCCGGCAGCCTCGAGGGAATGATCATCGATCCCGTCTACGAGGGCAAGTCGATGGCAGGCCTCATCGACCTGGTACGCACCAGGGAAATCGGCAAGGAGTCCAGCGTTCTCTACGCTCACCTGGGCGGCCAGCCGGCACTCAACGCCTACAGCGCCCTGTTCCGTCACTGATCCCCGGGAGACAGTCATGACGATCCGCCAGTTCCAGCTTCCCGGCGAGGCCAGCATCGCCTACACCGACCGCGGGCAGGGCCGCCGATCCTGCTCCTGCACGGGGTGTGCATGTCCCGCGTCTTCTTCGAGCGGAACGCCGGCGCGCTGGCTCGCGACCACAGGGTCATCACCGTCGATTTCCGGTCGCACGGCGACTCGCCGCCGGCCGAGGGCGGCCATACGGTCGCGCAGTACGCCCGGGACGTGCGCGCGCTGCTTCAGCACCTGCAGGTGGAGGACGTCACGGCCGTCGGCTGGTCGATGGGCAGCTTCGTGCTGTGGGATTACCTGGCGCAGTTCGGGGCCGACAGGCTCGCCAGCGTCGTGGTGGTTTCCCAGGGGCCGTCCGACCTGACCCAGGCGGACTGGCCGTACGGCATCGCCGACGTCGCGCAGCTAGCCGGCTACGTCGCCGGCATGCAAGACGACTTCCGGGGCTTCTTCGCCGGGTTCACGCCCATGATGTTCAAAGGCCGGCTCACGGCCGAGCAGGAGCAGCGGTTTGTTGACGCGATCTGCCAGGTCGGCGCCAACGCCGGCACGGTGATTTTCGTTGACCAGACCCTGCGGGACTACCGCGGCGCGATCCCGGGCTTCTCGGTCCCGCACCTGCTGGTGTGGGGAAGCGACGAGAAGGTCATCAGGCAGGCCGCGGGCGAGTGGCTGGCCAAGGAACTGCCCGACGCTGAGTATGTGCTGTTCGGCGACAGCGGCCACTGCCCCATGTGGGAAGAGCCCGAGCGGTTCAACCAGCTCGTCGCCGCCTGGGTCGCGCGCCATTGAGCAGCGGCCCGGCCGGTCTCGCGGCCCGGCCGAAGTGGCGGGTGAGAAGCCCGTCGAACTCCTCGGCGCGCAAGGGCCGCGAGAAGTAGAACCCCTGCCCCACCTGGCACCCGAGCATCTTCAGCTCGGCGACTTGATCCTCGGTCTCCACGCCCTCGGCCACCGCCGTTATGCCCATGGCATTGGCCAGGTCGATGACAGCCCGGACGATCGCCGAGTCCACCCGGCTCTCGGCGATACCCTGCACGAAGGTGCGGTCAACCTTGACTTCGTGCACCGGGAACTGCTTGAGGTATGCCAGTGACGAGTGGCCGGTGCCGAAGTCGTCGATGGCCAGGCGGACGCCCAGCCGGTTGAGCTTCTTCATGATCTCGCGAGCACCAGAAAGGTCTTCCATCACCACGGTCTCGGTGATCTCGAATATGAGCGATTCCGGCGGCACGCCGGTTGCGTCGAGGGCCGCCGCCACCTGCGACAAGAGCCTGCTCTCCTGGAACTGCCGGGGCGAGAGGTTGACGCTGATGGGCAGGTCTATGCCCAGCCGGTCCCGGATCGAGCGCACCTGGCGGCACGCTTCGTCCAGGACGTAACGGCCCAGCGGCAGTATCAGCCCGGTTTCCTCTGCCATCGGGATGAACCTGGTGGGACCGATCAAACCGCTCGCGGGGTGGCGCCAGCGCACCAGCGCCTCTGCGCCCACGATGCGCTGCTCGTCAAGAGAGTAGAACGGCTGGTAATGCACCTCGAGTTCATCTCGCTCGAGCCCTTTACGCAGATCGGCCTCGATCTGGAGCCGCTCGGAGGAGCGGGTTCCCATGGCAGCCTGGTCGAACACCTTGTAGACGCCGCCCCCTCCCTTGGCTTTGGCGTCGTACATCGCCACGTCGGCGTTGCGGAGCACGTCGTCGGCCGTCTTACCTGGCCCGGTGAGGGCAATGCCGACCGAGACGCTGGCAACCAGCTCGTAGCCGTCGGGCAGCACCATGGGCTGTTCGACGGCGGCGCAGATGCGCTGAGCTGCGCTCACGGCCACGTCCACTCCGGCCACGTCTTCCAGCAGCACCACGAACTCGTCGCCACCGAAGCGGGCAAGCAGGTCGTGACTCCGCACCACCCCTTTCATACGGGCCGCGATCGCCACCAGGAAATCGTCGCCGGTCACGTGGCCGAGGCTGTCATTGATGCTCTTGAAGCGGTCCACATCGACAAAGATCAGAGCGTGCGTCCTGCGGTCCAGGGCTGACCGCCTCAGCGCCTGATCGAGCCGCTCCACCAGCAGCCGGCGGTTCGCCAGGCCGGTGAGGCTGTCGTAGAAGGCGTGATGGTGGAGTTCGTCTTCGAAGGCCTTGCGCTCGGCGATGTCGCGGAAGGCGATCACCGCGCCCGACGGCTGTCCGTCCCTCATGACGGCGGAGGCCGTATAGGCGACCGGGAAGTGGTCGCCGTTCTTGCCGCGGAACCGGGCGTTGTCCTCCCGGATGGTGTGGCCGGTGCGCATGGCTTCGCGGGCGGGCGCGAGCAGGAAGTCGGGCGCCATGAGGGTGCCGTCGCTCAGCGGATCGTCGATCACGATGCTGAGCGCCGGCAGGTCGATCATGGCCACCGCGGCCGGGTTGACGAAGGTCAGCTTCCCGTCTGCGTCTATGGCGCAGACACCTTCTCCTATGTTGAGCGTGACCGAGGACAGCCTCTCTCGCTCGAGGCGGACTTGCTGATAGAGCTCGGCGTTGCTGAGCGCGCCCGTGCCCACGGCGGCCAGGGCCCTCAGCAGGCCCCGGTCGGCGTCGTCGAAGGGCTCGTCGCGTCGCCGGCCCGACGCCACCAGCCACCGCTGCTGACCGGCAACGGTCATCGGCGCCGCCAGCAGACCAGGACTCGGGCGGACAGCCGTCAGCGTGGCCTCCGGGCTGCGGAGCAGCCGCCGCACCGACCCCAGGATCGTCTCGAGCACCGCGTGATACCGCAGCCCCCGGTTTGCCTCGAGCGTGACCTCGTACAACCCCTCCATCCGGGCGCGGTCATAAAGGGCCGCGAACCGGGCGCTGATGAGCCGGCGCTGCACGACCAGCCCCGGGATGGCCAGCGCGAGTGCCCACAGATGAGCCTGGATCGCCAGGGCCAGGATCACGCCGACCAGGGCTCCCGAGCCGGCCAGTGTCACCTGGACCGGGAGATCGCTGGTGAACTCCCGCCAGTTCGTACCCATCGAGACCACGACGCCGGCCACGAGGAACGTATTGACGAGGAAGTACACGCCAACCCCGAGCATGATCGCTGCAATCTGAGCAGCGGTGAGGGAACCCGAGGGGGCAGCGATAGCGCGGCTCACCGCCAGTCCCAGACCCGCCGCGATCAGGACCTGGCCGGCGTTGAAGGCGGACTTGACCAGAGGGCGCCGCCGGGCCGCCTGAGCAAGGACGGTCGCCACGGCAAGCGTTTCCAGAGTGACCAGCGGCGGCACGAGCAGGGCGAGGATCACGAAGAAGCCCTCGTCCAGATTGAAGGCCTCGGATTCGCCTCCGCGGTATACGACGACCGGCCACACCCAGTTCCCCAGGGTCAGCACGCCCATCGCTGCCGCGATGATCCACTGACCATGGCCGGCGTGCGCCGGGGCCGATTGCCTCCCTACGGCCACGAGGAAGGTGACCGCGCCGCCCAGGACCGACGCCGCCACGACTGCCCTGGCGGCACGCGGTAGCTTCAGCGCCCGGCTACCGGATCGGGCACGGGTCAGCTCCATGCTGAGCTGTCCCATGCCGAGCTGTCCCACGCAGAGCCGTTCCAGACAGAGCCTGTCCAGCCTCCGCCGTTCCAGGCACGGCCAGTCCAGGCGGAGCCGTTCCACGCTGCGCCGTTCCACGCCCAGTTATTCCAGGCCCTGCCGTTCCACCCCCAGCCGTTCCAGTCTCCGCCGTTCCACGCCCAGCCATTCCACAGCCAGCCGTTAGGCGGCTGGAGATTCAGGGAGAGCCCCGACCACAAATTGGCGTTCCAGGTGTCAACGGGCCGGATGGGCAGCAGGGAGACCGTAGCGCCGGGCCAGGCCGGGCTCAGGCTAGCGGCCGACTGGCTGAAATTCATGGCGCCCGAGGTGGCCGCGGCGTAGGCGTTGAGCGCCCCGTGGCCGTCGACGAACGGGTTGCCGACGGGGCCGGGGCTGGTGGTGCCGAGCAGGCGCGCTTTGACCTGGTTAGGGGACAGACCCGGGTGGCGGGCCAGGACCAGTGCCGCCGCCCCGCTGGTGATAGCCGCGCTGAACGAGGTACCCGAGCCGACAAAGTTCGCCGAGCCGACCCGGCCTGAGGGGTAGCTGTTATAGATGGTGGAGCCCGGCGCGGCCACGCTCACGACAGACCGGCCCGAGGTGACCAGGTCAGGCTTGACCCAGCCGTCGGGCGAGGTGGGGCCGGCGCTGCTGAAGTCGTTCATCTTGTCGCCGCTGAGCAGCGCCGCGGCCATGTCGTCCAGGGCACCCGCCGTGATCACCAGCGGGTCGTCGCCGGGGGAAAGGATCGTGCCGTTGAATGGGCCGGCGTTGCCCGCCGAGACCACCACCGCGATCCCTGAATTCCACGTGGCCTCTACCGCCTGGTCCAGCGGGTTGCGGACCGTGGACTGGCCGGGCTGGAATCCCAGCGAGATGTTGAGGACCTTGATGCCGTAGGTGCGCTGGTGATCGACGGCCCACTGCAGACCCGAGATCAGCGTGCTCAGGTGGGTCACGCCGTCGGCCCCCGCTACCTTGATCGACACCAGCCTGGCGCCGGGCGCTTCGCCCGAGTACCGCCCCTTCGACGAGGCCCCGTTGCCGGCGATCAAGCCGGCCACGAAGGTGCCATGCCCGTAGCTGTCCTGGTACGGGTTGTTCCCGTTCGTCAGGTCCACCCCGCCGACGAGCCGCCCCGCGAAGTCGGGCAGGTTGTCGATGCCCGTGTCCAGCACGGCCACGGTGACCCCCTGGCCGGTGTCGCCGCCTGACGCCAGCCGGGTGGACCCGGTCTGCTGCAGGAATGCGTCCGAAGGCGTGTGCGGCCCGGTTGACAGCGTCGTGGACCCCACGCTGATCGAAAGATCCGGAGTCACGGTGATGCCCGGCAACGCCGCCAGCACCGGCTCGAGGAGCACGGGGACCGAAGCGACGACCCCCGAGATGAGAGGGAGCTGCGTCAAGACGGTGCCGCCTATCTGCAGCACCGCGGTGACCGGCGCCAGAAGACCCGTCGAGGTGACGATGACCGTCTCCGTCAGGCTGGCCGACGCCGGCGGGGCGGCTGCCAGCGACGTGCCTGCTAATGCGGCGGCTAGCGCTGCACCCGCGGCGGCGAACCGCCGCTTCTTCCGCCAGCCAAGCCGCATCCGGTTGCCGAGGCCTGCGCCTGATGAGCCAGTGTGCCGCATCTGGCAGCTCCCCGGGTGCCTTGGTGCTTCTACCGTACGCCGAGCAATCAGCTTTAGGGGAAATTCCCTTACATCACCCTACTTCAAGGCATAAAACGACGGATCCCGTCGGCGTTAGTTCTAAGGAAATTAGTACATGCGTCGGGGGCGGGATTGCCCGGAAGTTTGGCGGGAACAATGACGCGCCGGACAATCTGATCTTGAGCTCATGGCCGGATCAGGCGATGAGCGTGGCATATACGACGACGTTGCTGAGGTAGGAACCGCGGGCCGGGTCGAAAGTGCCGCCACAGGTGACAAGCCGCAACTGCGGGGTCGGCACGGGTCCGTAAACCGCCGAGGTCGGGAAGCGTGATTTGGCGTACCGGCGCACCAGGGTGACGCGGAATACGGCCAGCTTGCTGTCGGCCTGCCGGACGTACACCCGGTCCCCCGGGTGCAGCAGGCGGAGCCGGAAGAAAATACCCGGGCCCGCGTGGGAGTCAACGTGGCCGCCGATGACCGCGGAGCCGGTTGCGCCGGGCGGCGGACTGCCGCTGTACCAGCCGGCCAGGGTCGCCGCAGGAGGCACCTGCAGGGCTCCGGAGCTGGTCAGCCCCAGCCGGACCAGGGGGGTTCGGACCCCGATTGCCGGAATGGTGAGGAACACCGGACGCGGGAACCGCTGTGCCGCAGTCGGCGGTGGTGCCGCCGCCCAGGAGCCCTGCGGTGCGGGCCTCACCGGCGATACGGCGTCGAGAACGTACGTGCGGTGGCTGGCGGACACCAGGCCGGCGGTGGCCGGCGCGGTAACGGCCAGGCCCGCGGCCAGCACTCCCGCGGCGAGCCTGCGCTGCAGCCTGCGTCCCGGAACCCGGATGCGCAGCGCAAGGCCCGGGATCCGGATCCGCACCGGGACCTGGACATCGGCCAGGCGGGCAGGCTCGTGGTGCAGCTCGAGGCCGGCCAGGCTCATGTCGTCACCGGGCGCGTCCGCCGCAGCCACAGCGCTCCCCCGGCAGCCAGGAGAACGCCGCCGGCCATCCCGGCCAGCCACGGCAGCGATGAGCCCTGGTGCGGCGCGGTTCCGCCGAAACCCAGCATCGCCCCGCCCGAGGGCTGCATCGTGCTGCCGGCCTCGTCCATCAGGCAGTCGAGTTCCAGCCGGCCCGCTCCGTCGAGGATCACCACCGTGTAGGTGGTGCCGGCTACCCAGGTCTCCCGCTGGGCTGTGCTCATGGTCGGGCCCGTGGCCCGTACGTTCCACGTGCCGGGCGTCACGGTGGCGAACGAGGTTGCGCTGCCGGACGCGAGGTTGCGCACCAGCACGTGACGGCCCGCCGCGAGCGTCACCCGGCTCTGCCGCAGCGAGGCCTGGATGACGCGCACGAGCGCTTTGCCCTTCGGCGTGGTCCGCGCGTCCGGGAGTAGCTCAAGCCGGGGGGCCGATGAGGGGCCCGTGCTGGCGATCGTGTACGCGTGCCCGGCGGCCACCGAAATCGTGGTCGAGAGCACGGGCAGGGAGCTTGCGGACTCGCCAGCCTTTCGCATGGCAACCGTGTAATCCCCGGCCGTGACCGCCTCATAGCCCGAGACCATGCCGTAGCTGACGTTCCTGAGCACCAGGGTGGCGTGCGTGTTGCCGACCGGGTACAGGTAGATGTCAAAGGTCGGCGTGCCCGGCGACAGGTTCGCAAGGCGCAGCCAGCGCCGGCGCGGCTGTCCCCGCGGCAGCGGCCACGGCGGCAGGAGCCGCCGCGGCGAGCATCCCCAGCGTCATGGCGCACGCGGCCAGCAGGCGGCTGAGCAGGCGGACCCGGGCCCGGTGGGTCATCGTTCCTCGTTTCTCGGCCGCGGGCCTGACGGCTCTCGCGGCCAGCACGTCATGGGGATGAGAATCTTGACCAGTGGCTGGCTCGCGTTCAGCAGCCCGAGCGGGGCGGGCGCGGCGAACCATAGGAGCATCGCGTCCTGCCCCGTCGCCAGGCGCACGGTCCGGATGCCCGCCGGACGATACGGCGGACGCTGCGCCAGCAGAAGGGCCCGCAGTGAGCCAAGGGACGCGGTGCCGGCGGGCACCCCATGCGTGCCGCCGTAGAGAAGGGCTGAGCGCAGCGGAACCTCGGGGCTCGCGCCCGGCGATGCGTCCCCGAACGACACGAGGTGCACCGGCTGCAGGACGGCCATGATGCCGATCGTGGCGATGAGGCGCGCATCGACATGTCCTCCGGACAGCTGCTGTCTGGCTGACTGGTCAGCCTGGACAGCAGGGTTACGCAGCAGTTCGGCACCGACGGACTTCCTGGCGGAGAAGTCGGCGCGGACCTGGTTCAGGTAGGAGGCCGGCCCATCCGGAGCGACAGCCCGGATCTCGATTCCCGTGCCGAAACGCGCCATGACGACCGGGGCGTACGAGGCTAGCCCGGCTGCCGAGTTCGCTCCTGAGCGCCCTCGTCACGACGATCAGGCTGGAATCGAGCGGAGCGGGCGGACCCGGGCGCATCATGTCCAGGCTGCCCGCGGGGAATCCGCGTTGCCGGAGAACCGAGCACATGGCCGGATCACAGGACACCAGCACCCCGTGGCTGACCTGCCCGGCCACCCAGTCCGCGGCCGCGCTGCCGGCAGCCGACGGCGTGAGCGCCTGGTCAGTCCCGTGGCGGTGTCCCGCGCCCTCGGGCGCAGGCCAGGCCAGCAGGACGCCCGATCCTGCCGCCAGCGCCAGTACCAGCACCGCCACCAGCACGGCGCGGCGGGACCAGCGCAAGCGCCGACGCTCCAGCCACAGCCGGATCGTGGTGGCCAGCACCCGGGGCCAGGAAGGCTCCCCGCGCGGCCGGGCGGACGCGACGCGACGCACCCCTCGACTCCACGTTCCCAAAGGACAACCCCGCGGTAGCGTCCATGCGGCCGCTGCTATCGCGCGGCAGGCGGATCGATGCGGCCTGACGCATAGTTGTACACGGCTCTAGCCGCCTATTTCACCCGAATCATGAAAGTTGATATTTCCGCGCGGCTATTCGAACCTGCTCTCCGCCTGAACCCGGTCGTGACGTGTGGGTGACAATGGACGACGTGCAGATCCTGCAAGCCGGAGCGACCCTCACCGACCCGCTGGCGCCTTATGCCCAGGTTGACCGGACCCGGGCCGGAGGCGGCTGCTGGGTGATGGCCAACATGGTCGGCGGCCTGGACGGGTCGGCGGCCATCGGCGGCCGGGTCGGCGCCCTGTCGACCAGACCCGACGCGGCACTGTTCCGGCTCATCAGGGCCCTCGCCGACGTGGTTCTGGTCGGTGCCGAGACGGTGCGGCGCGAGCGCTACCGCAGCATCCGCCTGCCCGGCCGGCAGGCGGCCGCGCGGCAGGCGGCCGGGCGGCCGGCAGCGCCGCGGCTGGCCGTGGTGACGCGGTCCCTGGACCTCGACTGGTCCGGTGACGCGTTCGCCGGCGCGCCGGCCGGCGGCCGTACGCTGGTGATCACGTGCAAGGCCGCCGACGCCCGGCGGCTGGCGCGTGCCCGCGAGGTGGCCGACGTCGTCATCGCCGGCGAGGACCGGGTTGACCCCGAGCAGGCGGTGCTCCGGCTCTCAGAGCTGGGTCACCGGGTGGTGCTGTGTGAGGGCGGCCCCACCCTGCTGGGTGAACTGGTCACGGCCGGCCGCCTGGACGAGCTGTGCCTGACCATCGCCCCGCTGATGGGCGGGGATCCGCTGCCGGTGTCGGTGTCCCCGCCCGGTGCGCCGCTGCGGCACTTCGCGCTGCGGCACGTCATCAGCGACGGCGACACGCTGTTCCTGCGCTACGAGCGAGGCCACGATGACTGACGACGGCTTCGGGGTCATCGCCTCGTCGCTGGATGCCCCGCTGATCGTCGTCACGGCGGCCGAAGGCCAGGAGCAGGCGGGCTGCCTGGTGGGGTTCCACACCCAGTCGAGCATCGACCCCGTGCGGTACTGCGTCTGGCTGTCCAAGGCTAACTACACCTACCGGGTGGCGCTGCACTCGACTCACCTGGCCATTCACTTCCTTACCGTGTCTGACCTGGCGCTCGCTGAGCGGTTCGGGACCCTGACCGGCGACAGCGTCGATAAGTTCGCCGGCCTCCCGGCCACGCCAGGTCCCGGCGGCGTGCCGGTGCTGGCGGGCTGCCCGCACTGGCTGGTGGGCCGGCGCGCCGCGCTGGTCGATGACGGCGGCGACCACGTGTGCATGATGACCGAACCCGTGGCCGCGCACACCGGCGGACCGTTCCAGCCGCTGCGGCTCTCTCATGCCGCCCACTTCGAGCCGGGACACGGGAACCGGGAACGCCCCAGTCCGCCGACCGAGCGTGCGCGCGACAGGTGACCGGTCGTGCCCGCGGCCGGCCTGACCTTCCGGCTGCTCGACGGCGAGCAGGCCGCCGCGCACGCGGCCGAGCTGCAGGCCCTCCACGCCGAGGTCTACGCGGACCCGCCGTACCGGCGGGACGATGATGCCGCGCTGTTCGCCCGCCGGTTCCGGGTCCAGAGCCGCCAG
The DNA here is from genome assembly GCA_963697445.1 of uncultured Actinomycetes bacterium. Classification (GTDB taxonomy): domain Bacteria; phylum Actinomycetota; class Actinomycetes; order Streptosporangiales; family Streptosporangiaceae; genus PALSA-505. The sequence continues at coordinate 403,269 of CAVOOC010000044.1, forward strand.
CCCGGGTTCGTCCTGGCTGAGGCCCGCCATGGCGGCTACCTGGTCGGTTACGCGGCCGGGATGCCGCTCCGGCCGTCCACCTCCTGGTGGCAGGACCTGACCACCCCGCTGCCCGACGAGGTCACGGCCGAGCATCCCGGCCGTACCTTCGCGCTGACCGAACTGCTGGTGCGCGCGTCCTGGCGGCGGCAGGGCATCGCTCAGGCCCTGCACGACCTGATGCTGGCGAACCGGCCCGAGGAACGGGCGACGCTCACCGTGCTGCCCGCGGCAGCCCCGGCGCAGAACGCCTTCCGGTCCTGGGGCTGGCGCAAGGTCGCGCGGACGCGGGATCCCCGTCCGGGCTCGCCGGCCGCCGACGTGCTCGTCACCACGCTGCAGCGGAGATGATGAAGCTGTGCCGCCGAACCAAGCATCAGACCAGCCCGCTGGCGCCGCCGCGCCGGATCCCAACGACAAGCCGGTGCTGCCGGTGAAGAGTCAGGAAGATACCGATGCCGGCTGGGGCGAGCGGCCCGAGCCGGATGACGACGAGCGGCTGTGCCGCGAACGCCCGCCGCACTGGGGCTGAGGCGGCGATCCAGGTCCGGGCGCTGGATTCCACGGGCTCGGCCCTCCCGGGCGGATCAGTCCCGGAGCTTGCGGAGAATCCGGGTGAGGTGGGCGCGGTCCGCCTGGCTCAGCCGGCCGAACACCTGCTCGGCCTCGGCTGCTCGCGCGGCGCGGGCCGCATCGAGCACGCTGGCACCGCGGTCGGTCACCTGGACCAGGGTGGCCCGCCGGTCGCCGGGGTCGGGCTGGCGCCGGACCAGGCCCCTCGATTCAAGGGCGTCGACGACCTCTGTGGCCGACCGCGGCGCGATGCGCAGCTGGTCCGACAACTCTGACAGGCGGATACTTCCCTGGCGGCTAAGCACGCGCAGAGCCCGCAGGTGCGAGGGGGTGATGTCCCAGGGAGCCAGGGTCTCCTGGGACACGTGCCGCAGGCGGCGCGCGACGGACCAGAAGGCCTCCGGCAGCGTGTCGTCTCCAGCTGAGTCGGGCCGGCCTGTCATGTCGCGCTCCTGGATCACCGGAATAGATTACCAGAATCTGTTGCTCTAACCTCACATTGAGGTAACCTCAGTAATGGCTTCCCCCTGAGGCCCGCGCGTCCGAGCGCGGGCCACCCGGCAGAATCGAGCACCTTCTTGGAGTCACCACACGCGAACCGGGACACCGGCAGGCCGGGCCGCAGCCGCGGCCAGGGAACCGTGACGGCGGCGGAGAAAGCACAGGCGCGCGAGGTGTCGCTGCGCCGCATCGGCCGGCTGTTTACCCCCTACCGCTGGCAGCTGGCGATCGTCACCGCCATCATCGCCGCCTCATCCATCGTCGGGCTGGCCTCCCCGTTCCTGCTCCGGGCGATCATCGACACCGCGCTGCCGCACAAGAACCTGCGGCTGCTGGCGTGGCTCGTGATCGGCATGGTCGCGGTAGCGGCCGTCACCTCGGCCTTCGGGGTGATCCAGACCTGGATCAGCACCAAGGTCGGCCAGCAGGTCATGCACGGCCTGCGCACCAGCGTCTTCGGCCACCTGCAGCGGCAGTCGGTCGCCTTCTTCACCCGGACCCGCACCGGCGAGGTCCAGTCCCGCATCACCAACGACATCGGCGGGATGGAATCGGTCGTGACCTCGACCGCGACATCGATCGCGGCCAACCTCACCACCGCGATAGCCACCGCGGTCGCCATGGCCGCCCTGTCCTGGCGGCTTTCCCTCATCTCGCTGGTCGTCATGCCGCCAGCCATCTACCTGACGCGCAAGGTCGCCCGCATGCGCCGGGCCATCACCACGGAGCAGCAGCGCGAGCTGGCCAACCTCAACGTCACCATCGAGGAGGGCCTGTCGGTCAACGGCGTCCAGCTGGCCAAGACGATGGGCGCCGGGCCGTCGCTGGTCCAGCGGTTCACCGCCTCTTCGGCCCGCCTCATCGACCTGGAGCTGCGCTCCCAGCTGGCCGGGCGCTGGCGGATGGCCTCGCTGAGCATCATTTTCGCCACGATCCCGGCGCTCATCTACCTGGCCGCCGGCCTGCCGGTCACCGCCGGCGCCGTCACCATCGGGACCCTGATCGCCTTCACCACCCTGCAGAACACCCTGTTCCGGCCGATCACCGGGCTGCTCAACACCAGCGTCTCCGTGATCAGCTCGCTGGCGCTGTTCGCGCGGATCTTCGAATACCTCGACCTGCCCGTCAACGTCGACGACCCGGCCCGCCCGGTGGAGATTGACCCCGCCCGGGTCACCGGGCACGTCCGCCTCTCCGGCGTCAGCTTCGCCTACCCCGGCGCCGACCGGCCCGCGCTGGCCGGCGTCGATCTGGACATTCCGGCCGGCAGCACGCTGGCCCTGGTCGGCGAAACCGGGTCGGGCAAGACCACCCTCGCCAGCCTGATCGCCCGGCTCTACGACCCCGGCAGCGGCAGTGTCCGCATCGACGGCATCGACATCCGCGATCTGCGGCTCACCGACCTCGCCGCGGTCGTGGGCGTGGTCAGCCAGGAGACGTACCTGCTGCACACCACGGTGCGGGAGAACCTGCGCTATGCCAGACCCGGGGCCAGCGACGCGGAGACCGAGGCCGCAGCGCGTGCCGCCCAGATCCACGACCTGATCGCCGGGCTGCCCGACGGGTACGACACCATGGTCGGCTCCCGCGGATACCGCTTCTCCGGTGGCGAGAAGCAGCGCATCGCCATCGCCAGGACCCTGCTGCGCGACCCGCGCGTACTCGTGCTGGACGAGGCCACCAGCGCCCTGGATACCGAGACCGAACGCGCTGTCCAGCAGGCCTTCGACACCCTCGCCCGGGGCCGCACCACCATTACCATCGCGCACCGGCTGTCAACGGTACGCAACGCCGACCAGATCGTCGTGCTGGACCACGGCCGCGTCGTCAAGGCCGGCAGCCACGCCAGCCTCATCGCCAGCAACGGCCGCTACGCCGAGCTCGCCGCGTAGCCCTGCCGTCAGAGCCAGCCGGCATGCACCGGCACCCCCGCTGGCATGGGATTCAGACGTTTTGCACAATTCTCCTTGACAGGGACTGCAAAGCTGGTTTTGGATTTTGGCAAAGCATTCGTCAATGGGCACGACTCGGCGGGGCGTGCACCAACTGAGGCCGGGGCTTGGCGATCTGCTTTCGGGGATCTCAGCGTGGTGGGGTGAGACGGGGATGGGCCTTCGAACCGGGTTTTCCCTGGCGGCGTACGGACGCCAGGTGCGCAGCGCCGGCCGGCTCACCGCCAAATCAGCGGCGGGAGCCGGGTTAGCCGTCTTGGCGGCAGCCTGGGCAGTGCTGGCACCTGCCGGGACGGCCATGGCGGCGCCCCCGGCTGGCGGCGGCCCGCACGGTAGTCACCGGGCAGTGGCACCGCCGCGCATGGCGCACCGGAGCCTGGCGTCGATCCTGCGATCCGACGGCACCATCCGCAGTGCGGGGGCGTCAGGAAGCTTCGACCCGTCGGGCTACCGGATGGTGCTGGGCCGTCACGGAGCCCCCCGGTTCGTGCGCACGGCCGGCGCGGGAGGCACGGCCGGCGCGGGCGCCTTCCGGGCCAGCGCCTCCCCGGCCGACGCGAAATGGGACGACCGGTTCGGGCTTCCCGGGGTGCAGGGCGGCTCAGTCAATGCGATCGCCGTCAGCGGCAGCGACGTATATGTCGGCGGCAGCTTCACCTTTGCCGGTGATGCGCCGCACGCATACATCGCCAGGTGGGACGGCCGCGCCTGGCAGAACCTCTCCGGCGGGGTGTCGGGCGCGCCCAGCAGCGTGAACCCTGAGGTGGATGCCCTCGCGCTGAGCGGCACCACCTTGTATGTCGGCGGCATCTTCACCACCGCCCACAACGGCTCCACCTCGGTAACGGTCCATGACGTTGCCGCCTGGAACACGCAGACCGGCAGCTGGAGCGCGCTCGGAGGCGGGATCGCCGCGGGTGCCACGTGTAGCTTCTGCGTGGTCCGGGTGGCCGCCCTGGCCGTCTCGGGCAGCACCGTCTTCGCCGCCGGGGACTTCGGCAAGGCCGGCGCAGTGGCCGCCAACAGCATTGCCGCGTGGAACGGCTCGTCGTGGGCCGCCCTCGGCAAGGGCTTGTACTCCTGCACGGCGTGCAGCCCGGTCCAGGCTGGCGACGTGCGGGCCCTGGTCCTGTCCGGCTCGACGCTCTACGCCGGGGGGATCTTCCAACGGGCCGGCACCGTCACCGCCAATAACGTGGCCGCCTGGAGCACCACCTCCTCGGCGTGGAGCCCGCTGGGTACCGGCGTGGTGGCTGGTTTTCAAGGCGGCGTGTTCGCCCTGGCCATGAACGGCGGGAACCTCGTGGCCGGCGGCGATTTCACCAAGGCAGGCTCGATCGCCGTCAACTCCGTCGCCGTCTGGTCGGGCTCGGCGTGGTCCGGCCTAGAGGGCGCCAAGTCCGGGGTCACCATCGGCACCGGCACCGGCGCCACAGAAGGGGCGGTCTACGCGCTGCTCGTGTCCGGCACGACGCTGTATGTGGGCGGTAACTTCGACCACTTGCTCCCCGGCGGCGTGGCGACCCAGGGCGGCCTGGCCTCTTTCAACTTGAGTACACCTGCATGGGCGGTGCTGCCCATGCAAGCCGCGACCGCCGCCGTGGACGTCTTCGCCGCCGGCCCGCCCCGGGGATCTACATTGGCGGGGCGTTCGAGACCGGCGGCCCGCTGCAGAACGGCCTGTTCGTCAACAACATCGGCGTGCTCACCGGCAGCACCTGGTCGGCGCTGGGGCAGGGGGTGACTTACGGGGTAAACGGCCGGGGCTTCGGCATCGCCCTCGCGCACGGCGCGAACGGGGAGTACGTCGGCGGCTGGTTCAACCAAGCCGGGTCCGTGCAGACGACGGGCATCGCCCTGTGGAACGGCACGACCTGGCAGTCCCTGGGATCGGGCGTCGCAGGCGGCAGTTCACCTACCGGCCCGACGGTGCAGGCGATCGCGGTGAACAGCAACCAGGTCTTCATCGGGGGCGATTTCAGCTCGGTCAACGGGGTCAAGGCCAGCGACATCGCCGTTTACAGCGGCGGAGCCTGGCACGCGGTCGGCGGCGGCACCGACGGTGCGGTGCAAACCCTCGCCGTCTCCGGCGGCTACCTGTACGCGGGCGGGGCGTTTGGCAAGGCCGGCGGTTCGAGCGTCGGGGCGCCAGCGGCCCGCTGGAAGCTGGGGACCTCGTTCAGCAACGCGGCAGGCTGGTCCGCCCTTGGCCCAGTCTTCGGCGCGGGAGGCGTCAGCAGCATGGCCTTCGACGGCAACTGGGTCATCCTCGGCGGGAACCTGGCCGACTGCGTCGCGAACAGCCCCTGTAACAACGGCACCACGACCGGCACGGTCCCGTGTGAGACAGCCTCCGGCTATGACATCAACGGCCTGATCATGTGGAACACGCAGAACCCCGGCACCTGGTATTACCCGTTCGGCTGCGGGGTCACCGTGGGCAGCGGGGCGACCGCGACGCCCGGCGATGTCACGTCCCTGCTGATCATCGGCACCACCCTGTACGCGGGCGGCTACTTCGACCACGCGGGGATCACCGGCGCTTCGCCCAACCAGGTGGCCGCCATGAACATCGCCAGCCTCAACCTCAGCGTCCTGGACAGCACCAAGACCAAGTGGAGCAACCTGGTCACGGGCGTGGGTAACGACAGCAACGGTGACTCGGTGGGGTCCCTGACGACGGCCGGTAATGTGCTGTACGTCGGCGGGTCCTTCAGCTCCGCTGGCGGGGTACCCGCCGCCGGCGTGGCGCAATGGAGTCTCCTGACCCCCGGCTGGTCCGCGCTGGGCAGCGGCATAGGCTGCGTCAGCGGCGATTGCACCAGCAGCTACGCCAACGCGGTGGACGCCGCACCCGCCGGGATCTACGTCACCGGCAACTTCGGAATCGCCGGCGTCCAGGGCTCCGACAGCTTCGCTCTGTGGACACCCTAGTGTCGCGTGAGCGAGATATCTCCGACGGTGATCTGCTGGAAGCGGCGCAACACTAGCAGCGGGCGAAGCCGGGCAGGGTGCGGAGCCGTATCGTGACGTCCATCGCGCGGAGGCTGCTGAGCACGTCGCCGGTGTACTCGGTGGCGATGTCGGTGAGCACGTAGCCGAGGTCGTCACGCGTGCCGAGCAGCTGGCCCTCGATGTTGGTGTCGTGCTCGGCCAGCAGCTGGTTGATGGTTGCGAGCACGCCGGGGACGTTGCGGTGCAGGTGGACCAGGCGGCAGGTGCCCGGGGCGCGCGGCAGGGCGACACCGGGCAGGTTGACGCTGAGCGAGGTCGTGCCGGAGGTGAGGTAGTCGTGCAGCTTCCCGGCGACGAACTGGCCGATGTCCTGCTGCGCCTCCTCGGTCGAGCCGCCCACGTGCGGGGTGAGGATGACGTTGGGCAGGCCCCGTAGCTCGGAGGAGAACTCCTCGCCGCGTGCCCGCGGCTCGGCCGGGAACACGTCGATGGCCGCCCCGGCGAGATGCCCGGATTCGATGTGCCGCCGCAGCGCGGCGTGATCGACGACGAAGCCGCGGGACAGGTTGAGAAACAGGCTCCCCGTCCGCATCGCGGCGAACTCCGCCTCGCCGAACAGGCCGCTGTTGCCCGGCCTGCCGTCCACGTGCAGGGTGACCACGTCGGAGATATCGAGCAGCTCTTCCAGCGTGCCGCAGCGCCGCGCGTTGCCCAGCGCCAGCTTGTCGGCGGTGTCATAGAAGAACACGGTCATGCCGAGGTTCTCCGCGAGAACCGACAGCTGGCCGCCGATGTTGCCGAACCCGACGATCCCCAGCGACCGCCCGCGCACCTCGTGGCTGCCCGTCGCCGACTTGTCCCACAGACCCTGGTGCATCTGCTCGTTCTTGCCGGTGAGCCGCCGGGTCAGCGCGATGATCTCGGCCAGGGCCAGCTCCACCACGCTGCGCGTGTTGGAGAAGGGGGCGTTGAATACCGCGATCCCGCGCCGGGACGCTGCCGCCAGGTCGATCTGGTTGACGCCGATGCAGAACGCGCCCACGGCGAGCAGTTCGGGAGCGCTCGCGAGAACCCGCTCGGTCACGTGCGTCCCGGACCGGATGCCCAGCACGTGAACGCCGCCGATCGCGGCGATCAGATGGTCCTCGTCGAGCGCACCTGCCCGCGTCTCCACCTGGTAGCCGTCCTTGACCAGGCGCGCGGTGGCGTCAGGGTGAATGTTCTCCAGCAGCAGGACACGGATCTGCCCGGCCGGATTGTCCAGCGTCAGCACGCGTCCCAGCGTAGTCAGCGGTCAGCGCGCGCAAGCCAGGCGGGTTCTGCCGGGCAGCGGGGGGCCGCCTCTGGCGCGTTCGGTAAAATCTGCTCGAGCACGAGAGACTATCCTCGTGCAGCTGACGATCATCGGCGCCGGGGCGATCGGCGGGACCATCGGTGCCCATCTCATCCGGGACGGCCATGACGTCCTACTGTGCGACGCCGATCAGGCGCATGTCGGCGCGATCAACCGCAGCGGGCTCAGCATCGAGGGGCCGGTCGAGAATTTCACCGTCGCCGCCCGGGCGGTGACCCCGGACCGCCTGCCCGCCACGTTCAGCCGGGCGGCGATCGCGGTGAAGAGCCACCACACCGCGCAGGCCGCCGGGCTGCTCCGCGGCCGCCTGGACCGCGACGGCTACGTCGTGAGCTTCCAGAACGGCCTGACCGCTGACGCCATCACCGCCGTGACCGGCCCGGGGCGGCTGGTGGCCAGCTTCGTCAATTTCGGCGCCGATGTCCTCGCGCCCGGCCGGATCCTGCAGGGCAACGTCGGCACGTTCCGGGTGGGCGAGCCGGACGGCGGCGTGATCACCCCTCGGGTCGCTGAGCTGGCCCGGCTGCTGCCCTACGCGCAGGCCACAGGAAACATCATGGGCTTCCTGTGGGGCAAGGAGGCCTACGGCGCGATGCTGTTCGCCGGCGCGGTGTCCCCGCTGTCCATCGCCGAGACCCTGGAGGACCCGCGCTGGCGGCCGCTCATGCTGGCCATCGCCCGCGAGGTGCTGGCGCAGGCCCCGGTGCCGCCGGAGGGCTTCGACGGTTTCGAGCCCGGCGACCTGGAGGGCTCCCTGGGCCGGCTGGCGGCCTTCAACCGCGGCAGCGCCAAGTCGCACAGCGGCGTCTACCGGGACCTGGTGGTCCGCAAGCGCAAGACCGAGGTGGACGGCCAGCTGGGCGGGCTGCGCGGCCCGCTGACCGGCTACGTCGCCGAGCTGATCCGGGCCATCGAGCGCGGCGAGCGCCGCTGCGAGGTGGCCAACCTGGAGCTGCTCGCGGCTTTCGAGCGGCGGCTGCGCCGCGACGGCGCCGCCGGGCGCGAGGACCACGGTGCCGGGCGCGAGGACCACGGTGCCGGGCGCGAGGACGCGACCGCGCCTTAGCCGAGCACCTCGTGGACGAATGCCCGCAGCACCTCCTGGAACGCGCCGGCTTCCTCCACCTGCGGGGAGTGCCCGGATTTCTCGAAGATCACCAGGCGGGAGTCCGGGATGAGCGAGGCGATCGTCTCCGCGCAGGACACCGGGGTGATCCAGTCGGTCCGCCCCACCGTGACCAGGGTGGGGCAGCGGACGCCAGGCAGCCGGGGCTTGAGGTCGTAGCCGGGCATGTTGTGCTGGAAGCACCAGTTGTGCGCCTCGTGCCGGTAGCTGCCCGCCTCCACCTGGGCGCCCGCTTTCACCGGGTCGTACTCATAGTCGTACAGCGGGATGATGTCAGCCCACCGGGCCTTGAGGTCCTCGTCGTCGCGGATCTGCCCGGACCAGTACCGGTTGAAGTTGTCCCAGTTGATCTCGATGCGATCCTGGCTGCGGGCGTTCTCGTACGCGCGCGCCAGGTTGGAGTTGTCGGCCGAGGTGTCGCGCAGGATCATCGCCCGGACCCGGTCGGGGTAGGCGATGGCATACTCCATGGCGATGAACCCGCCGTAGGAACCGCCGGCCACCATCACCTGCCCGGCGCCGAGCCACTCGCGCAGGCCCTCGACGTCGGCGGCCCACTGGGCGTGGGAGAACGGCGGCCTGCCCTCGCTCAGCCCGCAGCCGCGGGCATCGAACACCACGACGCGCAGCTCGTCGGCGAGCGGGCCGAACGTGGCCTTCGGCTCGGCCAGCGAGCCGATGCCGCCGCCGCCGTGGTGGGCGATGAGCACCGGGGCGCCCTTGGGGCCGAGCACCTGAACGTTGAGGTCGTTGCCGTTGACGGTGACGATCATTTCCGCTCCTCCTCTGCCGCCCGGGCCGGGCCGGGCCGGCCGGGCGGGCGCATCACGTCGCGGCCGGGCGGGTCACGGCGCCACCCAGACCGACTGCAGGACCCGGTAGACGTTGCCGCCTAGCACCGCCCGGATCTCGTCGTCGGAGTAGCCGTGGCGGACCAGCCAGCCGCAGATGTTGCCGAAGCACTCGGTCGGGTTCTCCAGCCCGTCCACGTAGCCGACGGGATCGTAGGCCGGGCCGGGGTGCCGGCTGCCGATGCCGAGCAGGTGCCCGAAGACCCGGTGCAGCGCGACATGGTCCCCGTACAGCGTGTCCGGCCCGAACGCGAGATGCTCCAGCCCGACCAGGTTCGCGCAGTACTCGAAGTGGTCCATCACCGACTCGATGCTGTGCGCGGGATGATCGTGCGACAGCGTGGTGTGCGGCGCCGCGGACATGCCGATCACCCCGCCGGCCTCCGCGACCGCCCGCAGCACGCTGTCGGGCTTCATCCGCGGCGAGTCCCACACCGTCCGGGCCCCCGCGTGCGTGATCAGCACCGGCGCGTCGCTGGCGGCACACGTGTCCAGCGCCGTCCGGTCCGAGGAGTGGGACAGGTCGATGGCCAGGCCGAGCTGGTTCATCCGCCGCACGGCCCGCTTCCCGAAGGCGGTCAGCCCGCCGTCGACCGGCTCGTTCAGGCCGCTGCCCAGGGTGTTGGCGTCGGAGTAGGCGATGCCGATCTGCCGGATGCCGAGGCCGTACAGGACGTCGAGGCGGTCCAGCTCGTTCTCGACCGGGGTGGCCGCCTCCAGCCCGAAGACGAGCCCGGTGCGGCCCGACCGGTACGCCTCGTCGATGTCAGCCACGGTGCGGACGGTGAGCACGCCCGGTGCGTGCGCCAGGTCGGCCTGCCGCATCCCGAGGTCGGTGATGACGTCGTCCCAGCGCCAGGGCGCGTTCCCGGTGACGCAGGCGGTGCCGTCCATCATGTTGTCGAACACGACGGTCAGGCCCGACGCGGCCAGGCCCGCGTAGGCGGCGTGCTGCCGGCCGGTGCGGTTGTGCTCGGGCGTCTCCTCCATCCGGGCCGGGAACCGGACCGGATGGTCGTGCAGGCTGATCGCCAGGCTGTCGCGCAGCAGCGCGTCGGCCCGCTCGGCCTGCCCGGGGGTGAGCCCGCGGTCGTGCGGCGGCACCCGGCCGAGCTCCGGGGCCAGCTCGAAGCTGCGGAAATCCTCCCCCGCGGTGAGGTAGGAGTACGCGGCATAGGAGCCGGCCGGTTTCTCAGTCATCGTCCCCCCTCCCGGATTGATCCGGCGGCCAGCAGCCGCCACAGCTGCTCCCAGGCCCGCATGCCCTCGCGCAGCCGCCGGATCCGCATGAACTCGTTCGGGGCGTGCAGGTTCTCGTCGGCAGTGGAGAACGAGAAGAACAGCGTCTTGGCGCCGAGCACCCGCTCGAACAGGTCGGTCGCCGGGAGCGTCCCCGCGATGGCTGCCAGCAGCACCTGCTCGCCCGGGTACACGGTCTCCAGCGCCGCGGCAGCCGCGCGGATCGCGGGGTGGCCGGCCGGGATCGTGTACGCCGGCACCGCTGCGGCGTCCGGCCGGACATGGACCCGTACGCCGGGGGCGGCCCCCGCGGCGACACGGTCCGCAACGTGCGCGGCGATCGCGTCGAGCACGCGCCGCGGGTCCTGGCCCGGGACCAGCAGGCCCGACACGTGGCCGGTCGCCAGGTGCGGGATCACGGTGTATTTCCCGCCGCCCCGGACGCCGTTGACCTCCAGGGTCGGCCGCTCCCACAGCCGCTCCAGGGTGGTATAGCCCGGCTCGCCGTAGGCCTGGCTGAGGCCGAGCCGGGCGAGGTAGTCCTTTTCCCCGAACGAAATGGCGCCGATCTCGGCGCGCCGCGCGGGGGTCAGCTCGGGGATGCCGTCGTAGAACCCGGCCACCGCGACGCGGCCGTCCGGGTCGTGCAGGCTGGCCAGGATCGCGCTCAGCACGTGCAGCGGGTTGGCGACGGTGCCGCCGTACCGGCCGGAGTGCAGGTCGGTGGCCGCGCCCTCGACCACGATGTCCAGGCTGACCAGGCCCTTGGACTTCAGCGACAGCGACGGCTCGGTGGGCCGCCACATCGCCCCGTCGGCGGAGATGACCAGGTCGGCCGCGAGCTCGTCCGCGCGGCTGGTCACGTACTCCGGCAGGTGCGGGCTGCCGATCTCCTCCTCGCCCTCGACGAGGAACTTCACGTTCAGCGGCAGCCCGCCCTCCTGGCTCATGAAAGCCTGGGCGGTCTTCAGGACCAGGTACACCGGGCCCTTGTCATCGCTGACGCCGCGGCCGCGCATCACGCCGCCGTCTGTGGCCAGCTCGAACGGCGGCGTCTCCCACTCGGCCAGGTCCCCGGTCGGCTGCACGTCATAGTGGCCGTAGACCAGGACGGTCGGGGCCCCTTCGGCGCCCAGCCACTCTCCCCGGACGACCGGATGCCCGCCGGTCTCGGCTACCCGGCCGCCGGCGAAGCGGAGCTGGTCCGCGACCCACTGCGCGGCGGCCCGCATCGTCTGCGGGGCCGCGTCCCGGCTGACGCTCGGGATGGCGACCAGGCCAGCCAGCTCGGCCAGGTAGCGGTCGTCGGCCGGGTCGAAGTCAAGCATGGCCGCCGTCGATGGCGATGACCTGCCCGGTGACCCAGGAGGACCGCTCGGACGCGAAGAACTGCACGCCGTTGGCGATGTCCGCCGGCTCCCCCAGCCGCCGCATGCTGATGCCCTCGACCAGAGCGGCCTGGCCGCCGGCCCCGTAGCTCGCCCACTGCTTCTCGGTGGTCGGGTTGGACCGGATGAAGCCGGGCGCGATGCAGTTGACCGTGATCCCGAACGGGCCCAGCTCGTGCGCCAGCTGCCGGGTGAGGCCGATCTGGGCCGCTTTCGCGCTGGTGTAGCCCTGGATGCCGGTCATGCTGACGCGGAGGCCGGCCGTGGACGCGATGTTGATGATGCGCCCCCACCGCCGCTCCTTCATCCCCGGCACCACCGCCCGGGTGCACAGGAACGTCGTGGTGAGGTTGGCGTCGATGACCGCGCGCCAGTCCTCGTCGGGGACTTCTTCCAGCGGGCGGCCCACCTGCCCGGCCACGCCCCCGGCGCAGTTGACCAGGATGTTGACCGGGCCGACGCGGCCGAAGAACTCCGCGACCGAGGCCGGGACCGACAAGTCGGCGGCGTCCTTGTTGACGCCGTGGACCTCCGCGCCGTCGCCGCGCAGCGCGCCGGCGATGCCGGCGCCGATGCCCTGCGCCGTTCCGGTCACGACGGCCGTCTTCCCGGCCAGCCCGCCGGTCACCGGGGCGGCCTCGCGGCGGAGTGACGGCCGCCCGGCGCGGCGAAGGCTCCCGTCCGGGGAGCGCGCGAGATGGTATGCACCCAGCCTCCGTGCCTGTCATCGCTGCCTGACTGGCCGACGCTGGCTGTCGGTGCCGCGGGGGGATTAGCCAAACGTTTGTCCTCACAGCACTCTAACGGCCCCGTGCGGATCGGGCCACTGTGATTTCGGTCAAGCCCGGGCGCTGCCGGCGGCCGCGGCGGCCCCGCCCGCGTCGGGCAGACAGGTCAGCTACCCGGGCCAGCGGCTACCCGGGCCAGCGCCTACCCGGGCCAGCGCTGGCTGGCGCGGCGCTGGCCCGGGGTTGCCCGGGTGGTCACAAGGACGACGTCAGGCCGCCGACCAGCCCGGTGACGCCGCCGAGCAGGCCGCCGACTAGGCCGTGACCCGCGCTGCGTTGCCCGGTGCCGGTGCCGGTGCCGGTGCTGGTGCCGGTGCTGCCGCCGGTCCGGGGTGGCGACGCGGGGCGCTGGCTCGCCTGTGACCCCGGCGGCGATCCGCCCGCCGCAGGGGCGCCGGCCGCGTGCGCGCCGGCCGGGGAAGGCGGCGCCGCCTGCGCGGGAGCCGCCGCTGACGGCGACGATGCGGCCGGGCCGGCCGGAGCCGGTCTCCGGTGCCTGCCGGTGTATTCGGCGTGGTGCCGGACCGGGGCTGCTCGCCCGGACACCGTCCGGGCGAGCGGCCCGGCCGCAGCCGCCCGCGCGGTGACGTGCGGCGCCGTGGCGGCGGGCGACAGGAACGGGACGATGCCGAACACTCCGGCGCTGACGCCGGTTCCCATGACCGCCACGGCGGTCAGCGCGGCCGCGCCCGCCCGGTTCACCGAGCCAGGGCGCGGCCGGCCGTGCCTGGCGGCGCGCCGGCCGGGCGCGTCCTGGGCCGCTTCCTGGCCATCGTGAGGCCCTGCTGCGTAGCCGCAGCCGTCCTTCCGGTCCGGGGGGTAAATCTGCTCGAGGACGTCCTCAAAGTAGTCACGCAAGTACATGACCTGGGCGGGATCATCGTGCAACTCCGCGCTCATCCGGTAGGCCGGGCCGGCGCGTCATCGACGATCATGCAGTACCTCCTGTTAGCGGCGAAACCCGACATCTCCCCGCATTACAGAGCGACCCAGGACGTACCATACCCACCACCAACCACATAGGTGCGGATATCCTCAACATCGGACGGATGGCGCGGCGGCGGCCCTCCGAATGCTGACGCCGCCCCTGCCGGATCGGCTGACGCCGCCCCTGCCGGATCGGCACTCCGCGGGGAGAGCGAGGGCGGCCGTTATGAGCCTTGCAGGGCGGCGGCGCGCGCGAGCGGGATGACCTCGGTGCCGAACAGCCGTAGCTGCTGACTCGTTTCCTGCTCGAGGAGCACGTTGACGGTGTCGAACCGTTCCTCCGCGGCGAATTCGGTAATGATTTTCGCCCAGATGTCCGGGGTGGTGCGGATCGGCTGGCCGCCGGGCCCGGAGCGCGGGCGGCTCGTGGTGTGCGGGATGCCGGTGACGGTGCCGACGAGCTGGATGACGCGGCGGATGGCCGCCGGGTCCCGGCCGGCGCCCCGGGCGGCGGCGTCAACCCGGTCCTGGGCCGGAGGCTTGGTCTCGTATCCGGTGGCTATCGGCGCGATCCAGCCGTCTGCCTTACGGCCGAGCAGGTCGAGCATCCTGGGGCCTACGGCGCCGAGCCAGATGCCGATGCGGTGCGCGGGGGCGGGCCCGGTCTGCGCGGCCAGGGGGTAGTGCTGGCCCGGCAGGCTGACCCGGCGGCCGGGGGTCCACATGGCGTGGAGCACGTCGATCGCCTCGCTGACCGCGGCCACGGCCTCGCGCGGGTCCCGCCGGGGACCGCCCAGCCCGGCAATCTGGTCCCAGGCCCGGCCGGCGCCGATGCCCAGGTCGAACCGGCCGCCGGAAAGCAGGTCCAGGCTCGCGCTGGTCTTGGCCAGCATCGGGGCGGGCCGCAGCGGCAGGTTAGCGACATCGGTCACGAACCTCAGCCGGCTGGTCTGCCCGATGAGGGTGCCGATCAGGGCGAAGGTGTCGAGGAAGTCCGGAACGTAGGGGTGGTCCTGGAACGACAGGAAGTCGAAGCCTGCCGCTTCCGCCACCTGCACGTTGTCGCGCAGCCGTCCGATGTCAGCGGCACGGGGAGCGAGGAACACCCCGAACTGCAGTCCGTCCATGATGCCTCCCGGCGGTCGTCGATGCCTGCGTCAAGCGACCGCAATTGCTAAATATTCCTTAGTTACTCAGGAATACTGAGCTAGGTCTGCGCGGTTGACCCGGCATGAGCAACGTTCACCCTGTCTGCGCGCGTTTCCACGCCGCGATCGAGCTGCTCGGCGCCCGGTGGTCCGGGGCGGTCCTGCAGGCACTGTTCACCGGCTCGCACCGGTTCGCGGACATCAGGGCCGCGATCCCCGGCATCAGCGACATGATGCTGACCCGTCGGCTGCGGGAGCTCGAGGACGCCGGGCTGGTGGAGCGCCAGGTCATGCCGACCTCGCCGGTCCGCGTGGAGTATCACCTCACCCCGATGGGCCTCGAGGCGGGACCGGTGCTGGACGCGGTCATCGGGTGGTCTCACAAGTGGATGCCTGTCCCGCCCGGCGCTGCCGACGACGCGGCCAGCCACCCGGCGGCAGCCAGCCCCTCCGCCCCGGCCGACGGCGACGGCCGTGCTACCCGGCGGGCGACGCTGTGAGCGGGCACTGGCTGACCCGGCGCACCGGGCTGGTGGCGACGGCTCCGCCTGCTACCCGCCTGAGCAGGCGGTCGGTGCTCGACGAGGATACCCGTCCCGCGGCGCCCGAGCCCGGCGAGGACGTCCCGTTCAGCCGGCGCGGACTGGCCGTCGGGCAGCACCTGATCGACGTGCACGACCACTACCGCGCCGAGCTGGAGCAGGTGCGCGACCTGCTGGCACGGGTCGCCAAGGGGATCACCGGTGCCGGGGATGCGCGCGGCGAGCTGAACCGGCTCACGATCCGCGCCAACGACTGGACGCTCGGCGGGGCGTGCCAGATGCAGTGCGTGTCACTGACCGAGCATCACGGCACGGAGGATGCGGCCATTTTCCCGCACCTGCGGCAGAGCCAGGACACCCTGCGGGACGTGCTCGACCGGCTGGACACCGAACACCACGCGATCCACGACGTCCTCGAGGAGATCGACGCGGCCCTGATCCGTCTCGTGCAGCACCCGGCGGATTCTGGGCCCGGTGACAGACGCCATCGACCTGCTCACCGACACCCTCCTGTCCCACTTCGCGTACGAGGAGCGTGAACTCGTCGGCCCGCTGGCCCGGCACGGCTTCTACCGCGGCCAGGTATGACCGCGGCGCGGCGCGGCCGGGTCAGAGCAGGACGATGCGGCCGCGGCCCGCTGTGCCGGCCGCGAGGAGCCGGTGCGCGGCGGCGGCCTCGGCGAGCGGCAGGCGGGCGGCGACCCGGGTGGTCAGCACACCGTCGGCCGCCCGGGCGGCGAGATCGGCGAGCCGCTTCGGATCGAGGCCAACGGAGAAGGTGTCAACGGCAATGCCCCGCTCGGGCGGCGGAGCGAGCGGGGCCAGGACGGTGACGAAGCGGCCGCCGTCACCGGCGGCGGCGATCATGCCCGGCCCCGCGGGGGCGGCGTCCAGGACCGCGTCGGCGCCCCCGGGGAGCAGCTCGCGCACGCGCGTGGCGATCTCCTCCGGGGTGCCACGGCGGACGACGTTGCGGGCTCCGAGCGCGCGGACGTATTCCTCGTCACCGTCGGAGGGGACGGCGTAGACGGTCGCGCCGGTGGCGGCCGCGGCCTGAACGGCGAAACCGCCGACGGTGCCGCTGGCCCCGGTGACCACGACGGTGTCTGCGGGGGTCAGGTGGAGCAGGTCGGCGGCCTGGAAGGCAGTCAGCCCGTTCAGCGGGACCGTGGTGGCCGCGGCGGCGTCCAGGCCGTCGGGAAGCGGACCGAGCCAGTCCGACTCGGCGGCGACGATCTCGGCGTAGGAGCCGCGGCCCTCCGGGTCGGTGAACCACGGCAGGATGCCCAGCACCCGCTGCCCTGCCGTAAAGGCGCCGGAGTCGCGCAAGACAGTACCGGCGAAGTCCGCGCCGAGCACGATCGGGAAGGTGCGCTGCGGGGTCCAGTCCGCGAACAGGCCCTCGCGGATGCCGGCGTCGGGCGCGTTCACCGAACGCGCCTCGACCCGGACGAGGACCTGGCCGTCCCGGGCGACCGGTTCGGGACGGTCGGCGACGTGCAGGACCTCAGGGCCGCCGAACTGGTCGAACTCGATGATCTTCATGATCGTTCCTTCTTCCTCATCCCTGGCCGGCCCCTTCCGTGTCCGCGCCCAGGCGGGCGTCCGCTGGCCGGCCGGCGGGGCTCACGCCCTTCGATATTGCTTGCTTAAGCAAGTTAATATCACGTTAAATGCTTTGTCAAGCAAGTTTTCGGGACGACCTCACTGCGTCGCTTGACGCGACGCGGAGGCGCTGCGGCGCTCGCTGCCGGGACCTACGGACCGGTCGCCCCTGGACCGAGGCGGTCAGCCACCTGGCCGAGCACCTCGGCCATGCGCCTGGTCAGCGCCGGGTTGACGTGCTCCATGAACCGGCTACGGGTGCTCCGCAGGTGATCTGGGTAGGCGGCCTTCAGCCGCTGCATGCCGTCGGCGGTGAGCCTGGTCACGTTGCCCCGCGCGTCCGCGGCGCTGCGGCGCTTGACGACCAGATTGCGCGACTGCAGCCCATCGACGAGACGGGTGATACGGCTAGGCGAGAGCCCGAGGGCCGAGGCCAGGTCGGCCATGCGCAGCTCCTGGTTCTCGGCCTCGGACAGGTTCATCAGGGCCGCGTACTCGTGCAGCGACAGGCCGGCGGAGTGCAGGAGATCCTCCCCGAGGACGCGGGGCAGCGCCGCCATCACGCGATTCAGCGCCCGCCAGAGCAACTCTTCGTCGGGGTTCAGCGGCTGCAGCGTTGCCATGGTCCACTATAACTTGCTTTTCAAAGCACAAGTATCCGTCTCGCCGGCGGTCAGGACTCCCGGCTGCCAGGCCGGCCGCGCGGTCAGGCGGCGGAGATCCCGTTCATCAGGACCTCGGCCGTCCGCATCTTCCGCTCGCTGCGCGACCGGCTCCCCGCCAGCTGATTTTGCTTGCTCGCAAGCAAGGTAACATGACGGCAACGGAGGAATGCGCTCGCGGGGCCGGGCCATGGTGCTCGACCGGCGGCGCGACGCTGGAAGGAGCGGTTCATGGCGGACAAGCTGGCGGCGACGGCGGGCTCACCCGCGGACTATCAGCGTCTCGGGCTCTCGCCCGACTCGATCGCTCCGTGGGAGGACGGCGCGCGCACGGACGACTCCGCGGGTACCTACGAATGGTGGTACTTCGACGCGCACCTGGCCGACGGGGCGAAGCTGGTCGTGTCGTTCATGAACAAGGACATCGCCGAGCCGAAGGCGCTCGCACCGCTGATCCGGCTGGACCTCGATCTTCCCGACGGGCGGCACTTCGAGAAGCTCGTGCACTTTCCGGCCGACGAGTGGTCGGCAGCGAAGGACCATGCCGACGTGCGCATCGGCGAGAACCGGTTCGCCGGTGACCTGCACACCTACCGGATCCAGGCCACCGCGGACGAGATCACCGTCGATGCCACCCTGACCGGCGAGGTGCCCCCGTGGCGTCCCTCGACCGGGTACATGCTGTTCGGCGCGGACCGGTCGCTGGAGTTCGCCTGGCTTCCCTCGGTGCCGCAGGGCGCGGTGACCGTCACGTACTCGGTCGGCGGGGAGCGGCACGAGACGACGGGGGTCGGCTACCACGACCACAACTGGGGCAACGTCGGCCTGATGAAGGTGGTGCACGACTGGTACTGGGCCCGCGGCCAGGCCGGGCCGTACTCGGTCATCGCGTCCTACATCACCGCCGCGGAAAAGTACGGGTACGAGCCGATCCCGATCTTCATGCTCGCCCGCGACAACGTCCTCGTCGGCGACGACCCGGCCAGGGTGACGTTCGAGCGGGAAGGCGTCTACACCGACCAGGCGACCGGCAAGCCGGTCGCGGCGACGACGCGCTACACCTATGCCGACGGCGAGGACCGGTACGTGGTGTCGTTTACCCGCACCCACGACCTGGCCGCGAGCCGGATGATCGACTCGGTCCGGGGCGTCAAGCGCATCGCCGCCAGGCTGGCCCACTTCGACGGCGCCTACCTGCGGTTCGTCGGTGACCTCGAGATCTCCCGGTATCACGGCGGCGAGCTGGCCGAGACGTACAAAGACGACGCGATCTGGGAGCTGATGTACTTCGGTCACGCCCGTGACCAGTAGCGCCTCACGGGCCAGCTAGGCCGCGGACAGGACGCCCAGCTGGCGCGAGGTGGTCAGGGTATTGCCCGACGCGCCGACGTAGGACCCGGACGCCGGCGCAACGTCGGAGTAGTCGCGCCCGGTCGCGATCGTGAGGTAGCTGTTGTCGGCGAGGCGGCCGTTGCACGGGTCGAAGGCGATCGCGGCGGCACGGTTCCCCTGGGGGGTGAGCACCTCGACCCAGGCGTGCGTGCCGCCCTGGCCGAGCAGGTGCCCGGAGACGTACCGGGCGGGCAGCCCGATCACGTGGCACACGGCGAGCATGACGTGGGCGAAATCCTGGCAGACGCCCTGGCCGCCGGCCAGCGCCTGCGCCGCGGTGGTCTGCACGGAGGTGACGCCGTGCTGGTAGCTGATGGCGGAGTGCACCTGCTGGCAGAATCCGCGCCGCCTGCTCCAGCGGCGTGTCGGCCGGGTCGGCAAGCTGGCTGGCCAGCTCGCGGATCCGGTCATCCGCCGCGGTCAGGCGGGTGGGGCGCAGCAGGCCGGGGTCGGTGAGCGCCGACGGTGCGGCGATGGCGGGCCCGTCCCCGCGCACCCGCTCGACCAGCGCGGTCAGCCGGAATTCGATCGCGCGGTTCACCGCGTCGGCCCGCAGCCAGGTCACGACGTTGCCCTGGTCGTCACGGCGGACCCGGCGCACGGCCGTGGCGCCGCTGACGTCCAGCAGGTGCTGGCGCCGGTACTGGTCACCGTGCCGCGGCGGCGGGACGATCACCAGGCGCTGCTGCAGGGACGTGACCGCACCCTCGTACACGTAATGGAACCGCTGCCGGAGGATGTAGGTGATCCGCTCGGCCCGGTCGAGGTCCAGGCCGCGGTGATCAAGCACCGGCGCGCTGAGAAGAGCAGAGTCAAGCATCCCCCGTTACCTCCTCGGACACGACCGTCATGCTTTCCAGCAGCGGGCCGCCGAACGTGGTGATCATCGCCACGTCGGATGCGTCGCGGCCCCGGCCGATGACGACGCGTCCCTTGCGCCGCTCGTTGTTGCGCGGGTCGAACGTCCACCACCGGTCACCCAGCCACACCTCCATCCAGGCGGCGAAGTCCATCGGATCCGGGTTGACCGGCACATCCATATCGGGAAGGTAGCCGAAAACATACCGGGCCGGGATGTTCAGCGCCCGGCAGAACGTGATGGCCAGGTGGGTGAAGTCGCGGCACACGCCCTGCCGGCCCTGGTAAACGTCCGCGGCCGTGGACAGCGCCGTGGTGCTGCCGTACCGGAACTCCAGGTGCTCGTTCACGTGGTCGCAGATTGCCTGGACCCGCTTGTACCCGGGCGCGACCCCGCCGAACCTGGCCCACGCCTCGTCGCCGAGCACCTCGGGCAGGCAGTAGCGGCTCGGCAGCGTGTAGATCAGCGTGTCGTCGGGCAGTCCGGCGGGCGGCACCTCCGGGGCCGTCTCGTCGGCGTCGTCCACGGCGTCGGGTACCGTCGCCACCGCCTGGTACCGGAAGCGTGACCGGCCGGCCGGCAGGATGGCGCGCAGGCAGGGGTTGCCGTACAGGTCGGCGTAGCTGTGCAGGGGCATGGCAGGCTCCGACGACCGCTGCTCGGCCCGCACGATCACGGCGGCGGACAGCGCCGGCGTCACCTGGAAGACCACTGGCGTGTCGATCTCGGCCAGGTGGGTGAACACGCAGCCGATCTGGACATGCCGGACCCTCATGGCCTTATTGTCGGCACCGGATGTTTCCGTCCTGTTACACGACATTCCGTCCACGTCCTGTCTGGCTCAGGTGATGGTGAGGCCGCCGTCCACCACGAGGGTCTGGCCGGTGATGTAGCTGGCCGCGTCGCTCGCGAGAAAGACCAGGGCCGCGGCCAGTTCCGCCCCTTCGCCCCACCGCCCGGCGATGATCCGCCCCATCTGGCCGGCGATGTACTCCTCCGGGTACTGGTCGGTCATCTCGGAGCGGAAGAATCCCGGCGCGATCGCGTTGACCCGGATTCCCTTGCGGCCCGTCCACTGCTGCGCGAGGTCCCGGGTCAGCCCGATCAGCCCGGCCTTGCTGGCGCTGTAGGCCGCCTGCGGAAGCCCGGCGGTCGTGATGGCGAGCACGCTGCTGACGTTGACGATCGAGGAGCCTGGCCGCATCACGCGCCCGCACTCCTGCGCCATCCAGTAGCAGCCGTTCAGGTTGACGTCGATGACGCGGCGGAACTCGTCCGGCTTCTCGCGGGTGGCCGGCACGGCCGTCCCGACGCCGGCGTTGTTGACGAGGATCTCGACGCGGCCGAAGGCCTCGACCGCGGCCTCGACCAGCCGGCGGCAGTCGTCGGGAACCGATACGTCCGCGCCGACGGCGAGGGCCCGCCGCCCCGCGGCATCGACGGCGGCTCTCGTCGCCTCCAGGCGGTCGGTCCGGCGGGCGGCCAGGACCACGTCGGCCCCGGCCTGAGCGAGCGCGGTGGCGAAGGCGACGCCCAGTCCTGAGGAGGCTCCGGTGACAATGGCTGTCCGGCCGTCGAGCCGGAAGCGATCGAGAATCGGCATCGTGTCAGTATGACCTGCGCACCCGGCGTAACCGGGCGCCCCCTTCTGCGTGCTCGCGCTCCACCGCTGCCCACCTGAGCAGCCCGATGTCCGCCACCATGTTCACGTGATGGCGCATGGCCTGCCGCGCTCCCGCGGCGTCCCCGCGGCGGATTGCCTCGAGGATCCGGCGGTGCGCCCGCAGCGAGCGGGGAGGTCGGCCCGGCTCGCCGAGTGAGCTCTTCCTGGTCTCGCTGATCGGCACCGCCAGCGCGGCCATGAAGTCCGCGAGCAGCGGGCTGCGCGCCGCCCGGGTGACGGCCTCGTGAAACAGCCGGTCCCCTTCCTCGCCGAGACCGCCGGTGTCGATGTCGGCGGCCATGGCATCGAGTGCCTGGTCCATCGCCGCGACGTCTGCCTCGGTCCTGCGCGCCGCTGCCAGGGCGGCCAGCTGCGTCTCCAGCGCCTCCCTGGCCTCGAGGATCGCCGGCAGCCGGTGCCGCTGGGTCATCAGCTCCATGAGGTGACCGGAGTCGTTCGGGAGGGACCTCAGGTAGATGCCGTCGCCGTGCCGTACCTCCAGCGTTCCCCGTACCTCGAGCGCGATCGTGGCCTGGCGCACCGACGTGCGGCTGACCTGCAGTGCCGCCGCGAGATCGCGCTCTGACGGCAGGCGGTCACCTACCGTCAGCCCGGTGACCTCGACGTAGTCGAGCAGCCTGGCGGCAAGCTGCTCGTAGAGACGGCTCCGGTCAGGCGCCCGGAGGGCCTCGGTACTCGGTCGGCTCGCCCGCTGACCCGCTGGCATTCCGTAGCGTCGCCTCACTCCCGGACACGTTGACACCCAAGGATAGCGAACATTATGGTTCGGGCTACTGGCTCAGCCACTTACTGTCTTCCACACATGGCCAGTCACGCCGAGGATGACATGACTACTTTCCTGGTGACCGTGGGCATCGGGCTCTCCTACGCGGCGATCCTGGCGCTGTCAGCAGTGGCGTTCACGCTCGAGTACGCGGTCAGCCGGGTGGCGAACTTCGCGCACGGGGAGTTCCTCACGATCGGCGCGTACGCCGCGTACAGCGGGCAGCACATTTTCCACCAGAACGTCGCGGCGGCCGCGGTGATCGCCGCCGTGGCCGGCGCGCTCGCCGGGCTGGCGCTGAATGCCGGGCTGATCGAGCGGTTCAAGGGGCGCAGCAGCATCACGATCTTCATCGCGACGCTCGGGGCCGCGCTGATCGTGGAGAACGTGCTCATCATCGTCTACGGCGCGGCGAGCGTCTCCTACTCGTTCGGGCAGGGCAGCCTGCATCATGTCGGGCCGTTCCTGTGGACCACCACCGACCTCGACGTGATCTTCTCGGCGCTGGCCGTCGCGGCCATCATCTACCTGATGCTGCAGCGGACGCGGTACGGCAAGGCGGTCAGGGCGGTGTCGCAGGACCGGGCGCTCGCGCAGGTGAGCGGGATCCCCGCGCGCCGGGTGATCATGCAGACCTGGGCGCTGGCCGGCGCGGTTTCCGGCTTCGCCGGGTTCGTGCTCGCGGACACGATCGGCACCTTCGGGCCTCAGCTCGGCTTCAGCTTCCTGCTGCTCACTATCACGGCGGCCGTCGCCGGGGGCATCGGCCGGCCCTACGCCACCCTCGGCGGCGCAGTTATCGTCGGGCTCGTCATCCAGATCAGCGGCACCTATACGAGCTCGGCGTATCAGCTCGTGTTCGCGTTCCTGCTCCTCGTCCTGCTCATGCTGTTCCGGCCGAACGGCCTGTTTGTCCGGCGGAGCACGATGGAGGTCCGTGCCTGATGTACTGGGTCAGCGTCATCACGGAGGCGGGCGTCTTCGCGATCCTCGCGCTCGGCCTCGACGTGGTCTGGGGCTGGGCCGGCGACTTCGACCTGGCGTTCTACGGGTACCTGGCGCTTGGCAGTTACATGACCTTCGTGCTGACGATCGGCAAGCCCACCTCGCCGAGCCAGTACATCATCGGCGCGCACCTGCCCGTCGTGGCCTCGATGCTGCTGGCCGTGGTCACCGTGGTGCTCCTCGCCGCCGTCATCGGGGCGGTAGCGCTGCGGAACCTGCGCGAGATCTACTTCGCGGTCACGACTCTCGGCGCGGTGAGCGCGCTGTACCTCCTGGTGGAGATCTACACGCCGTTGTTCAACGGCTACAACGGCGTGTACGGGCTGGTCAACCCCGGGCAGACGGCACTGAACCTGACCTACAACGGCTACCGCGTCGTCTTTCTCTTCGTCGTGCTCGTCGTCCTGCTGCTCGCCTACCTGCTGGTGCAGCGGCTGTCGAGGAGCCCGTTCGGCCGGATGCTGAGGTCGGTGCGCGAGGACGAGCGCGCCGCCGCCGCCTACGGGCGCAGGGTGTTCTTCGCGAAGTACCGTGCGTATCTCTTCGGCGCCGCGCTCGCGGGCCTGGCGGGGTCCCTGTTCGCGATCTTCATCAGCGCGTTCAACCCGTCCGCCTGGACACCTCAGGAACTCCTGGTGATCTACGCGGCGATCCTGGTCGGCGGCCGCGGCAATCCCCGTGGGGTCATCGTCGGCGTGTTCGTCGTCTACATCGGCCTGGTCGAGCTCACCCGGTTCCTGCCGTCGCCCGCCTCGCGCCCCGACTTCGGCCGGCGATGCGCCAAATCCTGATCGGTCTCATGATCATCCTGATGCTCAGGTTCCGGCCCGAGGGGATCTTCAGGGAACGGCCTGGCCTTGACGGGGCGTCAGGGCTGGCCGCGCGGCTGCTGCGCCCGCTGCGGGCGCGCGCCGCGGCGGCCCCGGCCGGCAGTGTCCCCGGCGATGCGCCCGGCGAGGCCGGGCCTGCCGCTGCTGCCGGCGCCGGTGCTGGCAGCACGGAACGCACCGGGCAAGGCACCGGGGACGGAGGCCCGGGATGAGCCCGGCCCTGCTGGAGATCGAGCGCCTGACGAAATCGTTCGGCGGCGTGCATGCGGTGAGGGAATGCACCTTCTCGGTGCCCGAGGGCCAGGTGGCCGGCCTCATCGGACCGAACGGCGCGGGCAAGAGCACGGTGGTCGATCTCGTGTCCGGCTTCGGGCAGCCGGATTCCGGCAGCGTCACGTTCGGGGGACAGTCGCTGCTCGGCAAGCGTCCTGACGTCATCTCGAGGCTCGGGCTCATCCGGACCTTTCAGACGCCGCGGGAGTGGCGCAACCTCACCGTCATGGACAACGTCCTGCTGGCACGCCGCCGGTTCGCACGCGAGTCCCTGTGGCGCTCGATCACCCGTGCCCGCCGCATCCGCCGCGAAGAGGAGGCGGACCGGGCCGCCGTCCGGGCCATCCTGGAGCGCTTCCATCTCGCCGAGCTCAAGAACGAGCTGGCCGTGCGGCTGAGCGGCGGTCAGAAGCGGCTGCTGGAATTCGCGCGCATAGCGGCGGCCGAGCCCCGCATGATCATCCTCGACGAGCCGATGGGAGGCGTGAATCCCGTGCTCGGCACGCGGATCGGCGAGGCCGTCAGGCAGTTCGCGGCCGAGGGGTGCACCGTGATCGTGGTCGAGCACAATCTCCCGTTCATCGAGAAAATCTGCGACCAGGTGATCGTGATGGATCTCGGCGAGGTCATCGCGCAGGGGCCGTTCTCCGGCCTGCGGAACAACCCCCGGGTGGTCGATGCGTATCTCGGGATGGACCAAAGCCATGAGTGAGCCAGAGTCCGAGGTCGTGCTGCGAGCCGAGGGGATAACCGCCGGGTATGGCGGGCCGCCGATCATCGAGGACATCTCGCTGACCGTCCGCGCGGGCAGAATCACGGCAATCGTAGGCCCGAACGGTGCCGGGAAATCCACGTTGCTCAAGACGCTGAGCGGGGTGCTGAAAGCATCCCGCGGCGACGTGTACGTCCGGGGCAAGAAGACGACGGGCACCCCGCCAGAGAAGCTGGTCAAGTACGGGCTCAGCTACGTCCCGCAGGTCTCCAACATCTTCCCCGATCTCACCGTCAGGGAGAACCTGGAAATGGGGGCGTACACCCGCCGCCGCGGCGTGCAGCAGCGGATCGGCGAGCTGTGCGAGCTGTTCCCCGACCTGGGCGCGTCGCTGCGCCGCAGGGCAGGGATGCTCAGCGGCGGCCAGCGCAGCATGCTCGCCATGGCGCGGGGGCTCATGCTCGAGCCCGCCGTCCTGCTGCTCGACGAGCCGAGCGCCGGGCTGTCTCCGTTGCTCCAGGCGGCGCTCTGGGAGCAGATCGTGAAGATCGCCGCGACCGGCGTGGGGATCTGCGTGGTCGAGCAGAACACCCGGCGGACACTGCGCCACGCGTACTGGGGCTACATCCTCGTGCTCGGGCGCAACAGGCTGGACGGCCCGGCGCAGCAACTGCTGCACGACGACACCGTCGTGGAGCTCTACGTCGGCCACATGAGTTAGGAGAACCATCGTGAAACTTCGCACGATCAGCAGGACGGCCGGCGCCTGCGCGGCAGCGACCTTGCTCGCCGCTTGCGCGTCATCAGGCAGCAGCAACTCGTCCGGTCCGGTGACCTATGGCGTCCTTTCCTGCTTCACCGGGAGGCTGGCCAGTCTCGGGCAGGCGATGCTCCAGGGTGCCAAGGTTGCCCAGGGCGAGATCAACTCGGCCGGCGGCGTGCTCGGCCGCAAGGTGCAACTGGTGACGGGCGACACCAGCTGTGACGTCGCCGACGGCGTCACCGCGACCAACCAGATGCTGACCAAGACCATCAGCGGGGTTATCGGCCCGGAAACCCAGGAGATCAACGGCGTGGAGCCGATCCTGAAGGCCAATCACATCGTCAACGAGTTCCAGGGCGGTGACACCGCCCGCGACCACCAGACCGATCCGTACTTCTTCCGCGACAGCCCGTCCGACTCCCAGCTGGGGGTCGCCATGGCGCTGTACGCGCACCTGCACGGCTACACCCGGGCCGTCATGCTGTTCTACTCCGACCCGGCCGCGCAGACCTTCCTGAAGCCCGTCTCCACGACCTTCACCAAGCTCGGCGGCACGATACTCAAGACCATCATCGTGACCCCGGACCAGACGACGTACCTGAGCCAGGTGCGGCAGGCGATCGCCGCGCACCCGCAGGTGATCTTCACCCAGGAGGACCCGCCGACCGCGGCCGTCCTGTTCCGCGAGTTCAAGCAGCTGGGCGCCTCGTCGATCCCGTGGGTCGGCACGGACGTCACCAGCGGCAGCGATTTCCTCAAGGCGATCGGCTACGCGACCGCGCACGCCCACCTGATCTCGGTGTTCGGCACCTCGATCAGCGGGGCGGCCAGCACCGCGTTCCTGAACGGATTCAACAAGATCTATCCCAGCCAGAAGGCGGCCGGCCCGCTGGCGAACGCGAACTACGCCTACGACGCCGTGATCTCGCTCGCGCTGGCCGACGCGTACGCGAAGACCACCGACGGGACGAAGGTCGCTCATGACATGACCAAGGTGACGAACCCGCCGGGCACCATGTGCTTCACCTACTCCACGTGCCTGAAGCTGATCAAGGCCGGGACGAAGATCAATTACGAGGGCGCCAGCGGGAGCCTCGACTACAACAAGTACAACAACACCTTCGGCCCCTACGGCGCCTTCCAGGCGACGCCCGCAGGCGTCGAGAAGCAGATCGCCGTGATGTCCGCCAGCGCACTCGCGGCGGCCACGCCGTAGCCGGGCGCCGGGCCTGGCCTGCCGCTGCACCAGCAGGCCAGGCCAGGCCGCGGCGCTCCGCCGCGGCCCGCCGGCGAGGAAAGGATGCCATGTCGGAGACTGCCGGACCGCTGGCGGGCGTGCGCGTGCTTGACCTGGCACGGGTGCTCGCGGGCCCGTACGCGGCGATGCTGCTCGGCGACCTGGGCGCTGAGGTGATCAAGGTAGAGCGGCCGGGGTCCGGGGACGACACCAGGCAGTGGGGCCCGCCGTTCATGCCGGCCGGCGAAGGGACCGAGAGCACGTACTTCCTGTCCATCAACCGGGGCAAGCGCAGCGTGGCCATCGACCTGAAGGATCCGGACGAGCGCGCGTTCATCGAGGCGCTGGTCCGCTGGGCCGACGTGCTGATCGAGAACTTCCGCCCCGGGGTGATGGACCGCGTCGGCCTGGGGGACGACCGGCTGGCGGAACTGAATCCGCGCCTGGTCCGGCTGTCGATCAGCGGCTTCGGCGAGAGCGGCCCGGACAGCGACCGGGTCGGTTATGACCAGATCCTGCAGGCAGAGGGGGGCCTGATGAGCCTGACCGGGACCGCGGCCAGCGGGAGCGTCAAGGTCGGCGTTCCGATCGCAGACGTGAGCGCGGGGCTGTTCGGGGTGATCGGCGTGCTCGGCGCTCTCGTCGAGCGTGAGCGCAGCGGATCCGGCCAGCGGGTTTCCACCTCGCTGCTGGCCGCGCAGGCCGGCATCCACACGTTCCAGGCGACCAGGTACCTGGTCGCGGGCCAGGTGCCCGGGCTGTCGGGCAACCATCACCCGACGGTCGCTCCCTACGGCGTGTTCCAGGCTGCCGACGCTCCGCTGGTCATCGCGGTGGGCAACGAGGACATCTGGCGGCGCTTCGCTCCGCTCGTCGGGCTGGATCCGGCCGACAGCAGGTTCGCCACGAACGCACTGCGGCTGGAGGCACTCGCCGAGCTGCACCAGATCCTGGCCCCGCGGATCGGGTCCCGGCCAGCGGCAGGCTGGCTCGCAACCCTGCGCGAGGCCGGCGTGCCCGCCGGCGAGCTGAACAGCCTGGACCGGGTCTACGAGAGCGAGCAGGCACGAGCCGAGAACCTGGTATGGGAGGTCGACCACCCGCTGCTGGGCAGGATCCGGCTGCCGGGAAACCCGGTGCGCTACAGCCGCACCCCGCTGTCGGCCGGGTCGCCGCCGCCCACCCTCGGCCAGCACACCAGCGAGCTCCGCGAGGCCATGCTCGGCCGCGTGCAGGCAGATGGCCGCCGCTGACCCCGCCGGCCCGGCTGCCGTCAGCCCGCGCGCTCTGTCCCGCGCTGTCGCCGACGCCGGAAGCCTGCGGCACTTCGGCGCGGAGATCGAGCCGGGCAACCCCAGCGACTGGCCTGGTTACGGCCGCCAGCTCCGCGACGCCAGGGACAGCACCGGTGCCCGGCACGCGGTGACGACGAGCCTGGCCGCCATCGGCGGGGAACCCTGCGTGCTGATCGGGTTCGAGTTCGGGTTCTTCGGCGGCTCGCTGGGGGTCGCCGAGGGCGCCAGGATCGTCCGGGCTTTTACGATCGCCACTTCCGAACGGCTGCCGGTGGTGTCCGTCGCGGCCTCCGGCGGGTCGCGCATGCAGGAAGGCACGAGCGCGCTGGTCCAGATGCAGGCCATCGCGGCCGCGATCGGCGGCGCGCGGCGGGCCGGCATCCCGCACGTCGCGGTCGCCGGCGACCCGACGACGGGCGGGGTCTGGGCGTCGCTCGTCGCCAGTGCCGACGTGCTCATCGGGGTGCCGGGCGCGCGCGTGAGCTTCTCCGGCTCGCGCACCCGCCCGGCGGGCGCGGACCCGGGGTCGCCGGATTACTTCGCCGAAGGCAAGTGGGGCCGCGGGTTCGCCGACGCGCTGTCGCCCGCGTACCGGCTCCGCACGGACATCGCCGCGATCCTCCGGCTGCTGTCGCCCCGGACGCGCGGCGCCACGCCGGACCGCGTCCCGGTTCCTGCCTGGCCGGCCGCGGCGGACGGCGGGGCCGATCCCGATCCCGGTTCCGGGCCCGCCGCCGGTCTCGATGGCGCCGATCCCGGCGAGGACGCGTGGGCGCAGGTCAGCCGGGCGCGGGGGCAGCACCGGGCCCGGGCGGACCAGTGGCTGGCCAGCTACTTCGGGCCGTCGTTCGAGATCCGCGGTGATCGCTGCGGCGGGGTGGACACCGGCCTGCGGTGCGGCTTCGGCAGGCACCATGGCACGACGATCGGCTACGTGGCGCAGACCGGCCAGCCGACCACCGCGGCGGGATTCCGGACCGCGACGCGGCTGCTCGCGCTGGCGGCGCGGCTCGGGCTGGGCGTCCTCACGCTCATCGACACGCCCGGCGCGGCGGCTGCGCCCGCAGACGAGGCGGCCGGGGTCGGCCCGGCGATCGCCGAGCTGATGATCGCTGTCGGATCCAGCCCGGTCCCGGTCACCTCGGTCGTCATTGGCGAGGGCGTGTCCGGCGGAGCCCTCGCGCTGGCGTCCCCCACCGACCTGTGGCTGGCGCGAGACGGCTACCTGGCGGTCACCGTCCCGGAGCTCGCGGCCTCGATACTCAAGCTGCCCGCTGACGACGTCCCGCAGGTGGCCAGGCGGCTGCGGCTCACCCCGGCCGACCTGCTGGCCCGCGGCATCATTCGCGGCGTCTTGTAGCCCCACGCCGTGCCCGCCGGATGACCGCGCCCGCCGATGACCGCGCCCGCCGGATGACTGCGCCCGCCGGACAGCCGCGCCCGCCGGGTGACCGTGCCCGGTCAGCCCGGCCGCGCCGAGATAGCCGAGCGCGGCGCTGACGCCCTCGCGCTTGATCGGTACCCCGGCCTGGACGAGCCCCATCTCCACCCCGCACAAGGCCCCGGCCAGGGTCAGGTCGTTCGAGATCCCCGAGGTGGCCGATGCGGAACACCTTTCCGGCCAGGCGGCCGAGGCCGGCGCCGAGAGACATGTCGTAGCGGTCGAGGATCAGCCGGCGCACGGAGTCCGCGTCGTGCCCGTCCGGGAGCAGCACGGCGGTCAGGGTGCTCGAGTAGTGGTCCGGGTCCTGGCACAGTACTTCCAGCCCCCATCCCCGGACCGCCCGGCGGGTAGCCTCCGCGTGCCTGGCGTGCCGCGAGAAAACGGCAGGCAGCCCCTCCTCGCCGAACATGGCCAGTGCCTCGCGGAGCCCGTAGAGCAGGTTGGTAGGCGGGGTGTAGGGGAACAGGCCGGTCTCGGCGGCCGCGAGCACCGGCTGCCATTCCCAGTAGCTGCGGGGCAGACGAGCCCTCCGTGACGCGTCAAGGGCTTTCTCGCTGACCGCGTTGAGCCCCATGCCCGGGGGCAGCATCATGCCTTTCTGCGAGCACCAGATAGTGACGTCAACGCCCCATTCGTCGTGCCGGTATTCGACCGACCCGAGCGAGGAAATCGTATCGACGATGAGCAGAGCGGGATGGCCGGCGCTGTCCATTGCCGCCCGGATCAGCGGGATCTGGCTGGCGGCTCCGGTAGATGTCTCGTTGTGGACGATCGTGACCGCCTTGATCCGGTGCCCGGGGTCGGCAGACAATTTCTCGCGGACCTGGCCGGGATAGACCCCACGGCGCCAGTCGCCGGGCACGACGTTGACATCCAGGCCCAGTTTCCCGGCCATCGCGGCCCACAGGGCGGCGAAGTGACCGGTGTCGAAGGCGAGGATGCGGTCGCCGGGTGACAGCGTGTTGACGAGCGCGGCTTCCCAGGCGCCGGTGCCCGATGAGGGATACAGCGCCACCGGCCGCGAGGTACCGCACAGCCGCCGGACGCCGGCCAGGACCTGGCGCGCCAGCGCGGCGAATTCGGGCCCGCGGTGATCGATCGTAGGGGCGGCGATCGCCCTCAGTACCCGGTCGGGCACATTTGTCGGGCCCGGGATCTGCAGAAAATGCCGGCCGCTCTGATAAGCCATCTACCTGTCCTTTCGCCGCCAACTACTATGGTGACGTGAATCCGGCCGCGGGGAAGAGCGCTTCTGGCAATGCGGCCGCTATTGCCCGGGCCGGTATCGAGCAGGCAGAGATCGAGCAGGCAGAGATCGAGCAGGCACTACGCGGCGCGGTCGGCGGCGAGGTCCGATTCGACGCCTACAGCAGGCACCTGTATTCACGCGACGCGAGCATGTACGCGATCGAGCCGATCGGCGTGGTCTTTCCCCGCGATGCCGACGACGTGGCCGCCGTGGTGGCCACCGCCGGGCGGTTCGGCGTTCCCGTGCTGCCCCGGGGAGCCGGCACCAGCCTGGCCGGCCAGACGGTCGGGCACGCGGTCGTGATGGATATGTCCCGGCACATGAGCAGCATCATCGAGATCGACCCGGAACGGCGGCTGGCCCGGGTGCAGCCCGGGGTGGTCCAGGAACAGCTGAACCTGGCGGCGGCCCCGCACCGGCTCATGTTCGGCCCGGACACGTCCACGAGCAATCGGGCGACGCTCGGCGGGATGATCGGCAACAACTCGGCCGGCAGCCAGTCGGTGCGCTACGGCATGACGATCGACCACGTGCTGGAACTCGACGTGGTGCTGTCCGACGCGAGCAGGGCCCGGTTCGGTCCGCTGACCGAGCAGGAACTGGGTGACCGCGCGGCGGCCGCCACGCTGGAAGGGGAGATTTGCCGGGAACTGCCCCGGCTCGTCGACCGCCACCGCGAGGCCATCGCCACCGGGTTCCCCCGGTTCTGGCGGCAGTCGGGTGGTTACCGGCTGGACCGGCTGGCCGGATCGGCGGGCCTTGACCTGGCGAAGTTCGTCGTCGGCTCGGAGGGCACGCTGGTCAGCGTCGTCGAGGCGACCGTCCAGCTCGTGCCCGCGCCGCGCCACCGGGTCATCGCCGTGGGCCACTTCACGTCCGTGCCGACCGCGATCGACGCGACCGGGGACGCGCTGGCCTGCCAGCCCGACGCCGTCGAGCTGCTCGACCGTACGATCCTCGACCTGTCCCGCCAGAAGATCGAGTACCGGGCGCTCGGATCGATCCTGCACGGCGATCCCGACGCCCTGCTGTTCGTGACGTTCTCCGGTGACACGATGGACGAAGCGGTGGCCGGACTCGACCGCGTGGCCGGGCTGTGGCAGGCCCATGGCCACGGCTTCCACACGCTCCGGGCGGTCCGCCGGGAGGAGCAGGCGGCGCTGCTCAAGGTCCGCTCGGCGGGGCTGGGCCTGCTCATGGCGGCGAGCTCGGGTAGCCGGCGGCCGCTGGCGTTCGTCGAGGACACGGCAGTCGAGCCGGCCAGGCTGGCCGCGTACGCCAGCCGGTTCCGGCAGATCCTGGACGCCCACGGGCTGACGGCCGGCTTCTACGGCCACTGCTCGGTCGGCTGCCTGCACATCCGGCCGTTCGTGGATCTCACCGCACCCGGGCAGCCGGAGCTGATGCGCGCGGTCGCCGAAGAGGTGCGCGAGCTCGTCATCGAGTTCGGCGGCGTCAACTCCAGCGAGCATGGTGACGGGCTGGCCCGCAGCGAGTTCAACCGCCGCATGTTCGGCGACGAGCTCTACGCGGCCATGCAGGAGACGAAGCGGCTCTTCGACCCGGGCCATCGGATGAACCCGGGGAAGATCGTGGACGCGGCCCCGATGACCGAGCACCTGCGTGACCCGGCGCTACCGGTCCCGGCGCCGCTCGCGACGCGGCTGGCATTCGCCACCCCCGGCGGGATGCGCGGCGCCGCCGACCGGTGCATGAACATCGGGCTGTGCCGGAAGGGCTCGACCGGCGTCATGTGCCCGTCGTACATGGCCACCCGCGAGGAAGAGCACTCGACCAGGGGCCGGGCGAACGCCCTGGTGAAGGCCCTGTCCATGCCGGACCCGCGCGCCGCGCTCGGGGACGAGCGGCTGCACGACATCCTCGACCTGTGCCTGGAGTGCAAGGCGTGCAAGAGCGAGTGCCCGCTCGGGGTCGACATGGCCGCACTGAAATCGGAGGCGCTCGCCGCCTACCATGATCAGCATGGCGTCCCGCTGCGCTCGCGGGTGTTCGGGTCGATCCGCGCGCTGAACCGGATGGGATCCGCTGCCTTCCCGCTGTCCAATCTCGCCGGCAGGTGGCGGCCCGCCCGTCTCCTGGCGGAACGCTGGCTGGGCCTCGCCGCGGCCCGGCCGCTGCCGCAGTTCCAGCGGCACGACCTGCGCGGCTGGTTCCGGCGGCGGCAGGGACCGGCACAGCCCGCGTCCCAGGGCGAGCTGATCTTCCTCGCTGACTCCTTCACCACGTACACCGAGCCGGCCGCTGGCCGGGCCGCCATCGAGCTGCTGGAAGCCGCCGGGTGGCAGGTCCGGTTCGAGGACACCGGCTGCTGCGGCCGGGCCAGCCTGTCCAAGGGACTGCTCGACCGGGCCCGGCGGATGGCGACGGACATGACCGAGCGGCTGGCCGAGGCAGCTGCCCGCGGCGTGCCGATCGTCGGGGTGGAGCCGTCCTGCCTGCTGACGCTCCGCGACGAGTATGCGGCCCTGCTCCCCGGCGACCCGCGGGTGCGGGCAGTCGGGGCGGCCACCCGGCTGCCGGAGGAACTGCTGCTTGAGGCCATCGCCGACGGCAGGCTTATCCTGCCGCAGGACAGCGCGGTCAGCGGCCGCCGGATCCTGTTTCACGGGCACTGCCACCAGAAGGCGCTGGCGGGCACGGCCGCGACGACGGCGCTGCTCCGCGCCATCCCCGGCACCGATGTCAGCGAGGTCAACGCCGGCTGCTGCGGCATGGCCGGCTCGTTCGGCTTCGAGGCCGAGCACTACGAGCTGTCCATGAGCATCGGCCAGCTCCGGCTCTTCCCGGCCATCCGGGCCGAGGCGGCAGACGTGATCATCGCGGCGACGGGAGTGTCCTGCCGGCAGCAGATAGCGCACGGGACCGGGCGGCCCGCCCGCCATCCGCTGGAAATCGTCCGGCAGGCGCTCGCGGGCACGGGCATCTAATCCGCGGCAAGTGACGTTCGCCCTGGTCTGTTCTGCGCTCCGGCGAGGCGGAGCCGGCCGCTGCATTGCGAAGATCAACTCCCGTGATCGAAGTGAGATTGCCTACCACCGGTGGTAGGCAATCTCACTTCGATCTTGGCGGCGGCAGTCATGTGCAACTGCGGGGTTGCGCAATAGCCAGGGCGGGCCTCACCCGGCACGGCACTAATCCGAAAATTGGTCAGTGACCGGGCCTCCCCGCAGGGGTATCTGGGGCTAGATGAAGGGACCCTGCGGCTCCCCCTCGGGGATGAGAATGGCAGTGCGCACGTGGGCCGCCGACGTAGGCCAGCCTTGGTCGTGAGACCGTGCAGTAGCTCACCGCGCGGGCCAGGTGTGGGCGGCGCGGGCCGGGCCAGAGGCGGGCGGCGCGGGCCGGGCCAGAGGCGGGCGGCGCGGGCGCGCGCGGGCATCTAAGCTCGCCGCGCGCGGCCCGCGGTTTCGCCGGTCGTCTCTGTACACTGGCGGCCCCTCACCGTAACCCCGGGGCGTTCCCCGGCGCGCGGCAGGCAGCCGAAGGAGTTCCCGTGAAGCCGTTGCGCCGCAGCTGCGCCGTCCTGACCGCGGCGGCGTCCGCCGCGACGCTGACGCTGGCGCCCGGCGCGCCCGCGCGAGCCGCCCGCGCCTCCGGCTGGCACCTGGTGTTCACCAGCCATTACGGCCGGGTCACGAACTATTCCGGTTACACCGCCGTCGTCGCGCCGGGCAGGCGCGATGCCTGGGCGTTCGGCGGCACCAGCACGGCCGGCCTGCCGGCCCCGGGATCGCCGGTCGCCGAGCGCTGGAACGGCACGACCTGGCGCAGAAGCCCGCTGCCACCGGGCCTGAGCAGCGAGATCTTCGCCGCCAGCGCGGTCTCCGGGAGCGACGTCTGGGCGGTCACCGAGGCGGGCGGGGACATCCTGCACTGGGACGGCGCGAGCTGGTCGGTGGCCCGGCACGTGCCCGGGTCCGGGCGCGTTCACCGGCATCGCCGCGCTGGGCAGCGGTGACGTCTGGGCGTTCGGCGGGCCGGGCGCCGGCCCGGGGCTCGGCGCCTGGCACTACGACGGGCACGCCTGGACGCGCGTCAGCGGCGCCGCCGGCCGCGTCCTGACCCCGAGCGCGGTGTCGGCCACGGACATCTGGGCCACCGGATCGGCCTCGTCGCAGGGCGACGCGATCTTGCACTACGACGGCTCGGGCTGGCAGCGGGTCACGGCGGCGGCGCTGGCCGGCCTGGGGTTCGGGGAGATCCTGGCGCAGCCGGGGACCGGCGTGTGGGTGACGGCCGTGACCGCCAGCGGCGGGCAGCGGCTCGTGCACCTCAGCGGCGGCCGGTGGACGACGACCAGGCTGCCCTGGCCCGGTACCACGCTGGGCTTCCTCGCCACGGACGGGCGGGGCGGCCTCTGGCTCGATCTGTACGACAGCAGCGGCCAGACCTGGGCGTCGCACCTGTCGGCCCGCGGCCGCTGGAGCCGGACCGCGCTCGCCGCTGGCAGCGTCATGGGCCAGCTGGCCCCCGCCCCCGGCGGCACGTCCGTGTGGGCCGTGGGCGGGGTCAGGACGAAGACCGGGTCAGACGCCGGGATCTGGTCTTTCGGCGCCGCCGGGTAGCCGCCGCCGTTACCGGCGAGCCCTCCGTCAGCCGTTCGGGATCATGAAAAGCACCGGCTGACCGCGCGGGCACTGCGAGCGGGTAAGACTGGAGCGTGGCCTCCTGGGTGCTGCACGTCGACCTCGACCAGTTCATCGCCGCCGTCGAGGTGCTGCGGCATCCGGAGCTGCGCGGCCGCCCGGTTGTCGTCGGGGGTGACGGCGACCCGGCGAAGCGAGGCGTGGTCAGCACCGCCTCCTACGAGGCGCGGGCCTACGGCGTGCATTCCGGCCTGCCGCTGCGCACCGCCGCGCGGCGGTGCCCAGACGCTGTGTTCCTCGCGGTGGACCGGGAGGCCTACGAGGCCGTTTCCGCCGTGGTGATGGCGACGCTGCGGGAATCGGGGGCCGTGGTGGAGGTGCTGGGCTGGGACGAGGCGTTCCTCGGCACCGATGCCGACGACCCGGAGGCCCTGGCCCGCGGTATCCAGCAGCGGGTGCGGGCTGCCACGCAGCTGGACTGCACGGTCGGGATCGGCCAGAACAAGCTGCAGGCCAAGCTGGCCACCGGGTTCGGCAAGCCCGCCGGCGTTTTCCGGCTGACCTACGAGAACTGGTTCGAGGTGCTGGGCGACCGCCCCACGGACGCGCTGTGGGGGATCGGCGCCAAGACGGCGAAGCGGCTCGCCGAGCTCGGCATCCGCACGGTCCGGCAGCTCGCGGGGACCGACCCGGACGCGCTCGCGCGGCAGTTCGGCCCGGCGACCGGGCCGTGGCTGGTCCTTCTCGCCCGCGGCCACGGCGAGAGCGCGGTGGACGACACGCCGTACCTGGCCCGCTCGCATGGCCGGGAAGTCACCTTCCAGGAGAACATCGCGGACTGGCCCCGGGTGGTCGAGGAGATCACCCGGCTCGCCGGTGTGGTCGCGGGCGAGCTGGCGGGCGGGCAGCGGCCGGCGGTACGGGTGGTGGTGAAGGTCCGCTATGCGCCCTTTATTACCGAGACGCACGGTCATCCGCTGGCGGCCCCGACCGTCGACTCGGCGGCGATCAGCCAGGCCGCGCTGGCGGCCCTGGACCGGTTCACCGGGCGGCGGCCGGTCCGCCTGCTCGGTGTCCGCGCCGAGTTCGGCTCCTGATCCGCGTCCCCCGGGCCGGGTGATCGCGCGGGTGCCGGACATTGCCAGGTGACCCGGGTCACAGGATGGGCGAGGATGGTCCCCGGGAGAGAAGGAGCCGGGATGGACGCGCGGCGAGCAGCACACAGGCCGGCTGGCGACGGCCCGGCGGGGAACGGCCCGGCTGGCGACAGCCCGGCCGGCGGCCGGGCACCGCTCATCCTGCTCGCCGAGGCCGCGAGCGAGGTGGAGCGCGCGCTGGTCACGCAGTGGCTGCGCGGCACCGACCTGCGGCCGTCCGCGGTGCTGCCGCTGGATGGCCCGGAACTGGCCCGGTCGCTGGCCGGCACGCCGCCGGACACGGTCGTGACCGCCGCGCGGGTGGCGTGGCTCCCCCGGGAGCGGGAGGCAGACCGCCCGGCGCGCTGGCCGGGTGTCCTCTCGCTGGTCAACGCGCGGCGGCCGCCGACCTTCCAGCAGGCTCGCATCGCCCGCCGCGACCCCGGCCGGGCCCGGGTGGTGCTCGCCGAGCCCGCCACCGTGGCCGCGCTCCGCGCGCGCTGGGGAGGAACCGGGTCGTTCGCGCACTTCGTGACGCTGCAGGCCAGGCTGGCGCTGGAGCGCGCCGAGCGGCCGCTGCGCGGATACCGGTACAAGGTGCCGCGGCACGTCGTCGAGGCGATCCAGGACAGCCCGGGGTTCCGCCGCGAGGTGGCCGCGCTGGCCGAGCGCCTGCAGGTGGCCGAGTCAGAGGTGCTGGAGCTGGCGGGCGCCGGCCTCGAGGGCCTGGTCGCGTCCATGAGCCCGCTGGCCGTGGACCTGCTCTCCGGAGCTCTGCGCCCGCTGCACTCCCGCGCCTGGGAGGTCCAGGCCGACACCGCCGGGCTGGAACGGCTGCGCGAGCTGAACCGTCAGCACGCGCTCGTGTTCCTGCCGAGCCACCGGTCCTATGCCGACTCGCTGCTGCTGGCCGACGTGCTCGCCGACAATGACTTCCCGCGCAACCACGTGCTCGGCGGGGACAACCTCAGCTTCTGGCCGATCGGCCCGCTGGCCAAGCGGGCCGGGGTGGTCTTCATCCGGCGCAGCTTCGGCGGGGACGAGATCTACAAGTTCGCGCTGCGCGAGTACCTTGGCTACCTGCTGGCGAAGCGGTTCAACCTCGAGTGGTACATGGAGGGCGGCCGGTCGCGGACCGGCAAGCTGCGCCCGCCGCGCTACGGCCTGCTGACCTACCTCGCGGAGGCGATCGAGCTCGGCTTCGCCGACGATGCCTACCTGGTCCCGGTCTCGATCACCTACGACCAGCTCCGCGAGGCATCGGCGATGGCGGCCGAGCAAGGCGGCGGGACGAAGAAGGCGGAGGGGCTGTCCTGGCTGGCGTCCTACGCCAGGGGCCAGCTGAACCGGATCGGGACCGCGTCGGTCCGGTTCGCCGAGCCGCTCTCGCTGCGCGAGGCCATGGCGGCCGACGGGGAGCCCGAAGACCGGGACGCGTGGCGGCTGCGGCTGCACAAGGTGGCGTTCGAGGTCGCCGTGCGGATCAACCGGGTGACGCCGGCGACCGCGACGGCGCTCGTCACGCTCGCGCTGCTCGGGGTGCGCGACCGCGCCCTGACCCTGGCCCAGGTACGCCAGGTGCTGGAGCCGCTGCGCGTGTACCTGGCCGAGCGGGCGCTGCCGCACTCGGGCGAGGCGCTGCGCACCGGGGAAGGAGTGCGCCTGGTGCTGGGCGCGCTGGCCCAGCAGCACGTCGTGACGATCTACGACGGGGGCGAGGAGCCGGTCTACGCGATCGAGCAGGGCCAGCACCTGGTGGCCGCGTTCTACCGCAACAGCGCGATCCACCATTTCGTCGACCGCGCGGTGGCGGAGCTGGTGCTGCTCAGCGAGCCCGCCCAGCGCTGGGACGAGGCGATGCGGATCCGCGACCAGCTGAAGTTCGAGTTCTTCTTCCCGGACAAGCAGGCCTACCGGGAGCAGCTTTCCGCCGAGCTCGGGCGGCTGGACCCTGGCTGGGAGAGGGCGGACGGGCGCGCCGTGCTGGAGCGTTCCCCGCTGCTGATGGCGCACCGGGTGCTCCGGTCGTTCCTGGACGCGCAGCTCGTGGTGGCCGAGCGGCTCAGCGCGCACGACCGGGGCCGCGAGCTGGCCGAGAAGGATTTCCTCGACGAGTGCGGCGGCGTCGGGCGGCAGATGCTGCTGCAGGGCCGGCTGCACGGACCGGAGTCGCTGTCGCGCGAGCTGTTCTCCGGCGCGCTGAAGCTCGCCGAGAACCTCGACCTGACCGGCCCGGGCGGCGAGGAGCTGGCGCGGCGCAGGCAGGAGTTCGCCGCGCGGCTGCGGGACCTCGTCACGCGGGTGATCATTATCGACGAGATCGACGCGGCGTCGCGGCGGGAGGTGGTCGGTGTCGAACCCTAGGCAGATCGCGGGCGGGCTGTGGTCGGAGGAGCAGCTCATCGCCGACGCGGAGGCCGGGCCGCGGGGCCCGCGGGTGGCTGCGTTCTTCGACTTCGACGGGACGCTCATCGACGGCTACTCGCTGGCGTCCTTCGCCCGCCACCACCTGAGGTCGCTGCAGGTCGCACCAGCCGACCTCGGCCGGATGCTGCTCACCGGCCTGCGGGGGGTGAGCAGCGAGGAGGACTTCGAGCGGTTCACCGTGCTGGGCATGCGGGTCTGGGCCGGGCGCAGCGAGGACGAGCTCGCCGAGCTGGGCGAGCGGCTGTGGGTGCAGGGCATCGCCGGCTCGATGTACCCGGAGGGGTGGCGGCTGGTCGAGGCGCACCAGCGGGCCGGGCACACCGTGGTGCTCGCGTCGTCCGCCACCCGGTTCCAGGTCGAGCCCGCCGCCAGGGCCATGGGCGTGCAGCACATCATCGTCTCGCCCGTGGAGATCGTGAACGGGATCTGCACCGGCCGCCCCGGCGGGCCGCTGCTGTGGCGGTCCGGCAAGGCAGCCGCGGTCCGCGCGTTCGCCGCCGGCCACGACATCGACCTCGCCGAAAGCTACGCCTACTCCAACGGGGACGAGGACGTGCCGTTCCTGCGGACCGCCGGCCGGGCGCGGGCGGTCAACCCCGGCCGGGGCCTGGCCGCGGCGGCACGGCACTACGGCTGGCCGGTCGCCAGGTTCCGGTCCCGCGGGCGGCCGGGCGCGGCGGATGTCGCCCGGACCGCTGCGGGCCTGGCCGGCATGCTCGGCGGCTTCGCCGCGGGTGCGGCGCTGGCGGCGCCGACCGGATCCCGGCGGGAAGCGGTTGACCGGGGCATCACCGTGGCCGGCGAGCTGGGCAGCCTGCTGGCGGGGGTAAAGCTGGATGTCCAGGGCGCCGAGCACCTGACCGCCCGTCC
The DNA here is from genome assembly GCA_963697445.1 of uncultured Actinomycetes bacterium. Taxonomy (GTDB): domain Bacteria; phylum Actinomycetota; class Actinomycetes; order Streptosporangiales; family Streptosporangiaceae; genus PALSA-505. Next base: position 443,465 of record CAVOOC010000044.1, read on the forward strand.
GGCGGTGTTCCTGTTCAACCACCAGAGCCAGCTGGACGTGCTGATCCTGGCCAAGCTGCTGCGCGGCGGGTTCACCGGGGTGGCGAAGAAGGAGCTGGCCAGCACGCCGGGGTTCGGGCTGGTGTTCCGGCTCGCGGACGTGGCGTTCGTCAACCGGGGTAACAGCGCCCAGGCACGCAAGGCGCTCGAGCCGGCCGTGCAGAAGCTGCGGGAGGGGATCTCGCTGGTCATCGCGCCGGAAGGCACCCGGTCGGCGACCCCCGCGCTGGGACCGTTCAAGAAGGGCGCGTTCCATGTCGCCATGCAGGCGGGCGTGCCGATCGTCCCCATCGTGATCCGCAACTCCGGCGAGCTGATGTGGCGGGGCGCGTCAACGATCCGCTCCGGGAGCGTGCAGATCGCGGTGCTGCCGCCGGTCCCGGCCGCCGGCTGGACGGCCGGGGAGCTGGACAAGCGCGTGCTGGAGATCCGCGACCAGTACCTGGCGACCCTCGCCGACTGGCCGGGCCGCGGCCCCGGCCGGGTCGAGGTCACCGAGGCCAGCGCGCCGGGCCCGCCCCCGGCGGTCCCGCTGGACTGGGGCATCTCGGCCGAGATGAACCCGCTGGAGACGGCGATGTGGCGTGCCGAGGCGGCCGACCCCAGGCTGCGCGTGAACGTCAGCCTGCTGGAGCTGCTCGACACTGTCCCCGACTGGGACCGGCTGCTCGCCGCGCACGAGTGGGCCTCGCGGATGGTGCCGCGGATGCGCCAGCGGGTGGCCGAGCCGCTGTTCGGGCTCGGGACGCCGACCTGGGTGACCGTCGGCGAGCTCGACCTTTCCCGGCACGTGCGCCGGGTCGCACTGCCCGCGCCGGGCTCGATGCGCCAGCTCCTCGACGTGGTGCAGGACTTCGCCGCCGCTCCCTTCGACCGGGACCGCCCGCTGTGGCAGGCGCTGCTCGTCGAGGGCCTCGCCGGCGGCCGGGCCGGTTACCTGGTCAAGAGCCACCACAGCGTGACCGACGGGCTCGGCGCGGTGCAGCTGATCACGCGGCTGCACAGCCGCACCCCTGAGCACGACCCGCGCCGGCCCGAGCCGCCGGTCCCCGGGCAGGCCGGGGCGTCACGCCTCGGGCTGCTCACCGGGCAGGTCGCGGCCGCGGCCCGGTCCGCGCCGACGGAGGCGCTGCGCCAGGGCATCGGGCTGGCCGGCGCGCTGGCGCGGCCCTGGGAGACGGCCGCGCGGACGGCAGGGCGGGCGGCCCGCGCCGCCCGCTGGCTGGGCGCCGCGGCCACCCCGGCGCCGGCGGCTCCGCGCTGCTGGCCCGCCGCGGCGGCGGCTGGCACTTCGAGGCCCTGGACGTGCCGCTGGCCGACCTCAAGGCGGGGGCGAAGGCGGCCGGCGGCTCACTCAACGACGGGCTGCTGGCCGCCGTGATCGGGGGCTTCCGCCGCTACCACGAACGGCACGGCGATCCGGCAGGCCGGCTCACCGTGGGGTTCCCGATCAGCCTGCGGGCCCAGGACGACCCGCAGGGCGGCAACCGCTTCACCGGCGCCCGGTTCGCCGCGGACATGGACGAGCCGGATCCGGCCGTCCAGATCGCCGCCGTCCGGCAGTTCGTGCTGACCGCCCGCGCCGCCAGCGCTGCCCGCGCCGACGCGATACCGGCCGCGCTCGCCCCCGCGCTCGGCTGGCTGCCCGCGCCCGTCATCGCGGCGGTCTCCGGCGGGCTGACCAGCACCAACGACGTGCAGGTGTCCAACGTGCCCGGGGTGCCGTACCCGGTGTACATCGCCGGGTCGCGGATCACGCACATGTACCCGTTCGGCCCGCTGCCCGGCTGCGCGGCGATGATCACCCTGATCTCGCACAACGACGAGTGCTGCATCGGGGTCAACACCGACGCGGCCGCGGTCACCGACCCCGGCGGCCTCATCGAGGACCTGCGGGCCGGCCTGGACGAGGTGATCAAGCTGGGCCGCTGAGCTCCGGGACCCGGGGCGCCGGCGCCGCGATCTCGGCTACCGTTCTGGTATCGACACCCGAGCAGATGTGTGCGGGCGCGCAGATGGCCATACAGCGCAGGAACGGAATCGCGTGAGGCACGACGAGGCTGGCCGGTCGCCAGGCCCGCCAGGCCCGCCAGGCCCGGCAGGCGCGACAGGCGCGGCGGGCGCGCGGCGGGCGGCGGGCGAGCTGGAGGCGGCAGCCCTCGCGGTGCTGCAGGCCGCCGGGTCGGTGCTGACACCCCGGCAGGTGCGGGAGCGGCTGGGTGGCAGGCTCGCCTACACGACCGTGGTGACGATCCTGTCCCGGCTGCACGCCAAGGGCGTCCTGACCCGGGTGAGGTCCGGGCGGGCATACGCGTATGCGCCCGTCGCCGACGAAGCCGGGCTGGCCGCTCGCAGGATGCGGGGCGTGCTCGAGGCCGAGCACGACCGCGAGACGGTGCTGGCGCGGTTCGTGTCCGGCCTGTCGCCCGCCGACGAGCGGCTGCTGCGCCGGATGCTGGGCGACTACTCCGGCGCGGGCGGCTGAGCGGGGACTCCCATGCATCTTGCCGTGTACCTGCCGCTGGCCGTCCCCCTGCTCGCCGCGGTCATGGCCCGCCAGCTGGCCGAGCGGCTGCCGCCACGGACCGCGACGTGGCTGCTGACCTTCACCGCACTGGCGCTGGCCACGGCCAGCAGCGCCGTGCTCGGGCTGCTCGCGATAGCCGCGGCCGTCCGCATCCCGCTGGTCGCAGGCGTGGCTGACCTGTCGCTGCACGCGCTCAGCCACACCGATCCCGCCTCCGTGCCGCTGGGGCTGGCCGCGGGCGCGCTGCTGGCCGCCGCGGTGGCGGCGGCCGCGGCGGCGGCGTGGCGGCGCACCGTCGCGCTGGTCTCCGCGCACCGGCAGGCGAGCTGGCTGCCGGGCGCCGGGCAGGTCGTTGTGGTCCCCGACGATGCGGCCGACGCCTACGCCGCGCCGGGCTGGCCCGGCCGGATCGTGGTCACCACGGGAATGATGCAGGCCCTCAGCGCGGCCGAGCGCCGGGTGCTGCTGGCACACGAGCGGGCGCATGCCTCCGGGCGCCACTACCTGTTCCCGGCCGCGGCGCGGCTCGCGTCGGCTGCCAACCCGCTGCTGCGGCCGCTCGCTGCCGCCGTCGGGTACAGCGTGGAGCGGTGGGCCGACGAGGAGGCCGCCGCCTGCACCGGGGACCGGCCGCTGGTGGCGCGCGCCGTCGCCGCGGCGGCGCTGGCCGCGGCGGCTGCGCCGCCCCGCCCGGCCGTTCCCGCGGGAGCGCTCGGCGCGGTGGCAAGCCCGGCCGGGATGCGCGGCGCGGGAGCGGTGCCGCGGCGGGTCGCGGCGCTGCTGGAGCCGCCGCCGCGGCTCCGGCTGCTGCTGCTGGCGGCGGCGGTTGCGCTGGTGGTGATCTCCGGGCTGTCGGCCCTGGATGCCGCCCGCAACCTGCACGGCCTGATCGAGTTCGCCCAGGCCGCCACGCCCTGACCCGGCTGCCGCCGGTTCCGCCTTCCGCCGCGGCGGTCAGCTTCGGGGAGCACGGCCCTCGGCCGGGCGCTTCGCCGACTCGTCCTGCTCGTCCCCGGCTTCGCGTCGCAGCGCGCGCAGGCGCACGATGACGAAGATCACGACCGCCACCACGACCACCGCCCCGATCACGTACCCGGCCTGCGACAGGTCGTGGGTGACGCGGTGCCAGGCCGATCCCACGGCGTAGCCGACGCTGGCGACGGTGGCCACGTAGATGACGGTGCCGATCAGGCTGAGAATCCCGAAGCGCAGCGCGGGCACCCCGGCGAAGCCTGCCACCAGCGAGGTGAACGCGCGCACCAGCGGCAGCACCCGTCCCAGCGGGACGGCCCACCAGCCGCGGCCGGCCAGGAACCGCTCGGCGCGGTCGAGGTCCGACTTGGTAATGAGCACGTATCGGCCGAGCTTCTCGATCACCGGCCGCTCGGCGACGCGCCCCGCGCCGTAGGAGACAAGGGAGCCGGCCAGCTCGGCCAGCGTGCCGAGGATGATGACCAGCGCCAGGTTGAGGTGGCCCTGGTAGGCCAGCACGCCGGCGTAGCCGAAGGTGATCTCCGAGGGGATCGGGATGCAGCACCCCTGGAGGAACGCGAACAGGATCAGCGCGCCGTAGCCGGCCTGGACGAGAAAGCTCTCCACGACTGCCCTTCGCACAGCGTCCAGCGACGCCTCGGCACGCTACATCTACCTGTCGGCACAGTACTTCTACATGCTTGTAGATACCCTAGGCGAGCCCGGAGGCAGCCGAGCCGCGGACAGGTGAACACTTCGGCCGCCGGCCGCGGGTAGCCGCAGGCCGCAGCCGGGAGCGCACCGGGTCCTCCCAGGCCATCGCGAAGTTGAGCTACAGCAGGTACTGACGGTTCGAGAATGCCGTCGCGTCCTCCGGCACGTCGGCTATGGCCAGGCCGGGGCCGATTCCGCAAAACTGTATACAGTTCTGCTTCGCTTGGGCAAGGCCGCATCATGCTAAACTGTATGCAGTTTTCTCGGGAAGGAGCGGGAGCCGTGATCTCAGGACTGCACCACTACGCACTGGAGGTACCGGACCTGGCGGTGGCGGAAGGGTTCCTGCAGGACTTCGGCCTGGAGACTGGGGAGAAGGACGGGTCGCTGGTGGCGCAGTGCCCCGGCCGGGAGCAGGAGCAGGTGCGGCTGCTAGAAGCCCGGGTCAAGCGGCTGCACCACGTCTCGTTCACGCTGGCACCGGGGACGCTGGACCCGGTCCGGGACAGGCTTGAGCGCGCGGGCACCCCCGTCATCGAGCCGCCGCCCGGCGCAGCTGCCGATGGCCTGTGGATCCGCGACCCGGACGGCACCGCCGTCCAGCTCATCGACGAAGCCCCCGCGCCCGCGCGCCCGGTCGCCGAGGTGCTGGCCAACGTCGGCGCCGCCCGGCAGCGGATCGGCACCGCGCAGTGGCTGCAGGCCGGCGGTGACGTCATGCCGCGCCGGCTCGGGCACACGCTGCTGTTCACGCCGCAGCCCGAGCAGATGACGGATTTCTACACCGGCGTGCTAGGCCTGCGGGTGAGCGACCGGATCCGCGGGCTGGTGACCTTCCTCAACGCCGGGCCCGGCGACCACCACATCTTCGGGTTCATCGCCAGCAGCCACCCGGGATTCCACCACGCCAGCTTCGAGGTGCCGTCCATCGACGCGATCGCGCTCGGCGCCGACCGGATGCGCAGCCGGGGCCGGGACGCGGGCTGGGGCCTGGGCCGGGCACACCATCGGCTCGAACTTCTTCCACTACAACCCCGATCCGTGGGGCTCATGGATCGAGTGGTTCTCCGACATCGACCAGGTGGACGACAGCTGGGTGGCCGGTGAGTGGGAGGTGCCGCCGCACCTGTGGGGAGCGCCGCCGCCCGAGGCGTTCCTGGCCAACCTGGAGCCGCGCCGCTAGCCCGCGCCCGTGACGATGGAGCGTTTGATAGGTGATAGCCGGCCGAATGCTCCATCATCTGGAACGCGAGCCCTTACGCCGCGCAGACCGGGCCAGCTAGCCGGCCCGGACCAGGCCGCCGTTGACGTAGAACGTCTGCCCGGTGATGAAGGCCGCATCGTCGGAGACGAGGAAGGCGAGCGTCCCGCACAGGTCGCCTGGTACCTGCACCCGCTTGATGGCCTGCATCTGCGGGACGACCTCGAAGAAGATCTCCGGGCCGGCCTCGGTCGTGGCCGTGCGGACCAGGGACGGCCCGATGGCGTTGGCGGTGATGCCGGACTCGGCCAGCTCAGTCGCCAGCCCGCGGGTCAGGCCGATCACCGCCATCTTCGACGCGATGTAGTGGGTGAAGCCGGGAATGACCAGGCCGACCGCGTTGGAGGTCATGTTCACGATGCGCCCCCAGCCGCGGGCCTGCATCGACGGCGTGAACGCCTGGCAGGTCAGGAACATCGACTCGACGTTGACCGCGAACATCCGGCGCCAGTCGTCGATCGACATCTCGGCGAACGGCTGGTTCGGGTAGATGCCGGCGTTGTTGACGAGGATATCGACGGCGCCCAGGGCGGCCTCGATGTTCCCGGCGGCGGCCGCCACCTGCGCGGGACTGGTGACGTCGGCCATGAACGACGCCCCCTTGGAGCCTGCCGCCTCGATCTCGGCAATGGTGCCGGAGCCGTCGGCGATGTTGACCACCGCGACCGAGGCGCCCTCGGCGGCAAGGGTGCGGGCGTAGGCGCGGCCGATGCCGTTAGCGGCGCCGGTGACGACTGCTACCCGTCCGGCCAGCCGCCCGGCCGCCCCGGGCCCGGTCACGCCCGCACCGCCGGCTCGCCCGCCGCCAGCTTCCGCATGGCGCCCAGGGTCGCGTCGACGGCCTTCAGGTAGTCGCCCGTCATCGAGTCGGCGTACTCCTGCTCGGCGGCGGAGCCGCCCTCGACGCCGGCGACGACGAGGGCGAAGCTGAACCGCAGCCGCAGGTCGTCGTCCGTGCCCTCGATCTCGTTGGCGATGGTGCCCAGCACCGGGCCCGCGATCCTGGTGAACACGACCCGGTGCGGTGGCTCGAGCGTGATGCGCTCGGTAAAGCGCTCGCCGCGGAAGTCGATGTCGCGGTCGAACACCGTGTCATCGTGCCGCGCCACGACCTCGCAGAAGGTCATGCTGGGCACGAACGGCAGGGCGTTGTTCGCCTTGAGCACGAGGCCGTCCCAGACCGCCGAGCGGTCCAGCCGCGGCTGGCCGGGCACGTTGACCGGCAGCTGGTGCGATACATAGATCATGGCGTCCTCCCGGACGGATCGATGACGGGGTTCTCCAGCGTCCCCAGCCCGTCGATGGTGGTGCGCACGACATCACCGGGCCGCAGGTAGCGGCCGCGGCCCGCGCCGACCCCGGCCGGGGTACCGGTGGGGATGACGTCGCCGGGCTCGAGGGTGACCACCTCGCTGGCGGCCGAGATGAGCTCGGCGACGGTGCAGATCATGTCGGCGGTCGATTCCTCCTGCTGCAGCTCGCCGTTCACCCACAGGCGCAGCCGCAGATCCTGCGGGTCAGGGATCTGGAACGCGGGGGTGATGCCGGGTCCCAGCGGCAGCGAGCCGTCCACGGACTTGGCCGCGAACCAGTCGTAGACGAAGGCGTCCGCCGGGACGGCCTGCCGCTTGTGGCGGCCGCGGGCGGTGATGTCGTTGGCCACGCAGTACCCGGCCACGTGCGCCAGCGCGTCAGCTGCCGCGATGTCGCGGCCGCCGATGCCGATGACGACGGCGAGCTCGGCTTCCCAGTCGTACCGGGCGGTGTCCGCGGACCGGACGATGATGGCGTCGGACGGGCCGATCACCGTGGTGGTGGGGGGCTTGAGGAAGAAGAACGGCGTCCAGCCCTCAGCCGGGATCTCACCGCCCATCTCGCGGATGTGGCGCCGGTAGTTGACGCCGGCGCAGATGACCTTGCGGGGCCACCGCACCGGCGCGAGCAGGGTGTGATAGTCGATGACCGGCGCGTCATCGACCTCGGCGGCGCGCAGGATGTCCTCGGCCTGAGCCCAGTCGGCGAGCAGCTCGAGCATGGACGCCCACCGCTTGAGGTCGGGCGGCGCGGCGACGGTCCCGTCCGCGCGCAGCACGGCCACGCCGGTGGCGTCACCCCGCTGGTAGGTGACCAGCGACCACGTCATGCCGGTGCTCCCCTGGTGAGTGCGGATTCGCCGGAGATTCTGATCATGAACGCAGGAAATGTCGAGCTCTCCCCACCCGTCGGCGACTGCCTTGTCGAACACGCCCTTGGCGGAGGTGAAGACGGGAGTCTGCAGGCCGGCCGCCGCGGCGGCGTCCCCGACCTGGCCGAGGATGGCGTGCAGCGTGCCGACCGGCCCGGGCGCGGGCAGCCAGGCGCGCTGCCGCATGACCGGCCCGCGCTGCTTCCAGACCGCCGACGCCGCGATCGAGTTGTCCAGAGTCGCCTGCACCAGCTCCAGGTCCAGGCCGCTGCGCCGGGCCAGCGCCATCGCCTCGGCGGCCGCGACCGTGTGCGCGGCCAGCAGCATGCTGGCGACGTATTTCATCGCCGCCCCGGTCCCGAACGCGCCCGTGAAGACCCACGGGCCGGAGATCGCATCCAGGATTTCCCGAACGGCTCCGACGCTGGCCTCGTCACCCGACGCGAAGGTGGTCGCGAGCCGCGGACCCACCATCCCGGGGCTGCCGCTGATCGGGCAGTCCAGCAGGTCGCCGCCGCGGCGCCGGACCTCGTCCCTGATCCGGGCCTTGGCGACGGCGTCGATGGTGCTCATCTCGATATGGACGGTGCCGGGCGTCAGCGTGGCGAGCGTGCCCGCGGGGCCGCAGACGACCTCCTCGACGGCGGCCGCGTCGGGCAGGATCGACAGCAGGACGTCGGCGCGCCGGGCCACCTCGGCCGGCGAGGCGGCGACGGTGCCGCCGGCCGCGGCCAGCTCGGGTGACCCGCTGCGGCGGTAGCCGATGATCTCGAAGCCCCGCGCGGCCAGGTTGCGGGCGATGGGCATGCCCATCCTGCCCAGGCCGATGATGCCGACTCGGCGCATCGCTACCTCCTGGCGGCTCAGCCGGTACGCTAAACTGTATACACTTCTAGGGTTACGTCAAGGGTCTGCCGCGACAGTGTCGCGCACCATCGCGGCGCAACTGTATGCAGACCATCGCTGATCAGGGAGGATGTGGGTCATGGCCCGTACCGCGCTCATCCCCGACATCCGCAAGGTCCACCTGCCCGAGCCCCGGCAGGCGATCCCGCATGTGCACGCGTATCTCCGCGAGTGCATCCTGGACGGCACGCTCACGCCCGGAACCAAGCTCTCCCAGGTGACCCTCGCCGAGCAGCTCGGGATCAGCCGCACCCCGCTGCGGGAGGTGCTGCGGATGCTGCAGGAAGAGGGCCTGGTCGAGATCGAGCCCAACCAGCGCACCCGGGTCGCGGGACTTGACCCGGCCGAGCTTGACGACACCTATGCCTGCCGGATCCTGATGGAGACGCTCGCCCTGTCGATGACGGTGGGCAGCTTCGGCGCGGCCGAGCGTAAGGACGCGGGCCGCCTGGTGACCGCGATGCGGCGGGCGGCCCGCAGCGGGGACTTCGGCGCCTGGTTCGCGGCTCACGCCGACTACCACCGGCTCATCACCGCGGGCGCCGGCGAGGTGCTGCAGCGGCAGCTACAGGCGTTCGCCGACCGCGCCATCAGGTACATCCGGATCTACCAGCTGTCGGATCCGGCGAGCTGGCAGGCGGCCGGCGACGCCGAGCACGTCCAGATCCTGGCGGCGCTGACGGCCGGCGACGACCGGGGCGCGATGACCGGGATGGCCCATCACCTGGAGCGCACGGCGCTGCGGGTGCTCGCCGACTGCGCGCCGGACTACCAGCCGGTCGCGGTGCCGCATGCGGTGAGCCTCATCGAGGGCGGGGTGCCGGCCGCCCTGCGGCCGACCGGCACCAGCTGACCGCGGCGCCATCCCCCACCTGACTCCGGTCCTGCGGTGCCGCACGCAGTGAGCCTCATCGAGGGCGGGGCGCCCTCCCGCCACCTGTCCCCGGTCCTGGCGGCGGCCGGGTCCGGCTGGCCAGCGCGAGCGCCGGGGGCGGTCATGAGGCTGCGGCTCCCGCTTTCGCCGGCTGCAGCTGGGGCTGGCTGGATACCCGCCGGACCGGGCCGAGCCACATGTCGATGGAGCCGGGCTCGTCGGGATCGAACGTGCGCGGCGTCCACGCCGCGTCGTCCTCGATGCGGCGGACGCCGAAGGAGTACTCGTAGGTGAACCCCTCCGGCCCGAGGAAGTACAGGAAGACCGCCGTGGACTGCGGGTGCCGGCGGGCCCCATCTCGATCTCGACACCGTGCTCGACCAGGAAGTGCCAGTTGCGGAACACGTCGTCGATGGAGCCGACCTGGAAGTTCATGTGGCACAGCCCCGGCCCGTCGGCCCTGAAGACGGCGAGCTTGTGGTGCACCGGGTCGATCCGCAGCAGGCAGGCCGCGTCGCCGATCCAGTCCGACACCCGCGCGTTGAACCGGGTGCTCCAGAACCGGTGCGCCTCGTGCACGTCGGGCGCGTCCAGGCACAGGTGACCGAACTCGGTGATGCCGGCCTGCCGGGTGAAGGCGACCGGCCGCGCGACTGTCTCCTGCTGGGTCACCAGCTCGATCCGGTTGCCGGCCGGGTCGTCGAAGCCGATGAACTCCCGGACGCGGCGCGACCGGGCCTGCTCCGCCGAGCCGCGGCGGACGGAGATGCCCGCCCGCTCGAGCTCGGTCTCGGCGGCGGCCAGCGCGTCCCCGTCCGCGACGCTGAAACCCGACGCGATGACCCCGGACGGCCCCTCGACCAGCGCGAGGCAGTGGTGGCGGTGATCGGCCCGCAGGAGGGCGACGCCGGCCTCGTCGGGAGCGGCGAGTTCAAGCCCCACGATGCGGGTCGCGAACCGGACCGCCGCGCCCAGGTCCGCCACGCCCGAGCGCACGTAGGCGATGTCGGTGAGCGTGATCATGAGGTCAGATTAGGCGTAGACCGGGGCCACGTCGATGTAGATCTGCCAGTCCCTGACCAGGTCACCGTCGAAGACCAGGATGTTGACGTTCGGCGTGATCACGGTCTTGCCGTCCTTGCGCAGGTACTCGACGTCGATCTGGGCGATGACCGTGTCCCCGAACTCCCAGACATTCAGGATGCGGTGAGTCAGGCCGTCGATGGTGGCGAAGAACCCGGCGACCCCCTCCCGCGCGGCCTCGCGGCCGATCACCGGATCCGCGTTGGCGAAGCGGAACCTCGCATCCGGGGTGAGGTGGGCCACGAACTTGCCGGGGTCGAACGCGTCGATGTCGGCGAAGATCTGCGCAACGTCCCTGCTCATGGTGTACTCCCGCGATCGGTGATCCGTAGGGCAACGCACCCTCTCAAACTGTATGCAGTTTCAACGTCCCGCGCAATGCCCTTGCGCCGCTGCGGCTCGGGTCATACCCGGCTCCCGCGACGGCCGCTGGCCTGCTGCCGTCTGGCGCTCGCCGAGCGGGATAGCATGCACGCAACCTCGTTGCGGACGCTGGGGGTGGGAATGCCGGCCGGACACGTCCCCGTCACGCCCGGCAGCAGCGGTTCCCGCCGCGCTCAGGTCGATGGCACGCCGGTGGTCTGCCAGAAGGCCGCCAGGCAGTGACGCCGCACGTCGACCTGGTCATCCGCGGCGGGACGGTCGTCACTCCGGGACGGCAGGAGATCGCCGACATCGGCGTGCGGGGCGGCCGGATAGCTCAGCTCGGCGGCGGCATGACCGCGGACGACGAGATCGCCGCGCACGGCCTGCTGGTCATCCCCGGCGGCGTTGACGCCCACGTGCACCTGGTCAGCGCCGCGCAGGCCGCGGCGGCCGGCCAGCAGGAGCCGGCCTGGGTGGACGACTTCTGGACCGGGTCGGCCGCCGCCATCGCCGGCGGCATCACGACCGTCGGGAACATGACGTTCGCACTGCCCGGCGAGTCGATGACGGCAGCGGTCGCGCGGGAGATGGCGGCGGCCGGGGCTGAGGCCGCGGTGGACTGGTTCCTGCATCCGGTGCTCGCGGGCCTGGGGGACGGCACCGCCGCCGAGATCGCGGGCCTGGCGGCCGGCGGGCACACCAGCATCAAGGTGTTCCTGTCCAGCCCGGCGCACGCGGCGGGGACTCCGGGCCTGGCCGGTGCCGTCGCCGCGGCGGGCCGGGCCGGCTCGCTGACCCTGGTGCACTGCGAGGACGCCGCGGTGCTCGAGCGGACGGCCCGGGAGCTGATCGGATCCGGCCGCGGCGCGGTGCGCCATTTCCCCGACGCGCGGCCGGTCAGCGCCGAGGTCGAGGCGGTCGGCCAGGCTATCGACCTGGCCCGCGACACGGGTGCGCCGGTTTACGTGGTGCACTTGTCCTCGGCCGCCGCCCTGGACCGGTGCCGGCGCGCCAGGGCCGCGGGGCTGCCCGTCTATGTCGAGACCAGGCCGCTGTACCTGCACCTGACCAGGGAGCGCTTCAGCGAGCCCGACGCGGCCAAGTACGTGGGTGCTCCGCCGCTGCGGGAGCAGTCCGACCGGGACGCGCTGTGGCGCGGGCTGGCGGCGGGCGACGTGGATACTGTGTGCAGCGATCACGCGCCATGGACGCTCGCGGCCAAGCTCGACCCTGCCCTCGACGTGGTGACGGCGCGGCAGGGCGTCGCCGACCTCGAGACGCTCATGCCGATGCTGTTCTCGGAGGGTGTCGTGGCCGGGCGGATCTCGCTGGACAGGTTCGTGGAGCTCACCTCGGCCAGCGCGGCACGGCTGTTCGGCCTCTACCCGCGCAAGGCCGCGATCGCGGTCGGCTCCGACGCCGACCTTTCGCTGTGGGATCCCGGGGCGCGCCGGGTGATCGACGGGGCGCGGATGCGCTCACGCGCCGGGTACTCGGTGTACGACGGCTGGACCGTGCAGGGCTGGCCCCGGTTCGTGATCCGCCGCGGCCAGCTTGTGCTGGCCGACGGCGCGTGCACGGCGCAGCCCGGGGAGGGACGATGGCTGCGCCGGGACCCGGCCGGGATGCAATTTGCACATTCGGGCCGGAACGCCCGGCGGAAGGTCCGTTCTCGTGACAATATGGCCACTATGAGTGACTCCATGGACCTTCCGGCCGATACGGGGAGCGCCGAATGAGGACCCGCGAGCCCATCGTGATGGCCACGGGCGAGATGGGCGAGAAAGTGATTCAAGGACGGCACGGGAAGACCACGACCGTGGCAACGTACCTGATGAACCCGGCCGAAGACGTGATCCTCTTCGGCGACGAGCTGGCCAGCGGCATGTGGGTGCTGGCCGACGACTGCGGCGCGCGTACTCCCTACGGAGCCACCGAGGACGAGCGGCTGCACTCGCAGCGCTTCCGCCGCGTGACCCGGCTGCGGCGGGAGGGCGAGCTGCTCACCTTCGTCGGCGAGTGGCTCGACGGTTACCAGGCGGTGCACCAGGCCGGGACCAGCAGCGGCTGGATCGTCAAGAAGGATTCGCTGCTGTCCGCCGGGGCGCCCTGACCGCCCGGCCGGCCGCTGCCTCATCCCGCTGACTCTGCCCGCCGCGCCTTCTTCTTCACCCGGTACTGCAGCCGCTGCCTGGCCATCTCGCTCCTGCCGCCGCGCTCGTTGGCCAGCGCGGCCCGCCGGGCCGCCTCGAGGTCCACGGGGGTCAGCAGGCCATTGGAAAGCAGGAACTCGGCGAGCTCGCGCTGGTGACCGCGCTCGGACCAGATGAAGCCCTGGAGCAGCTTCTTGTAATCGGAGATGGTGCCTTCACCGCTCAGATCCAGGGCGATGACGACCTCCGTCATCGGCACCGGCTGCGGGGCGGCCAGGCCGAGGATGTACTCCTGGTAGTGGTAGGCCATCGCCATCCGGGCCGCCCCGTTGCGCTCGAAGTAGGCGCGGACACGGGCCACCGCCTCCCGCCGGGGCCGGCTGCCCGGTCGGCCCGCGGAGCCGTTCGCCAGCACCTTCGCGTCCTGGGTGGGCGGCTGCTCGTCGCCGCGCGGGGCGGCCGTCCCGGCCGGGCGCCGCGCCGGGATCTCGATCCGCAGGCGCAGCACCCAGGTGCCGACGCTGACCAGCCAGGCCCCGTCGCCGAGTACCACTGGCAGCGTCTCGTAGTGCTGCGCCGGCGCCACCGGCAGGATGCGCATGGCCGCCTTCCGCACCACCTGGTGATCATCGAGCGGCATCTCGGCGGTGTGCGGCGCGAGGTAGACCTGGTAGGTCGTATCGCGGCTGAACAGCTCCCACCGGTGATGGACGTGGCGAAGGCCGGCGCAGCGCGGGGACCGGTGCAGGGTGAGATCCTGGTTACCGCTGAGCAGGCTCCGGTCCAGCCACGTGATCTCATCGGGCGGGCAGCTGACCCACATGCCGGGCCTGGCGGACCAGAGAAAGAGCTGGCTCATCGCCGCACCACAGTACCAAGGTGACCGCGGTGCTTCCGGCGCAGCAGGACGCGCCCGGCGACCGGGGCGTCAGCCGATCACGACCCGGGACACCGGCGCGTCCGGGTTCCTTCCCCACCGGACCGAGTCGCCGTCGCTGACCACGTGCGCCGCCTCCAGCGGGATGCCGTTCAGGGTCAGCCCGTTCCTGCCCAGGTTCGCGATCCACCACTGCCCGTCGGCGAAAGTGAACCTCGCGTGCTCCCTGGACACCGTGGGGACCTCGGGAAGCAGGAGTTCCACCGGCCCCCGCCCGGCGCGGGCGCCGGACACCCGGGTCTGCGCCACCGAGTCGCCGGTGATCAGCTTCAGCAGCGGGACGGGCTGGAAGACCGGCTCGAGGACCGTCGGCAAGCCGGTGATCACGGTCCCGGCTGACCCGGCCGCGGCAGCCCGGACCAGGCTGACCCGGCCGCGGCCTGCCCGGACCAGGCTGACCCGGCCGCGGCCGGCGCGAACCCAGCTGGCACCGACCCGGCTGGCACGAACCCGGCGCTGGTATGCCCGTCGTGGGCGTAGCGGAAGCCGGTGCCGGGATCGGGCCGGGCCGGCCATGGGCCCGGCTGCGGCCGGGACGGCACGAGCCCGGAGACGTCGGGCGGCGGCTGGAAGGCGGCAGGCGGCCCGGCGTACGGGCCGGGCCCGGGCGGCAGGCCCTGCCGCAGCACGTAGCGGCCCGCCGGGACGGAAGGGTCGCTGATCACGTGCACCTCGGCCGGCCCTGGCCGGCGAAGCGGGCGCCGCGCGCGGCAACCTGCTCCTCGTATGCCTCCGCGGCACTCGAGCTGATCAGCCCGATGTCCATCAGCTCGCTGAGCGTGCCGTAGTCACGCGGGCTCAGCCTCAGCTGCAGGCAGTTCGGCGCCAGCAGGGAGCCGGCCGGGGTGACCACGAGCACGTCCGCGAGGTGACGGAGGCTCAGCTGCAGCACGTCCTGCCCGTCCCGCCACGGCCGGGCGGCCAGCTGCTTCACCCAGGGATGGTCCGCATCGACGCCCATGGACCGCAGCCCCACCACGCACCCGGCAGCGAGCGCAGCGACCAGGAGCAGCAACGCGGTCCCGGCGATCAAAGATCCGGTCACGCCGAGCAGCAGTGCCCAGCAGGCGGCGGCGACCGCCGCCGCCGCCCAACGCCGCCGGCTGCGCCGCGGCATCGGAGCCCGGGGCGGCCGGGCGGCCGCCTGCCTGCCATCTGTCATTCACGCACCGTCCTGACGTGGCTGCCTGGTCAATGCCTAGACGATGCTGACACCGGGGCGCACGGGTCAAGGGATCGCGGCGGGTTACCAGACATCTGGAAATTGGCAGGAGCCGCCGCTGCGCCGCGCGGACGCGTGGGGCAGTATCAAGGGGCTTGGCCGGAACGCGACTGACGACCTGGGGGATACGCCTCACATGAGCGAGACCGCGCAGCAGCCAGCCGACGCAATGGTGATCTTCGGCATCACCGGCGACCTGGCCCGCAAGATGACCTTCCGCTCGCTGTACCGGCTGGAGGCCGGCGGCCAGCTCAACTGCCCGATCATCGGCGTGGCCAGGGACGAGTGGTCCGATGATCATCTGCGCTCGGCCGCGCGGCAGGCCGTCGACGCCGCAGGCGAACCCGCGGCGGGCAAGGTCTTCGAGCGGCTGGCGCGGCGGCTCAGCTACCTGCAGGGCGACTTCGCCGATCCCGGCACCTACCAGCGGCTGGCGGAGCGGCTGAAAGACAGCCGCCGCCCGCTCTTCTACCTGGAGATCCCGCCGTCGCTGTTCGCTGCGGTGGTGCAGGAACTGGGCCGGGCCGGTCTCACCGCCGGGGCCACCGTGATGATCGAGAAGCCGTTCGGTCATGACCTCGCCTCGGCCCGGGCGCTCAACGATTCCCTGCACGAGGTGCTCGCCGAGGAGCAGATCCTCCGGATCGACCATTTCCTGGGCAAGCAGCCCGTGCTTGACCTGCAGTTCCTGCGCTTCGCGAACACGCTGCTCGAGCCGGTGTGGAACCGTGACCGCGTCGCCGCCGTGCAGATCACCATGGCCGAGGACTTCGGGGTGGAGGACCGGGGTGCCTTCTACGACGCGGTCGGGGCGGTCCGTGACGTGGTGCAGAATCACCTCCTCCAGGTCCTCGCCCTGGTCGCCATGGAAGCGCCGGTGCAGGCCGGCCCGGATGCGCTGTGGGACAAGAAGGCCGATGTCTTCCGCGCCATGCCGGACATCGACCCGGCCCACTGCGTGCTGGGCCAGTACGAGGGGTACCGCAAGATAGCCGGGGTGCGGCCGGACTCGCGGACCGAGACCTACGTGGCGCTGCGGCTCGGTATCGACAACTGGCGCTGGGCCGGCGTGCCGTTCTACATCCGGGCGGGCAAGGCACTCGCGACCAGGGTGACCGAGGTGCGGGTGATCTTCAAGCGGCCACCGCGGCTGGCGTTCCTCGCCGAGCCGGTGCACCCGCACCCGAACCAGCTGGTGCTGCGGATCGACCCTGACCCGGGCCTGCGGCTCTCGCTGCTGTCCAAGGCAGCCGAAGGGACGGCGTCCAGGGAAGTCCACCTGGACCTGGCGTTCGCCGCCGAGCTGGGCAAGCCGCCCGAGCCCTACGAGCGGCTCATCCACGATGCGCTTGCGGGTGACCGTTCCCTGTTCACCCGCGAGGACGTCGTCGAGGAGACCTGGCGGGTCCTGCAGCCCCTGGTGGATCACCTGAACGATGCTCCCGACCCCCTTTCCTACCCGCAGGGGTCGTGGGGCCCGCCCGAGGCAGATGGCCTGTTCCGGGGACATGCTCCCTGGCAGCAGCCGTGGCTTCCGCAGACGACCAAAGGAGAATAGGACGATGCCAACAAGCAACCCGATGCAGCTGGGCATGGTCGGGCTCGGCCGGATGGGAGCGAACCTCGTCCGCCGCCTGATGCGCGACGGCCACGACTGCGTGGTGTTCGACAGGAACCCTGACGTCGTGGCGGCGCTGGAGAAGGAAGGAGCGACCGGCGCGAGCTCGATGGCCGATTTCGTCAGCAAGCTGTCCGTCCCGCGGGCCGCCTGGGTGATGGTGCCCGCCGGGGACATCACCGGCACGACCATCGAGGCGCTCGCCGCGCTGATGGAGCCGGGCGACATGATCATCGACGGCGGGAACTCCTACTACCGCGACGACATCGCCCGCGCCGCGGAGCTGTCCGGCCGGGGCATCCACCTGATCGACGTCGGGACGAGCGGCGGCGTCTGGGGCCTCGACCGCGGCTACTGCCTGATGATCGGCGGCGAGGACACCGTCGTCGGGCACCTCGAGCCGATCTTCGCCAGCATCGCTCCCGGCGCGGTCGCCGCGCCCCGTACCCCCGGCCGGACCGGCACGCCGGACCCGGCTGAGCAGGGTTACCTGCACTGCGGCCCGAACGGCGCCGGCCACTTCGTGAAGATGGTGCACAACGGCATCGAGTACGGGATGATGGCGGCCTTCGCCGAGGGCTTCAACATCCTGCGCAAGGCGAATGCCGGGAAGCACCCCGTCGAGGCCGACGCGGAGACCGCGCCCATGGAACACCCGGAGTTCTACCGCTACGACATCGACACCACGGAAGTGGCCGAGGTGTGGCGGCGCGGCAGTGTCGTCGGGTCCTGGCTGCTGGACCTGACCGCCGAGGCCCTTTACCGCTCTCCGGACCTCGCCGAGTTCTCCGGCCGGGTGTCAGACTCCGGTGAGGGCAGGTGGACGTCGATCGCGGCGATCGAGGAAGGGGTCCCGGTCCCGGTGCTCACCAACGCGCTGTACTCACGCTTTGCCTCCCGCGGCCTCGACGACTTCGCCGACAAGGTGCTCTCGGCCATGCGCAAGGGCTTCGGCGGCCACGAGGAGAAGAAAATCCCGTAACCGCCCGGCTGCTAACAGGCCCGGTAGGAGGCGTGATAGCCGGGCGGCGGGGGTTGGAGCACCAGGCCGCCGTGACGCGGTGCCAGCACGAGGATGATGTGCCAGTAGGTGCACCCGCTGTGCGAGGGGCTGTCCGCCGCCGCCTGGTGGCTGGTGAAGGTCACGTCCGCCGCCACCTGCCGGGAACCGGCCTGGCGAGATACCCGTCAGCGTGACGGCCGAGTCGGCCGTGGTCCGGTAGCCGGCCTGGAACGCCGACGCGGTCTCGGCGCGCCTGACTTGCGGTCCGAGCAGGACGCTGTACCGCTGGTAGCTGTGCTGGTTGATGGCGGTGAAGTAGTTGTTGAGGAAGGCGACGACCAGCGGCTCAGATGACTGCCCGGAGACGCCAGGTGCCAGGGTGACCAGGCCGCTGCCCGGGCCGGCCGTCGGCGACCGGGCGGGCGTGGCCGGGGACGCCGATGTCGAAGCCGGCGGCCGCGAATTCGCCTGCGTCCGGCCGGCCGCGCCGGGCGCCGCCGGGGCGCGCTGATGACGCAGCGCCAGCCAGGCTCCGGTTCCCGCGGCGGCCAGCAGCACCAGGACCGCCAGGGCGACCGCTATCCGCCGGCTGGTTACGCCCGGCCGCGGTTCCGGCGGCCGCCCGAAGCCGCCGCCGCCGGGACCGGGACCAGGCGGAGCGGGGACGCTCTGGGTCTGGTCCGGGCCGGCCCGGTACCAGCCGCCGAAAAGATCGTCCGCTGACGGCGCTTCCCGTGCTTCCGCGTCCCAGTGACCGGCCGGCGCGTCCCAGCCGCCTGGCGCCCCGCCGGGGACTTCCGGGCCCGGACGGACGAGCCACGGCGGGTCCCAGCCGCCGGAAACGACTTCCGTGTCGGGGTGCCCCGGACCAGCCGCCGGCGGATTCCCAGCCGGCCGAAACGACTTCCGGCTCGGCCGGGCCCGGACCAGCGGACCCTGGCGCGTCCCGGCCGGCCGGACCGCCGCCCGGACCGGCCGCGCCCGGGCCAGCGTGTTCGGGCTGGTCCCACCCGGCCGGGGCGGCTTCCGGGTCAGCCGGGTCAGCGGCGGGCGGCGGGCGGCCGAACGGGGTACCGCAGGCGGTGCAGAACGAAGCAGTCTCGCGGCGCGGCCGCCCGCACCCGGTGCAGTAACTCATCTGCTTCGGGCAGTGCCCTGGGCCGCCGGCAGCGGCTGGTAGGAGACGGACACGGCCTGCCCGACCGGGCCGACGGACAGGGCGGTCTGCAGTGCGGCGCTCGACTGCCAGGTCACCGAAATCGTGGCGGTTGCTCCTGACGCGAGAGAACCGCTGGACGGCGACACGAGCAGCTGCGCGGCGTACTGCGCGGGAACCGTGATGGTGTAGGAGACCGGGCCCCCGTTAGCGGTCAGCGTGAACGACCCCGACGGGGCGCCGCCCGAGGGTGACACGCCGAGCGTCACGCTGGCCGGCGACGCGGACACCGTGCCGGGGGGAGTGGGGCTGGGCGGGGGCGTGCTGGACGGACTCGCCGGGGGACTCGAACGGGCGGTCCTGGTGCTGGTGGGCTGCACCGGCGGCGGAACCGGCGCCGAGGCCGGCGCCGACAGCGTCGGCGTGGCGCTCCCGAGGGCCGGGATCAGCGTATGCCTGGCCCGTGACGAGGCGCGCGCCGCCGGCGCGAGGCGTGACAGCGCCGTGCGCGGCTGCGGCCGGAGGATGTGGCTGCCGAGCGCCGCGGCGGCGGGCCGCGGCGCGTGGCCGTGATGCTGGCTGACCTCCAGCCCGATGGCGCCGAGGACGGCAAGCATGACCACGGAGGCAACGGCGAGCACCGGCCGGAGCCTGCGATCGGGCTCGGGTTCGTCAACCGGGACGGGGAAGCCGGACTCCCCGAACGCTCCGGCCCTCAGCACGACGCCGGTCCGGTAAGGGGCGGCATCGGGACTGCCGGACCCCGCGAGCCCGAGCACCTGCCGGCGCAGGCCGCGCGCGATAGCCGTCTCGGGCAGCACGGTGAGCAGCAGCGCCGGCTCAAGCTCGCGGTCCCGGCGGCGGGTGCAGGCACGGCAGCGCTGTATGTGCCTGCTCAGGCGCTCGCGCAGCAGGGCGGTCAGCTGACCGTCCCAGTCCTCGAGCATCTCGTCCAGCCCGGCGCAGTCGAGCCGCCCCGTGCGGGCGACGAGCATGGCGCCGAGCGACCTCTCCAACTGCCCGCTGGCGCGGGCGGCGAGCGCATCGGCCTGCCTGGCGGAGACGCCGAGGGCGCTGGCGAGGTCGTCCGGGCTGAAGTCCTGGTGCAGGCTCAGCTCGATGACCTCGCGCTCGCGCGGCGTGAGCCCGGCCATCGCCGAGCCGACCACCTCCGCCAGCCCCGCGTGCTCCAGGTCGATGGCAAAGCCGAATGCGCCGGTCACTTCGTCCTGGCTCACGGACCCTGGCCGAGCCCGCACCCGGAGGCGGCACTCGTTGCGGGCCACGGCGAACAGCCACGGCTTGAGGCAGTCCCGGTCCCGGAGGCCCGCCAGCCTGGCGCCGGCGATGACGAACGTGTCCTGCACCGCGTCGGCGGCGTCGGCGGGCTCGGTCAGCAGCGCGCAGCAGAATGCGTACAGCGGCGTTGCGTACCGGTCGTACGCCGCCGCGAGCCCGTCGGCGTCGCCGGCCACGACCGCGGCGACGATCTCGCTGTCCAGCATGCGCCCCACCTTAGAACCCTCACGACCTATCGGGCAGGGGGGACATACCTATCCCTACTCGGGTGAGCGGCGCGGACCCCGCCGGACGGCACCTGCGGCACTGCCGCGCCGAAGGTGCCGTCCCCCGTTTGGCGGGAGACCGCGGCCGCCGGCGGGTGATCGGAGCGAGGCGCCGCCGGCTCGGCGGAAACCTCGCCGGACCAGCGGCCGGCTCCACGCAGAGCCAACGGCATGCTCGTTGTCTTTCGGCTAAGCGCCGATTGAGCGGCGTGGCCGGGGGGGCATCAGGGCCGCCTGTCACGGCATAGGCGTACGATGTACGCGTAGAGAGTACGATGTACTACTCAAAGAGTACGATGTACGCTATGCGGGTGTCAGAACCGGCTGGCGGTTCCCGCGGCCCGGTCTGGGCCAGGCCCGAGCCCGGCGGACGCAGGCCGCGACTGCGCCGGGACCAGATCGCGTCGGCCGCTCTCGCCATCGCCGACGCCGAGGGTTTCGCGGCGCTCTCGATGCGGCGCGTCGCCGCCGAGCTCGGCTCGGGGACCATGAGCCTGTACCGGTACATCGACGCCAAGGGCGAGCTCGTCGCGCTGATGGCCGACGCGCTGGCGGCTGAGCTGCTGGTACCCGACGGCGAGCTGCCTGCCGACTGGCGCGCCGCGCTCGCCACCATGGCCGGCAGGACGCGGGCGGCGTACCTGCGCCACCCGTGGGCCGTGCACGCCCTGCACGGCGAGGCCGCAGCGGAGACCGCCGGGCCGATGGGCCCCAACGGCCTGCGCCGCTTCGAGCAGTCGCTGGCCGCGCTCGCCAGCGCGCCGTTCGACACGGGGGGCAGGCTCAGGCTGCTGACCATGGTGGACGACTACGTGTTCGGGCACGTGCTGCGCGCCGCCGAACTCATGGCCCGCGCCCGCGGCTGGGGCGGCCCCGCGGAAACCGCCGCTAGCGCGAAGTTCGTGGCGGATCAGCTGCGGTCCGGGCAGTTCCCGCGGCTCCAGGCGCTGGCGCAGGACCCGGCCGCGCAGGCGGTGATCGGCCAGGACGAGCTCGCGCAGCGGTTCGAGCTCGGGCTGCAGGCTCTGATCGACGGTGCCTTCCGGGCATGGGCCTACCCGGAACAGGGATTTAGCTGATCCTGCGCGGCGCGTACCGTTGCCCGGCCGGAAAGTCACCGCTCGCTCGTAGAATCGCGGCGTGGCCTCCCCCGGCACCACCACAGCAGCGAGCGAGGCCCTGCGGGTCCTGCACCGGGTCTTCGGCTATGACTCGTTCCGGGGCCGCCAGCAGGAGATCATCGACCACCTCATCGGCGGCGGCGACGCGCTCGTGCTCATGCCGACCGGCGGCGGCAAGTCGCTCTGCTACCAGATCCCGGCGCTGGTGCGCCGCGGCGTCGGCGTGGTCATATCGCCGCTCATCGCCTTGATGCAGGACCAGGTGAGCGCCCTGACCGCGCTCGGCGTGCGGGCCGGGTTCCTCAACTCGACCCAGGACGGGCCCGAGCGGCGCAGGATCGAGAGCGCCTTCGTGGCCGGTGATCTCGACCTGCTGTACCTGGCGCCGGAGCGGCTGCGGGCGGAATCCACCGTCCGGCTGCTCGACCGCGGCAGGGTCTCGCTGTTCGCCATCGACGAGGCGCACTGCGTGGCCCAGTGGGGGCACGACTTCCGCCCCGACTACCTGGAGCTGTCCGCGCTGCACGAGCGCTGGCCGGCGGTGCCCAGGATCGCGCTGACGGCGACCGCGACCGAGGCGACGCGCGCCGAGATAACCACCAGGCTGAATCTCGGCGGCGCGCGTCAGTTCGTGGCGAGCTTCGACCGTCCCAACATCTCCTACCGGATCGTGCCGAAGAACGAGCCCAGGCGGCAGCTGCTCGAGCTGCTGCGCGCCGAGCACCCCGGCGAGGCCGGCATCGTCTACTGCCTGTCGCGGTCCTCGGCGGAAAAGACCGCCGAGTTCCTTTCCGGCAGCGGGATCGAGGCGCTGCCGTATCACGCGGGCCTCGACGCCAGGACCCGGGCCGCGAACCAGGCGCGCTTCCTGCGCGAGGACGGGCTGGTCATGGTGGCCACGATCGCTTTCGGCATGGGCATCGACAAGCCCGACGTGCGCTTCGTCGCCCACCTCGACCTGCCCCGCTCCGTGGAGGGCTACTACCAGGAAACCGGCCGGGCCGGGCGCGACGGCCTGCCGTCCACGGCGTGGCTGGCCTACGGCCTGGCCGACGTGGTGCAGCAGCGCAAGCTGATCGACACCTCGGACGGCGACGCCGCGCACCGCCGCAAGCTGGCCGTCCACCTGGACGCCATGCTGGCGCTGTGCGAGACGGTCGAGTGCCGGCGCTCCCAGCTGCTCGGCTACTTCGGCGAGCAGGCGGCCGCCGGCTGCGGCAACTGCGACACGTGCCTGTCCCCGCCGCAGACCTGGGACGGCACGATCGCGGCGCAGAAGCTCCTGTCGGCGGTGTTCAGGCTGCGCAACGAGCGGGGCCAGAAGTTCGGCGCCGGACACGTGACCGACATCCTGCTCGGCAAAAACACGCCACGGGTCAGCCAGCACCGGCATGACACGCTGACGGTCTTCGGCGTCGGCACCGAGCTGCGCGAGGGCGAATGGCGCGGGGTCGTGCGCCAGCTGCTCGCCCAGGGGCTGCTCGCGGTCGAGCCCGACCACGGCGCGCTCGTGCTCACCGAGGCGAGCCGCGAGGTGCTCAGCAAGCAGCGCGCCGTGCCGCTGCGGCGTGACCCGGAACGGCCGGCCCGGGCGGCGCGGGCTCAGCAGCGGGGCGCCGATCGGGCCAGGGGTGCGGGGCCGGCGCGGCAGCGGCCGCCGCCGAGCTGCCCGCGGCGGCGGCCGAACTGTTCGAGCAGCTGCGCGCCTGGCGGGCCGCCGCCGCGAAGGAGCAGGGCGTTCCCGCGTACGTGATCTTCCATGACGCGACCCTGCGCCAGATCGCCGCTCAGGTCCCGGCGACCCTGGCCGGGCTCGCGACGATCAGCGGGGTCGGCGAGGCGAAGCTGGCCAGGTACGGGCAGCAGATCCTGGACGTCGTCGCGGCCCGCCGGGGCTAGTTCGCGGCAGCCCCGCTGCCTGACCGCTGGTTCCTCACTGTCGGCCCGGCCTGGTCCGGGGCCGCCCGGCCGCCCGCGTCAGAGGCGGCCGGGATCCCGCCGGCGCTCGTCCGCCTCGAGGTCGCACAGCGCATCCTCGATCGCTCGGTGGAACGTCGGGTAGGCGTAGATCATGCTCCGCAGCCGGGACACCGGCACTTCGGCGTGGATCGCGACCACCAGGGCGCTCAGTACCTCGCCACCCGCGGGTCCGGCGGATGTGGCGCCGATGAGGACAGCGCGTTCGGCATCTTCTACGAGCTTGATGAAACCGTCGTTGCCTGCCTTATGGATCCAGCCCCGCGCGGACTCGGGTACGCGGGTGAAGCCGGTGCGTACCCGCAGCCCCTGCTCGCGGGCCGCCGCCTCGGTGAGCCCGACGCTGCCGATCTCCGGGTCGGTGAAGGTCACCCGCGGCACCGCGCGGTAGTCGGCGGCCGGGCCCGGCCGGCCGAGGATGTCCCGCACGACGATGTCGGCCTGGTACATGGACACATGCGTGAAGGCGCCCTTGCCAGTGATGTCGCCGATCGCCCAGACCCCGTCGGCGGCGTGCATCCGGTCGTCCACGCTGATCGTCCGCGCGCTCTCGTCCAGGCCGGCCGCGCCGATGCCGACCGCGGCCAGGTTGCTGCGCCGCCCGGTCGCGACCAGCAGCCGCTCGGCGGTGAGGGCCTGGCCGGCCACGTTGACGGTGAAGCGGCTGCCGTCGTGGCTGACGCTGCCGGCACCGGCGCCGGCGTGGACCGCGATCCCCTCGGCCGTGAAGACCTTCCCGAGCAGCTCGCCGGCCTCGGGCTCCTCCATCGGCAGCAGCATGGGCTGCGCCTCCACCACGGTCACGGCGGCCCCGAAGCGGGCGAAGACCTGGCCGAGCTCGGCACCGATGGCGCCGCCGCCGAGGACGATCAGCGACCCGGGGACCTGCTCGGTCTCGATCGCCTCCCGGTTGGTCCAGTAGGGGGTGCCTGCCAGCCCGCCGATGGGCGGGATGGCGGGCTCGGTGCCGGTGTTGATCACGATCCCGCGGCTGGCCCGGAACACCCGCGGCGGGCTCCCGGCGCCCGGGCCGGCCACGGTGACCTCGCCCGGGGCGGTGATCTTGCCGTGGCCGCGCGCGAACCTGCCGCCCTTGGCGACGAACCGGTCCACCGCCACCTTGTCGTCCCAGTCGTCGGTGGCTTCCTTCCGGATCCGCGCGGCGACCGGCGCCCAGTCCGCGGTTACCTCGGCAGAGCCTGCCATGCCGGGGATCCGGCGGCCCTCGGCCAGCAGGTTCGCGGCCCGGATCATCATCTTGGACGGGATGCACCCCCAGTACGGGCACTCGCCGCCGACCAGCCTTGCCTCGACGCCGACCACCGCCAGCCCGGCCTCGGCCAGCCGCTCGGCGACATCCTCGCCGCCCGGGCCCATGCCGATCACGACAATGTCCGCTTCCTCGGCCATCGCCCCACCCTACTTAATGCTTGGGGCCTGGCACGGCGGCCAGTAGGCTGACGTGCCAGGGCTCCCCGGGCGCGCGCCGGCGCCCTTGTTGGTAAGGCGGTTCCGATGCGACCTTCTGTGCTAGCCGCGGCGCTCGCGGCCGCGGCCGCAGGGCTGGCCGGCTGCGGCAGCATCTCCGGCGGCGGCACCGCCGGCGCGTCCAGCCCGTGCTCCCGCGCGGCCGTCCAGGCGGACCTCTACCACAGGGGCGTGCTCACGGTCGCGACGGACAAGCCCGTCTACCCGCCCTGGTTCGAGAACAACAATCCCGCCAACGGCAAGGGCTACGAGAGCGCCGTCGCCTACGCGGTCGCCGCTCAGCTGGGCTTCAGGCGCTCGCAGGTGCGCTGGGCCTATGAGCCGTTCAACAACGCGTACGCGCCGGGGCCTAAGAAGTTCGACTTCGACATCAACGAGGTCTCGGTCACCCCGCAGCGGGCCACGGCGGTGACGTTCTCGGCCAGCTACTACGACGTGCAGCAGGCGCTGGTGGCACTCAAGAGCAGCCCGGTCGTCACCCGCCACACGCCGGCCGAGCTGAAGGGCTACGTCTTCGGCGACCAGGTGGGAACCACCAGCCTGGCCTTCATCAACAGCCAGATCCAGCCGACCGCGACGCCCAAGGTGTTCGACAACCTGAACGAGGTGAAGCAGGCGCTGCAGACCCGCCAGATCGCCGCCCTGGTCACCGACACGCCGACCGCCCAGTACATCTCCTCCGCGCAGATCCCGGGATCGGTCATGGTGGCGCAGTTCCCGGCCGCGGGCGAGCACTACGGCCTGCTGTTCCACAAGGGGAACCCGCTCGCGGCCTGCGCGGACAAGGCACTCGCCGCGCTCTCGAGGAAGGGCACCCTGCGCGCGCTGCAGAAGCAGTACCTGCAGCTCTACCTCAAGGTGCCGGTGATCAAGCCCTGACACCCGACGAAGGGCGCGGCCCGCGGCTGCTGGGCGGCGGACGCCCAGATGCCGGGCCGTGGGCCGGGCTCGGCTCGCGCAAGCGGATGAGCACGCGCCGGGCGGTCACGCTGTCCACCGCCAGCACCCTCGTCGTGCTGGCGGCGCTCACCGCGCTGTTCCTGGCCGCCCCGGGCAGCAAGCAGGTCCGGCACGAGTTCTTCAGTCCGCACGCCATGTGGCAGGCGCTGACCGGCAACCCGCGGCAGGGCTACTACTCGGTCGGCGAGGCGTTCTGGCTGAACATCCGGATGTTCCTCGCCGCGGAGGTGCTGATCCTCGCGCTCGCGCTGGTCATCGCCGTGATCCGGCAGTCCACCGGGCCGGTCATGTTCCCGCTGCGCGTGATCAGCACGGTCTACGTGGACTTCTTCCGCGGGATCCCGCTGATCCTGGTCATCTTCGCGCTCGGGTTCGGGCTGCCCGCGCTTAACCTGAAGATCCTGTCAACCCAGTCGGCCGCCGTCTACGGCGTCGCGGCGCTGGTGCTGTCCTACTCCGCCTATGTCTCCGAGGTGTACCGGGCCGGGCTGAACTCGGTGCACCAGAGCCAGGCCGCCGCCGCCCGGTCGCTCGGCCTCTCACACGCCACGGCGCTGCGCTACGTGATCCTGCCGCAGGCGGTCCGGACGATCATCCCGCCGCTGCTGAACGACTTCATCAGCCTGCAGAAGGACACGGCGCTGGTCGGCGTGCTCGGCGCCATCGAGGCGAACAAGGCGGCCGAGCTCTACAGCGACACGGTCTTCAACTTCTCCAGCTATACGGTGGCGGCCATCGGCTTTCTCATCCTGACGATCCCGCTGGCCCGGTTCACCGATCACCTGATCGCCAGGGACAGACGGCGACGGCTCGCCGGGGCCGTCGCGTGAGCGAGCGGGCGGAGGCCGTCCGGATCGAGGGGCTGCGCAAGTCGTTCGGTGCCAGCGAGGTGCTGGCCGGGATAGACCTGTCGCTGGCCGCGCACGAGGTGATCTGCCTCATCGGCGCGTCGGGGTCCGGTAAGTCCACGCTGCTGCGCTGCGTCAACCTGCTCGAGCCCATCAGCGACGGGCGCATCTGGCTGATGGGGCAGGAGATCACCGCGCCCGGCGTCAACGAGAACATCGTCCGCAGGCACGTCGGGATCGTCTTCCAGGCCTTCAACCTGTTCCCGCACATGACCGTGCTGCGGAACGTGACGCTCGCCCCGGTGAAGGTCCTCGGCACCGCGCGCCCGGCGGCCGAGCAGGAGGCCAGGGAGCTGCTGCGCCGGTTCGGCCTGGCGGACAAGGAGGCCGATTTCCCCGACCGGCTGTCCGGCGGCCAGCAGCAGCGGGTCGCGATCGTGCGGGCGCTGGCCATGCGGCCGCAGATCCTGCTGCTCGACGAAGTCACCAGCGCGCTAGACCCCGAGCTGGTCGCCGAGGTACTCGATGTCATCCGCGAGCTGGCCGCGGGCGGCATGACCATGCTGATCGCGACGCACGAGATGGGCTTCGCCCGGGACATCGCCGACCGGGTGTGCTTCCTGTCCGACGGCCTGATCATCGAGGACTCGCCGCCCGCTGAGCTCTTCACCCAGCCGCGGGACGAGCGGACCCGGCGATTCCTGCGCCGGATCACTGACGCCGCCGGCTGTGACCCGGGCCGTGAGCGCCGCTCCCGGCCCGGGCGCGGATACGGCGGCCGGGTATGGGCGTTTCCGCGGCCGGCGTTATCGTGCGTGACAGTGCCGGTCCGCCCGCTACGGTGCGGCCGGCCGAACCACCCGCGATGAGGGAGTGACGTATGCCGCTCGACGAAGACACCGTCCGGCTCGCCAGGGGCAAGAACCTGGCGACGGTGGTGACCCTGATGCCCGACGGCCAGCCGCAGGCGCTGCTGACCTGGGTGGATACCGACGGCGAGTATGTGCTGGTGAATACGGAGCCGCAGCGGCAGCGAGCGAAGAACGTGGCCAAGGACCCGAGGATCACCGTCCTTATTCACTCGGCCGAGAACCCGTGGGACTGGTCCGAGGTCCGCGGGCATGTCGCCGGCACCGCCACCGGGGAGGAGGCCAGGCGGCACATCGACGAGCTGTCCCGCAAGTACGTGGGCACCGAGTACCGCAACCCGATCGGCCCGCACGGCCGGGTGATACTCAAGATCGCCGCGGACAAGGTGAACACCCCGGCGAAGCTGGCCCGGTAGGCCGGCGCCCCGGGGACCGGACACGCCGGCGAGCCACGAATAGCTGAGAGTGCGCGATCGGGTCACGATAAATCTGTATCGTCCTGTTTGTGGTTGCTCCGCGTCAGCATGCCCTCCGCTGGCAGCCAGCGGCGATGCGTGCGGCTGTCTGCGCGTGGCTGGAGGAGATCCGCTTCCGGACCGGCATGGCGGTCCTGGTCGCCGCGGCCGTGATCGCCGGCGGCGCGGCAACGGCCGCGATCATGACAGCGGGGGGCGGCCCCGCGGCGCGGCCGCCGGCCTCGCTCGCCAATGAGCTTCCGGTCGCCTGGCCGCAGACCGCGTCCGCTGCGCCGTCATCCGGTCCGGCCCGGGCGCGTCCGCGGTCCCGGCCGGGGCGGTCAGCGGCCAGGCACTCCAGCCACCCGGTCTCCGGCGTCCCCGCTGCTGCCGCGCAGCCGGCCTGCCGGACCGGTGCAGCCGGCGCGGCATGGTCGCGGGCACCGGGGTTTCCCCGGCTGGTGGCGGAGATCGGCGTGGGAACAGCACGGGCACGGCGTCTGGCCGCAGCACCCGCGGGGCTGGCCGCCCGCGCAGCGGTGGCCGCCCGCGCAGCGGTGGCCGGCCCCGCCGGGCGACGGCCCGGGCTGGGGGTATTACGGCGGCACCGGCGACTAGCGGCACGCGCAGGGCACCCGTCACCGCTGACGCTGTACGCTCAGCCGAGCGAGGAGGCGCCGGATGCCGGATCAGAGCCAGGAGGTCATAGTCGGCCTCGACAATGGCGGCACGACCAACAACGTCACGCTGCTCGACAACGCTGGCCGGTTCCTCGTGGACCACATGCTGGAGACCCGCAGCCGGGTGCAGGAGGGTCCCGACAAGGCGATCGAGGCGCTGGCCGAGTCGGTCACCAGCGTCCTGCAGGCAACCGGAACCCCGGCGGCGTCGGTGCGGGCCGTCGGGCTGGACACCCCCGGACCGGCCAGCGCGGACGGGGTCATCTCCACCCGGGGAGCGGTGAATTTCCTGCATCCCGCCTGGCGGGGGTTCGACATCCGCAGCGCGCTGGAGGACAGGCTCGGCATCACCGTCGTCTACAACAACGACGGGAACGCCGCGGCCCTCTACGCCCACTACCGGCGGCTGGGCGCGGAGGCGGCCGGCCGCTCCTCCGTGTCGGTGATCGTCGGCACCGGGCTCGGCGCCGGGGTGATCGAGTCGGGCCGGGTGGTGCGCGGCGCGGCCGGCATGGCCGGTGAACTGGGCCACATCAGGATCCCGCTGGACGGGCTGCTCGCGCCCGGGCAGCCGGTACCGGTGTGCAACTGCGGGCTGACCGGTGACGCGGAGAGCATCGCGTCGCTGTCCGGGATAGCGAAGAACCTGCTGCCCTACTGGCTGAGCCGCTTCCCCGACCACGAGCTCGGCCGGGTGAGTCCGCCCATGCAGGCGGCCAAGCTCGTCCGCGCCCTCGGCGAGGCCGGTGACCCGATGGCGCTGGAGATCTTCGCCCAGCAGGCGATGGCCATCGGGCGGCTGCTGTCGATGGCGGCGAACTTCACCGACCCGCACGTGTACTTTCTCGGCGGCGGCGTGGTGGAAGCGGAGCCCAGCTTCCGTGACTGGTTCCTGGCGCAGGTCCGCGAGCACACGGACCTGCGCCAGGAACAGCAGCGGGTCGCGTCCTTCGCCCTGGTGCCGGATCTGGACATGGCGGGTGCGCGCGGCGCGGCGATCGCGGCCCGCGAGGCGCTGGGACTGTGGGGTGCCGGAGCGCGGTGATCGTCGTGGTTGCCGGCGTCTCCGGCAGCGGTAAGAGCACCGTGGGGGTGCTGCTGGCCAGCCGCCTGCACTGGGAGTTCATGGACGGCGACTCGCTGCATTCCGCGGCGAACGTGGCGAAGATGCACGCCGGGGTGCCGCTGACCGACGCGGACCGCAGGCCGTGGCTCCAGGCGATCGAGGACTGGATCGACCAGCGCAGGTCGGCCGGGGCGTCGGCGGTCGTGGCCTGCTCCGCGCTGCACCGGGCCTACCGGGAGGAACTGCTCGCGGGGCGGCCAGAGGTCCGGCTGGTGGTCCTCATGGTCAGCCCGGCGGTCGCCGCGGCCAGGCTGGCCGCGCGGCACGGTCACTTCTTCCCGGCGGGGCTGCTGGACAGCCAGTTCCGGGAGCTGCAGCCCCCCGGCGCGGACGAACCCGTGCTGGTCCTTGACGCCGACCGGTCCCCCGAGGAACTCGCCGCCGACATCGTCGGCAGCCTGCAGCTGGAGTGACCACGCCGGGCACGGCGTCCTCGCGCCGCCGGTCCGGCCGCAGCCGCCGGCGGCGTTCAGGCGGGCACGCGCTCCAGCACCACGACCGGGATCTCCCGCCCGGTCTTGCGCTGGTAGTTGTCGTAGTCCGGCCAGATCCCGGCCATCTGCCGCCAGAGCCCGGGCTTCTCCTCCGGGGAGGCGGTGCGGGCCCGCGCGGTGAACTTGTCGTCCCGGACCTGGACATCCACCTCGGGATCGGCCTGGAGGTTGAGGTACCAGGCGGGCGGCTCGTCCGCGCCGCCCTTGGACGCCACCACGAGGTAGCTGCCGTCGTGCTCGCCGTAGATCAGCGGCGTGCTGCGCCGCTGCCCGGACCGCCGGCCGGTGGTGGTCAGGATGAGCACGGGCACGCCGTTCCAATCGTGCCCCTCACGCCCGCCGGTCTCGACGTACCGCCTGACGTGTTCCTCGCCGAAGAGCATCCGAGCGCCTCCCGTCGCGGCTTCCGCTGTACGGCAGCGTAGCGTGACCGGTGGTACCGGACGTGCCCGGCCGGAGGCGGCGCCATGAAGCTCACGCTAGACCTGCACGACATCTACAACCGCGGCGGGGACATCGACAGGGCGCTGCGGGCGATCATCGACGAGGCGGTGCGGAAGAAGGCGCCGCTTGTCGAGATCATCCCGGGCAAGGGCTCGGGACAGCTGAAAAAGCGGGTGCTCAGGTTCCTGGACCAGAAGGAGATCAGGGCGCTGTACCACCGGGTCGAGAAGGACTCGAAGAACTTCGGCCGGGTGTTCGTTCGCTTCCGCTGGTAGCCCCCGCAGCCGCGGGCCTGCTGCGGCCGCGCCGGGCCGGGGATGGCAGGCTGGCGTCATGCCCGTCACCGCGCGCGTCGAGCACGTCGGCAGCCTGCTCCGGCCCCGGTTCCTACGCCAGGCACGGGCCGCCAGCGCACGCGGCGAGATCAGCCCGGCCGAGTTCAAGGCCGCCGAAGACCGTGCCGTCCGGGAGACGGTCGGATGGCAGGAGGAGATCGGCCTGCCCGTCGTTACCGACGGTGAGCTGCGGCGGGAGTCCTTCCAGGCCGAGCTGACCGCGGCCTGCGACGGTTTCGCCGGGGTCGGCCTCGACGCCTGGCTGTGGGGTGACTGGCACTCGGCGCAGGCGGGTGACTCGAGCACGCCGCGGCCGGAGGGGCTGGCGGTCGTGGCGCCGGTGCGCAAGCGACGGAACCTGGCGGCCGAGGAGTTCACCTTCCTGCGCGGCTGCACCAGCGCGCAGGCCAAGGTGACGCTGCCGAGCCCGACGCTGTTCGCCAACCTGTGGTCGCCGGAATTGTCGGCCGGCGCCTACCCGACCCTGGACGCGTTCATGGCGGACGTGGTCGAGGTGCTCCGCGACGAGGTACGCGAGCTCGTCCGGCTCGGCTGCGGCTACATCCAGCTGGACGCCCCGCACTACCCGCTGCTGCTCGACCCCGGCTGGCGTGCCTTCTACGAGCAGCGGGGATGGCCGCTGCAGCGCTGGCTGTCCTACGGGATCGATCTGGACAACGCCGT
Source organism: uncultured Actinomycetes bacterium (assembly GCA_963697445.1). Taxonomy (GTDB): domain Bacteria; phylum Actinomycetota; class Actinomycetes; order Streptosporangiales; family Streptosporangiaceae; genus PALSA-505. Next base: position 475,527 of record CAVOOC010000044.1, read on the forward strand.
GATCGAGGCCGGCGCCGGCCACCTTCGGGTTCCATCTCTGCCGCGGTAACCAGCTCGGCCGGTGGCTGGTGGCCGGCGGTTACGAACCGATCGCGGGTCCGGTTTTCGGCCGGGTGCACGCCGACCGGCTGCTGCTTGAATACGACGACGAGCGCTCGGGCGGTTTCGACCCGCTCCGCCTGGTGCCAGACGACAAGGTCATCGTGCTCGGCCTCGTGACCACGAAGAACTCCGCGGTTGAGCGGGCGGAGGACATCGCGGCCAGGCTGCGCGAGGCCGCCTCGTTCGTCGGCACGCAGCGGCTGGCCGTCAGCCCGCAGTGCGGCTTCGCCACCTCGGCGGGCGGCAACCCGGTCACGCCGCAGGCCCAGCGGGACAAGCTCGCCCTGCTTGTTCGGGTTGCCAGCGATCTTCTTGACTCCTGAGCCATCACCCCCGGAGGTAGACCGATGCCCGAGCTGGAACCGCAGGCCGATCCCGCCGAGGCCGGGTTCGACAAGGAGCGGCTGGCCAGGATCGACCGGCACTTCGCCCGCTACGTGGACGACGGGCGGCTGCCCGGCTGGCTGCTGACGGTCAGCCGGCACGGCCGCCTGGTGCACGTGTCGCGGTACGGGCTGCGGGACATCGAGGCCGGCCTGCCGGTCGAGACCGGCACGGTGTGGCGGATCTTCTCGATGACCAAGCCCGTCACCTCGGTCGCCGCGATGATGCTGTACGAGGAGGGCGCCTTCGAGCTGACCGACCCGGTGAGCGCGTTCATCCCGTCGTTCGCCGGCGTCCGGGTGTACGCGGGCGGCTCGGACCTGCGGACGGTGACCGTGCCGACCACCGAGCCGGTGCGGATCTGGCATCTCCTCACGCACACGGCGGGACTCACCTACGGCTTTCACCGGATCCATCCGGTGGACACGCTCTACCGCAACGCCGGCTTCGAGTGGACCGCACCGCGCGGGCTTGACCTGGCCGGCTGCTGCGATGCCTGGGCCGCCCTGCCGCTGCTGTTCCAGCCGGGCAGCGAGTGGAACTACTCGGTGGCGACCGACGTGCTCGGCCGGGTGGTCGAGGTCGCCTCGGGCCAGCCGCTGGACGACTTCTTCGCCGAGCGCATCTTCCGCCCGCTGGGCATGACCGACACCGGGTTCTGGGCCGGCCAGGCAGCCGAGGACCGGCTGGCCGCGCTGTACATCCCGGGGCCGGGTGGCAAGGCGGCCCGCAACGACGCGCTCGGCGCCATCGGCCGCCGCCAGCCGCGGTACCTCAGCGGCGGGGGCGGCCTGGTGTCCACGGCCGCCGACTACCACCGGTTCACCCAGATGCTGCTGCACCGCCCGGACAGCCCGGCCGGGGAGCTGGACGGCGCCCGGCTGCTCAGCCCGCGCACCGTCGGGTACATGACGCGCAACCACCTGCCTGGCGGCGGTGACCTGGAGAGCGTCGGCCGCCGGCTGATCGCCGACGCCCCGGCGCACGGCGTCGGCTTCGGCCTCGGCTTCGCGGTGGTGCTGGATCCGGCCGCGGTCAGGTACCTCAGCACCGCGGGCGAGTTCTCCTGGGGCGGCGCGGCGAACACCGCCTTCTGGGTAGATCCCGCCGAGGAGCTGACCGTGTGCTTTTACACCCAGCTGCTGCCGACGAGCGCCCACCGGCTCCGTCCCCAGCTGCGCCAGATGGTTTACCAGGCGCTCACCGGCTAGGTCACGGCGGCACCGCCGGGGAAGGCAACACCAACGAAGGGAGTTTGTCCGATGACAAGCGCTGACCTGCTGACCGATGCGTTCGGCCGGATCCGGGAGGAGGTCCACCAGGCGGTCGATAACCTGTCGCGACCGGATTCTGGCGTACCGGCTCGACCCGGAAGCGAACTCGATCGCCTGGCTGGTCTGGCACCTGACCCGGGTCCAGGACGACCACGTCGCCGAGGCCGCGCAGCTGGAGCAGGTGTGGACGTCGAAGGGCTGGGCGGAGAAGTTCGGGCTGCCGTTCGGGCGGCTGGCGACGGGCTACGAGCACAGCAGCGGCGAGGTCGCGGACGTCGAGGCGGACGCCGAGCTGCTGACCGCGTATCACGACGCGGTCTACGAGCAGACAATCCGCTACGCCGGGACGCTGACCGACGCGGACCTGCCGCGCGTGGTGGACGAGTCGTGGGACCCGCCGGTGACGCTCGGCGTGCGGCTGGTGAGCGTGATCTCCGACGATCTGCAGCACGTGGGGCAGGCCCTCTTCATCCGGGGGATCCTGCTCCGGCGGTAACGGGGCTCAGTCCGGGGGGCTGCTCGCGTAGGTCTGCAGGCCGCGCAGCATGAGGTTGACCCCGAACGCGAACCGCTCGTCGGGGCCGCCGCCGAACAGGAGATCGACCGCCCGCCTGGTATGCGGGAACCGCTCCTCGGGCAGCGACAGCACGTAGTCCCTCAGCATGGCGAAGAACTGCTCGGGCGACAGCTCGCCGCCGGTGAACGAGGACATCCCGAGGCTCTCCTCGAACGCGTACGCCCCGACGTAGAGGCCGAACAGGTCGCCGAGGTACGCGATCACCTGGTCCGGGATGCCGACGGGCTTGAGCAGGGCGAACAGCCACTCGCTGTACACCGCCAGCGTGGGGCCCGCAGGGATGCGACCGATCGAGATCCGCGCGATGTCGCGGTGGCTGTTCAGCACTTCCCGCATCCGGTGCGCGAACTCCCGCAGCTGCTCCTGCCAGCGGGCCGGATCGGGCTCGGGCAGCTTGGCCTCCTCGGTGACCCGCTCGAATAGCAGCTGCAGCAGCTGCTCCTTGTTGCGCACGTGCCAGTAGATCGACGCGGCTCCGGTGCCCAGTTCCTCGCCCACCCGGCGCATGGACAGGCCGTCTATCCCGTCGCTGTCCAGCACGCGGAGCGCCGCCTCCACGATGGCGTCCCGGGTCAGCGGGGTGCGCGCGCCTGGTCTGGGAGCGGCGCGCCACGGCGGCTCCGGAACGTCAGCGGTGTTCGCCCAGGGTGGCGCGCCGTCGTCTGCCATACCAGCCATTGTACCGCCAGCGGAACATCATTCGTCTCTCTGGAACAACGTTTGACAGCGGAACGGCGATCGTGCCAGAATGCCGTTCGAGACGATCGAACGATGTTCTGCGAGGGATGGTGCAACGTGCCGCTCATCATCGAAGCCAGCGGGCTGACCAAGCGCTTCGGCAAGACGCAAGCCCTGGACGGGCTGGACCTGAGCGCCGAGTCCGGGCAGGTAGTCGCGCTGCTCGGGCCGAACGGCGCGGGCAAGACCACCTTCATCAGGATGGTGGCGACCCTGCTGCGGCCGGACAGCGGGCAGCTGCGGGTGGGCGGCCATGACGTTCGCCGCGAGGCCGCCGCCGTCCGGCGGACCATCGGCCTGGCGGGGCAGTTCGCGGCGATCGAGCCCGCGATGACAGGGCGGGAGAACCTGGAGATGGTCGCCCGGCTGTTCGGCCGCGGCCGCAAGAGCGCGCGGTCGGACGCGTCATCCGTGCTGGAAACCCTCGGCCTGACCGACGCGGCCGATCGCCTCGTGCGCACGTACTCGGGCGGCATGCGGCGCCGGCTCGACCTCGGCGCCAGCCTGGTGGGCGCGCCGAAGCTGCTGCTGCTCGACGAGCCGACCACGGGCCTGGACCCGCGGAGCCGGATCGAGCTGTGGGCCGCCATCAGGACACTGGTCGGGCAGGGCACCGACGTGCTGCTCACCACCCAGCACCTCGACGAGGCGGACAACCTGGCCAGTCACGTGGTGATCATCGACCACGGCCGGGTGGTCGCGGCCGGGACGCCATCGGAGCTGAAGCGCCGGATCGGCGGCAAGGTGATCGAGGTGCACGTCCGGCACGAGGCGGACGTGGCCCGGATCGCCCGGGTGCTGGGCCGGTTCGACCACGGCGAGGTCCGCATCGACGAGGCGACGCACCGGGTGAGCGTCAGCGTCGAGGGCGGCGGGCCGGTGCTGATGAACGCGCTGCGGGCGGTCGAGGAAGCCGGCCTCGAGGTCGAGGACGTCGCCCTGCGCCAGCCGAAGCTCGACGAGGTGTTCCTCACCCTCACCGGGCAGCCGAGCGCCGCAGGCGCGCTCGAGACGGCTGCCTCCTGACCGTTCGCCAACCCCGTTACGAGGAGAAATGATCATGGCTTTTGTTTCCGCGCCGGTCAGCAGGACGACCCCGCTCGTTCCGAGCACCCTGCAGATCGCGAAACGGGCGGTGCTGCGCTACCTGCGCACGCCGCAGCTGATCGTGCTCGGCACCATCCAGGGCGCGATGTTCCTGCTCATCTTCCGGTACGTGTTCGGCGGCGCCATCGCCCTCCCGGGCGGCATCCCGTACGTGGACTTCGTCGTGCCCGGGTTCATCACCACCGGCGTGCTGTTCTCCGGGATGGGCTCGGCGACCGGGGTGGCGGAGGATCTCGAGCAGGGATTCGTGGACAGGCTGCGCTCGCTGCCCGTCCCGCGCGTCTCGTTCCTGACCGGCCGCGCGGCGGCCGACACCGTCTGGAACGCCTGGGGGCTGATCGTGACCGCCGCGATCGGGTTCGCCGTCGGCTTCCGCCTGCACGGCTCGGTGCCGGACGCGCTCGCCGCGCTCGGGCTGTGCGTGGTCTTCGGGTTCGCCTTCGAGTGGCTGTTCATCATGCTCGGCCTGATAGCAGGGACGCCGCAGGCGGCGCAAGGAATGGCGCTGCTCGTGTTCCCCTTCACGTTCATCTCCAGCGCCTACGTCCCGGTGAAGTCCATGCCCGGCTGGCTGCAGGCGTTCGCCAACCACCAGCCGCTCACCTACATGGTCGACGCCGTCCGGGCGCTCACCCAGGGCCCGGCGGCCGAGGCACTCATCGGCCACTCCGCGGGGTACCTGGTCATCCGCTCGCTGCTGTGGGCGGCCGGCCTGGTCGTCGTGTTCGCGCCGCTGGCCGCCCTCCGGTACCGCCGCAGCTGACCGCCGCGAACCTCTCCTGCCCGGCGCAGGACCGGCCATCGTCCCGCCCCGGCCGCCGGGTGCGGGACGGTGGCGTGTCAGGAGGCCGGCGCGTTACCGGCCCGCCGGCCGGCGGGCCGCGAGCGCCGCGCCGACTTCGTCCGCGAACGCGACGGCCAGCAGCCGCTGCTCGAGTGCGGGACGTGCGTCCGGCAGCGGGATCATCAGGAAGCGGCCCTGCAGCACGCCGGCGTTCTCCACGAGAAGCTCGACGCCCGGCCCGCCGGGAAGGCCCTCGCGCCCCACGTCCCAGGTCCGCTGCCCGGACACCACCCGGCCGTCGTGCAGCAGCCTGGCGGGCCGGCCGAGCCCCGCGACACCGTACTGGAAGCTGCACGAGCGCAGCGAGAGCAGCCTGGTGAGCTGACCGGATACCTGCTCGATCAGGTCCGGCGGCGAGTTTCCCGCGGCCACTGAGCGCGCCGTGTCCTTGATCCCGTCGAGGTAGCCCGCCCGCCGGGCCGCGACCGTGTGCTGGCGGCGCCCCCAGACGGCGAGCTCGGTCACCGCCACGCCGATCACCAGCAGCAGGACGGTGGTCTCGATGTCTGCCCGGCGGGTGATGCTGAACCGCTCGTACGGCCGGGTGAGGAAGAAGTCGAACCACACGGCCGCCCCGATCGCGGCGATGACGCCGGCCGGCCGGTGCCCGTTCGCGGCGACGGCCACCACCACGAGCAGCAGCGCAAGCGCCGCGTCGGTGTTGGCGAAGCCGGCCCGGAACGGCACCAGGATCGCCGCCAGGGCCAGCGGGGCCGCGAGCGCAGCCAGCACTGCGAGGCGATCCCGGCTGAGGATCCGCCGGACGTTCACCTCACCGTGATAACACACCCCCGGCCGCGCTGCCACACCGCCGTATGCAGCGCGTATGCGGCGGCATGCGGAGCCGTGTAGCTCCCCGCCGGCGGCCAGGTGACACGATCGTGCGGTGACGCTGCCTCGGCCGGACCCGCCGGACGGGCCCGCGCGCCCCGTCCCGGCGGCCGCTGCGGGACCTCAGGCAGTCCTGGTCACCGATCATCTCGAGCGCCGCATCCGTAAGCCGATCGACCTGCTGCGCTGCGTCGTCAGCTGTGCCGGGCTCGTCCTGCTGAGCGCGTTCGGTCTCGTAGCGGCCGCGACGACGACCGGCGTGGAAACCAACATCGTGGAAGCGAGCAGGCGGCTGCCGTACACCGCGCTCGCCGCCGCGCGGCCGGTGACCCTGTTCGCGCTGCTGATCCTGCCCATCTCCCTCGCCGTCCGCGAGCTCGTCCGGCGCCGGGGCAGACGGCTGCTGGAGGCCGTGGTGACGGGCGTCCTCACGATCGCGGCGGTGACAGTGGCCGACGCTGTACTGCGGCGCGGCTTCGCCGCGGACCTCTACGACGCCATCACCATGTCGCGGCCCGGTACCAGCCATTTGACACCGCTTGATGCGTATCTGGCTGGCTTTGTCGCTTACACCACCATGATCGGCCTCAGCAGGCGGCAGCGCTGGCGGATCGCGGCGTGGCTGGTCGTCGGTGCCTATGCACTGGTGAATCTCGCGTCGCTGCACACGACCGTGCTGTCGCTGCTCATCACGCTGCTCGTCGGCCGGGCTATCGGGTTCGGCGTGCGGTACGCCGCGGGATCCATGTCGGTGCGTCCCACCGCGGAGGAGATCGCCGCGGCGCTGAGGACCGTCAACCTCCAGGTGACCGAGATGCGGCGGGCGGTGCTGGCCGGCGCCGAATCCCGGCGTTATGCAGCGAAAACGCGGCTGGGTGACCGGCTCGACGTCCGCGTGTATGACCGGGACCAGCAGGCGGCCGGCGCGCTTTACCGCCTGTACCGCCGCGTGCTGCTGCGGGACCAGGTATCGCACAGCGCGCCGCTGTCGGTGGACCGCACCGTGGAGCGCAGGGCACTGCTGACCTATGCGGCACAGGCCGCGGCTGCGCCCACCCCCCGGCTGCGTGCCCTGGTCAGGGCGGGCCCGGAGGCCACCGCGCTGGCCTTCGACCAGCACGAGGGGCAGACACTCGCCGAACGTGATCGCGTGCCCACATCTGCCGAGCTCAGGCGCATCTGGGATGCCGTGCGCCTGCTGCACGCTCACCGCGTCACCCACGGCGCGCTGACCGCGAGCCGCATCCTGCTCACCACCGACGGCCGCGTGATGCTGCTCGACCTGGGCAGTGGCGAGGTGGCCGCGACGGACCTGCAGGTTCGCCTCGACATCGCCCAGCTGGCTGCCGAGCTCGCGCTCTGTGCCGGGCCGGAGCGGGCCGCGGACCTGGTTGTGGAGGAGGCTGGCCCGGGCGAGCTTGTCGCCGTGGTGCCGCTGCTGCAGACCGTCGTTCTCGCCCCTTCCACCAGGGCAGCGCTCCGGCACCGCAAGGACGTCCTGCCGGCCCTGAGGAAGCGGCTGCTCGCCGCCGTTCCCGGCGGCGGGGTCACCCCCGTGCAGCTGGAGCGTATCCGGCCGCGCACCCTCGTCACGCTCGTCGCAACGGTCGCGGCAGCATACCTGCTGGCCGGCGAGCTGGCACGGTCCAGCCTGGCCAATGTGCTGCGGTCGGCGGACTGGCGCTGGGTCATCGTGGCGCTGGCCCTGTCGGCGCTGACCTACGTCGGCGCGACGTGGTCACTGCTGGGGTTCGTGACCGAGCGGCTGAGCTTCGTGCACGCGCTGCTCGCCCAGCTGGCGAGTTCCTTCGTCACGCTCGTGACACCAGCCGCCGTCGGGGGCGCCGCGGTCAACATCCGCTACCTGCAGCGCCGGAAGATACCGGCGCCGGTCGCGGCGGCCAGCGTGGGCGTCTCACAGGTTGTGGCCTTCGTGCTGCACATCCTGCTGCTCGTCGTGTTCGTCGCGGTCACCGGGACCGCCCGTGGTCAGTCGTTCCGCCCGCCGACGTGGGTCTACTTCGTGCTCGCCGGAATTGTCCTGGTCGCACTCGGCGTCCTCGCCTTCCCGGCCGGCCGGCGGCTGCTGCGGGCCCGGCTGGCACCGGCGCTGGGCCAGGTGCTGCCGCGGCTGCTCGAGGTGGCGCAGCAGCCGCGCAAGCTCGCCCAGGGCATCGGCGGCGCGCTGCTGCTGGACGCGGCCTACATCCTCTGCCTCGACGTGTGCGTGCGGGCGCTCGGCGGCTCCGTGTCTGTCCCGAGCGTGGCCGTGGTGTACCTGACCGGAAGCGCGATCGGCTCCCTCGTGCCCACGCCCGGCGGGCTTGGCGCCGTCGAGGCGGCGCTCTCGGCCGGCCTGCGAGCCACCGGGCTGCCGGGCGCGGCGGCAGTGAGCTCGGTACTGCTGTTCCGGCTGCTGACCTTCTGGCTCCCCGTGCCCACCGGATGGGCGGCGCTCAAGTACCTGGAGCGCCGGCAGGAGCTGTGACGCCAGCGGGCGCCCCCGCCGGCGCCTGCCCTGGGCGAGCCTGCCTCGCGCGCTGAACCATCGGGGGGCGCCTGTCGTGCTTAAGGGCGGAGGGCATCGAGGCACGACGGACTGAGATGCGGAGAACAACGATGGCGCAGGGGACACTGGCAAGCCGGGCGAGCTCGGGTGGGGGAAGCGCGCGCGCGAGCGCCGCGCCGGAGGTTGCGGTGCGGCTCGTCGGCGTGCTGCTCGCGCTGGCCATCGCGGCCGTGCACATAGCCGACCAGGGCGGCGTCACGTCGCTTGCGTCCCCGCACTGGATGGGCTGGGGATTCCGGCTCATCGAGGCGGGCGGCGCGCTGACCGCCATCGCGCTGCTGGTGCCCTGGTCGGCGTGGCTGGGCTGGGGGGGCGCCCTGCTGCTGGGGACCGGGCCGTTCGCCGGCTACGTCGCCTCGCGCACGGTGGGAGTACCGGGTGACCCCGGTGACATCGGCAACTGGGGCTACTGGATAGGCACGGTGTCGCTGGTCGTCGAGGCCGCGCTGGTCGTGCTCAGCGCCGGCATGCTGCTGGCGCTGCGGCAGCGCTCGCCGGCGTCCTCCGCGGCCGCGCGCCGGTAGCTACCGCGGGATTCCGGCGCGGGCTCCCGGCGCGGGCTCCCGGCGCGGGCTCCCGGCGCGGGCTCCCGGCGCGGGCTGCCGGCGCGGGCTGCCGGCCGGGCTCGCGGCGCGGGCTGCCTCTCCCCGGCATTGAACCGCTGAGAGGATGTACCGTGGCTGCTACTGTCCCGTGCGAGCACTCCCTGTTCGTCGTAGTGGTGACTGGCCGCCAGCCGGAAGGAGCGCGGAAGTGACTGCGACCACGACCGGGGAAGCCAAGGCGTTTCTGGCATCGCTGACCGATCAGCGCGAACACGTGCTCGGGATTCTGGAGGGGCTGTCCGAGGAGGACCTGCGGCGGCCGGTGCTGCCATCGGGGTGGACGTGCCTGGGGCTGGTACGCCATCTCGCCATCGACGTGGAGCGATTCTGGTTCCGCAGCATCATCGCCGGCGAGCAGGTCGAGCCCCGCGAATCCGACGCTGCCGTCTGGCAGGTCACCCCGGACGTGCATGCCGAGGATGTGTTCGGCCTGTACCGCCGGGAGATCGAGCTCGCGAACGCCATCATTGCCGCCACTCCGCTGGATACCCCGCCGGCTGCGTGGCCCGATGAATGGTCCGACTGGCGATTCCGCGACCTGCGGGAGACCATCCTGCACGTGATCACCGAGACCGCCTGTCACGCTGGTCACCTGGACGCCGTGCGTGAGCTCATCGACGGCAGGACCTGGCTCGTCCTGACCGAATGAGCCGCGAACCGCCGCTGCGTGTCCGACTTTCACCTCCCGGCGGAGCAAGAGTCCCGTCAGGGCCCCTTAGGTGATGAGACGTTCGGCGAGGAGAAGAGCGCCGATGACGATCATCGCCGCTCCGGAAAACCGGGTGACAGCGCGGGCGGCGGCAGGCCGGGTGTGCAGGGCCTTGCGGGCGAGGGACCCGAGGCATAGGTAGAAGACTGCGCAGGTGAGCATGAAGACCAGTCCGAGAAAGCCAAGCTGGGCAGCGACCGGCCAGCTCCAGTGCGGATTGGTGAACTGTGGGAGCAGCGCGAGGAAGAGCAGCAGGCCCTTGGGGTTGAGGGCACTCACGCCCATGCCTTTGACGAGTACGGTCCGGTTGGTACGCGGCCGGGCGCCTGCCGGGGTGCTCGGTGCTGCCGGCCTAGCGAAGGTCTTCGCTCCGTGCCATATCAGGTAGCAGCCGCCGGCAACGGTGAGCGCGCTGAGAATCGCGGGGGTACGGGTGACCAGGACTCCGACACCAGCCGCGACGACGGCAGTAATTCCTGCGTAACCGAGCACGATCCCGGAGACGGCCGGAACCGCCGAGTGGCCCCGGAGCCCTGCGCTGATGGTGAAGGCCCAGTCCGCGCCCGGGACGATGATCAGCAGCAGGGCGACCACCCAGAAGGTGATGACGGAGCCAGCGGCCACGGGAGCTCTCCCTCAAAATATGGCGTCTAGGGAAAAGCTATCCTCGATCACCCGGAAAGTGCTTCCAAATACTGCCGCAGTAATGCTATCTAATGGAAGAATCCACTCTATGGACGCTGTTGACCGCAAGATCCTTGCTGTGCTCCAGGAGGACGGGCGCCTGACCATTACCGAGCTGGCGTCCCAGGTAGGGCTGAGCGTCTCGCCATGTCATCGGCGGCTGCGCGAGCTTGAGCGAAGCGGGGCGATCCGCGGCTACCGTGCCCTCGTGGACGCTGAGGCCATCGGCCTCGGATTCGAGGCGCTGGTCTTCGTCACCATGCACCGGGAGGACCGGGAGACTCTCCTGAGCTTCGAGGAAAAACTCGCGGGCATCCCGAACGTGGTCCAGGCCGAACGGCTCTTCGGCGATCCTGACTATCTGCTGCGTATCGTTACGGCCGATCTGCCTGCCTACCAGCGCTTGCAAGACGAGAAACTGGCGGCGCTGCCCGGCGTCCAGCGGATGACGTTGACACTGGTCATGAAGCGGGTCGTGCACGACCGGCCGTTGCCCGCCTAGGGGCAGCAGCGCAACGGCGACGTCCGTCTGACCCGTTCCGGTCTGCACCTGGGTTCTTCACGACTCACACTGAGAACATGGGAACAACGGATCAGCCCGCGGGCTGGATCGGGTACACCGACGGACCTGGCGGTATGGATCACCTGGCACCCGATGTCCGCGCCGCGATGGAGCGCCAGGAGGCAGGGCGTAGAGAGCGGCAGGGCCGCCTGCTTTGCGAGGTCCATGTCCGGGTCTACGAGCACGATGTTGACGAAGGCACCGAGATGTTCGTGTCGTTTCCCGACGACGCAGCGCTGGGCGTCGAAAGCGACCGCGGCGAGATCGCTGCCGCTGTCACCCGGGCCCGTGCGGCGCTGGCCGGCTGGCGGTAGCTTCCGGGCGGCCTGCAGACTCGTCGTATCCAGGGTAGAGGTCTCTCTCCTACATGTGTAGAGTACGAGGCGTGAAGATGACCGTGCCGCTGGAGCGCGTGCTGCGGGCGTTCCTGGACGACCCCACTGCGCCCCGCTACGGCTACGACCTCATGAAGGCGGCCAGCCTGCAGAGTGGCACCCTCTATCCGCTGCTAGCTCGCCTAGAGCACCAGAAGCTGGTCGCCTCGGCGTGGGAGACCCCGCAGCAGGAGGGGCAGCGGCCCAGAAAGTACTACCGGCTGACGGGCGAGGGCATCCGGGTCGCCCGGCTGGAGCTCGCGCGAGCCTCCCGGCTCCGGCGCGCGCCGGGCCGCCCGGGCCGCCTGGCACCGGGGAGCCTGGGATGAGGGCAGAGCGCGCCCTGCTGCGCATGGGCGAGTACCTGGTGGGCCTTGCCTGCCGCCGCCTGCCGCACGAGATCCGGGACGAGCGCTACCGGGAATGGGCGGCTGAGCTGCCCGCCATCTTGCAGGATCCCGGGATCAGGCTCGCCCCCCACCGCGCCGTCCGCATGCTGCTCTACGCGGCGGACACCCTGCGGGGAACCGCCCTGACACCCGGTCGGGCCCGGCGCCTGGCGCGGCACCCTTCACCCTGCTACTCGGCCTGCTCTTTTTCGCTGGCCTGGTGGTTGCGGCCTGGGGAATCCGGGACACGGTGCGGGCTCCAGGGCACTGGGTGAACTACGTACAGGTGACGTGGTCTCTCTTCCTCGTGGCCTGGCCGGTCAGCCAATACGTTCAGTCCACCGCGCGCACGATCGGGCTGATCTTCATCTGCGGTGACCTGGCGGGCACGGCCGTTTGCGCCTGGGACGCGGTGCGGGCTCCAGGGGATTGGGTGAACTACTTTGTGGCAGCAGGCCAGTTCTTCCTCTTCCTCGTCGTCATAGCTGTCTGGCTTATCAGCCGACGGGTCCGCACAGGCGGGCACCAGGCGGGCGCGGCGGCAAAGTAATTGCTTCCATGTGGTGGTGCCATTCAGGCCGGTACCTGCGTCTGTCAACGATGATCACGGGACAGAAGGCCGCCGGTGCCAGGCATTCGGGACCAGCCAGACCAGCGCTATCTGCCCATGAGGCCAGGCGTAAGCCCTCCCCTCTAGCCACGACTGAATTGTGCTGCTGGGCCACGGCGGCGAGCCGGATCACCGTCCCGGTCGAGTTCCTGCTCCAGTGGGACGACGAGGCGGTTCCGCGCGACGCGGGTCTCGCACTCTTCGACGCCTTCGCCTCCCGGGAGAAGATGCTGCACGCCCACGCCGGCCGCCACGCGAGCGTACCTGCGTTCGAAGTCGAGAGCTCGGAGCGCTTCTTCGCCCGCGCTCCTCGAAAGTGGCGTTTCCGCGGTGGCCGATTCCTGACCTGCCCCGGAGGGAAATAGCAGGCACGCCAGCGGGCAGGGCGGCGGGGCGGTCCCGTGCTGTCTATTCTTGTCCGGTTCCTGGCGGCAGGCGGATGATGGATCGTGGCCCGTGATGACATTGCCTGCTCCGGGGAGCTGGCCGGGTCGGATGAGATCAGCTTTGGCTCGTGGCGCCCGGGTGGCCGCTGGCGATCCGGGCGGCTGCTGATTGTTGCGGGGGCGGTCCTGGCCGCGGTGGTTGCGGTGGTCGCCGTGGCGGTCATCGGGCACGGGAAGAAGGCCCCTCGGCCGCGGCCTGCGGTGATGGTCAGCGAGGCGGGGCATCGGCTCCTGGGTGTGACGGCCGGCTGGGAACTATTCGGCTATGGCCCAGCCGGGCTGGTCCGGGTTCAGCTCGCCCGCGGCCGCATCACGCGAACGGCCGTTCCCGCCATCGGCAGTACTGGTCCTTTGTCGTTTATCGTCGGGCCGAACCAGGTTGTCATCCGCCCGCTGGACGCCGTGGCTGGCTATCTGGTGCCGGACGGGCGTCCCGCCCGCAGCCTTTCTGGTGCGTTCAGTCATGGTGGCACGGTGATCCCGGGGCCGCGGCCGGGAACGGTCTGGGTCCAGGCCGGGTATCAGGTCACCTCGCTGTCGCTGGTCCGGCTGGATGGGAGCATGACCGGAGTGTCGTTGCGGCTGCCACCGGGCGGCCCGAGCCTGCTGGTCCCGGATGGCCAGGGCTACGGACTGGCCTTTGGCGCCAGTTCCGGTGATATCTACGATGTGCGGCCCGGCGGCTTCCACCGGATCGCCGGATCTCTTGCGGCTGTCGGTCCGACCCGGTGGCTGGCCGTTGACTGCCGTAGCCGACACCGCTGCTCGTACGTTGTGCTGGACCCCGCGAGCGGAGCCCGGCGGATGCTACCCGGACCAGCGGAGTGGCGGAACGGGCCTCTTGGTGTCATCGCGCCTGACGGCTCGGCGGCGGCGGTCGTCCAGGTCACCGGCGGTCAGCTGACCCTGCGCCTGATCAACCTTGCATCCGGGGCTGACCAGAGGATCACCGTTCCGATGTATCAGGAATCGCTGGGCCCTCAGGCGCTGGCGTGGTCACCCGACAGCCAATGGCTGTTCTTCATCACCGCCCGCGGCTCTCTGGCTGCCATCAATACCCGCACCGAGCGGGTCGAAGGCCTCGGCGTCACCCTCCCGCCCGTCAGCCAGATCGCCGTCCGGCACTCGCAAGGTTAGCCCTGACTTGAGGGTTCCAGGGGTGGCGGTGCTGCGGGTCCAGGTGATGTCCGGGCCGCAGGCGGACGAGCTAGCAAGCGGGCCAGCAAGATCAGCTCCGGTCGGGCATGCCTGCGGGCCGATGGTCAGCCGAAGAGGAAGCGGATGAGGACGGGTACCGCGAATGGACGCGCGGCTTCAGGGCGGGACCAGGGGCGACTCCGGAGCTGTATGAGCAGATCAGAGGTGTTCGAAGCCCCGGAACAATTGCATAGCCCGACAGTACAGAGGGGCTTTCAGTCCTTCCCCGTTCTTGGTCGGCGCCGAACCCAGGTGAGTGGTCGCCAGATTCAGGGGCGGCGGATCCGATCGCATGCGACGGCCCGGAGGGCCGACCTAGATGCGGTGGCCGCGAGCCGGACAAACCGAGAGCCAGGGAGACGTCCACACCCGCCGCAACTCGCGCAGCGAACCCCGCCATCCAGATCAGTGCCACTGCCTCGGCTATCCGGTGGCCCTCATCGTGCTAGCCGTGATCTGCGCCGCAATGGTACTGACCTCCTCGCTGGGACGCTGGCTGCTGGTGCTGCTGGCCATCCCGGCGATCGACCGGCTTCTCGGGAGCTGAATTGCGCCCGTTGGCAACAGTGCTGGCAACAGTAAAGGCCTCTCCCGACCTGGGAGGGGTCTTTGACCTCGTTGGCGCGCTCGGAGGGATTCGACCCCCAGCCTTCTGATCCGTAGAGAGTTGCGGGCGCATCCGTCACCAGGTCATACATCATTTGACCTGCAAGAATGCTGTTCAGTGGTGCGCAACAGCTGTCGACGCTACGCGGCCTTGCGTGGCCAAAATCCGGCCAGCATGACCGTATGCCCAGGCCATCCTGATAGGCCGACGAATGTCAAGCCTGGATTGACATGGCGCGGGAATGCAAGAAGAGTCCCGAGAAGGAGAATGGTGACAGCCAGGAAGGCAGTGTCATGTCCAGCGCGCAGTTGTATGACACCATCGGAGCCACTTACACGGTGACGCGGCAGACCGAGCCGCGGATCGCCGCGCAGGTCTGGGCTGCGCTCGGCGATGCGCGGACCGTGCTGAATGTCGGGGCTGGCACCGGCTCCTACGAGCCCTCCGACCGTGACGTCACCGCGGTGGAGCCGTCGGGGGTCATGCGCGCGCAGCGTCCCGCAGGCGCAGCGCAGTGCGTGGCTGCCACCGCGGAGAGCCTTCCGTTCGAGGACCAGTCGTTCGACGCCGCGATGGCTTTTTCCACCGTTCATCACTGGCAGGACCCGATCGCGGGCCTGCGCGAGATGCGGCGCGTGGCTCGCCGCGTGGTGGTGTTCACGCACGACACCAGTGACACCGGATGGCGTCGTCGGTTCTGGCTGACTCGCGACTACCTGCCCGAGGTCGCGGACCTCCTTGTCGGCCGTCCTTCCCTGACCGAGCAGGCCCGCGCGATCGGAGCCCGGATGGAGCCGGTGCTCATTCCGTGGGACTGCGCTGACGGCTTCTTCGAGGCCTACTGGCGCCGGCCCGAAGCATACCTGGACGAGCATGTCCGCCGCGGAATATCGGTGTGGGCCACGGTCGGGCCGGACGCCGAGCAGAGGGCAGTGCGCAGCCTCCGTGATGACCTCGCCTCCGGCCGGTGGGCCGAACGCAACCGCGACCTCGCCGATCTCGAGGCAGCAGAGCTTGGCCTTCGCCTGCTTATCGCCTGAACCCGCCCACATCGGCTCCGCTTGATACCTGACACTGCGCTCAGACGGCATCGGCTGGCGGCTGTGCGGGGCTGCCAAGGGTTAGAACTCGGTCTTGAGTCTTTCGATGTCGCGGGTATGCTCGCGCAGCTGTGCATAAGCAGGCCGCTCGCTGATGCGCGCCAGGGCCCAGCGGACGGCCTCTGCACGGTTGGCCGCGATACCCGCGCTGATCAGCGTGTCTACGACTTCCAGCTCCGCTGGCCTGAGCCGGGCCATCACGGGGCTGAAGTCGCTGTCGGTGGGCTTGGCCTCCCCGTCGAGGATCATCATGCGGTGAGCCTTGAGCGGGTGGCCGCTGGCGTCTTCGAACTTAACCTCGATCCGCCGGACCTCGGGCAGCCGCTGAGACAGCTCGTGCCGGAACCGTTTCATCGCGCGTCGGTTGAGCACGTCGGCCAGCTCTTCGCCGTCGCCGAGGGGCTGGGTGGCGACCAGCCGGAGCATCAGCTCTCCTGGTTCGACCTGCGGGTCGTCGCCGTGCTGGAGGAGGACGACTTGGCGTATCGCGCCCGCGAACAGCTTCTTCGCCTCGTCTTCCAGCTCGTGCTGGATGGGGTCTTTCGCAGCCTGGTCCACGGCTCCCGCCTTCAGATAGTTACCTGAGTAAGCAGAGTATCTTATGGCGTGCTCTTCATAAATAGTTACTGTAGAAAGCTGAGCATCTGTGGCTTCCCTGCCTCTGCGCCGCCGGGCGGTGGCGATCATCGCGTTCCCCACCTCCTCGCCGCCAGGGTGCTGCCAGCAAGGGAAGGGCCGCCGCATCACCGATGCGGGGCGAAACGTCGCGGGACAGTAAAGGATCAACTGAAGCTGATTCACCAAGGATCAAGTGAAGCCAGGCAGGCACCGGCGTCTAAATGGCAGCTGTCCGGGCAGGCCAGCCCGGCTGGAGCCCGAGAACGGGAGGTCCGCCCGCGCCGCGCGGGATCACAAACTCGTTTGCGCCGCCTTCAGGGCTGGCCGACGATAGACACCGATGAGCGCTGTCCAGATCACAGGCTGTTCCGGCGCCGGGAAGACCACGATCGCCGCCGTGCTTACCCGCCGGGGCCTGGCATCCATCGATGCTGACGACGACCCGTTGCTAGCGCGGTCCGTTGACCGTTCCGGCGCCGTGGTGGAAGAGCCAGAAGAGCCGGCAGAGCCGGACTTTGCCTGGCTTGCCCGGCACAGCTGGGCATGGAATCCGGCCCGCCTCGACGAACTGATCCGGGCCGCAGCACCAGCGACACTGTACGTCTGCGGCGGTGCGGACAACGAGCTGGAGCTGGCCGACCGCTTTACTCAGGTGTTCCTGCTGGAGATCGACGAGCCCACGATGCTGGCACGACTGGATGCGCGCCAGGACAACGACTGGGGCCGTATCGGGGACACTCGCGAGTACCTACGCCGCAGGCTGCCCGAATTGCAGGACCGCTTGCGCGCACTCGGGGCGATCCCCATCGACGCCAGACAGTCCCTCGACCAAGTGGTGGACGCGATACTCTCCCACACGCTGGCTAGCTCCGCCACGAGCCAAGCCAGCAAGCCGAGCAATCAGCCCGGCAGTCCCGCCAGACCCTAGAAACCGTCGGGTCAGTTAGAGAGTGACCATGATTCTGACCTGGGGTTTTATGTGCGCGCTCGGAGGTGCCGCGCTCGGAGGGATTCGAACCCCCAACCTTCTGATCCGTAGCAAGATGAGGCTTGTCCGGATGCGTCCACTGTCATCTACTCTGCCTGCTCACGTGCCCCGTAGGCAGAGTGCTGGTCCAGACTAATCCGGGCTCGTCCATAGCCGTTGTTAGCAAATCCGTTAGCAAGATCGGCTCCGGTAGCGCGGTACCCGACCCGCGAATTAATAGGCGGGAGCGGTCACGGTTGAGACCGTCCGAAACAGTCCGGGCGGTCAGCTGACCTGCGGCGATCACCCTCAATCGATGTGGCTTCGTCCGAGACCGTACAGCGGCGTTGCTGCTCGAATTGCTGCTCATGGCGGGGCGTTGCCCTGCTCCTCCCCCGTCCTCCTCATAGCTGCCATCCCTTGACCGTGGCCGCCGTGTCAAGGCTCGCGCAGCGACCGCGTAGCGGCTCGGCCTTGACGCGGAGGACTCGGCCAAGATCATGCCGGAGCGAGGAGGACAGACCCGGGCACTGACCTGCGCATGACGAGGAGGATCGCCTCGTACGCTTCCCAGGCTCGTCCTGGCAGGAGATCGAGGGGCGTGCGGGGGGCGGGCAGCGTTCCTGGAGAGAGCCGGGTCCTGCGCGAGGACGGCGGGCCTGACCGGTTGTGATCCTGCCGGGAACTGACATTGACGAGCCGGGTGTGTCCGGGCGATGCTGGGTAGGCAGTGTGGTCCTGTGCCCGTGGGACCGTTGGCTCTGGTGTGTTGCCCGGGTGGGTCATGGGGCTGGCCTGGACTCCTTTGGACGTGAAAGTGAGGGGCCATGGCCGTGTACACCGCGCGTAATGGCTGGCGCCGGTTCGGCAGGATCAGGGCTGGCGGGTTAGCCCTGGTGACCGCGGCGGCGGTGGTTGCCTGGGGGGCGGGCACCGCGCAGGCGTCGGTGTATCCCGGGGCACTGCACCTGACGGTGACCAAGGTGGTGGCCGGGGCGGCCGGTGACACGCTGGGCTGGACCTACCAGGCGCCGCTGCATCACGCGGTCACCGGGACGATCAGCCTGGACGTGCCCGCGGCGTTCACCGCCCCGCAGGCCAGCACACCCGGCTCGAGCGGGTATGTGGGTAGCACGTCTGGCTGTGCCCAGTTCCAGGTGACGGGGACCGCGCCGCAGCACGACGGGTCCACCATGATCACCGTGGCGGTCAGCTGTGCCAAGGGGCTGACCGGCGCCATCTCCTACACCCCGGGGACGGTGCCCACGGTGGCGGGCAAGTACGTGTTCGCGGCCACGTTCACCCCCACCGCGGGGGCGGCGGTGCCGTTCGCGCAGGGCGACATCGTCACCGTGCAGCATGGCCCGCTGGCCAGCCTGGTCATCTCCCCGGCCAGCTCGACGATCGCGACCGGCAGCACGCAAACCTACACCGTGCAGGGGCTGGACGCGTTCGGCAATCCGCTCGGCAACGTCACCGGCGGCACCACGTTCAGCATCACCCCGGACGGCTCGTGCGGCCACTCGGTCTGCACCGCCGGTTCCAACGGCCCGCACACCGTCACCGCCACCCGCCAGGGCGTCAGCACCACCGCCGCGCTCACCGTGGCCACCCTGCAGGCCGACCTGTCGCTGACCCAGACCGTGACCAGCACCACCCCGTACTACTACCAGCCGACTACGTTCCAGACCACGATCACCAACACCAGCACGGTGTTCTGGTCGGACGGGATCAGCGCCACCGTTCAGGAACCGGCTGGCCTGGTATCCCCGGTAGCCACGCCGTCCGGGTTGACCAGCTACGACCCCGGCACCGGCACCTGGACCATCGGCAGCCTCGCCCCCGGAGCCAGCGCGACCCTGGCCATCAGCGGCGACGCCGGGAACGTCCTCGACGGCACGCAGACCGTCACCGCGACCGTGACCGCCACCACCCCCGATCCCAACCCGGCCAACAACACCGCCTCGGCCTCCGAAGCCTCCCAGCCCGCCCCCATCGCAGCGCCCATCACCCTCGCCCCAGGCAGTGGCAATGCCGTCGACATCTGCGCGAATCCCCCGGTCACCTTCACCTGGGACGGCGCGGCGGTGAACGCAGTCAACCCGGCCGCGCCCCCGCCCAACCCGGCCAGCCTCACCTATGCCTGGAGCTGCCAGGATCTCGAGGGGTTTGGCTGCCCGGCACCGGCTAACGGCGGCGGCAACACGACGTACATCTCGTTCATCAGCAACACGCTCCGGCTCGACACTTACGGCCTGATCTTCCAAGTCACCCCCAACGGGACCGACCCCAACTACCAAGCTCAACAGGTGACTCAGGGGCAGAACCAGTTCGGATTCCAAACCACCTGTGTGAGTAGTTAGCGGCGGGAATTCCGCTGGCCAGGCCTGGCGTGGGCGCCTCCGTCCTGATCAACTACGGCTGAATTTCGTCCTGCTCATCTCGGTTCGGGTTTCCACGACGTCCAGGATCATCCACGACTGTTGTGAGCAGATCCGTTAGCACCGTGAGCTGGACAATCGGAAGCGAGGAAGACGGCCCTGCCTGCACCTAGCTGCATAACGATGAGCAATCTTGATCTGTGTGCTCTGTGGATGTGGCCCGGCGTGCGCCGGGCGGGCCGCCCGAGGCAGAGCCCGGCGCTGACGCCGGGCCAGCGGCGCCGCGAGGCGCCGCGTTGACCGTTCCGGAGGCGGCCGAGGCGCTTGCGATCTCGCGGAGCAAGCTCTACGAGTTGCTAGCCGTGGGCGCGCTCGGTTCTGTCCGGATAGATGGCTCACGTCGGGTTCCCCTCTCGGCGCTGGAGTCCTACGTCGCCAAGCTCTTGCGGAATGAGGCGGCGTGATGGCGGTTCGGGATGGGGTTACGAGGCGCGGCAGTAAGTGGTCGTACGTGATCCGGGTGCGCGACCCCGAAACGGGCCTGAGCAAACCCAGATGGGTCGGCGGCTTTGCGACCGAGGCAGCGGCCAAGGCTGCTCGTGACGAGGCGCGAGTGAAGGCCCGGACGGGTCAGTACATCGACCGGACCCGGACCACAGTCGGGAGTTATCTCGATCAGTGGCTAGCTGCCCATGCGATGGAGATCAAGCCCAAGACCTTCCACGATTACCGGCACCTCATCGAGCGCCACGTCAAGCCGAACATCGGCGATCTGCAACTCCAGGACGTCCGACCGGCTCGGCTGACCAAGCTGTACCGCGATCTTGCCACGACGGGCGGCCGTGGCGGTGCTGGGCTGTCCCCCCGCACCGTGGAGTACGTCCACGCGATCCTGCGGAAGGCATTCCGGGACGCCGTGGTCGTGGACCAGGCGCTCGCGTCCAACCCGGCTGAGCGGGCGAAGCGCCCCCGAGGTGCGCGGCACGAACTCGGCGAGGTGTGGACGCCGAGCCAGCTTCGAATCTTTCTGCAAGTGGCGAGTGATCACCGGCTGTCGGCCTTCTACCACCTCGCGGCCTACACGGGCGCTCGGCGCGGCGAGCTGCTACACCCGCGCTGGGATCACGTTGATCTGGCTCGCGCCGAGGTCCGGATCACCGGCTCGACAGCCGTTATCGGCGGGCACCGCATCGAGGGCACCACCAAAGGCGGCCGGGCGCGGATCGTCAGCATCGATCCGGGCACGGTGCAGGTACTCAAGGAGCACCGCAAGCGCCAGGCCACCGAGCGGCTGACTGTTGGCCCGCAGTGGCGCGGCGGCGGTGATGATTGCGTGTTCACCTCGGCCTGGGGCGAGCCTGTTCACCCTGACACCGTGTCGTCGCTCATGGCCGTTTTGATCAAGAGGCACAACGAGCACCAGGCCGAGGTCAAGGCAGGCGAGCCCATCCCGCCTGCCCGGCTGCACGATCTACGTCACGTGCACGCCACGACCCTGCTGCGGGCTGGTGTGCCCGTGCACGTCGTCGCGGCCCGGCTAGGACATGCCGACCCGTCGATCACCTTGCGCGTTTACGCCCACGTGATCAGCGAGCAGCTCGCCGAGGCGGCGGTCATCTTCGCCCGCGCAGTCGGGTCCGAATGATGGCTGCTGTTAGCAAATCCGTTAGCAAGGAGACCCGGCTGGAGCCGGTGCGGGCCTGTGACCTGGCGCGCTCGGAGGGATTTGAACCCCCAACCTTCTGATCCGTAGATCAGTGCAACCTGTCTGGCCACTGCCGCGCAGTCCAGAAACCGCAGGTCACGAGTTGCCGGATGTCCAACAGTGGCGCCGTGATCCAGTGCCGTCCGACCAGTCCGTGAGAAGCTGTGAGACATGCCTGCCTCTACTCGCGTCGGCCACGCTCTCCCTCAGCTGCCCCGGGACGGAGGCGCGGCGGCCCCTGAACGCTAGCGAGCACAGCTCCGCTAGAGGTTTCAGCTACGAGCCCGCTCCTGGAACTCACCGGCTCTCGTCTATCTTCATGGCGTTGCCAAGGGCCATGAATGTCGGTGCCCACAGGCCGACGTAGATGCCCCACCGGTCAGCCTTCTCCCCTGGGGCGTCTTCCAGCTTCCTGGACGCGGTCCATGCGGCGATGCTCGCGCCGATCGAGGCCACGGCGGCGAGGTAGGCGACATCGCTGGTGAGGCCGAGGTTGCGCAGCAGTTTGATCATGGTGGTCTGGATCCCCTGTGAGTGAAGACATAACGATTTGTCTAGTGCTACCCCGAGACCATGCGCCAAACATCCTGCGAAGCGCCTCGGGAGCCGCTCGGCGGCCGGCAGCAGGAGGGTCAACCGGATCGGTGCTTATCCCGGCTTGGGGAACATCCTCCGGGCCTCTGACGTGCAACTTCCCTCTCGTAGCTGCCAGCCCCTGGACACGGCGAGCCTGCCCAAGATCATGAGACAGCGAAGGGGGCGACGTAACCAGACGACGGTTTACGTAGGTCGCACAGGACACTGATGATCAGGCATCTCCCGGATTCTCCCTGCCGCATAGCCTCAGGAATTCCGCCCGGTCGCATATCTCGTCTCTGATCACGCATTGGAGCGTGGCTGCTTCGTTGCCTTGGATGGCGAGTTCGGCGAGCACCACCTTGTGACGTCGTTCGCGACCTTGTAGCTGCCAGCGGCGCGTTCATCAAGGTGGCACATGCTGATGAAGTCGATGCACATCCTGAGGTGCAGAAGCATGCCGAGCGCTTCGGCGCACTGCTCCGGGGTGAGCGCTGCGGCTTCTTCGGAGGCGAGTCTGTGCTGAAGCACCCCCTCGTTGCCCTTTACAATGATTAGCGGCGAGTAAATTAGCGCGCCCCTTCAGGAGATCGTCCAGGATCCCGAAGTTGAACTCATCGGTAAAGGGCATGGCGGTGCTGTCCCCTGTACCGTTGTCAGTCTCGTCGTTTGTGTTCGCAGCTCGGACATGCTGGGTTCGTCTGCGGTAAACCGCTACCCGTCGGATCCGTGACTACACCGCGGGAGCCTTCACGCGGCGGGTCGCGAGCTGGGGCCACGTCCATGGGAATGGTGGATGAGATGATCACCTCGTGCTCTATTTCCAGTTGAGCACCAATAGGATCGATTGTCACATCAGCATCATTAGTTTGAGCCGCCTTTCTCCTTCCGGCAGGCGGCGAGGATTTCCAGGCCCATGTGGCGGGCTTTGGTCCATTCGTCGTGCTGTCCGGCCAGCGCGGCGCCCAGGTTCATGATCAGGGCCGGCCGTGTTCAGGCGCGGCGCTCAGCCCGGTGGCCCGCTCTCGTGCGTCGGGCGACGCTCACGCCCATCCAGCATGT
Source organism: uncultured Actinomycetes bacterium (assembly GCA_963697445.1). Classification (GTDB taxonomy): domain Bacteria; phylum Actinomycetota; class Actinomycetes; order Streptosporangiales; family Streptosporangiaceae; genus PALSA-505. The sequence goes on from CAVOOC010000044.1 coordinate 498,545, forward strand.
TTGCGCGGATGCGGCCTATTCCCGTCAGGATGGCGGCGTTGACTGTCTGCGACGGCAGGCTGAGCAGGGTGGCCGCCTGGCCGCGGGTGTATCCGCCGAAGTGAGCGAGGATGATCGCCTGACGCTCAGTCTTGGAAAGTCCCGACAGCAGGCCCTGGATGGCTGTCTTCGATTGTCCGGCGAGCACCTTCTGCTCCAGATCGTCTGCCGACGTGCTCGCCTCGGGAGTTAGGCGGGAGGTATCGGCTCGCAGCACGTCAACGGCCCGATGATGAGCCTCGGCGACGAGGAAGCAGCGGAGAGAACCCCCGCCTGGATCGAAGTCCGCCGGTGAGCGCCACAAGGAGAGGAAGACCATCTGGGTGACCTCCTCGGCTTGCGCCGGGCAGCACAGTCGTGCGGCAACGCCGTAGACGGAGGCGCCGTGCTGACGGTAGATCTCGGCGAGGGCGCCGACCTCGCCTCGGGCTAAGGCCATGACGAGGCCGGTGTCGCCCGGATCGCCCGTGGGCCGCCGGTTGCCGGTCGCGCGCAGAGGATTGCCGGAGGGGCCAGACCTCGGCTCCTGCGCCTCACACATTGGCCTTCTCGTGTCCCGCCAACTGGGCTATCTGCCCGGCGCTGGCCTGGTCGGCGGCATCGCGGGCCCGATCGGCAGCAGGCCGGCCAGGCCCTGAGAGGTTTCGATCCATCGCATGATCACGCTTCCCGTGGTTACCGTGCGATCGGACGGTACGGCGGGGGCGCAGCCGAAACATCACTCGCATGGGTGGAAATGCCGGGGATCTGGTCGCAAGTTCAGCGCGACGGGCACCGGTTTGTGTTCTATGCCGGGCGTGCTCATCCGCGAGAAGGCACGAAGAACCGGGTAACTGAGGCATCCCCCCAGGTTAAAGGAAACAAATAGGCGCACCTGGCGGGACTCTAACCCGCGCCCGAACTGCAAACGAGAGGTGTGCTTGAACATCAGCAGCGGCCTCGCTTTCACGCTCGAACCCGCAGTCACTCCCCGGCCACCGGGGTGCTGCGAGCTGTGCTCTGAGGCCGCTGTTTGACCCTGACTGTGTGTGCTGCCCGCAGATGAGCAGACTATGCGCGTCCGTGCTAAAGTTCTGGGCGGCCAGCGGATCACGGCGCCTCCCAGCCAGGGGGGAGGACCCCCGATGAGCGCCACAGAAGCAGATGACATCAAAGAGGTCATCGCCCAGACGTTCGTAGCCATCGGCACTGTCGCCCGTGCGTTGCACGTCGAAGACGCCAGCCTGCAGCCGACGCTCGATGCCATCACCGCCCACGCGGCCGCCGCTCACCCGGCTGTCAAGGACGCAGGGCTCTGCCTCCTGATAGGCGGAAAGCTCATCCTCCAGGCCGCGACCGGGAGAGCGCCCCAGCATCTAGACATAAAACAGCAGGAAATAGGACACGGCCCCTGCATCGAGGCGGCACGTGAACAGACCCTGATCTGCATAAACGACCTGCGACGTGATCCCCGCTGGCCGGAGTTCTCAGCCGAGGCACAAGCACGCGGGGTCAGCAGCATGCTCTGCGCGCCGTTGTGGATCAGCGAACGAACGCTGGGAGCACTCAGCTTGTACGCGGCGCAGCCAGCAGCGTTCAGCGCGCATGACGAAACGATCATCGAACTGTTCGCCACGCTGGCCGCGCTGGCACTCGCCGAAGCCCAGCGAACCGACCAACTCAGGGCCGCCCTGATCAACCGCGATGTTATCGGCCAGGCCAAAGGCATCATCATGGAGCGCTATAGGATCAACCCGGATGCCGCCTTCCGCACACTCACTCGCATCTCGCAGGCCCGGAACATGAAGCTTCACAAGGTCGCCCGCCAGCTCATAGAGACCGGAGAACTCCCCGGCACAACAGAGTCGGGTGGCCGAGAGAGCCGTGGCTGACCGGTGATTGCCCTGGCTCTTAGGCGCGGTTTCCTGTCTGACTGAACCAGCCCGTCATCCTCGCAGGCGCCGAATCCTTGAGAGCGGGCGCTGGGTCAATGCTCGGCGTAGCCGACCGCGTAAGCGGCGCCGCCAGGCGGCATTGAGGCAGCGCCCGCGAACTGGACACTCGAAGCCGGGGAGGCGGCTCCACCCAGCCGGGCTGCCTGACGAATGAGCCAGCTCGACCAGGGTCTCGCTCAGCGGGATGGCGCGGGCGCGCCGGGCGGGGCCCCCAAGGCCGGAGCCCGGCGCGGGGAGCGCCGGACGCGGTGCCGCAGGCGCCGCCTTGATCTATATATGGCTCAATTCGGCAGTGCGACTCGTGGTGTGGCGCGGAGTGCCGTGGTGATCTCGGCTAGGTCGGTGGTCACGGCGTCGGCCTGGGCGTGGATCAGGGCGTCGGCCTTGCCGGGCTTGTTCGCGTAGCCGATGACGGGTACGCCTGCCACCTTCCCGGCGAGGACATCGGTTGGGGAGTCGCCGACGAAGGCGCATTCGTGCGGGTCGGCGTCAAGGCTGCCGACTGCTTCCCGGACCCGGTAAGGGCTGGGCTTCATCAGAGCCGGATCATCGTCGCGCCCGAGTACGGCGCGGATGTAGTCACTGAGCCGGTGATCGGCCAGGTACGTGATGATCGCGGCGGTGGAGTTGTTGCTGATGATCGTGACGGTTCGCCCGGTCCGGTAGGCGGTGATGATCAGGTCTTCTGCTCCTGGCGTGGGCCGTGCGGTGGCGACAGCGCGGGTCTCGAAGGTGGCCAGGAGCTGCTGAGCCGTCGCGGCAGCCTCCGGGCCGGTCGTGGCCACGGCGCGGAAGACTTCGAGCGGATCGGATTCCCGCTCTGCCCCGGGCGGCAGGACAAACCCGGCGGCTGTGAGCGCGCGGCGGAGCTGCTCGGCGACTTGGTTGGCGGGCGTCCCGGCGAAGACGGAGCACACTGGTCCGTCGAAGTCCAGGAGCAGGTGCCGGGTTCGGCTGATGATCGGCCCGATGGCCTGGCCGGTCATCGGCTTACTGGGTGTGGTCGCGGCTGACGGTGGCCCACATGCTGTCGAACCAGGCTTGCGCCTGGGCGACGAACTGGCCATCCATGGAGGCTGGGTCGTCGCCTTGCTCGTGGTGGAACAGGGTGGCGTCCTTGCCCATCAGGTCATACATCGGCACGCTCTGGCCGTGCAGGGTGACGGTGTGCTCGGTGATCGGGTAGAAGCCGAAGAAGGCTTCGGCCCGGTTGAGGATGTAGAGCTTGAACATCGGCGCGGCGCCGTGCACCCGTACTTGCGCGGTGGCGTTTTTGACCAGGCCGAGGTCGGCCAGCTCGGCGACGGACTCGGTGATCGCATCGGTGTGGCGGCGGCTGATCTGCTCGGCCCGCTCCCGGAATGCGGGCTCGTCGGCCAGGTCGGCGACCCGGGCCGGGATGGCCCAGGGCTTGCTGGTGTCGGGGACCAGGATGCGGATGTCGATGCTTTCGGGGACGAGCTGGCCGAGGCGGATTTTGTCCAGTGGTTCCTGGAGGACGCCGTGCAGGGTCTCGCCGGAGAACCCGGCGAAGTCGATCGACACCTTGGGCTGCTCGAACGCCCGCTCGACGTGCGGTCGCAGCGCGATGGCGCGGGCGGTGCGCTCGCGTACGAACACGCCGCTGCCCTGCCGGGACACGACCAGGCCCTCATCACGCAGCACCCGGATGGCCTGCTGCACGGTCATCCGGGCCACGCCGTACCGCTGGGCCAGCTCGGCGCCTGACGGGAGCTTCTCGCCGGGGGCGAGTTTGCGGGTCAGGATCGCGGCCCGCAGCGCGTTGGCGACCTGCTGGTACGGCGGCCGCGGGTCGTCCGGGTCAAGGCTCATGCCTCCCAGGGTAGACGCACCTGACCAGCTTTTCTAGGCAACCTGGTATCTATGACTTGACTTGCCTAGCCATGCTGTGCCAATCTGTACTTGCCTAGCCAACCTAGATGGGTTGGCGCAGATGTCTCCCAGGAGGAGCGATGCTACGAAACGGTTCACGGCTCACCGTGACCATGCACGACGTTTTCCCGCACGGCTGCCATCTGATGCCCGAGTCGATCAGCGAGGCGCAGGACTACAACGAGCAGACCCGCCAGCGCACCCCGGCGATCGACAAGCTCACCGGGCAGCGGGTGTTCCAAGTCCGGGTGGTGGACATGGACCCCGAGCTGGAGGGCCGGTCCCGCGAGGTGGTGGTCAAGGTTCTCGCCGACCGGGAGCCGGTGCCGCCGACCCGGACTCCGTTCGAGCTGGTGGAGTTCGAGAACCTGACCGTCACCCCGTACGTGGACTCCGGCCGCTGCCAGGGCCGGGGCAAGTGCACTGCCCGGATGGCGTTCTCGCTGCGTGCCACCGGGCTCAAGGCTGCCCGCCCGATGGCCGGTAAGGATGCTGCCTGATGCCCGCCCGCCGGGTCACCACCGTGACCATGCCGGTCGATGGCCGCTCCGGAGTCTGCTTCGACACCTACCGCGACCGGACCCCGCTGCTGACGATCTGGGCCGCCCGCCCTGGCCTGCTGGTGACGCTGACGCTGCCCGAGCACCTGAATGCCGGTCACGTCCGGTTCGCCCGCGACCTCGCCGCCGCCACTGCCCGGTACGCGACTGAGGTGGAACGGCGCTGGCGGGGCCTGCCGTCCCTCGCCCAGCGGGCGACTGCGTGATGTCCGTGGCCCGGCCGGTGCGCCAACACCGACCGGGGCCCTTTCTTCATCCCTCCCCAGATGCACCAAGGAAAGGACGGGACCATCATGACCGATCAGCACATCCCCAGCGACCTGCTACACCGCGCCAAGGTGATCGACGGCCTGGTCGAGCTGGCCGCCTACCTGGAAGCCCACCCAGACGTACCGGTAGCGCCGTTCGGCTGGGACCTGAACATCTACACCCAAGACCAGGACGAGGCGGCCTGCCGGGCCGAGGTGGACCGTATCGCTGCCATCCTCGGCGCCCAGGTCAAAGACGACACCGGCCGGGGTGGCCACTACCGCACCGGCCGCAGCTTCGGCCTGATCAGCTACGCCGCCGTGCACGTGACCGCCCGCAGAGCCGCCGCCTACAACGCCCTGATGTCCTACCACGACTGCGTCACCCCGGCCGGGACGGAGGTGGCGTGATGAAGATGTCCCGGTTCTCCGGCGAGCAACTGGCCCAGGTGGACAACCCCGACCCGTTCGCCCCGCCGGTCTGGCGGTCCCCGGTCTACCACACGCCCGGCTGGATCATCACTCTCGTCCAGCTCGCCCGGCTCGTGATCGCCCTAGTCCGGTTCCTGGCCCGCCACCCGCTGCTGGACCTGGTGACCGCCGTCCTATGCCTGGCCTGGAGCATGGCCGGATGGCCCGGCCCGGTCACCCTCACCGCCACCGTGGCCACACTGCTGACCGCCTGGCGGTGGCTCTGGCCAGTGTCGTTCTCCCGGTTCATCACCCGGCCTCTCCGGGGCAAGTGGCGCCGGGGGCATTACCAGCGGCACTGGCTGGCGGTGCTGACCATCGCCCACCTGGCCCCGGTCTACCGGGGACAGCTGCTGGTGCCGGTGCTGGGCAAGGTGGCTTCGACCCGGTTCACCGACCGGGTCCAGGTCGCCGTCGTCTCCGGCCAGGCGGTGGCCGACTTCGCCGCCCGGGCGGAGAACCTGGCGCACGGGTTCGGCGCGATGCTGTGCCGGGTCCGCACCGCCCGGCCCGGCTTCCTGGTGCTGGAGTTCGTCCGCCGCGACGCCCTCGCCGCCATCATCCCCGCCATCCCCAGCAGCCCACACGTCAGCCTCAAGGCGCTGCCGGTTGGACGGCGCGAGGACGGGTCGGCCTGGCTGGTCCGGCTGCACGGCACCCATCTGCTGATCGCCGGGGCGACCGGGGCGGGGAAGGGGTCGGTGATCTGGTCGCTGATCCGGGCCATGCTCGGTGCGATGCAGGCCGGGCTGGTGAAGGTGCTGGCGGCTGATCCGAAGGTGATGGAGCTGGCCTACGGGCGCCCGATCTTCGACAGCTGCGGCCAGTACGCCGCCACTCCGCAAGCCATCGTGGCCATGCTGGAATCCGCCGTCGCCGACATGCAGGCCCGCGCCGCGAAGCTGGCCGGGAAGCAGCGTGATCACACCCCGACGCTGGAGTTTCCGTTCGTGGTGGTGCTGGTCGATGAGGTGGCGTTCCTGACCGCCTACCAGCCCGACAAGCAGCTCCGCGAGCGGGTCAAGGCCGCTCTCGCCACCCTGACCACCCAGGGCCGGGCGGTCGGCTACTGCGTCGTGGCCGCGTTGCAGGACCCGCGCAAGGAGGTCATGTCCATCCGGAACCTGTTCCCGGACCGGATCGCCATGCGGCTCGACCTATGCGGACAGCGCGACTATGCCGAGGTGTCGGTTGCCGGCTCTGGTTGGCGTGACGGCGCCGGGGTTCTTCGTGGTCTGATGACCGGTGCTGATGTCGGCATAGTTGCGGGTTGAGAGCAGCCTGGGATCAGGGGCACCGTGCTCCCGCGAGGGAGGCGAGTGCGATGGCGAGTACGCGGAGGAAGGCAGGTCAGCTGGGCTCTCAGGTCGAGGGCTACCGGGCGTGGCTGGCGCGTCGGGGCTATACGTCCCAGACGGTCAGGAACATGCTGACCGACCTGGGCCAGGTGGGCCGGTGGATGTCGCGTGAAGGGCTGGTGACGGCGAAGCTCGACGAAGACGCGATGGTTGCGTTTCTCGCGGACCGGCAAGCGGCTGGCGGCCGGGGGGCCCTGGGCTCGCGCGCCATGATTCCGCTGCTGAGCTACCTGAGGGAAGCCGGCGTGATCGGGGCAGCAAAGCTGCCGCATAGTCCTTTGGCGGCGCTGCTTGGTGAGTACCGGATGTGGCTGGTCCAGGAGCGGGGCCTGGCGGCGGCTACGGTGCTGCGTTATGAGCGCACGGCCCGCCGGTTCCTGCAGCAGCAGGCCATGGCTGGTGGCGTACTGAACCCGGCTGGCCTGACGGGGGTGGATGTCAACGCGTTTCTGCTCCGCGAATGCGGTCGTGTCTCGGCCGGGTCGGCAAAGGGGCGGGTGGCTGAGCTTCGCGCGGTTCTGCGTTTCCTTTATTTACGGGGTCTGACGCCGTTGCGGCTGGGGATGGCGGTGCCTCCGGTCGGTGGCTGGCGGCTGGCCGCGCTGCCGCCGACGATGACGACTGCCGATGTCCAGTTGCTGCTGGACAGTTGCGACCGCACCACCGACGTGGGCGTCCGCGACTTCGCGATCATGACGCTGGTCGCGCGGCTGGGCCTGCGGTCCATCGAGGTCGCGCGGCTGGAACTGCGGGACGTCGACTGGCGGGCGGGTGAGCTCGTCGTCCGGGGGAAGGCGCGCCGCCAGGACCGGCTCCCGCTGCCGGCCGAAGCCGGCGAGGCGCTGGCCGCCTACCTATCCTGGGGGCGGAGGCCCGCGAGTGTCCGGCGGCTGTTTCTTACCTGCCGGGCTCCGCGCGGACCGATCAGTGCGGACCTGGTCAGTGACGTCGCCAAACGGGCCTGCCTGCGGGCCGGCCTGCCGCGCGTGGGACCGCACCGGCTGCGGCATGCCCTGGCCGCCGAGCTGCTTCGCCGGGGCGCTGGGCTGGTCGCGATTAGTCAGGTGCTTCGTCACCAGGATCTGGCCACCACTGCCCTGTATGCCAAGGTTGACCTGGACATGCTGCGGCATGTCGCGCAGCCCTGGCCGGGAACAGCCCGGTGAGCGCCCTGGAGCAGGCCCTCACCGATTACCTGCAGCTGAGGCATTCGCTCGGGCACGAACTGGCTGAGGCCGGCTGGCTACTGCCAGGGTTCGTGGCCTACCTCGACGCCCACAGCTCACCCACGGTCACGATCGAGGCCGCGCTGGCCTGGGCCCAGCAAGCACCGAAGTCACCGGCGGGCCGGGTAACGACCGTCGGAGCGCGGCGGATGACAGCCGCCCGCGGGTTCGCCCGCTACCTGTCCGGCATCGACGCCGGCACCGAGGTGCCGCCGCTGGGCCTGATGCCGCGCCGGGCGCCCTGGCGGCAGCCGTTCATCTACTCCGCGGCCGACATAGACGCGCTGCTGGGACAGGCCCGCCAGACGATCATCTCGCCGCTGCGGGCGGCGACCTACCAGACGCTGATCGGGCTGCTCGCGGCGAGCGGGCTGCGGATCGGTGAGGCCATCAAGCTCGACCGCAGCGACGTTGACTGGGCTCAGGGTGTGCTGCTGATCCGCGAGTCTAAGTTCGGCAAGTCGCGCCTGGTTCCCCTGCACCCCAGCAGCATGCAGGCACTCGACGGGTATGCCCGGTTGCGCGGCCAGCGCCAGCCGCAGCCCGGCGAACCGGCCTTCTTCGTGTCCCTGGCCCGAAAGCGCCTGCTCTATGCCGTGGTGTCAAAGACGTTCCGGCAGCTCATCAGCAACGCCGGCATCGGAACTGGCGCGCCCTCGCCGCCGAGGCCGCACGACTTGAGACATACCTTCGCCGTCCGCACCCTGCTTGGCTGGTACCGGGCAGGCGAGGACGTGCAGTCCAGGATTCCGGCGCTGTCCACCTACCTGGGTCACCGGGACCCGGCGTCCACCTTCTGGTATCTGTCGGCGGCCCCGGAACTACTTGCGCTGGCCGCCGCCCGGCAGGACACCGCATGGTCGGCGGCGCGGCCATGACACTGATCGCGCCGACGTTGCAGGCGTTCTTCACCGACCGGCTCATCCAGCAGCGTCAGGCCAGCCCGCAGACCATCGCGGCCTACCGCGACACCTTGCGCCTGCTGCTCACCTTCGTGCACCAGCAGACCGGGAAGATGCCCGCCCAGCTCGACTGGGACGACCTGGGCGCCGCCACGATCTCGGCGTTCTTGAACCACCTCGAGGGCGAGCGGCACAACAGCACCAGGACCCGCAACCTGCGCCTGACGGCGATCCGTTCGCTGTTCTCCTACGCTGCCCTGCGCCACCCCGAGCACGCGCTGCTTATCCAGCGCGTGCTGGCGATCCCCCCGAAACGGTTCGACAAGCGGACCGTGACGTTCCTGACCGCCACCGAAGTTGACGCGCTGCTCGCCGCGCCCGATCAGGCCCGCTGGGAAGGCCGCGAGACCGGGCCCTGATGTTGCTGGCCATCCAGGCCGGCCTTCGGGTCTCCGAACTCACCAGCCTCAACTGCGGTGACGTCACCCTTGGAACTGGCGCCAGCGTCCGCTGCCAAGGGAAAGGACGAAAGCAGCGAGCCGTCCCTCTCACCAGCCCCGTCCAGACGCTCTTGCGGCTCTGGCTCAGCGAACGAGCCGGGCATCCCAACGATCCGCTCTTCCCGACTCGCACCGGACGGCGGCTCAGCCGCGACGCCGTCGCACAGCGGGTCAGCACCCACGCCGCGACTGCCGCACTGCGATGCCCGTCGCTGCCCGGCAAGCGGATCCACCCACACGTCCTGCGCCACAGCTGCGCCATGTCGCTGCTGCAAGCCGGCGTTGACACTTCAGTGATCGCTCTCTGGCTCGGCCACGCTGGCGTCCGGTCCACCGACGCCTACGTCCACGCCGACATGAGCATCAAGGAAAGGGCCCTCGCACTCACCACACCCGCCGAAGCCAAACCCGGCCGCTACCGCCCGACCGACAAGATGCTCGCATTCCTCGAGGGCCTGTAACTATGCCGAGCCACAGCCAGCCAGCTTCCTTCAAAGACAAACTCGCAGCGCCAGCACATCGGCATAGCCGCGCTGTCCACATAGGTCCAGCTATGCGGACATCCGCATAGCTGGACAAGTCCGAGCAGGTGATGATCCCCTGCGGGGCCACCCTGGCCAGCATCTGCCCGCCATGCGCCGAGCGGGCCAAGTGGCTGCGGGCGGCGCAGTGCCGCGAAGGCTGGCACCTCGAGGACGAACCCGACCTGACCCCCGCCCCGCCGGATGAGATGCAGTCCTACTGGCTGACCCTGCGGGCCGAGGTCCAGGCCGACCGCGACCAGGCTGAAGCGGCGGGGGAGGACACGACCGAGCTGGACGAGCTCGCCGCCGAGCTCGACACCGAGATCACCAAGGCCGGGGTCCGCGGCACGGTCACCACCAAGGCGAAGGACGGGAAGGCGAAGGCGCGCCGGTCCAGGTCCACCCGGCGCCGCCAGGACGCCGCCAAACTCCCCCGCCAGAAGGTAGACGCCCGCACCACTGGACGGGTTTACACCGCCCCGGACGGCAAGCGCTACCGGCCGTCGATGTTCCTCACGCTGACCTGTGACAGCTACGGCAGGGTCCGCGACGACGGCACCCCCATTGATCCCGGCTCGTATGACTACCAGCGGGCGGCGCGGGACGCTTTGCACTTCGCCGCGCTGGTGGACCGGTTCATCCAGAACTTGCGCCGGGTGCTCGGCTACGACGTGCAGTACTTCGGCGCCGTCGAACCGCAGAAGCGGCTCGCGCCGCATATCCACCTGGCCATCCGGGGCAGCGTGCCCCGGCCGCTGCTGCGGCTGGTCATCGCCGCCACCTATCACCAGGTCTGGTGGCCCCCCACCGACACCGTCCGGTTCGACGGCGACGAGCTGCCCGTCTGGGACAAGCCAACCGGCCGCTACCTCGACCCCGCGACCGGGGAAGTGCTGCCCGCCTGGGATCAGGCCCTCGACGCCATCGCCCCCAACGATGACCCGTTGCATGTGGCCCGGTTCGGGGCCAGGTTCGACGCCCAGGGCGTGCTGGCCGGGTCCAAGGACGCCAGCCGGTGCATCCGCTACCTGACCAAATACCTCACCAAGCACGTCGCCGACTGCCACGCCCCCGACACCGACGCCCAGCGCCAGCACGCCGCCCGGCTCGCCGACGCGCTGCGCTATGAGCCGTGCTCGCCCACCTGCGCCAACTGGCTCCGCTACGGCATCCAGCCCAAGAACGCCAAGGCCGGGCTGATCCCGGGCGCGTGCAAGGGCAAGGCGCACCGCGGCGAGCACCTCGGCTACGCCGGGCGCCGGGTGCTGGTCTCCCGCAAGTGGTCGGGCAAGACGCTGAAAGATCACAAGGGCGACCGCACCGGATGGTTCCTGCACACCCTCGGCCTGGAGCCGCCCGAGCCCGGCCGGTACACCTGGCACGTCGTCACCCCGTCCGACCACGATCACCTGCCCGCCGACAAGCGGCTGCTCCGCGTCGTCGCCCAGCGCACCCGCTGGCAAGCCGCCCTCGCCGAGGCCAAACGCAGAGCCGGGGAACCGGACGGCAATCTTTCGGCAGACGGGAGGGCAGCGTGATGGTCAGGAACCAGCGAGCCATCGATGGCTCCGCTGTGGCCCGGCTCGCCGGGCGACCAGGGAAGCAACCGGCCAGGGGGATGACCTTGGCTGACCTGCTGGCAATGCCCGTGATGGTTGACATCGGGACAGCGGCCCGGGCGCTCGGCCTCGGCCGGTCTACTGCGTACGAACTCGCCAGACGCGGCGAGTTTCCATGTCGCGTGCTGCATGTCGGCAGTTCCTACCGCGTTCCGACCGCCGAACTGTTGCGGATCCTCGGGATCGATCTTTCGCAGCTGTCGGCGAGATTCCCGGCCGCGTAGGACTCAACGGCGGACAAGGAGAAGACCCGATGAAAGAACCGATCAACAAGGTCACGCTGAAAGACGGCTCGGTCCGGTACCGGCTGGTTGTGGACGTAGGACGTGATGAGAACGGCAGGCGCAAGCAGCTCACGCGTACGTTCGACACCAAGCGTGAGGCTCGCGAGGAACTCTCGCGCATCCGTCACGAGACGAACCTCGGAACATACGTCAAGCCGTCGAAGGAGACCGTCGCCTCCTACCTGGATGGCTACCTCAAGGGCGCGACTCGCGGTCGGCGCGCCAACACCAGGCGGAACTATGAAGACGCCCTGCGGCCGGTCCGGGAGCGGCTGGGAACCCGGCCGCTCCAGTCCATCACCAAGTCCGATATCGAGGACCTGATGGACTGGATGCTCACGGCGGGCCGCAGGCGGGGCGGGAAGCCGGGAACTGGTCTATCCGGCCGGACGGCACGGCTCACGCTGGGTCGGCTTAGCGCGGCGCTGGAGGCGGCCGTCTTGGAGGGCAAGCTTGTCCGCAATGTGGCAAAGCTTGTCAGTCCGCCCGAGTACACCCCGCGGGAGCGCGAGACGTGGAGCAAGGCGGAGGTCAAGAAGTTCCTGGCCAAGGCGTCGCGTGATCGGCTGCATGCCGCGTGGCGCCTGTCGCTCTATGGCCTGCGCCGCGGTGAAGTGCTCGGCCTGCGCTGGTCGGATATCGACCTGCGCGCCAAGACCCTCACGGTCAATCAAGCCCGGGTCCTGGTCGAGTACAAAGTCCGCATCGAAGAGCCGAAGTCCCGTAACGGCAAGCGGACGCTCCCGCTCGACGATGAGTTGGTGGCCGCGCTGACCATGCTGCGCAAACGCCAGCTGGACGAGAGCGCTGCTGCCGGGGCGGCCTACCGCTCCGGGCTGGGTGGGCTGGACTGGTACCAGGGCGGCGAGTACGTGGTCACCAATGAGGTTGGGACCCCGGTCCATCCCGAGTGGTACTCCGATGAGTTTGGCCGCCTGCTCAGGCGGGCGGGGCTGCGGAGGATCACCTTGCACGACTCGCGGCACACGACCCTGACGCTGATGGAACACGCGGGCGTGCCGATCTCCATCATCAGCAAGTGGGCAGGGCACTACGACTCGGCGTTCACCCAGAAGACCTACGTCCACGCGAGTAACGAGGACTTGCACCGGGGCAGTGCCGCGCTCGCCAAGATTCACAAGATCGCTTAGGTCTGTGAGAAATTGTGAGACGCCGCGTGCCTGAGACAGAAGTTGGAGCCTCACTCATCCCGGAGCTTACGGCCCTGACCTGCAACTTCGTTGGCGCGCTCGGAGGGATTCGAACCCCCAACCTTCTGATCCGTAGTCTCGCGCCATCTGTCGGCCCCGTGCGCTCCTGTCGGCCCCGTGCGCTCCTGGCCAGGTCAGAGCGTTGCCCCTGTCGGTCTGGTGCGGTTGCGTCGTTTCCGGTCGCGCCAGTCTGTGCAACTGCTGTGCAATTCAGCCCTTCCCCGTTACCTAGGCGGCCCCGGCGAGCGCGTCAACGCTCACCGGGGCCTTGATCACCCATCCGATCCAACCGGAAGGACAACCCGAGATGACAATCTCACAGCTCCACGAATCCACGGCTCCTGACAGCCCGCACCCGCCCGTCCATATCACCGAGGTCCTGCGGGAGCTGGGCCTGCCGGTGACCGCCCGGGTGAACGCCACGCGGTGCAACCACTGCGCGGCGCTGCCCGGTGACCCGTGCGCGGGCGTCGAGGATGGCATGCACCTGGGCCGGTACGTGTGGGCCTACGTCCGGAAGCTGATCAGCGTGGACGAGGCCGCCGCGACGATCGACGCTGCGGGCGACGTGTTCACCGCCGCCACGATCATCCCGGACGGTGCCCGGTGAACGGCGCCGACGACCAGGCGGCCGGGTACAGCGGCTGGCCGCCACCCGGCGACCTCGCCGCCCTGCACGCCCTCGTGACCCGCTACATCCGGGCCGCGCTCGCCGAGTCGCGGATGACCGATGACCTCGACGAGCTGCTCGAGCGGCGGGTCGCCGCGCTGGAGGAAGTGGCCGCGGCCCGCTGGTCGGCCAGCATCGGCGTACGGCGGCGCCTGCGCCGGTCGCTGCGCCGGTCGGTCGCTCACGCGCGGGGCGAGACGTTCGCCGACCGGCGGGCCGAGGCGGTCACGAGCGCCTGGCTGGCGCGGCGGCCGCGCGGAGGTGCCCGGTGAGCGCCGCCGAGCTGGCCGCCCGGGTGACGGCCGCGCGGGCGGCCGCGGGCGACTTCGGCCGCGAGGTGGACGACTACACGGAGCGGGACGGCTCGCGCCCGGACTGGCAGGCGTGGGCGTTCCGGCTCCAGCTCGAGCTGAGCCAGCTGCTCGGCGAGCTGGACACGACGCCAGGAGGTACCCGGTGATCGTCGATACCGGCGAGTTCGCGGCCATCCAGGCGCGCCCGGCCGAGGTCCTGGCCGAGGTCGGCGAGTGGGCGGCGGACCGTAGCCGGTGGTCGCCGGGGCGGCGGCCGCCGCGGGTGCTCGAGCTGCTCGTCGAGTACGCGATGGAGACCGGCGCCGAGCGATGGGCGCATGACCTCGGGTACTCGCTGCTCGAGCTGCGGCACGGCGGTGCCAGCGACGACGCGGTGATCAGGGCGGCGCTGGAGATGATCGCGGCCCGGATGAGCGTCGGCCTGCCGCACGAGGAGTGGTTCGGGTGACCTCCGGGCTATGGCGCGCTGCGCTTGGTTATCCGGGTGATGGTGGTCCGGGCAACGCCGGTGATCTGCTGAATCCGGCGGGTGTCCACTCCCGCGGCGACGGCGGCCCGGATCAGCTCGTCTCGCCGCCGGTGTACCGTCGCCCACTTTCGCAGCTCCCGCTCCGCGGCCTTCTGCTCGCGGAACAGCTCGTCAAGGTCCATGGCATCGAACGCTACCGAAATGCGCCGCGCCGGGTGGCCATTTCGGCAGCGAACGCTGCCGACTTTCGTCGCAACGAAACCTGGCGTCGTTCGCTGCCACTTTCTCTGACAGAGAATGGGGGCGAGCTGTGACTACGCTGATCGCCGTCTACAACTCCGAGGGCTGCGTCGGCCGGTGCGACGCCCGCTGCTACGACGCGGCCGAGCCCGGCTGTGATTGCATCTGCGGCGGCCGCAACCATGGCGCCGGAAAGCAGCAGGCGATCGGCAACACGCGCGAGCTGGCCGAGAGCTGGCTCGAGCGGGCCCGGGCGGCCGGGCAGCACATCACGGCCGCCGAGCTGGCGGTCGACGCGATGCACGAGCCGCTGTTCAGCCTCGGTGGCGCTGGTGGCTGAGACCTGGCTGCCCGTGCCGGGCTGGCCCTACCTCGTCAGCCACCAGGGCGACGTGCGTAACCGCCGCGGCGCGCTGCTGAAGCCGCAGCCGGACAAGGACGGCTACCCGCGGGTGACGCTGTGCGACCGCGGCCGCCGGAAGACGTTCGGCGTGCACGTCCTGGTGATGCTCGTCTTCGCCGGCCCGTGCCCGCCGGGCAGGGAGGTCCGCCACCTCGACGGAGACAAGTCGAACTGCCGCAGGTGGAACCTGCGGTACGGGACCAAGCCCGAGAACGAGAGGGACAAGAGGCACACGGGAACAGGGAGACAGGGGGGAAAGGGAAAGAGGAATAGAACAGATGTCCTAATTAGGACGGGAAGCTTCCCGTCCCGCGACGGCCGGGACACCTGAGACATGGCCGGGCTGCTGGTAATCCTCGTCCTGATTGCCGCCGTGTTCGCGTGGGCGGTGGTCACGGCCGTGCGGGAGCGGGTGAACCGGGTCGGCCTGGCCAGGATCACCGTCCGCTGGCTGCTCGGCCGCCCGTGGCACGGCGAGCCGCTGACCGACGCCGGGTTCCTGCGGCCCGGCTCCAAGGCGCTGACCAAGACGGGGCATGCCAGCCGCTACCATCACCGGCCGCACTGGCAGCGGGCAGCCCTGCGCGGCGGCCCCACCGTCGCCGTCGTGTTCGCGCTCTACGGCCTCGTGTTCTACCCGGCGGCCACGGTGCTGGCACTGGAGTGCGCCGGCGCGGGCGCGCTGGCGGCGGCGGCCTGGTACGGCTGGCGCCGCTGGGCAAGGCGCAAGCACCGCCGCTCGACGCTGTACCCGCTGCACAACGCCCTGGCCCAGCATCTCGGCGTCGCGCTGCCCGCCAAGCCTGAGACGTGGCTGAAGGTGGACAAGGCCCGCACCCGGGCCGAGATCGACCTGCCCGCCAGCTTCGACGCCAATCCCAACCACATGGCGAAGATCCTGACCGCCGCGTCCGCCCGGCTCGGCATCGAGGCGCCGGAGCCGACCTGGCAGCTCACCGGGCCGAAGCCGAGGCTCATCCTCGAGGCTGCGCCGCCGCCGCCCGGGCAAGTCGCCTTCCTGGACCTGCGCGACTCGATCGAGGCGGCCGGGCGTGACCAGCTCGTGCTGGGCATGGGCAGGCGCGGCCAGGTCGTGACGGTGGACCTGCACGCCGACTCGCCGCACATCGGCCTGAGCATCGGCACCGGGGGCGGCAAGTCGGTCGCGGCCGCCGCGGTCACTGCCCAGGTGCTGCACCGCGGCGGTGTCGCCATGATCCTCGACTACCCCAAGCTGGTCTCGCTGCCCATGTTCCGCAACCTGCCCAACGTCGCCTACGCCGACGCCGCCGCGTCGGTGCACTCGTCGCTGATGTGGCTCGGCGACGAACTCGACCGCCGCGCCCAGGTCGTCCGGGCGGGCACCGATGTGGACGGCAACACCCGCGCCACTTTCCCCCGCCTGCTGGTCGTCGCCGAGGAGTCCAACGCGCTGATGAACCGGCTGCGCCGCTACTGGGCCGACATCCGCCAGTCCGGCGACCCCAAGCGCAGCCCGGCGATCGACGCGCTCGAGCTGGCCCTGCTGATGGGCCGCCAGCTGCGCGTCAACGTCATCCAGATCGGCCAGTACCTCACCGTCCGGGCGGCCGGGTCCGGCGAGGCCCGGGAGAACATGGGCGTCCGCGTCCTCGGCCGCTACTCGCCGAACGCCTGGCGCACCATGGCGGGCGAGCACCCGATGCCGCCGAAGACCAAGCGGCCGGGCCTGGTGCAGGTCGTCACCGACGAGGTACGGCAGTGCCAGGTCGTGTTCTTCACCCCGGCCGAGGCGCGCCGCTGGGCGGTCGGCGGCGAGGTCACGCCGTGCCCGCACGGGATGCCCTGCGCGCCGCGCGTCCCAGTCCCGGCCGCGGCCCCGCAAATCGGTCCCAGAGGCGGCGATGACCAGGGCGTTGTCTCAGAGACGCCGCCGCTTGTCCCAATCGGTGTCGCAGATGCCGTCAGCCTGTCGGAGGCGGTCGGCCTGGGCATCTGGGGCGGGTCGATCGCCTCGCTGCGCAAGGCCGTCCAGCGCGACCCGGACGCGCCGCAGCCGGTCGGCAGGCGCGGCCTGGCCAACCTGTTCGACCCTGGCGAGCTCGCCGAATGGAACACCCGGAGGGCGCCGTGACCATCCTGTACGTCGTCCTGATCGCCATGGCCGCGGCCGCGCTCTGGCTGCTGCACTCCTGGTGGTTCCCCTACACCCGCTGCCGCCGCTGCCTGAAGCACTCGGCCGCCGGGCGCGGCCTCGGCTCGACCTGGCGCGCTTACAACCGCTGCGGCGCCTGCGGCGGCAAGGGCGAGACCGTGCGCACCGGCGCCCGGATCGTCAGCAAGGCCACGAGCCGCCCGGTCCGCGGCAGCGAGGAGAAGTAACCATGCCCCACCCCTGCCCGCACCACTGCCCGCCCGGCCGCAGCGGCCCGGCCGTGCTCGCCGTCCTGGCCGTCATCGCCGCGGCCGCGCTCGCCCGCCCGGTCGTGCACGCGGCCGAGCTGGCGCTCGAGGTCGCCGCCATCACCGCGGGTGCCGTCCTCGGCCTGGCCGCCGTCGCCGCCGTGGTCGCGGTCACCGTGACCGCGCGGCGCCGCCGGGCCCGGGTGTACCCGGTCGCTGGACGGACCGTGCGGGAGGTCCCGGCCGCGCGGGTCCGCGTCATCGAGCCGCCCCGGCGGCTACCGGCTGACGAGCTGCTCAGTGCGGAGGGTCGTCCGCGGCGACGCTGGGCGGCATCGGCGGTTCAGGCAGCCCGGCGCCGCGCAGACCGCCGATGAGGATCATCTTGGCGAGGTCGGTGGCCTGTTCCGGGGTGAGCGCGCCGTAGGCGTCGCCTGCCCACACTGTAACGAGGCTGGTGACCGTGCCCGAGGTCAGGGCGGCCAGGGTGGACGCCAGGCTGCGGAGGTCGGTGTTGTCGAGCACGGCGGCCTGGCCCTGGACGTCATCGTGGAGGAACGCGACGACGAGGGCGTAGGCGTCACGCCATCCGTCGTCGGTGAAGTTAGCGAAGATGCCGCCCGGCCCGTCGCTCACGTAGTCCTCCTACAGCCCCCATGCCCGCTGCGCGCTGTTCGGGCCGCCGCCGCCATTGACCCGGACCCAGCCTCTCAGGCCCTGGGCGATCGCGGTGGTGATCGGGCCCTCGCCGCCTTCGAAGCGCAGCGTGACCTCCATCCGGCCGCCCGGGGCCCCGGAGCCGCCGCCGGGCGCGGCGGCAGCATAGCCGCCGGGCGCGCCGCCACCGTAACCGCCGGGCAGTACGGTCCGGCCCATCCGCGCCCCGGCTGCCGCCAGCTGGCCGTGCATCGATTCCATGCCGTTGATCAGGCCCTGGGCGATCATCTGCCCGTGGGCGTGGAACACCGTTGACGGGGAGTGGATGCCGAGCAGCGATGTGAAGGCGCCGGTGACGAGGTTGCCGAGCCAGCCGGTCACGGACTGGAGGGTGGGCGCCATCGACTTAAGGCCGCTGATCAGGCCCTGGACCGCCATCTGGCCCATGTGGAACAGCTGGCCCGGAAGCTGACTGAGCACGCTGATGATCTGGGCGTCCATGCTGGCGAAGAGCTTCACGACGCTCACCGTCTCCCCGAGGACGGCCCTGGAGCCGGTGATGCCAGCGTCCACGATGATGTTCCACGCCTTGCGCAGGGCGGCCGAGCCCTGGACACCTGCCTGGACTATCGAGATCCCACGCGCTTTTCTGAGTGTTCGCGCCCTGGGCGGAGGCTTGTGACATGGAAGCCCACCCGGACTTGGAATCGCTCACGTTCTTCTTGAAGCTGCTGGCCCAGTTGTTGCCCTGGCTTATCATCAGGGCCGTCGTTTTGTGGAAGAGGTTCCCCAGGCCGATAAGGGCGGCGGCCAGCGTATTGATCAGGCCCGTGAACTCGTGAATCGCCTGCGGGTTGGACACCGCGATCAGGAACTTCCCGACCGCGATCGCGATCTTGCCGATGCCGTCCCCGATCGCGGTGATCCAGGGGCCGCTCAGCTTCAGCATCTGGTCTTTCCACTGCTGGAATCCTGGTGACTGGGCGAATTTCTCGAATTGCTTCAGCAGCCCGTCGATGGCCGTCCCCGCCGCCTGCGCGAACGGCAGCAGTTGCGGCAGGAGGGTATTGGCGATCTTGAGGCCGTCGTTGAGCACCTTGAATGTGAGCGGGGCCATCGCCGCGACGAGCTTATGGAACTCGCCCTGCAGCGACTGGAGGCTGCGCGCTCCTGTCTGCTGCGCCGGGGTCAGGTTGCCCCACGCGTCGGCCTGCGCCAGGAGCGCGGTCAGCGCCGCCTTCTGGTCGGGCAGCAGCAGCCTCATCGCCGTCTTGTTGTTGCTCAGCGCGATCACGTTGGCCTGCATCGCGGGCGCCAGGTTCTGCCACAGCACGTTCTGGTTGGTCAGCAGTCCCGCCGCCGACCGGAAGTCGGGCTCGATCCCGTGGATCGTCGCCTGGTAGGCCGTCCAGTTCGCCGCGCTCCGGTGAATGGCCGTATCGAGGTTCGCCGACGCATCCCCGTAGTTGATGATCGCGCCCTGGAGCGCGGAGAAGTTCGTCATCAGCTTCTGCAGGGTCGGGATCGCCAGCGCGCCGAACGACGCGAGCCCCATGCTGGCAGCGACCGCGCCGGACAGGATGCCGCCGAACCCGGTCGCCAGGGCGGCGACGGCCGCCGCGGCGCCCGCCGCCAGCGGGCTGATGCCGCCGAGAACGCCGCTCAGGCCGCCGCTGCCGCCGCCGAGGACGCCCGCGGCGCCGCCCGCCGCGCCGCCCAGCCGCATCAGCATCCCGGCCAGCCCGGACGTCTTGACCTCGGCGTCGGCCGTCTTCCCGTTCAGGTCGCTCAGCGCCTTCTCGACGGCGTGGATCTGCGCCTCGGCCCGCACCGCCCCGGCCATGTCGATCTTGGGATTGGCGACGCGCTTGGACAGGGCCAGCAGCTTGGCGTCCAGTGCGTCCAGCTTCGCCGCCGCGCCCGCGTCGTTGACCTCGGCCCGCGCGGTCGCCACCTCGTGCGCCAGCGCGTCCAGGCGCGCCTGGAGCGCGACCAGGTCAGGTTTTGCCTGGTCACGGGCTTTTATGAGGATTTCTACGACGTTCACGTCGGCCATCAGGGCTTACCTTCTCCGGCGGTAGCAAGTCATGGTCAGCAGCAGCGCACCAGGGGTCCGCCGCGCCGGGCAAGGAGGCGAAACTCCCGGCGCGGCGGGCCCCGCGGCTCACCTAGCCGCCGTGCCCGTCGTCCTTGCGCCGGCCAGTGAAGACCGGCGCGTACGGGCCTTCGGTGTGGTTCGCCGCGGTCGCGGTGGACTGGCCATTGGGGCCGGTGATGACGGTCTTGGCCTGCCTGATCCGTTCCATGGGTCCTCCCTTCACAAGATCGAGAACGGCGGGGCGTCCTCGCCCAGCCATGGCGGCACCAGTCCGGGGCCGCTGCCTGCCTGCTCGCGGGTCCGCTCGTACAGCTGGCGGGCCGCCCGCCGCCTGGCCGCCCCGGCCGCCCAGCGCGCCGCCCGGGCGGCCGTGTGCGCCGCCAGGTCCTCGCGCATCCCGGTCAGCAGCGCATCGCCGTCCCAGCCCGCCGGGCGCGGCCCGGGCGCGGGCTCCCCCGCCTCGGCCAGGACCCGGGCGAAGTCCCCGCCGCTGGTCATGCGGCCCGGTCCACGAGCCCGGCGGCGGCCGCCTCGTCCGCCGTGTACCAGGTCTCCGCGCGCATGGCGTCGCGCCAGGACCACGCGGGCAGGCCGGTCCGCCGGGCGTAGATCGCGGCGATGTTGTCGCTGGCCTTGTCGAGCAGGTCCGCCGCCTCGAGCATGTCGGCGGCGCTGCCGCAGCAGAGTCCCCACGCGTCGTGAACCATTAGCAGTGACCCCTCACCGGCGATCAGCCGCCCGGGCGAGGCGGCCATCGCGATCACGGTGGCGATCGACGCGGCCAGTCCGTCCACGACGACCGTCACCACGCCCGGCCGCTGCCGCAGCGCCGAGTAGACCGTCAGCCCCTGGAAAACGTCCCCGCCGGGGCTGGAGATGCGAAGCTCGACGTCGCCGGGCGCGGCATCGAGCTCGGCGACGAGGTCGGCGGCCGGGATGCCCCAGTCGCCGCCTATCTCGTCGTACAGCCGGATCGTGGTGACCGGCGCCGCGGTGGTCACTGCCCGGCCCCGAAGATGCGCCGGGCCAGTGGTGACATGTCGCCCGGATCACGCATCGACGCGAACACGGCGCCGCGGCCGCGGCCGCGCCCGGGCAGCCCTGCGAGCCCGGCTACCGCGTTCCGCTTCGCCGCGAACAGCGCGTACGCCGCGCGCTTCTCGGCCGTGCTCGCCCGGTGGCCGCCGGTACTGCGGGGCAGCTGCGCGGCGAGCGCCCGCTCGAGGGTGGTCCCGAGCGCGGCGATCCAGTCCGGCGGCTCATCCCGCCTGGCAACCCAGTCGGGCGGGCCGCCGGTCACCGCAGCCCTCGCCTGATCTGCCCGCACGGCCGCCCAGCGTGCCCGGATTCCAGCTTCGGGCCTCATGCCGACCGCCTGTCACGCCGCGGCTCGTCCGGGTAGTAGCCGCCTTCCCGGGCAAGCACAGGCGGGGCCATGAGGTCGCGGGCCGATGGCCGCTCGGGCATCACCGGCCGGGGCGGCACTGGTGGCAGCGTCGCGCCTGCGTTCTTGAGGGTCGGCACCTTCAGGCCATCCGGGCGAGCCTCGACCTCGAAGCTGCGCCACAGGTACTTGCCGAACGAGGCCAGCGGGTGCCGCGGGCCAGCGTCTGCGAACACGAGCCGCAGCGCGTGGGCGACGATGCCGCCCGCCGGGACCGGTGTCCAGTCCGTGCCAGCCGCCCGCAGCGCCGGCCCGTCATGCACGCCCTCCGCGTGCTCCTGGCCCTCGTCGAGCAGGTCGTCATGCACCCGCAGCCCCGCCGCGGCGAGCCGGGCCCGGCCCTCGGCCAGTAGCGCGTTGTGCGCCGCCGCAGCCGTGGCGAGCGCGGCCAGCGCCCGCAGGTGCTCGGCCGCGGCCGCGGCCACCTGGTCCCGGGACGCCGACAGCGCCGCCGCGATCGCCTTCAGGTCCCCGGCCGCTTCCTTCACCGCCGTCTCGCGCTTGCCGCCGCGCTCCACCTGCGCGGCCCGCAGCCGCTCGAGGCCCTCCACCCGCCGCGACGTCGCCCGGACCGCGTTCGCCGCCGACTCGTACTCCGAATCCCATCCCGGCCGCGTCGGATCGCCGTGCTCAGCCGCACGGAGCCGGGCCGCGGCCGCGGCCGCACGGGTCCGGGCCTCGTCGAGCAGCTTGTCAGTCACGGGTGTGGCGGAACCGGCGGGATTCACGTATCGCCTGGCCAATTCGGTCCTCCTGGGCGGCACACTGCGCGGACATTGCCAGCGCCAGACGTGCCGCCGGGCCCTCCAATGAGGCGTGGCCGCTGGCGCTAGGGCCAGCGTAGCGGCGCAGACAGTAAAATCTGTCGTCCTAGCTATCGGTTTCCGCAAATCCTTTCGTCTAGAGCCGTGGTTCGGCGCTCTACCAGGAGATTCTGCGGATTGGTCTAGCCGCTGCGATGGCGGCGGGCGTGGAGCGTGACCACCCCGGCCCTCCGTCACGCTCCGTACACGATTCTGGGGCATTCCCGCCCAATTCCGGGCTGCCGCAGGTCACCAGACCCCCCCCAGGATGGTCAGGGGGGAGGGAAAAGGGCGAGCGAAGCTCTGACAGTGAGGGGTCCACTGGACTTTTTGATCTTGCATAGCAGCAGGTCAGAGCGTTATCGGCGCAACATCACCGCTGACCGGCATCGCCGCAGGTCAGAGCACTCCGGCAGCCGTCCCGCTGGTCGTCACTCCGGGTAGCTGGTAACGCTGGGCAGGGCACCCATCAGCCCGGATCGGGGCACCCTTCAGCCCGGGGTCGGCTGGTCACCAGGCGGGTACGGGGCTGCGGTTCGCCGCCGCGCGGCGACGCCGGGATGGTGCGCGAGTCGCACCCTTCGGGGCGGGCACCATCGTGCGGCACCCTTCAGGGCGGGGCACCCTTCGAGCGGCGCCCTTCAGGTGGCACCCTTCAGCGGGGCGGCCGCGGCGACGCACGAGACATGGACCGTCCGGCTTCAGCCTGGCTGCCGGAACACAGCAGCGGGCACCGGCCGCGCCTGCCCGCAGGCGGGACAAACGGCGCTCGTGCTCGCCGCGGCAGCTGGCGCCGCGATCGCCAGCTCGAGCTGGAGCCGGGCGAGCCTGGCCGCCTGGTCCTCGTCGAGCAGCTGGGCGAGCACGGTCATCAGGTGGCCGCGTCCGGCTGGCCCGGCGCGGGCGTGTGCAGCAGGCAGTAGGGGCTGTCGCCGTAGGCGGCGAGCCTGCACCTGCGACCGCCGCGGCTGACTGCCTGGCACTGGCCGCTGTCGGCGGGTCGTGCTATGGCCCTGCCGGGCAGGATGCGGAGCCGGATCCTGGGCGGGCCGGTCATGGTGATCATGTGGCGCCTTCCTTGGTGGTTGGCCCGGCATGCCAGCGGCCCCCCCGGGGGCTGGAGGGCCGCTGGCATGCGCGTCAGCCGCGGGCGATCGCGACGAGCTCGAGCAGGGCGCGCGCGTACTGCTCGGCCTCGTCCAGGGTCATCCGGAGTTCCACGTCCGCGGTGAAGTCCGGCGCGTCGTCCGGGATCGGGACGGTCAGCGCGATGTGCGGTGCCTCGTCGCCTGTAAGGCGGTTGCCGGTGCGCTGCCCGGCGGCGGCGAGGATGGTCCGGTGGCGCTCCTGGCCGTCCGCCTCGAAGGGCAGCGATGCGAGCGGGACGCCGCGGTCTGCCCAGTGCATGTAGGTGCCGGTGTAGCCCGTCCAGCCGGGCATGCCGTCGCTGCTGTCGTGGTCGGTTTCCTGGCACCACGGCGGGCAGCCGTAGCGGTCGCTCGGAGGCGCTGAAGGCGCGGGCAGGTCGATTAGGGTGGCAGTCATTGGTCTGTCCTTCCTGTAGGCGGGTCTGGCCTCGCCTCGCCTGGTGGCTGCTCCCGCCGGGCGAGGCGCCGCGACTTGTGAGACGCGGCTCGCACGCCGCTAGATCACCTCCCGGCCGAGGTCGTCGAGGACCTCGCTGGCGGCCTGGCGGATGCCGGGGTCGGCAATCTCGCCGAGTAGCTTCCTGGCCGAGCCGACCGACCTGGTTTCGTCGAGCAGGACGGCCGCCGAGAGACATGCCTTCCGCTCGAGGCTGCCGCGCGGCGCCCGGTCGGCGAGGTCGCGAGCGCCAGCGGCCAGCTGGCGGTTGCCGAGGATGACGGCGTGGCCGGTCACGGCTGCGACTTCGCTCCGGTGCCGTCCTGCTCCGCGGGCTCGGTGGCATCAGGGTGATAGATCCGGTAATTGCCGCTGTACAGATCGAAGTCATCGACGACGCCATCGCAGTCGGTGGTCAGCGGCACAACCCCGCCGCCTTTCAGTGCCCAGCCGACGAGCGGCTCGGACCATTTGCTGCCGTCGTCGAGCGTGAACTCCACCCGCCACCCGCCAGCCGGGAGCAGTGCGGCCAGTGGAGGGTGCGGGTCCTCGGTCATCCCGTCGTAGTTGGCATAGGCGCCGGCGCGGATGAGGCGGGTCTTGTCGCGCTTGCCGTCGTCGTCGATGACGAGAGGATGCCCGTCGTCGTCGAAGGCGATGATCGCCTTCTCGGTGTGATGGGCGGGCTTGCCGTGCTTGTACAGGGCGACCAGCCCCGGCGGTGCAGGGATCATGATGACGGCTCCTTAGGTACGAAAGAAGAAGAAACAACTCGCCGGTACGTTTCCGCTGGTCGGCCGCGAGTGGGCTGCCGGGCTTCTTCGTATGCGCCATCGGCCGTGAGCTGGGCGAGCAGCTCGTCGAGGACTTCCTTCGTCAGGTTCCGCGAAAAAAGCCCCGACACGGCCGAGCGACTGAGTCCTGCCTCGCCTGCGGCGTCGATCGCCCTCCGGATCCGGTCGAGTCGCGGATCACGCGCCTGGCGGTCGAGCACGTACCTGGCGGACGCGATGCTGTACCTGATCAGGGCCGCCGCGGCGGTGAGGTCTGCCAGGCTGATCAGCGCCCGGCCGTCGAGCACCGCGAGCAGGCCGCCCACCCGCAGGCAGTAGGGCGCCGCGCGGCGGGTGAACTCGGCCTCGGCCCGGTCCTCGTCGTCGCTCTCGGTCAGCTCGTCGTAAAGATCGACGGTCCACAGCCGGGTCGCGTCACCGCCGAGCTGGACCTGCCGGATCTCCCTCGCCCTGGCGATGCTGTCGGCGAGCTGGGCGCTCAGGGCCGCAACGGTATGGTCGTCCACTCCCTGCGGGATCGGCAGGCGCCGGGAACGCTCGACGAAGACGGGCAGGTACCTGTTGTAGGTGCCGCCAGTCATGTCGGCCTCGGCCAGGCGCAGCCGGAACTCCTGCGGGGTGATGTGCCCGACGATCGCGACGTGGGACGAGGACGCCTTGAGCTGCTTGCGGTTCAGTACCGATAGCGCCCGGCCCTCCCATGCCTGCCGCTGGACGGCGGCCAGAGTGCTGCCCTCCCGCTTGGACCTGGCCATGACGGAGGTGAACTCGGTCTCGATCACGATGAGGCGCTTGTCCTCCATCGTGCCGTCGGCGATGCGCTCGATCAGCCCCTCGCCCGAGGAAAGCCCGCTGACCGCGATCTCGGGGAATGTGGCCGGCGCGGTCCTACGAAGAAAGACCTCGGCCGTGCCGGTGGCCTCGCCCTTGCGGCCCGAGCCGGTGCGGCCGAGCAGCAGGGGCCAGATCAGCAGCGGGTGCCTGGTGTTCCCGACCCGGACGAAGGGCCCGGGCCCGATCAGCACACCTACGCCAGCCAGCAGCGATGTGTAAATCCCGACCGGATCGCCTTCCGTGGTCGGCGCCGCGGCGGTCGTGATGCGGCCGAGGATCCCGGTGTACATCGCCGGGTCGGCCGAGGGCACCGCCGGCCCGGTGGACTTAGTTCTTTCTTCTTCTTTCGTCTCTATAGGACGCTCTGCTGCCTCGGCCGCAGGCTGACGGTCTGCCTCCAGTTGCACCGGACGGAAGTCGTCGAGCCCGTACCCGGCGGCCAGGTGGTCGGCGGCGTCCTTGCCCGCGGCCGCCTCCACGATCTCGATGGAGTTGACCAGCCTCAGGGTGTCCTTTACCGCGGCGGCGTGCTTGCGGCCGGCCTCGTCCCTGTCCGCGACGATGATCACCCGGCGGATCCCGCCGAGGTGCTTGCTGTAGCTGGGCTGCCACTTCCCGGCGCCGCCAGGGTTGCATGTGGCCACTCCCCCGGCCGCCTCGATGGCATGCACGTCTTTCTCGCCCTCGACGATGTAGATGACCCGGTCCGCCACCTTCCCCCGCACTGCCCGCCGGAGCTGCGGCAGCCGGTACGGGACGCGGGAAACGCCCTTCAGGTTCCACGCCCACCCCGACCTCTGCGAGGGGTCGGGCAGGCGCTGGGAGAAGTGCTTGTCGGCGCTCCGCAGGACCTGGAAGAGGAGCTTGCCGGACGCGTCGGTGTAGTCGTAGACCGCGACAGCCGTCCGGTTGCCAGGCATCCACTCGCCCGCAGGCTGCTCGCGCCCGTTCGGGCTGCTGACGTCGGCAAGGCTCAGGCCGATGGCGTCGAGGATCGCGCCGGTCTCGCAGCCCGCGTGACACTTGACGAGGACCGGCTGACTGTCGCCGCGCTTGATCGACAAGCTGGGCTCGCGGTCATCGTGGGCGGGACAGCGAGCCCTCCAGTCGCCGCCCTGCTGGCGTACGCCGTCGAGCTTGCCGAGCACCAGCTCGAGGACGTCGCTCACGAGACGCGCTCCCGCCGGGCAGCTGGGCAGCGGAACGCGGGGTGATACCGCTGCACTGCTGCGATCACCTCGGGGTCGGCCAGCCGCACCGCAGCCTTCAGGAGCGGGCAGCGACGCTGACGTACGCTAATGCTCGACGGCGTCCAGGAGCTAGGCGGCGACAGGGCGGCGGCTAGTGGTCGAGGGCCCGGGTCCGCCCGGGCCTTCGGGCTGTCAGGTGGCATCTCCCCCGCCTTCGAGCACGTGCACGAGGTCGGCGGTGAGCACGACGATCCGGCGCTTCACAGTGATCGTCTTGACCGGCGACTGTCCGGCGCGGATGGCCTCGTAAAGGGTGGCGCGATGAATGCCGAGCGCCCTGGCAGCCGTCGCGACGTTCACGGCGGCAGGCAGCTTGCGGACCTGCGCGAGAGTGAGCCCGGTCATGCTGACACCCGCTCGTCGGGGTGCGCCGCAGCGTGGGAGGCGGCACAGATGGTCTCCATCCGGCGAGCCGAGATGCCTAGCGCCCTCGCCAGGCGGACGACCGTCTCTGGCCTCGCCCGGGCTTTCCCGTTAGCGATCCGGGAGATGGTTGCCTTGTCAACGTCGGCGAGCATGGCAGCCGCGTCGTAGCGGAGGCCACGCTCGGCAAACAGGTCCTTCAGAGTCACTACACGCTCCCGGTGTAGATCCTGCGATCAGGTTGTGTCTCCTGACCTTAGAGCGTAGGACTGCCAACGCGCAACAGATTCCGTTGTTAGATCAACACCGGGCGTTGTCTTTAACACGCTCATGCTGTAGAAACGAGATGTGCCAGAAACCGAACACGCCTACAAGCGTCTCCTCGGGCGCAATATCAGCGCCGACCGCGGGCGCTTGCAGCTGAATCAGACCGCCGTCGCGGCCCGGATGCGCGCCCTCGGATTCGAAGACTGGCATCAGCAGACGGTCGCTCGCATCGAGAAGGGCCAGCGCAGACTGACAGTCGAGGAGCTGTTCGGCCTAGCGCTCGCCCTGGACAGCACCGTGCAGCGACTGCTGGCGCCGATCGGCGGCGACCTCTGGGTCCAGCTGCCCTCCGGCTCCCACACCTTCCTTCACGGCATGGCAGTCGTGAATCAGGTCAACGGGAAGAACGACGGCACGATCACGTGGCACGGAAACAAGCCAGCACAGAGCCCGGCCGGCCCTCCAGAGCTTCTCGCTGACGCCGACTGGCACACTCCTGCGGCGCCCGTGGAGACCGAGTCCTGATGCCCGCGATCCGCAGCCACACCCTCCCGGACGGCCGCCGCCGGTACTCATTCCGCGTGGACACCGGCCGCGGCCCGGACGGCAAGCGCATCCAGGAGTACCGCACGTTCGACCGCAAGCAGGATGCAGTCGCGGAGCTGGCCCGGATCATGACCGAGGCTGGCCGCGGGCTGTACGTCCGGCCGTCTCAGGAGACGCTCGGCGATCACCTCGACGGGTGGCTCGAGGGCGTGACCCGGAACCTGCGGGCCTCGACGAGGCGGAACTACGAGGACGCGTTCCTGCCGGTGCGCGACCGGCTCGGCGCCCGCAGGCTGCAGAGCATCAGCAAGGCCGACGTCGAGGGCCTCGTGTCATGGATGCTGGCCGCGGGCCGGCGCCGCGGCGGCAAGGCTGGCACGGCGCTGTCGCCGAGGTCGGTCCGGCTGACGCTGGGCAGGCTGACGGCGGCGCTGGAGTCGGCCGTCGAGGAGGGCAAGCTGGCCCGCAACCCGGCCCGGTACGTCAAGCCGCCGAAGCACACGCCGCGCGAGCAGGAGACGTGGAGCGCGGCCGAGGTCCGCCGGTTCCTGGCGGTCGCCGACGCCGACCGGCTGGCGGCCTGCTGGCGGCTGTCGCTGTACGGGCTGCGCCGCGGCGAGGTCCTCGGCCTGCGGTGGGCCGACGTGGACCTGAAGGCGGCCACGATCACGGTGCGGCGGGCACGCGTCCTCGCCGGGTACGTGGTCCGGATCGAGGAGCCGAAGTCACGCAACGGAGAGCGCACCCTGCCGCTCGACGACGCCGCGGTGACGCTGCTGCGGGCGCTGCGGAAGCGGCACCGTGAGGAGCGCCTGGCGGCAGGCCCGGCCTATGAGGCGAGCGGCTACCTGGCCACCGACGAGCTCGGCGAGCCGGTGCACCCGGAGTGGTACTCCGACGAGTTCCACCGCGTGAGCGACCGCGCCGGGGTGCGCCGGATCCGGCTGCACGAGTCGAGGCACACGACGTGCTCGCTGATGGAAAAGGCCGGCGTCCCCGTGTCGATCATCTCCGCGTGGGCCGGCCACTACAGCGGCGCGTTCACGATGGCCACCTACGTGCACGCGAACCCGGATGACCTTGCCGCGGGCCGCGACGCGCTGGCCGAGATTACCGGTCGGGGGAGTCGTCGTGAAGGCCTGTGTGCAATTTTGTGCAATCCGGGGCACATCCACGGGTGTGCAGATGACTGGCACCGGGACGAATGGCCTGGTCAGGGGTGGCGCGCTCGGAGGGATTCGAACCCCCAACCTTCTGATCCGTAGTCAGATGCTCTATCCGTTGAGCTACGAGCGCGAGTGCCGGAACAGTCTACGACACCCCGCATCCTCGCCGTGCAGAGCTGACGAGGCTCAATGACCCATCGGTCAGCCAGGCAGGTCTGACGCGCTGTCCCAGGCTGGCGGCACGCCGGGCGGGAGCGGCACCGCGAACGCGTTCAGCAGGAAGCACACCAGGGTGTAGTACCCGCAGAGCGAGACCAGCTCGACGACGCCGGCGTCCCCGAGGAGCTGCCGGGCGTCCGCGTACGCATCGTCGCCGAGCCGTCCGGTCTCGGCGAGCTGACGGGCAGCGGTGTAGACCGTCCGCTCATCGCCGGCCTCGAATACAGGATCCTCGCCCCTGCCGATCGCGTTGACGACCGCGCCGGACACCCCGTGCTCGCGGGCCATGCGCGCGTGCGCCCACCATTCGAACTCGGCTTTCCAGCGGGCGCCCACGGTAATGATGGCGACCTCCGACAGCCGGCGCTCGATCGACGTCTCGAATCGCAGCACGCTGCCGAGCGAGGAGAGGTGGCGCCCGACTCCGGGCGCGTGCACGAAAGCATTGAAGGGCCCGATCAACCCGCCCTGGTCGTTGACCAGCGCCGCGCCACGCGTGCCGACCACGCTGTCCCATACCTCCCGGCCGTTAGGGTCAAGATCGTCACGGCGGAGGTAGGGAAGGCGGCTCACGGCACGACCTTAGTGCGGACGATTCCGGCCAGCGCCGGCACAGGGCGGCACGCGGAAATTCTTCCGGGAATTTCCGTCGTGGTGTCGATCCGGTGCCCGGCCGTTCGACGCACGGGCAAGAGAGCGGGCAGGGTAAAGATCACCAGCCCGAACGGCTCCGACCGCAGGCAGGCGGCCGAGCAGCAGCAGAAAGGGAGCACGACAATGCGATACCTCGGGTACCAGATAGGCGACCCCTCAACGCCCATCCCGCCGCCGAGCCCTGAGCTCATGGATGAGATGGGCAAGTTCGTCGAGGAGGCGACGAAGGCGGGAGTCCTGGTCGCCACCGGCGGCCTCGGGCCGCCCGACGAGGGCGTCAAGGTGACGCTTCACGACGGCAAGTTCACCGTGCTCGACGGGCCCTTTACCGAAGCCAAGGAGCTGATCGGCGGCTGGGCCCTGATGGAGACCCGCGACAGGGACGAGGCCATCGAGTGGACGAAGCGGTTCCTCAGCATCGTCGGCGAGGGTGAGAGCACGATCCGGCAGGTCTACTGACCGTGACCGGCACGGCGGGACCTGGCCCGGTCCCCGCTAGCGTCCGCCGGGAGCAGCAGAACGCAACCGGGCGGTGCTGGAGTCGCGGACCCAGCACCGCCCGGTTGGACATGCCGTGGCAACCCGCGGCTTGCCCCGACCGGCCGCCGGATGGTGTCATCGGTTGTCGTGACGGCTTCCGAGACCCACGCTGCGATCGAGGCTGTCGTCCGGATGGAGTCGGCACGGCTCATCGCCGGGCTTGCCCG
The DNA here is from genome assembly GCA_963697445.1 of uncultured Actinomycetes bacterium. Taxonomy (GTDB): domain Bacteria; phylum Actinomycetota; class Actinomycetes; order Streptosporangiales; family Streptosporangiaceae; genus PALSA-505. Next base: position 529,178 of record CAVOOC010000044.1, read on the forward strand.
TTACACCGGCGACGTCGGCCTAGCCGAGGAACTCGCCCAGGACGCGGTCGTCGCCGCCCTGGAGCAGTGGCCGGAGTCGGGGGTTCCGCGCAATTCCGGTGCCTGGCTGATGACGGTCGCCAAGCGCCGGGCGATCGACCTGTTCCGGCGGAACCGGGACCTGCATCAGAAGTACGCGCAGATCGGCCGCGCGCTTGAGGCGGAGGGGAACGCCGTCACCCCCGACTTCGACGCTGCCTTCTCCGACACCATCGACGATGACCTGCTGCGGCTGATATTTACCGCCTGTCATCCGGTGCTCCCGGTGCAGTCGAGGGTCACGCTGACGCTGAGGCTGCTCGGCGGCCTGACGACCGCCGAGATAGCGCGCGCCTATCTCGCGCCGGAGCCGACGATCGCGCAGCGGATCGTCCGGGCCAAGAAGACCCTCGCCAGTGCGCAGGTGCCGTTCGAGGTGCCGGCCGCCGCGGAACGGCCCGCCCGGCTCTCGTCTGTGCTGGAAGTCATCTACCTCATCTTCAACGAGGGATACTCAGCCACCGCCGGCGACGACTGGATGCGCCCAGCGCTGTGCGAGGACGCGGTACGGCTCGGCCGTATTCTGGCCCAGCTCACTCCCGAGGAGCCGGAGGTGCACGGGCTGGTGGCGCTGATGGAGATCCAGGCCTCCCGGGTCCGCGCCCGCACCGGGCCCTCGGGACAACCCGTCCTGCTGCTGGACCAGGACCGGCGCACCTGGGACCGGCTGCTGATCAACCGCGGGCTGGCGGCCCTCGCCCGGGCGGAGCAGCTCGGCGGGGCCCGCGGCCCCTACGCCCTGCAGGCCGCCATCGCCGCCTGCCACGCCCGCGCGTTCCGCTCTGAGGACACGGACTGGGCGCGCATCACCAGCCTGTACGCCATCCTGGCCGAGGTCATGCCCTCTCCGGTGATCGAGCTGAACCGCGCGGTCGCGGTGTCGATGGCGCATGGTCCCCAGGCCGGCCTCGACCTGCTGGACAAACTCGCCACCGAGCCCTCACTGCAGAGCTATCACCTGCTGCCGAGCGTGCGCGGGGACCTGCTGGTGAAGCTCGGGCGCCCGGCCGAGGCTCAGGCCGAGTTCGAGCGCGCTGCCGCGCTGACCCGCAATACGCCGGAACGGGAGCTCTCCCTGGCCAGGGCCCGGGCGGCCGCAGCCCAGACCGTCCCCGGGAGTGACGCATGACCACGCGAACCCTTCTGTGGCGCGGACTCGACGAGCCCCGGATGGAGATCGCGTACGTCGAGAGCCTTAACCGCGCGCATGGTACGCAGATCGGGGTCAGCTACGAACTGCGCTGGCAACTGGACGGCCCGCTGCTCGGCCTCGAGATGCCCGGCCGCCCCGCCGCCACCGTCGAGCTTGGCGACGCGGATTTCTTCGACCTGCAGCATTCGGCTTTCTTCAATTCACTGCCCGTCGCGCGCGACGGGCTTCTCGACGGCGGCCCGGCCCGCGAGTATACGATGCGCTTCGTCCGCGTACCCGAGCTGACCGCCGAACGCTCCTGGCAGCGGTACGAGCCACTGGGGAACCGCGCGGTGCGGTACCGCTCGGCCGGCTTCGAGGCCGACATCAGCTTCGACGACGACGGCTTCGTCACCCTCTATCAGGACTACCTCGAACGGGTCGGGTGACGACATGCTGATCAAGGCTTGCCTGAACGGCGGCACGACCCGGCTGCAGCATCCGTCGGTGCCGCGCACCCCGGCAGAGCTCGCGGCCGATGCCAGCGAAGCGGTGCGCGCCGGCGCGGGAGCCATCCACGTGCATCCGCGGGATGCGTCCGGTGACGAGACCCTCGAGCCGGACGCGGTGCTCGCTGCCGTCCGGGCCATCCGGGCCGCGGTGCCCTCGGTCCCGGTCGGGGTGACGACCGGGATCTGGGCAGTCGCGGGCGACCCGGGGCGCAGGCTGGAACTCGTTGCGGGCTGGACGGGGGATGACCGGCCCGACTTCGCCTCGGTCAACCTCTCCGAGCCGGGCATAGAGGCCCTGGCCGCGCAGCTGACCGAGCTCGGGATCCCGGTCGAGGCCGGGGTCTGGACGGCCGAAGACGCCGACCGGCTGGCCGCGAGCGGGTTCGGCCGGGACGTGATCCGGGTCCTGATCGAGCCGCGGGACAGCTCCCCCGATGCCGCGGTCGCCACGGCCGCGCAAGCCGACGCGGCACTCGACCGGTACGGCTTGCGGGCACCACGCGTGCACCATGGCTACGGGATCGCGACCTGGCATGTCATCCGCGCTGCCCTCCGCCTCGGCCGGGACATCCGGGTCGGCCTCGAGGACACGGTCGTCCTGCCTGACGGCAGCTCCGCCACGGGCAATGCCGAGCTTGTCGCCGCCGCGGTCCGCCTCGCAGCCGAGGCGGGAGATCGGTCCTGAGGAGCCCGGCACGACGCGCGTACGGCGTACGCCTTAAGAGTACGGTGTACCTCTCAAAGAGTACGATGTACGCTACGGACCCGGACGAAGCACCGCTACCGCTCAGCCCGGCGCCATATCCACGAAGCGGCTGTAGTGACCCTGGAAGGCGACCGTCACCGTGGCAGTCGGCCCGTTCCTGTGCTTGGCGACGACAAGGTCCGCCTCGCCGGCCCTGGGCGACTCTCTCTCATAGGCATCTTCGCGATGAAGAAGAATCACCATATCCGAATCCTGTTCTATACTGTTATGTAGGTTTATCCCATTTGCCACGAAGTTGTGGGTCCCGAGGACGGTAGCGTCATACACCGGTCGTTCTCCGATGCTCTCAATCGACGTGATCTTGTCCCAGAACACGTCATTAGTGGCAAGCATCTCAAGCTCGGCATCTCCGAGTACCGCTGCGATGCGTTCAATGCGCGTTCGGGTGGGGCAGATAGCGGGATTTAGGTCTCCGCCGCTGGAGGTTCCGATACTCGTAGCGACTTGGTACCGCGACATGGATCGCTCTTTCATCAACCTGCTAACCCGCTCCCACACCTCCGCTGGGATCGTGTCGAAGCGGCCGGCAGCGGTCATCTCATCAAGACGTCCCCGTGCTAGCACTACAGCCGACTGACGATTGCCGTGCACACCAATCTCATCGAGAAATCGTCGCTGGTCTCTGACGCCACCCACGTCCACCGTCCACTGCGGATGGCCGTAGGTGTTGCCAACGGCGCGCACTCGGGCCATGATCTCGAATCGCAGCAGCAAGCTTTGCAGCTCTCGTGCCATACGCTCACTCGTCGTGCTGTAGTAAACCCTCACCGCTCCGGACTTAGCGACGGTGACAGAGCCGTCGGTGGCCCACAGATGGTGCAGGAACAGTACGAGCTGCCGATCGGGGAGCGAGAAGATACAAGATGGAATGAATTTCTCGTGACTGCGGAGACCAAACAGTCCTAGCGAGTCCAGCCAGGCAGCGATCGGGTTTCGCTTCCCATGTGTCAGCTGGTACGGCGCGGGAAGACGCAGCGACGTGCACCGGGCAGCCTCGTGCTCATCTCTCACTCCGGTGATACCGAAGTGCTTGGCAGCCTCAGTCACGGCGGTCAGGTTGGCTTCGTCCGTGCTTGCGTACCTGATCGGCCGGGATTTAACGAATGACCCGTCGCCGATGAGGTGCGCGAGCATGATGACCTCTGGCTCGGCCATCTCCTTAGGCACCAGTGGGCCAGGAACCTGCCGGGGTACGGCTACCCGGGCACCTAGCATCAGCTCGCCCAGCGGACACCAGCCTTGGTAGGCAAGGAACGGATGGCTGGCTGTGGCGTGAACCTCGCGGCCCGATGCCAGGCGCACCCGGAAAACTTCCCTGGTCCCGCTCGGGAAGGCATGCGTTAGCGTGCGAGGAACTAGGCGCAGCCGTTCATCGAGAGACCACACCGGAATATTGCGCTCCCCGGACGCCAGCAGCTCGCCTAGCGGGACCTCCATCCCCGTGTCGGCCCGTAGGATGCGCGTCTCCGCCGTCAGGCAGCCCGATTCGCGCAGGTCAGAGAGCATGGGGCGCTTGTCTGTGCGCTGCTCGGGACCGCGGTTCAGCTGGGAGACGGCGACCACCGGGACGTCGAGTTCCTTGGCGAGCAGCTTGAGTGACCGGGACATTTCCGATACTTCCTGCTGCCTGTTCTCCACCCTCCTGGGCGAGCTCATCAGCTGCAGGTAGTCGATGATCACCATGCGCAGCTCGTTGCGCTGCTTCAGCCGGCGGCACTTGGACCGGATCTCCATGAGCGACATGTTCGGCGAGTCGTCGATGAACAGCGGCGCGTCCGCGACCTCGCTCATCCTGCGGGCCAGCCGCGTCCAGTCGTCGTCGCTCAGCTGGCCGGTCCGCATCGTGTGCAGCGGCACCCGCGCCTCGGCGGACAGCAGCCGCATCGTGATCTCGTTCCGGCTCATCTCCAGGCTGAAGATCACGCTTGCCATGTGGTGCCGGATCGAGGCGGACCGTGCGAGGTCCAGCGCCAGGGTCGAATTGTGAGTCGGAATCCAGGAACGTCCGGCTAGGTACATCTGCTCCGCGTTCTCCACCTGCACACAGCGAACGGGCACACTCCGGATCGGCCGCACGTCCGTGATGAAACGGCAGCGCGTCGTCGGGTGCGCCCTGACAGATTGCCGCGCGAGTTTCCGCGTCAGCCGGAATACCTCGTCGGCCGGCGTGAACGTGACCATGTAACACGTAGAGCTTTCCCTGGTCGCGCCCTTCACCCGCTTGGTCGTCATCCTGGCGCGGTAACCCAGGCTGAGGACTAGTTCCAGGGCGTCGGCAGCGAGGCGGGGACCAGTCACGGCGAACTGCACCGTGCCGTTCTCGGCCACGTACCCGTCGGTGTCCAGGAGGCCTGCAAGCAGTGCACGGCGCTGCGTCTCGGCTGCCCGGAGGTATGCAGCAGGAATGTGCTTATCGCTGAGTACGCCTAGTTTGCGCAAGATAGCCGTTGTGCTTCCGTGGTCACTCAGCTGACAGCTCTTGCTTGTCCCGTTACCGAGCCAGGCACCCAGGACGTACGGGGGGAACGGCAGAATCCTTCGCCGGCAGCTCGGCAGCCCGGGCCACAGCGACGGCATGGTTGAGGCGCCCGTCGGCGGGTGAGCGCAGGGTTGCCGCAATCTGCGCAGTGGTCCTGATGTCCTGGTGCACCGCGGTGGTGACCGCGCTCTCGGGGCGTTCCGCCTGCTGCGCCGCGGCAGTCATGAGTGCGAACTCTGGGCGCCGGCTCGCCCTCGTGGTGGTCTGCCACTGGTGCTCGGCATCAGCGACGATGACCGCGCCGTCGTCGAACTCCACCTCGAAGCAGGGGCGCTGGTGCATGATCTCTGTGGCGGCAAGGACGCGGGTGGGCTTGCCGTCCGCCCCGATCAGGTAGTCACCGACCTGGACGTCGCCCATGGTGGTCCAGCCGGTCGGGGTCGGCAGCGGCGTGTCCAGCGCGAGCGCCTTGCCCAGGGCCGGTCTGGCAGCTATCACGATCATCTGGCCGGGGTGCAGCCCGTTGGTGAGGGCGTCCAGGTCGGCGAACCCGGTCGGGACGCCGGTCATCCCGCCGCCACGGCTGCCGATCGCCTCGATCTCGTCCAGCGCCCCCGGCATGATCTCCGACAGCGGCAGGTAGTCCTCGCTGACCCTCCGGTCGGTGACCGCGTACACCTCGGCCTGCGCCTGGTCAACGAGGTCGTCGGCGTCGCCGTCGCCCGAGTAGCCGAGCTGGACGATCCGGGTGCCGACCTCCACCAGGCGGCGCAGGATGGCGCGCTCCCTGACGATCCTCGCGTAGTAGCCGGCGTTGGCCGCGGTCGGCACGGAGGCGATCAGCGTGTGCAGGTAATCGGCGCCGCCCACCCGGGCGACCTCACCGCGCCGGGTCAGCTCCGCCGCGACGGTGACTGCGTCGGCGGGCTCGCCGCGGCCGTACAGGTCGAGGATGACCTCGTGCACGATCTGGTGCGCCGGCCGGTAGTGATCATGCGGCCTGATGACCTCGAGCACGTCGGAGATGGCGTCCTTGGACAGCAGCATGCCGCCGAGCACGCAGCGCTCGGCGTCGATGTCATGCGGCGGTGTCCGATCGAAATCCCCGCCCCGGGGAGCGATCTCGGTGACGCTCACCTGTTCACTGCCCTCCCCGTGCCCCCGGCATCATTCGCGACTGTGTTCGGCCGGCTAAGTCCTTTGTAGCCAACGCCTACGACAGTTTCCCGGACGCCGCGCCGGCCGCCAACTCCAGATGTGCATGCCCCTGTGGATAGCCTGTGCAGACACGCCGCTCGCGCTGTGCGCAGCCTGGGGGCAGCGCTGGGGACATCCGCGGTTACTCGCCGCAGCCGAGCCGTCTGCCTGCTGTTATGCCATCCACCGGCTGTGCGGAAGAAATACTTTTGTGCTTCTTGGTCGCCCACGACAGCCAGAAGTTATCCACACACGGAGGATGACCGACCCGGTCCGGCGGCGGCGCGCCCGGGCGGCGGCCACGGGCAGATGCGGCGGCGCCCGGAGCCACGACGAACCCGCCGATCCGCCTGCGGGCTGTCGGCCGGCCAGGCTATCGTTCGAGTGTGTGTTCGACCCCCGAGACGGCACTCGAGGACCTCACCCGTGCCATCGATGAGCTGGCCGCGGACAGCGGAACCGGTGCGGCAGCCGGGCACCTGGCCGAGCGCATCGCCCGGCTGTGGGGGATGATTGCTGACCTCGACCCCGAGCTCGCCAGGCGCCGTTCCGGGTATGAAACCACGGACGGCGGCCCGGCTACGCCGGTGCCGCCGTCGCGCTAGACGCTGTCTCGCTAAGCGCCGGCGATCTCCACGTCGATGGTGGCCGTGACCTCCGGGTGCAGCCGTACCTTCACCTGATGCGAGCCGACCGTCTTGATCGAGTTGGCGACCTCGATCCGGCGCCGGTCGAGCTCGGGGCCGCCCGCGGCGCGGACCGCCGCCGCGATGTCCGCGGGGGTCACCGAGCCGAACAGCCGGCCGCTGGCACCCGCGCGGGTCTCCAGCCGGACGGTGAGCCTCTCGAGCTCTCCCGCGGCGCGCCTGGCGTCGTCGAGGCCCTGGATCGCGCGCGCCGACCGGGCCCGCTTGATCAGGTCGATCTGCTTCTCGGCACCCCGCGTCCAGCGCATCGCAAGGCTGCGGGGTATCAGGTAATTGCGCCCGTACCCGCCGGCCACCTCGACGATGTCGCCCGGGCCGCCGAGGCCGGAGACTTCCTGGGTGAGGATGAGCTTCATCGGTGTGCGACTCATCGGTGCCTGATCTCCTCGGCCTCAGCGCGCGGTGCTGGTGTAGGGCAGCAGCGCCATCTCGCGCGCGTTCTTGATCGCGGTGGCGACGTCGCGCTGGTGCTGCGTGCAGTTGCCGGTGACCCGCCTGGCGCGGATCTTGTGCCGGTCGGAGATGAACTTGCGCAGCAGCGCCGTGTCCTTGTAATCGACGTACTTGATCTTTTCCTGGCAGAACAGGCAAACCTTCTTCTTAGGCTTGCGTATCGGTGCCTTGGCCATCGTGGTGCTCCTCTGCAGAGCCCCGCGGTCAGCGGGGATGGTCGGTTTCTCGGCTGATGGGTTTGGGGGTATGCGGGGGCTTAGCCCCCGCAGGGATCAGAACGGGGGCTCGTCGGTGGTGCCGCCGTCGCGGGACTCTGACGCCCACGGGTCGTCGGCGGCAGGCCGGCCGCCCGAGCCGCCACCGTAACCGCCGGAGCCGCCCTGACCGCCGCCGGAGCCGCCCTGACCGCCGCCGAAGCCGCCGCCGCTGGACCGGCTGGACCTGGTGACCTTGGCGGACGCGTTGCGCAGCGACGGGCCGACGTCATCGACTTCGACCTCGTACACGGTGCGCTTCTCGCCCTCCTTGGTCTCATAGGAGCGCTGCCGCAGCCGCCCGGAGACAATCACCCGCATGCCTCGCTGCAGGCTCTCGGCCGAGTTCTCCGCGGCCTGGCGCCACACGCTGCAGCTAAGGAAGAGGCTGTCGCCGTCCTTCCACTCGTTGGTGGCCTTGTCCAGGAACCGAGGCGTGGAGGCAACGCGGAAATTGGCCACGGCCTGCCCCGTCTGCGTGTAGCGGAGCTCCGGATCGTTGACGAGGTTCCCGACGATCGTGATGGGTGTGTCGCCTGCTGCCATGGGACTGCTCCCGGTCGTTCGGCTGGGTGGGTCGGTCGCGGCGCGAGGATCCGCCGCTCAGTGCTGGTCGGGACGGAGAATCTTCGTCCGCAGGATCGCCTCGTTCAGGTTCAGCTGCCGGTCCAGTTCCCGCATGGGGTCAGGTTCCGACGTCATGTCCACGACGGCGTAGATGCCCTCGGACTTCTTGTCAATGGGGTAGGCGAGTCGCCGGCGGCCCCACAAGTCAACCTTGTCGACGGACCCGCCGCTCGTCTGGATGACCGTGAGAAACTGGTCAAGGGACGGCTGTACGGTGCGTTCCTCGAGCTCAGGGTCGAGGATGATCATCATCTCGTAGTGGCGCATGGGTGGACCCGTCCTCCTCTGGACTGACGCGGTCACGGCGGTTCCGTGACAGGAGGTGCAGCGCGCCGCGGCAAAATCAGTGTCTATTAACTGGCCCTGCCTGGCACGCGCAGCGCGGCCAGCCTACCAAGGGTCAAGGACATATTTGACCGAACGGCGCTGCGGTCAGCCACTCGGCCGGGCCGGCCAGCAGCGCGGCGGACATGCGGGGATTCCGTCGCGGCGCAGACGGGAACCATCACGGTGACGTCCTCGCCGCTCCGGCACCTTGGAGGAGGTGGCCTTCTTGAGTAACGTCGTCAAGACCCACCCGCACCTGCCACATGTCACCCTCAACAGCGACGGCAAGCCGCACCCGGTGGAGAACACCCTCACCGTGGTGACGTTCGTGGCGGGCATCGCGGCCTTCGCCCTCGGCTTCATCGTGGCCCAGCACCTGGCTGCCGTGATCCTCGGGCTGGTGGCCTTGTTCGTCGGCATGTACGTCCAGCTGATCTCCGCCACCCGGGAGGAGCGGATCATCATCATGACCGGGGTGGTGGCAGCGTTCGTGGGAGCCGGGCTCGGCTTCGCGCACGGCGGCTTCTCCGTCTGACCGCCGTCTCGCCCCGCTACCCGCCGGCACAGCCTAAGCTCGGGGCATGACGAGGATTGGGGCACACGTCGACCGCGCCGACCCGTTCGCCGCGGCCACCGCCTGGAGCGCGGAAGTCGCGCAGTTCTTCCTCGGTGACCCGCAGGACTGGAAGGCGCCGGTCTTCCCTGGTGATCCGGCCGCCCTGCGCGACGCGTTCGCCGGGGCGGGGATCGGAATCTTCATCCACGCCCCCTACCGGATCAACGTCGCGACCACCAACAACAGGATCCGGATACCGAGCCGCAAGCTGCTCGGCCAGTACCTGGAGGCCGCCGCCGCCATCGGGGCGATGGGCGTGATCGTGCACGGCGGCCACGTCAACGCGGGAGCCGATCCGGCGGAGGGCTACGCGAACTGGCAGAAGGCGGTCGAGCGGATCGAGCGCCCGGTGCCGATGCTGATCGAGAACACGGCGGGGGGCGACCGGGCCATGGCCAGGGGCCTGGAGGCGACCGCACGGCTGTGGGACGCGATCGCCGACGGTCTCGACGACAACATCGGGTTCTGCCTGGACACCTGTCACGCGCACGCCGGCGGCGAGGATCTGGCCGGCATCGTGGACCGGGCCAAGGCCATCACCGGCCGGATCGACCTCGTGCACTGCAACAACTCGCGGGACGAGCAGGGCTCCGGCCGGGACAGGCACGCGCCCGTCCCGGACGGGATGATCGACCCGGCGCTGCTGCTTGACGTGATCCGCGCGTCCGGGGCTCCTGTCATCTGCGAGACGCCGGACCCTGCCAGCGACGTCCGCTGGCTCCGCGGGCATCTTGCCGAGGACTGAGCCTGCCTGCGGGAATGCCGGCGGTGGCCGCTGGCCCGCGCATGGACCCTGATCCTCGCCTCGAGACGTGCACCTGGCGCTGGTAGTCCCCGGGTGCAACCGTTAGGGATGCAAAATCAGGCCCGGCGGAGGCGCAGCACGAGCCGGTCCGGGGCACCGGCCAGGACGCCGCCCGCGGGATCGTCTGCGCCGCCCGCCCGCACCACGTCCGTGTCCGGCCGCAGGATGTCCTTGACCACCAGGCCGCAGAGGAGCAGCACCGCGGCGAACCTGGCCAGCAGCGCGACGAAGTACAGGTCCGGCGCGACGCCGCCGGAACCGCCGACATACCAGAGCAGGTAGGCCCAGATCGCGAAGAAGTAGCCGATCTCGGCGACCTGCCAGAGCGCGTACGACCAGAGCCGCGGCCGGGCGAGCACCGCGAGCGGCGCCAGCCAGATGACGTACTGCGGCGACCAGACCTTGTTGGTCAGCAGGAACGCCGCGAGGATGAGGAAGAACAGCTGCGGCACCCGGGGACGGCGCGGCGCGGCCAGGGCGAGCACCGCGATGCCCGCGCAGGCCACGCAGAAGCTCGCGAGCGCGAGGTCGTTGAGTGTCGCCAGCGTCGTCGAGCCGAGCAGCGGCCAGTGCAGGTATTCAAGGAAGTACCAGATGGATCCCCAGTCGGCGGGGCGGACCTTGCTCTTCCAGTAGAAGGTGGCCCATCCGCTCGGCGCGGCGATCCAGACCGGCAGGTTCACCGCGAGCCAGGCGGCCGCCGCGGAGCCGAAGGTGATCCAGAACGCTCGCATCCGCCCGGCCCGCAGGCACAGCAGGAGCAGCGGGCCGAAGAAGAGGACCGGGTAGAACTTGGTCGCGATGCCGAGTCCGAGCAGCACCCCGGCGAGCACGAGCCGTCGCGCTGCCCAGGCGGCCATGCCGGCGGCGACCAGGCCCATCACGATCAGGTCCCAGTTGATGAACGCGGCCAGGATCAGCGCGGGCGACAGCGCCACCAGCAGCGCCGTCCACCGCCTGCCGGGTCCGGCCAGATAACCGGTGGCGAGCACTCCCGCCAGCGCGAACAGGGTCAGCAGGACGACGGTGACGTCGAAGAACGCCCGCCCCCTGACGAACGGGTCAGTGATCGGCCGCACCAGCCAGGCGACCGCCTGCATGGCCCCGCCGATGAGCACCGGGTACTCGACGGGATGCCCGGTGTACGGGATCTTCCCGTCGGACAGCCCCTCGGCGAAATACAGCGGGTAGATGTCGGTGTAGCAGTGCGCCTGGAACTCGCCGAACTGGGTGTTCCACGCGCCGGCCCGGCAGGCGGCCTTGTCGAGGAAGCCCAGGCCGCTGCCGACCAGGACGGCAACGGACAGGACGGCGACCGAGCCTGCCAGCGCGGTCAGCCAGCCCCGGCGCCGGGTGCCTGCCGGGCCGGCTCGTCCTGGGACGGCGTGGCCGGCCCCGCCGCGTCACGCTCTGCCATCAGCCGCCAGGCCCGCCGGTCCGGCTACCCACTGCCGCCCTTGGGGACACGGGCCGGAACCGCCGCGGGAACCGCGTTCGCTTTCGCGGGGCTCTTGCCGCCGGTGCCGCCGCTGCTCGTACCGGGTTTGGGTGGTCCCGGGTTGCATCGCAGCGCCGTCGTGCAGGTCGGACTCGGAATCGGGTTGGGCTGCGCGGGCGGACCTGGCGGCCGGCTGTGGCAGGTCCGCGGCCGGTCATGGTTGCAGCTCGCCGCAGGCGACGGTTGCGCGTGGGTGGGAGCCGGATGCGGTTTAGGCTGGACCAGGCTCGCCCCCGGTCCCACCAGGTTCCATGTGGTGCCGCCGAAGCTGGGGGAGGCGAAGTTCTGTATCGGGAGTCTGGCGAACTCCTTCTCGGCGAAGGAGTGCCAGATCATGGCTGGCCAGTTGCCGCCGTACCCGGGCAGGCCGCCGACCCCGTTCAGGGACTCCCCGGTCGTGCTCGAGTTCTGCTGATCGGTGAACATCCCGACCGCGAGCGAGTACTGCGGGATCGCGCCGAGGAAGAACGCCGACTGGCCGCTGCTGGTGGTGCCGGTCTTGCCGATGATCGGACGCCCGTCGCTCATCGCGGCGTTGGTGCCCGTCCCGCCCGCCTGGGTGACGAAGGACAGCGGGTAGTTCACGTCGGCCGCCTCTGCCGGCGTGAGCGCCTGGCGACGCGTCAGCTTCGGCGTGATCAGGTTCGTTCCCTGCGTGATCTGCTGGATCACGTGCGGGGTGACGTACTGGCCGTCGGCGGCCAGGGTGGCGAAGGTGCTCGCCTGCTCGCCCACGCTGAGCGCCGCGGTACCGAGCGCGATGCCCACCTGGCCGACCATGTCCTGCAGCCCGGAGCCCCCGTTCTGGAAGGATCCGGTGTCCACGCCGAACGACTTGGCCATGTTGATGACGTTCTGCGTGCCCACCCGGTGGGTGAGGTCGGTGTAGGCCGTGTTCAGTGAGTGGGCGGTCGAGTAGACAACGCTCTGCGGGCCGCCGACACCGGTGTCCCCCGCGTCATTGCTGAACGCATGCCATCCGTACGGGGTGGTAGGGCACGCTCCCTGCCCGATACCGGAGGCGGGAACCGCGTACTGCTGCGAATACTGATCACCAGGCACGCACAACGGCGAGGTGCCGTCGAGGATGCTCGTCTTCACGTTCATCCCCTGCGCCCGGGCGGTGGCGAGCACGTACGGCTTGAACGAGGAGCCGACCTGCTCCCTCGCGCCCAGCGCCATGTCCACCTGGCAGTGGATCTTCAGGCAGTACCTGGTCGGCTCGGAATAGCTCGGGCCGCTGTACATGGCGACGATGGCGCCCGTGCCAGGCTGCTCGAGCACCGCCCCCACGTGCGCGTACGAGGGCAGCGGCGCGCCGCTGGCCCGCATGAGCTTTTTGCTGTCGTTCACCGTGGCGTACAGGGCGTCCATCATCGGCTTGCTGAACGTGGTGACGATGTGCAGCCCGCCGTTGTCAATCAGCTCCTTCGACACGTGGTCGGTGTAATAGAGCTCGTTGTAGACCGCCTGCATGATGTAGCCGTTGTAGCCGGTCCAGCCGGAGCTATTCGGCTGGGTGCTGACGACCTTCGGGAACTTCTGCGCCGAGGCCTCCCGCTGGGTGAGCTTGCCCATGGTGACCATGCCCTGCAGGACGTACTGCCAGCGGGCGACGAGGGGCTGGTATCCGGGTGAACCCGGGGTGGGATCGAAGGCGCCGGGAGCGTTCAGCATCGCGGCGATCATCGCGTCCTGGGAGACGTTCAGCTGGCCGGCATGCTTGCCGAAGAACGTCTCCGCTGCCGCCTCGACCCCGTACGCGCCGTTGCCGAAGTACACCGTGTTCAGGTACTGGGTGAGGATCCAGTCCTTGGACTTCTGCCGGGCGAGCTTGATCGCGACGAAGATCTCCTTGAGCTTCCGGCTGATCGTCTGCTGCGTCCCGATGTTGGCGTAGTAGTTGCGGACGAACTGCTGGGTGATCGTGGAGCCGCCCTGCAGCGAGCTGCCCGAGCCGGTGATGTTGTCGTAGAGCGCCCGCATGATGCCGGTCGGCGAGATCCCGCCCTCATTGTAGAAATTCCTGTCCTCCGCCGCGACCACGGCGTTCTTGAGCTGAGCCGGGATCTGGTTGGAGGTGAGCACCTGGCGGTTCGTGGTGCCGAAGGTTCCGACGACGCTCTTGCCGTTGCTGAAGTACACCGTGGAGGACTGCTGCAGGGCCAGCGCCGACACGTCGGTCGGGATCGGGGTGCCCGCGTACGAGACGCCGAGGAAGGTCGCAGCGGCAACGATGACCGCGCCGACGCCCCCGAGGACGATAGCGAGTGCCTTCTTCCAGGTCCAGTGGCGCCACCAGCTGCCCTTGCGCTTGGCGGGCTTGCCGTCCCGGCCCCGTCCGCCGCCGTTCCGGCCGCCCTTCCCGCCGCTGCCCGGGTATTCCTCGGCGGCATAGCGCGCAGACCGGCGGCCGCGGCCTGCCCGGTTCCCCGGACGCAGGCGGGAGCCGTGCGGCCGGTCCTCCTCGTCGACCCAGCCGTAGTCATCGCCGCCATAGCCCGCACCCGGGCCGTGACCCGCACCGCGGCCCGAACCATCACCGCGGCCCGAGTCAGTACCGCGGTCGTACCCGTTACCCCGGCCCGAGCCAGTACCGCGACCGTCCCGGTTTCCCAGGCCGTAACGTTCACCGTCGTCCCCGGTACCGCCGGCTCCGCGGCCGGAACCGCCGGCGCGTTCCCTGATGCCGACCCGGTCGTAGCCGTCACCGCGGCCGGCCCGGCCGTAACCGTCACCGCGGGCGGCCGCCCCGTATCCGGCGGTCCGGCCGTTACCGTCACCGCCCCGGGCCTGGTACCCGCCGGCCCGGCCGTAACCGCCGCCTGGCCTGGCCGTAGCCGTCGGCGCGACCGCGATCGCCGCCCTGGCTGTAACCGTCATCGCGGCCGGAGCCGGCCCGCCTCCGCGCGGCGGCGCGGCGGGGGACCTCGCTTCGCGGGGAACTGTCGGCGCCGCCGTAGACATCACCGCGCGGGCGATCACCCCGTGCCCGGCCGACAGTGCCGGAACGGCGGCGGCGCGGCCGGCCTGATCCGGTGAAGTCTGGAGTACTCACGCGTCCTCACTGGTTCGCGGCCCGCGGGCGGGCGGGGGCCGCAGGCGCTATCGGGGGGTCCAGCGGGCTAGGCGCCCGGGCTGACACTCAAAGTACCCGGTCGCATCCGTCGCTGGCGCCCCGGTGGTATTTATCCGTCACACCCGAAACGTGATCGCAGGGTTCGCTGCTGCTGAGCCTTTCCCTCCGCCCGTCCCGCCGGTAGCGGGCGGTCGTGGCGAGGATGAAAGAGGCTCATTCAATCGCCGGCCCGGACACGCCGCCCGCGCCTGGTGCGCGGCTCGCCCGTGCCGAGTACGTAAGACGAAGCGAGGTGGTTCCATCCGCAACTCTGGCAGACCTCGACGACGTAAGCCTGGAACTCACCGTATTCCAGCGCCATTTCATCTAGTTCGGGCCCGCGTTTGACCCTTCCCTCGTACTGCCCGAGTTCGTCCCCGTATACGTAGGTAACGTGGGTGAGCCTGGCTCTCCTGCAGATGGGGCAGGGCCTGTCGGTCGGCTCCCCGTGGAACTTGGCTGCACGCAGCAGGTACGGGTGCGCGTCGCACACGTCGGCGATGGTGGTCCGCCCGGCCAGCACGGACTTCAGCGTCGCCCTCCTGGCGAGCGCATAGTCCACGACAGAGCGCATAGAGCCCATGCCCGACAGGGTACGACGGAAGACCGCCCAGGCCGAGTCCGGAGCTTTCGGTGAGGTGCCGGCTTGCGCTGCATCCCGTTGCGACATATCTTTGCGATGTATCGGCCCGATACATCGGGGAGATACATCCTGACCATCCGCGGGCTGACCGCGGGAGGTGGCAGGCCTATCAGAGGAAGGTACCGGCGGGTTGAGCAACCAGCGCGCAGGCAGTTCCGGTCCGGCCGAGGGCCGCACCGGCAGCAGGCGCGCGGGGGTGCTCGAACTGGCCGTGCTCGGCCTGCTGCACGAGACGCCCATGCACGGGTACGAGCTGCGCAAGCGGCTCAACACCTTGCTCGGGGCCTTCCGGGCCTTTTCCTACGGATCGCTCTACCCCTGCCTGAAGGAGCTGCTGCTGCGGGGCATGATCGCGGAGGAATCCGCGGCCGACGCCCCGCGTGCCCTGGCCGGACGGCGGTCGAAGATCGTATACCGGCTGACGGCCGAGGGTAAGGAGCGGCTGCAGGACCTGCTCGCCGAGGCCGGTCCCGCCGCCTGGGAGGACGACGGGTTCGGCGTCCGCTTCGCCTTCTTCGGCCAGACGAGGGCGGACGTCAGGCTGCGGATCCTGGAAGGACGGCGCAGCCTGGCTCGAAGAGCGGATGGAAGGCGTGCGCGCCGCTCTCGCCCGGACCAGGGAGCGCCTGGACAGCTACACCCTGGAGCTGCAGAAGCATGGCCTGGAGTCGGTCGAGCGGGAAGTCCGCTGGCTGAACGAGCTGATCGCCTCGGAAAGAGAATCTGGTCCGGACACCACGACCCAAACGTGACGCGGCCGCACCCCGCCCGCCGCGCGGGCGGTGGCACGGCAACGCCATGAGTGAACGCAACCTGAACGGCACGAGTAAAGGAGCCATCCTGATGGGATCGGTACGGGTAGCCATTGTCGGCGTGGGCAACTGCGCTAGCTCCCTCGTCCAAGGCGTGGAGTACTACGCTGATGCTGCCCCGGACAGCCGGGTTCCCGGCCTGATGCATGTCCGGTTCGGTCCTTATCACGTCTCGGACGTGGAATTCGTCGCGGCCTTCGACGTAGACGCCAAGAAGGTCGGCCAGGACCTGTCCGAGGCCATCCTGGCCAGTGAGAACAACACCATCAAGCTCTGTGACGTGCCGCCCACCGGGGTAACGGTGCAGCGCGGCCCCACGCTGGACGGGCTGGGCGAGTACTACCGCGACATCATCGCCGAGTCCGACGATCCGCCGGTGGACGTGGTGGACGTGCTCACCCAGACCCGGGCGGACGTGCTGGTGTCCTACCTGCCGGTGGGCTCGGAGGAGGCCGACCGCTACTACGCGCAGTGCGCCATCGACGCGGGCGTCGCGTTCGTCAACGCGCTCCCCGTGTTCATTGCCTCCGATCCGGCGTGGGCCGCCAAGTTCACCGAGGCCGGCGTGCCGATCATCGGCGACGACATCAAGTCCCAGGTCGGCGCCACGATCACGCACCGCGTGCTGGCGAAGCTCTTCGAGGACCGCGGGGTCGAGCTGCAGCGCACCTACCAGCTCAACGTCGGCGGCAACATGGACTTCATGAACATGCTGGAGCGCTCCAGGCTGCAGACCAAGAAGAAGTCGAAGACCCAGTCGGTGACGTCGCAGATCCCGCACGAGATGGAACGGGCCTCCGTGCACATCGGCCCGTCCGACCACGTGCCCTGGCTGGATGACCGCAAGCTGGCCTTCGTGCGGCTCGAGGGCCGGGCGTTCGGCGACGTGCCGCTGAACCTGGAGTACCGGCTCGAGGTCTGGGACTCGCCGAACTCGGCCGGCGTGATCATCGACGCGATCCGGGCAGCGAAGATCGCCAAGGACCGCGGCATCGGCGGCCCGTTGCTCTCGCCCTCCTCGTACTTCATGAAGTCACCGCCCGAGCAGTACGGCGACGACGTGTGCCGGGACCTGGTGGAGAAGTTCATCCGCGGCGAGGTTGACCGCTAGCCGGCCAGCGCCGAGTCCCGCGCGGGGACGTGCGGCAGAGGCTGACGCCGTAGTCTGAACGGGTGCGCTCTCACGCGGGTTTGCGCGGCCTGCTCGCCGCGGCCCGGGTGCGGGCCGGCGGCCGGCCGGAGCGATCGTCGTTCTCTGCCGACCTGAGGACGGTGCTCGCCGAGCGCGACTTCCGGCGGCTGTTCGGCACCCGGCTGATATCACAGGCCGGGGACGGCATGTTCACGGCCGGCCTGGGCGCGTACGTGTTCTTCAACGCGACCAGCTTCCCCAACCCGGTATCGGCGGCGGGGGCGTTCGCGGTGCTCTACCTGCCCTACTCGCTGATCGGCCCGTTCGCCGGCGTGCTCATCGACCGCTGGTCGCGGCGGCAGATCCTGGTCTGGTCCGCGCTCATCCGTGCGGTGGTCGTCGCGCTGACCGCCGTGCTGGTGGCCTCGGGAAACCTGGGCGTGCCGCTCTACGCCGGCGTGCTCGCCGTGCTGGGCGTGAACAGGTTCTTCCTGTCCTCGCTGTCGGCCGCCATGCCGCACGTGGTCGCGGCGGACAAGCTGGTCATAGCGAACTCGGTGGCCCCGACCTCGGGCACGATCGCCAGCTTCCTGGGCGGTTTCACCGGGCTGGGCATCCACTTCGCCACTGGCGGCGGCCGGGGTGGCTCGGCGGCGACCCTGCTTGTCGCCGGCGCCTGTTACCTGGTGGCGGGAGCCGTCGGCGCGACCATGCACAGGGATCTGCTCGGGCCTGACCGGGCCGGGGCCGGGCAGCGGCGGGCCGGGATGCTCACCGAGCTCGGCGCCGTCGCGGTGGGCCTGGCCGCCGGGGCGAGGCACGTGCTCGGCCGGCGCGGCCTGCCGCCGCGCTGTTCGCGACCGGCTGCCAGCGGATGCTGTACGGGATCCTGTTCCTGATGTCGATCTTGCTGTACCGCAATTACTTCTACCACGCGAGCGCCAACAACGCGCTGGGCCACTTCACCCTCGTGATCGTCGCGGCGGCACTCGGCTACGGCGCCGCGGCGGTCATCACCCCGGCGGCGACCGCGTGGCTGCCCGCTGGCAGCCTGATAACGTTCCTGCTGGCGATGGCCGGGTTCGTGGCCGGCCCGCTGGGCGCGACGTTCAGCCAGGTTCCCTTCCTCATCATCAGCTTCGCCGTCGGCGTGGCCGCGCAGGGCATCGCCATCACCGCGACGACGATCATCCAGCGGGAGGTGGACGACGGCTTTCGCGGCCGCGTGTTCTCCTTCTACGACATGCTCTTCAACGCGCCGTTCGTGATCGGGGCGGCCGTGAGCGCCGCGTTCATGCCGTTCAACGGCAAGTCGTACCCGCTGCTGGCTGTGGCCGGCGGTGGTTACGTGCTCGCCGCCCTGGGCTACGCCCTGCTGAGCCGTCAGCGGCCGACCGGCGGTTCCGAGTCATCGTCGGCGGGTGGTTCCCCATCGTCGGCGGGTGCGGTCAGCCCTTCTGCCGCGGCCCAGCGCAACAGTTCGTGAGTGGCCCGCTCCTTGCCCAGCGGCCCGTGCTCGATGCGCAGGTCCAGCAGGTGCGTGAGAGCCAGCCCGACGATGCGGCCCGGCGGCACGCCCAGGATGGTCATGATCTCGTTGCCGTCCAGGTCGGGACGCAGGCTGGCGAGTTCCTCCTGCCTCCCCAGTTCCTCGATCCGGGCCTCGAGGCTGTCGTAGGCCCGCGCGAGCGCCGCCGCCTTGCCCTTGTTGCGGGTCGTGCAGTCTGCCCTGGTCAGCGCGTGCAGGCGGGTCAGCAGCGGGCCCGCGTCCCTGACATAGCGGCGGACTGCCGCGTCGGTCCACTCGCCGGATCCGTAGCCGTGGAAGCGCAGGTGCAGGAAGACCAGGTTCGCGACGTCCTCGACCACCGACGACGGGAAGCGGAGCTGCTTCAGCCGCTGCCGCACCATGGCCGCGCCCACCCCCTCGTGGTGATGAAAGGCAACCCGCCCGTCGGGCAGCAGGGACCGGGTCTTCGGCTTGCCGATGTCGTGCAGCAGCGCGGCGAGCCGCAGCACGAGGTCGTTCTTCAGCCCGTAGCGGTCCTCGAGCGCGATCGCCTGCTCGAGCACGGTCAGCGAGTGCTGGTACACGTCCTTGTGCCGGAAGTGCTCGTCGGCCGTGAGCCGGAGCATGGGCACCTCGGGCAGCACCCGGTCCGCCACTGCGGTGTCGACCAGGAGCTTGATGCCGCGAACCGGGTTCGCGGCCAGCATGAGCTTGATCAGCTCATCCCTGATCCGCTCGGCGGACACGTCGGTTTCCAGCTGGCCCGCCAGCGCGGTCATCGCCTCCTTGACCTCGGCGGCTGGCTCGAAGCCCAGCTGCGCCGAGAACCGGGCCGCGCGCAGGATGCGCAGCGCGTCGTCGGTGAACGAGTCCTCCGCCGTGCCCGGGGTTCGCAGCACTTTGCCCTGCAGGTCATGCAGCCCGCCGAAGGGGTCCACAAGCTCGCCCGACGGCAGCCGTGCCGCCATCGCGTTCACCGTGAAGTCACGCCGTCCCAGATCCCTTTCCAGGGTCGTCTCGTACTGCACCTCCGGCTTACGGGAGCCCTCCCGGTACCGCTCGCTCCGGTACGTCGTGATCTCGAGCTTGCGGTCTCCTTTGCGCAGGCCGACGGTGCCGAAGTCGATCCCCACCGTCCAGCTGGCGTCCGCCCAGCCCGCGGTGATCTCCAGGATCTGCTCGGGCGACGCGTCGGTGGTCAGGTCGAGGTCCCCCGGGCGCCGGCGCAGGAACGTGTCGCGAACCGGCCCGCCGACCAGCGCGAGCTCGTGGCCGGCCCGGGTGAAGGCGGGCCAGGTCGTCCAGCGGCCGGGTGACGGCGGCCAGCAGCTCAGCGGCAGCCTTGCGCTGCGCTGGGGTCAGCGGCGTCGAATCCGGCACGGGCATCGAGGGTAGGCGGTGTCAGTAAGCTTGAGAACAGGCGGGTAGCCCCAGGGATTGCGGAAGGGGCAGGAGCCCGCAGCTTAACGGGCACCGCGGCCGGACGCTACGCGCAGCGCGCGGCCCGGCGGGCCGGTACGGTCCCGGCAGCGATCCGGAGGCGCCGATGAACAACGTTCTAACGCTGCATCGCATGCTGCTGGAGAACGACATCCAGCACGAGATCGTCCAGCTGCCCCGGACGATCACCTCGGCCGACCAGCTCCCCGCCGTGCTGGCGCTGCCCCCATCGCGCTGTCTCGCCGTGCGCGTGTACGAGGTGGACGACCAGCATGCCGCGATCATCACCCGGCCCGATCGGGTCCCGCCGGACCGGCTGGTCGGGGACATCACCGGCGGGCGGCGCGTGCGTGCCGCAGGCGAGGACACCATCAGCTCCGTAACCGGGTACGCGGCCGGCCTGGTCGCCCCGGTTGCCCTGCCCGACGGGATCCCCGTGTACGTTGACCAGGCACTGGCCGACAGTGCCGACGGCGGCACGGTCGTCTACACCGCGACGGGTGAATCGGGCACCGCGCTCGGCATCGGGCTGGCCGACCTGCTCGCGGTGTGTGCCGCGAAGCCCGCCGCACTCACCGGACGGCAATAGCATTTCAGCCGTGCCACCTACCCACCCCGCGCGGGGCCGGACGGAACCGGCGGGCCCGGCGGCCCGGTTCCGAAGGCCAGGAGTGGCAAGGCGGGCCGCGTGCCTGACCGGGGTGGTGGCCGCCGCGCTCACCGTCGCCATCGCGGCCGGCCCCGCGGCGCTGGGCCAGCAAGCACGTGGCCAGCAGGCACAGGGCCAGCAAGCACGAGGCCAGCAGGCACAGAGCCAGCAGGCACAGGGCCAGCAGGCACAGGGCCAGCAGAGGCAGTCAGCCCGGCAGCTGGCGGTCGTCATCGAGTCGGTCAGCCCGCAGTGGGCAACGCCGGGTCGCCGGGTGACCGTGACCGGCATCGTCAGGAACAGCACGGCGACGCCGCAGCAAGGCCTGTCCGTCCAGCTGCGCTCCTCGCTGAGCCCGCTGGTCAGCAGGTCCGAGCTGACGTCGTACGCCGCCGGCAACTACCAGGCGGACTACCCGATCCAGGGAACCTCGGTGCCGCTGCCCGGCGTCATCGCGGCGGGCAGCGTCGCGCACTGGACAGTCACCTTGCAGCCTTCCACCGTCGGCATGAGCCAGTTCGGCGTCTACCCGCTGGCCGCCGAGGTGCTGACCAGCGCGGGCGCGTCCGCCGCCGCCGACCGTACGTTCCTGCCGTTCTGGCCGGGCGGCCCGGTCGCGCAGCGGCCGCACCCGCTGAGCGTCGGCTGGGTCTGGCCGCTCATCGACCAGCCCTACCAGGCAGCTTGTCCGGCGCTGCTCAGCAACGGCCTGGGCAGCAGCCTGACGGCCAGCGGACGGCTGGGCGATCTGCTCGCCGCGGGCGCGCGATATTCGGCTGCGGCCCATCTGACCTGGGCAATCGACCCAGCGCTCGTGCAGAATGCGCACGCCATGAGCCGGCCGTATGCCGTCGGCGGCAACGCCGGCTGCGGGGGCGCCGAGCCGATGCGGGCCAGCGGCACGGCCAGCGCCTGGCTGAGCGGCCTGACGAGCGCCACGTCCGGGCAGCAGGTCTTCTTCACCCCGTACGCGGATGTTGACGTTGCCGCGCTGAGTCATAACGGCCTGGATGCGGATCTCGCCAACGCGTTCGCCGACCGCTCCGCCGGGAACCGGATCCTGCAGCTGCCAGTCAGCGGCAGCAGTAACGCGATCGCCTGGCCGGACAACGGAATCGCCGACACGGGCGTGCTCGGCAGCCTCGCGGCCAACGGGATCACCACGGTGGTGCTCGACTCCAACGAGATGCCGCCGTCCGGCCTGCCGCCGAACTTTACGCCGAGCGCGCAGACGATCACGGCGTCGGGCACCGGCTCGTCGCTGAAGGTGCTGCTCGCTGATCACACGATCACGCAGATCCTCGGCGAGGGAAGCACTGCCGAAGCAGGCCCCGGGGCGGCGTTCAGCACCGCGCAGCGATTCCTCGCCGAGACGGCCATGATCGTCGCCGAGAGCCCGCAGCTATCACGCAGCCTCGTGGTCGCTCCGCCGCGGCGGTGGAACCCGGTTGCCGGTCTGGCGGCCGGCCTGCTCAGCGAGACCGTCAGCGCCCCATGGCTGAAGCCGGCCAGCCTGGCGGACCTGGCCTCGGTGAAGCACCCCACCGGGCAGGTGCGGCGCCGGCCGCCCCCGGCGCAGCAGGTGACCAGGGGCGAGCTCGACCCGGCGTACCTCGCCCAGGTGCAGGGTCTCGACACGGCGGTCAGGCTGCAGGCAAGCATTCTGTCCCCGGCCGTCTCCGGTTACCTGGATTCCGCTATTGCCGCCCTGGAATCATCCGCATGGCGAGGCCTCGCGCAGGCAAACACCCGGCAGGACCTGGTCAGCCGGGTGGTCCGCTATGTCACCGCGCGGGGCAGGAAGATCTCCATCATCGACCGGGGTGAGATCACGCTCAGCGGCTCCACGGGCAAGGTGCCCATATCGATCGCCAACCGGCTGCCGCAGGGTGTCCGGGTCCGGCTGCACGTCGGCGTGCCCAGCGGCAGGAGGCTCACCGTCGGCTCGTCCGATGCCGCGGTGTTCATCGCGGCGGGGAAGACGATGACGATCAGGCTGTCGGTGCACTCCTCGACGGTGGGGGTGACCGACCTCACGCTCGGCCTGCTCACCCCCGGTGGCAGGCCGCTGCCCGGCTCGCTGGTGCGGCTGACCGTGCGCTCGACCAACTTCGGCACGCTCGCCCTGGTGATCATGTGCGTGGCGCTTGCGGTGTTCGTGCTGACTTCGTCCGCGCGGGCGGTCCGACGTGCGCGGCGGGACGGGGACGGCGGCCACGGCGGGCCGCCACACGACAATCCCGCATCCGATCCACCAGGTCCGGCGGCCGAAACGGGTAGCGTCGTGTCTGGCGACGACCTCGCGCACGACCACCCGCCGGAGGATCCGGATGAGTACGCCGACGCACGGGGCCGGGCGAGCCGCTGACCGCGGCCGCGGGGAACCCCCTCGGCGCGAGCCGCCCCCCGGCCATTCTGTGCAGCCCCCGAACGGCCCTGGCGTGCCTGCCGGCAGCGAGGACTGGCCGGCCCGGGCCTATCAGGACGGCGCGGACTGGCCAGCGCGGGACCCGCAGGACGGCGCGGACTGGCCAGCGCGGGACCCGCAGGACGGCGCGGACTGGCCGGCCCGGGACGCCCAAGACGGCGCGGACTGGCCAGCCGGGGTGCCCCCGCGCACCCCGGCGCCGCCCGCGAGCACCGCCGGGCAACCGCCCCGCTCCCCCGGGCAGCCGTCACGGAGCAGCGGGGAACCGCCCCGCAGTCCCTGGCAGCCCCCCCGCGGCACCGGACTGCCCCCGCAGCCAACCGAGCAGCCCCCGCGGGCCAGCAGGCAGCCCCCCCGACGGCGCGACCAGCTCCCGCCACTGCCCGCCCGGAAGACGCGCTCCGCACGGCGCCGCCCGCCGGTCCCGGATCCGTCAGGCGGCACGACCGCGCAACCCCCGCTCACCTCGGACCCGTACCCGGGCGCCACCCGGCGGCCTTCGCCCGCCGCGGACCCGTACCCGCGACCCACCGGGCAGCCCTCGCGCGCCGCGGACCCCTCCCCACGCACCACCCGGCGGCCCCCGGCCGCCGCGGACCCGTCACCCCGCAACACCGGGCAACCGCCGCAGGACCCGGACCCGTACTCACGCGCCCCCCGGCGGCCCCCCGCGGCCCCGGACCCGTCACCCCGCACGACCGGGCAGCCGTCGCGTGCCCCCGCGCGCCAGCCCCGTGCACCGGGCCAGCCGGCCCGCGCGCCCGGCGAGGTGCCACGCGCCCCCGACCAGTACCCGCGCCGCCCGGACCAGTACCCGCGCCGCCCGGAGGAGTACCGGCGCCCTCCCGGCCAGGTACGCCGGCCGCCCGGGCAGGACCAGCGCGATCCCTGGCGGCCTGCGGGAGCGCCCGGCCAGGCCGTGCCGGGCAGGATTCCGCCCCGCGGGCCGCGGCGGCCGCCGGCACCGGGTGAGTCCGAGGCCAGCCTGCTGCGGTCAAGCGGCGGAATGGCGCTCGGCACCCTCGCCTCCCGGCTCACCGGCTTCCTGCGCACGCTGCTGCTGGCCTACGCGATCGGCTCGGCCGGCCTCGGCAACGCCTACAACGGCGCGAACACGCTGCCGAACGTGGTCTACGACCTGATGCTCGGCGGCATCCTGACCAGCGTCGTCGTCCCGCTGCTGGTATCCGCCGCCCGGCGGGACACCGACCGCGGCGAGGGCTACTTCCAGCGGATCTTCACGCTCGGGGTGATCGCGCTCGGCGCGATCACGCTGGTCGCGACCCTGGCCGCGGCGCTCATCGTGGATCTGTACGCGGGGTCGCTGAACCCGGCCGTGCACCACCTCATGGTGGTGTTCGCCTACTTCTTCATCCCGCAGATCTTCTTCTACGGGGTGAGCTCGCTGGCCGGGGCGATCCTGAACGCCCGTGGCCGGTTCGCCGCGCCGATGTGGACACCCGTGATCAACAACGTCGTGGTGATCCTCATCCTGCTGATGTACATCGCGGTGGCCGGGCTGGGCCGCACCCAGTCCACGATCACCCCCGGGCAGGTGAAGCTGCTCGCCATCGGCACCACGCTCGGCATCGTCGCGCAGACCCTGGCGCTGCTCCCCGCGCTGCGGCGGGCAGGCTTCCGCCCCCGGCCCACACTCGGCTTCCGGCGCGCCGAGATCACGGAGATCGGCCGGATGGCCGGCTGGCTGTCCGGCTACGTGATCACCACCCAGGTCGCGTTCTTCACCACCGTCCGGGTGGCCAACGACGCTTCCGTGCACGCGCCGACGGCCGGCTTCGCCGCGTACACGTATGCCTACCAGCTGTTCCAGATGCCCTACGCGATCGTCGGCATCTCGGTGATCACCGCGCTGCTGCCGCGGATGGCCGCCCACGCCTCGGCCCGCCGCTACTCCCGCGTCCGGGCGGACTTCTCCACCGGGATCAGGCTGTCCTCGGTCATCGTGGTGCCGTCCGCGCTGCTGCTCGCGGTGCTGGGCGGGCCGCTCGCCGAGATGCTGTTCGGGCACGGCAACGAGTCGCTGGCCAGCGCGCGCTACATCGGCGAGGTGTTCGCCGTGTTCTCGCTCGGGCTGGTCCCGTACATGACGTTCCAGCTGCTGCTCCGCGTCTTCTACTCGCTGCACGACAGCCGCACGCCGTTCTTCATCGGGCTGGTCACGATGACGTCCAACATCACGCTGAACGTGATCGCCCTGAACGCGCTGCAGGCCGGCCGCGTCGTCGAGGGGCTCGCAGCGAGCTTCGGCCTGTCGAACCTCGTCGGCGCCATCCTGGCCTGGCGGCTGCTGCTGCGGCGGGTGGGCAGCCTCGACGGGCGGGCGATCACCAGAAGCCTGGTCAAGATGCACGTGGCGGCCATCCCGGCGGCCCTCTTCGCCCTTGAGGCCGGCTTCGCCGTCGGCGTGGTCATCCATCCGGGCTTCGCCTACGGGCTGGTCACGGTGCTGGTCGGCGGCGGCGGCGGGCTGCTGCTCTACGTACTGTTCGCCCGGTCGCTCCGGATCAAGGAGATCTCGAACCTGATGGCCACGGTCGGCGGACGGTTCGGCGGCGGCCGGGCCGGCGCCGGGCCGCGGCCGTCCAGCCAGGGCCGCGGCGGCCCCGCAGGCCGCCGCAGGCGATAACCGCGGCACGCGCTGCCGGGGCGGCGGCGCGCGGGCCCGTACCCGGGGACGAAACCGCAAGGTGCCGGCAGGTACATTCGGGGTCCGGCGGGATAACGGTTTGTCCTGCCGGCGCACGGCAACTCCAGATCGCGCTGCTCAGGTCCTAGCATGGTGTGCAGCGCGTATGCAAAATGCCGTTTTGCGGTACGGCCAACTGCCGGGGCTCGGAGGGAGAGTCGAGGGCTGGCCCCGCTCTCGAGAGCAGACGCATGAGCACATTTACATCTGAGCCCGGAGCCCGGCTAGCCGACCGATACCGGCTGGAGGACAGGGTGAACGCCGCCGGCGGCTGGGCGGCCTGGAAGGCGATCGACGAGACGCTCGCCCGTGCCGTCACGGTGCTCACTTTCGCGCGCGACTTCCCGCGCGTTCACCAGGTCATCACCGCCGCGCGCGCCGCCAGCAGGCTCACCGACTCCCGGCTCTCACAGGTGTTTGACGTCGAGGACGGCGGCGACGACCGGGCCTACATCGTGATGGAGTGGGTGGTCGGCGACTCCCTGGACGACCTGCTCGCCAGCGGCCCGCTCGACCCGGCGCACGGCGTCGCCCTCATCACCGAGGCCTCGAAGGCGCTGGCCGGGGCGCACGCGGCCGGTCTCAGCCACCTCTGCCTCACCCCCAGTTCTCTGCGCTGGACGCCAGGCGGAGGAGTGAAGCTCACCGGGCTCGGCATCGATGCCGCCCTGGCGGACATCACCGCCGACGATCCCGCGCTGGCCGACACGCAGGGTCTCGGCAGGCTCCTGTACGCCACGCTGACCGGTCACTGGGCGGGACTGGAGGCCACCTCGCTGCCGCCCGCGCCCATGGCCGAGGGCCTGCCCTGCAGCCCGCGGCAGGTCCGGGCCGGGGTTCCCGCCGCGATCGACGCCGTGGCCTGCGAGGCACTGTTCCAGCGGGCACGCCGCGACCGGCCGCCGGTGACCACTCCCGCGCTGCTTGCCCAGGCCCTCGCCGAAGTCACCCCGCTGCCGGTCCGGCCGGGCGGCCCCCCGGTTGACCGCTTCGCCGGCGGCCAGCGGCTCAACGGGCCCGACCCCGGCGAGACGTTCTCCTGGCCGCCGGACGGCGAGCCGATCCGCGCCCGGCAGCACGGACGTTCGCAGCCCGCGCCCGGACAGCGCGCCGTGACCACAAGCGCCGTGATCGGCATCATCATCGTGGTGGTGCTGGCCGCAATCGGCGTCGGCGGCTGGCTGCTCAGCCGCCACAAGGCCGACGGCCCGGTCACGCACGGGCAGACCCACACGCCCACCACCCCGGCGGGGAGCACCGTGCTCACCCCGGTGGGCGCTGCCGCGAGCGACAACCCGGGCAGCGCGAGCCAGGCGATCGACCGGAGCACGGCCTCCGCCTGGTCCAGCTCGTACTACCTGAACAGCCCCTACTTCGGTCACCTGACGACGGGCATCGGGCTGGTGGTGGACATGGGCAGGCCGGTGAAGGTCAGCCAGGTCGAGGTCCTGTTCGGGCCGAGCCAGGGGGCCAACGTCCAGATCAAGATGAGCAACTCGGCCACGCCCCCCTCACCGGCCGCGGCGGCCTCGCTGCCCACCGTCGCGCAGGCCACGGGCATCGGCGGCGACCACATCTTCACGGTGAACCGCTCGGCCACCGGCCGGGACATCGTCATCTGGATCACCAAGCTGCCACCCAAGCCCGGCACCAGCAACCAGTACCAGGTGGACATCCACAACATCGTGGTCCGGGGCACAGGCTGAACCTGCGGCGGGCTCCCGAGGGCAGCCGGTCAGACACCGAGCTGCTGCGCAGCCACGCGGACGGTGACCCCGAGGCGTTCGGCGAGCTGTTCCGGCGCCACCGTGACCGGCTATGGGCCGTGGCGCTGCGCACGCTGCACGACCCTGATGATGCGGCCGACGCCCTGCAGGAGGCGATGATCTCCGCGTTCCGCCGGGCGGCGGAGTTCCGCGGCGAGGCGGCGGTGACCACATGGCTGCACCGGATCGTCGTGAACGCCTGCCTGGACCAGCTGCGCCGCAAGGCCGCGAGGCCGACCGTGCCGGCCGACGACGAGGCGGCACTTGACGCGCTCGGCCAGCGTGCCGACGGGCCGGCCACGGACCCGACGTCGGACCGCGATGCAGCGCTCGACGTGGCGGCGGCGCTGCAGCTGCTGCCGGATGGGCAGCGGGCGGCGCTTGTCCTGGTGGACATGCTCGGGTACTCGGTCGCCGTGGCCGCGGACGTGCTCGGCGTCTCGCCCGGCACGGTGAAGAGCAGGTGCGCCCGCGGCCGGGCCCGGCTGCTTCCGCACGTGGCGCACCTGCGGGAATCCGGGCAGCTCCCGGGCCCGGAAGGGAACCGGACGGCCACCGGGCACGTCTCACCATCGCCGGGCATGCAGCCCGCGCCGGGCGCACGCCCGGCCGCCGCGGCGGCCCGCGCCGGCGGTCTGCTCGCGAGCGAGCCAGATCCGGGCCATGCCGCCGCGCCAGCTGACCAGGCAGCAGCCGAGGAGGGGGGGAGCACCGACCATGACCGGCCATTGTGACGCGGATGTCCTCGCCGAGTTCCGCGAGGGACTCCTCGGCAGGCGCCGGACGGCACGCATCCGCGCGCACCTGGCCGGGTGCTCCCGCTGTGCCGCCCTGTCCAGCGGGCTCGCCGAGGTCACCGCGCTGCTGGCCAGTGCTCCCGTGCCGCGGATGCCTGACGAGCTCACGGCCCGGCTGGACGGCGTGCTGGCGGCCGAGTCCGCGGCCAGGGCGCGGGCAGGGACCCCCGCCGCGGCTGCCGCGGCCGCCCCCGGCGCCGCCGCCGCCGCCGGCAATGGTTCCGCACACGGGGCGGGCCGGCGCCGGGGCGGCCGCCCCGGGCCTGCGCGCCCCGCACGCCCGCCGCGGCCATGGCGCGCCACAGCTCTGCGAGCGGCCTCGGTGACCGCCGCGGTCCTGGTTATCGCGGGCGGCGGCTACGGCGTCTCCAGGCTGCTGCAGGGGGGCGCCGGCGGCGGCTCTTCGTCCGCGGGCAGCCGGCCGGGGCCGGCCCCGCGCAAGGCGGAAGGGGCGCACCGAACACGCGCGTGCCCGCCGGAGGCCTGCGCGTGGTCCATAGCGGCACCAACTACCTTCCTGGCCGGCTAGCCGCCCAGGCGGAGGCGGCTCTGGCCCTGTACGTCATCACCTTCGCGGGAGGGAAAACGCAGCCCGCCACGGCCCTGCCTCCCACCGGCCTGCAGGGCTGCGTGCAGCGGGTGACCGGCGGGCCCCGGGTCAGCCTGGTGGACCTGGCGCAATACCAGGGACGGGCGGCTATCGTGATCATCCAGGCGGGCGCGGGCGGGCAGCCCGGGCAGGTCTGGGTCGTCGGCCCGAGCTGCCTGGCCGGCAGCCGGGACATCATCGCGCAGGCCCCGCTGCCCGGTACCGGCTGACCCCCGCCGCGGGCCGCCCCCGCGCGCCGGGACTCGCCGACGGGGCGGGTGGCCGGCGTATGCCCGTTCGGGAATCTCAGCGCCCTAGGATCCGTTGATGTCCGTGCCAGGCAAGGTGAAGGGCAGAATCGTGACCAACGTCCGTAATGTGATCATTATCGGCTCCGGGCCCGCGGGGTACACCGCGGCGCTCTACGCCGCCCGGGCGGACCTGTACCCGCTCGTGTTCGAGGGTTCGGTCACAGCTGGCGGCGCCCTGATGAACACCACTGACGTCGAGAACTTCCCCGGCTTCCCGGACGGGATCATGGGTCCGGATCTGATGGATCACCTGAGGAAGCAGGCCGAACGGTTCGGCGCCGAGCTCGTCGCCGACGACGTGACCGCCATAGACCTGAAGGCCGACCCCAAGGTGGTCAGGACCGACAGTGAGACCTACCTCACCAAGGCCGTGATCATCGCCAGCGGGTCCGGCTACCGCGAGCTCGGCGTGCCGGGCGAGAAGCGGCTGGCCGGCCACGGCGTCTCCTGGTGCGCGACCTGTGACGGCTTCTTCTTCCGCGGCCAGGACATCGTGGTGGTGGGCGGCGGCGACTCGGCCATGGAAGAGGCGATGTTCCTGACCCGGTTCGGCACGGTCACGGTGGTACACCGCCGCGACTCCCTCCGCGCATCCAAGATCATGCAGGACAGGGCCCTGGCCAACCCGAAGATCACGTTCCTGTGGAACAGCCAGGTGACCGAGGTGCTCGGCGAGGACAGGGTGACCGGCGTGCGGATCCGCAACACCGAGACCGGCGAGGAGCACATCCAGCCGGCCGGCGGCGTGTTCGTGGCGATCGGCCACGACCCGCGCAGCGAGCTGTTCGCCAGTCAGCTGCCCACCGACCCCGAGGGGTACCTGCTGGTCGAGCAGCCAACCACCCGGACGGTCATCGACGGCGTCTTCGCCGCGGGCGACGTGGTGGACCACACCTACCGCCAGGCCGTGACCGCGGCCGGCACCGGCTGTGCCGCGTCGCTGGACGCCGAGCGCTGGCTGGCCAGCCGCGAGAGCTGAACAGACCTTTCACCCACCTTCACACACAAGGAGTCATCACCGTGGGCACCACAAAAATCGTGACCGACGAGACGTTCGAGGTAGAAGTCCTGAAGAGCGAGAAGCCGGTCCTCGTGGACTACTGGGCCGAGTGGTGCGGGCCGTGCCGGATGGTCGCCCCGGTGCTGGAGGAAATCGCCGCCGAGCACGCCGACAAGATCGACGTCGTCAAGCTCAACATCGACGAGAACCCCGCGATCGCCCAGCGTTACGGGATCCTGCAGATCCCCACGCTGAACGTGTTCTCCGGCGGCGAAGTAGTCAAGCAGGTCATCGGGGCCAAGCCGAAGTCGGCCCTGCTGCGGGAGCTCGCCGACTTCATCTAGACGGCGGCCCGGCGAGCCGAAGTCGGGCTGTGCATCCTCCGCGAGCTCGCCGACTTCATCTAGACGGCGGCCTGGCGAGCCGAAGTCGGGCTCTGCATCCTCCGCGAGCTCGCCGACTTCATCTAGACGGCGGCCCGGCGTAGGCCGGCCGCAGCGCCCGCTCCGGCGTCATGGAGCCGAGCAGCCGCTCGAGCGCGACCTCGACGTCCTCCCGCCACGACAGCGCCGTCTTGAGATCCAGGCGGAGCCTCGGGTAGCGGTAGTGCGGGCGGACGGTCTTGAACCCGACGGCCAGCAGGTAGTCGGCGGGCAGCACGCAGGCGGGGCGTTCCCATCGCAGGTCACCGAAGGCCTCGATGGCCCGGACGCCCCGCCTGGTCATGTCCTTGGCCGCGCCCTGGATGAGCATCCGGCCGAGCCCGCCCCCGGCGAACTCGGTCAGTACGTGCGCGGTCATCAGCAGGACCGCGTCCGCGCTGACCGGGCTGGTGGGGAACGCGAGCGACCGCGGCACGTACAGCGGCGGCGCGTAGAGCACGTACCCGGCCGCGATCCCGTCCACATAGATGATCTTGCCGCAGCTCCCCCACTCGAGCAGGGTGGAGGAGATCCAGGCTTCTTTCTCCAGCGCTGCGTCGCCGGACTCCTCGGCCCTGGTCCGGGCGACCGGCTCTAGCTCCCAGAAGACGCACCGCCTGCAGGCAGGCGGAAAGTCGCCCAGGTTGTCGAGGGTGATATTGGCAAGACGACGCGGCACCCTGGCACCCCTGTGATCTTCGCCCCGGCCGTTCCTGGCGGCTGCCCCGGCCGGGGCACTGGCCGTCCGGCCGCAGCCGGGGCGACGCTGTCCCGCGGTCTTTGGGCGCATCCCCCCGGTCCGGCCCGTACCCTGACATGGTACCCAGCGAGCGAGCGGAGGCACGCGGTGAGCGGAGGGACGCGGTGAGCAACGATCCCCGGCAGCGACTGGACCCCTACGTCGATCAGTACGCTGCCCGCGCCAGGATGATGCTGGCCTCCGAGATCCGGGCCCTGTTCGCCGTCGCCGCCCGGCCGGAGATCGTCTCGCTGGCCGGAGGCATGCCGTACATCACCGCGCTGCCGCTCGATGCGGTCGGCGAGCTCGCCGGCCAGCTGGTCGCCGACCGCGGGGCGGTTGCCCTGCAGTACGGCTCGGGCCAGGGCGACCCGGGGCTGCGGGAGAGCATCTGCGAGGTCATGGCGCTGGAGGGGATCCGCGCGCACCCCGACGAGGTGGTGGTGACCGTCGGCTCGCAGCAGGCGCTCGACCTGATGACGCGGATCTTCATCGATCCCGGCGACGTGGTGCTCGCGGAGGCGCCCTCCTACGTGGGCGCGCTCGGCACCTTCGCCTCCTACCAGGCCAGCGTCGTGCACGTCCCGATGGACGACGAAGGGATCATCCCGGAGGCGCTCGAGGAGACGATTACGCGGATTGCCGCGGCCGGCCAGCGGATCAAGTTCCTGTACTCGGTGCCCACCTTCCACAACCCCGCGGCGGTCACCCTGCCGGCCGGGCGGCGGGCGCGCGTCCTGGACATCTGCCGGCGCAGCGGCCTGCTGCTGATCGAGGACAACCCCTACGGCCTGCTCGGGTTCGACGGCGAGCCGCAGCGGGCGCTGCGCGCGGATTCCGCCGACGGCGTCGTCTACCTGGGGACGTTCTCCAAGACCGTCGCCCCCGGGCTGCGGGTCGGCTGGGCGCTCGCGCCGCATGCCATCAGGGACAAGCTGGTCCTCGCCGCCGAGTCGGCGATGCTCTGCCATTCCAGCCTGGCCCAGATGATGGTGCGCGAGTACCTGGCCAGTCAGCCATGGCAGGAGCAGATCAAGCTGTTCTGCGAGCTGTACGCCGAGCGCAGGGACGCGATGCTGGGCGCGCTGGAGGCGAGCATGCCGCCGGGCTGCCGGTGGACCCGCCCGGGTGGCGGCTTCTACGTCTGGCTGCGGCTGCCCGGCGGGCTCGATTCCAAGGCCATGCTGCCCCGGGCGATCTCAGCCCGGGTCGCCTACGTGCCGGGAACCGGCTTCTACGCCGACGGGTCGGGCGCCGAGTACCTGCGGCTGTCCTACTGCTATCCCGAACCCGCCAGGATCCGGGAGGGGGTCCGCCGGCTGGCAGGGGTGATCGAGGCCGAGACGGAGCTGCGCGCGACGTTCGGGGCATGGCCCGCGGGCGGACAGTCATGATCACCGATCGCGAGGTCAGCAGCCGCGCTGCCGAGCTCGGGCATGTCCTCGTCCTCGCCGGGGGCCTGTCGCCCGAGCGCGAGGTGTCGCTCCGCTCCGGCGACCGGATCCGGGACGCGCTGCGGGAAGCGGGCGTGGATGCCGCCGAGGCGGACGCCGACGCCGCGCTGATCCCGCTGCTCGCCGCCGACCCGCCGACCGCCGTGTTCCCGGCGATCCACGGGAACACCGGCGAGGACGGGGCGATCAGGGAAGTGCTGGGGCTGCTCGGCGTGCCCTACGTCGGGTCCACCCCCGAGGCGTGCCGGCTCGCCTTCGACAAGCCGGTGGCCAAGGCGCTCGTGGCCGCCGCCGGCCTGGCGACCCCGGAGTCCGTCACGCTGCCCAGGGAGACGTTCCACGACCTGGGCGCCGGCGCGGTGCTCGACCGGATCGTGGCCAGGCTCGGGCTGCCGCTGTTCGTCAAGCCGGCCCGCGGCGGCTCGGCGCTCGGCGCCGGGCCGGTGCGCACCGCGGACGAGCTGCCCGCGGCGATGATCAGCTGCTTCGCTTACGGGGACACGGCGCTGGTCGAGCGGTTCGCGCAGGGCACGGAGGTCGCCGTGGGGGTCATCGACCTCGGTGACGGCCCGCAGCCGCTGCCGGCCGTGGAGATCGTCCCCGCGGGCGGCTGGTTCGACTACGCCGCCCGCTACACCGCGGGCAGGACCGAGTACTACGCGCCTGCCCGGCTGACCGAGACGTCCGCCCGCGCCGTCGCCGCCGCCGCCGTTACCGCGCACACCGCGCTCGGGCTCCGTGACCTGTCGCGCAGCGACCTGATCGTAGCTCCGGACGGGGAGGTTCTCTTCCTCGAGGCGAACGTAGCTCCGGGGATGACCGACACGAGCACGCTGCCGATGGCGCTGGAAGCGGCCGGCCGTGACTTCGGCGTCCTCTGCCGCGAGCTGCTGATCATCGCGGCCGCACGGGGGGCCTGAAGGGGGCCTCAGGGCCCGCCGGGCGCTGAGCGCTCCCCTGGATGAGTGATTCTCAACTCAGGCCTTAACGGCGAGCCAGAATCACTCATCTAGGCTGGGCGCGTGATCCAGCAGAAGAGCTTTGGCAGCGACAACCACGCCGGCGCGCATCCCAGAGTGCTCCGCATGATCGCCGATGCCAACGCCGGCGACGAGATGCCCTACGGCGCTGACTCGTGGACCGTTCGGGTGGAGGCTGAGCTGCGCGCCAGGTTCGGCGCCGGCGGCGCGTTCTTCGTGTTCAACGGGACCGGCGCCAACATCCTGGGGCTCAGCCTGCTGGCCCGTCCCATCGACGCGGTGATCTGCGCGGAGACCGCGCACATCAACGTCAACGAGTGCGGGGCGTGCGAGCGGGTGCTCGGGATCAAGCTGCTGCCGGTGCCGACCACCGACGGCAAGCTCACCCCCGATCTCGTCGCTGAACGGCTCGGCGGGCGGGGCGACGAGCACCGTCCGCAGCCGCGGGTGGTGGCCATCTCGCAGGTCACCGAGCTCGGCACGTGCTACACGCTGGAAGAGCTCGGCAAGCTCGCCGGCTTCTGCCGCGGCAACGACCTGCTGGTGTACGTGGACGGCGCGCGGCTGGCCAACGCCGCCGCATACCTCGGCTGCGAGCTGGCCGACCTGGCCGAGCACGCCGACGTGCTGAGCTTCGGCGGCACCAAGAACGGTGCCCTCGGCGCAGAGGCGGTCCTGGTGATGGACGAGGACACCGCCGCCGTGGTGCCGTTCCACCGCAAGCAACTGCTCCAGCTCGGCTCGAAGATGCGGTTCTTGGCCGCCCAGTTCGCCGGCCTGCTCGACGACGACCTGTGGCTGCTGAACGCCAGCCACGCCAACACGATGGCGCGGCGGCTGGCCGACCGCATCACCGGACTGCCCGGGGTGCGGATCCGCCAGCCGGTCGAGTCCAACGCGGTGTTCGCCGCGGTCGACCCTCCGCTCATCCCGCCGCTTCAGCGGGACTGGAACGTGCACGTCTGGGACGAGCAGGAGAACGTGGTGCGGCTGATGACGGCCTTCGACACCACCGAGGCCGACGTCGATGCGCTCGCCGCGGCGCTCGCCGCGGCGGCCGGCCAGTAGCGCAACCCGTCTGGCTGACACCGTTTCACATGAAACAGCCGCGTAGTGGGGACCGTCTTCCCGTCAGCATGTTGCAGCTCGACCGGCGAATAGCCTGACGCACGAGGGCGGTTTCACGTGAAACGGAGCCGTGAAAGGCTCAGCCCTGCCCCTTCGGGCCCTCGGGCGACCGATGGTCCTGCGGGGATATCACCTTGACGATCCGCTCCAGGTCTTCCCGCGTGGCGAACTCGACCACGATCTTCCCCTTGCGCCGGCCGAGCTCGACCTTGACGTGCGTGTCGAAGACATCGGACAGCCGGTCGGCCAGGTCCCGCAGCTCCGCGTCGGCCGGAGGCTTGCCGCGAGGCTCCCGCGGTGCCCTGGCCCGCGAGCCGTCGCCAACAGCGACGATCTCCTCCACCGCCCGGACGGAGAGCCCCTCGGCCACGATCCGCTGCGCGAGGCGCTCCTGCGCCTGCGGGTCGTCCAGCCCGAGGAGCGCGCGCGCATGGCCTGCGCTCAGCACCCCCGCCGCGACGCGCTTCTGCACGGCCAGCGGGAGGTTGAGCAGCCGCAGCGTATTGGAGATGTGCGGGCGCGACCGGCCGATCCTGCCCGCCAGTTCCTCGTGCGTGGCACCGAAGTCGTCCAGCAGCTGCTGGTAGGCAGCGGCCTCCTCGAGCGCATTCAGCTGCTCCCTGTGCAGGTTCTCGATCAGCGCGTCGCGCAGCAGGTCGTCGTCGGGCGTGTCGCGGACGATGGCAGGTACGTGGTCGAGGCCAGCCCGCTGGCAGGCACGCCACCGGCGCTCGCCCATGATCAGCTCGTAGCGCCCGGGCATGACCGTGCGCACGACGACGGGCTGCAGCAGGCCCACCTCGCGAACGGAGGCGGCGAGCTCGTCCAGCGCGTCCTCGTCGAACGTCTGCCTGGGCTGGCGAGGGTTCGGCGTCACCGCGCCAATCGCGATCTCCTCGAAGTAGGCCCCGGGCACGGTCTCGGGGTGCTGGTCCTCCGCACCCGCCTGGTAGGCAGGACGGCCCAGCCAGGACCTCGATGCCTGCTGCCCCGCTAGGGCCGTACCGGTCCCGCCCTGGTTTCCGGCCGGCGTGCCGGCCGCGGGGGGGATCAGCGCTCCGAGTCCCTTGCCGAGCCCCCGCTTCTGCTGAGCCACTGCGTCTCCCTGCGCCTCGCCATTGTCCGGTGGGACACATCCTGCCAGGACTCGCGGCCCTGTTGAGTCACCACGGCCGGCGAGACCGTCGTTGCCTCGAGCCTGGCCTGCGCCGCGAATGCCCGTTACCCGGCCTCCCGATGACTCGAAATCCGGGCCCGTTCAGCCCATCGGCGGCCCGGGCGCCCCATTCTGGCTGGCGATCTCCCTGGCTGCTTCCAGGTACGCGAGCGCGCCGGTAGACCCGGGGTCGTAGGTCATCACGGACTGGCCGTAGCTGGGTGCCTCCGAGACCCGCACGCTTCGCGGGATGACCGACTCCAGGACGACACCGCTGAAGTGCGATCGGACGTCCTCCGCGACCTGGGCGGCGAGGCGCGTCCGCGCGTCGTACATGGTCAGCAGGATGGTGGAGACCACTAGGCGGGCGTTGAGATGCCCCTTGACCAGGTTGACCGTGCGCAGCAGCTGCTCAAGCCCCTCAAGCGCGTAGTACTCGCACTGGATGGGGATGAGCACCTCGGCGGCCGCCACGAGGGAATTCACGGTGAGCAGTCCCAGCGACGGCGGGCAGTCGATGATGATGTAGTCCAGGCTGGCGGCGTCATAGGCGGCGATCGCCCGCGCCAGCCTTGCTTCCCTCGCCACCAGGGGGACGAGCTCGATCTCCGCCCCGGCCAGGTCGATGGTGGCGGGCGCGCACCGCAGCCGCGGGATGCCCTGCACCGGCCGGATGATCTCGGCCAGCGGCTGGTCGTCGATCAGCACATTGTACACCGACGGGGTGCCGACATGGTGATCCACGTCGAGCGCGGTGGAGGCGTTCCCCTGCGGGTCGAGGTCGATCACCAGGACCTGGGATCCGTGCATGGCCAGGCCGGCCGCGATGTTGACCGCCGACGTGGTCTTGCCGACGCCGCCCTTCTGGTTGGCGACCGTCATGATCCGGCACGCCCGGGGCCGCGGCCAGGGCCGTCCGCCGCCACTCCGCGCCCGTGCCGCCGCCTCGGCGGCACGGGCGATGGGCGTGTCGGCGGTCATCCTGCCGGTGTCGGGCACGATGACCGGCGGTGTCGCTGGCGCCGGGTACGCCGGGTAGGCAGGCATCCCCTCTGGCGGCACTGCGGGATCGTGCCCGGCTCCGCCGTAACCAGTCACGCGTTCCCCTTCACCCGGCTCCGGCCACTGCCGTGCCGCCCGGACTTCCGCCTGATGCTGCGCTGGCACCGGCGGCAGGCGCTGGTGGCGGGCAGCGCGCGAGCCATCGTCGGGTCGCGTTTCACGTGAAACGGCCGCCGCCAGCGCCTGCCGCACCCGGGTTGACGAGGCGGCCGGCGAGCCCGGGCCGGTGCGGGCATCATCGTCCTGCGTGCCGTCCGCGCCCGCCGCCGAGGCTGCGACCCCGCCCGGAAAGCCAGCTGCCGGAGCTCCACCCGTGTCGCGAGCCGGTGCCCCCGGCCGGATGGCCCCGCCGTTCGGCCATCCCAGGCTGCCCGAACGGCGTACAGCGACCGGGACGCCGTTCGCCAGCCTGAACGCGGGGGGGTCGGCGCGCCGGGGCACGGAGCCGCCGGCCGGGGCCTGGACGGGTACCCGGAGACCGGCGTCCCCGGGCCACCCCAGGCCCCGCAGCGAAGCCATGTCGTGCTCCCTTCCCAGCCTCCACTAGCGGCCTAACGGCCACTGGTGACGCTACCAAGGTGCGCGCCCGTCCGTGGGCCTGAAGCCCGGTGTCGGAGGCCGCTGGACCCGGACGGTCAGGCGCGGGGCCGTCTGGCCGGTCCGCCCGCCGGCCGCTGAGCGCCGGCGGCGAGCCTGACCACTGTGGTGGCCGGATCGATGATGCCGGCGCCGGCCCGCAGCACTGTCACCTCGGCTATGCCCAGCCTGCGCAGCGCCGGCCAGGCGGCGTCGGCCTCCGCAGCTGCCCGCTCGCCCTTCAGGGCCAGGATCACCCCGCCCGGGCGAACCAGCGGCATCGCCAAACCCGCGAGCCGGTCCAGCGGCGCCACCGCCCGGGCGGTCACCACGTCGGCCGAGCACTGCCCGCGGACCTCCTCGGCGCGCCCCCGCCGCACCGTCACGTTCGGCAGTTCCAGGACGGCCAGGCACTCGTACAGGAATGCCACTCTCCTGGCCATCGGCTCAAGCAGCGTGACCTGCACATCGGGCAGCAGCATCGCCAGCACCATGCCGGGCAGGCCGGCCCCGGACCCGATATCCAGCAGCGACGACGGACGCGGAACCAGGCCCGCGACGACGGCGCAGTTCAGCAGGTGCCGGTCCCATACCCGTTCCGCCTCGCGCGGGCCGATCAGGCCGCGGATGATGCCGTCAGTGGCCAGCAAGTCCGCGTACCGCCGGGCGAGGGGAAGCGCGGGGCCGAACACGTCCCGTGCGGCCGGCGGCGCGGTGCCGCCCGGCCCGGCCCGGGTCCCCGGTTGGTCCGCGGTGACCAGCCTCATCCGGCCGGGTAGACGACCACGCGCCGGTCCGGCTCTTCGCCTTCCGACTCACTGCGCAGCCCGGCCGCCGCGACCGCGTCGTGCACGATCTTCCGCTCGAAGGCGGTCATCGGCGTCAGCCGCTTGGGTGCGCCGGTCTGCTGAACCTCTTCGGCCGCATCCTGCCCGACCTCGGTGAGCTCTTCCCGGCGGCGGGCCCGGTAGCCGCCCACGTCCAGCATCATGCGGGTCCGATCCCCCGTCTGCCGCTGCACGGCCAGCCGGGTCAGCTCCTGCAGGGCCTCCAGAACGGTCCCCTTGGGCCCGACCAGCTCGTCCAGCTCGCCGCCGACCACCGACACCAGGGCCCGGTCGCCTTCGACGTCCATGTCGATGTCGCCGTCGAGATCGGCGATGTCGAGCAGTCCTTCCACGTAGTCGGCGGCTATCTCGCCTTCCTGCTCGAGATCCGCCACGGTCAGCTCCGTGTCACGATCACCATCCGGCCAGGCCGCCCCGGGAGCCATCGCACCCTCGGCATCGCCGAGGTCCCCGGCGCCCCCGTCTTCGGCGTCTTCGAGATCCTCGGCGTCCGCAAGATCCTCGGCGTCCGCAAGATCCTCGGGATCCTCGCGGTCGGGCAGTTCGACCGGGTCGAGGTCTGCCTCGGCAGTCAGGTCGTGATCGCCGGTACCGAAAGCGTCGTCCAGCTGGCGGGTCGGCTCGTCATCCCGTGTTCCCGCCGCAACGCTCTCCCCATGACTCATCGAAATTCCTTTCCCAAAACCCCGGTGTTCAGCAGAAAACATGTCCGGGGCGATGAACCGCGAACCGGCAGAGGGGACGCAGGTCGCTGCCGGAATCCCCGGCCTCCAAGTGGGTGGAGGATGTCAACGGCGAACCGCTCATCGCTTACCCGAGCGCTTGCTCCGCGACTGCTTGGCCCGCTGCTGGCGGACGAACGTGACCTCGGGCGGCTCCGGCGCCGCCTCGGGCTCGGCGCGCCCGCGGACCAGCCTGCGCAGCATCCCGCCGGTCCCGTCGGGGGTCGGCGGCGGGATGCCGAGCGCGGCCGCCTCGGCCTTTGCGGAGGCCGGCTTCTTGGCGGTCCCGGGCTGCTTCGCCGCGCCCGGCTGCTTCGCCGCGCCCGGCTGTTTCGCCGCGCCGGAAGGCTTCGCCGCCCCGGCGGCCGGCTGCCTGGCGGACCCGGCGGACGGCTTAACCGACCCGGCTGCCTGGCGGACCCGGCGGACGGCTTAACCGACCGCCTGGCCGCCGGGCGGGTTTCGCGGACCCGGCCGGCCTGGCCGCGGCCCCCGGCCGCCTGGCTGCCGCCTGGCCGGTCCCGGCCTTGGGCCGGGCCGCCGTCCCCTGGGCGACGGCGGCGGGCGCCTTGCCGGTCCCTGTCGCCGCGCCCGCCGCGGCGGGCGCGGCGTTGAGCGGCGGGATCTTCTTGAAGAGGAAGTACTGCTGGCCGACTTGCCAGATGTTCGAGGTCAGCCAGTAGACGACCAGCCCGAACTGCCAGTACAGGCCGCTCAGCGCGAACAGCGGCGCGATGTAGACCATGTACTTCTGCGCGCCGGCCATCGGGTTGTCGTCGGCGACGGTCGGGTTCTGCATCAGGCCGCGCTTCATGCTCTGCCGGACCGACAGGAACGTGGTGACCGCGCTGATCACGACCGTGATCGCGATGACGACCTTCACGTGCAGCGCGGGCGCGGGATGCGCGAACAGGAACTTGTCGGCGATCGAGACGCCGAAGATCCGGGCGTTGTTCGCCTCGGTGACGACCTGCGCCGTCATGCCATACAGGACCTTGTGCTCGGATATCGCGCGGAGCACGTTGAGCAGGGCGAACCACAGCGGAAGCTGGGCGACGAGCGGCAGGCAGCCGGAGAGCGGGTTGGCCCCGTGCTCCTTGTACAGCTTCATCATCTCTTCTTGAAGCTTCTGCTTGTCGTTCTTGTACCGCTTCCGCAGCGCCTGCAACTCCGGCGCGAGCGCGAGCATCTTGCGCTGCGAGTGCATCTGCTTGATGAACAGCGGCAGCAGCACCAGCCGCATCACGACGACGAGGACGACGATGGTCAGGACCCAGGTCGCGCCGCTCGCCGCACCCAGCGGCACGGCGAGCACCGCGTGGATGCGCATGATCAGCCACGCGACGAGGTCGTACAGCGGGTTGAGGATGCCCACCTGCTAGCTCCCTTGTGCTCTCGCCGACACGGTCCGCCGGGTGCGGCGTGGCGGTACCGGGTCATATCCCCCCGGGTGGAACGGATGGCACCGGCCGATCCTGCGTACCGCGAGCCAGCTTCCGCGCAGCGCGCCGTGCTCGGCGAGCGCCTGCAACGCGTAGGCACTGCAGGACGGCGCGAACCTGCAGCGCGGCATGAGCAGCGAGCTCACCCCGCGCTGGTAACCGCTCACCACGAGCATGAGCAGCCGCGCCGCGCCGGACGGCCGGGCAGGACCAGCCGCGGCACGGACGCCTGGCTCCCGGGTCTTCACCGGTGCAGCACCCCTACCTGCCGCCGCAGCAAGTTGCCCAGTACCAGGTCGAGCTCGGCGGCAAGATCCGCCTGGCGTGCGGCCGCGGCCGGGGGATTGGCGCGGACAACTAGCAGGCTACCTCCCGGCAGCGAGTCGAGATAACCGCGGGCCAGGTGTCTCAGCCGACGGCGAACGGCGTTCCGCGTCACCGCGTTGCCTACGGCCCGGCTAACCACGAACCC
Organism: uncultured Actinomycetes bacterium; assembly: GCA_963697445.1. Classification (GTDB taxonomy): domain Bacteria; phylum Actinomycetota; class Actinomycetes; order Streptosporangiales; family Streptosporangiaceae; genus PALSA-505. Next base: position 570,532 of record CAVOOC010000044.1, read on the forward strand.
GACCCGGGGCGGCTCGTCCGGGCAATCGCCGCGGACGAGCAGGTGACCGGTCAGCAGGCGGCGTCCTGACCTGCTGCCGCCGCGTACCGCCAGGGTGAACTCCGCGCGCCGCCGCATCCGTGCCTGGGCGGGAAGCATCAGCGACGCCTGGGCTCGTGTCTGCCGCCGGCGCGGTCAGGCGCTCAGCCGCTCGCGCCCCTTGTGCCTGCGCGCGGCGAGGACCGCGCGCCCGGCGCGGGTCCGCATGCGCAGGCGGAATCCGTGCGTCTTCGCACGGCGGCGATTGTTTGGCTGAAAAGTACGCTTGCTCACTTCTGGCTCCAGATGCGGTGCTTGGCTTGCCTGCGCGCCTCCGGCACGGCGCTCACCGGGGTGCCTCTGGCGCAACGCTCACGCCCCACCGCCCCGGGCAGCCGCATCAGCACTGCGCCGGCCCGGTGGCCGGTCAACCAGCCTAAGTGCCGCATCCCCGCCGGTCAAACCAGCGCCGGTCAAACCAGCGCCGCTCAAACCAGCGCCGCTCAAACCAGGGCAGCTCAAACCAGTGCAGCGGCCGCACCCGACGGCCGGCGCGCCGGAGGGGCGCGCCAGTAAGGAGCGTACCCGCAGGTTACCGGAACAGTGCCATTTACCGAACGCGCCGCTGGCCGGCCGCTTAGGCTGTGGACAACCGTATCCGGTCGTGGGGCGCGGATTTGAGAATCGCGACTGGGCTCACGAAACTACTCAGAGTAACCGAGCCCGGCACCGGCAATGGCGTGCACAACCTGTGGATAGATCTCTGGACTGCGGTGGGGGCGCGAGGTGAAGAATTCATGAGTGAAACGGACCTCGCGGAGGTATGGGCTCGCTCTCTGGAGGACCTCAATGGCATGCAGATCGAGGCACATCAGCGTGCCTGGCTGAAGCTGACCAGGCCGCTCGGCCTGGTCGAGAACACGGCGCTGATCGCGACGCCCAACGAGTTCGTCAAGGAGCAGCTGGAGACCCGGCTGCGCACCCTGATCACGCACGCGCTGTCGCGGGAACTCGGCCGCAGCATCCAGCTGGCGGTCACGGTCAACCCGGCTACCGATGTGCGCGCGGCGGCTGCGGCCGCGGCGCCGGACGGTGCGGCGCCAGGTCATGGGGACCAGCCGGACCGCGGCACCGCGCGGCCGGGCGATTCGCGCCAGCCCGGCATCGACGGGCATGAAGAGGAACGGGCCAGGGGTGCGGGCGCAGGGAGCGGCAGCCGCGACGGGGCCGACGGCCAGCCCACGGCCCTCCGGCCGGGCGGCACCGGCCAGCAGGTACCCCGGCCGGCCGCAGCCAGGCTCAATCCCAAGTACACCTTCGAGACGTTCGTCATCGGCTCGAGCAACAGGTTCGCCCACGCGGCCGCGGTCGCCGTTGCCGAGGCCCCCGCCAAGGCGTACAACCCGCTGTTCATCTACGGCGACTCCGGGCTCGGCAAGACACATCTGCTGCACGCCATCGGCCATTACGCGCAGAGCTTCTACCAGGGCGTAAAGGTGCGATATGTGAGCTCGGAAGAGTTCACCAACGATTTCATCAACATGATCAGGGATGGCAAGCAGGACGGATTCCGGCGCCGGTACCGCGACGTGGACGTGCTGCTCGTGGACGACATCCAGTTCCTGGAAAACAAGGAAGGAACCCAGGAGGAGTTCTTCCACACCTTCAACACCCTGCACAACGCCAGCAAGCAGATCGTGATCTCCAGTGACCGCGCCCCGAAGCGCCTGGTGACGCTGGAAGACAGGCTCCGCAGCAGGTTCGAATGGGGGCTGCTCACCGATGTCCAACCGCCCGAGCTGGAAACCCGTATCGCCATCCTGCGCAAGAAAGCCGTCCAAGAGGGACTCAACGCGCCGCCCGAGGTTCTCGAGTACATCGCCAGCCGGATCTCCACCAACATCCGCGAACTCGAGGGCGCGCTCATCCGGGTGACCGCGTTCGCCAGCCTCAACCGGCAGTCCGTGGATCTCCAGCTGGCCGAGATCGTGCTGAAGGACCTGATCCCCGAGGCCCAGGGGCCGCAGATCACGGCGACCACCATCATGGGGCAGACCGCTTCCTACTTCGGGCTATCCATCGATGACCTCTGCGGCACGTCCAGGTCCCGGGTGCTCGCCACCGCGCGTCAGATCGCGATGTACCTGTGCCGGGAGCTGACCGACCTGTCGCTGCCCAAGATCGGCCAGCAGTTCGGCGGCCGCGACCACACGACCGTCATGTACGCGGACCGCAAGATCCGGTCGCTGATGGCCGAACGCCGGTCGATCTACAACCAGGTCACCGAGCTCACTAACCGCATCAAGCAGCAGGCCCGGTCAGGATGAACACGGTCCCGCCAAGGATGAACACGGGGAAACAACGGGATGACTGCCGTGCTAACCCCGGTAAATCGGTTTGCGGACCAGTTTCTAAGCGCACAGCCTGTGGACAACTCTGGGGAAAAGCTCGGGGGAACCGGCGGACAACCGGGGACGCGCAGGGGAGAACATGCGGACAATCAGCGGGGACATCACGAGAGCGCACAGCTCGCCAATGCCGGCGGCGTTCCTACTCACATCCCCTGTGGGCAGCAGATCCCGGCCGGCCTGGGGTAATGGCAGTTGTCCCCACGATCCACCGTGCCTACTGCGACTACGTTCTCTTCTTTCTCTACAAACCTCACAACCAGCAGTGGGTGGCCGCGGGGGCGACCACCCGCACATCCGGCAGGGGCGATGCCGGCCAGGCACCGGCGCGGCATCATTAGCTCGTCGGCACCGACGTACCCCCGTGCGAGGATCCCTACACATCAGCAGGGGACAGGAGGCGGTTCGCAGTGAAATTCCAGGTGGAGCGCGATGTGCTGGCGGAAGCCGTGGCGTGGACGGCGCGGGCGCTGCCGGCCCGCCCGGCACTCCCAGTGCTCGCCGGCATGCGGCTGCAGGCCAGCACTGAGCTGACGCTCTCCAGCTTCGACTATGACGTCTCCGCGCAGGCTTCGCTGCCGGTGATGGCGGACGAGGAGGGGGACGTCCTGGTCTCGGGGCGGCTGCTCAGCGAGATCACCCGGAGCCTGCCGCCACGGCCGGTCGAGATGCGCACGGACGGGTCCCGGACGATCGTGACCTGCGGCAGCGCCCAGTTCTCCCTGCTCATGCTGCCGGCCGAGGATTACCCGGCGCTGCCCGACATGCCGCCGTCGGTCGGCACCGTCGAAAGCGACGTGTTCGCCGCGGCGGTGGCCCAGGTGGCCACGGCCGCGGGCCGCGACGACACGCTGCCGGCGCTCACCGGCGTGCGGGTGGAGATCGAGGCGGACAGGCTGACGCTGATCGCCACCGACAGGTACCGGCTCGCGGTGCGCGAGCTCCGCTGGAATCCGGCCCGGCCGGATCTGAGCGCCGCGGTGCTGGTGCCGGGCAAGGCGCTGGCCGACACCGCCCGCGCGCTGACCGCGGGCGCCGAGGTCTCGATCGCGCTGGCGCTGCCGGGCGAGAACGGCGACGGAATGATCGGCTTCGAGGGCGGCGGCAGGCGCACGACCACCCGCCTGCTCGGCGGCGAGTTCCCCCGCTACCAGGCGCTGCTGCCGGACCAGGTGAACGCCACCGCCGAGCTGCCGGCAGGCCTGCTCGCCGAGTCGGTCAAGCGGGTGGCGCTGGTGGCCGAGCGCAACACCCCCGTCCGGCTGTCCTTCTCGGCCGGCCAGCTGCTGCTCGAGGCGGGCACCGGGGACGAGGCGCAGGCGGCGGAGACGCTGGAGGCGAGCTACGAGGGCGAGGACATCCAGATCGCGTTCAACCCGCAGTACCTGCTCGACGGGCTGACCGTGCTGGACTCCGACACCGTCCGGATCTCGTTCACCACGCCGGCCAAGCCCGCCGTGATCACCGGCAAGCCAGCCGCGGACCAGGCCCCCGACTACCGCTACCTGCTGATGCCGATCCGGCTCGGAGGGTGAGGATCGCAGTAGCCTGCAAACTGTGCACCTCACCCGGCTCGCGCTGACCGACTTCCGCTGTTACCCGGCGGCGGATCTGCCGCTGGAGCCCGGCGTGACGTCGTTCACCGGCGCGAACGGCCAGGGCAAGACGAATCTGGTCGAGGCGGTCGGCTACGTGGCGACCCTGGCCAGCCACCGGGTCGCCACCGACGCGCCGCTGGTCCGCAGCGGCGCCGAGCGGGCCATCGTGCGGGCCGCGGTGACCTCGGCGGACCGCAGCTGCCTGATCGAGATCGAGATCAACCCGGCCCGGGCCAACCGGGCCAGGCTCAACCGCGCCCCGGTGCAGCGGCCCCGGCAGATACTGGGCGTGCTGCGGGCCGTGCTGTTCGCCCCCGAGGATCTAGCCCTGGTCAAGGGCGATCCCGGCGAGCGCCGCCGGTACCTCGACGACCTGCTCGTGCAGTCGGCGCCGAGATACGCCGGGGTCAGAATCCGACTACGAGCGGGTGATCAAGCAGCGGACCGCGCTGCTGAAGTCGGCGCGGTCCAGGCCGCCGGGCAACCGGCCGATGCTCGGCGCTCTCGATGCCTGGGATGAGCAGCTGGCCAGGACCGGCGCCGAGCTGATGGCCGGGCGGCTCGAGCTCGTCGGCGCGCTCCGCCCGCTGACGGTCAAGGCCTACGCCGCGGTCTCGGGTGACGAATGCGCCGTGGAGATCACCTACCGCCCGTCGCTGCCCGACAAGACCGAGCCGGCCGCCGACCAGGAGCAGCTGGCGGCCAGCCTGCGCGAGGCCCTCGCCGGGTCCCGCGGCGCCGAGCTGGAGCGCGGCGTCTGCCTGGTCGGCCCGCACCGGGACGAGCTGGAGCTGCGCGTCGGCGAGCTGCCCGCCCGCGGCTACGCGAGTCACGGCGAGTCCTGGTCGCTCGCGCTCGCCCTGCGGCTGGCCGCCTACGACCTGCTGCGGTCGGCAGGCGAAGACCCGGTGCTGCTGCTCGACGACGTCTTCGCCGAGCTCGACGGGGAGCGCCGGGACCGGCTGGCCGCGGTGGCGGCCGCCGCCGAGCAGGTCCTCGTCACCGCCGCCGTTCCCGCCGACCTGCCCGCGGCGATGACGGCTACCAGGTTCGACGTGGCCAGCGGGGTGATCACTCGTGCCAGCTGACGATGCGCAGGACCGGCTCGCCAGCGCTCGCGAGGCGCTCGCGGCCGCCATGCAGGACGCCAGGGACCGTGATGTGAGTCCGGTGCGGAGCCGTTCGGCGCAAAATAATTCTCCCGAACGGCTCCGCGATACTCCTCGTGCACGGCGCGGAGCCGGCGGCGGGGATGACCCGCAGCCGCTCGGCGCGGCGATCACCCGGCTGCTTGCCGAGCGGGGATGGCAGCAGCAGGCGGCCGTCGGCTCCGCTTTCGGCCGCTGGGAGCAGATCGTCGGCGCGGAGCTGGCCGCCCACGCCAGGCCGGACGGGTTCGCCGACGGCGAGCTGGTGGTGGTCGCCGACTCGACCGCGTGGGCCACCCAGCTCCGGCTGCTGGCCGCGACGCTGGTGCGGCGGCTCAACGCCGAGCTCGGCGACGGCACCGTGCGGCGGGTGAAAGTCCGGGGCCCGGCGGGGCCGGCCCGCCAGCCCGGCGCGTGGCGGGCTCCCGGCGGCCGCGGGCCGCGCGACACCTACGGCTGAACAAGCCCGTGGCAGGGGGTACTCCCAGGTAAAATAGGAACGCGCCGGGCAACGGACACTGGCATCTCGTGGCGCAGAGTTCTCGCAGCGCTGTCCCGGCAGGAGGGGTTCGGAAACTTGTCGTCCTATGACGCACGCTCGATCACCGTTCTCGAAGGTCTCGAGGCGGTACGTAAGCGACCCGGCATGTACATCGGCTCCACCGGCGAGCGCGGCCTGCACCATCTCGTCCAGGAAGTCGTGGACAACTCGGTGGACGAGGCGCTGGCCGGCGAGGCCGATGAGATCGACGTTACCTTGCTTGCCGACGGCGGCGTCCGGGTCCGCGACAACGGCCGGGGCATCCCGGTGGACATGCACCCGGTGGAGCAGCGTTCCGCGCTGGAGGTCGTGCACACCACGCTGCACGCCGGCGGCAAGTTCGACGGCAAGTCCTACGCGGTCTCCGGCGGGCTGCACGGCGTCGGCGTGTCCGTGGTGAACGCGCTGTCGCGGCGGCTCGACGTGGAGGTCCGCAGGGAAGGGTACGTCTGGCGCCAGTCGTACGAGCGGGGCGACCCGGTCACCGAGGTCATCCGCGGCGAGGAAACCAGCGAGCACGGCACCACGACGACGTTCTGGCCGGACACGTCGATCTTCGAGACCGTGGAGTGGAGCTTCGAGACGCTGTCCCGGCGCCTGCAGGAGATGGCCTTCCTCAACCGCTGCCTGCAGATCACGCTGACCGACGAGCGCCCGGACCACATCAACGGCGAGCCGCACGTGGTCAGCTACTGCTACCCCGGCGGCATCGCGGACTTCGTCCGGTACCTGAACGCGTCCAAGGAGCCGGTGCACGGCTCGGTCATCGAGTTCGGCGACGACGGCGACGGCATCTCGGTCGAGATCGCCATGCAGTGGAACGCGTCCTACTCCGAGTCGGTGCACACGTTCGCGAACACGATCAACACGGCCGAGGGCGGCACCCACGAGGAAGGCTTCCGCACGGCCTTGACCACGATCGTCAACCGGTACGCCCGGGAGCAGAAGCTGCTGCGGGAGAAGGACGACAACCTGACCGGTGAGGACGTGCGGGAGGGCCTGACCGCGATCGTCTCGGTCAAGCTGGCCGAGCCCCAGTTCGAGGGCCAGACCAAGACCAAGCTCGGCAACACCGAGGCCAAGTCGTTCGTGCAGAAGGCCTGCAACGACCACCTGCGGGACTGGTTCGAGCGCAACCCCGGCGAGGCTAAGGACATCATCACCAAGGCCACCCAGGCCGCGCGGGCCCGGATCGCGGCCCGTCAGGCCCGGGACCTGACCAGGCGCAAGAGCCTGCTCGAGTCCACGTCGCTGCCGGGCAAGCTGGCCGACTGCCAGTCCTCGGACCCGGCGCTGTGCGAGATCTACGTGGTCGAGGGTGACTCGGCCGGCGGCTCGGCCAAGGGCGGCCGGGACCCGATGTACCAGGCCATCCTGCCGATCCGCGGCAAGATCCTGAACGTCGAGAAGGCCCGGATCGACCGGGTGCTCAAGAACAACGAGGTCCAGGCCATGATCACGGCGCTGGGCACCGGGATCCACGACGACTTCGACATCGAGAAGCTCCGCTATTACAAGGTCATCCTGATGGCGGACGCGGACGTGGACGGCCTGCACATCCGGACGCTGCTGCTCACCCTGCTGTTCCGGTTCATGAAGCCGGTGATCGAGACCGGCCACGTCTACCTGGCGCAGCCGCCGCTTTACAAGATCAAGTGGGACGGCCGCGGGGTGCCGCCGGAGTACGCCTACTCCGACCCGGAGCGGGACCGGGTGATCGCCGCGGGGATCGCGGCCGGCCGCAAGGACCCCAGGCCGCGGGACGGGGTCCAGCGCTACAAGGGACTGGGCGAGATGAACCCCTCCGAGCTGTGGGAGACCACCATGGATCCCGCCCACCGGGTGCTGCTGCAGGTGACGCTCGACGACGCGGCCCAGGCGGACGAGCTGTTCAGCGTGCTCATGGGCGAGGACGTGGAAGCGCGGCGCTCGTTCATTCAGCGCAACGCCAAGGACGTCCGGTACCTCGACATCTGAGCAACTGCTCAGCGACAGCTACCGAAGTACTGATTTACCGAAAGGCCAGGAATTGACTGAGCTGACGGGTTCTATCCCCCGCCCGCCCGAGCCGCCCGGCGGCGACCGCACCGAGCCCGTCAACATTCAGGTCGAGATGCAGCGCAGCTACATCGACTACGCGATGTCGGTGATCGTCGGCCGCGCGCTGCCCGATGTCAGGGACGGCCTCAAGCCGGTGCACGTCCGCATCCTGTACGCGATGTACGACGGCGGCTACCGGCCGGACCGGTCGTTCTTCAAGTGCGCGCGGGTGGTCGGCGACGTGATGGGCCAGTACCATCCGCACGGCGACAGCGCGATCTACGACGCGCTGGTCCGGATGGCCCAGCCGTGGTCGATGCGCTATCCGCTGATCGACAGCCAGGGCAACTTCGGCTCGCCGGGCAACGACCCGCCCGCGGCGATGCGGTACACCGAGTGCAAGCTCGCGCCGCTGGCCATGGAGATGCTCCGGGATATCGACACCAAGGCGGTCGTCAACTTCCGGGAGAACTACGACGGCCGCGGGCAGGAGCCCACGGTCCTGCCGAGCCGCTTCCCCAACCTGCTGGTCAACGGCTCGGAGGGGATCGCGGTCGGCATGGCCACCAAGATCCCGCCGCACAACCTGCGCGAGGTCGGAGCGGGGGCCCAGTGGTACCTGGACAACTTCGATGCGACCGACGAGGAACTGCTCGATGCGCTGATCGAGCGGATCAAGGGCCCGGACTTCCCCACCGCCGCGCAGATCGTCGGCCGCCGCGGCATCAGGGACGCCTACCGGACCGGCCGCGGCTCGATCACCATGCGCGCCGTGGTCGAGGTCGAGGAGGACATCAAGGGCCGCACCATCCTGGTCGCCACCGAGCTGCCGTACCAGGTCAACCCGGACAACCTGGCGCTGAAGATCGCTGAGCTGGTGAAGGACGGCCGGATCGGCGGCATCGCCGATGTGCGGGACGAGTCGAGCAACCGGGCCGGCCAGCGGCTGGTCATCGTGCTCAAGCGGGACGCGATCGCCAAGGTCGTGCTGAACAACCTGTACAAGCACACCCAGCTGCAAGACACCTTCGGCGCGAACATGCTCGCCCTGGTCGACGAGGTGCCGCGCACCCTGCGCCTCGACCAGATGATCAGGTACTGGGTCGCGCACCAGATAGACGTCATCGTCCGGCGCACCCAGTACCTGCTCGCCAAGGCGCAGGAGCGGGCGCACGTCCTGCGCGGGCTGATCAAGGCGATCGAGGCGATCGACGAGGTGATCGCGCTGATCAGGGCCAGTGCCTCGGCCGCCGAAGCCCAGCAGGGCCTCATCGGCCTGCTCGACATCGACGACATCCAGGCCCGCGCCATCCTCGACATGCAGCTGCGCAAGCTCGCCGCGCTCGAGCGCCAGGCGCTCATCGACGAGTACGACGACCTGATGACGCACATCGCGGACTACGAGGACATCCTGGCCCGGCCGGAGCGGCAGCGGGAGATCATCGCGACCGAGCTCGGCGAGATCGTCGAGAAGTACGGCGACGACCGGCGCACCGAGATCATCGCCTACGACGGGGACATGTCCGACGAGGACCTGATCGCCGAGGAAGACGTCGTCGTCACGATCAGCCGGGGCGGCTACGCGAAGCGGACGAAGACCGACCTGTACCGCGCCCAGCGGCGGGGCGGCAAGGGCGTCCGCGGGGCTCAGCTGCGCACCGACGACATCATCGAGCACTTCTTCGTCACCACGACGCACCACTGGATCCTCTTCTTCACCAACAAGGGCCGGGTCTACCGCGCCAAGGCCTACGAGCTGCCCGACGCCGGCCGGGACGCCCGCGGCCAGCACGTCGCCAACCTGCTCGCCTTCCAGCCGGACGAGGAGATCGCCGAGGTGCTGGCGCTGCGCGATTACGCGGTCGCGCCTTATCTCGTCCTCGCCACCAAGTCGGGCCTGGTGAAGAAGTCCCGGCTGACTGACTTCGACTCGCCGCGGACCGGCGGCATCATCGCCATCAGCCTGCGCGAGGACGACGAGGTGATCGCCGCCAGGCTGGTCTCGCCCGAGGAGGACCTGCTGCTGCTCAGCCGGAAGGCCCAGGCGGTCAGGTTCCGGGCCAGCGACGACGCCCTCCGCCCGATGGGCCGGGTCACCTCGGGCGTGATCGGCATGCGGTTCGTCGACGGAGACGAGTTGCTGGATATGCACGTGGTGCGCGAGGGAGAGGATGTGCTGGTCGCAACCGGTGGCGGTTTTGCCAAGCGCACCCCGGCGGAGCAATATCCGCTACAGAATCGGGGAGGTAGGGGTGTGCTCACCGCGCGGATCGTGGAGTCGCGAGGTGAGCTGGTCGGCGCGCTGATGACCAGGCCGGAGGACGAGGTGTTCGCGATCACGTCTGCCGGCGGGGTGATCAGGACCAGGGCCGGCGAAGTGAAGCTCTCCGGCAGGCAGACGATGGGGGTCCGGCTGATGAACCTGGGACCAGGTGACAGCGTGGTCGCCCTCGCCCGCAACGCGGAATCGCTGGAGCCGGGAGCCGACGAGACGGCCAGCGAGGCCGAGAGTGCTGACCTGTCCGGCGAGGCCGGAAGTGCTGACCCGTCGGGCGACGTCACAACCGAGGACAACGAAACCGCTGGTGGGAACGTCTTATGAGTAGACGAGAGAGCGGCAGTGACACATGGCCGCGTTCTGCCGCATTTCCCGGGGATAACCTCGACCTAGGAAACGCGCCGGAGGAGGATGACGTGGATCACGGCTCGGAGTCACCGTCATGGCTGTCCGGGGCGTCTGCGGTCGGCACCGGGGCCGATCCGCCTGACGCGGACCGGGAGACCGAATCAGACCACGACGAGCACCCGTATCCCGCTGACGTCGGCATGGCCGCCGACACCACCGCGGCACCCGGATTCAGTGACGTTCCCGCCCCGGGTCACGGGGATGCTCCCCTCTCGGATCCCGGGTTCGGTGAGGATCCCGGGTTCGCTGATGACGCCGCTGACGGCGAGGGCTTCGAGGCTCCTGCCGAAGCCCCGGGCTTCGGCGAGGCTCCTGCCGCGAGCCCCGGGTTCGGCGCTGCCCAGGCCACCGACGCCTTCGGCGCCCCGGCAGCCGCCGGGTACGGCAGCCAGCCCGAGCCCGGCCCGGGCTTCGAGAACCAGGGCTTCCACAACCCTGGCTATGACAACGGGCAGCGCGGCGAATATGCCGATGACCACCAGGGCGAGTACGCGGGCGCATACCAGGGCGGCGGGTTTGGCGCGGCCCCGCCCGGCCACTCGTACGGCGGGCCGGCCTACGGCCCCGCCACGGGAACCGGCTACCCCGGCGCGCAGGAGAACGGGGCACCGGTCCGGGACCAGGCACCGCCGTTCCCCGGCCAGTACCAACCGGTCGAGCCGCCCAGATCCAAGATGACGGCTTCGCTCCGGCCGTTCAGGCGGGGCAAGTCGTCCAAGCGCAGCCGGCCGGGCCGGCAGGCCCAGCTGACCGTGGCTCGGGTAGAGCCTTGGTCGGTGATGAAGTTCAGCTTCGTCATCTCGCTGGTCGCGTTCATCGTGCTGTTCGTTGCCGTGGCGGCGCTGTACGGCGCGCTGTCCGGCCTCGGTGTGTTCAGCGCGCTGCAGCGCACCATCGCGAGCATCACGTCGAGCCAGAGCTCGTCCGGCTTCAACCTGACGACGTACCTGTCGGCGTCCCGGGTGCTCGGCTACACGGGCCTGCTGGGCGCGATCAACGTCGTGCTCATCACGGCGATCTCCACGGTCGGCTCGGTGCTCTACAACATCACGGCCGACCTGGCGGGCGGCGTGGAGGTCACGCTGAAGGAGACTGACTGATCCGGACCGCCGCCAGATGCGGTAGCCTTTCCCGGCGTACTTCGTCGCGCCCCCGCGGCGCGGCGCAAACGGGCCTGTAGCTCAGCTCGGTTAGAGCGCCGCCCTGATAAGGCGGAGGTCGATGGTTCAAGTCCATCCAGGCCCACACGACTTTGGCGGCTCCTGTGCTTGCGCACCGGGGTCGTCGCGTTATTTATCCCAGGGGGACGACCCCCTGGAACCCCCGAGGCGACTTTGGCGGCTCCTGTGCTTGCGCACCGGGGTCGTCGCGTTATTTATCCCGGGGGGCGACCCCCTGGAACCCCCGAGGGCCGGGCATAGCCTGGCTACCTCCCGGTGCCCCGCTCAGCTGCGGATCTCTTTGTTCTTCGGCTTGCGCTGCTTGTGCCCGGAGTGCTCGGCGACCGTCAGCCTGCCTTCGGCGAGCGCGGTGTTGAGCACGTCCGCGGCCTGCTCGCGGTCGGCGTCCGAGGCCCGCAGCCGCGAATTCGGGTTGAAAGGTTCCGGGTGCACCCGGCTATTGTCGGGCCTGCCGGATTATTGCGAAAGCCCGGGCCCGGCTGGCCGGCAGCGCAGGCACGGGACTGCGGCGGGCAGCCAGCGGCAGCCGAAGGGAGCGCGGGTGGGGCACGTCGAAGCCGCGCACCTCAGCCACGTCCTGGCGGACGGCCGGCTGCTGCTCGACGACGTGTCGTTCCGGGTCGGCGAGGGCATGACCGCCGCGCTCATCGGCCCGAACGGGGCGGGCAAGACCACGCTGATCCGGATGATTGCCGGCGATCTCAAGCCGCAGTCAGGAACGGTCACCAGCAGCGGCGGCCTCGGCGTGATGCGCCAGTTCGTCGGCGGCCCCGGCGACGAGCCATCGGTCCGGGACCTGCTGGTCTCGGTGTCCCCGCCGCGGATCCGGGCGGCAGCCGGGCGGCTGGACGCGGCCGAGCTGGCGATGATGGAGCGCGACGACGAGCCCTCGCAGCTCCGGTACGCGACGGCCCTCGCCGAGTGGGGCGACGCCGGCGGCTACGAGGCCGAGGTCGCATGGGATGCCTGCACGATGGCCGCGCTCGGCATTCCCTACGAGCGGTGCCGCTGGCGGGACACGAGCACCCTGTCCGGCGGCGAGCGCAAGCGGCTGGCCCTGGAGGCGCTGCTCCGCGGCCCGGCGGAGGTGCTGCTGCTGGACGAGCCCGACAACTACCTCGACGTGCCGGGCAAGCAGTGGCTGGAGCAGCAGCTGGCCGCGACGCCCAAGACCGTCCTGCTGGTCAGCCACGACCGGGAGCTTCTGGCCAACTGCGCGCAGCGGATCATCACCGTCGAGGACGGCGGGGCATGGGTGCACGGCGGCGGGTTCGCCGGCTACGCGCAAGCGCGCATAGACCGGATCTCCCGGCTGGAAGAGCTGCGGCGCCGCTGGGACGAGGAGCACGAAAAGCTCAAGGCGCTGGTCCGGATGTACCGGCAGAAGGCCGCTTACAACGACGCCATGGCCTCGCGGCTGCAGGCGGCGGAGACCAGGCTGCGCAAGTTCGAGGAGGCCGGGCCGCCAGAGCTGGCGCCGCGCGAGCAGAACATCCGGATGCGGCTGCGCGGCGCCCGCACCGGCAAGCGGGCGGTGATCTGCGAGGACCTGGAGCTGACCGGGCTGATGAACCCGTTCAGCATGGAAGTGTGGTTTGGCGAGCGCGTCGCGGTGCTCGGCTCCAACGGCTCCGGCAAGTCGGCGCTGCTCCGGCTGCTGGCCGGCGAGCCGATCGCGCATTCCGGCCGGTGGCGGCTCGGCGCCCGGATTTCCCCTGGGCTGTTCGCGCAGACTCATGACAGGCCAGATCTTGCCGAACGGACACCGGCTGAGGTTCTCATGACCGAGCATGCGCTGCTCCGGAACGAGGCCATGGCCGCGCTAGCTCGCTATGAGCTGCAGGTCTGCGCGTCGCAGCCGTTCGGGACCCTATCGGGCGGGCAGCAGGCGCGGCTGCAGATCCTGCTGCTCGAGCTGGCGGGCTCGACCCTGCTGCTGCTGGACGAGCCGACCGACAACCTCGACCTGGCCAGCGCCGAGGCGCTTCAGAGCGGCCTGGAATCCTACGAGGGCGTGGTGCTCGCGGTCACTCATGACCGGTGGTTCGCCCGGTCGTTTGACCGGTTCCTCGTCTTCGGCTCCGGCGGCGACGTATATGAGGCGTCCGAGCCGGTCTGGGACGAGATCAGGACGGTCCGCCCGAGGTAGTTGCTAGGCTGGCCCGATATCGTCGCACGGCCGGGCTGCCGGTCATCAGCTCCTGAAGGGTTCAGACAGTGAAGAAGTATCTCCTGGTTGCCCTGGTCGGCATGGGTGCTTTCGCGCTCTGGCGGAAGGTGCAGGCCGATCGTGCAGAGCTTGACCTGTGGACCGAGGCCACCACCGGCGACGACGAGTGACGGTTTCCGCCGGGGTCCAGGATCCTGACGGGGGGACCTGAGCCCGGCACCTGGAGGCGATGAGGTGAGCAGCGCACCCCACATCACGCTGGTGTGCTGCGGACTGGTGGGAACGACGGTCGCGGACGGCACCGGCCAGGAGAGCATGGTCGAGCGGGCGTTCGCCGAGGCGATCGCCACCCAGGGCGTGGTCGCGGGGACGAGCGCCTACGCGCGGTGCATGGCGCAGGTCAGCCGCGGCCGCGGCCGCTCCGTCACCGCTGTCTTCGACAGCCTCTTCCCCGACAACCAGGCGCGGGCGCAGGCCGCTGGCATGGCCTTCGAGCGCTCCTACCGTGCCGCCATCGGCCGCCACGGGCTGACCGCGGTGCCGGGCGCCGAGGAGACGATCGACAAGCTCACCGGCTCGGGGATCCGGGTGTGCCTGATGACCGGGCTGCCCAGGGACATGCTCGGCCTCGTGCTGGGCACGCTCGGCTGGCGGGGACGCGGTGACCTCGCTCTCTGCCCCGACGACGTGTCCAGGGCCTTCCCGTCGCCCGACCTCGTGCTCACCGCCATACTCAGGCTCGGCGCCGGCGACGTCCGCGAGGTGGCCATGGCCAGCGGGACGGAACACGGGATCGCGGCCGGCCGCAGCGCCGGGGCGAGCATCGTCGCCGGTGTCCTGACCGGCCCGCATACCCCGGCACGGATGCGCCAGGCCGGGGCCACCCACCTGATCGACAGCATCGCCGAGCTGCCGGATCTGCTCGCCTCCTCCGGCTAGGCTCGGGCAGGCGCGGTCGGGCTGCACCGGACCGGCTCCTTAACCGCGCCGCGCCGGTGCCGTATCCCGGTACCCTTGGATCAGCTTTCTGCGGGGCCATAGCTCAGCTGGCAGAGCGCCTGGTTTGCAACCAGGAGGTCAGGGGTTCGACTCCCCTTGGCTCCACGCAAAGATCTTCACGTTTCACCTCGGCCTACGTTCACGTTTCGATCTCACCCCTGCCGCCAGGGCTCTCGCGGCCCGGTCCAGGTGGGATGCGCCCCGCGTTTCCGCGGAAACGTCCTGCGCAATTGCGCACATGGTTTCAGCGGTGTGGGCGAGACGCTTCTAAACCTATGGGCGGTGGTGCCCAGCCCCAGCCCGGACCTCCTAAACGTCCTCAATGGCGTGTCGTGCGCCTTTTGGTGTTGCCATGCAGGCGGCCAGGGTCGGGACGGGCACATGGCCGGGGATGCGCCTAACTTCCTTCAGGCCGCCGGCCACGAGGTTGGCTGGCAGTGGCGCCGAGCCGAGAGCGGTCACCTGCCGCTGGCCCTGGCACAGTGCGTAGACAATGTACGTGCTCAGGGTCTTGCCCTTGCCCGGTGGGCTCCTGAAGATCGGCGGCGTCGTGGGTGCCGCGGGCACGATGAAGTAGCTGTAGCTGGCCAGCGGGTAGCTCTTGCGATTCTTGTAGGTGTAGAGGGCGTCCAGGGTTTCCTGCAGGTAGTTCGGGCTGTGCGGGTTTTCGACGATGACCGCCGCGGTCAGCGCCATGGTGACGTTGGTGGCCGTGGGAAGTACGTAGCGCCCGGCCGGGTTGCGCAGCGCGGCCACCGGGAGGTGAGCGTAGGCCGCGTAGACGGACTCGTCGTAGCCGATGGCGCCGTTGGCGGCGGAGGAAGCGATGTAACTGGTTACAGTGAAGGAGCCGTTCTCGGCCTTGGCGTTGCCGAACAGCGGATAGGCCTCGGTCTGGCCGCAGGGTGGCTTGATCTGCGGGTTGACCCGGGTGCAGAACGCGTTCCACTGGCGGGGGAACACGTGCGCCATCCAGCGGGTGAAGTAGTAGGTCGTGCCGGCCAGGTCGGCGTGGATCACTGGGATGATGGGCAGGTCCGGCAGGCGGGTGCCGTAGTCGCGGGTGATCTGCGGGCTGTCCCAGTTGGTGATCTGGCCGGTGAAGATATCCATGAGGGTCTTGCACCTCGTGTACCCAGCGGCCGTCTGCTCGCAGTCGCGCATCCTGGTTCGCGGGCATGACCCGTCCGCACCGCACGCAGACCTGACCGGGAGGAGAATGTGCCTCCTGGTCTTCCGGATCGAGATGCGCAAGCTCCCGATACTCGCGGTCGTGCTCCGCTAGCTCGCGCTCGGGGGCGTCCTCGCGATCTTGCGGCAGAACACCCTCGGACTCCTGCCTGAGGCCCTCGGACTGCTGGCTCATTCGCTTTCCTCGCCGTACTCGGGCGTCAGCGACATCGTGTCCTCCGATGTTCCTGATCTTGCTTTGGTGCCCCGTCACGTCGAGGCAGAGGGCTCACCGGACCGCCTGTCCCAGCCATGGAACCGCGAGTGGTCGCCGGCTTCCCAGGCCTCGCGGAGCCCCTGTGCGCTCAGATCCCAGTCCGGGCGGATCTCGCTCATCGCCGCGCGCAGGTCACGCCACAGGTCGTCTATGGACGGCCGGCCCCAGAACCAGTAGCCGTTGTAGATGCTGTGAACGACCAGTCCCGGCTTGAGCACGAGGGTGTGCGGGATCATCGGGTCGTTCTCCGGGTCGGTGTACTCCTGGATGTCGAGGTCCTTCTGGATGATCCGGCCGGGGTCGGACAGGAAGGTCCACTGGGCCCCGACCGACGCGCGGAACTCCTGCAGCGTGTGGTGCTCGTCGGTCGAGATCGTGACTATCTGGGTGTAGGCCACCGCGATCTTGGGCTGGAACGCCGCCAGGTCGAGGTGCTGCTGGTGCTCCTTCGGGCAGTAGTGGCCGCGCGCGAGCGTGAGGATCAGCGGATCGCGGCCCTGGAGCTCGCTGAGCGTACGGACGGTGCCGGTGTGGTCGGGCAGCGAGTAGTCGGGGAAGACGCCGCCGGGGGTGATGTCGGAACGCATGGGATGACCCGCCTCTCACGTGGCCTCGCGGGCTTGACCTGCACGTGATCAGCGTAGTAGTCAGGCGTCGCGGCGGAGCACCACGACGGCGGCCAGGGCGATGAGGGCGGCGGCGAGGGCGACGAAGATGCCGGTCTCGATGCCCTGGAAGGCCCAGAACCGGCTGCCTGGCTGGTAGGTGACGAAGCCGCGGTATCCGTGCGCCATGAGGCAGGACGCCGTGCCGTTGGGGTTCCCGCGCGTCATGAGCGACTGGCAGGCGGCCGGCGCGTCGTTGGCCGGTACCCCGTCCATCACGATCGCGTTGGTGTTGATGTTGCTCGGGATCACCTGGCCGTTGGGGCGGCGGACGCCTTGGCTGAGCTGCAGGATGGAGCCGCGTGGCGTAAAGCCGGTGAGCAGGCTGTAGGTGGTGGTGACCGCGGTCATGTAGTGCGCGCGGACGACTTGCGCGATCACGACGCGGACGGCGATGAAGCCGGCGATGGTGACGGCCAGCGCCGGCAGCGTGCGGCGTATCAGGGTGCCGGCCGCGATGCCGAGGGCTACCCCGAACAGCGCGTAGCCCACCGGGACGATCCCCTGCAGGTCGAACCGGTTGGCCTGGAACGCGTCCAGCTGCAGCGCGTTGTTAGGGCCTGACCACCAGGTGACCAGGGCCGAGACGGCGCCTCCCCAGACGGCCGCGGCGAGCAGCACCCAGCCGGCCTTGACGGCCAGCCAGCGCTTGCGGGTGATGCTTTGCATCCAGGCGAACTGGCTGGTCCCGGTTTCGAGTTCGGCTGCCACCAGCGGCGCGCCCCAGAACAGCCCCAGCAGGCCGGGCACGCCCATCGTCATGATGACCAGGAAGCCGACCACGTGGTTGCCCAGCGTCAGCGTGCCCGGGAGGTTGCCGCAACTGTGGCTCGCAGCGCACGAGGCGAGCGCGGAGTGGTACTGGGATGCCATCTGCAGGCCGGTGACCAGCAGCAGGATGGCCAGTGCAGCGAGGAGCGCGGCAGCGATGTACACCTGGGCGCGGTGCTGGCGCCAGACAAGCCAGGTCATTGGTCTTCTCCAACCGTGGTCAGGTGCGCGTAGGCGGGCGGGGCGTTCTGGCCCATGTAGCCGAGGACCAGTTCTTCGAGGCTGACGTCGGCGGCCTCGAAGGCGGGGTCGATCACCGAGCCGTTCAGCCGCAGCAGCAGCGTGGTCTGGCGGGCGGTGCGCACGGCCTGAACGAGGGTGTGGTTCTTCTCGATCGCCGTGGTGTCCTTGCGCGGGCCGACCAGGACCTGATGCTCGGCGAGCAGGGTGTCGATGTCGCCGCACAGCTGGACCCGGGCCGCCGACAGCAGGATCAGGTGATCACAGACGCGTTCCATGTCGGCGACCAGGTGCGAGGACAGGACGACGGTCAGGCCGCCCGCGGCCACCGCGTCGGCCAGGGTGCCCAGGAAGTGCCGCCGGGCCAGCGGGTCGAGCGCGGCGACGGGCTCATCCAGCAGCAGCAGCCTGGGCCGTTTGGCTAGCGTCAGGGCTAGCGCCAGCTGGGCGCGCTGCCCTCCGGATAGTGTTCCCACGGCACGGTCGAGCGGGATGCCCAGGGCGTTGAGCCGTTGCCGGGCGGAGGCGGTGTCCCAGCGAGGATTGAGGTGGGCGCCGATCGTGATGTGGTCGGCGGCGGTGAAGCGCCGGTACAGCGGGATCTCCTGGGCGAGGAAGCCGAGATCGGCTAGGAACGCCGGGTCCTGGCGGGGAGTACCGCCGAGCACCGCGACCTCGCCGCCGCTCGGCCTGGCCAGGCCGGCCAGCAGCCGCAGCAGCGTCGTTTTCCCCGCGCCGTTCGGGCCGATCAGCGCCGATATCCGGCCCTCCGGGACGGTGACGGTCGCCTCGCTCAAGGCGGTCACCCCCCTCCGGTACCGCTTGGTCAGCGCGCGGGTCTCGATCACGAGATTCATGCGGTCTCCTCCTGATCGGCCGCGTGCAGCGTGACCCGCAGCAGCGACTCGATTGACTCATCGTCCAGCCCGGCCTCGCGGGCGGTGCGTACCCAGCGGGCCAGGCTGCGGCCCAGCCGTGAATGGGTGTCCGGCGGAGGGCCGGCCGGGCGGCTGAGCACGAACGTGCCGTGCCCCGCGCGGGGCTCGACCAGGCCGTCGCGCTCCAGGTCGCGATAGGCCTTGAGCACGGTGTTGGGGTTGACCGCTGTCGCCGCGACGACTTCCCGCACCGTGGGGAGCTTGTCCCCCACGTCGAGCACGCCCATCCGCAGCGCCTGCCGGACCTGCTGGACGATCTGCAGGTACGGCGGGACAACCGAGCGGCCATCAAGCCGGAAGCTGATCACGTCGATACCCCGTATCAAAGTCTTATGCTCCTAAGACTTTAGACTGCGCAGAGTAGGGCCGTCAACTGCTCGTTTCTGCCGCGGCTGGATGGTCGGGGGAGGGTGACAGTTGCCGTCGGCGGGTACAGGTGACCGACACTGGTGGGAGGGTGTCCATCGGGGCAGGCTCCGTTCGATTACCTACGGGTGACGGACCGTCCGTCCTCCAGAAGGGATCAGGGTCATGAAGTACCTGCTGCTGCTGAACCGGGTAGAGGACGCGTTGCCAGAGGCAGGAACGGCGGAGGCCGACGAGATGATGCGGGCCTACGGCGCGGCCGTCGGGGCCATGGCCGAGGCGGGCGTCCTGGTGGACTGCGCACCGCTGACGGCCGCCTCGGCTGCCACCACCGTCCGGGTCCGGGACGGCGAGATGCTCCTCACCGACGGACCGGCCGCCGAACTGCGCGAGCAGGTGGGCGGCTACACGATCCTCGACTGCGCGAGCCTCGATGACGCGCTGAAGTGGGCGGCGCTGATCCCGGCCGCCAGCAGCGCATCGGTGGAGGTCCGGCCCATCGTCAACACGGGGAGGACAGGCTGAGCCGCGACATCGAGGCACAGCTCCGTGCCTGCTGGTGGGGCGCCGTCGCCGCCGTGGCGCGCCTCACTGGCAGCCTCGATATCGCCGAGGACAGCGTGCAGGACGCCTGCGTCGCCGCGGTGGAGCAGTGGCCCGTGCTCGGAGTTCCCGAGCATCCGAAGGCATGGCTCACCGGGGTCGCCCGGCACAAGGCGATCGACCGGCTCCGTCGCGAATCCCTGCGCGGCCCGAAGGAGGCCATCGCCGTGGAGCACATCTGCGAGCCATCCGGGCAGCCGGATGCCGCCCGCTCAGACCCCGACGAGGACCTGTGGCTGATCTACCTGTGCTGTCACCCGGCCCTGAATCCGGCGGCACGGATCGCTTTGACCCTGCGTGCTGTCTGCGGCCTGACGACCAGCGAGATCGCCTCGGCGTTCCTCGTCCCCGAGCAGACCATGGCGAAGCGCCTTGTCCGTGCCAGGCACAAGATCAGGGATTCGGGCATGACGTTCACGCTTCCCGAGGCGGATCTCTTCCAGCAGCGCACCACCGACGTGCTGAAGGTCATCTACCTGATCTTCTCCGAGGGCCACCGGGCTTCGTCGGGGAGCGACCTGATGCGGCCGGATCTGTGCATCGCCGCGATCAACCTGGCCCGGGGACTCCGCGACCGGCTGCCGGATGACGCCGAGGTGGCTGGGCTGCTGGCCTTGTTCCTGCTCATCGACGCCCGCCGCGCCGCCCGGACCGACCCCGACGGCGGGCTCGTCCTGCTCGAGGAGCAGGACCGGTCCCGCTGGGACCAGTCCCTGATCCGTGCGGGTGAGAGCCTGCTCGTGGCCGCGCTCCGGCTCGGAAGGCCCGGGCCCTACCAGCTCTGGGCGGCCATCGCCGCCTGTCACTCCACCGCCCGCGTCGCGGCCGACACCGACTGGCGCCAGATCTCAATTCTTTATTCCGAACTGCTCCGATATGAGCCGACACCGGTCGTCGAGGCCAACCGGGCGATCGCCGTCGCGATGGCGGAGGGTCCCGCGGCCGGCCTGACGATCCTCGACATCATCATCGGCAACCCCCAGCTGGACAGCTGGCCGCCCGTGCACGTGGCCAGGGCTGACCTGCTGGGGCGCCTCGGCCGGACGGACGAGTCGATCGCCGCGTACCGGCGGGCACTGGAACTCGAGCCGCCCGAGGCCGAGCGGAGGCACATCCGCCGGCGGCTTCATTTCCTCACCGGAACCGAGGCGCTGTAGGCAGAGGGTGACCTGCAACGCAACTGCCCGGAGGCGGCCATCGCGGGTCCCGGCATGGAAGGCTACTCTCGAGTAGGGTCATCGCCAAAGTCGGATCGCCAGGTCCGGAGGGATGGTCAATGGGCGCTTACCAGACCGTAGTGGTCGGCACGGATGGATCGGACTCCTCGTACCTCGCGGTGGAGCGCGCAGCCGAGGTGGCGCACGAGTCCGCCGCGAAGCTCGTGATCGTGTGCGCGTACGCACCGGCCAGCCGGCGCGAGGTGGCCTCGGCCGAGGATGTCCTCGGCGACGAGGCGTACCAGGTTGTCGGCTCGGCCCCCGCGGAAGATACGCTGCGCACCGCGGCCGAGCGGGCAGCCGCCCGCGGCGCCAGCGCGGTTGAGCGGGTGGCCGTGGAAGGCGAGCCGGTCAAGTCGCTGATCAGCACGCTCGGCGAGTACCGGGCCGATCTGCTGGTGGTCGGCAACAGGGGGCTCAACACGCTGGCCGGCCGGCTGCTCGGCTCGGTCCCGGCCGACGTGTCCCGCCGGGCACCCTGCGACGTGCTCATCGTCCACACCGTGCGCTGACCGGTCGGCGATGAGCGCGCAGGACACCGGGCCGGCCATCGGCGAGGCGTCCGCGCGGTCCGGATCGCAGCTGGCCGGCCACCTGACCGGGCAGATCGAGGACGCGCTGCTCGGCGGCCCGCGGCGGCACACCCGCAGCGAGGTAGCCAGTGCCGCCGGGGTGAGCCTGGACCGGGCCCGGCGGATCTGGCAGGCGCTGGGATTCGCCGACGTGGACGACGCCGCCCGGGTGTTCACCGACGGCGACATCGAAACGCTCCGCACCTGGGACTCGCTGATAACGAGCGGCAAGATCCCGGCCGAGGACGAGGTGCCGCACGTGCGCGCGATCGGGCAGACCATGTCCCGGCTGGCCGACTGGCAGGTCAGGGAAATGATGACCCGCATCGGCGAGGCCGCCGGGGAGGACGAGGCCGCCCGGGCGGCCGGCGCCGCCGAGATGACGGACACGCTGCTGCCGGTGGTGGAGCGGCTGATGGCCTACGCCTGGCGGCGGCACTTCGCCGCGGCCGCGGGCCGCATCCTGACGGCATCCCCCGAGGAGCTGTCCACGGCGACTCTCGTGGTGGGGTTTGCCGACATCGTCGGCTACACGAGCACCGTCCGTCACTCCGACATCAACGAGCTGGCGGCGTTGCTGGAATCGTTCGAGGAGAACGCCGCCGAGGCGATCGTGACCAACCACGGCCGGGTGATCAAGTCACTGGGCGACGAGGTACTGTTCGCCGCCGACACGCCGTCGGACGCGGCCGCGATCGCGGTCCGGCTGTCGGATCCGGCGCGGGCCGCCAGCCGCCTGCCGCAGCTCCGGGTGGGGATGGCTCTCGGCCGGGTGCTGACCAGGTTCGGCGACGTGTACGGGCCGGCCGTGAACGTGGCGTCCCGGCTGACGTCACTGGCCAGGCCGGGCACCGTGCTGGTGGACAGGGAACTCGCGCAGGCGCTGCGCCAGGACGACGACTACGTGCTGCGGCCCAGGCGGCCGGCCACGGTGCGCGGCTATCACCATCTCCGGTCCTGGTCGCTGCGCCCGGGGACCCGGTAGCGGCGGGGGCGTTTCACTCCGGCGGGCCGGGGCGACCGCGCGCACCGCGTCGATCGTGTCCGCGTCCGCCGCCTTCTTGTCCGGCCGGAACCTGATCACCCTGGCGAACCGCAGCGCGATGCCGCCCGGGTACCTGCGGCTGGTCTGGATCCCGTCGAAGGCAACCTCCACCACCAGCTCCGGGCGCACCCGGACCACGTGGCCGGCCGCACCGGCGGCGGGGCCGGTCGGCCTCCCCGGGACCGGCCAGCTCGAGCAGGCGCCCGGTCTGCCAGGCCAGCATCTCGTCGGTCAGGCCCTTGAAGGTCTTGCCGAGCATCACCAGATCGCCGGTCTCCGGATCCCTGGCGCCCAGGTGCAGGTTGGACAGCCAGCCGCGGCGCCGCCCGTGGCCCCACTCGGCCGCGAGCACCACCAGGTCGAGGGTGTGGCGCGGCTTCACCTTGATCCACTCACCGCCCCTGCGGCCCGCGGCGTAGGGCGAGCCGAGGGACTTCAGCACGACTCCCTCGTGGCCGCGCGCTACGGCATCGGCGAAGAACGCCTCGGCGGCCGCGGGGTCGTCGGTGACCGTGCGCGGGATCACGAGCTCGGGCGGCAGCAGCCGGGTGAGCGCCGCGTACCGCTCCTGGGCGGGAGCGTCGATGAGGTCGGTACCGTCCATATGCAGCAGGTCGAAGAAGAACGGGGTGAGCGGGACGTCGCCGCGTAGCGATTCCACCCCGGTCCTGGTGCCGGCCCGGCTGGCGGTGACCTGGAAGGGCCGCGGCCGCCCGTCGGGATAGAGCGCGACCGCCTCGCCGTCCAGGACCACTGACTCCGCGGGAAGCGCGCGCACCGCCTCGGCGATCTCGGGAACCCGAGCGGTGATGTCGTCGAGCGTGCGGGTGAACACGGTGATCTTCTCTCCCTGCCGGTGCACCTGCACCCGGATGCCGTCGATCTTCCACTCGACGGCGGCGGGCGAGACCTTCTGCAGGGCCGCCGCGATGGTGGGGGCGGCGGCCGCGAGCATGGGCCGAAGCGGGCGGCCGACTTGCAGCGTGAAGGAGCGCAGGGCCGCGAGGGCATCCTCGTGCTCTGCCCCGCCGCGGCCGCCACCCGCCCCGAGCGGATCGGCGGATCCGCACAGCGCGGCGTGCGCCACCGCGGGCAGCGAGCCGCCGAGCATCAGGGCGCGCCTGACCTCGGCGGCGGGCACTCCCGCGGCCTGCGCCACCGCCTCGGTCATGACCCCCTCGAGCGCGCCCTGGCGCAGTTCCCCGGCCAGTAGCTGGACCAGGAACGAGCGCTCGCCCTCGGTCGCCCGCGCGAGCAGCCCCGCGAGCAGCCGCCGCCGCTCCGCCTGCGCACCCGCCCCGCTCACGGCGCCGATGGCGGCGAACACCTCATCCGCCTCGGTGATCGTGATGGTCGGCTCCGCGGCCGGCCGGGAGCCTACCGCGGCTTCCCCGGTGGGCGCGCTGCGTGCCCCCAGCAGATCCCCGAGCGCCGCGTACCCGACGCCGATCTGGCGCTGGCGCAGCTCGCCGGACAGGAACGCGACAGCGAGAGGCATCTCGTCGCCCGCCGCCCGCCGCAGCAGGCCCGCGATCTGATCGATCTTCGCCCGGCGGCCGGGCACGCTGGCGACCTGCGCGGAGACGCGCGCGATCTCGTTCAGCAGCACAGTGGCATTCTGCTACGAGCCCCCTCTCTCCCGCGCCGAGAGGGGTTCTGGATCGCGCCCGCCCGAGGACTGCTACGGTGTGTAGGCGACAGGCTGCGGAAAGTACCGGATCCGTAACCGAAAGCGTTAGTCGTGAGACTGAACACCATTAGCGGTGCCAGCGTTCACGTCCCCCGGCGCGTGCGCCTGCACCACCGCATCCTGCGCAGGGAGCCGATAGATGTCCTCATCTGAAAGCATCAGCTCGCCGGCCTACGGCCGCGTCCGCTGGCGGCGGTTCGGCCTCATCATGCTTCCTGCCGCAGCGGTCGCCGCCATCCTCGTCACGCTGACCGCGAAAGGCGCGGTCGCCGCGTCGTTCTCCGTCTCCGGTCAGCAGTTCACCGTCACGGCGACCAAGCTCACCGGCACCGGCTTCGAGCAGTACGGCTCGGCTTACAAGCAGGCGAGCGGGAAGAGCCAGCCGGTGGCGGTCTCGGTGATCCGCAATGCCACGCTGTCCAACCTCTGCCAGAGCGTCAAGGTGCTGGGCATGACCCTGCGGATCACCGCGGGCGGTGGCAGCACGCCGGTGACCGCGTCAAACCTGGTCGTCGGGGCGACGGATTTTTCCGGCAACGCCACCTTCACGAACATCAGCGTCGGCCAGGACGCCAGCACGCTGACCCAGGCGCCGGGCGAGGTCGGCCAGGTTGGCACGTTCGGCCAGCAGGCCAGTGCCGTCTCCATCGCGGGCGTGCATCAGGTGGCCTGGTCGACGACGGCGGGCACGTTCAGGCTGCCCGGCTTCCATCTCCACGTCGGCGGCAGCGCCTGCTGAGAGTTCCGGGCCACCGGGGCAAGAGGAGAACCTGTGACTACGGCTGACCCCGTCACGCCCGCAGGAAGGGCACGGCGCATCCGGGCCGCGTGGCGGGACTGGCGGCGGACCCGCCCGTTCTGGGGCGGGCTGCTCATCGTGCTCGGCGGCGCGGAAATCCTCTCGACGTCCGTCGTGTCGCTCGGCCCCACGTTCCGCGTCGGCCTGGGCGGAGTGGACGGCTTCCTCGGAACGGTGCTCGCGTTCGTGCTCGCGCTCTGCGGGCTGCTGCTCTGGTTCAGCCCCGCCCAGCGCGTGTTCTACTCGATCGTCGCCGTCGTGCTGGCCCTGGCCACCTTCAACACCATCAATTACGGCGGCTTCTTCCTCGGGATGCTGCTCGGGATCATCGGCGGCGGGCTGGCCTTCGCCTGGTCGCCTGGGGTCGGCCGGGCGGCCGCCGGGAGGGATGAGCACCGGTCTGGCCGCGGCCGGCGCGCGGTGCTGCCGGGCAGGCTACGGCGACCAGGCGCCGCCGGTCACCGCGAGCCGGGCGGCCGCCGGGACCGCATGCTGGGCATCGCCGCGCTGCCGGTCAGCCTGCCGCTGCTGATCGGCGCCGGATGGCAGGCGCAGCGAGCAGCGGATGCCCCGCGGGCCGGGCCGGGCTGCATCCTCGTCATCCTGTGCCCCCCGCCCGCGCCCACCCCGGCACCCCCCGGCAGCCCGTCCCCCCCGCCCACGGATTCCCTCGTCCCGCCGCCCGCGCCGGCGGGCCGCCAGCGCAAGCACCGTCACCAGGCGCGCGGTCGCAGCGAGCGCGCCCCGGCACGATCAAGCGGACCCGGGCGGAGGCCGGACTGGTTGCCGCGGCAGTTCCCGCGGTGCTCACCGCGGGCTCGGCCCGGCTGGTCGGTCTCGCCTATGACGGCGTGGCCCAGGTACCCCGGTCTTCTCGCCGGCCAGTGCCGATGATGAAGTTCAGCCTTCAGTCGGTGACGCTGACCGGGCACCCGACCCTCACCATTCACCAGAAACGAAGCATCGCGGTAACGAGTACCTCGCTGCTTTCCTTCAGCGGGCACGTGGTGCTGTACGCGACGAAGCTGTCCGGCGACCTGCTCGGAGTCCCGGTGACCCTCACGGCGAGCAGTCCGCTGTCGCTGGTGCTGCGGCTGCTCAAGCCGCTCACGCAAGGGCTCACCGTGACGATGACCAACGTGGTCACGGACCAGCCAGTCACGACGGCCGGCGCCTCGCAGTGGGCCAACTACCTCATCAGCGTCCGGCCGGTCTAGCCAGGCGTCAGCGCCTGGCCCGCTTCCCGTTTCCGGCGGATACCTCCGCCTCGGTCAGGACGGTCTCATCGCCCGTGGTGGCCTCCGGCTCGGCTCCCTCCGGCGTGATGTCCTCGCCGGTCATCACGGTGTCCGGCACCTGGGCGGCGCGCCTGCGCAGGATGGCAGTGACGGCGCCACCAGCGGCGGTGACCACGGCGAGCACAGCCACCACCAGCTGCCATCTGCGGCGTTTCGCCTGACCCGGCGGTTCGATCCGCTGGGCGGCGGCCGTGAGCATCTCCGACACCTTGGGCGTGACCGTCTCTTCGAGGACGTGCGCCGCCTGCTCGATCTTGGGGGCTGCCCATCCGCGGGCCTGGGTGACGCCCTGCTCGATCTTGGGGGCTGCCCATTCACGGGCCTGGGTGACGCCCTGCTCGATCTTGGGGGCTGCCCATTCACGGGCCTGGGTGACGCCCTGCTCGATCTTGGGGGCTGCCCAATCGCGTGCCTCCTGCACCCCTTGGGCCGCCGTTTCGCCCGCGCTCTTGGCCAGCGGCGTAACCCGCGTCGCTGACCGGCGGGCGCGGTTCCACCGGGCACCGGCCTGAGCCTTGGCCTGGTCCTTCCTCGTCATGAGGGACACAGCTAAACCTCCTGAGTGTGAACTCGACACAAACTCTGCCCCTCATTGGCGGGCTCAACCCTCCGGGTGCGAGTGCGAGCTCCCGGCTGAACCATGCGAGGATGCCAGGCATGGCTAATAACCTGATCGCGACGCTGCGGACAAATCTGGGGTCCGTGGTCGTCCGGCTCTTCCCCGATCATGCGCCCAAGACAGTGCGGAACTTCACCGAGCTCGCCGAGGGCCGTCGCGAGTGGACGAATCCGACCACAGGGGCGCCCAGCAAAGACAGGCTCTATGACGGGACCCTCTTTCACCGGGTGATCGCCGGCTTCATGATCCAGGGCGGCGACCCGCTGGGAACCGGCAGGGGCGGCCCCGGTTACCAGTTCGCCGATGAGTTCCACCCGGACCTGACCTTCAACCGTCCGTACCTGCTCGCCATGGCGAACGCAGGGCCAGGCACGAACGGGTCCCAGTTCTTCATCACGACCGTGCCCACCCCCCACCTCAACGGCAAGCACACCATATTCGGCGAGGTCATCGAGGGCAGCGACGTAGTGGACGAGATCAGCCGGGTGCGGACCAGCCGCGGCGACCGTCCCGTCGAAGACGTGGTTCTCGAGTCGGTTCAGATCACTGAGTCGCCAGACTAATCTTGATGAGGACATGAGCAATACCGGCCCCGGGCCGGCCGGTACCAGCAGCGGGCCGGACACAGCAGGCCCGCCCACCTGTTTCAGGCACCCGGGCCGTGAGACGTATGTGTCCTGTGTGCGCTGCGGCCGTCCCGCCTGTCCCGACTGCCTTCGCTCGGCCGCGGTCGGGCAGCAGTGCGTCGAGTGCGTACGAGCCGGTAACCAGGGCACGCGGTCCGCGCGCGGGGTCTTTGGCGGCCGCTCCGCCTCTCGCGGGGCGGTAGTCACCTGGACGCTCGTCGCCATCAACATCGTGCTCTACCTGGTCGAATTGAGCCGGCCAAGCATTGCGAACAGCTGGGAGATGCTCGGCCTCGGCTCGCCCACGGGCCGGGGCCAGCTCGCCGGGGTGGCCACCGGCCAGTGGTACCGGCTGATCACCTCGGCGTTCTTGCCGCCGCCCGGCGTCAGGAGCCTGGGACCACTCGACATCATCTTCAACATGTGGGCGCTGATCATCGTGGGCCCGGCGCTCGAGCGGACCCTCGGCCCGGTCCGTTACCTCACCGTCTACCTGCTCAGCGCCGCCGGCGGCTCGGTCCTCTACTACTACCTCGCGCCAGCCGCTCAGCCCGCTCTGGGCGCGTCCGGCGCCATCTTCGGCCTGCTCGGGGCCTGGTTCGTGGTGTCGAAGCGGCTGGGACTTGACAGCAGGTGGCTGGTCACCATCGTCGTGCTCAACCTCGGGTTCGACTTGGTGCTGCGGTCCCAGATCGCCTGGCAGGCGCACGTGGGGGGCCTGCTGGCCGGCGGCCTGCTGACTGCCGCCTTCGCCTATGCGCCGCGCAATCGGCGGATGCTGCTGCAGGCCGGTGCGACAGTCGTCCTGCTGGCCCTGCTGGCCGTTGCCGTGGTCATCCGCAGCCACCAGCTCGGCCACTAGCTCCGCTCAAAGTTATCCACAGGTTGTGCATAAGGGTGTGGACGAAGTTACAGCCGTGTCATTTCTGCGCCGGATCACCTGTTCCGGCGCCGGCGGCTTCGTGTTGCGCCGGGTCAGCGGGTTATCGCCACTTGGTGGACAGGGCGACGCCGAAGATGATGAAGCCGAACCCGATCACCAGGTTCCAGGCGCCGAGAGAGCCCAGTCCGGGCATGCTCCCGCCGGTGACGTAGTACGCGGCGATCCAGGCGAGACCGATCAGCAGTGACGCGAGCATGGTGGGGGCTAGCCAGGGCGGACTGAACTTCGCCTTCGCCGTCCGCGGCGGAGGCGTATAGACCGACTTCTTACGGACACGGGACTTGGGCACGGTCGGCTCCTGTCGGCAGCGCACGCGGCACTGGCTGGGCTTTTCGCGACCAGCGTAGCCGCTCGCCCGGCAAAGCCGGATCACGGTGGGCGAGATGGCCCGATCCGGTTCGGGGCGTCTCACTCATCGCTATCATCTGTAAGCGTTACGTAATCGCCCGAAGGAAACCTCACCTGATGATGCGAACCCTGATCCGCGGCTTCGGCGAGCTCTGCCTCAGCGTCGGCGTCATCTTGCTGCTCTTCATCGCCTATCTGCTCTGGGGCACCGCCTGGCAGGCAAGCAGAGCCCAGCATGCCTTCTCTGACCAGCTGAACAGGCAGTGGGCCCAGTCGGGATCGGCATCCAGCCCTGCCCGCCTGCGGCCCGACGCCCTGCACCTGGTGACCGGGCAGCCGTTCGCGTTCATCCGGATTCCGGCGTTCGGCAAGAACTGGCGATTCACCATCGTCCAGGGCACCACCCTGGCCCAGCTGAACGTCAGTCCCGGTCACGTGCCCGGCACCCAGCTGCCTGGCCAGCTGGGTAACTTCGCCGTGGCCGGGCACCGGGTGACCGCGGGCAACCCGTTCTGGAGCGAGCCCTCCATGAAGAACGGCGATCTGATTTACGTCGAGACCCAGGCGAACACGTACACCTACCGGGTCATCAGCAAGCGGTGGGTGTCACCCGGCGACCTCAGCGTGCTCGATCCGGTTCCCGGGCATCCGCACACGCGCCCGACCCAGCGCCTGATCACGCTGATCACCTGCGACCCGGCCTGGACCGGGACGCACCGCGTGATCGTGACCGGGGTCATGGTCCGCGCGCAGCCACGCGCGCAGACCATCGCGCACCATGCCCCGTCGGCGGCGACACCGTAGTGGCGGTCACACCCCAGGGCTGGCGGCAAGCAGGACGGCAACACCCCAGGGACGGCGGCACGCCAGGCCTGGCGGCACGCCAGGGACGGCGGCACGGTACAGACGGCGGCACGGTAGAGACGGCGGCACGGTAGAGACGGCGGCACGGTAGAGACGGATACACCGGGGGATCGTGACGGATCCGGACAACTCGGACCAGGAGGAGGACGGCGCGGCATGTACGAATGGATCTGGCGGCGGCTGCCGGCCAGCGCGGCCGGCGGCAAGGCGGTGTGGATGACGCTGCTCGTCGTGGTCGTGCTCGCCCTGCTGTGGTTCCTCGTGTTCCCCTGGGCGACGGTCCACCTGCCGATCGACCAGGTATAGCGGACCGCTCCGGGGTTCTCGCCCCAGCCCGCCAAGATCGAAGTGAAGTTGCCTACCACCCGAGGTATGCAACTCCCCATCGATCAAGGAACACGTCATGCTGGAGACGGGCCGCTCCGGGCGGGATCACCTCGCGGGTCCGGCGAGGCTCCGGGGAGTTACCCGCCCGCGCCGAACGTGTCGATATGGGCGATCTTCCAGCGGCCGCCCTGGTACACCGCGTTCGCCGCGAACATGGCGCCGGCGTCGATCGTCTTGTGCGTGGAACCCGACGTGGTCTGCTGGTTGGCGAAGATCAGCACCCGCGCCTGGTTGCCGATGAGGTACTCGACCGCGCTGTTGGTCACGGTCGTGGTCAGGACGAGCTTCTCCTTCGGCGCGTCCAGCCGGACCAGCTTGAACAGGGTGTTGTACTCCCCTCTGGCCTTGCCGGTGAGCACGGCCGCCGCGGCCTGGCTGGTCTTGGCCGTGTCGGCGTAGTTGTAGGAGAAGATCGTGTTCACCGCGCTGGCGATCTGCTGGCTGACCTGACGGGTGGCCGCGGGACTGGTCAGCGCGATGTTCGCCGTGTCCACCCCGCTGGTCGCGTTGCTGGCCTGCAGGCCGAACCACACGGCTAGCCCGCCGAGGATGACCGCAAGGACCCCGAGGGCGGCAGGCAGCACCAGCGTGCTGCGGCGGGCACCGGCGGCGGGGCGGCCGGCGGCCGTGGTGGCCGGCTTGGTGGCTGTGGTGGCCGGCTTGGTGGCTGTGGTGGCCGGCTTGGCGGTTGTGGTGGCGGCCTTGGTGGCTGTGGTGACGCGCCTAGCGGCCTTGTCCGCGGTCTCGGCGTCGGGGGTCTCGGCCTGCGTGGTCTCGATGTCGGGGGTCTTGACCTGCGTGGTCTCAGCGTCCGCGGTCTCGACGTCGGGGGTCTTGACCTGCGTGGTCTCAGCGTCCGCGGTCTCGACGTCGGGGGTCTTGACCTGCGTGGTCTCAGCGTCCGTGGTCTCGACGTCGGGGGTCTCGACGTCGGGGGTCTCGACCTGCGTGGTTTCGACGTCTGTGGTTTCGACGTCTGTGGTTTCGACGTCCGATGTCTCGATGCCGGGCGCCCCGGGGGCCGGCGCCGGGGCCGGCGTGCTGCGAGGACGTGCCGTACGCGGGAGCCGAACGCGCGTGGCCGGCTGTACCGGACGGCGCCGCCGCGGCGGTGGCATGCGGGAATCCCCCTTCGCGCTCATCCGGAACCGCCCTGCCCGGCGGTCCCGACCGCGACCTGGCCCAGCGCGCTCAGCTTCCAGCCCGAGCCGGTTTTCTGCAGCGTGCCCTGCAGCCGGGACAGCTTCACGGTGGCCGTGCCCGTCGGCGGCTTCACCGTGATCTGCAGCGCGACGATGATGCCGGCGGTGCCGGCGTGCGGGTTCAGCGAGGTCAGCGCGGCATCGAGCACCGTCGCGGTGGTGACCGTCCTGGCCTTGCGGACTACCTGCTCGAACTGGGCCTGGCCCCGGGTGACCTGGGTGTACAGCGTCCCAGTCGAGGACGACTGCCACAGGCTCAGGCCGTGGCTCAGGTTCCGGTAGTCCAGCGTGTTGAAGTTCTGGACCTCCTGCTCGCCCTGCCGCAGCACCTGGTCGCGCAGGCGGGCGCTGGCCACCGAGCCCGAGTGCTCGGCGTGATACCAGGACCACCCGAACCAGCCCGCGCACCCCGCGGCGATGACGGCAACCGCGATCGCCACGGCGAGCAGCGGGTTCGACAGCCGGAAAGCGCGCGTCGTTACCACCTGTCCCGATGTCCTGAGCTCAGTGTCTTGTGCGTTCAGGGGGTCAGCCCCAGCAGCTGGCTCATGCCCGCAGACTCAGACGTTAGCGCGGCCTGGGCGGTGGTATGTGCAGGAGACGCGTTCGCGCCCGCCGGGACCGCTGGCGGCACGCCGCCGCCGGACGGCGCGTTCGCCGATCCGCGGACGTCCACTCCGCTGCTGGCAGGAAGCGCGCAGCTCGCGCCGGTGTTCAGCGGCGGGCCCGGCGAGGTGTCCAGGCCGTTGCGGTACGCGGTGCCGCCGTAGCCGGTGGTGCAGGGAATCGGGGTGAAGAAGGTCAGCGCCAGCCCGAAGTTGGCCCCGTGACTGTTGATCACCGTCGAGCCCGCCGCGATGGCGGCAGGCAGGGCGGACAGCATTTCCTGCACCGCCGACTGGCGGGTGAGCGTCACGTCCGAGACGGTGAGCAAGTTGGCGATCACCGAGCTGAGGCCGAAGTTGTTGTCCCGCAGCAGCGCGCTGACCTGCAGCGCCGCCTGCGGCGTGGCGGCGATCAGCGGCGCAGGTCGGCGTCCGAGCTGACCAGCTGGCCGGCGAGCAGCCGCGCGCTGCTGCCGAACGCCTGGATCGCCGCGCTGTCGGCCGCCTGGGTCGCGAGCACGGTCTGACCGTCGGCGATGAGCTTGCTGGTCTGCGGGATGTCCTGGAGCGCGGCCTGGGTGAGGGTGCTGCTGGTATCCAGCAGCACCTGCAGGTTGGGCCCCTGGCCCTGGAACGCGTTGCCGAGCTCCGCCACCAGCACCCGCAGGTTCTGCTGAGGCACCGAGGTGACCAGGCTGTTGATGCTGCCGAGCACATTGGTGATCGGCGGCGGCAGCTGCGCGTTGCGCTGCGGGATCACCGACCCGCTGGTCAGGTAGGGGCCGCGGCTGCTCTGCGGGCGCAGGTTGACGTACTCCTCGCCGACCGCGGACAGGTCCGCGACCGTGGCCTGCAGGCCGGATGACGGTATCTTCGGCGCCGCGTCGCTGAGGTTGAGGTCAACGACGATCCCGTTCGAGGTCAGGTTCATGGCCCCGACCCGCCCGACCGATACCCCGCGGTACGTCACGTCCGCGTTGGAGAACAAGCCGCCAGCGTTCGGCAAATTCATTTTTACGGTGTAATACCCGGTCAGCCCGAGGAACCGGCCCAGGTTCGCGTAGCGAACCGCGGTGAACCCGAGCACGACCACGGCGAGGACCGCGAACGCGACGATCTTGATCTTGGTGCCGAGGGTCAGCATCAGCCCCCCCTCCCAGGTTTACTGCCGCCGGATGACGGGGGCGGTGAGGTGGCCGGGCTCGTCGTGCCGCCGGGTGACGGGGACGGCGAGCCGGACGGGGTGGTCGTGGCGCCGATCGGCGGCAGCGGTAGCACCGGGCCGCCCGCGGCGCCCGCTGACGCACCCTTCTTGAGCGGCGTGGCCGGCGGGATGATCGTGGTGCCGGGCGCCGCGGTGACCGACAGGTAGATGTTCAGGTAGTCGCCCTTGATGTCCTTGAGCACCTGGTCGGTGAACGGGTAGGTGAGCAGCACCTGCAGCGAATGCGGCAGCGCCTGCCCGGCGTTGGCCAGCTGCTGCAGGATGGGCGCCAGCGCCTGCAGGCTGGCCACCATGTCCGTCTTGCTCTTGTTGATGGTGTCCACCGCGACCCCGGACAGGGTGTTCAGCGAGTTCAGCAGGGTGACCAGCTGGGAGCGCTGGTTGGAGAGCACCTGCAGTCCGGGGGTGAGGTTGTCCAGCACGTTGCCGATCTGCTGGTCCCGGGCGCGCAGCGTGCCGGACAGCTGGTTCAGCCCGTCCAGCGCCGCGGTGATGTCGCCGCGGTGCGCATTGAGGTTGGTCGCCAGGTCGTTGATCTGCGACAGCACGGACCGGATCTGCGGCTCGTTGCCGTTCAGCGCGTAGTTGAGCTGGGTGCTGATCGTGTGCAGCTGGGCGAGGCCGCCGCCGTTCAGCAGCAAGGACAGCGCGCCGAGCACCTCCTCGACGGTGGCGTTCTCGGTGGTGCGGGCGAGCG
The DNA here is from genome assembly GCA_963697445.1 of uncultured Actinomycetes bacterium. GTDB lineage: Bacteria > Actinomycetota > Actinomycetes > Streptosporangiales > Streptosporangiaceae > PALSA-505. The sequence continues at coordinate 604,488 of CAVOOC010000044.1, forward strand.
GGATCACCGCGTTGTTGGCCAGCCGTCCCTGCGCGACGCCGCCCGGGGGCGCACTGAGCGCGACGTACCACTCGCCGAGCAGGCTGGACTGGCGGAGCTCGGCGATCGCGTTGGCCGGCAGGTGCACGCTGCCGTTGACGACCATGGTGACGTTCGCGGTCCAGCTGTGCGCCGGCAGGCTGATGGTGGAAACCCGGCCGACCGCCACGCCGTTGACGCGCACCGCCGACTGCGGCACCAGGTCAACCACGTTGCTGAACCGCGCGGTCACCGTATACGGGTGGCTGCCCAGGCTGGCACCGCCGGGCAGCGGCAGGCTGTAGATGCCGTTGAAACCGCCGCCGCCGCAGCCGGCCGCCGCGAGCGCGAGGACGGCGGCCGCCGCCGTCCCGGTTACTGCCCGTTTCCTCATCCCGCCGTCACCCCCCGGTTCCCCGAACGGCGCTGCCCGACCCGTACACGGGACCGACGGCCGGGAGCGGCAGCGGAGGAAGCGAGGCCTGCTGCTGCGGTGATACCGGGACGAGCGCGGCGGCGGCCGACGCCTGCTGCCGGCGGCACAGCGAGCCGAGCGGTGACGCGGACTTGGCCGCGTTGCAGAACTGGTTGCCTGACGCCGAGCCCTGCGTCGGGGCGGCCGCCCCGATGCCCGCCGGAAAGGCCGGGACGGTCGGTGCCGGCGAGCTCGCGGTGGACGCACCGCTCTTTGCCTCGAGCTCCAGCAGGTTGCCGCGGCCGTTCAGGGTCTGCTGCACCGGGTTGTAGGCGCCGAGCACGTTGTCCACGGCCAGCGGCGCGTAGCTGACCGCCTGGGCCAGCGAGGCGCGCTCGGTGACGAGGATCTTGGTGATGCTCGCGAGCTTGGTCACGTTGGACGTGATCAGGTTCCGGTTATTGGCGATGAACGACTGCACCTGGCCGAGCGCGGTGGACAGCTGGCTCAGCGCCCCGGCGAGGGCCTGCCGGTCGCCGGACAGGAACCCGAATACCTGGGCCAGCTGCTGCTGGGCGAGGGCCACCTGGCTGTTGTTGTCCTTCAGCATGGTCGTGAACTGCTGCAGGTTGTTGATCGTGGCGAAGAAGTTGTCCCGCGAGCCGGACAGCGTCCGGGTCGCCTGCCCGAGGTCCCTGATCATGTTGTTGAAGTTCTTGCCGTTGCTGCCGGCCAGGTTGGCCGCGCCGGTGTTGATCACGTCGGACAGCGCGCCGTTCTTGTTTATCCCGTTCGGGCCGAGGGCGGTGGCGAGCTTGGCGAGGCTGCTGTAGAGCTGGTCCACCTCGACCGGGGTGGCGGTGCGGCTGGCCGGTATCACCGCGCCCGAAGCGAGCTGCGGGCCGCCGGTGTACGGCGGGGAGAGCTGGATGTACCGGTCGGAGACCACGCTCGCCGCGATCACCACGGCGTCGGCCCTGGCCGGCACCGGCACGCCGCCGTTGACCGTCATGGTGACCCTGACCTGCTTGCCCGCCGGCTGCACCGAGTCGATGGTGCCGACCTGGACGCCGAGTATCCGGACGGTGGATCCGGGGTACACGCCGATGGCCTCGCTGAAGTACGCGGTGACCTGCATGCTCGAGCCGCCCGAGACCAGCACGAGCCCGGCCGAGACGATCGCGATGACGGCGGCCACAGCGATGATCGCGGTCACCCTGGCCCGCCTGGTCGCCGGGGTCAGCCGGTTCCGGAGGTTGCCCAGCATCAGCTGCCCACCCCCTTCGGCGGCATGCACCCGGTCGGGGGGACGACGGCCGGCGTGTACGCCTTCGGCACCAGGCCGCACAGGTAGGTGTCGAACCAGCGGCCGTTGCCGAGCGCGTTGCCGAGCAGCCGGTAGTAAGGCCCGGCCAGCGCGAGCGCCTTCGTCAGGTTGGCCTGGTTCTGCTGCAGCACGGTGGTGACCTGGCCGAGCGACCGCAGCGTGGGGGTGAGCTGGGCCTGGTTGTCGTTGACCAGCCCGGACAGCTGGGTGGCGAGCGCCTCGGTGCCGGTCAGCATCGAGCTGATCGCCTGCTGACGCTGCTGCAGCTCGGACAGCAGCAGGTTGCCGTCGCCGAGCAGCGCCTGGAACTGGCTGTCTTCCGAAGCCAGCGTCTGGGTGATCTGCCGGGTGCCGGCGAACAGCTTCGCGAGCTGGACGTCTTTGGACGCGATGACCTGGGACAGCGCGGACAGCCCGGTCAGCGCCTGGTGCACGTAGGGCGGCGTGTTGCGGAACGCGCTCGAGATCGCTTCCAGGCTCCGCGCGAGCTGGCTGGTGTTGAGCTGCCCGATCGTGGAGCCGAGCTGCTGGAAGGCCGCCGTCACGTCGAACGGCGACGTCGTCCGGCTGGCCGGGATCGTCTGGCCGGGGTCTTGCGTGGCGGCGCCGAGCGGGTCGAGCGCCAGGTACTTGTCGCCGAGCACGGTCTTGATCTGGATGCCGACGGTGCTCGCGTCCCCGACCCAGACGCCCTTGACCCGGAACGAGACCTTGACCCGGTTCCCGTCCAGCGCGACCCCGGTGACCGTCCCCACGGTGACGCCCGCCACCCGGACCTCGTTGCCGGGCAGCAGGCCAGCGGCTTCGGTGAACAGCGCGTTGTAGGTGGTGCCGCCGCCGATGATGGGCAGGTTACTGGCGTTGAACGCGAGGAGCGCGATCACGGCGATGATGGCGAGACCGACGAGCCCGACGGCAAGGGGATTGCGCTCGGAGATCGACTTCATCTGCACCTCGCCGCGGTGATCCCGACGCCGGTCGGCGGCGGGGCGCCGTAGGAGGACTTGGCCCCGGTCAGCACCGCGTCGCACATGTAGAAGTTGAGCCAGGACCCGTAGGAGGCCAGCCGGGCGATCTCGGTCATCTTGATCGGCAGGTTGTGCAGGAACGTATTGACCGTCGGCGTGGCAGCGGCCAGGTTGCCGGACAGCCTGCCGAGCTGGATGATGTCCTGCTTCAGCGGCGCCCGGCCGACCTGCAGCAGGCCGGCCGTGGCGGTGGTCAGCTGGCCGATGGCGCTGATCGCGCTGCCGATCGGCTGCCGGTCGGCGGCGAGCCCGGAGACGAGCTGCTGCAGCGTAGTGACCAGCGTGGCCAGCTCGCTGCCCCGCGAGTTGACGGTGTTGAGCACCGCGTTCAGGTTGCTGATGACCGAGTCGATCACCTTGCTCTTGGCCGCCAGCGTGGTGGTCAGCGACCCGATGTGGGCGACCAGGCTGGTCACGGTCCCGCCCTGGCCCTGCAGCACCTGGATGAGCTCCCCGGAGAGCTGGTTGACCGCGCTCGGTGACAGCGCCTGGAAGAGCGGCTGGAAGCCGTTGAACAGCTCGGTCAGGTTGAGGGCAGGGGTGGTGCGGGTGACCGGGATCGTCCCGCCCGGCCGGAGCGTCTGGTTCGCCGGGCCCGCGCCCTGCTGCAGGTCGATGTAGCGCTGCCCGACCAGGTTGAGGTACTTGATCGTGGCGGTCACCGAGGCCGGCAGCGGCCGGCCGGACTGGACCGAGAAGCTGACCAGGGCCAGGTTGCGGTCCACCACGGTGACCGAGTTCACCGAGCCGATCCGTACCCCGGCGATGTCCACGTCCGATCCCACGGTCACGCCGGTGACGTCGGTGAAGACGGCGTTGTAGGTGGTGGTGCCGTTCGGCCCGGTGGAGGCGATGGACAGCCCGAGGACGGCCGTGGCCAGCGCGGTCACCGCGATGAAGATGATCGACTTGGTCAGCGGGCCGGCCAGGCTCCTGCGGGTGACCGGCGCCCGCTCCGGCGATTTCACCGCCGTGGTCATCCGAGCTGCACCTGCCTCCCGCGGTAGAGCGGGCCGACCAGCATGCTGCTCCAGCCGGGCAGGGACTGCGGCGTCACGCCGAGGGCTGGCGCCGATATCTCGTTGACGAGCTCGTTCTCCGCCGGGGTGTTCGCCAGGCTGAGGCCCGTCCCGGCCGCCGTGGTACCCGCGGCTGATGTGGTGGCACCCGACCCGTAGTTCGTCACCGGGGTCGCGCCGTCGTTCAGCGTGATGCCGGTGAACGGGACCGGGTAACAGTGCGGGCCGGTGTTGTCGCCGAACTTCGGCGTGTCCAGGCCCGGCTTGTAGTTGCCGAGCGGCTCGGCCGCGTTCCCGAGCGGCTGCTCCGCGTTCACGTGGACGTGCAGGCCGGGCTGGGTGGTGCCGGCGCCGAGCACCTTGTTGATCGAGGGCTCGAACTTGACCAGGTCCTGCAGCGCGCACGGGAACTCCGGCGCGTACCGCGCCAGTATCTGCAGCGTGGGCAGCCCGTTCGTGGACAGGCCGATGATGTTGTTCTCGTTCTGCGCCAGGAACGTGCTGAGCTGGGCATCCGACTGGGTCAGGGTGCTGTACAGCGCGCTGAGGTTGGCCTGCTGCTGGGTGATCGTCTGGGCGGTGAAGGCGAAGTCGTTGAGCGCGGCGACGATGTCCGGTGCGGCCTGGTTGTAGGTCCTGGTGACTTGCACGAGCTGGCGGATGTCGGCGTTGAGTGCCGGCAGGTTCGGCGTGAACTTGCGCAGGTAGGTGTCGAGCGTGACCAGCGTATGGCCGAGCTCGCTGCCCCTGCCCTGCAGCGCCTGCGCGATCGCGTTCAGGGTGAGGGACAGGTTCTGCGGCTGGACCGCGGTCAGCTCGGGCAGCAGGTTGTTCAGGACGGTCTCGACCTCGATCGCGTCCCTGGAGCGGTTCTGGCCGATGACGCTGCCGTTGCCCAGCCGCTGCGCGACAGGCGTCGCGGGCAGCGTCAGGTTGACGTTCCGCTCGCCGAACAACGTGGTGGGCACCATCTCGGCGGTCACGTTGGCGGGCAGCCTGCTGACCATGCTCGGCTGGAGGGCCAGTTGCATCGTCGCGCCGCTGCCGTTGGCCGTGATCGAGCGCACCTCGCCGACCTGCACGCCGCGGACGAGCACCTGCGCGCCGGGATGCAGCTCGTTGCCCACGTTGCTGGTGTACAGCGTCACCAGATCCACCGTGGTGAACGTCTTGCTGTACAGGGCGAGGCTGAACCAGATGAGCACGCCGATCACGGCGAGGAACGCCACGCCGGTCAGCCGCAGCCTCGCCTTGGTCATCCGGCCACCCGCACGGTCGTGGTGGCGCCCCAGATGGCCAGGCTCATGAAGAAGTTGACGACGTTGATCACCACGATCGCCGCCCGCACCGCCCGGCCGACCGCCACCCCGACCCCCGCCGGGCCGCCCTTGGCCCGGTAGCCGTAGTAGCAGTGGATGAGGATCACCATCGTGCTGAAGATCAGCACCTTGATGAACGACCACAGCACGTCGATCGGCGACAGGAACAAACCGAAGTAGTGATCGTAGGTGCCCGACGACTGCCCGTTGAAGATCACCGTGACCTCGCGGGAGGCGAGGTACGACGTCACCAGGCCGATGGCGTACAGCGGGATGATGGCGACTACCCCGGCGATGATCCGGGTGGTCACCAGGTACGGCAGGCTCGGCACGCCCATGGCCTCCAGCGCGTCGATCTCCTCGTTGATGCGCATGGAGCCGAGCTGCGCCGTGAACCCGGCACCGACCGTGGCGGACAGTGCCAGGCCGGCCACCAGCGGAGCGATCTCCCTGGTGTTGAAGTAGGCCGAGATGAACCCGGTGAAGGCGGCGGCGCCGATCTGGTTCAGCGCCGCGTAGCCCTGCAGCCCGACGACCGTGCCGGTGAACAGGGTCAGGCCGATCATCACGCCGACCGTGCCGCCGATCAGCCCGAGCGCCCCGCTGCCGAAGCCCACCTCGGCGAGCAGCCGGAGCACTTCCTTGATGTAGCGCCGGACCGCCCGGGGCAGCCATAGCAGCGCGCGCACGTAGAACAGCAGCTGGTCGCCGAGCATGTCGAGCCCGCCCAGCGACCGGTCCGCGGCGCTGGCCAGCCGGGCCGGCCAGCGGTCGGGCCCGATGGCGGGGGGCCGCTGGCGTGCGCGGGTCAGCACGCCCATGGCCTAGCCCACCCCCTTGGGCGGGACGATCTTCAGGTAGATCACGGTGAGCACGAGGTTCACGAAGAACAGCAGCAGGAAGGTGAAGACCACCGCCTGGTTCACCGCCTCGCCGACGCCCTTCGGGCCCGGCTTGGGGTTCAGGCCCCGGTGCGCCGCGATCACCCCGGCGATGAAGCCGAAGATCACCGCCTTGATCTCGCCGATATACAGGTCGGGCAGCTGGGCCAGGGCGGAGAAGCTGGACAGGTAGGCACCGGGGGTGCCGTGCTGCAGGAACACGTTGAAGAAGTAGCCGCCCAGCACGCCGACGACCGAGACCAGGCCGTTGAGCATGAGCGCGACGAACATCGTCGCCAGCACCCGCGGCACGATCAGGCGCTGGATGGGCGAGACGCCCATGACCCGCATCGCGTCCATTTCCTCGCGGATCGTGCGGGCGCCGATGTCCGCGCAGATCGCCGAGCCGCCCGCGCCGGCGATCAGCAGCGCGACGATCAGCGGGCTGGCCTGCTGGACGACGGCGAGCACGCTGGCCGCGCCGGTGAAGGACTCCGCGCCGAGCTGCTGGGTGAGCGAGCCGAGCTGCAGCGCGATCACCGCGCCGAACGGGATCGAGACCAGGGCCGAGGGCAGGATCGTCACGCTGGCGATGAACCAGAACTGCTCGATGAGCTCGCGGGCCTGGAACGGCCGCTTGAACGTCAGCCGGATGACGCTCGCGGACAGCCCGAACAGGTCGCCGGTCTGGCGCAGCGCGCCGAGCCCGCGCACCGGCGGCCGCGACGGCTTCTCCTTCGGCCGCGACGGGACGTCCAGGCCCGGGACCACGGGCTCCTGAGCAGTCACGCACGGCCTCCGCGGCCCGGGTCAGCGGGCGGAGGTGCGGGCGGCCACGGCGGTACCGAGCCCTGCTGGCCATCCGGCGGCTCGCCGGGCCGGCGCATCGGCTGGGTCTGGGCCCTGACCGGTCCGGCCGGCCCGGTCGGCGGCGTTGTGCCCGGGGGACCCGGCGGCCCGCCCGCGGATCCTTGCGGCGGCCGTGCACCGGGGGGTCCCGGCGGGGGCTGTGTGCCTCCGGGTCCCTGTGGCGGGCCTGCGCGTCGCGGCAGCGCGGAGGTACCGCCGGGCCCCTGCGGCGGGGCGCCGGGCGGCCGCGTCAGCGTGGCAGGTGCCGAGTTCATCCGGTAGCGCTCCAGGTCGGCTGTGCTGAGGCTGGCCATAATGGCCTGCTGCGCCGCCGGCGGCAAGGTGTGCAGGATGCTCATGACCCGCGACTTCCTGCGCTCCACCGCCCGCCGGGGCGGCAGCCCGGGGGTGGGCTCGAGCTGCGGGACGACCACGCGCAGGTCGCCGCCCGCGCCGCCGTCATGATGGCCGGCTTCCATGTGCGCCTGCTCGAGCGCGATCTGTGCCTCGTCCTTTTCCTCGGACATCCCGATCGGCCCGATCCTGCGGCCGTCCAGGAACTGCGCCACGGCAGGGACCTCGCTGGTCAGCAGCACCTCGCGCGGGCCGAACATGACGAGCTCGCCGCGGAACAGCATGCCCATGTCGTCCGGCACCGTGCGGGCCACCTGGATGTTGTGGGTGACGATGAGGATCGTGGCGTCGATCTGCGCGTTCAGGTCGATGAGCAGCTGGGACAGGTAGGCGGTGCGCACCGGGTCGAGGCCGGAGTCCGGCTCGTCGCACAGGATGATCTGCGGGTCGAGCACCAGGGCGCGGGCCAGGCCGGCCCGCTTGCGCATCCCGCCGGAGATCTCGCCGGGGACCTTGCGCTCCTCGCCGCCCAGGCCCACCATCTCCATCTTCTCGCCCACGATGCGCCGGATCTCGGCCTCGGTCTTCTTCGTGTGCTCGCGCAGCGGGAAGGCGATGTTGTCGTACAGGTTGAGCGAGCCGAACAGCGCGCCGTCCTGGAACAGCACGCCGAAACGCTTCCGCACCTGGTAGAGCTGCCGTTCCGAGGTGTGCACCACGTCGACGCCGTCTACCAGCACCCGGCCGCTGTCGGGCTTGAGCAGGCCGATGAGCGACTTGAGGAACACCGTCTTGCCGGTGCCGGATGGTCCGAGCATCACCGACACCTCGCCGGGGGGCAGGGTCAGCGTGACGTCCCGCCACACGGCCCGGCGGCCGAAGGACTTCGTCAGCCCCTCGACGATCACCTCAATGCCCATTCCCGCCTCCCGGTACTGCTTACTGTGACCGTCACGCCTGCGCCCGCGCCTGGGTGCGGCTCAGCGTAGCGGCGTCGGCTCGTCCGGCGGGCATCCGATGGTGACGGCGGCGAGGTCGAGCTGCATCAGCCTGTCGGTATTCTCTCCTCCGCAGACAGTCGGGCGCTGTGAAATGGGATCGAGGTCGCGATGAGCCCCGCGATAAGTCATGATCAAGAACCCGCATCCCTGGCCGTTGACCAGTTGGAGTAGTCAAGCTAACCGAGCACGGAAGACACTAGCTGCGGGCGGGACGGCTGACGCCCGCATATTGGTAGCCGCCGTACCCACAGCGGCCAGGTCAACCTGCAGGATTCCGTGCTCGTTACTGGCCAGTATGTTAATTGTGGGTGATATCGGAGTCAAGGAGACGGGTCAGCGGGCGTCCTGCCAGCGCATTATCATCCACTGGTTACAGCCTGGCCGAGCAGATTTATCATCAGATGACAAGATCTGGCATCGGCCGGCGCGCTGAGAGCCGAGCTTCCTGACCGTTTCGCGGGGATATGTTCGGTCCCCGCATCGGATTCCCTGCGGAGTACCTGAGAGCTGCGATCATGTCCCGTTGTCAGCCAGCCCGTCAACTGTACGTATACACGATGTAGACTTCTGGCATGGGCAGTGTAATGATCCGGGTGGACCAGCGAACTCGCGACCAGCTCGCAGCTCCCGCCCGAGCTCGGGGTCGCCGGCCGGCTCACGGCCGACGAGCGAGCCAGGCTGGCCGCGATCGGCGTCGGCCTGTCAGCGGCCGGCCGACCGCCGGGTCAGACCTTGACGACACCGAGGCCCGCAACGCCGCGTACGGGCTCAAAATCGTCGTCCTGGGTGACCACCGGCAGTCGGCAGGAGGCGGCGACGGCGGCAATCCACAGGTCATTGATCCGGACGCGACCCCCCGTCTCGGCAAGGTGCACTCGCATCTGCGCCCAAGTCCGGGCCGCGGCCTCGTCTACCGGGAACGTCTGCATGTCGGTGACGGCCCGCAGGGTCTCGAGCCGACGGGCGCGGGTATCCGTATCGCCGGCTGCGAGCACCCCGGCGTGCAACTCGGCCAGGGTTATGACGCAGATCGCGGATTCGTCCGGGAGCCGGTCCTCGTCGATCGGGCGTCCTGACTCCCGGGCAATGAAGACAGTGGTGTCAAGCAGCCCCCGAACAGCCCGGTCCTGAGGGCTGGTCATCGGATCGGCGGCAGGTCGTCGGTCGTTTCGCCGGCGAGCCGGGCCAGATCGCCGCGCAGTTCCGGGTCAGCCTGTACCGTCCGCAGCCGCCGGGCAAGTTCTGCGCGCGGGATCCACCGGCCGCCGGCCGTCGGCAACGGCACTAGCTGTGCCACCGGCTTGCCGTTGACGGTGATCACGATTTGCTCGCCAGCCTGAACGCGGCGCAGCACGCCGGCGGTGTCGTTACGGAGGTCGCGTGTTGCCACAGTCGTCATGCTACAACCGTAGCACATCTGTAGCCGCACTCGCGTGGCCCGGCCGAGGCGGTCGTGCCGCTGCGGCGCTCGGTAAGACCAGCGTCCGGATCCAGTTCGGGCTACCTGGGTGAATGGTCGCAGTACTGGGAGATCGACAATGTCTTCCTCGGCAACCGCGGCGCGAGCTTCTCCCTCGTCTCAATCGGGTAGGTCGCCCGGCCTCGGGTCAGCGGTGTGTATACACGATGTAGACTTCTGGCATGGGCAGTGTCATGATCCGGGTGGACCAGCGAACTCGCGACCAGCTCGCAGCTCTTGCCGAGCAAGATCATCGGACCTTGGGCGAACAGGTCGCCCATCTGGTAGAGCGCGAGACCATGGCGCGCGAGTTTCACGCCGCGTACGGGCAGCTCATGGCCGACCCCGAAGGATGGGCAGACTACATCCAGGAGAGGGACGAGTGGCTCGACGCGGCCCTCACCGGCCTGCCCGTCCCGGCCGCTGAGGAGTACCCGGAGTACAACGGGTGACAGTGGCTGGCGGCTTGTACGTGGCCGACCTCGGCGACGGAGTTGGCCGCGAGCAGCGAGGCATCCGGCCGGTACTGTCCGTCTCAGACGAGGCCTTCACCGCGCCAGGCCTGCTGTTCGCGGTTCCGCTGACGACTATCGACCGGCGGCTTCCGCACCATGTGGCGATTCCGGCGGACCAGGTGACCGGGCTCCAGCGCGCCTCCTTCGCGATGACCGAGCAAACCAAGGCCCTGTCAGTGGGCCGCCTGGTCAAACCCAAGCCGATCGGCCAGATCACCCCGGCCACCCTGGCCGAGGTACGCCTCTGGCTCGCACGCCAGATCGGGGTGTGAGTCGTGTCCGTCTCGCCGATGGCCGCTGCGCTCCCGGGTCTGCGCAAGCCGGCAGGGACGTGACAGCGCGAAGTCCCGATTGCTCAGGGGCTGGTCTGCTGCTTCCAAGTGGTCCCGTTCCAGACCTCCGCCAGGGTCCCTAGGTTGCTGTATCCGACGGCTTCGCACGCGTTGGCGGACAGGCACGAGACATCGGACAAGGTTCCGCTGGCCGGGCCGGGAGCGGATTGCGCCTCCCAGGCCGTGCCGTTCCACTTGTCGGTGAGGACCCCGTTGTTGCCGGTTCCGACGGCTTCACAGGCACTGGCTGATGGGCAGGACACTCCGTAGCCGTAATTGGTTCCGCTGGGGTTGGGGACCGACTGCGCCTTCCATACTGTCCCATCCCACCCTGCGGCGAACACCAGCGAGGAATCGCCGAAGGCCTCGCACGCGGTGACCGCCGTGCACGACACGCCGTTCAAGGAGGCGACCCCACTCCCCGGGTTAGGGGTCGAGTGTTGCGTCCACGCCGAGCCGTTCCACTCTTCTGCCAACGTCACGATCTGGACCGAGGAGGTGGTGTAGGAGCCGACCGCCTCGCAGCTGCCAGCGGCCGTGCACGACACCGCCCCGAGCCTGCTTCCGTAGCCCCCGGCGCTGATACCAGGGTGCGGCGTTGTCTGCGTCTTCCATGCGGAGCCGTTCCACACCTCCGCCAACGTCAACAGCCCTCCGGAGGGACCGTTGTCGTACAACCCGACTGCTTCACAGGCATCCGCCGCGGTGCACGACACCCCGCCCAGCTCGCTGTCGGTGTATGTCAAAGAGGCGCTGGGCTGGACGGTCCACGACGTCCCATTCCATCGCTCTGCCAATGCCACCGACCGGGTGGTGGTGCTGTAGTAGCCGACCGCTTCACAAGCATCGGTCGCGGTGCAGGACACCCCGTCCAGCTCGAAACCCTGCGGGTGCGGGGCAGTCGGCGCCGGGACGGACTGCTGCGTCCATGTAGAGCCGTTCCAGACCTCAGCCAGCGCACCGCCCCCGGCGTTGGTGCTGCCGCCAACGGCCTCACAGAAGGATGCCGTCGTGCACGACACGCTCTGCATGAAAGGGGCGGAGCTCTTCAGGAAAGGGGCGGAGCCAGAATGGCTGCTCACCGGTGGTGAAGGTGAACCCGAAGATGCGACGTTGGTCTGGGCGAAGACGGCCGCCGGCAGCGACAACAGCCCTGCACCGACCACCGCCAATGCGGCTGCTGCTCGCGTGAAAACCCATCGTACGGTCATGGCCTACGCTAACTCCCGAGGTTCATCTCGCCGGAAATCGTCATGCCACGAACCCAGTTGTCACGATACTCGTCGTACTGCGAGTCAACTTCCGTAGTGTCCTCTGCGAGGGGTGGCGTCCATCCCCGGTGTAAAGGTCAGGTGGGCGCAGGTCCCCCCGGAAGCATCCCAACTCAACAAGGAGGACCTACACCCGTGACATCATCTGCGGCAGGGCTGCGGCCAGTCGCGGTGCGCCGCCCTTTGGTCAGGGGACGAACTTTCCCTTACCGAGGGTCAGGGTGATGGTGTTGTTCGGCCCGGGGAGGGTCAGGTTGATCAGCAGCGTCTCCAGCCCGCAGTTGGCGAACGGCGGGATCGTGTAGGTGCCCGCCAGGTTGCCGCCCTTGAGGATGCTGAAGCCCGGCTGGCTTGTTACGGTCACCGACACCGGGGTGGAGGTCTGGCACGAGTTACCCACCGGCTGCGGGATCCCTGCCACGGTCAGGCTGACGATCTTCATCGTGATCAGCGACGTGGTGGTGACGCTGCCCGTGTTGGGATCCACCGTGCCGGTCGTCGGGCCGTTGTTGATGAGCTGCGCGGTTGCCGTGACCGGGACGAGTCCCAGTTCGTTGAAAGAGCCGGTGGCGTTGGGCAGTTTCAGGGTCGCGGTGATCGCGTCGGTATTCAGGTCGGTAGTCGCGGTGAGCTTCCCGGGGCCGAGCGCCAAGTCGGCGTTGGGAGTCGCGAGATGGGTCGTGCCGGTCACCGGGTACCGGAGGGTGACGATCGTGTCCGCCGATGCCGTTCCGGTGCTCGCGAGTACCCCGGACACGGCCAGCAGGCTGACCGCCGAGCCAACCACGGCCCTGCGAAGTCCTGACGTCTTCATGGATCTGATCATGCCCAGGCTCCTGATCATCGATGGAATGGTGTCAATGCACCGGTTTCGGTATGGCTACTGGGTGGCATGCGGGGTTGGGAGGGGGCTGGATCGGGAAGCAGGGCAGGGCTTGCGTGACCTTGACGAAGTTACCTGGACCTGACACGGATGCGGTGAATATCGGGTCGAGGTTCTCGGCGACGCCGCAGCCCTTGAATGGCGGCACCGTGACCGTGCCGGTGAGCACGCCGTGCTGAGTGTTTACATCATAGAAGGGTGGTACTCCTATGAGGTGGAGGACGAAGGGGGTGGCGGTCTGGCAATGCAGTCCGACATTCAGTGGCACCCCATTCACGCTCACGTTAGAGATGCGGAGTGATACGAGCCCGAAGAAGTCAGCGAAGCTCGGCGGGGTATTCGGGCACTTGTGGCCGGGATTGGGTGCGCACGATACCAGTGCAACGTCTAGCGACCCGATCTCCGAAACCTGCAGCGTCGCGGAGACCGGCTCGAACCCGAATGCCAGGAGCGTGGCTCTGGCCGGGGGAAGCACGGGCTGCCCATGGTATTGGAACTGGCCGGCCACCCTCTGCTGAAAATAGGCATACGCGCTAGGGTTGGCGATGTAGTTCGTCACCCCGGTTAGCAGGTCCGTAAGACCAGGCCCCACGAGCGCCGCCTCATGGAGTTTTCTCGCATTCGTGAATCCGGCCGCGTACGAGCAGGCCACCTGCGGCCCGTGAGTGACGAAGGACCCCTTCGGAGGATTCGGCAGTTGGTGAAGAAAGCGCGGATTCAGTTTCAGGCCCGTGGGGAACGGAGTGCAATGCGATGGGTCGAATTTCGTGGCTCCCGGCGCCCGTGCTGGTGCTGGCCCGGCCACGGCGATCCGGGCCAGGGTCGTGCCCTGGCCGGCGCCGAGGACACACGCGACCTGCATGCTGGATGGGCTTGCCGGAGGGCTTGAAGACGGGCTTGCCGATGGGCTTGCCCGGGGGGGTGAATTACCGGAGGGAGCGCCCGCCGAGCGGGCGGTGAACAGCAGCGAGAGTCCGGCGGCGGTCACGGTGACCTCACCCGCAACGGGGGCCGTGATCGCGGGGGCCGTGCCGGACGCGGTAAGCGTCAGCGGTCCGCTGCGCGGGATGGTCGCCGCCGGGGACGTGAAGTGCTGCCACATCGCGGTCCCGGCCCTGGTTCCCTCGGTGACCTGGGTGCTCAGTCCGGTGGTCAGCGTGACCGTTGCCGCGTTCAGCCGGGTCAGGTCGGCGACAGCGGCCTGCGGCAGGGTGACGGCGATGCTTGTCGCGGTCGGCCTGATCGGCTGGCCGGTCGTCCCGGCCGCCGGGAAGGTGGCAGTGACCTGCGCACTCACTGGCCGCGATCCTGATGGGAATGCGCAGGCGTAGCTCAGCTGCAGGCTGACCGCCTGCTGGCCCGCCGCGGGAGCCGACCCGGCGGTCACCCCGGCCGCCGCTATGACCGTCGCCACGGCCGCGACCCTGGAGATGCCGCGCGACGAGGGCCGCGCAGGGCCGGCAAATCTCATCCGCGGCCGCCAGCTGCCCCGCGCATCCGCATGCTGATCGACTCCTTGCCCTCAGTTCGCGCGGCCCGTATCCCGGCGCGCGTCACATGCTACTGACCTGGCCGGCGAACGGGCTGCCCCAGGACCCGCGCGGGATCCCGGGGCAGCCGGGCAGCCGGTCGTCCTCGACCCGCCTAAGGGGTGCGAGGGCTGTGGCCTGGGTCAGGGACTCTTGATGGTTTGCTTCGGGCTCACTGCACCGCTGCCCGACGCCTGCTGGGGGTCGCCGTTGTTGACGAGGCCGAAGCAGCCGACGACGCCCCAGGAGTGCAGGTTACCGCCTGGGCCCAGGAGCGACAGCGTGCCGGTGGAATTGCTGTAGGTGAACTTCGTCAGGCCGTTGTTCGAGCCGAGCGCCGTCCCGTCCAGGGCCGCGGTGCAGCCGGTGGCTGAGGCCCTGAGATCGATGTCTTCGAGCGAGCCAGTGGTGGTTCCCGTGGTCGCGTTGTAACTCAGCGCGTTCACTTCCCAGGGCAGGCTGCCCGCGCCGATGGTCACCGTGACCGGGATCGTCCCTATCGCGCAGCCGGTGAAGGAGGCTGTCTTGATCGAGCCGATGCCGGCGCCGGACAGGCCGGTGCCCGTCTTGAGCGTGCCGGTCAGCTTGAGCGAGGTGCACTTGGCGATCGTGCCGGTCTTCGTGTCCTTCACCTGGGCCGATCCGGTCACGGTGATGCCGCCGCCGGGCGAGACTGTCCAGGTGGCCTTGGCCGTCGCGAACGACGGCGCGGCGGTAAGACCTACCGTGAGGGCAGCTGCCCCCCCGGCCGCGAGAAGTGCAGTTATGCGTTTGCGCATGCGATCGGTTCCTCCCTTGGTGCTGTTCATGAGTTCGTGAGTTCGTGAGATCGCTGAATTCGATCGCTATTCCAGACGGTCGCTCCCTCCATCCCGCCGTTGGAATGGCGCGCACGGAATCCTCGAGAGGTCCCGGCACATCATGAGCCAGAGGGCATATCTCAGCCTCGCCTGGTTCACCCCTACTCGCGAGTACGTTACTTCGTTGTAACATGGCGCGCAAGGGGCCGGCGCAACGAACCGCAAGCCGTCTGGCACTGGGGCGGTCTCTTGTCACGAGGCGACAACCTGCCAGGTCGCTCTTGTTAGGCGATGAGCGTCCGGCTCGCGTCAGACGTGTCGGTCGGCGGACAAACCCGTCCCGGCGGGAGCGACGCCAGCACGAAATGTAGTCACCCGCATACTTAACGCGAAATGGGGCCGGAGGGTACGAGCCCCCAGCGACGTCTGCTCTGCGTTCGGCAGGTACACGGGGGACGAGGCCTGGAACCGGAAAGAGCCGGACCGCCGTGATATTCACGGCGGTCCGGCTCTTTCGCGGACTGATAATTCGGTCAGGGGCTGGTGATTTTCTGCGGGGGGCTCACCGCGTAGCTGCTGGTGATCGTCCCGGCGTCGCCGTTGCTGATGAGTGAGAGGCAGCCGCTCACGTTGTACACGTGCAGGTTGCCGCCGGCGGGGAGGATCTTCAGCTTGTGGGTGGCGTTGGTGTAGGTAATCTTCACCATGCCGTTGTGCGCGGTGCCGCTGGTGCCGTCGATGGTGGCGCTGCACACGCTGCTCGAGATGGTGAGGTGGATGCCGGTGATCGTCCCGTGCGTCACGCCGGACTTGTAGGACGCGGCGTTGAGCGGCCACGCCACGGTGCCCGACGACAGCGAGACCGTCTGGCCCAGCACGGTGCAGTTGGTGAACGCGACCGACGTGACGGTGCCGAGGCCCTTGCCGGCCAGGCCATGACCCTTCTTGAGCGAACCGGTGAGCGTCGAGGACGTGCAGGTAACCGTGGTTCCGGACGTGGTGTCCTTGAGCACGGTCGTGCCCGCCGTGCCGGAGACGGGGCCGCCCGGGCTGACTGACCAGGTCGTGGCAGTCGCGGCGAAGGACGACGAGGCGCCAAAGCCGATTGCCAGGGCAGCTGCCCCTGCGGCAAAGAGAGCTGCACCGATGCGGTTGCGCATGTAATCAATTCCTCCCTGATACGTGCGGGCACCACGGGACCCCAGTGCGGCGACTGTCGATTGGCCGGAACCAGGAGCGATGCCGGGGGCGTGCCGGTTGCCGACCCGGCGAGTACGTTACTTCTCCGTAACTTTCCCCGCAAGAGCCCATCGCCCGGGTTCGGCCCGAGTTCCGCAGACCTGCCCGGGTTGTTTGTCACTCGTGCAGCAAGCGGCAACCTGCGCGTCAGAGGGGCGGAGTCGTCGCCGGGGTGGTCGGCGGGGAGGAGCTTGGCGGCGGGGAGGTCGGCGGCGAGCTGGTCGCCTGCTGGGCCACCTGGAGGGTGACCGAGGTGCCCTTCGCGACCACGGTGCCCGGCTTCGGGTTCATGCCGACCACGGTGCCGGGCGTGGTGCTCCCGGTCGCCGGCACGTAGTTCACCGTGTAGGTCAGCCCCTGGGCCTGCAGCGCACCTTGTGCCACCTGCAACGACTGGCCGATCTCGTTGGGGACCTTGGCGCCGCCGCCGGAGACCACGAGGGTGACCGTGCTGCCCGCGCTGACCGACGTGCCGGCCGGCGGGTTCTCCTTGATCACGGTTCCCGCAGGCGCGGTCGAGTTCGAGTTCGTCCGCACCGCGGGGGTGAGGCCCGCGGCGGTCAGCGCGTTCTGCGCCTGCGTCACGTTCTGGTTGACGAGGCTGGGCACCTTGACCTGCTTGGGACCCGCCGACACGAACAGGGTCACCACGGTGTTGGCAGGTTCCAGGTTCCCGAACTGCGGGCTGCTGCTGATCACGCGCCCGGTCTTCACCGTGCTGCTGGGCTGCTTGACCACCTTGGGCACCAGGTGATTGGCCGTCACCGCCGCCTCGGCCTTCGACTGGCTCAGGCCCTGCACCTGCGGCACCGCATACGTCTTGCCGCCGCCGCCGAGCAGCAGGTAGGCGAGCGCGCCGAGCACGGCCAGGACGAGCAGGATGCCGACGAGCCACGGCCACCGCCGGCCCCGGCGGCCGTCGTCGTACTCATCGTCACCGGGACCGTACTGGTAGGCCGGGATGGCGCTGGTCGGGCCGCCGTAGCCGCCCCCGGCCATCATGGTCGAGGGCCCCATCCGCTGCGTGCGCTGGTAGGAGCCGGTGGGCGGCGCGTCCACCGGCATGCCGGACAGCCCGCGCTGGATGTCCGCGCGCATCTCGCCCGCGGACTGGTACCGGTTCGCCGGGTCCTTGGCCATCGACTTCAGCACGATCGCGTCGGCCCACGGCGGAATCTCCGGGTCGATCCTGGACGGCGTGACCGGATTCTCGGTCACGTGCTGGTAGGCGATGGCAACCGGCGAATCGCCGGTGAAGGGCGGGCGGCCGGTCAGCAACTCGTAGAGCAGGCAGCCGGCCGAGTACAGGTCGCTGCGGGCATCGACCCGCTCGCCCCGGGCCTGCTCGGGGGACAGGTACTGCGCGGTCCCGATCACCTGCGCGGTCTGGGTCATGGTGGCCTGGGCGTCGCTCATCGCCCTGGCGATGCCGAAGTCCATCACCTTGATGTCGCCGGACCGGGTGACCATGACGTTGGCCGGCTTGATGTCCCGGTGCACGATGCCGTTGCGGTGGCTGTAGTCGAGCGCGCGCAGCACGCCATCGGTGATCTCAAGCGCCCGCTCGGGCAGCAGCCTGCGGTCATCGCGCAGCAGATCCCGCACGGTGCGGCCGTCCACGTACTCCATCACGATGTACGGGACGGGGGTGGGGCCGAGGTTGTCCTCGCCGGTGTCGTACACCGCGACGATCGACGGGTGGTTGAGCGAGGCGGCCGACTGGGCCTCGCGGCGGAACCGCGCCTGGAACGTCTGGTCCCTGGCCAGGTCCTCGCGGAGCGTCTTCACCGCCACCACGCGGTCAAGGCGGATGTCGCGAGCCCGGTACACCTCGGCCATTCCGCCGCGCCCGACGACGCCGTCGAGCTCATAGCGGCCGCCGAGCAGTCTCGGCTGTGTCATATCTCGCACTTTCCTACCCGTCCTACGTCCTCGTGTTCGCTGCCGGTGGGCTTACTGGCGCAGCCGACGGAGTCCCGCCTGACGGCCCTCCGGTCGGTGGCGTCGTGGTCCCCGTCGTCGGCGGGGTGGTGGGCGGCGTGCTCGGCGGAGTGCTGCCGGGCGAGCTGGGCGGGGGGCTCGAGGTGGCAGGCGGGGTCGGGCCGCCTGACGGGGGCCGGCTGTGCGTGGGGCTCGGCGTCGCCGTCGGCGCCGGCGAGGTCTGTCCGGCGACGCTCGGCTGCGACGACGTTCCTCGCGGCGGTGCCGCGCTCCGGTGCGCCCGCGCGCTGGAAGCCGGCCCCGAGTTGCTTGCCGTGGCAGGATGCCCGCCAGCGGCCATGATCGCGATGGCTGCCGCCGCGACCGCGGCGACCGCCGCGCCGGTGGCAAGAGCCAGGACAGCCGAACGCCGCGAGCGGGGCGGCCGGTCAGCCGCGCGCTTCATCGGCGCGGTCCCCGGATGGCCTGGTCCGGGGCCGGCGGGACTGGGATCGGAGAACCAGTCCGCCGGGCCCGCCTGCTCGGCGGATCCGATCATCCACGCGCCCTCGCCCGCCAGCGACGCATCCAGCAGCGCGCTCGCCCGGTCGGCGACCTGCTGCACACTGGCCGGCCGGTCGGCGGGCTCCTTGGCCAGCATCTGGCCGACCAGTTCAGCCACCGGGGGCGGCACATCGCCGGGCAGCCGCCGCGGCCGGTCCTTGACGTGCGCCAGCGCCAGCGCGATCGGCGTCTCGGCAGTGAACGGCGGGCGGCCCGCCAGGCACTCGTAAGCGACAACACCGAGCGAGTAGATGTCCGTGGCCGTGGTGATCGGGCCGGCGCTGGCCTGCTCGGGCGAGACGTACTGCGCGGTGCCCATCACCATGCCGGACTGGGTCAGGTGCGCGGCGAGCAGCGCCCGGGCGATCCCGAAGTCAGTGATCTTCACCTGACCGTCTCGCGTGATCAGCAGGTTCCCCGGCTTGATGTCACGGTGCGCGATGCCGGCCGCGTGCGCGACGGTGAGCGCCCTGGCCGCCTGCGCGACGATGTCGAGCGTGGCAGCGGGTGTCATCCTCCCCTCGCGGGCGAGGGTGGCAGACAGCGGCTCGCCTTCCACGAGCTCCATGACCAGGTACGCGCCGCCGGCCATCGGCAGGTCTTCGCCGCCGGCTCCGCCAATCGACTCGCCGTAGTCGTAGACCCGCGCGATCCCCGGGTGCGACAGGGAGGCGGCATACCGGGCCTCGGCCCGGAACCGCTCCCGGAACCGCTCGTCGGACGCGTGCGCGGCCGACAGGAGCTTGACCGCGACCGGCCGGCCGAGCAGCTCGTCCGTGCCTCGCCAGACCTCGCCCATGCCTCCGGCCGCGATCCGCTCGGCCAGCCGGTAGCGCTCGCTCAGCAGGTGCCCGTTCGGAATATGCCGGGGCGGGCCGGCCACGGCCCCGGCCGGGTCGACCGCGGTCTGCGCGGCGAAGGTTCCCCCGGCCAGGTCCGGGTTGGTGGGCCGCTCCGCGGGAAGGTCTATCGCGGCCTCGGCCGGGTCGGCGGGCAGCTTCGCCGCCTCGCTTGCGGGGGGCTCAGCGCCCGCCATCGACTCAGGTATGTCGCTCACCCCCGCTTCAGGTAGTGCAGGTACGCCTGGATGACTTGCACGGCGATCGGGGCTGCGGCCGCAGCGCCGTAACCACCGCCTCTAATGATGACGCCGACAGCGATCTGCGGGTTGGAGGCAGGTGCGAGCGCGGTGAACACGGCGTCGTTCAGGCCGGTGTTGTTCGTCCCGTTCTGGGCGGTACCCGTCTTCCCGGCGATGTCGAGGCCGAAGGCGTGGATGCCGGGAACGCTGAATGCGGTGCCGTTCGTGGCGTTCACCACGCTGAGCATCATCTGCTTGACCTGGCTCGCGGTGGTCGCGCTCACCGGCTGGCTGAGCTGCGTGGGCGTGGTCTGCTGGACCGTGGTGAGGTCCGGCGCCTTGACGTCCTGGACCAGGTAGGGCTTCATCAGCTTGCCGCCGTTGGCGATCGCGGCCGCGAGCATGGCCTCCTGCATCGGCGTCACCGTGTCGCTGTACTGGCCGATGGCGGAGTAGGCGGTCAGCGCCTGGCTGGGCGGAGCGACGTAATTGCTCGGCGACACCTGCATCGGAATCGTCAGGCTGGACCTGTTGAAACCGAACAGGTCCGCCTGCTGCCTGAGCGCCGCGCTGCCGAGCTTCATCCCGAGGGCGCCGAAGGCGGTGTTGCAGGACTGGGCGAAGGCGCCGATGAGCGGGACCTGGCCGCTGCCGGTGCCGCAGGTCTCGCCGTTGGAGTTGATCAGCGTGTTGCTGGTCTGCGGCAGCTTCAGGACGTTGGGCGCGTACACCGGGGTGTTCACGTTGTAGCGGCCGGACTGGAACGCCGTCGAGCTCGTCACGATCTTGAAGGTGGAACCCGGCGGGTAGCTGGCGTTGATCGCCCGGTTGAGCAGCGGCTGGTTCGGGTCGTTGCGGTACCTGGCGTCGATCTTGTTGAGCTTGGCGCCGTCGAAGGTGGCGTAGAGGTTCGGGTCGAAGGTGGGGTAAGAGGCCAGCGTCAGGATCGCGCCGGTCGCCGGGTCGAGCGCGACCACGGCGCCCGACTTGCCGGTTGCCTTGAGCGCCGCGTACGCGGCCTGCTGAGCCTTGGAATTGATGGTCAGCTGCACGCTCGCGCCCTGCTGCTGCTTCCCGGTGATCAGGTCGATCAGGTTGCGGACGGTGAGCTTCGGGTCGGTTCCCTGCAGCAGCTTGTTCTCGGCCTGCTCGATGCCGGTCGCGCTGTATAGCGAGTCGTAGCCGGTCACCGGCGCGTACAGCGGGCCGTACGGGTAGTAGCGCTGGTACTTGTAGATCCCCTTGATCGGCCGCGACTTGGCGATCGCGACCCCGTCGGCGGTGGTGATCGCGCCGCGCTGGTACTGGTACTGCTGGTCGAAGGAGCGGATGTTGCCGGACCTGCCAGCCAGACTGTTGGCCTGGAACGCCTGCAGGTAGTTGACGTTGACCAGCAGCAGCACGAACATCACCAGGCAGGCGAGCGAGATGCGGCGCAGCGCGCGGTTCACCGGATTCTCACCACCTGTGTCATCCCCTCGTCCTGGATCGCCTGCGGCGGCGGGCGGCGGGCCGTGTCGCTGACCCGCATCAGCACGGCGATCATCATCCAGCTTGCCACCAGGGACGACCCGCCCTGGGACAGGAACGGGGTCGTGATGCCGGTCAGCGGTATGAGCCTGGTCACGCCGCCCACGATCACGAACACCTGCAGCGCCAGGACGAACGACAGGCCGCCTGCGAGCAGCTTGGCGAACGGGTCGCGGGCGGAGACCGCCGCCCGCAGCCCGCGCTGCACGATGAGGCCGTAGATGATCAGCAGCGCCATCAGCCCGGTGAGCCCGATCTCCTCGCCGAACGCGGTGACGATGAAGTCGCTCTGCACCAGCGGCGTGAAGTACGGCTGGCCGCCGCCGAGACCCCGGCCCAGCACGCCGCCGAAGCCCATCCCGTACAGGCCCTGCACGAGCTGGTAGGCGTTGCCCTGCGGGTTGCTGCCGCTGAACGGGTGCAGCCAGATGTCGAACCGCTCGCCCACGTGGCTGAAGAGCCGGCTGGCGACGATGGAGCCGGCCACGAACAGGAGCACGCCGATGAGCAGCCAGGACGTGCGCTGGGTGGCGACGTAGATCATGGTGACGAACAGGCCGAAGAACAGCGCGGAGGTGCCGATGTCAGACTCGAAGACCAGCACGAGCAGGCTGGCCGCCCAGGCGATGAGCACCGGGCCGAGGTCGCGGGCCCTGGGCAGGTCGATGCCGAGGATGCGGCGGCCGGCCAGCGCCAGTACGTCGCGCTTGGAGACCAGGTAGCCGGCGAAGAACACGGCGAGCGCCAGCTTGGCGAACTCCTCCGGCTGGATGCTGAACCCGCCCACGGCGATCTGGATCTTCGCGCCCGTTCCCGGCACCGCGCTGATGCTCGACGGCAGCAGCGCCGGGAGGGCCAGCAGGCCCAGCCCGATGAAGCCGAGCGTGTAGGTGTACCGCTGCAGCGTCCGCGGCTCGCGGATCACCGCGAGCACCAGGATGAAGCCGGCGATGCCGAGGGCGGTGTACACCAGCTGGATGGCGGTGGCCGACGCGCTCATCGCCACCGACAGCTGGCCCGGGTTCCCGTCCCGCCCGATCTCCTGCAGCCGGTAGATCATCACGATTCCGAGGCCGTTCAGCAGCGCGGCCAGCGGCAGCATCAGCGGATCGGCCCACGGGGCGAACCTGCGCACCGCCAGGTGGGCGACCAGGACGAGCGCGGCGAACCCCAGGCAGTACTCGATCATCCCGGCCGGCAGCCGTCCCTTCAGCCCCAGCCCCACGTTGCCGTAGGCGAACGTCACGACCGCTACGGCGAAGACGAGCATGAGGAGCTCGGTGCGGCGCCTGCCGCGCGGCATCGCCACCTGCTGGTCGATGCCGCCGGGCAGGCCGCCGCCAGGGTGGGTGGTCACGGCACTCACGGCGAGGTTCCGGTACTGGAGGACGGACTCGCCGTGCCGCTGGATCCCGGCGATCCGGGGGCGCCGCTCGTGGTCGCGATGGACGGCTGCGGGCAGTTGGGCGGCGGCGCGGCCGGCTGGCCGGCTGGACCGGCTTCCGGCCGCGCTTGTGCTTCTGCGCGTTGTAAGCCTTGACCGCCTGCTGGTACGACTTCTGCTTCGTCAGGTACTGCTGCTGGGCGGTGGCGGCCTTCTGGCAGTTCCGGTAGCCCACCCAGATGCTGTGCACGATTTTGCCGGCGTCGGCCAGGCTGGACGCGGTGATCGTGTTCATGACCTGCTGGCGGTCGTCCGTGGTCACCTGCCCGATCGGGATTCCCGTCCGCCGGTAGACACTGGACAGGCTGATCCCGGCCACCTTCTGGTTGACGCCGCGGAAGATCACGACCTGGCCGCTGCTCGCGCCCACGTAGTACTGGTGCTGGGTATAACTCCACCCCGCGAACCCGCCGCCGACGATCACGACAAGAAGCACCACCAGGACGGTGGTGACGATCGGCCAGGGCCGCCTGTGCGCCTGCTCGCCGCCGCTGGCGCGGCCGTTGCGTGAGCCGTGGTCCTCGTCATCGTCCGGGTCGGCGGGCCTGGCCGGCTTGGTGAGCAGGTGCGCGCGGTTGGCGGGCGTATCCGGGCGGGCGATCGGCCGGCCGCCCTGGCTGGACGCGGCCCCCGCGACCACCGAGACCTCGCTGGGCGGGACCGAGGTGGTGGCGCTGTCCACCACGTCCGCGACGATGCAGGTGATGTTGTCGGGGCCGCCCGCCCGGTTGGCGAGATCGACGAGCTGGATGACCGCCTCATCCGGGTCGGCGATGCCGGCCAGGGCCCGGTGCAGGGTCTGCTCGGTGACCACGTCGGACAGGCCGTCGGAGCACAGCAGGTACCTGTCCCCGGCGAGCGCCTCGCGCATCGACAGGTCGGGCTCGGCGTCGGTCCGGCTGTCCAGCGCGCGCAGGATCAGCGAGCGCTGCGGGTGCGTGGCGGCCTCGTCCGCGCTGATCCGGCCCTCGTCGAGGAGGGACTGGACCAGGGTGTGATCGCGGGTGATCTGGTGGAATTCGCTGTCGCGGAGCATGTACGCGCGCGAGTCGCCGATGTGGCACAGGGCCACCCGCGACCCGGACCAGAGCATGGCGGTCAGCGTCGTCCCCATGCCCTCGACCGACGGGTCGGCCGCGCTCATGTCGTGCAGCCGCGCGTTCGCCTTGGCGACGGCGTCGGCCAGCGCGCCGAGCATGTCCAGGCCGGGCACGTCGTCGTCCAGGCCGGCCAGGGCGGAGATCGCCACGGCGCTGGCCACCTCGCCGGCGGCGTGGCCGCCCATGCCGTCGGCGAT
Organism: uncultured Actinomycetes bacterium; assembly: GCA_963697445.1. Classification (GTDB taxonomy): domain Bacteria; phylum Actinomycetota; class Actinomycetes; order Streptosporangiales; family Streptosporangiaceae; genus PALSA-505. The sequence goes on from CAVOOC010000044.1 coordinate 628,563, forward strand.
CGCGAGCAGGTGTGGGCCTGCGTACGCCGAGTCCTCGTTCCCCTCGCGGAGGAGGCCGACATCCGAGCGGACCGCGTAGCGGAGTGCAAGTGTCATCTGCGCAATTCCAGAACGGTCTTGCCGATGCGGATCGGCACGCCGACAGGTACCGGAGTCGGCTGCGTCACCTTCTGACGGTCGAGATAGGTGCCGTTGGTCGAACCGAGGTCCTCAACGATCCACTGGCCGTCCTGCGGGAAGAGCCTGGCATGTCGGCTCGAAGCGTAGTCATCGTTGAGCACCAGCGTGGCGTCATTCGCCCGACCCACGGTGATTTGCTGATCAGTCAGGCCCAGGCTAGTGCCTGCCAGGGCACCCGACGTCACCAGCAGCCGGTGTGCCTCACCGCGGCCGCTGCGGCTGCCGCGCGGCGGGCGTGCCGGGCGCTGCGCCTTCGGCTGGCGCTTGGCCTTGCGGCCGGCCGCGGACGCCCCGAACATGTCCGTGCGCACCACGCCCACCGCCGCGATCACGAACAGCCACAGGATCGCGAGGAAGGCGAGCCTGATGAGGAGAAGGGTGAGCGTGCTCATCGGGTCATGGTTCCTATGCTGCCGATGCGTCAGTGGCTGCCGTCGTTGCGGAAAACCAGGGTGGTACGGCCGAGCGTGACGCGTGTGCCGTCGGTCAGCAGCACTCGGCGGACTGGCTGGCCATTGACGAAGGTACCGTTCGTGGACCCCAGATCGACCAGGACGACCTCTCCGTCCTCGACCCGCAGCTCGGCATGATGCCTGGACACGCCGGGATCCACGAGCCGCAGGTCGCAGTCGGTGCCCCGGCCGAGCAGGGTCACGGGCGTGGTCAGCTCGTAGGTACGCTGCCGGGCCCCGTCCGGGCCCGGCTCGGGACCGGACACCAGGAGCCGAGGGCTGCCGGTGATGCGGGCCTGCGGGGGGCTGGGCATGTCGCTGGCGGGCTGGCGGATCTCGCCCCCTTCGACGGTCGTGCCCCTGATCACGCCGGACCGGATCCTGAACATGCCCGTGGTCAGGTCACTGACGCCCTCGAAGCGCATCCGCACCGGCCCGACGAAGGAGTACCCCTGCTCCCTGGCGTGCTCCCGGGCCAGGTTGGCGAACTCGACGCCAAGACTGTCCGCATAGACCTCCAGGCGGTCGTGATCGGCCTCCGCGAGTTCCACCACGAAGTCGTTCGGAACCAGGGTCCTGCCCTGGGCCACGATCGCGGCCCGGTCGTCCATCTCCCGCTGCACCGCGCTGGCTATCTCCACCGGCTGCAGCTCGGACTTGAATGCCCGCGCGAAGGCACCCTCGACCATGCCCTCAAGCCGCTGTTCGAAGCGCTGTAGCACTCCCACGGGGGTACCTCCCTTCCCTAGCTGCCTCCGATCGTATCCGCGGGCTGCCCAGCACAGGACGTGCTAACCTGACTCCCTGCCAAGAGCCGGGTGCGTGGAACTCGCTTATGCTGAGTCAGGGGCCCCGGCACGCACTCCGGGCGGGTGGCGGAACGGCAGACGCGCACGGTTCAGGTCCGTGTGTCCGAAAGGACGTGAGGGTTCAAATCCCTCCTCGCCCACGCGACGACGGCTATCCGTGTGCCCTTCGGGCACCGGGGGTCGTCGCGTCATTTATCCCAGGGGGACGACCCCCTGGAACCCCCGGGGCCGGGCTTCGCCCGGGAATCCCCGGGGTGCCAGGCTTCGCCCGGCTATCCCCGACGGGTGAGGCTGGTGAACCGGCCGGTAACATCCGAGGGTGAGCGAGAGCTTCTTTGTACCGCTCGGGGACGGGCGCTGGCTTGCAACCGAGCACACGGTGGGGCCGTGGGACCGGGGGGCCCAGCACGGGGGACCGCCTAGTGCGCTGCTGGGGCGGGCGGTGCAGCGGTGCAGCCCGCGGGACGACATGTTCACCGCGCGGTTCACCTGCGAGATCCTCGGGGCGATCCCGGTGGGCGAGCTTGAGCTGCGGGCCCGGGTGATCCGGCCGGGGCGGAGCGTCGAGCTGGTCGAGGCGGTGATGAGCTCAGGGGGGCGGGACGTGGCCTCGGCCCGGGCGTGGCGGGTGCTGCGCGCGCAGAGCCCGTCGGTGCCCGCCAGCGCCGCGCCGCCGCCTGAGCTGCCGGACGCGGCCATGGAGCGGCCGCCGCGGGGCTGGGTCGATGGGTACCTGTCCGCGGTCGAGTGGCGGCCAGTGAAGGGTGACTTCGCCTCCCCCGGCCCGGCGAGCGTGTGGGCCAGGCTCCGGTACCCGCTCGTCCCGGGCGAGGAGACCGGCCCGCTAGAGCGGGTGCTCACCGTGGCCGACAGCGGCAACGGGCTGTCGAGCCAGCTGGACATCGCCCGGTGGCAGTTCATCAACCCCGAGCTCACTGTCCACCTGCACCGGGAGGCGGCAGGCGACTGGACCTACGTGGAGGCCCTGAGCACGATCTCGACCGGCGGCGCCGGGCTGGCCACCACCGCGCTCTCCGACCGCGGACGGACCAATCGGCACCGGCGCCCAGTCGCTCCTCGTCACCCGCCGCCGTTCAGCGACCTGACGCGCGTCAGGGGACGACCATGACGGGGCAGTGCGCGTGGCGCGCGAGCCAGCCGGGGACCGAACCCGCTATCTGATGCCACAGCCGGGTCGGCGCCCCGATCACCAGCGCGTCGGCGTTCTGCTCGTCCGCGGTGGCCGCGAGCTCCCTCGCCGCGTTGCCGCGGCGGGTCAGCACGCACACCTTCAGCCCGGCCCTGTCGGCGATCTGGTCGAACTCGGCGACCAGCCAGCGCTCCAGCTCTTCCCGGTCCCGGTGCACCCCGACCACCTGGCCGGTCAGCGGCTCGCAGTACACCCCCGCCGGGCACACGTGCACGATGAGCAGCGGGCGGTCCAGCCGCCTGGCCATGCCCGCCGCGTACGCGAGCGCGTGCCTGCTCGACTCCGACCCGTCGTAACCGACCACCACCGGGTGCTCGAGACGGACCCGGGTGCGCTCGCCGTCGTCAGGCGGGCACGGCCGCTCCTGCGGCTCGTGCCGCTCCTGCCGGCCGGGCCACAGCGGCCGGCGGCGTTCCTCCGGCTGGCCCGGAGCTGGTTGTGACTCTGCCTGCGCCATCGCATTTCGTCCTTGCGGGAGCCAGTGCTCCCGGTGCGGGTTGTCACGCTCACCCGCACCGTAGCCCGGATCAGCATGCCTGTCATGGAGCTACCCGCATGTTTCGGTTTCATTACTCACGTTAGTTTGGCTGTAGCAACTAATCCAGTGACTGCAGCGATCTCTGTGGCCCCAGTGGCCTGCGTGCCTGGATTCATCAGCTGAGGCCGCGTTCGCCTCATGCCCGCACGCAGGGCAGAATCGTAACCGTGCCCGAGCTTCCCGAGGTCGAAGCGCTCGCCGCGTTTCTTCGCGAGCGGGCGGTCGGCCGTGTCATCGAGCGCGCCGAGGTGGCCGCGATATCCGTGCTCAAGACCTACCAGCCGGATGTCAGCGCGCTCACCGGCCGCACCATCACCGGCGCCGCCCGGCACGGCAAGTTCCTCGACCTGGACGCGAGCCGGGACGGCGCGCCGCTGCACATGGTGATGCACCTGGCCCGGGGCGGATGGCTGCGCTGGCGGGACAGCATGCCGGACGAGCCGGCCCGCCCGGGCAAGGGCCCGCTCGCCTTCCGGGTCCGGCTGGACGACGGGGCCGGCTTCGACCTCACGGAGGCCGGCACCAAGAAGCGGCTGGCGGTCTACCTGGTCGCCGACCCGGCCGAGGTACCGGGCGTCGCGAGGCTCGGGCCCGATCCGCTGGCCGAGGACTTCACCGCGGCGACCCTGGCCGGCCTGCTGGCCGGCCGCCGGACCCAGATCAAGGGACTGCTCCGCGACCAGTCGGTGATCGCGGGCATCGGCAACGCGTACTCCGACGAGGTGCTGCACGCGGCGCGGATGTCGCCGTTCCGGCTGGCCGCCAGCCTCACCGATGACGAGGTGGCCGCGCTGTACGACGTGATCGTGACCACGCTGCGCGAGGCCGTCAGCAGGTCGGCCGGGCTGGCCGCCGGGGATTTGAAGGCGGAGAAGAAGTCCGGGCTGCAGGTGCACGGCAGAACCGGCGAGACGTGCCCGGTGTGCGGGGACACGGTGCGCGAGGTGTCGTTCGCCGACTCGGCGCTGCAGTACTGCCCGACCTGCCAGACCGGCGGCAAGCCGCTGGCCGACCGCCGGCTCTCCCGGCTGCTCAAGTGAGCGCCGGGTGACCGGCAGCGGACGGACCGCCGTGCGCAGCCTGATCGCGGACCTCGCCGGTGAGGTCGGCGATGAGCACGTGCTCGCCGAGCCGGACATGCTGGCCGGCTACACCACCGACTGGACCCGCAGGTATGCCGGCGACGCGCTGTGTGCGGTCCGGCCCGCAACCGCGGGCCAGGTCGCGGCGGTACTGCAGGCCTGCGCGAAACACGGTGTCAGCGTCGTGCCGCAGGGCGGCAACACCGGCCTCGTGGGCGGGTCGGTCCCGCCCGGAGCCGCCGGCCGCGACCCCGGCGCGGTCGTCCTGTCCGCCAGGCGGCTGCGCGAGCTGGGCCCGGTGGATACGCTCGCCGCGCAGGTGACCGCGGGCGCCGGGGTGACGATCGCCGAGCTGCACGCGCACGCCGCGTCGGCCGGCCTGGCCTACGGGGTGGACCTGGCATCGCGGGAGTCGGCCACGGTCGGCGGCACGATCGCGACCAACGCCGGCGGCATCCGCACGATCCGCTACGGGGCCACCAGGGCGCAGCTGCTCGGGGTCGAGGCCGTCCTCGCCGACGGCAGCGTCGTGTCCAGGCTGTCCGGGATGACCGCCGACAACACCGGCTATGACCTGGCCCAGCTGCTGGCCGGCAGCGAGGGCACGCTCGCGGTGATCACCGCGGCGCGGCTCCGGCTCTGGCGGCCCGAGCCCGCCGCCGTCACCCTGCTGGCCGGGGTGGACGGCATCGCGGCGGCGGCCGCCCTCTATGCGGAGATCCGCTCCGTCGCGCCCGGGCTGCTCGCCGCCGAATACCTCGAGGCGCCCGGCGTCGAGCTGGTCCGCGAGCTCGCCGGGCTGCCCGCCCCGCTGAGCCTGCCGGCGCCCGCGTACCTGCTGGCCGAGATCTCGGGTCCTGCCGATGATGCCGAACGGCTGGCGGCACTCCCGTCGCTGGAAGAGGCGGCTGTCGCTACGGATTCCGCCGGCCGGGCCGCGCTCTGGGCCTACCGCGAACGCCATACCGAGGCGATCAGCATGGCCGGCATACCGCACAAGATGGATGTCGCCGTGCCACTCGCCCGGATAGCCGCGTTCCGCGGGGAGCTCGACGAGGCGGTGCGCGCCGCGGCGAACGGGGCGGGCGGGACCGGGCCGCCTGCCCGGGTCTTCGTGTTCGGCCACATCGGCGCCGGGAACCTGCACGTCAACGTGCTCGGCCCGGATCCGGCGGACGCCGCGGTGGACGAGACGGTGATGCGGCTCGCCGCCGCGCACGGCGGGACCATCTCGGCCGAGCACGGGATCGGCCGGGCGAAGGCGGCGCTGCTGCCGCTGAGCCGCTCGCAGCCGGAGATCGCCGCGATGCGCGCGGTCAAGGCGGCGCTTGACCCCGGCGGACTGCTCAATCCCGGCGTGCTGCTGCGATGATTGAACCTTTCTGATCCGTCCCCCGGGTCCTGCATGAGCTCAGCCGGCTTGCTCAGGATGAAAAGGCTCAACGTGTTCACCGGCTGGTCACCACGATCGGGTGGCACGATGAGGCCGTGAGCCTAGACACGCCGCCGGCCGGCAGGCAGATGCGGGTGGACGCCACGGCTCGGGCCGTGATCGAGTCTGCGCCCGACGCCATCGTCGCGTTCGACACCGACCGCAGCGTCCTGCTGTGGAATCCCGCCGCCGAGCGCATGTTCGGCTGGAGCTCCGCCGAGGCCGTCGGCCTCGAGCCGCAGATCATCCCCGAGGAGCTGAAGGCCGAGCACCACGCGGTCCTCGAGCGGGTGCACAGCGGCGGCCCGGTCTCGTTCGCGACCCGCCGCGTCCGCAAGGACGGCGGCATGGTCGATGTCCGCATCGACACCAGCGCGCTCAGCTCCCCGGCCGGCCAGGTGATCGGCTGGGTGAACGTCTTCCACCGCACCGGCGAGGACGAGGTGGCCAGGCACCACATGGCCGAGCGGGCCCGGGTGGTGCGCCGGCTCGGCGACGTGGTGGCGGACATGAACGCGCAGCGCGACCTGCACTCGGTGCTGGACCGGATCGCCGCCAGCCTGCGCGAGCTGACGGGTGCCGACGCGGGCGGTTTCGTGATCATCGAGGACAGCGTGCTGCGGCTGGTCAGCATGGACGGCCTGCCGGCCAGCCTGCGCGGGCGCACCGCGGCGCTGCGCAGCAGCCTGGTCGGCGAGCTGATGCGGTCGGACAAGACCGTGATGATGACCACCGGCGGGTCCGGCGGGTTCGACGACCTGATCTGGTCCGCGCTGCCGGGGCTGCACACGATCGCGCTCAGCCTGTCGCATGTCGGCGGGCGTCCCTACGGCGCCCTGTACGCGCTGTACAGCAAGCGGAAGGTCGGGCACGTCGAGCTCGAGCTGCTCGAGCTGCTGGCCGGGCACGCCGGGGTCGCGCTGGGCAACGCGATGGCGTTCGAGGAAGTGGTGAAGCAGCGGGCGCATGAGCGCGCGGTGATCGACGGCAGCGCGGACGGCATCGCGGTGCTCGACGGCGGCGGCTACGTGCTGCAGTGGAACCCGGCCGCGGACCGGCTGACCGGGGTGTCGGCCAGCCAGGTGGCGGGCAGGCCGCCGCCGTTCCCGCTGCCCGAGCCCGGCGAGAAGCTCACCCACCGGCTGCGCAGCGGGCGCTGGCTCGACGTCCTATGCAACCGGCTCGACGGGAGCGACGAGCGGGTCCTCGACTTCCGCGACATCACGGCGGCCAAGGAGCTGGAGGAGGCCAAGGACCTGTTCCTGGCCACCACCAGCCATGAGCTGCGCACGCCGATCACGGTGGTGCAGGGCTTCGCCAGCACCCTGGCCAGCCGGTGGGAGAAGCTCCCCGACCCGGACCGCCGTTCGGCCGTGCAGACGATCGCCGAGCGGGCCGGGTCGCTCGGCCGGCTGGTGGAGCAGCTGCTGCTCGGCTCGCGGGCGGGCGCGGAGCACCTGGCGGTGAGCAACGGGCCGTTCGACCTGGCCGGGCTGCTGTCCGCCTCAGCGTCCGCGTTCAGGTCGCTGTCGGAGAAGCACGCGGTCACCGCCGATATCCCGGATCCGATGCCGGCGGCGTTCGGCGACGAGCTGGCCACCGACATCATCGTCGGCCAGCTGCTGGAGAACGCGTTCAAGTACTCACCGGAAGGCGGCACCATCGCGGTGCGGGCGGACGTGTCCGCAGGCCAGATCGAGGTGTCCGTGGCGGACGAGGGCATCGGCATCGCGCCAGGTGATCACGAGCGGATCTTCGAGCGCTTCGTGCAGGGTGAGACCGGTGACCGGCGCCGGTTCGGCGGCATCGGCCTCGGCCTCTACATCGGCCGCCGGCTGGCCCGTGCGCAGGGCGGCGAGCTGACCGCCGTCTCCAGGCCGGAGGGCGGCACCGTCATGCTGCTGCGCCTGCGGCGCGCGGATACCGCGCCATGATGGCGAACCGGGTCAGGCGCGGGGCCGGCGGCCCGCAGCATCGGAGGCAACGTCAGGAACTTGTGGCACTCCGCTGACAAGGGCGGGCAATCTGTACGTATACATCCCGAAATTTGTCAGAATTCCACATGCCTGTGGATATCTACGCGCTACCGGTATAGCTTGCTGCCACGGGGGCGCAACGGAGGGCGCGGCGCCGCCATGTGTTCACCGGGCAGGCCCGTCCTGTCCCGCGGGGGCGCCATGGGCCAGGGGAGGATCGTCGCATGCACCGGCTTCTGTCATCACGCCGGGACACCAGCCATCGCCGGGCCGCTGGTCCCGTCCGGAGCGGCGGCCTGCGGGCCGTGGCGGCAGTCATCGCAACGGCCGGCCTGACCTCTGCCGGCCTGGCTGCCGTCCCGGCGGCCGCGGTGGCATCGGCGGGCGTCTCGGCGCCCGGGGCGGCCCGGGCGGGTTCGGCGGCGGGCACCGCGTCCGCGCGGCGTCCCGGTCTGCCCCCTCCGCTCTCGGCGCAGCGGCCGCTGGCGGCGCCGCCGGCGCAGCGGCTGCCCAGCGGCGTGCGCCGGGCTCTGCCCGGTCCCGGCCCGGGTCGGCCAGATGGAGTGCATGTCGCTGGTGCGCACGGATACCAGGCATTACCTCGGGGTCGCCGCCGGCGTGACGCCGTCCGGGTACGGACCGGCCGCGCTCCGGCAGGCGTACAACCTCGCCGCCATCGCCAAGACCGGCGGCGCCGGCCAGACGATCGCCGTGGTCAATGCCTACGACGACCCCAACGCCGCGGCGGACCTGGCGACCTACCGGGCGCAGTACGGCTTGCCGGCCTGCAACACCACGACCGGCGCCGGATGCGTGACCAAGGTGAACGAGCAAGGCCAGCCGTCTCCGCTGCCCCAGGCCGACCCGACTGTGGGCGCGGGATGGGCAGCCGAGACAGCCCTGGACCTCGAGATGGTGTCGGCGATCTGCCCGAAATGCCACATCCTGCTGGTCGAGGCGAGCACCAACGGTCTCGGTGACCTCGGCACGTCCGACTACAATGCGGCGGTCACGCTGGGCGCGAAGTTCATCTCCAACAGCTGGAACGGGACAGAATTCTCCGGCGAGAGCTACTACGACAACCAGTACTTCAACCACCCGGGCGTGGCCATCGCCTTCGCCGGCGGCGACGGCGGGTACGGCACCGGCTGGCCGTCAACGTCCCAGTACGTGACCTCGGTCGGCGGGACCACCCTGAAGAGGAACGCGAGCCTGCCCAGGGGCTGGTCGGAGACGGTGTGGCCCGGAACCGGCTCGGGATGCGCGACCGCGGACCCGAAGCCGTCCTGGCAGACGGCGGACAACTCGGCCCCGGGCGGCTGCCTCAACCGGACGCAGAACGACGTGGCCGCGGTGGCCGACCCGCAGACCGGGGTGGCTACCTACAACACCTACAAGACCACGACGGGCTGGTCCGTGGCCGGGGGCACGAGCGTGGCGACGCCGATCGTCACGTCCGTGTATGCGCTGGCCGGGACCCCGGCGCCCGGCACCTACCCGGCCTCGTACCCGTACCGGAGCGGGAGCGCCGCGGGCCTGAACGACGTGACGTCGGGCTCCAACGGCACCTGCCAGCCGGCCCGGCAGTACCTGTGCACGGGCGAGCCGGGATATGACGGGCCGTCCGGCCTCGGCACCCCGAACGGCACGGCCGCGTTCCACTCCGCGGCGACGGGCAACGTGGTGACGCTCGCCAACCCCGGCGTGCAGGACGAGGAGGCAGGCACCCCGGTATTCGTGGCGATGCAGGCCGTCGACTCGGGATCCGGCCAGACGCTCGCCTACTCCGCCACCGGGCTCCCGGCCGGCCTGGCCATCGGCTCGTCCAGCGGCGATATCACCGGCACGCTGGGCAGCACGACCGGAACTTCCGCGGTCACGGTCACCGCGACGGATGGCACCGGGGCGAAGGGCTCGGTGACGTTCGCCATGGTCGTCGTCAGTCCGCTGACTGCCAGTTACCACGCGGTGGCCGGGCCCGTGCACCTGGATCTGGGCAACCTGTGCATGGATGACGCGGGCAACCACACCAGGAACGGCACCAGCATCCAGATCTGGGGGTGCAACGGCAACCCGCAGCAGAACTGGACGTTCCAGCCCGACGGCAACCCCGGCGGGGCGGGCACGCTGACCATCAACGGTAAGTGCGCGGACATCCAGAACAGGGGCACGGCCAACGGGACCAAGGTGCAGCTGTACACGTGCGACAGCGGAGCCAATCAGCAGTGGCTGATCGACGGGTCGTCCGGCCAGCTGTACAACCCGGTGTCCGGCAGGTGCCTGACCGACCCGGGCGGCTCGACCACGAACGGCACCCAGCTGGAGATCGACGACTGCACGAATGTCCCTTACCAGGCGTGGATACTGCCGGCCAGCCCGGTGCAGTCCGGGATCACCGGCACGTGCATCAACGACCCGAACAACGCGACCGCCGACGGCAGCCCGATCGTGATCTGGGCCTGCAAGGGCTACACGAGCGAGCAGTGGACGCTGGAGCCGGATGGCACGCTGAGGATCAACGGTAAGTGCCTGGACGTGGCCGGTCAGAGCAAGCTGGACGGAGCGCTCATCCAGCTGAACACCTGCGCGTCCGTGAAGAGCCAGCTCTGGACCATCGGATCCGGCGGCGAGCTGATCAACCAGAACTCCGGCAGGTGCCTGGACGACCCGGGGGACAATCCCAAGAACGGCACGCAGCTGATCCAGTCGGACTGCTACGGCCAGGCCGGGGAGATCTGGGCGGTGACCTGAGCCGGTTACGCCTGCGCTGGCTTGCGGACCCGCGGCTCGGCGCCGGTCGCCTCCAGGTAGGCATCCACGATCCCGGTCACGTCCTCGCCCGCCCTGACGATCTGGCCCTTCTCCAGCCAGATGACCCGGTTGCAGGTCTCCTCGATCTCGGCCAGGTTGTGCGCGACGAGGAACACGGTGCCGGCCTCTGCGCGCAGCTCGTCGATCCGCCGGTGGCTCTTCACCCGGAACTCGGCGTCCCCGGTGGCCAGGGCCTCGTCGATGAGCAGGATGTCGTGGCTCTTGGCCGAGGCGATCGCGAACCTGAGCCGTGAGCCCATGCCGGTGGAGTAGGTCTTCATCGGCAGGTTGACGAAGTCGCCGACCCCGGAGAACTCCACGATCTGCGGGTAGCGTTCCCTGACCTCCTGGCGGCTCATCCCCATGGCCAGGCAGCCGAGGACCACGTTCTTCTCTCCGGTGAGATCGTCGAGCAGCGCGGCGTTGACGCCGAGCAGGGCGCCGTGACCGTCGGTGTAGACGGTGCCCTTCTCGGCCGGGAGCAGGCCGGCGATCGCGCGCAGCAGGGTGGACTTGCCGGAGCCGTTCCGGCCGATGACGCCCACCGCGTCGCCCCGGTAGGCGACGAAGGAGAGGCCCCGGATCGCGTGCACCTCGCGGATCGACGGCCGCCGCTGCCTGCGCAGCATCCGCATCAGGGCGGTGGCGGCCGTCCCCCGGTCCCCGCCCCCGCCGTACACCCGGTACACGACGTGCAGGTCGTCCACGACCACCATCGGCTCAGCCACGGCCGTACTGCACCTCCGCCCGCCAGAAGAAGACGAACCCGGCCAGCAGCACGACGACCGCCCAGCCCGCGCCGGCGAGCCACAGGCTGGACTGGCTGGCTATGCCATGGCAGTAGGCACTGTCCACATACTTGGTGCTGTCGGTGTGGTAGAGGAAGCACTTGGTGGCGCTATAGGGCTTGCTGCCGGGCATGCCCTCCCGCTGCGATCGCATGAGCGCGTCCCGGGCCAGCGTGATGTAGATCGCCGCCGGGTTGTACTGCAGCACCCTGGCCAGGGTCGGGTGCTTGGCCAGGGTGCTGAAGGTCTGGATGCTGAACATCACGCCCGAGGCGTAGAACCAGGTCCGCACGATGAACGGCAGCAGCTGGCTGACGTCGTCGAACCCGGCGCCGAACCGGGCGAGGATGAAGGCCGCGCCCACGTTGAAGAGCGTCTGCATGACCAGCACCGGGATGATCAGCAGCCAGTACCAGGTCAGCGGCTCGCCGGTGGCCAGCACGACCGCGAAGACCACGGCGAACGAGATCATCAGCTGCTGCAGCTCGATCAGCACGTAGCCGAGCGGCAGGCAGGCGCGGGGGAAGTACAGCGCCCTGATCAGCGGCAGGCTGTCCCACATCACCCGGGAGGCGATGATGAACGACCGCTGCGTGAAGTTGAAGACGAACACCCCGATGACCAGGAACGCCACGAAGTCGTGCACGCCGTGGCTGGTGTTGAGGATGAGCCCGAAGATCAGGTAGTACACGGCCACGTTGAGCAGCGGCGTCAGTATCTGCCACACCTGGCCGAGCCTGGCGTCGGTGTACATGGCGACGTTGCGCGCGGTGGCGAAGCCCATGATGAAGTAGCGCCGCTGCCAGAGCTGCCGGAGGTAGTCCAGGATTGGCGGCCGTGCCGCGCTCGGCTTGAGGCCGTACCGCGCGGCCAGCCCGGCGAGCGGCTCGTCGGGCAGCTGGGCATCCTGACCGGGCAGCTCTGCTCCGTCGTCCGCCACGGGGGTGCCGGCCAGGGTCCCGGGCGCGCTCACCCGGCCGGGCGCGCTCACGCCGCCGCCCGGTCCGCTCATCCGGCCGCCGCCCGGCCGCGAACCACTCATGCTGGAGAGCCTATGGGCCGGACGGGCTTGACTCGGCCGCTGCCGGAAAGCTCGCCGCTGACCAGGAGCTGGCGCCAGCCGGGAGAGTTGCACGGGCCAACGGTCACCAGCAGAACGTACCGCCTCCCTCACCGGCGCCGGACGCGCCGGGCTGGCAGCCGCAGCCTGTATGTGCCATGAGGTCCCGGTGACGCATCAGTGAATAGTTGTCATTCACGAGATCGCGGCGGTTTCCTGACCCGCTCCACGGGGCATTTCCGCTCGTACCGGATGGGAGTAGATCTTCGCTGGGGGCGGGTGCGCCAGGGAGGTGAGTGCGTCGAGCGTGGTACTGCTCCCGCACGCACCGGCCAGCGTCGGCCAGGCTCGCCGCACGCTCGCCACGGACCTGCGCGCGCACGGCGTGCCCGAGCCCGACGTATGTGACGCCGCTCTCGTGCTCAGCGAGCTGATGAGCAATGCGGTCCGGCACGCCCGTCCGCTGCCGGGGGCGCAGGTACGGGTGACCTGGACGCTGAACGGCGGCACACTGGAACTCGCGGTCAGCGATGGCGGCGGGCCGACCCGTCCGCGCAGCGCCCGGCCTTCGCCGTCCTCGCTCGGCGGCCGGGGCCTGAGCATCGTGGATCATCTGTCGCGCGACTGGGGAGTCCGCAATGACGGCCTGGGCAGCACGGTCTGGGCAGTGCTTCCGGCCGGGCAGAACGGTGCCAGGCGGCGGCCGCGCTCCAGCCGTGCCCTGTCGAACAGCTGAGTCGAACAGCTGAGTCGAACAGCTGAGTCGAACAGTTGAGTCGAACAGCTGACCAGGGCTAGGAGCTGGTCAGCGTCAGCGGCGCGACTTGCGGCCGGACCAGAAGGCCAGCCTGACCACTGCCAGGCCGATCACGACGATCGCCGCGATCATGAAGAGGGCCAGCAGCGCGTGCACCGCCCAGAGCACCACCATGACTGCGATAAACGCGCCGATGAGAAACAGGATCACTCGTCCCATGCACCCAGAGTACGGCCATTTCCCGGTGGTCGCGCCGGCGAATCGCGGCCGTGTCAGCGGGCGGGCAGCGAGCCCGGGCCGGGAAGGTGGCTCATGGCATCGGCAAGCATGCGGAAGGTCGGGCAGGGCCAGCGCCACATGCAGCTCCGGCAGCGCAGAATCGGGCTGGACGGGTCGGTGGAGATGCCGCCCGCATCCAGCGGCGCGTGCAGCTCGACCAGCCGCAGGCCGAGCTCGGCGAAACCGAGCACCTGCTCCCGGGCGCGGCCGAGGAACTCGATGTCCTCACGGGTGAACCTGGCGTTCACCGGTACCACGCCGTCGCGGTTGAGCAGCCGGGCGTAGTGCACGCTCGTCTCCAGCCACGAGGAGGCGCTGGCTGCGCTGATCCGCACCGCGTCCAGGTGCTTGCGGATCAAGACGCGGTTCGGATCCTCGGGCGGGTCGTCCGCTGACCAGTCGGCCATGACGGATGCGGCGCGGGCCGGGGACTGCGGGGCCGGGTCATGCTCGCCGCGCCGGGCAACCCGGGCCGGCGGCGCGGGCGGCTCAGCCGCGCGGGGCTCAGCGGCGGCCAGGTGCGGCAGCGGCCCTCCCGCGGAAGGCCCTCCCGCGGAAGGCCCTCCCGCGGAAGGCCCTCCCGCGGAAGGCCCTCCCGCGGAAGGCTCTGGCGCAGGGGGCTCTTCGCCGGGCGGCATGGCGGCGGCGGGGGCATGCGCGGCGGGCCGGCGGGGAAGCCCCGCGGGCTGGGCCGGTACCGGAGGCCGGGCCGGGCCGCCGTACGGCCGCGGCGAGTCGTCAGGCTCGCGGAAGTAAAGGCTCGGCTCACGCGTCTGCAGCAGGCCGGCAGCCACCGGCGCGGACAACGGGGTGCCCGGTGTCGGCAGCTCCGGATTGTCTTCGCTGTCACCCGTGGCGTTCATCTGCAGTGCTCCGCTCAGCGCTGAATTAGTGCGCACACCCAGCTTGACGCACAACGGAGCGTATCGGAAGCCAAATCCGCGAGTACTCTGAGTGACGGACTGGTCGCCCGCCCCGCGGGCCGGTAGGGTACCGCAGGTGGAGCTTAAGGTCTCGAGCCGCTCGCAGGGTGATCACACTGTCGTGGCCGTATCGGGCGAAATAGATTTGTACACGGCGCCGCGGCTGCACAGCGAGCTCGCGGCCGCCGTCATGGGCGAGGGTCCCGCTCGGGTAGTCGTCGACATGGCCGGAGTCGATTTCTGCGATTCCACCGGCATGAACGTGCTGCTGGCCGCGCTGCGGCGGGCACGCGAGCGGGGCGGGGACCTGGTGCTGGCTGGCCCGCGGCCGGCCGTGCGGAAGATCCTGCAGGTGACCGGGCTGGAGTCCGTGTTCACCGTCCTCGACGACCCGGCAGCGGTAGTCGGCCAGTAACCCGCGCGGCCGGCCTCGTCCATGTCTGGAAGCGGCGACGTTGCCGTCATCATGCCGGCCCGGGACGAGTCCGACCGGATCGGCGCGACCGTGCGGGCGGCCGCCGCGCTGCCCGGCGTGGATCTGATCCTCGTCGTCAACGACGGCTCGCGCGATGAGACGAGAATTCTTGCCGAGCGGGCAGGCGCTGCCGTGATCAGCCACCCGAAGCCGCGCGGCAAGGGCGCCGCGATGGAGACCGGCGCCGAGGCGGTGCGGCTGCTGGATGACCAGGAAGGCCGCGCGGTTCCCCGGCACCTGCTCTTCCTCGACGCCGATCTTGGCGATACCGCGCGGCAGGCCGGCCCGCTGGCCGAGCCGGTGCGGCGCGGCGAGGCGGACATGACCGTCGCCGTCTTCAGCAGCACCGTCAAGCTGGGCGGGCACGGCTTCGTGGTCAGCCTGTCCGGCGCCGGCATCAGGCACGCGACCGGCTGGCGGCCGGCGCAGCCGCTGAACGGCCAGCGCTGCCTGACTCGTGCGGCCTTCGATGCCGCGCGGCCGATCGCCAGCGGGTTCGGCGCGGAGACGGCGCTCACCATCGACTTGCTCCGCAAGGGAATGCGGGTCACCGAGGTCGAGGTCCCGCTGGCCCACCGCGCCACCGGCTCGGACTGGCGGTCCCAGCTGCACCGTGCCCGGCAGTTCGCCGACGTGGGCAGGGCGCTGGCCCGCCGGCTCTGAGCCGGGCGCCTCGGAGGGGCGCCCGGCCGGCCTCCCGAGAAGGGCAGTCCCGGCCCAAAGCTCTGTGTAACCGCTATAGTGCACACTGTGACATCAGCTGCATTGGCCTTGGTGGGCGTTGTCTTGGCGGTGGCCGGCATCGGGGTGGCCCTGGCGGCGCGAAAGCAAGCGTCCAGGGCCGTCGACGAGTGCGCGGCCCTGACCCGGGGCAGCGTCGGGTCCGCGGGCGTGGACCCCCGTGCGGTTCGTGACCTGGCGATCGTCCGTTATGACGCCCTCGAGGAAATGTCGGGGCAGCTGTCCTTCTCCGTGGCGCTGCTCAACGCCCTCGGCGACGGCGTCGTGATGACCTCGATCAACGGGCGCTCGGAGACCAGGACGTACGCAAAGATCATCGTCGCCGGGCACGGCGCACAGGAACTGTCGCCGGAAGAGGAGCAGGCCGTGCGGTCGGCGCGGCTGGGCCAGCGCCCGCCGGCGTCGGCAGCACGTACTGGCCGGCACGGGGCCAGCGCCAGCCTGGCATCATGAGCTGATGCAGGAGAGGTACGCCTACCTGGGACCAGCCGGCACGTTCAGCGAGGCCGCACTGCGCGCCGTGGCAGACGGCGAGAACGCGGAACTTGTGCCCTGCCCCACCATCGAGACGACGCTCGAGGCCGTCCGGCTCGGGACGGCGGACCGCGCCGTCGTGCCGATCGAGAGCTCGGTCGACGGCGCCGTCACGGCGACGCTGGACGAGCTGGCGACCGGCGATGAGCTGTTCATCACCGCCGAAGTGCTGCTGCCGATCAGGTTCGCCCTGCTGGTCAGGGACGGCACCCGGCTCGACGGGATCGCCACCGTGGGCGGTCACCCGCAGGCTCAGGCCCAGTGCCGGCACTGGCTGGCCGCCAACCTGCCCGAAGCCGAATGGCTGCCCACGGCGTCCAACGCCCTGGCTGCCCGCCAGGTAGCGGCCGGGGAGCTGGATGCCGCGCTGGCCGGGGCGTTCGCCGCGGCAGACTACGGGCTGTCGGTCCTGGCGGACGACGTGCACGACACGGCGGGCGCCGTCACCCGGTTCGTGGTGGTCGGCAAGCCGGGACCGCTGCCGGCCCGCTCCGGCGCCGACCGGACGTCGCTGGTCGCGTTCCTCGCCGAGGACCACCCCGGCGCCCTTATGGAGATCCTCACCGAGTTCGCGGTGCGCGGGATCAACCTGACCCGGATCGAGTCCCGGCCCACCGGGGACGCGCTTGGCAAGTACTACTTCTGCATCGACTGCGAGGGACACGTGGACGACGCGCGGGTCGGCGAGGCGCTGATGGGCCTGCGCCGGGTCTGCGCGGAAGTCAGGTTCGTCGGCAGCTACCCCAGGAGCGACGGCGGGAAGACCCAGGTCCGCGCCGGGACCTCCGACCCGGAGTTCGCCGACGCCGCGGCCTGGCTGGCCCGGCTGCGTTACGGCCGGGTGTAAGGGACCGCCGGCCACGGCTGACCGCGGGACCGCCGGCCACGGCTGACCGCGCGCGGTGGCCCGTTCCGGCAGCACGTGGCGGCCGGTCAGTGCGCCCCCCGGCTCCTGGTTGGACCCTTTAGAGGTACGGCCCGGACGTCCTGGGGGCCTGCTGCGGCTCGTCGGGCGACATGACCCCCGGCGGCATGATCCCGGGCGGCAGGGCCCTGCCGCGCATCTGCTCCAGCTGCTGGCGGGCCGCCATCTGCTGGGCGAACAGCGTGGTCTGAATGCCGTGGAACAGCCCCTCCAGCCAGCCCACCAGCTGCGCCTGCGCTACCCGCAGCTCGGCCTCGCTCGGCGTGTCGCCGTTGGCGAACGGGAGCGAGAGCCGCTCGAGCTCGGCGACGAGCTCGGGCGCGAGACCGTCCTCCAGCTCCTTGATGGAGCTCTCGTGAATCTCCTTGAGCCGCTGGCGGCTCTTCTCGTCCAGCGGCGCGGCCCTGACCTCCTCGAGCAGCTGGCGGATCATGCTTCCGATCCGCATCACCTTGGCGGGCTGCTCCACCATCTCGGTGACCGGCCGCTCGCGGTCACCTGCGCCTTCGGCACTGCTGGTGGTGTCGACGGCCCTCCCGTCGGGGCCGACCACGACTACCTGGGGCCGCTGCTGCTGTGGCTCGGAGTTCATCCCGTCGCTCATCCTCCTAGTCTGGCGGTCGGAGGTGCCGGCCGCGTTCCGGGGTGCTGCCCTGCGAGCCGGGCGGACCTCCGCCCGCCGCGCGCGCTCGCCTCGAGGGTCCGGCGTCCCCCGCAGCTGTGCCGTCGGAGCCGTTCGGCCGAAGACAACATGCACCTGTCCCGAGTCTATGAGTGCCCCGCAGCGGCCCGTGGGGGCCCCTTACCCGCCGCTGCCAGCCGCCGCGGCCGGGTGTTTGACTGGTCGCTGAGGGTATCGCTTTGAGGTTCGGGTAACTTAGGCTTCGGCTTGGACTGCGGGATCCCGGCCTATGAGGACGCCATTGCATACCACTGGGACCTGGGGAGGAATGACCAGTGGCTAACCAGGACAAGGACAAGCTGGCCGGGGCGGAAGATGGCGCCGGTGACAACCCGGCCAAGGCGGAGGGTGCAGTCTCCACGGGCGAAGGACCGGCGTCCGCAGCCGGCGATCCCGCCGGGGCGCGCGGCGTGAATCAGCAGGCACCCGGCGGTGACGCCCGTTCCGGGGCCGCCGGCGAGGACGGTCACGCGGCCGGCGGCGACGGTTCTGCCGCAGCCGCCCCCGCCGGCCGGGGAGAGGATGCGCCCGCCGGGCAGCCCGACAACGGCGCGCACGCCGGCGAGGCAGACCCCCGGCTGCCCCCCGGGCTTGCGCACCGCCCGGCTGGCTTCGCCGCCGGTTACCTGCAGCGCGATCCGCTGCCCTACCCCGGCGGCCCGGCCGGGGACGAGCCGGCCGACCTCGGCGCCGAAGGTGCGGGATCGGTCTGGATGCCGCGCGAGTCTGCAGAGCCCGGCGCCCAGGAATCGCCCTACGCCCCCTACGCCCCGTACGGCGAGTACGACCCTTACCCGGCCCCTGGCCAGGAGCAGGACTACGGAGAGTACAGCCAGCCGCAGGGTTATGCCGCGGACCAGGGGTATGCCGCGGACCAGGGGTATGCCGCAGGCCGCGGGTACGGCGCAGACCAGGGGTTCGAGCCGGAGCAGGGGTATGCCCCGGAAGGGTACGCCCAGGCTTACCCGCCGCCAGAGTACGGCGGGTACGGCTCGCCGGGAATGTACGGCGAGGACCAGCGCTACGGCGACGACGCGAGGTACGGGCAGGGCCCGGTCTACGGTCAGGAGCGGTCCTACGCCGAGGGCCAGTCCTACCCCCAGCAGCAGGCATACCCCCAGGGGCAGCCTTACGCCGGGCAGGCCTACCCGGGCGGGGCGTCGTACGGTCAGGGCCAGTCTTACGGCCAGGCCCAGGCTGGCGGCCAGGCGGAGGACGCCGGCCAGGCGTTGGATGCCGGCCAGGCGTTGGATGCCGGTCAGCTGGCAGGCGGTCAGGCGCAGGCCGGCGGTCAGGCGCAGGCTGGCGGCCTGGCGCAGGCTGGCGGCCTGGCGCAGGCTGGCGACCAGGCGCAGGCTGGCGACCAGGATCGCGCCGATGCTCACGGTCAGGGTGGTGGTCCGGCCCACGCCGCCGGCCAGGCCCGCACTGGTGCTTCGGGCTCCGCCGCTGCTCCGGGCTCCGCCGCAGGCCAGGCGCAGGCTCCGGCACCGGCCCGCGGTCAGGGCCAGGGAAACGCCGCGCCCTACCCGCCGCAGGACGCCTACCGCTGGCAGCCGTCCTACGAGGCGTCGGCTCCGTCAGGCCCGCCGCAAGCGGGCCGGGTCCCCTACGACGCCCAGGCCCGCTACGCCGACCAGGGGCGGGGCCGCGGCGCGGCCGACTCCGCGACGCGGCCGTACGGCGGCGAAGCGGCGTACCCGCGGCCGGGCTCCCCGCCTGCTGCGACCCCCCAGGCCGCCGGAGCCAGCACGCTCGCGCCGCCGCCTGGGCACGCGGGCGACCAGGCCGCCGGGGCCAGCCCGCTCGCGCCGCTGCCCGGGCACGCGGGTGACCAGCAGCAGCCCGCCGAGACCGCCGATGACCTCACCGCCGAGGCACTCCTGCACGGCAAGCGGCATGCGCCGGGCGGCGGCTGGCGGCGGCTGCTCTTCAAGGGCTCCGGTGGCCTGATCCATCCGCGTGAGTCCGCCGAGGCCGTCCGCCGCCGCGACCTGATAGCCCGCGTCCGGACCCCCGTCGCCGGCGGGCATCACCGGGTAGCGGTGATGAGCCTGAAGGGCGGGGTGGGCAAGACCACCACGACCGTCAGCCTGGGCGCGATGCTCGCTTCCCTGCGCGGCGACCGGATCATCGCCCTGGACGCGAACCCGGACCGGGGCACGCTATCGGACAAGGTCCGGCTCGAGACCGCGGCGACCGTGCGTGACCTGCTCAACGAGCGCGACCAGATCCAGCGGTACGCGGACGTGCGCGCCTTCACCTCGCAGGCGCCCAGCCGTCTCGAGGTGCTCGCCTCCGATCGTGACCCGGCTGTGTCGGTGGCATTCTGCGAGGAGGACTACTACGACGCCGCGCGTGTCCTGGAGCACTACTACTCCATCTCGCTGACTGACTGCGGCACCGGCCTGCTGCATTCGGCCATGGCCGGGGTGCTGCGGATGGCGGACCAGATCGTGCTGGTCAGCTCGCCGTCGGTGGACGGTGCCCGGAGCGCGAGCGCGACCCTCGACTGGCTCGACGCGCACGAGTACAGCGACCTGGTCCGCAACGCTGTCGTCGTGCTGTCCATGATCAGGCCGCGCAGCAAGAGTTCGGTCGATCTTGACCGTCTTGAGCACCACTTCGCCACCCGGTGCCGGGCCGTCGCGAGGATCCCGTACGACGCGCACCTCGAGGAGGGCGCGGAGGTTGACCTGGAGCTGATGAGCCCCGCGACCGTGAATGCCTACCTCGTGCTCGCCGCGACGGTGGGTGACGGATTCGCCTGGCCACGCCGGACGGCCCGCCAGCCGGTTTTAGGACAAAGCCGGGATCGCCGCGCCGCCGGCAGAGGCGCCGCCGCTAAGGGCGCCCCCGGTAAGGGCGCCGTGGGCCGCCACCGCTGAGCAGCGCGATCTGGAGCGGAGCCGTGCCAAGCAACTTTCGCCCTGGTCTGTTTATGCCTCCGCGCGGCACGGCGCAGCCAAGGGGCACGGCAGGGCCTGAACCCGGCACTCGCCGCTCCTGACGGCCCGGTATGGACCCTTGTGCGCGCTTTATCCGTCCTCGCGCCAGGCGACGGCGGGTTCCTGCCTGCCCGAAGCCGCGTTGCGAAGATCAACTCCCATGATCGACGGAAGATTGCATACCTCAGGCGGGCTGTTGCTGAATCGGTGAGATTGGCTCGTGGCCGTCCCCCGGACGGCCGAGGGAGCGCTGGGTTTGATGATCGTCAGCGACTTTTCACACGTTACGACCACGATATCGGGACAAACCGGGCGGGTTTTGGTCGTAGCGCGTGCAAAGTGCGCGGATGATCTTGATTCGGCGCCGCTGCGTCCATCCTGACGGGTCGGCGCGCAGATTCAGCAACAGCCCGCAGGTGGTATGCAGCTTCACTTCGATCATGGGAAACGATCACGGCCTGCCGTTCGGGGCCGGGGAGAAACCGGACAGAAGGGCATCATCGGGTCAGCGAAGCGCCTGCGCCCGGAGGAAGGCCTGCGGCCAGGCCCGCGCGACAGAGCGTCCGGGCCCAACGTAGCTTGTTGTCGCCTGCCAGGAGGTTGGGACCACCCTTGGGGGTCTTCTGCCACGAGCACGCTGGCCAGAGACACTGGTGGCGGGACTAGTCCGTGGCGTCACTGCGAGCGCGCGAAGGTGAGGGCGGTGCGGCCGCGCTGCGGACGGCCGCGCGGTGACTGACTACTCGTCGTCCCCGCCGCTGTCATCTCCGCCGTCGCCGCCGTAACTGTCGTCAGCGGAGTCGTTATTGCCGTCGCCGGAGTCGTTGTTGTCACCGGAGTCGTCACGCCGCCCGCCGAAACCGCCGAAGCCCCCCTGATTACGCTGGCGCTGCGCCTGCTGCGCCGCGAGAAGTTCCTTCGCGCGTCTTGCCAGATCGCCTAGATTGCGCATTTTCCCTCATCCTTCCCCGTTGCGGGTAGCTGGGCGGTGCAGGATGTGCGCTGCGCAGCACATTACCGGTAGTGACGGGATCAAGCTCCCCTGAGCCCTGCTTGCGGCAGAGCCATCGAACAGCAGCTCAGGGGGAGGGCGAGGTATGAGAGGCTAGGGGTTGAGCTGCTGGCAGTGTCCGGCGCTCATGACTGCGGACCAGCGGGCGACCAGGCGGACCTCTTACGGCTGTCGTTCCCGCTGTCTCGCATGTAGGAGGGCTCGCCTAGTGGCCGATGGCGGCGGTCTTGAAAACCGCTAGGGGGCGTGAGCTTCCTCGTGGGTTCGAATCCCACGCCCTCCGCTCACACCAGCGAAAATGTGGCGGTGGCCAGCGGTTATGCTTGGCCACCGCTTGATCTTAGCCGCTCCCGTCTTGTGCAGTTGTATGCGGCGAAGTGCTGTCTGATGCGGCTGGCTGTGCCGAATACGTGCCGAAGATCGCAACCGCCCAGACTGGCCCGCCTCGTAGGCAGTGAGCACCCACCCGACGTGCCAGTCTGTCAACCGGCATCCGGGGCCAAGGCTGTGTGGAGGCCGACGGGTTAGCCTGCCACGTGATGGGTGATCTGCCAGATTATGATCAGGCCGAAGCCCAAGGTCACGATGATGGCAGTCGATGCGAGGACTATCAGCCACGCGACTACTGTGCGCCAGTAAGCCACCATGGCGATGGTGGCGAGCAAAACGATGATTCGGGTTGTTTCCAGCTCCTGGACCGGGACGAGCATGTTCCACCTCCTTCATGCTGCAAGTCAGAGCTGGCCGCAGAAGGGAAGTTGCACAGCTATCGCGTCCGAGGCAAGACTTTGCACGCATGCTTAGGACGGGTAGCATGACTCCTACCACTGGCCAGCGTTCTAAGGGACTGGGCTTCGTGGTTTACACGGCCGGCGGCGTAAGCGCCGGCCATGTTCTTTGGGGATGTATCCCTTTTGCTGGGGATCTCGAGACTGTAGCTATCTTCGTTCGCTTCTCCTTCCGGCGAGATCATCCGTAGCCCTAACGTCAAGTCACCTCTGGGCTTGGATAAAGGGTGCCATAGATTGTGTCACGTTACAACATTTCCCTGACGCCCTGAATTGCGGCGCAACTTTCATGAAAATTGCACGGCACGTCGCCGAAGAGTTGGCACGAACGAGGCCAACCTTAATTTCGGTTCGGCCATGATGCGACCTCGGCAAGCGCCAGGTGCCCGGTCACGGATTAATCCTCATGGCCCTGGCGGGCCACACGCGGTGGATGTGGAATCAGCCTGGCGGCCGATTCACGTACTAGGTTTGATCTATCCCTGTGTACACAGACGGCCCGAGGGCTGATCCAAGTGCCTGGATGGGGAGGACCGGGGTGCCATGATGGCTGGCATCTACGTTCTTAGAAGCTGCAACGCACCTGGGCAGATGCAGAGCCTCGCTCCTGCGCCCTGACGAGGTGGTCCTCAGCGGCAGCTTCAGCGCCAAGGCTACTGCCCGTTAGACGGCGAGGCATAGTAGGGACCGCCAAAACCAGCGCCCTCACCGATCGGGACGATGCCCTCGGGAGTGAGAGGACGGGCGGCGGTACGCCGACCGCTATGAATGGTTAGCCTGGCGTAATTAGGTAGCCGAGTTGAACTCTCCGGCCTTAGCCCTCAGGAGGAAAGAGCTGAACTCCTGAGCAGTGAAAGATAGGTATTCTGAGCCAGGCCCAGTTTGTCGCATCAAAACCGTGCCATCTTTCTCCGCTATCTCAACGCATTCGCCGTTCTGACAGAAGCTGGCCTTGCACCAAACGAGTTGAGAGGTCCGTATTGCGTCGTATGAACACATACCAGCCACTTTTCCCGAGTTCGGTTATTCCAAGAACTGCCGACTGCGGGTAGACTACCGGAGTCTCGACTCGTATCGCGCCATCTCCGCGCGAATCATGGTTTCGCTTGCATCGGCGTCTGCGGACATATCGGTCAATTTCAGGAAAGTAGCAATGTACCTCTCGACTTCCCTGGGTTCCATCAGGTCGCGATCGTGAATAAGTTCCTCAATATGGACCAAATCGGGGATATCAGGCTTCACAGACCGCAGGATGACAAACTTGTTGACACCTGCTGGCACGATCCCCGCATCGTACGGAAGAACCCGGATGGTAATATTAGGCAGCTGAGACAGCTCTAGCAGTCGTGTGAGCTGAGCCAGCATCACGCTCGGGCCCTCAACAACTCGGTGCAGCACTGACTCGTCCAGAACCGTTTCGAACACCAGCGGTGCCGGGGGGAACAGCAACCGCTGCCTGGCAATCCGTGCTTGAACGCGCTTCTCGACAATCCTCGGCGCCAACGCCGGCACCCCCGCACGCAAGATGGAGCGTGCATATTCAGCCGTCTGAAGCAAGCCCGGCACGAGGGCCAAGCCAAAATCACTGATCGACGCTGCCTCTTTCTCTAGTCCGATGTAGTCCGAATACGTCAGGCTACGAGTCTGCCACCAGGCACGCTGCTTCCCTTCAGCGGCAAGGTCGATTAGGTGCGTGCGCTGCTTCCTCATTGACTTCGTATAGTTCACACAGCCGAAGAATGGTATCTTCGTTGACACCACGTCGGCCATTCTCAAGGAGGCTCAGCGTGCTGCGATTGAAGCCGAGATGCTGCGCAACCTGCTCGGCCGTCAGCTGCTTGCTTACTCGGAGAGAACGGAGTTTGGACCCGAGTTCGCGTCGGCGCGCCGTGGGGCTGCCGGTCGCAGACACTCAGCACCCGCCCTTCGCAAGCTTCACTCGCAGCAACTCCAGCAGCTAACCGCGCAGGCCGACGCACGAAACGCTGGAACGTGCCAATATTACGACCACCAGTGAGGTTGAGCAGATCCAGGTGACAGCCCTCGAACCGCAGCGGCAGCTATGGTTGCACATGATCGCTTGGTTCCTTCGCGTTCGGCTGCATTGCTTCGACGATGCGCCGCTTGGCCTCATCCTCCTGGCCCGCGATGCACTTGGCGTAGATGCGTAGCAGCACATCGACACTGTGGCCTGCCCACTCGGCGACTTGGGCGGCCGGTACCCCTGCGTTGAGCCAGGTGGACACTGCAGCGGATCATCGACCGCAGCCGGCTTCTCCTGCTCGACTTCGACGGACCTGTATGCAGCATCTTCGGCGGAGTCACGGCGCGCCACGCGTCTGGAGGCGGAGCTGCAGGCTCCGCAGGCCCGGCTGGTCCAGCCCGCCAATCAGCACGGTGTACTCGCCGCCTGGTTCGATATCGAAATCTCCGAACGCCTCACGGCCGACCTCATCCAGCCGACTCCGGACAGTGACCCGACAGCGGTGCATACCACGTCAGCTGTCGCCTTCGGCGAGTACGGCGATCGCGAGCTCGCGCAGCGGCCCTTGCAGTTCCCGCTCGGCAATGTCCGCGGCGAGTCCCCCGGCCTGGATGCGGTAGATGTTCTCGCCGGGCTGGGGCAGGTACCGGGGCGGCATGTGGATCGCGGCATGCTCGGCCAGCTTGGTCCACCGGCCGGGGTCCTGGCTGCTGGCGGTATCCACGGTGCGAGCGAGGATTGACCCGTCCCCGCCGATCCTGGTCACCGTGATCACCATTAGGCAGTGGTGCCCATCTGCGGGAGGATCAACCCTGGCCAGGCCGGCCGCCTTCGGGCGCGCTTGCCTGCTAGCGCTTCCTCGCCCCCGGCCGGTAGCGGAGTGTGACCCCGCCGCCAGCGGCGGTGGTGATTAGTCCTCTGACATGCAAAGATGCGCCTAGGCGCGATCTCGCGCCACCGGACGCGACGAAGCGAGGAGTCGTGACAACCGCCAGGGTGCGTGCGCTTCCTCGTGGGTTCGAATCCCGTGCCCTCCGCTCGTGCCAGCGCTATCGTCTGATGACCAGCACCTGCGCCACTCAACCCGGTCTCTCTGCTGTCTTGCCCCCGTACGTGCCCGCCGCCTGGGCGGCAAGGAAAGGCAATCGATGAATTTACTGAAGACTTGCCAGCGGGTAGCCGGGGCCCTGGCGCTTTTCACGCTCGGCCTGTCCTCTCCCAGCGCGCAGCGGTCAGTCAGCAATAGCGTGACGACCCCGCTGAGCTGCCCCGGCGTCACCAAGTCGAGCGCCCATGTTGGCGTGCACCCAGACGGCACTCTGTGGTACAACAACCGGCACGTCAAATTCACCGGGTATACCTTCTACCCCGCTGATGACGGCGGCACCCCCGCCTGGCACCGAGCGGGGTTCACCCGCTACATAGACAAGACGCTGGCGAATGAGGCGTATCTCGGGGCCAACCTGGTGCGGCCGACTGATCAGTTCGACAATACGACGCCCGGCCAGAAGTGGAACGACCCGACTGTATGGGCCAACATGGACCATCTCGTCTGCCAGGCCGCGAAGCGGGGAACCTTCGTGGAGCTGGACCTGTCTTTCATGGCCCACGTGCTCACCAGCCAGGGGCTGAACGTCATGGACGCCGCGAACTGGCTGCCGATGATCCACACGGTGGCCAAGCACTACGCCGGCTGGCAGTCAATCGCCTGGGTCTCCTTCTACGGCGAGCCCTCCTATCCGACCACGCAGGCGCAGGCCACTAACCTGGCCGCCTTCTACGCGACCCTGCTGGCCGCGTACCACAAGTACGATTCCTCTCGTGCCCTGACGCCGGGCGGCCTGACGCACACGATGTACGGGTACCCCAACTGGTGGCAGACGGTGGCCACCGTGCCGCACGCGAGTATTTTCGCCTACAAGGTCTACAACCTCGATGACGAGAATTACCTGCCGACCATCTACGGCTGGACTTCCACGCACGGCAAGGCGCTTATCAACGAAGAATTCGGGATGCCGCAGTCTCAGGGTGACGGCACCTGGTCGGGGCAGGTCTTCAACGGCCTGAAGGTGGACCGGGCAGACTTCTACTACTGGAATTTCCAGCAGCAGAATAACGGGAAAACCCAGGCAAGCATTTTCTGGAATGACTCCTGCCTGGTCGGGCCCACGAATTATGACGTCAACCCGGGAGCAGGCCCCGCGGTCATCGGGGTGATCCGCGCGAATGCGGCAGTAGCGCCGACTTCATCCACGTGGTCGGGCTGGTCCTGCTAGCAGCCGTTCGGGTAAGGGTCCAGCAAATCCGAGGCTCAGTGCAGGACCCAGAGCGTGACCCACATGCCGCGGTAGCCGCGCACGGTCACCCGGGAGAAGTCGCGCAGCAGCACCGCGCTCTCGTCTCGCACCGGTCCCGCGGGCAGGCTCGCTGACGGCCGGCTGCCGATGACCCAGATGCGCTGGTAGGTCAGCATGAGCGGCCGCACGACGGCGACGGGCTTGTCGATGCCCTTGAACGGCGCCGCGACCACCGGCGGCACGGCCAGCGCGAAGTCGGTCGTCTTCGTGAAGTCACCCGGGTAGCCCAGCCTGGCCTTGCGGAAGAACGAGCTGAAGAAGAGGATCCCGTCGCCCTGCCGCGCGTGCGCGCCCACATACTGCGCCGGGCCGCCGAAGTTGTACAGCCGGCTGCCCGGGGTGCGGACGCGGTGCTGGGGCCCGAGCTGCAGCAGCAGCGCGCATATGCACACGGCCGCACCCGGCACCCAGATGAGCGCCCGCAGGCGGATCCGGTCACCCAGCCACTGCCCGATGCGCAGCAGCCCAGCGCCGGCCAGCAGCGCCGCTCCAGCCTCGCCGTAGAGCACGTAACGATCGATGTATAGCGGCGGCCCGACGAGTGACTCAAGCATGAGGAGCGCGGCCGGGATCACGAGCAGCGGTGCCGCGACCGAGGGCAGCGAGATGCCGCCGCCGCTCCACCAGGGCGATCCCGGCCCGGCGCTTGCCTCCGTGCTGGTTCCGCCCGGCCGCCGCCACAAGCCGCGCGGCGGCAGCAGCGCCAGGGCCGCGCACCCGGCGAGGAGCAGCGGCGCCACGATGGTCGCGCCGAAGTAGTCGTGGTACAGGATCCAGACGTCCCGCAGGCCCGGGCGCGCGATCACCCCGAGGGCGGCGTGCTGCCGGGTGCTGAGCGCCACCAGCGGCGTGACCAGAACCGCCCCGCCGGCCGCGGCGACAGCCCAGTGCGCCACGGCACGCCGTCCGTACCGGGCGAGCAGGACCGTGATCGCGTGCGCGGCGAGCACGAGCAGCGACATCTCGTTCAGGTAGCCGCCCACCGTCACCAGCGCGGCATAGGCCAGCCACCGGCGGGTGACCCGGCTGCGCGTCCCGCCGTCGTGCTCGGCCGTCAGCGCAGCCAGCAGCGCCAGCGTCTCGCCGAGGACGCAGGCCAGCACCAGCGCGTACGAACGCGCCGTCTGCGCGTAGTAGCTGATGCTCGGCGTCAGCGCCATGATCAGGCCGGCGAACAGCCCCGCCCAGCCCGATCCGGTCAGCCGCCGGCCGATGATCACCAGCATGGCCGCGGCGGCCGCCATGGCGATCACGGACGGGATGCGCATGACCGCCGGGCTGGTGCCCACCGCCATCCAGCCGTGCAGCAGCAGGTAATACAGGCCGTGCACGGCATCGACGTGGCGGAGCAGGTGCGCGAGCTGGCGCAGGCTCAGCAGCGCGGCCCACCGGCTCACGACCTCGTCGTTGCCCATGGCCGAGTCGCGGGCCAGGCCCCATGCGCCGGCGACCGCCATCGCCGCGGCCGCCGCGATGACCGGCACGTACCGGGCCGGGGTGGCCGTCCAGCGTCCGGTGCCGGCCTTCGCGGCAACGCCGGCGGCAGGGGTTACGCCGGTGCCGACGGCGGGGGACCCGGACGCGCTGGCATCCGGGAGCGCCGGCTCGCCATCAGGTTCACGGTCTGATGGCGTCATCCCGCGGTGTCCGGTCGGTGCTGAGCTCACGGCCTGCCGGGCGGGTCGATGGGCGACGCGCCGAAGGTCTCCCGCCACTTCTCGGGCGAGGTGAACTCTGCGGATGCGGCGCGGTACTCCGCGGCCAGCCGCGGCCATTCCCGTGCCAGCCTGGCGTGCAAGAGCACGCTGCGCCTGCCGAGCGAGCGGAACAGCTTCCTGTCACGCTGGTACCACGCGGCGCTGGCGCCGTCAGCCGCCGAGACCAGGGCACTGTCCAGTTTGGACAGGATCCACCAGGACGCATCCTGGTAGGGCAGGGCCATCTGCGGTCGCTGGCGGGCCCCCTTGCGCGGTGCCCTGAGCTGATGTGCCGTCCCGGCCGCGGCCTTCGTCAGCAGGTTGAACTTGTTCGTCGGGGTGGTGGACGTCTTCAGGTTGTCCGGGGCCTTCCGCCGGGGCGGAGGAAAGCTCTCGAGGTCCGACGCGGCCTGCGCGTCGCTGAACTGCCGGCGATACTCCCGGAGCTCCGACAGCCTGGTCGCAAGGTCCCGGTGCAGGTGGGCCGGCCCGGACAGCACGTCTTCGATAGCCAGGATCCGCAGTGCGGCCGTCGAGTACTGCATCGACAGCAGGCTCTGCAGCTGCCGTTCCGCGCACTCGGCGAGGAGGCGGCCGCCACGTTCGTGCGGCGAGTGAAGCAGCGCCGTGATGATGCGGTTGCGCAGGTGGTAATACGCCTGCCAGTCCAGGGCATCGGTCTTGTCCTGCCAGGTGATGTGCCAGAGGGCTACACCCGGCATCGACACCGTGGGATAACCGTGCTCGCGGGCACGCACCGCGTACTCCGCGTCGTCCCACTTGATGAAGACCGGCAGCGCGAGGCCTATCTCGTCGATGATCCGCCGCGGGATCAGGCACATCCACCAGCCGTTGTAGTCGGCGTCGGCGCGGCGGTGCAGCCAGGGAGTGTTGCGCAGGTTCCGGCGGCCGAAGTCGTGCCGGGCTTTCGTGTTCGGCGCCGTTTCCCACCACCACTTTCCGGGTGCGATGGCCTCGGCGAACGCGTGCAGCACCGTCCGGTCGAACATGCTGAACATGTGGCCGCCGACGATCGTTGGCCGCCGCGCGAGATCAGCAAAGGTAGCCGCACGCAGGATGGACTCCGGCTCCAGCTTGACGTCGTCATCGAGGATGAGCAGGTAGTCACTTTCGCCGGCCTGCAGCGTCTCGGCCATGGACCGGGCGAATCCGCCCGAGCCGCCGAGGTTCTTCTGCTCGACAACCTGCAGCCGGTCGCCGATCTTCTTGGCCGCGTCGGCGAATTCCGGATGATCCATGACCCGGCTGGTGCCCTGATCGACGATGTAGATCGCGTCGAGAAGATCCAGTACTTCCGGCGCTCCGCCGAGCGTGCGCACATTCTCGACGATGAAATCGGCCCGGTTGACCGTGGTGATGCCTATGCTGACCCGGCCCTCCGGCGCGTGCTCGGTCAGCGCGGCCCACTCCGCCTCGATCAAAGTCGCGCCGCGCGGGCCGGCGATGATGTCGAACCAGTACCAGCCGCCATCGATGAACGGCGCGAGCGACAGCGTCCGCTCGACAGTCTCCGGCTGGTCGGTTTCGACCCGGATTGTCTCGACCGGGTAGCTGTGCCCCTTGGCCGCGGAGCGGTAGACAACGATCGTGGATTCACCCGCCACGCGGATCCGCAGCGTCACCGATTCCACCGTCGTCCACCGGCGCCAGTAGCTCGCGGGGAACGCGTTGAAGTACGTCGCGAACGAGACGCGCCGACCCTCGGTGATCACCGCGCTGCGCCGCGGCAGGATTTCCTCGCCGGGGAAGGCCAGCAGGTCGGCGCCGAACCGGATGCTCGACTGCGTCTCGCCGGAAGCCGCGTTGCCGGCCGGGGCTGCCACGGGAGCCTTCGGCGTCTCGCCGAGCGACTCGGCCAGCAGTTCCGCAGCGAGCTCGGCAGCCCCGCGTTCGGGATTGGTCTCGACATACAACGGAACCACGTCGGGGTCCTCGCCGGGGAACACCACCCGCTGCAGGACGCGCAGGGCGCGGGGCTCGGCCGCTTCGCTGGTCACGTCCGGGCACCTCGGCTGGTGAACGGCACGCCCTCGGCAAAGAAGGGGCGCAGGCGGTTGTCGTACATGCTCAGCGCGGACCCGATCGCCATGTGCATGTCGAGGTACTTGTAGGTGCCCAGGCGGCCGCCGAACAGCACGCCGCGCTCGCGGTCCGCCATCTCCCGGTAGGTGAGCAGCCGGGCCCGGTCCTCCGCCTTGTTGATCGGGTAGTACGGCTCATCGCCACGGTCGGCGAAGCGCGAGTACTCTCGCATGATCACTGTCTTGTCCTTCGGGTACCAGGCACGCTCGGGATGAAAGTGCCGGAACTCATGGATACGGGTGAACGGGACGTCCTCGTCCGCGTAGTTCATCACGGGTGTTCCCTGGAAATCCCCGGTGGGGAGGACCTCCACCTCGAAGTCGAGGGTGCGCCAGCCCAGGTCGCCGGCGGCGTAATCAAAGTACGCGTCGAGCGGGCCCGTGTACACAACCGGCACGTTGCCCTGCAGGTCAGACCGCATGTCGGCGAATTCCGTCTGCAGCCGCACCTCAATGTTCGGGTGGTCAGCCATGCGCTCGAGCCAGGCGGTGTAGCCGTCGGCCGGCAGGCCCTCGAAGGTGTCGCTGAAGTACCGGTTGTCGAACGTGTACCGCACCGGCAGCCGGGTGATGATCTCCGCGGGCAGGTCCACCGGATCGGTCTGCCACTGCTTGGCGGTGTAGCCGCGGATGAACGCCTCGTACAGCGGCCGCCCGATCAGCGACACGGCCTGCTCTTCGAGGTTGGCGGCGGAGCCGGGCACCACCTCGGCGGACTGCTCGGCGACCAGCGCCCTGGCCTCGTCCGGCGACATCGCCGCGCCGAAGAACTCGCAGATGGTCGCCAGGTTGATCGGCAGCGGGTACACCCGGCCCTTGTAGACCGAGAACACCCGGTGCTGATAGCCGGTGAAGGAGGTGAACCGGTTGGCGTACTCCCAGACGCGGCCGTTCGACGTGTGGAACAGGTGCGCGCCGTAGCGGTGTATCTCTATCCCGGTCTGCGGCTCCGGCTCGCTGTAGGCGTTCCCGCCGATGTGGTGGCGGCGCTCGACGATCAGCACCCGCAGGCCGAGATCGGCCGCGCACCGCTCGGCGACGGTCAGCCCGAAGAAGCCGGAACCCACGACGACGAGATCGGCGGTCACGAGCTCACTGGTTCCTGCCGGTGCCGCTCGGTGTAGCGCGCGACGATCGGACGGTACATGGCGCGGCGGCACCACCAGGGGATCAGCCGGTAGCCCCCCCGGACAATGACGTTGCGCGCGTACTGCGCGGGCGAGGTAAACCCGCTCTGCAGGAATTGCCGCTGCAACCGGAGCTCGGAGCGCAGCAGCCCGGTGCCGCCGCGCCTCTTGAAGGAGGTTGCGCCGACCCGGTAGAAGACAAGCGGCTCCGGCACGTTGACGGCCCGCGCGCCATTGTCCAGCATCCGGGCGAAGAGGGAGTAATCCTCCATGAGCGGAATGTCCCCGTAGCCGCCCGCCGCGAGAACGGCGCTGCGCCGGTAGACAACGGTGGGGTGATTGAACGGGTCATGCATCCGCGCGTACCGCCGGATCTGCTCCGAGCCGGTGGGCGGAACCCGCTGCCCGACCACGTGATCGGTGTCACCCACGAACTCGAGCAGGCCCGATCCGACGATGTCGGCGTCCTGGATGAGCGGCAGCTGCACCTCGAAGCGGTGCGGCACCGCCACGTCGTCGGCATCCATGCGGGCGATCACGTCGAACCAGCTCGCGGCCATCCCGCGGTCGAGCGCAGGCCCGAGGCCCCCGTTGCGCGGCAGCGGGACGAGCGTCACCGGCACCGGGCTGGCCGCCCGCAGTTCCTCCAGGCACCCGGCGAGCTCGGCCCGGACCGGCCCGTCCCGGACGATCACCACCTGGTCCGGGCGCACCGTCTGCTCATCGACCGCGCTGCGGAACGCCCGCCGGAGATAGTCGGGCCGGTCGCCGTCGTACACCGCCACCAGGAGGCTGAACGGCTCGTGCATATGCAGAACCTGCCTTCCCTCGGAGAGATGCGCACGGCGACAGGCCGGAAACCGGCGGCCAGAACCACACAGAGACTATTGGATGAGCGCTGTCCCCCACAGCTTAGAACGCTCATTGCCCCGGACTTGCCGTCCGCGGGCCGCGCCATTCCCGGTGGCTGGTCTACCCTGGCTCGCATGACTCGCGAGGCGTTCCCCGTGGCGCGGCCCAAGGTGGTCCTGCATATCGGCGAGCCGAAGACGGGCACCACCTTCCTGCAGCAGGTCATGTGGGGCAACCGCGCCGAGCTAGCGGCGCAGGGCGTGGTGCTGCCCGGGCACCACGCGCAAGACCACTACCGGGCCAGCCAGCTTCACCGAGCTTGTTTTCGATTGACCGACGACACGAGACAAGATCTGGGGAGACGTCAGCGGCAAGAAAGGGGAGCATACAAGACTTGTTCTAGCGCGTCTAGCTCTCGCCGAGCGGCGACTCGAAGCAGTCGTCCGAGTCTTGAGGGCTCAATATGTTCGCCGTCGAGGTGTTTGCGCGGCAGACGGTGATGAGGAGAATAAGAACGAGGACGAGGACACTGAGGCTTAGAAAGAGTGAAGAGAGGTGAGGAGAGCAGAGACCGGTACGGCGGGGGTTGGGCGGAAGGTAAGGCTTGCTGCTGCCTAGAGGGCGCGGACGAGTGTCGAAGTATATAGGATGGAAAGAAGTCCGGCGGGCTCGAAACGGTGCTGGAGAGAGAGCAGCTCGGTGGGAGATATTGACAACGCGTGTGGACTCGTGGCAGGAGACGGGAGTCGAAGGAGGATGGAAGGGGGAAGAATCAGGAATCAGGAATTTCTTTTTTTTCGAGAGGGAACAGTCAGCGTGAGATGAGGACATAAGGGTGTGAGGTTCACCCGGGACGCCTAGCACAACGCCTCGCGAAGGCCGTGCATGGCTGTTGCCTGCTACAGCGCGCGACAGTGCTCCAAGACGTTGCCGCCGCTCTTGGGGGGGAGTCCTGCGCGGAACGGTGCGACGAATGGGAAGCGATACGAGCCGCAGGGCGCCAACAAGCGCTAGCCTCAAAGCGTCAATTAGATAGCTAGCAGCGGGGCGAAGTACAGAGCGATATTGCGATGTTTTGCTTTGCGGTGTCACAGAGTCCTAGATCCACTTGAAAATGACGTTCGTGAGCCTTTTTTCTGATGTCAATATTGTGAGTGAAATGCGGAGCAGAACGGAGGCTACTACTGTATCCTCGTCGCGTTGATGCAATTATCCCGATATCCG
>CAVOOC010000045.1:0-96231 GCA_963697445.1 uncultured Actinomycetes bacterium
CTCGTGACGACCCCCACCTCGGGCCTCGCCCACCAGGTTGTTCAAGGATCTCTCGGGCCATTCTGGTCTGGTGGACCGGGCCTGCCCGCACCGGCGCGCCAGCCTGGCCAACGGCTTTGTCGAGGAGTGTGGCCCCTGTGAACTCCGCCGGAGAGAGAGAGAGAGAGAGAGAGAGGTATTGAGCAGCGAGTGAAGATCGCCGCGCAAGATCGCCATTCGCAATAGGATACTCGGTTAAGGCGTATAAGGTGCAGCCGCATGCCCGGGCTGCTGTGGGCGTATCTGGGTCCCGACCCGGCGCCATTGGTGCCCGACTGGGAACCGTTTGGCTGAAGACCAGCTGGTCCGGATCGTGTTCGCCGAACTGCCTTGCAACCCAGATTTCCGCTATCCCGCCCGCGCTGACCACCCGCACGACCCGACCTGCCCGCCGCCGTTAACGACGTGATGACGAAGGCCCTGGCCAAGGTCCCGATGGACCGGTACGCCACCTGCCCGGAGTTCGCCGTCGCGCTCCGCCGGGCCTGCGGGCTGGAGTCGTCCGGGACCGACCCCGGGGCGGGCGGCGATCTTCCCGGAACCGCCGCCCCGTGAGGCGACCCGGATCGTGCCCGCGGCCCCCGCGGATCCGGGGACAGGCCCGGCCGGCGACCGGCCCGGACCGGGTCGGGGGATACCCCGTCCGGCGGCCCATCCGGGAGCAGCCAGCCTCCCGCCGCGTTCCCTGCCGCAACGCCCGGCGGGCAATCGCCAGCGATATTGCGCAGCCGGGACCTGGCCATCAAAGAGCAGGCCGACTTCCGCCAGGAGTCGGCCGACACCCTGCTCCGCAAGCTCCACGACTACATTGAAGCATGCTGGGCCGTAGCTCTGGCCGCGTCGGCCGACGCAGCAGGCGGCTTCCCGCCGGAGCCCGCCGGTCGAGGCGACTCCGGCATCTCCTGCCGGCCAGGAATCGCCCGGGCGTCGTATACGCGGTGGAGGGGCTGGAGTCTTCTCCCTTCGCTTCAAATGCCGGCTCTCGATCTTCGTTGCCGCCGACACTTATCCGCCAGATAACGACAAGCCCGCAACCGGAGGATGAGGACCCGGCAGCTCCAGTCGGCGTTCGTTCGCGTACCTCGAGAGCCAGGGCTTCGACCGCGACCCTTTCACAACCATGATGGGCTTGCGGTGGAAAGTGCTGCGGGAGAGCTGGCCACCGACTGCGGCCAGCAACCCAACACGCTGCCCCCCTACCCCTCGCTCGGCTCCCTCTTCAAGGGCCGCGAGGATTTCGCGACAACCCTCCGCCAGAGCCTCCGGCGTACCGCCGCCGACTAGGTGCCGGGCGAGTTCTTGCTCAGTTCCGCGATCTGAGCGCGGGCGGCGGTGACGAGTTCCTCGTTGGTGTTCGCATGCCCGGCCAGGCCCCATCCGCCATCGGGTGCCTCGGTCAGCAGCACCCAGGTCCGACCGGCCAGGGCAGGGTCGCCCGCGGCCGCCGCGACGATGTCGGTGAGCTGGCGGACGACCGCGAGCTGCTTGGCGCGGTCCAGCGCTCCGGCGTTGGTCAGGACCTGAACGCGGACATAGTTGCCGTCGCCGTCGACATTGGCCAGCGAGCCGGCGTCGAGGTCATGCACGAACGCGGCGGTGTTCTTGCGGAACATCGGGATGTCCGGGACCTGCTCGATCGTCATGACAGCGGTAGCGAGATCCACGGCCAGCTGGTGCTTGTCGGCGAACGTGCCGGCCGCGGCGTAGGCGTCAATCATGGGCATGGGGAGGCGTCCTTCCAGTCTTGATGTAGCTCGGGTCCGTCGTAGAGCTGGGGGCCGTCACGTGGATTGCCCCGCCACGGTCTCGGGGGAGTCCGGGCCGATCAGCGCGCGACATACATCGGCGATGTTGACAATGCCGATCAGGCCACTGACGCCGACGACCGGCAGGTGCCGGAAATGGCCTGCCGTCATGATGGCGGCCGCATCACGCACGCTCGTCGTGGTGCTGACGACGGTCGGGCGAGTGGTCATCAAGTCATGGATCCGGACGCTGTTGACGTCCTTTCCGTCTGCGATCGCGTGCGCAATGTCCGCCTCGGTGATGATGCCTATCGGCTGATCGGTAACCCTGTCCCGGATCATGAGAGCGGTCGCGCCCGCGTGCTTCATCAGGTAGGCGGCGGCGGCCACGTGGGCGTCCTGCTCGGCCGTCGCCAGCGGTGGCCGCATGACGTCCGCGACGGTGGCCGGAACCGGCGGCGCCTGCATGGACTGCCATGCCAAGGCATCTGTCATGACGCCAGCGTCCCCCGCCGGACGGGCACGGCGGTATCCGCAACCTGACTGCAGTATGCAGCCGCCATGTGCAGTCATGCTGCGGATACCCAGGCTGGCCGGCCCGGTCCATCGTTGAGGTACGCAGCCGGAGGGACAACAGATGAACGAGCAGCGAGACCTCGATGGGATGAGTGCCCTGGTGACCGGGGCCACGTCGGGCATCGGCAAAGCAGCGGCCGAAGAGCTCGGCCGGCACGGCGCCGAGGTCATCGTGCACGGCCGGGACTCCGCCCGCGGCGGGGCGGTGGCCGACGCGATCACCGCCGAGGGCGGCAAGGCCCGCTTCGTAGCCGCCGACCTCGCCGGGCCTTCCGGGCCGGGCGAACTGGCCGAGCAGGCCGGCCCGGTCAACATACTGGTCAACAACGCCGGGTTCTCCTGGTTCGGGCCGACCGCGGACCTGGACGTGGCGACCTTCGACCGGCTGTTCGCCGCCAACGTCCGGCCGGCGTACTTTCTCGTCGCCGCGCTGGGCCCGCAGATGGCCGCCCGTGGCAGCGGCAGCATCATCAGCCTCGCCAGCATGGTCGCCCAGATCGGCCTGGCCGGCAGCGCCGCCTACGGCGCCACCAAGGCGAGCCTGGTGGCGATGACCCGGTCCTGGGCAGCCGAGTTCAGTCCGTCAGGTGTCCGGGTCAATGCCATCGCTCCCGGGCCGGTCTTCACCGGCGGCGCCTCCGCCGACCGCATCGAGGCCCTCGGTGCCACCACCCTGATGGCCCGCGCCGCCCAGCCCGGCGAGATCGCCGAGGTCATCGCGTTCCTCGCCTCGCCCAAGGCCAGCTACATCACCGGCGCGGTCATCGCCGCCGACGGCGGCCGCACCGCCATCTGACCCCCGTCGGCGGCGGCCGCACCCCCGCCGGCGGCAGCCGCACCCCCGCACCCACTCGTGAAAGGACACACCAGCTGTGAGCAATTCACTGTTCGCAGTCGCCTTTGACTGCGCCGACGCCGCTGTCCTGGCCCGGTTCTGGGCCGATGTCCTCGGGCGGCAGGTCGCCGAGGACTCCACGTCCGAACGCGCTGTCCTACTGCCCGGCGACGGGGACACCAGCGGGCCGCCGATCACTTTCAACCAGGTGCCGGAGCCGAAGACCGTCAAGAACCGTCTCCACCTCGACCTCATCAGCGACACCTTCGACGCCGACTCCGCGCGCCTGCTGAGCCTCGGCGCCCGCAGGCTCCGCGACCTGCAGGCAGACAAGGCCCGCTGGACGACCTTCGCCGACATCGAAGGCAACGAGTTCGACCTGATCGCCGCCTAGCCCGAGGCGTTGCCCGGGTCAGCCGGCCCGTCCGTTGCCCGACCCGGCCCGCGGACCGCCGGCCCGGCTCGGGTGGCCGATGAAGTCGAGCAGCGCCTGGTTGACCTCGTCGGCGTGGGTCCAGATGATCGCGTGCGGCCCGCCCGCGATGACGACGGAGCGGGCGTTCTTCAGCAGCGCGGGTAGCCGGCCGCCGGTGGCCTCATAGGGCAGAACGCGATCCTGGTCGCCGTGGATGACCAGGACGGGAATGGTCATCTTGGCGAGATCCCCCCGGAAGTCTTCCCGGCAGGCGGTGACGCAGCCGAGGGCGGCGCGGGCCGACGCGGAGAGGGCCACGTAGAAGCTGTTCTGCCACGCCTGATCGCTGACCCGGCTGCCGCCCAGGAGATCGACGTTGTACGAGTCGTCCATGAAGTCTTTCATCGCCGCCGGCCGGTCGGCCGCGATACGCGCCGCTATACCGTCGAAAACACTGCGGTCCATGCCTTCGGGACTGTCGCCGGTCTTGAGCAGGAAGGGCGGCAGCGGCGCGATGAGCACGGCCGCGCTCACCCGTCCTGAGCCATGAACTGCCAGGTAGCGGGTCACCTCACCGGTCCCCATGCCGAAACCGGCCAGCACCGCCCCGCGCAGGTCGAGCCTGCTGAGCAGAATGTGAAGATCGGCGGCCAGCGTGTCGAATTCGTATCCCGCGCTCGGCCGGCTCGAGGCGCCGAAGCCCCGCCGGTCATAGGTGATCACCCGGTGCCCGGCGGCCAGCAGCGCGGCCTCCTGCTTTTCCCACGAGTGCCCGTTCAGCGCGTAACCGTGCACCAGCACCACGGGAGAACCGGACCCGTGATCCTCGTAGTAGATCCGGATAGCGGCTGAATTCTCCCGCCCGACGGTGACAAAAGGCATCGCGATCCTTGTCGGTCAGCACTCGCAGTGGCGGCGCCCTGCCCAGTCATCACTGTCGCTCCGGCCACGCCCACGCGGGTATCCGCCGGGTGACTGCATTTTCCGGTCGCTACTTTCCGCTCGCTGCTGGCATGCCCGGGCCGCGGCCGGTGTTGAGCCTGGAGACGGCGTTGACGAAACGCACCGGCCGAGAGGACAGGCAGATGCCGGGTCCCGGTGATCTTCCCCCACAGCAGACCGCAAGCTTGATCGGCCGGGAGGCCGCGCTGGCCAGGCTGCACGGACTGGTGGATCCGGCCCCGCCAGCAGGCCAGGTGCTGGTCGTCACCGGTGAGGCGGGCATGGGCAAGACCGCGCTGCTGGCCGATACTGCGCAGCGGGCGCGGGCTGCGGGCATGCAGGTGCTGTCGGTCACCGGCCGGGAATCGGAGGCGAAACTCGCGTTCGCCGGCCTGCATCAGCTGCTGCGCCCGGTGCTGCCCAGCATCAACGGCCTTCCCGCCCGGCAGGCACAGGCGCTGCTGAGCGCTCTCGGCCTCGCTCCCGAGCCCGTTGCCCCCGACCCGCTTCTCACCAGGGTCGCCGTGCTGACCTTGTTCTCGGATTTTTCCGAACGGCTGCCGGTTCTCCTCGTCGTCGACGACGCGCACTGGCTCGACCGAAGTTCGCTCGAGGTCCTGGCCTTCACCGGCAGCCGGCTGGACGCCGAGCGGGTCGTGCTGCTGGTGGGCGCCCGCGGGCAGCCCCCGCCGTCCGGTTTTGACCGCGGATTCCCCGAGCTGCGGCTGGACCCGCTGCCGGCCGCGGACGCCGGGCGGCTGCTGGACGCGCAGCCCCGGCCGCCGCGCGGCCGGGCGCGGGCGCAGGTGCTCGCCCAGGCGGCAGGCAATCCGATGGCGCTGGTCGAGCTGGCGAAGGTGATCGCCGCCGATCCCGCCGCCAGCCGCCGGTGGGCCGCCGAGCCGCTGCCGCCAGGTGACCGGCTGACCGCGGAGATCACCGTCGCGTTCGCCGCCCTGCCCGAGCCGGCGCGAGCCGCGCTGCTGCTGGCCGCGGTGGCCGACGGCCCGGACCTGAGCGCGGCAGCCAGCCACGGCGCCGGTCCCGACGCACAGACCCTCGTGTCGGCCGAGCAGCTGGGCCTGGTCAAGATTGACCGGACCGGCCTGCACTTCAACCATCCCCTCGTCCGCTCGGCCATCTACCACTCCGCGCCGTTCGCCCAGCGGGCGGCGGCGCATCGCCAGCTCGCCGCGGCGCTGGCGGACGAGCCGGACCGGCGCGCCTGGCACCTGGCTGCCGCGGCCCTGCAGCCGGACGAGGAGGTGGCGTCGCTGCTGGAGGCCACCGCTACCCAGGCGCAGCGCCGCGGCGGCGCCGCGGCCGCCGCGCTGGCGATGGAACGCGCCGCCGAGCTCAGCCCCGACCACGAAGACCAGGCGCGCCGGCTGGTGGCCGCCGCTTCCGCCGCCGTTTCCACCGGCCAGGGGGACTGGGTCCGGGATCTCGCCACCCGGGCCCTGGCGGTCACGGCGGACCCCGAACTGCGGCTGACCGCCCGCCGCATCGCCGGATGGGCGCTGGCCTACTCGGGCCGGCGCTCAGCCGCGCTCGCGGCGCTCATCTCGGTCGCCGAAGAGGCAGCGTGCGACCTGCCGGCCCTCGCCTGGGACGCCCTCGCGGATGCGACCATCGTCGTCTACCACTCAGGCGCGCCCGCCAGCTGGCGGGCCGTCAGCCGCGTTCTCGGCCTCCTGGAAAATCAGGGGGCCTCGTCCGCCGGCCAGGGCCCGCACGCCGATGTCGGCCCGCACCGGCTCTGGATCCGGGCCTCCAGCGACCCGTACGGGAGCCGAAGCGAGCTGGTCCAGGACCTGCGCCAGCTCAGCCGCTCGCCGATGGACGAGCCCGCCCTGTGGCGAATCGGTTCCGCCGCGTGGATCCTGGACGAATCCGACCTGGCGATCACCTTGCTGGCCGACGCCATGCACCGGATCCGGGCACCCGGCACGCAGGGCGCCAGCGGTCCGGGCCTGACCGCGCTCGGGTGGGCATACATCGACACGGGGCGCTGGGAAGAGGCTCAGGAAGCTGCCGCCGAGGCCGCCGACCTGGCCGAGGCCAACCAGATGGAATTCGTCGCCGCGTCCGCCGACTTGATCGCGGCCACTGTCCTCGCGATGCGCGCCGACTCCGGCGCGGCCCGCAGGCATGTGACCAGGGCGCTCGCCAGCGCCGATCCGGGAGACAGCGGACTGGTAGCCGCCCGGGCCCGGCGGGCACTCGGAATCGCCGCTCTCGCCGACGGCAGCTACCTCCAGGCGTTCGCGCAGCTTCGCCAGCTGTTCAGCGAGGACGGCGTGCCCGTCCACAACATCTTTTCCTATCTGGGCGTGGCCGACCTCGCCGCCGCCGCGGTCCGCGCCGACCGGCGGATGGAAGGGCAAGACGTCCTCGAGCGGGCGCTCAGCCATCTCGACGGACCGCCTTCCCCCCGGCTGGAGCAGCTCATCGCCCGGGCCCGCGGCCTGCTCGCCGACCCGGCCAAAACGGAGGCTTATTTCGTCCCGGCGCTCGCCGACCCGGCCGGGGACCAGTGGCCCTTCGAGCGGGCGCAGCTGCGCCTCGACTACGCCGAATGGCTGCGGCGGCGCCGCCGGATCAACGACGCCAAGCCGGTCCTCACCGAGGCGCTGGCAACCTTCCGGCGGCTGTGTGCCCGGTCATACGCGCAGCGGGCCGAGGCCGAGCTGAGGGCGTGCGGGGTGGCCGTCGCCGGGACCCCCGGCGGACGCGATGCGCTGGGGGAGCTGACCCCGCAGCAGCGCCAGATCGTCCGGCTGGCCAGCGCCGGCCTGACCAACCGCCAGATCGGCGACCGGCTCTTCCTCTCTCCGCGCACGGTCAGCTCGCACCTGTACCGGTCCTACCCCAAGCTGGGCGTGGCCGGCCGCAACCAGCTACGCGACGTGATCGCCGGTGCCAGCGCGCCGGTACCGGCAGACGAAAGCGCCGGAAGCGAGACCCTTCTTGCCTGAGCGCTGCTGCCGTCACCGGGGGTAGTGGTGACGGCAGCAGACGGTCCCATCAGGCGGTGCTATGCCCGGCCGGGCCGGGGCCGCCGGGCGTGCGGGGTCAGGCGCCGTTCTTGACTGCTGTGCCCGCTACGGCGGCCTTGCTCTTGCCGGCGCGTACCTGGATGCGCTTGGCGTGCGCTTCCTTCGCCTTGGGCACCAGGATCAGCAGCACGCCGTCCTGGGCTGAGGCTTCGATCTTGTCCGCCTGAACGTGGCTGGGCAGGGTGATCGACCGGCGGAACGCGCCGAAGCGGCGCTCGGCCCGGTGGACCTTCTCTGTGGCCATGTCGCCCGCCGGGTGCCGCTCGCCCTGGATCGTCAGCAGGCCGTCCTGGTACGTGATCTCCACGTCGCCGGTCCCGACGCCGGGCAGCTCGGCAGCTACCAGGTAGGCGTCGCTGCGCTCGGTGATGTCAACCGCGGGAGCCCACGCCTCGACGGCGGGGCGAGCGCTCGGCTGCGGGGCGTAGCGGCCGAACGGGCCGAACCACTGGCCGGGCATCCTGTTCATCCGCGCCAGCTCGTCCTGAGCGTTGCGCATGTCATCGAATAGTTCCCAGCTTGTCATGACTGTCATGTCGTTCTCCCTCGTGCGTCTCGCCGGACCAGCGGCCCGGCGACTCGGGAAAAAAATGCAATTCAAGTGAACGACATTCGCTTCCGAGTAACACTGTTCACTATACACTGAACACTGTTCACGTCAACATCAGCCCCCGGAGGCGGCCATGCCGAACGCACCGCAGCGCGTCCCCGATGCGGTCCAGCGCTCGCTGTGGTTCACGCCCCCCGACGGCGCGGAGAGCCGCCGCCGCGCGCTGACCCGCGAGCGCGTGGTCGCAGAGGCACTCACGGTCATCGGCGCCGACGGCGCGGGCGCGCTGAGCATGCGCGCTCTGGCGGCCCGCCTGGGCGTGGTCCCCGGCGCCCTGTACCGCCACGTGCGCAGCAAGGAACAACTCTGCGACCTGGTCGTGGACGGAGTGCTGGCCGAGGTCAACTGCCAGGCCGGCCGCGATCTGGCCTGGACCGGGCGGGTCACGGCTCTCGCCCGCGCGCTGCGGACGGTCCTGGAAGACCATCCCGGCATCGCCGCCCTGCTCAAGACCCGCGACCCCCTCGGGCCGCACTCTCTCGCCCTCGCCGAGGCATTCCTCACGGCGCTGCGGGAAGCCGGGCTGCCCCGGCGGGCGACCGCCCTCGCGTTCTCCCTCATCTACGACTACACGCTTGGCTTCGCGCTCAGCGACCGCACCACCGTCAACGAGCAGCGCGTCCAGGACACCGCGACCAGGAGCCAGCTGCACGCCTTCTTCCGGTCACTGCCGGCCGACCGGTTCCCGGCCCTGACCGTGCTCGGCGAGCATGTGTGGTGCGACAACCGCGACGAGCGATTCACCGCAGGCCTCGACACCCTCCTGGCCGGGCTGCAGGCAGCGCGCCAGCGTCCGAGGAGCTGGCCACCCGGACGCTGATACCAGGAGGCGGCAAACACCGCCTGGAACAGCGACGGCCGGGTGTAACTCAGGACTCCCGGCGTGGCGACGGATCGGGGGAGCCGCCATCCAGCCGCGCTTCGATGTCCTTGGGCCGCAGCGCGTCGATGGCGGCTAGCAGGAGCATCCTGAACGTATTCGGGTAGAGCCGGGCCAGACTGTCCATGGCCACCAGCGTGGCCTGCGGGTCATCAGCTTGATCGGGCAACGGGATCAGGTCCCTCGGAAGCGCTTACGGCGTTCGCCACCGGGGTCCGGAGCAACGATTGTGTGCCACATCATTGGGCAGTTGTCACCGCCTGTCAATGGTTTAACAAGAATGCACATGTATATACGTTGCGCCAACTATGTACTGGTCTATCCCCTTGATCACAATTAGGTAATGCCCTGTACCTACGGTGTGGTGCTTGGGGCCTTCGAGTGGCTCAGATGAGCTCAATCTTGGGATAGACCGGTTTCCACATCGCCTCGTGGACCTGCTCGGCCGGGTGGGCCAGCGGGGTTCCGGCCAGGCCTTCGGCTTGTGCCGCGAGTGCGACGGCGACGGCGACGGCGGCGGAGACGGCGCGCAGGCTTTTGACCGGGGGTAGCAGGGCAGCGCCCGGGCTTGTGTCATCGCAGAGGCCAGCTACCGCGGCCGCCGCGGCCGAAAGCATCCCGTCGCTGATGCGACGAGCCCTGGACAAGGTCACTCCGAGCCCCAGGCCGGGGAAGATGAGGGCGTTGTTGGCTTGGGCGATCTGGTAGTCGCGGCCGTTGTGCCGGACCGGGCCGAACGGGCTGCCGGTGGCGACGAGAGCTCGTCCGTCGGTCCAGCGGATGAGGTCAGCTGGCAGCGCCTCGCACCGTGAGGTGGGGTTGGACAGCGGCATGATGATCGGCCGCTGGACGTGGGCGGCCATGTCGGTGACGATCGATTCGGAGAACGCCGCGGGCTGAGTCGAAGTGCCGATCAAAATGGTGGGGTGGCTGTGAGCCACGACGTCGGCCAGGCCGACGGGCCCGCAGCCGGCACGCGACCACGCGGCGACCTCCGCCGCCGGGCGGGCGTAAGGCCTCTGGAAATCCCTCAGCCTGCCGGGGTCCTCGTCGGTCAGGAGTCCCTTGCTGGCGATCGCGTAGAACCGCTTCGTCGCCTCGGAGGGGCTGAGACCGTCCCGGATCATCACTTCTCGCAGCGCGTCCGCGATCCCGATTCCGGCGGTGCCGGCGCCGTGGATCACCACCCGCTGATCACGCATCCGGGTGCCGGCGGCCCGGACCGCGCCGAGCGCGGCGGCCAGCACGACGGCGGCGGTTCCCTGCATATCGTCGTTGAAGGTGCAGCACGTGTCGGCGTATCTGGTGAGGATGCGACGGGCGTTTCCGGCGCCGAAGTCCTCCCAGTGCAGCATGGCTTTCGGGAACAAGGTGGTGGCGGCGCTTACATAGGCTTCGATCAACTCGTCATAGCGTTCGTCCCGTATGCGCGCGTGCCGGTTGCCCAGGTACATGTCGTCGTTGAGCAGGGCCAGGTTGTCGGTGCCGGCGTCGAGGACGACAGGGATGACCCGGCGGGGGTGGATGCCGGCGGCGGCGATGTAGACGGCGAGCTTTCCGATGGCGATCTCGATGCCGCCGACCCCCCAATCGCCGATGCCGAGGATGCCTTCGGAGTCCGTGGCGACGATCAAGTCAACGTCGTCCGGTCCCATCCCGTAATTGCGGAACGCGGTCTCCACCTGGTGCGGGTGGTCAACGGAGAGGTACACGCCGCGGGGCCGGCTGAACTCGTGGCTGAACCGCTCGATCGCCGTGCCCACCGTGGGGGTGTAGACGATAGGCAGCATCTCTTCGATGTGATCGCTGAACAGCCGGTAGAAGAGCACCTCGTTGCGGTCCCGCAGGCTGGCTAGGTAGAGGTTCTTGGCCAGGTCATCCGGCTGGCGGCCGTACTGGGCGTAGACCCGCCGCAGTTGTCCCTCCATCGTCGACACGCCGGTGGGCAAGAGACCGGTCAGCCCCAGCGCCTCGCGCTCGGCGAGGGTGAACGCGGTGCCCCGGTTCAGCAGCGGCGACGACAGCACCGAACCGCCCCGGAGCCGCACCCGCGCCACCATGCCCTCG
The DNA here is from genome assembly GCA_963697445.1 of uncultured Actinomycetes bacterium. Lineage (GTDB taxonomy): Bacteria > Actinomycetota > Actinomycetes > Streptosporangiales > Streptosporangiaceae > PALSA-505. Next base: position 11,169 of record CAVOOC010000045.1, read on the forward strand.
GGCGTCGAGGCGAACTCGTACGGACGCTCCGGCATTGCAGTAACCTATCCCCGTTCGGCAGGTACGGCCGGCCGATATACGGCCGGTGAGCCCTCGCCTGGCGGCCGTGCCCGGTCGGGGAGCGTCAGCGTGGTGGTGAGCCCCGTGAGGAGGATGTCGAGGCCGCGCTCAAGCTCGGCAGCGCCGTCGTAGCTGGCGAGGGTAGGGGCGAGGCTGCGGAGCAGGGGGAAGTCCTTGATGGGGAGGCGGTGCAGCCCGAGTCGGAGCAGGTCGTCCGTCTCGTCCGGATTCTCGACGAGTTCCTGCAGCTCGTTGAGGATGTGGCCGTGCAGGAACCCGAACAGGGCGCGGTAGATGTGCAGGGCGTCGGGTCCGCTGAACCCGGCGCGGGTGAGCAGGGCGAGGATGTCTTCGAGCGGGCGGAGGGTGCCGCGCGGGCGCAACCCGAGCGGGGTGGCGAGCGGCCGGGTGACCATCAGCGGAACGACGTTCGGGTGGCCGAGGGCGAGCTGGCGGTAGTCGCGCGCAACGGCGCGCAGCTGGCCGGCCCAGTCGGGGTCGGCGGAGTCCACCTGCAGCTTGGCCAGGACGGTCTCGGCAACGCCATCCAGCAGGGCCGCCTTATTGGGAGCGTGCCGGTAGAGGATCATCGGGTCGCGGTCCAGCGCGCGGGCCAGGCGCCGCATGGTCAGGGCGTCGGCTCCGTCGCGATCGATGATCGCTAGCGCGGTGGCCAGCACCACGTCCCTGGTGATCTTGCCATCTGCGGTCGCGTCCGCGTCCCGCGCGGTGCGGCCGGCCGGTGGTGGCGTCATCGCAGCAACCCTTCCCGAGACGCGTAGATCAACGATGTTCACAGGATGCTAGTCCCCGCTCATCTACTCTACAGTGTAGACTGACGATGTAGACCTGCGCGCACAGGTGCTGACTGGCCCCAATCGGTGGCCGCCTCCACCGCGCAGCTTAGGGAGATGAACCACGTCATGACCGTAACCCTGGACCGGGATGTCGAGTCCTTCATCGGCACGCCACGGCAGTTGTTCATTAACGGGCAGTGGGTGGACGCGGCGTCGGGCCGGACGTTCGAGACGCCCGACCCGGCCACCGGCGAGACGCTCGCCCGGGTCGCGGAGGGCGACGCGGAAGATATCGACCGGGCGGTACGCGCCGCGCGCAGCGCGTTCGAAGGCCCGTGGAGCCGGATGACCCCATCGGAGCGCGGGCGCATCATCTGGCGCATCGGGGACCTCATCCTCGAGCATGCCGACGAGCTCGCACAGCTGGAGGCCCTGGATAACGGCAAGCCGTTCGCGGTCGCGCGGGCCGCCGACGTGCCGCTGGCCGCGGACCTGTTCCACTACATGGCCGGCTGGGCCACCAAGATCGAGGGCAACTCGATCAACATCTCGGTGCCCTACATGCCGGGCGCGAACTTCCACTCCTACACGCTGCGCGAGCCGCTGGGCGTGGTCGGGCAGATCATCCCGTGGAACTTCCCGCTGCTGATGGCGGCGTGGAAGCTCGGCCCGGCGCTGGCCACGGGCAACTGCGTGGTGCTCAAGCCGGCCGAGCAGACCCCGCTGACCGCGCTGCGGCTGGCCGGGCTCATCGCCGAGGCCGGCGTGCCGGACGGCGTGGTGAACGTGGTCCCGGGCTTCGGCGAGACGGCCGGCGCGGCCCTCGCCGCGCACAACGACGTGGACAAGGTCGCCTTCACCGGGTCAACCGAAGTCGGCAAGCTGATCGTTGCCGCGGCAGGGGCCAGCAACCTCAAGAAGCTGACCCTGGAACTGGGCGGCAAGAGCCCCAACATCGTCTTCGACGACGCAGGCGATGACGCGATCGAAGGCGCGGCGAACGCGATCTTCTTCAACCACGGGCAGTGCTGCGTCGCGGGCTCGCGCCTGTACGTCCAGCAGTCCCGCTTCGACGAGGTCGTCAACGGCGTCGCCGCGATCGCCAAGTCGATCAAGATGGGACCGGGCATGGACCCGGGCACGCAGATGGGCCCGCTGGTCTCCGACGAGCAGTTCCGGCGGGTGAGCGGTTTCCTCGAGTCCGGCCAGGCCGAGGGCGCGACCGCGCTGGCCGGCGGGGGCCGTTACGGTGACCGCGGCTACTTCATCGAGCCCACGGTGCTCACTGGCACCCGCCCCGACATGAAGGTCGTCCGCGAGGAGATCTTCGGTCCGGTCCTGGTCGCCGCTCCGTTCACCGATCTGGATGAGATCGCGACCGTCGCCAACGACTCCGAGTACGGCCTCGGCGCCGGTATCTGGACCAAGGACATCTCCAAGGCCCACGCGCTGGCGAAGAAGCTGCGGGCCGGCACGGTGTGGATCAACTGCTACAACGTGTTCGACGCGGCACTGCCGTTCGGCGGATACAAGCAGTCCGGCTGGGGCCGGGAGATGGGCCACGAGGCGCTCCATGCCTACACCGAAGTCAAGGCCGTCACCACCCAGCTGTAAGAACCGATAGCCGTCGCCGGGGGTCCGACCCGCAGGTCGGGCCCCCGCTGGTCATCCGGGCTGATGGCGAGTTCACTGCGCTGTTTACAGCCGCAGCGCCAGCTTGGGACACAGCCGTATCGCCTCCCCGGCGTCCTCCCGCAGGCTCTCCGGAACATCTGATCCGGTGATGATCGGGAAACCCCAGTCGACCCGGGGCGCATCCGCCAGGTTGTCGACAACCTCATCGACAACGCGCTGCGGTTCGCTCCCCGGGGAACGCAGATCGTGATCTCGGCCCTGATCGCCTGCCCGGACCTGGTGATCGAGGTCCGCGACGCCGGACCCGGGTTCCCGGCCGATTTCCTGCCGCACGCCTTCGAGCGCTTCCGCCTGCCCGACAGCGGACGGGCCCGAAGCGACGGCGGAGCCGGCCTCGGGCTGGCGATCGTGCACGCCATCGCGCTGGCTCACGGCGGCCGGGCAACCGTACGCAACGAGCCTGAGGGCGGAGCAGTGGTGCGGCTCGAACTCCCGGTTACCGCTGGAGACGATGAGACCGACACTCTCGGCCGCTAGCAGCGGCTCGTCGCCTACGGGCATGCCGGGGTGGAGCCGCGGGTGATGGGTATGAGACCGGTACCGGCGGTGCGCAAGGTACTTGACCGGCCCGGCCTCAAGCTGGATCACATCGACGTGTTCGAGGGGAGCAGCCGGTGAGCACCCGAGAGACAGCGTGGCAGTCGGCGGTGGACGCGGCCGAGGCGCTCGCGCCGGAGAGCGGCCTGATGGGCCGCGTGGATCCTGCCGACTTCACGCGGTCTGTCGCCTCGGTGCTCGCCCGGGCCGGGGGGCACCCGGCCGAGGTGGCCGGGGCGGGCCTGCGCTTCGGCGCGGCCTTAACGCGGGTGTGGCCGGTGGCGGTCGCCCGGTGGCTCGGGGCGGACGCGGAACCGCCGGTGCCGGCCGACCCGAAGGACAAGCGGTTCGCCGACCCGGCGTGGGCTGGCAATCCCGGCTACTTCGTGCTGCGGCAGTGCTACCTGGCCGCCCGCCGGCTGGGGGAGGAGGTGCTCGCTGCCGGGCGCGGCCACCCGCTGGCCGACCAGAAGGCGCAGCTGGCCACGGGGCTGATGTTCGACGCGCTCGCCCCGACGAACTTCCTGCCCGGCAACCCGGCCGCGCTCAAGCGGGCGTACGAGACCGGCGGAGCCAGCGTGCTGGCCGGTGCCCGCAACTATCTGGACGACCTGGTGCACAACCAGGGGCGGCCGCGCCAGGTGGACACGGCGCCGTTCGAGCTGGGCCGCAACCTCGCCGCCACGCCGGGCCAGGTGGTGTTCCGCAACGACCTGATGGAGCTGATCCAGTACGCGCCGCAGACCCCGAAGGTGCGCTCGGTGCCGCTGCTGGCCAGCCCGCCGTGGATCAACAAGTACTACGTCATGGACCTGGCGCCAGGCCGCAGCTTCATCGAGTGGGCGGTGGCGCACCGGCGCACCGTGTTCGCGATCTCCTACCGCAACCCGGACGCCTCGATGAGCGGCGTCACCCTAGACGACTACCTCATTCACGGTCCGCGGGCCGCGCTGCACGTGATCGCCGGCATCACCGGCGCGGAGAAGACCGACATCGCCGGGCTGTGCCTCGGCGGCGCGCTGACCGCGATGCTCACCGCCTGGCTCGCCGCGACCGGTGATGACCGGATCGGCTCGGTCACCCTGCTGAACACGCTGCTGGACTACAGCGAGCCGGGGGTGCTGGGTGCCTTCGCCGACGAGCGGACCATCACCCGGCTGGAGGCCGAGATGGCGCGCGCGGGCGTGATGGAGGGCGCGCAGATGGCCGGCACGTTCGACGCGCTGCGGGCCAACGACCTGATCTTCGGCTACGTGGTGTCCGGCTGGCTGATGGGCCAGCGGCCGCCGGCTTTCGACATCCTCGCCTGGAACGCCGACAGCACCCGGCTGCCGGCGGCGATGCACTCCTTCTACCTGCGGTCGCTGTACCAGCGCAACGAGCTCGCCCGCGGCGAGCTGGAGATCGCCGGGCGGGTGCTGTCGCTGGCCGATGTCAAGAGCGACGCCTACGTCGTCGCCGCGGTCAACGATCACATCGTGCCCTGGCCGTCGTCCTACCGGGCGACCAGGCTGCTCGGCGGCAGCGTCCGGTACGTGCTGTCCAGCGGCGGTCACATCGCCGGGATCGTCAACCCGCCCTCGCCGAAGGCCTGGTACGAGACGGCCGAGGACTACCCGGAGAAGGCGGCGCAATGGCGGGAGACCGCGGCCAGGCACGACGGGTCGTGGTGGGAGGACTGGGCGGCCTGGGCCGACGCCCGGGCCGGCACGCTGACGGCGCCGCCGCCGATGGGCAGCCAGCGCTACCCGGCGCTCGGCGCGGCCCCGGGCGAATACGTACGCGGCTGACCACCCGGCGCTTGGCAAACGCAGCACTCGCTTGACAAACAAGTCGAATGCTAGATATAGTTAGCGCATACCCGATCAGAGGAGAAGAGCGAGATGACCGATACCCAGAGCATCAACAAGGAGCTCCAGGGCCAGGTCCTGGACACCATCCGCAAGAGCCAGGAGACCGTGGTCGAGGCGATCAAGAACTGGGCCGACACCGTCCAGGCGCTGACCCCGTCGCTGCCCGTCCCGGCCATGCCGTTCGCCGACAAGCTGCCCAAGCCGGGTGACCTGGTGGCGAACGCCTACGACTTCGCCCAGCAGCTGCTCGCGGCCCAGCGCAAGTTCGCCGAGGACGTGCTCGAGGCGACCGCCCCGGTGCTCACCGCGAACGGCGGCCCGGCCACGGCCAGGAAGAACGGCGCGTCAGCCAAGTAAGCCCTTCCGTGCGCGGCGGATCCGGCTTCAGGCCGTATTCGCCGCGTACGCGCGTGCTAGGTAAACTTAGCGCCAATCCGGCCGGGGAGGTGGCATGGCGGAACCGTGGAACACGCAGCTGGAAGCGCTGGGTTCCTTCATCCGCAGCCAGCGCAAGCTCGCCCAGCTGTCGCTGCGCCAGATGGCCGAGCTGACGAAGGTGTCCAACCCCTACCTCAGCCAGATCGAGCACGGCAGGCACCAGCCCTCGGTCCGGGTGCTCAAGCTGATCGCGGAGGCGCTCAACATCTCCGCCGAGACGCTGCTCGAGGAGGCGGGCCTGCTCGACGGGCAGCACCCGGACGGCGCCGACGCGACCGCTCAGGTGCAGAGCGCCATCCGCGGCGACCAGCGGCTGACCGAGGAGCAGAAGGCGGCCCTCATCGCCGTCTACCACAGCATGCTGCAGGACTGACGAGCGGCGTCTGGCTCCCGGCCCGGCGTCCCGGCCCGGGAGCGGGAGATCCCGGGGAGCCCGGGTTCAAAGATCATCCTCCCGGTGTCCCGGCCCATCCTCGCGAAAGTACCTTTCATCTTCCTCTTCGAGCTCGGTGACGTCCGCCTCCGCGGCTGCCTTGATGTCGTCGAGCTTCGGGTCATCGCGCCCGCCGCCCGGGAGTAGCCAGCGGCGCAGCCAGCCCGGCTCCTCGGGTTCCCTGCCAGAAAGAAACCAGGAAATGATGCCCATGACCGGCTCCCCGGGTGAGTGCACATCTGCATTCCGTTGGCGTGGTGTCCTCGCCACCCCTCCCATGGATTCTGCCCCTGGGGCGGGGATGGTGGAGCAACGGCCGCCGGGAGCATACTGTCCTGGTTGCCCACGGGGCGGCCGTTACCCGTTGTGACTACTGTGTCCTACTTCGTGTCCTCGGCCGCGGGAATGGAAGCCAACCCGCATAACTTCACCGGCTTCTCCAGGCTGGTCGGTGTCTACCGGCTGAGCAACACCGCGTCGCTGGACAGCAGCAATCCCGAGCTCATGCTGTCTGGTGCGCTGCTGCCCAGCGAGGTTTACGGCGAGGCGCCGCTCGCCGGGCAGCGTCCCGGCCCGGTACCGCTACGCGACTGCCTGGCCGTCACCTGCCAGCCGGGGATTGGTCCCTCGAGCGAGCAGGAGGGCTCGCTGGATCCGTCCGACACCCGGCCGCTGGCGGTCTGGTACGCCCACGGCCGGCGGACCTGAACGGGGCGGCCGGAGAACGACCCTGTCGTGTGAGGAGACCGCGGCGACTTCTTGGTCAGGCGTTCCAGGCGTTGAGGAACATGGCATCTTTCGCTGAGACACCTTCCCGGAACATGGGGTGCAGGTCCATCGAGGGCGAGTATTTGCTGGCCTGGACCTCGCGGCCCAGCGCCTCGGCCATCGCCCGCACATGATGCGGGCCGGCGCCGCAGCAGATGCCCATGTAGTTCACTCCGAGGTCACGCGCTTGGAGCGCGAATCGCGCCATCTCGAAGCGCGTGCATCCGAAAGGCTCCAGCGCGAGAGGGAAGGCTCGCTGGGTGGTCTCGGACCGGAGAGTCTGCATCGTCAGTGCGGCCGCGTCCGTGCGGTAGGGCACCGGCTGGGCGGCGACCGCACAGTCGACCGTCTCGCGGATCCTCGCTATCAGCGGCATCATAGTCTGCGGTCCGCGGTCGCAGTTCAGGCCGACGACCTGGGCTCCCTCGGCGGCGAGGATGCGGCATGCTTCCGCGTAGCCGTAGCCGTCACGCGTCTGGTGGGGCTGCGTCGGTGCCAGCGTGACCATCGCGGGCAGTCCCAGCCCCTGAATGACCTCCAGCGCGATCAGTGCTTCGCCGAGGTAGTCATTGGTTTCGGAGATGACGAAGTCGATGCCCTCCTCCACCGCCCAGCCCAGCTGTTCGGCATACATGGCGCGGACAGCCTTCCGCGCTGACGGGTCATCCGGGTCGTAGGCCCAGGTGTTGCAGACGTTGCCGGCCACGAGGGCATCGCCCTCCTGCGCGACCTCGCGGGCAAGCTGCACGGCGCGCCGGTTCATCCTCTCCAGGTCGCCCTGGCGGCCTATGTGGCGCAGCTTCTCACGATGCGCATAGTAGGTGAGCGCGACCATCACATCCGAGCCCGCGCGCAGGTATTCCCGGTGCAGCTCGCGTACTGCGTCGGGAAAATCCAAAACCACCTCCGGGACATACGGGCCCGCCTTGACATACCCCCGGCGTTCCAGTTCGAAGACGTAACCCTCGGCACCGAGCACGGTGCCGTTCGTCAGCCGCTCCATGATTCCCGCATGGGAGTGATCGTTCATGAGACTGCACCTCCCGCCTCTGGCCCGCCCGCCGCATCGCCGCCGGCGAACCTGGCTGGCGCAAAGCGGCGAATGTCGTAGACAGTGCCCCGCTGCACGGCTAGCTGAGCGAGCACCCGCCCCACCCACGGGGCGAACTTATATCCAGTGCCGCGCCAGCCAACCCCGGTAAAGACATCATCCGGGCCGGGGACCGGCCCGAGAATGAAATCATCGTCCGCTACGAGGTCATACGAGCAGCCATCGACGCCGCTGGCCTCGGCCACGTCCACGGCCTCCGCGCCACGCAGCCCTGGCATGCATTCGGCCACAAAGTCTTCAACGCTCCCGATCCGGCTGGGCACCAGCGCCGCATCGGGCGGATGGTAGAAACCGATCTTCACCCCAGGCGTCTTCCCGTCATACAGCGGATGCCCGTAAATCCCAATGTCCAGGTATGCGAAAACTGGCAGTGCCGCCTCAGTGAACAGGCCGCGCATCCTGGCGGGGGGAATGAAGTATTTCGACTGCGACGGGCGGTCGGGCCGCAGCGGAAACCGGACAGAGCAGCCAGGCACCAGTTCGAGCACCTCGTTGGTGCCAAGGCCGGCGGTGATCACCAGCACATCGGATTCCACGGACCCAGCAGCGGTGGCCACGCTCCAGCAGCGGCCGGACCGGGCAATACCACGCAGCACACTGTTCTCGGCCACCCGCACCCCGCGAACACGCAGAGCTTCGCGGAGAGCCCGGGTGACCGCGGCGACGTCGACAAACCCCGCGTCTATGTCTAGCCATCCGGCGTCAGCGTCAAACTGCGGGAATCTCTCCTGCAGCTCGGCTGCCGAGAAGGCCGCCCGTCGCAGTTGCAGCTGCTCAAGGACGGCAAAACTCTGCACGGCGTACGTGCTGGCCAGATCCGGCGTCACGCTGCGCTTGGCGAGGTTCAAGCACCCGCAATCAATCAGCACCGGCTCACCCGAGTCCTTCTGAAACTCCAGCCACAGCCGCCGTGCTTCGAAGGCGAGCTGCGCATACCCAGGATCCCGGTAGTCGTTACGGGCAGATCTGGTGAGGCCGAAAGAGGCAGCAGCGGGGTCTCCCACCCATGACCTCTCCAGCACCGTTACGGCCTCCGCCAGCGGCGCCGCATAGTAGGCCGTCATGAGCCCCATGACCCCGCCGCCGATGATCGTCACCCGTCTGCCCAGCCGCCTCGCCAAAGATCACGCTCCCTGTCGCGTCCCCGCCAGTGGCAGAGGTGGACCTACTTCGGTGCTGGCCCCTGGCTGCAGCGGCCTGCGGGGTTTCTGAGTACCGCCGCGTCTGGGTGCACTACGCGACCTGGACGGTCGGCGGCGAGTCGAGCGGGCGGAGTTCGTCGGCATAGCTGACCGACACGCGGCGCATCACACCGTCGTCATCGATGGAGTACTGACCGAGCCGCCACAGCGGGGGAGAGTAGGCGTGCAGGGAGATGGTCTGCTCAGCCTCACCGCTAAGCCGGTGAATGTGGTCAGGCCCAAAGCAGAACAAGCAGCCTTCGGCGATGACCCTTTGCGCGTGCACGCCCCCGATACGGGGATTGGATTCCACGAGCGCGCCCCGCACCACGCGAACCGCGCCGGATGAGACATCGTGGTCGTGCCAGCCCGTGTCGTTCCCCGGCGACCAGCAGATGAGCCAGATGTCTACGTACTCATCGCGGTGGATCGAGGCGTAGTGCCGCCAGCCGCCGGCGTAGGCAACCTGATCGCTCCACAGATTCGTGCGGTCGGCCAAGTTCTCGACGAGTGCAGCTAGTTCGCGCTGGTCGAGATACCGGGCGGGGAGCGTGGAAATGGTCATTGCGGTCACTCCTCTCCTGCTGTTGGACAGTCAGATCCTGGCCTCGGGAAGCAGCCGGTCACCGTGAAACAGCCGGGCCGGGTTCGTCACGCGGATGGCATGGCGGGCAGCGTCGCCAAGGCCAAGATCGGGGTGCGGTTGCGCATACGGGCGGTCCGAGCCAAATACGAGCATGTCAACGCCGAGCACACGCAGTACGGAGTCGACAGCCCGGTTGCCGTAGCTGGATGTTTCAACGAACGTGCGCGGATCGACCACGCCCCGCGCCAGCGGGCCGGTGCCGCCACGGGCGGCCAGGCGCTCGCCATGCAACGGCGCGAGACCTGCCAGCGCAGTGAAGCAGACCCGCAGCCGGGGGTAGGCCGCCCGGCCGTAGGCGCGGAACGCGAACCATGCCGCGTGCAGTTGCTGAACGTAGGGGACGAGGGCGGCCCACCAGGGCGGGCCACCCGCCCCAGCCGCAGGCCCAGGATGGATGAAGAGCGGGAGGTCCCGTTCGGCGAGCACGTCGAGCAACGGGCTGCACCAGCGGTAGCCGGACTCGTCGGCGACCGCGGTTGCTGGCAGCTGGAGCCCGACAAACCCCCGGTCGAGCTGCTTGGCGAGGCCAGGTGCGTCGATCACAGTCAGGCAAGCCGCGGCCCAGCCCGCAAACGAGGCGCCTAGCCCGGTCACCCCCTGGTGGTAAGCGTCAAGGAGCGGTTCCGCGTCCTCAGGCACCAGGTACTCGATGCCGAGCGGGCTTGACAATCCGATGACCACGCGGCCAACGCCATCGCGGGCCGCCTGTGCTGCCCGCCGCCCGACGTCGTGATCTGCCGGATTCACCGCGAAGGGCGGTTCGCCGGAGGTGAGCAGCGTCCAGCCATCGAGCCGCGGTGGCTGTGATCGCCGCCGCAACTCCTCGACGAACACGTCCGGCCAGACGTGCTGGTGGATATCGACGTGCACGGTGCTCATCCGCTCATCGCTGGGCCGGTCGCCAGGCGGGTTACATGGAGGGCCGGCGGTCAGTACGGCGCCAACTGATCCGTTCACTGAAGCGGTTCACTTATACGCTTCAGTGAACCGCTTCAGTAGGTGCTGCGTCAAGAGCTCGGTGCTTGCATGCCGCTGAGCGCAGAAGCTGCCATTAAACTTTGTCACGGCGCGGCGAGCTGGCACAGCGGCCGCGACAGCTAGGCGGGTAAAGCCCGCGGACTCTAGGCTGGAAACGGTGCCGCAGCAACGCAAGCGCGCGACAATCCGCGAGGTGGCGGAGGCGACGGGGCTGTCACCTGCCGCTGTCTCGTATGCCCTGCGAGGTATCCAGACCTCTGAGGAAACGCAGGAGCGCGTGCGCCGAGCGGCAGGTGAGCTTGGCTACAACGTCAACCGCATCGCCCGTGCCCTGGCCAGCGGCCGGACCGGCACAGTAGGGCTGCTGTTCGGTTCGCTGGAGGATCTGTGGCAGCAGCTGCTCGGCGTCGGCATCGGCAGCGCGCTGCTGGCCCGTGACCATTACGCCCTGCTCGTGGACGCCGCGGGCGACCCCGAACGGCAGCTGCTTCTTGCCCACCAGCTTCGGGACCAGCGGGTGGACGGTCTCATCGTGCAACCACTCGACCCGTCGGATGAGGGATGGTCACGGCTGGCGGAGAGCCTGCCCGTAGTGTCGATCGGCGACGCGCTGCACGGCGGGCAGGCTGCCGGTGAGGTGGTGTTCGACAACCGCTCTGGGGTCACACTCGCCCTTGAGCATTTGCACAAGCTGGGCCACCGGAGGATCGGTGTGCTGACCCCGACCCAGCCAAGCACACCGGACCGCCCGGCCGACATCCACGTCATCGCAGAAGCCGAGCGGCTCGGCCTCGACGTGAGCATTGTCAGCTCACCGCCCGCGCTCACGGCAGCAACCGAGGTGGCGCACGAGGTCCTCTCGAAGGCCGACCGGCCAACGGCACTGTTCTGCTTCGCCGACTCCATCGCATACGGCGCCTACGCGGCCGCCCGTGAACTCGGTTTGCGCATCCCCGACGAGCTGTCGATCTCCGGGTACGATGATCACCCGATGTCCGCGCTGCTGACACCGGCGCTCACCACGATGGACTGGAATATCGACCGAATCGTACGCGCCGCCGTCCGGCTCGTTCTCGCGGCTATCGAGCGAAAGCCCTACCGTCGCCGCACCGTCCAGCCACCGCACCTGCGCGAGCGCGGCTCCACGGGACCGCCGGCGGTGAACAGGTTAAGGAAGGCACCGACGACCTCAGGAGCCAGGTCATCGAGACCAGCAGCGAGCCGGTTCCAGAACTGATCGAGCGCCTCATAGGCGTCGGCCCGACATTGCGATGCAACAGCAGGCCGCATGTTCGGCGCCAGAAGGTCTGCTCGAAGGCCAGTTGCCGAGAACGGTCAGGTTCACCCGGGACGCCTTTGGCTTGGCCGCTGCCTCACGGTCACCACCAGCCCGTCCACAAGTTGACCGAACAGGAACCCCGACCCGCCTCGATCTGGCGCTGTCTCCAGTGCGTCAGAACAGCCGTCGTGGCGGCGGAAGGCAGTTATGGCGCGCCACCGCGCTACTTGCCCGCGGTTGCGGCTGCCTGCGGGGAGGACCGCGCTGGGGGGTCAGTTCATCATTTGCGGCGCGTTGTGCAGGCCCGGGGGGCGGCCAGGGAGCCAGATCGTGGCCACGGCGGGAGGCCAGCCCGGCGGGCAGGTCAGACCCGTGGCGCGTACTGGATCGAGCGGAACGGCCAGTCGCGTTCCAGCCATGCGCGGACCGTGTGGTACAGCACCGGATCGAGCTCCGCACGGTCCGCGCGTACCCAGGAACTGACGGCCGCATCATGGTCACCCGCGCTAACGCTGCCCTCGCCGTCGCTGCGCGGCGGGTAGATGTACACGCAGCCGATGACTTCCCCGGTACCGGTGCTGAGCACGGTGTAGGTGAACCCGCGGCGATCAGCGAAGTCGCGCGCGTGGCGTTCGAGGTCGCGCAGATTTTCCGCCGGGCTCATCTGGTGTGGCCAGCCCCTCCCGGCGAATCCCGGTGTCGCCTGGATGTGGCGGATGCTGGCCGTCCATGCCGCATAGTCCGCGGCGTTGTGCTGAGGCCCGAGCGGTTCCAGCCGGAATTCCTCAGCCGTGAGCCCATCAGCGATCACGAAATCCGCCGGAACGAAGAGTTGATCACTCATCAGGCGATGTTAGCCGGACGGCCTTCGCATCACCCCGCCCAGCCGCGGTAGACGCCCCTGGTGGGCGGCTCCAGCAGCCGAGGTGACTGCGTGAGCTTACTGTCCGCGTTCGCCGACCGGGGGGTCGCTCTGTTCCCGCGGATCGGACTCCCGCGTGGCGACGAACATGTTCGACCAGCCGAAGGTGCGCTCGGGGAGTTGTTCAGTCATGACCAGGAAGTATCGGCAGGACCGGGACGTATGCGCTAGCGGATTTTGTCGGCTGCCCTGCTTCCGGTCCGTCAGGCGGGTCGCCCACACTCTGGAGCGGTCCTCACGCTGCGTTAGGGGTCGCTCGCCGCGGCCACGGCGCGAGATCCGCCGTTATGGTCGGCGATCGGTTGCTGGATCCGAACGGCCTTCTTGCCACCGAACTGCGCGATCTGCTCGCCTGCTGGGGCGAGCTGGCTGGGTTCTTTCCAGGGGTTCGGCTGGGAGTGGCTCGGCTCGCCGATCCTGCCGGAAATAAGGCTCGAGCGAGGTATCAAGACGACTTGGCCGCCTAACTCGGATCGTTCACGCTGACCGGTCGCTGGCCGGGGTAGTCGCGGCTCCGCATAGTGGATCTTGATTTTAGAGTTGGGATATGACGGTGGCCCGGCTGGCGGGCCGGGTGGCCGGGGATCCACGGGCCCCTGGCGGCAGCGACGGGCGCTCGGCGCGGGGGCGCTTGAACGCGTCGTAGAGCGCGTCCACGTCCGGCGGGAGCATGCCGGGGCTGGCTTGGTCGCCGCCGCGCAGCAGCCACAGCTCTTCCTGCTGCCCGACATGCGCCAGGTCCCACACCAGCGGGCTCATCAGCGGGTCGTGCTGCGCGACCAGCGTCGGCTCGTCCACGTCCGTCAGCCCGAGTGTCCGGTCCCTGGCCCGGCCGACGTCGCGGACGACAAGATCATGCATGTGTCATCTCTGCCAGTGCGGCGAGTGGCCCGATCTCGCCCGCGCGCTCGGCCAGCAAATCGCCGGGACAGCGACCCGACTCAACAAGATCAGCGAGGTCGGCCACGGCCGGCATGAGCTCGGCCGGCACGCGCCCGGCGGCGATCGCCATGCAGCGCCGCGCGCATCCGGCCAGCGTGGAGTTCGCGAGCCCGTCCCTGGCCGCCTCGGTCCACAGCTGGGTCGCCGGCTCGGTCGCCTCGGTCGCGAGATCGGCCGCGACCGGGTCGTCCATGAGTGTGGCGGTGACGGCCGCGATCGCCGGCCACCACCGCGGCGCGGACATGTCCAGGTACCGCACTTCCAGGTAGCCGCGGAGCCGGACCGGCGGGAACAGCGTGCTCAGGTGCGCGTCGAGGTCGGCGGCCGTCGGCGGGCGGTTAGCCAGCTTGACGGCACCGCTGGCCCACTGCCCGAACGGGACGTGCCGGCCCACGGCCAGGACGTCGTCGCCGGCGCGCACGAACGTGACCGGGGCGCGCATCGCGAACCGGGCCCAGGCCGAGGCGGGATCGAGCGCCACGTCGCGGCCGGGCCGCGGCGCGCAGCCCGGCACCGGGCCGCACGTGCGCGGGTCGAGCCCGCTCCAGGCCCGCTGCCGGACGGACTTCCAGCCCGTGTCGCGGCCGTGCAGCCAGGGTGAACTCGCGGCGATCGCCACAAGCGTGGGGCCGAGCCGGTAAGCCCGCGCGACCCTGGCCGGCCATTCGCCCGGCGGGCCGGCCTGGAGGTTGACCTGCAGGGCGGCGGTCGAGTTCATCATGACCCGCCCGGCCCCGGCCCGGCCGGTGGCCGCGAAGTGCTGTTCCATGGCGCGGTACCGCGATCGCGGGTTGACCCGCCGGGACGGGCGGGCCGGATCGGCTCCGGCGTAGGCCAGCCCGAGACGGCGCTCGGCCAGCGCCAGCCGGGCGCCGGTGCCCTCGTACCTGAGCCGGGCCACCGCGGGCGCGACGCCGGCTTCCGGCGGCCCTGATAGCTCGATCTGGCCGCCGGGCTCGACCGTGACCGCGGTGCCCGGCGCGACCTTCCCGACCACGGCCGCGATGGCCTCGACGCGTTTCCAGGGAACCGGGTCGGCGACGTGGTCGAGGTTGACCAGATGTGACTCGATCTCCAGGCCGACGGCGCCGATTGCAGACTCGACCAGCGCCGCGTCGCGACACTGTGTATAGGCGGCAGCGACGGTAAGAGGTTCGGCCCGATCAACGGCATCCTGCGCGAAAGCATTGATAACGGCCATAAGGCCCCCCTCCAGGTAGGAGCAGGCGGTATACGGCGTCTCAGCCATCGTCGCCCTCCCGGCTCGCGGGCCGGTGCGGGCCGTCGGCCAGCAGCCGCCACAGCTCCTCCCGGGCCCGCATCCCCCCGCGCAGCCTGCGGATGCGGAGGAACTCGTTCGGCGCGTGCAGCCTCTCCATGGCCCGGCGCTGGCTATCGGCTCGGGAGTGAGCGCGGTAGCCCGAACCACGGCAGCACGCTGGCCTCGAAGCGGGTCATGGCGCAGATCCGGTCGCCGGCAAGAGTGAGCACGTAGAAGCCGGTCGCGTGGCGGATTCCGGCCGGGACGCGCAGGTATGCCCCGAACGCCGGCTGGCCGTTGGCTCGGGTCGGGACGAGGTCGAACCTGCGGCCCGCGCCGAACTGGCGGGCCCAGTAGCGGGCCACGGCGTCACGGCCCTCGTATCCGAATGGCTCCGGAGGCATAGCGATGAAGACGTCGTCGGTCAGCAGGGCCACCAGCGCGTCGAGGTCGGCCGACTCCCACGCGCGGGCGAACATGGCCACGATCGCGTCCTCGGCGGGCGAGCTTGCGGTGGGCGGCGGCTGGTGGCCGGCGGCTGGCTGCTGGCGCTGCAGGCTAGCGCGGGCTCGTTTGAGGGCGCTGTTGACCGATTGGACGGTCACCTCCAGCATCTCGGCCACCTCGCTGGCGTGGAATCCGAGGACGTCGCGCAAGATGAGGACGGCGACCTGGCGCGGCGGCAGCAGCTGCAGGGCGGCCACGAAGGCCAGCGAGATGGCTTCGCTCTGCTCGTAGCGGGCCTCCGGCCCGGGCGGCTGGTCCACGGCGCCCTCGAGGAACGCGTCAGGAAACGGCTGCAGCCAGGCGGCCTCGTCGCGCGGCGTCGGCACGGGCGGTTTGAACTGCGACATGTCCCACTCCCTGGCCGGGCGCCGGCTCGCTGCGCGGCGCGCGTTGAGGCACCGGTTGGTGGCGATCTTGTACAGCCAGGTGCGCAGCGACGCGCGTTCCTCAGTGAACCCGCCGATGCCTTGCCAGGCGGCCAGCATCGTCTCCTGGACGGCGTCCTCGGCGTCGGCGAAGGATCCGAGCATCCGGTAGCAGTGCACCTGCAGCTCCCGCCGGTGGGACTCGGCCAGCTCCCGGAACGCCTCGCCATCCCCTGCCCGCGCCCGTGAGAGCAGATCGCCTGTCACCATCCTGCGCTCCTTCCTTCCGCACCAGGTCGTACCTCCGCCCGGTATATACACCGCCCACGACGCGAACTGGGCGGCTCGCGGGCGCCCAGTTTCCCGGTGCCGCGGTGTATGCACTCACCGACCGCCCGGACGATCCGCCCACCGGATCGTGCCGCAGCAGCTGGAAACGACCCTGGAGGTTGACGATGGAATCGTCCGCATCGGCCGGGCGCGTGGCGTTCGCCGTTCTCGATCGCCGCCGCCGCGGGCGCTGATGAACGTGCGAGTCTCGGGCATGCACGGGAAAGCAGCCAACCGCAGGAAGCAAGTGAGAAGGACGCTCGCTCGTGTGTTCGCCGGCTGGCGGACGGGCCTGTCGGGGCCTGTCATCGTTCTCCAGGCTGGGACCGCGGTCAACTACTTCGGCACTGGACTGGTCCTTCCCTTCGAGATCATCTACCTGCACCAGGCCCGCGGCTTCCCAACGGCGACTGCGGGGCTGGTGCTGGCGGCGGTCATGGGCACGGCGGCGGTCGTAACGCCCCCTTCGGGTGCGCTGCTCGATCGTTTCCGTGCGAAGCCGATCCTGATCACCGGCAATCTCGCGAGCGCACTGGGCTACGCGGGCTTCGCATTCGTCGACCGTCCCTGGCAAGCCTTCGTCTGCTCCGCCGTCGGCGGCGCCGGGTTCGGAGTCGCGAACACCGCGAACCAGGTTCTGAGCCTGACCCTGGTCTCAGCGGAGCAGCGCGCCTCCTCGATCGCGCTCCGCCGAGTCGCAGGCAACTTCGGTCTCGGCAGCGGCGCGACGGTTGCGGGCTTCATCGTCGCTTCCGCCAATAACCTCCGCGCGTTCCAGGCGCTCTACCTCTTCGACGGCGTCACCTTCGCTGTCTTCGCGCTGGTTGTGCTCGTGGGGATCCCGAATCCTCGCCTTGCGAATGCTGCGCCGGCGAGCGACAGGGGAACAGGCTTCCGAGCAGTTGCTCACGATCGGCTCTTCCTCATCCTGATCGCCGCCAACATCGTGCTCGTGATGACCGGCGGCGCGCTCTTTTCCAACATCCTCGCGCCGTTTGCGAAGGCGCACACGCCTGTCGGGCCGGGCGAGATCGGCGTCGTCTTCTTCATCAACACCTTCTTCATCGTCGTCGCGCAGATTCCAGCCACACGGGTCGTCAAGCGGATTCGCCGCACACACGCTCTTGCCGCGACCAGCGCGCTGTTTGCAATCGGCCTGCTCGCGGTCCTGCTCGCAACGCTAACGAACTCGACGCTCACCGCTACCACCGTCTTGGCTGGGGTCGCGATCGTGATCGCGATAGGTGAGTGCGCGCAGTTCATCGTGCTCGGCCCAATCGTCGCCGACCTCGCACCGCCGCATCTGCTCGGCCGCTACATGTCGCTCTACGGCCTCACCTTCACGGCAGGCGTTGCCCTCGGCCCCGCGGTCGGCGGCGCGCTGCTCGCAACGTCACCCGACGCCGTCTGGTGGGGCGGCGCCTTGACGGTTGCACTGATCGGAGCCAGCTTGCTGCGACTCGGCGACCGGATACCCGACCCGCTCTTGCAGGCGCAATGCCCTCCGCCGCAAGCCGTCAGCGCAGCCGATATGGACTCCGCCTGCCACAGCCAGATGAATAGTACGGAGATGGAATGTCACTGGCGCACGTGATCGTCGATGTATTTACTGACACGCCGCTGCAGGGGAACCAGGAACCAGATGGACTGGGTCGAGGGCGGCAAGATTGACCGTGTCACCCCACGCAACTCCCAGATGCGGTACTTGCCATTGCAGAACAGACTCTCGGCCCGCCCACTTGGTGAACTCTCGGTCGTAGACATCCGGGTGCGCGACACGCAGGGCGTTCAAGGGGAGCAAGCTCGTCCCACGGAAGTCGTCAGCACACAGGTGGTAGACAAACGGCACGACACGATCATCTCAGCGATTGACCAACATGACACGTCCGGCACGAAAGTCCGTGAAACCGCCACCGGTTCAAACGGGCAACCCAACCCGACAGACCACTGTGCGCGCTCGTCTCAACGGTCAAGCGTGCGCAGTATCGACGGCTATCGAGCGGTGCTTGCGCCACCGGCGGTCTGCTACGCCGGCTGCGCCACCGCATACCTACGCGTAAACACGTTCGACGACCAACGACCGGAAATGCCGATGCGGGTGCAGTGAACTGCCAGAGACCTGGGCTGCGTCGTGCCGGCTGATCGCCCACGTGGGACGCATCCCCGATGACTCGGGCAAGAGCGGGTTATGGCGTTGGGCCAGGCCGCGCGGAGAGCGTGTTGTTGTAAGGGGTACTGCTTGATCTTGTACGGTTCAGGTAGCCAGCAGCGGTGAAGGAGGCCTGCCATGGCGCCGCGGGTAACGGTCGAGCTCGAGGACGACCTGGAGGGCGCCCGGCTGTCGAGACGGTGCGGTTCGGCTTCGGTGGCTCTGAGTACGAGATTGACCTGAACCAGAAGAATGCCCGCGCTCTGCGCCAGCGCGTCGCGCCCTACCTCGGCCATGCCCGTAGGGCCGGCACCGGGTCACGTCGCCGGTCGGCTCGTACCCCGGCCAGCCGGCAGGCAAGCGGCGGGGTCCGCGGGTGGGCGAAAGAGCGGGGCATTGCCGCAGTGTGCTGCGTGGCTGCATTACCCAGGTAACATCGCGGCAGCCGTGATCCCGCCGCGGCATCGGGGTTGTCGTTGCTGAACGGTGTCCTTCCAGGATCGTTCGTTAGGGTAGCGGGTCCAAGCTGGCGGCACGGGAGGCGAATACTGTGAGGGTGAGCCGACGCGCTACTGCGCAGGGAGCTCTCGCGGTCGGCGCTCTGGGGGTTGTTTTCGGGGACATCGGGACGAGCCCGCTGTACACCGTGCAGACGGTTTTCAACCCGAGCGATCCGCACCCGGTCAAGGTGTCGCACGACACCATCTTCGGGATCGTCTCGCTGATCTTCTGGTCGGTGACGATCATCGTCACCGTCACGTACGTCCTGCTTGTGATGCGGGCCGATAACGACGGCGAGGGCGGCATCATGGCGCTGATCGCCTTGATCCGCCGACGGGCCCTGCCCGGCGGAAGCCGGGCGAAGGCGCTGCTAGCGGCGCTGGGGATCTTCGGGGCCTCGCTGTTCTTCGGCGACAGCATGATCACGCCGGCCATCTCGGTGCTTTCGGCGGTCGAGGGCGTCAAGGTCGCCGCGCCGTCAGTGTCGGGCCTGGTCATCCCCATCACGGTGGCGATCATCGTCGTCCTGTTCCTGGTTCAGCGGCTGGGCACGGGCACCGTGGGGCGAGTGTTCGGGCCGGTCATGGCCGTCTGGTTCGGCGTGCTCGGCGTGCTCGGCGTGCGGGGCGTCGCCACCCATCCGGTCATCCTGGAGGCGCTGTCGCCCAGCTACGCCATCGGCTTCCTTTTCGGCCACTTCGGCACCGCGTTCTTCTCCTTGACCGCTGTCGTCCTGGCCGTCACCGGAGCCGAAGCGCTATACGCGGACATGGGGCACTTCGGCCGCCCGCCGGTCAGGCGCGCCTGGCTGCTGGTCGTCTTCCCCGCCTGCATCCTGAATTACCTGGGACAGGGCGCCCTGGTCCTGGGCCACCCGGCCAGCATCAGCAACCCGTTCTTCCTGCTGGCTCCGGGGTGGGCCCGGCTCCCCATGGTGTTCCTGGCCACCGTGGCGACCGTCATCGCCTCGCAGGCGGTGATCAGTGGCGCCTTCTCGGTCGCGCACCAAGCCGGGCAACTCGGCTACCTGCCGCGGCTGCGCATCCAGTACACCTCGGAAGAGTTGATGGGCCAGATCTACGTCCCGTGGATCAACTGGCTTCTGCTGGTGGCCGTCCTCACCCTGGTGCTTGCGTTCAGGACCTCGGCCGCGCTGGCCTACGCCTACGGCACGGCTGTTACCGGCACGATCACGATCACGACCCTGCTGTTCTTCTACTACGCCCGTCATCGGTGGCGATGGCCGCTGTGGATCGTGCTGGCGGGCGGCGGCGTGCTGATCGCCATTGACCTGCTGTTTTTCGCCGCCAACTTGACGAAGCTGACCCACGGAGCGTGGTTTCCGCTACTGATCGGCATCACCGCGTTCACCATCTTCACCACCTGGCAACGGGGCCGCGAACTTGTCACGCTGGAGCGGGTCCGTGAGGAGGGGCCGCTCCCGGAGTTCATCGCGCAGCTGCACGCCATTAAGCCTCCGCTGCACCGGGTGCCGGGCACCGCCATCTTCCTCAATCGCGGCAAGGCCACCGCCCCGCTGGCGCTGCGGGCCAACGTCGAACACAACGAGATCCTCCACGAGGAGGTTCTCATCCTCTCGATCGAGACGATGCCCGCACCGCATATCACCGATGCGGAGCGGCTGCAGATCGACGACCTCGGGTACAAAGACGACCGGATCATCCACGTCACTGCCCGCTTCGGCTATATGGACCAGACGAACGTCCCGGGCCTCCTACCGCTGATCCGCGGCGCCGCCATCGAAAGCCCCCTCGACGAGGACAGGCTGTCGTACTTCGTGTCGCGCATCGAACTCGTCCAAGGCCACGCACCGGGCATGAGCCGCTGGCGCAAGCGCCTGTTCATCGCCACATCACGAATCACCGCTGACGCCGCCGAATACTTCCGGCTTCCCCGCGAGCGTACCGTCATCATGGGATCGCGCATCGAACTCTAACTGCCTGATGCCAGCCTCGCGCGACGTACAGCCGTGTGTCATTGCGAAATCAAGGATCTTGGAAGCCAGGCGTTCCTGCAGGCCAGAGATCCTAATCTGTGCTTCCGGGGAGGAGTGGGTGGGTGGGGGCTCGAACCCACAACCGGTGGATTATGAGTCCGGCGCGCTGTCCGTGTTCAACAGTGCGGCGTACCTGCGCAAATGTGAAAGCGATTATTGGCCCTAAATGCAAGGTTACCGTGTATTTCCCGTAGCCATGTCCGGAGAATTACAGATCATCCCGGTCTGCGCGCCTCAACGGATAGACACCGAGATTCGCCGCCGCCCAGATCGGCGGCTCCGCGCGCGGTTATCACGAGCCCAGGACGTCGTTGGACGGCGTAGCAGGCCCCCAGTCACAGTCCGGCGGACACTCGGCCGGGCTGCATTTTTATACATCGCCCCCGACGCCCGGAACTCACTATTCTGCCGCTACGAGCGCGAACGTCAGGTTCCAGGTGGCTGAGTCCGCAGTGTCTTGGTCACGTATGCCTCGACCCTCTGGCGGGCCGCGGGAGAGTCCCACATCCGATGCACTTCGGTGTCGGCCGCACGCTGCTGGGCGATCCGCTCCAGCGCCGGGCCGCGGATCTGCCTGCGGGTATGCCGCAGCGGTTCGGGTGGCAGCGCCGCGAGTTCCGCCGCGACCTCGACGGCCCGGGCCAGCACGTGCGCTTCTGCCACGGCCTCATCGATCAGGCCAAGGCCGATGGCCTCGGCGGCGCGGTATGTCCGCCCGAAGCAGGCCAGTTCGGTCAGCCGGCGGGTTCCCACGGCAAAGCGCAGGATCTCCAGCGCGCTGACCGGAAACGGGACGCCCACCAGCAGCTCGGTGACGCCAATGCGCCCGTGGGCCTCGTTCATCACCCGGTGGTCGCAAGCGCAGGTGAGAATGCAGCCGCCCGCGATCGCATGCCCGTTCACGGCGGCGACCACCGGCACCGGGCAGTCGAACACGGCCAGGAAGGCCGCCGACAGGGCGGGCAAGAACGCGTCGAGATAGCCGGGGCCGCCATCGCGCAGCCGCAGCAGGTCTACCCCCGCCGAGAAGATTGGCCCGTGGCCGGTGAGCACGCAGGCACGGCAACCACGACCCGCCAGCTCGCCGAACTCCGCGGCCAGGATCCGGCACAACCCCGTGTCCAGCGCGTTCGCCTTGCCGCGGGCCATCCGCACCACCGCCACCGGTCCCTGCATCTCGACGCTGACCATCGCTGCCGGCTCGGCGCCCATCCCGATCCTCCCTTGGCCACCCGCCACCGCCCGTCTGCACCCAGCCAACCAGCTCCAGGTCACAGCCGAAACCTGCGGGCATGACCCTGCCGTGCCCGCTCGGCGAGATACGGCGTCTCGGTCATAGCAAATGCCCGGAACTCATGTTTATGTATTGATCGGCATATTCACCCGGCGTGCACTTCTCGGCTGACATGGCGAATCGTGGATGCCGGGCGTGCTAAACGCCGAATATTCACGCCTGCCACGACGCTCGGCCGATTGTGATGACGGCATTCATATCGTCCAGTTCTGGGCCGCATGCCCGCAACGCTCGTCCGTGCGTGGTGACGCGGCGAATTCGGCAGGTGCACCCGGGTGGCGGCGTCCCGCCCGTGGCTGCCTGAAAGGCACACGGGTACGACGATGTGGTGAGGCGTAGGGGAGCGGTCTGTGAGAGCTTCGGCTTCTCACGAAGGGACATTCGGAAGGCCCGCTATGTCAAGCATCTACCGGGACAGGACAAGGCCCGCAGCTGATTGCACTGATCCACTGCCGAATCCGGCCGTATATGAATCAAGGCGGCGCCGCGCGCGGCGCCGCTAGCCCGGCGTCATCGCCGGGCTCAGCCTTGGGAGGCCCGCCCGGCGCACGCCGGGCCACACACCGGCAGGGCGCACCTGACCAGGACCGCTCACGCGTCACGCGCGGTGGTACAGAGCCTCAACCGTTATCGTTCTAATCGGTGACGCGCACGACGAGCTTGCCGATGTTGGTGCCGTCAAACAGCATGTTGATCGCTGTCGGCAGCTGTTCGAAGCCCTCGACGACGGTCTCGAGCTGCTCGAGCTTCCCTTCGCGCATCCAGCCTGACAGCTCGGCGACGGCCTTGGGCATGCGGTCGAGATGATCGAGCACGATGAAGCCCTGCAACCGCACGCGCTGCATCAGGAGGTTGGTGAAGCTGCGTGGCCCAGGGGGCGGGTCGGCATCGTTGTAAGCGGAGATCACGCCGCATAGCACCACCCGCGCGTTCAGGTTCAGACGCGCGAACACGGCGTCCATGATCTGGCCGCCGACGCTCTCAAAGTCGACGTCGATGCCGTTCGGCGTGGCGGCCACGAGCTGGGCGTGCCAGTCCGATGCGTTGTGGTCAACCGCCGCGTCGAACCCGAGCCGCTCGGTCAGCAGCGCGCACTTCTCAGCGCCCCCGGCGATCCCGACCACGCGCGCGCCGTTGATCTTTGCGATCTGCCCGGCGACCGAGCCGACCCCACCAGCCGCGGCCGACACCACGACGGTCTCGTCCGGCTGCGGGCGGCCGATATCCGTCATTCCCAACCAGGCCGTCGGCCCCGTGATCCCGAGCACGCCCAGATGGGCGCTCGGCGAGACACCGGGAACCTCGGCAACCGCAAGCAACGGCGCAGCGTCAGAGGCAACCGCCCACTCCTGCCAGCCGATCATTCCGCTTACGAGCTGGCCTTCCCGATAGGCGTCGTGCTTTGAGCTGATCACCTGACCGAGCCCGAAGCCGCGCATGACCTCACCGATCCCAACCGGCGGGAGATAGGTCGGCGTCTCGTCGATCCACGTGCGGTTGGACGGATCGAGTGAGATCCACTGCGTCCGGACAAGCGCCTCGCCCGCCTCGATCTCGGAATCGCCTCCTCGACGAGCTCGAAGGTCTCGGCGGTGATCCTCCCCTCCGGGCGATTGCGCAAAAGGAAACGGCGATTTGACTGGGCCACCTCGAACATGCCGGGCATCTCCCATCCGGGAAGGGATGTCTTCGTAGCCGGAATCTCCGCCATCGTTCTTGTCTCGCTTCCTTCCACCTTTCGGCTTACTGGCGCTCGCGTTACTGGCGCTCGCGCCGCATGCTGTCCAGTTTCGCGGCAAGGGTCCGCTCATGTCTTCGCGGCCAGTGCCCAACTCGAATACTTGCCAGCAGAAATCAGAGGACTCCGGTCAGCAGCAGAGGATGACAGCCGCTGGCGGTGATGGCGGAAAACCATCACGTCAGTGGAGTCACAGCGGGGAGCTGGACGAGGATCAGCGTCCCTTCACCAGGAGGATAGGGGCTTCGGAAACCTCGTTCGGTTCGCCGGTACCGCTAGCCGGGGCTGCGAATGGGCGCTGGCATCGATGATCTCGGCTCGCGTGTGCGAGATCGTTGAGTGAATCACATGCTCACGGAATTCGGATTCCGCTGCTGAGCTCAACCCATGATCACGGAAAGTGAATTGCATGGCAATGACCTATACAACGGCAGCTAACCCCGCGGGCCGCGGGCGGCATGCGCCGGTCATCCTTGACGCCACGCTGCCCGAGTTCGTGCTCGGGCAGGCACGCAAGCGTGGCGGCAAGCGCGCCCTGGTAGAGGCCGGTACCGGACGTGAGCTGAGCTACTCACAGCTCGCCGCCGCCGTCCGGGCGGCCGGGGCGTGGCTCTCAGCGCGGGGCGTGCGGGCGGGTGACGTGCTCGCGTTGTGCGCGCCGAACAGCATCGAGTTCGCCGTGACCTGGTATGCCGCGTCATCAGCCGGGGCGATCCTCACGACGGTCAACCCAATCGCATCGGAGCAGGAGATCGTTCACCAGCTGCGCCAGACCGGGGCGCGCTGGCTGGTCACCACCGCCGGCCTGTTCGAGCCGAAGCTCGAGGCGGCGGCGCGAGAGTCGGGAATCGCCATGACTTTCGTCATCGGCGCCGACGCCGAGGCGACACCGGGCGTACGGCGGTTCGAGGTACTTGGCCCCGGCGGTGATGCCGAGCCCCCGCGGGCTGACCTCAGCCCGTCCGGTGTCGCGTTCCTGCCCTCCTCGAGCGGTACCACCGGGCTGCCCAAGAGCGTGGTGCTGACTCACCGCAACCTCGTCGCCGGCCTGTGCCTGACGCTGCGCGGGCAGCAGGTGACCGGGGACGACGTGGTGATCGCGGCGCTGCCGCTGTTTCACATCTTCGGCTTCCAGACAGCGCTGAACCTGCCGCTGGCCCAGGGCGCGACCGTGGTCATCTTGCCGCGGTTCGAGCTCGGGGCGTTCCTGCGCGCCATCCAGGATTACGGCGTGACCCGGGCCGCGGTCGTGCCGCCGATCGTGCTGGCGCTCGCGAACAGCGAACTGGCCGGCGACTACGACCTGTCGAGCCTGCGGGTACTGACGTCTGCCGCCGCGCCGCTGGGCGCTGGCGTGGCCCGGGCGTGCGCGCAGCGGATCGGCTGCCGCGTCAACCAGGGATACGGGCTGACCGAGCTCGCCGGCGTCACCCACCTGGCCCCCGACGACGGCCCGGACCGGCCCGATTCGATCGGCCCCGCGATCCCGGGCGTCGAGTGCCGCGTCGTCGACCCGGATACGGGCGACGATCTGGGCCCCGGCGAACCGGGGGAGCTGCTGGTGCGGTCCGCCGGTGCAACGTGCGGTTATCTGGACAATCCCGAGGCGACCGCCGCGACCATCGACTCCAACGGGTGGCTGCACACCGGCGACATCGTCACCGTTGACACCGACGGCTGGTTCCGCGTCACCGACCGGATCAAGGAGCTGATCAAGTACAAGGGTTACCAGGTCGCGCCGGCCGAGCTCGAGGAGATCCTGCTGACCCACCCGGCGGTCGCCGACGCCGCGGTCGTCCGGAGCCCCGACGCCGCGGCCGGCGAGGTGCCCAAGGCGTTCATCGTGCTCAAGGCCCCGGCATCCGCCGAGGAGCTGACCGCATGGGTCGCCGAGCGGGTCGCCCCGTACAAGCGGATACGCCGCATCGAGTTCACCGACCAGATCCCCAAGTCCCCGTCGGGCAAGATCCTGCGCCGGCTGCTGGCCCAGCGGGAAAACGCCGCGCGCGAGGAGGATCTGACCGGAACCGTCGTGCTGATCAGCGGCGGCGGACGCGGCCTCGGGCGGCTGCTGGCCCGCACGCTGGCCTCCGCCGGGGCATCGGTCGGGGTGCTCGCCCGCTCGGGCGATGAACTCGCCGAAACGGTCGCGGAGATCGAACTGGCCGGCGGGACCGCGGCGGCCGCCGTCGCGGACGTCACCGACCACGCGGCGACCGCCGCTGCCGTCGCCCAGCTCACCCACCGCCTGGGACCGGTGGAGATGCTGATCAACAACGCCGGCGTGACCGGCCCGGCCGCCCCGATGTGGGACGCCGACCCAGCCGAATGGTGGCGCACGCTCGAGATCAACCTGGGCGGCGTGCACGTGCTCACCCGCGTCGTCCTCCCGCAGATGATCGCTGCCGGGCATGGCCGGATCCTGAACATCACCAGCAACGCCGGCGTGTATCGCTGGCCGCTGGTATCGGCCTACGCGATCTCCAAGGCGGCACTGGTCAAGCTCACCGAGAACCTCGCGGCCGAGACTAGGCGGCACGGTGTCCCAGTGCTCAGCGTCAACCCCGGACTGCTGCCCATCGGGCTCACCGAACCCGAGCTGAATATCGCACCGGCCCCCGGCACAGCGCAAGCGCGGATAGCCGACTGGATCCGCGACCGGCTCGCCGCCGGGCACGGCGCCGACCCCGGCCAGGCCGCACACCTCATCCTCCAGCTCGCCCGCGGACGCGGCGACCGCCTGTCCGGCCGCCACCTCACCGTCGCCGACGACCTCGACACCTTGCTCGCCCGCATCGACCAGATACAGCGCGAGGACCTGCACGTCCTGCGGCTGCGGACAAGCGGCGCCCAGGAGACTACGGAGGCAGACCCAAAGACTTCACCCAGGCGCTCACGCACGCCGGCCGACTCCCAGGGCGCGGCACGAGTCGCCCGACCCGCAGGCGCGCCCGCTTACTACCTGGGGCGACCGGCTCACGTGTGGCTGGCCGCCTTCCGCCGCGCCCCAACGCAGGCCACGGGCGAGGCTTAACCAGCGTACTGTCGTGGAACCGGGAGCTGCTCCATCCGAGGCGCACAGATCACCCCGCTCTGTGCGGCTGGATTGCGCCGCACAGGCAGTCCGGGTCCGCGCAGAACGGCGGTTGTGCGCGGCGGTCGGCGACTAGCGTTAGTCACTGAGCGTGACCACATGCCTGTCTGGCATGGCCGCAGGGCCGGTGCCACTCGAACCGGTTTCCCCGGCCCCTGGGGTAGCGCGAAGACTGTTCTTGCTCGGTATCGACGCTCGGGGGGTTGCCGTGAGCATCGCCGTCACTGCTCCGGCTCGCCATGCCGGGTCGCATGTGGTGCGGATGGGGGATTGGGCCACCGCAACACGATGTCAGCGTTCAGCGATAGGTCCCGGCCATCCCGCCGGTCTATGTTGTGAACGCTTCATCCGATCGCAGAAGGAGTCGTGATGCCCCGCACCCGGGTCCACAACATGAACGTCTCCCTCGACGGCTACGCCGCCGGCGAGCATGTGACGTTCGACGCCCCGATCGGCGGCGCCGAGCGGCTGTTCACGTGGTTCGATGGCCGGGTAATCCATGGCGTCGATAAGGCGGATGCCCCCGTCACGCTGGACCGCGCTCTGACCAGCATGTGGAGCCAGGGCATCGGCGCCGAGATCATGGGACGGCGCAAGTTCGGTCCCCAGGTTGGTGACTGGCCCGACGACGGGTGGCGGGGCTGGTGGGGCGACGAGCCGCCATTCCAGACACCGGTGTTCGTCATGACCCATCACCCGCATCCCACGATTGACTTTCCCAACGGGACCAGCTTCCGGTTCGTGGACGGGCCTCCGGAGGAGGTGCTCCGCCTAGCCCAGCAGGCTGCTGGTGGTCGTGACGTCCGCATCGGGGGAGGACCCTCGACGGTGCGTCAGTTCCTCCAGGCCGACCTGGTCGACTTCATGCACCTGGTGATCGTGCCGATTACCCTCGGGCGGGGCGTATCCCTCTGGGAGGGATCAAGCGGCCTCGAAGACCGCTTCACCGTCGAGTCGGTCACCTCGCCTAGCGGCCTTACTCACCAGCTGTGGAACAAAAACGACCACGCCTGAACCCGGACCCCCAACCGGGGACTGCCCCCCGCGCCCGACTGACCAGATCTGCACACCTCAACGGCCAGCGGCGATAATGCCACAGGCCACGCATAGCGGCGGCTCGGCGAGCGTTCTCTCTGGACCTTCCCCGTCACTCAGCGTGATGCTCGTCGATCGGCATAGCCCGAGGCCGACCTCGCCCCGGTCCAGGGTGAGCGATCTGCCGGAGGTCACAGTCGGTCCCTGGCCGAGATGATTGTCGAGCTAGCGCCCGCAGCCGCCAGGCGGCTGCATCATGCTGACCTGGCGCGCGACCAGCGGCAGAAGCGCGCGTCCCGGTAGCCAGGCGATCATGAATATTCATGCAGTCGGTCTCGGTCTGGCGGGCTTCGACGATCAAGTTGGAATTGCACCCTTGCGCGAATAGCCAGCGTTCTGCACGGCCAGCGGCCGAAGAGAGATGACGCGTAGGCTGCGCAGATCAGGTGATTCTGCGTTTCGCCCTGGTGCCGGGTAGCCGGCCGCGGCGACCATCGCGGGCAGGTCGAGGGCGGCCAGGTCCGGGGATGGTCAGCAGCAGCCCGGCCGTAGTGGTGTGGGTGCGCTCGGGCAGGGCGGCGAAGTCGATGACGGCGGCGGCGGGCAGCCGGGTGTCCCGGCCGGAGGTGGCCGGGCTGATGCTGGCCTCGGCCTCGGGGGCCGCGCAGCAGCCGGCCGAATCCTTCCTCGCGCAAGATGTCGCTGACGGCGGTGCGGCCCAGCGGGATTCCTTCCTGGGTGAGCCGGGCGCTGATCTCGTAGATCGAGAGGCCCTCGGGCGCCGCTCGATGACGCGGCCGCGGGCGGCGTCCTTCTCACCCCGGGAGCGAGCACTGGTCACCCTCGTAGCCGAAGGACACACCAACGCCGAAGTCGCCGCGCAGCTATCCCTATGCGTGCGAACCGTCGCTCCCGCTGGTTACCCGTTGGTGGTTACGACCTGGCCGGTGTAGGAGCAGGTATCCGATCCGGGGTTATATCGCTCGCTTATGGTGAACGTGGAGATGCTGGTTAGGTTATCGACCTGCACCACAACCGCGTAGGGCACAGTCGATCCGTTACCGGGGGTGACCCACGAGGAGCTGCCTGCGAAGGTGGTGTTAACGCCGACCCCGTCCTTGTTCCACCAGAGGGCCGACGCACCCGAAGCCGCGCTGCCGTTGTCCTCGACCCCCAAGCTGGCGCCGGATCCAGTGCCAGTGTTGTCACAGACCGCGAAGGCGCTGGCGCCCGGGCTGGTCAAGAGGATGCTGCCGGTGTGTCCCGTCAGCGTCAGCCTGCTCCCGGTGGTGGTGCCGCTGCCGTGCATGTACCCGCTGGCCGGGGTTCCGCCCAGCTCGCTCGAATTGGCTGCAGTGCCGCCGGCTGGCAGGTAGGCCGAGGCGGGCTGGCCGCCGAGTGCGTTTGAGTTTGCGGCGGTGCCGTTAACGCCCAGGAACGCGCTGGAGGGCTGCCCCCCCAGCTCGCTGGCGTTCAGGTTGGGCACCTGGATGCTGTTGCTTACCTGGAGCGGCGGCGTGGTGGAGGTGGAGGACAAGCTCAGCGCGGTGCCCTTGGAGTTGGACAGCGAAGTCACCGCCGCGGCGGTGTTGGACTTGCCGAGGATGAAGTTGCCGCCGGTCGCGGCTACCGCGGTGCCCGACATCGCGAAGAACAACGCGATTAGCGAGATGACGATCGCCGGGGACGGATGCCGCAGCGCGGCGGGCAGTGACGGACGGCGCATGGCGCGCGACCTCCCTTCCGGCCCGCGCGGGACCACCAAAGGTCTCGTTGAACGCGGGCTGGCCACCACGTCAGCTTCGCACCCGCTGCCGCCGCCGCCGAGAGTGCTGCCATCCGGAACGGGGGTGTGGCCAGCCTCCCCCGGGACCGCGCGCTGACCAGCGAGCTGCCCGGTGCGGCCCGGGTGCTGGATGCCTTCCACGTGGTCAAGCTGGGCTTCGGCGTGGGCGATGAGGTGCGCCGCCGGGTCCAGCAGGAGACACTCGCCCGGCGCGGCCACAAGGGCGACCCGCTATATGAGGCACACCGGGTGCTGCGGCGCCGCGCTGACGGGCTCAACACCAAAGCTGCTGCCCGGGTGCAGGCCGCGCTGACCGCGGGTGACCCCAACGGTGAGGTCACTGCCGTTCCGCCCGATCGTGGACCAGGACCTGGCGGACGGGCAGCATCGCAACCCCGATCCTGTCGGCAGGCCGGAGTTTTTCACCACCGCCTACTTCCCCACGCCCGATGGCCTGCTCGAGGAGATAGGCCAGGCTGGGTTCGCCGGCGTGACCGTCTACGGGGTCGAGGGGCCGGGCTGGCCGCTCCGCCAGGAGTGGGCTGACCCGCGGCGGCGCGAGCAGATCCCGTTCGCCGCCCGGCCGGTCCAGACGAACCCTCGCTGATCGGCTTCAGCGATCGCCTCATCGCAGCCGCGACCAGGCCGTAAGAAGAGACCGCTCAGGCACGCCCCGCCAGCGGGTGGTCAGGGCGCTAGGTGCAGATGCATCCGCGGCGCCGGACCGAATCTGGTCTCTACCTCGTGGCCAGCGACAAAGCCGACTTGTTCGTAGAAGGCAAGCGCATGCTGGTTGGCTGTCACCCCAACCCGGCCCGCTCCGCGCCCGCGCGCGATCGCAATCAGGTCCAGCACCAGCGCCCGGCCAATCCCCTGCCGCATCTGCCCAGGGTCAACAAACGAATCCTCGATCTCGATCGCATCGCCGGCGCCCAGCCAGGTGGCGAAGCCGACGATGCGACCGCTCGCGACTGCCACCCGGGTGCGGCCCTCGGTCACGGCGAGATCGGAGAACTCCAGAACCTCGGGATGGGCGAGCAGGTTCCTCCGGTCACCGTCATTGGACAGGGACGAGTTACCGAACACCTCGCCCAGCATGCTCATGTCGCCGGGCCCGGCGTCACGGATCACGAACCTGGCCACCCCTCACCCTCTCAGCACGCCAGCCGTCCCGCCACTCGGCCCGATCCGCAGCACGCAACCAGCGGCAGAAGAGGACGAGTCTGGTACCGCGCGTTCATGCATGTTCCAGCCTGTCGCACAAACGGTGCGCCTCCGTAGGCCCCGGCGGGGCGCTTGAGATCATGGTTTATGCCGCAGAATTTCCTTTGCCCGCAGCGTGATCAGCCCATGCTGCTGCCGGCAGACATGCGCGAGTGGCTGCCCGAGGACGACCTGGTGTTCGTCGTTCTTGACGCGGTGGCCACGCTGGATCTGGGTGAGTTCCGTCACCGGTACCGGGCTGATGGGCACGGCCGGGCGGCCTTTGACCCGGAGATGATGGTCGCGCTATTGCTGTATGGCTACTGCCAGGGCGAGCGGTCCAGCCGGGTGATCGAAAAACGGTGCGTGCGGGATGTGGCCTACCGGGTGATCACCGGCGGCCTGCACCCCGGCCATGCCACCATCGCGCGGTTCCGGGCCCGGCATGAGCAGGCGCTGGGCGGGTTGTTCAGCCAGGTGCTGCGGCTGCTGGCCGCGGAGGGCATGGTGTCGCTGGGCTTGGTCAGCCTGGATGGGACCAAGCTGGCCGGCAATGCGGCGCAGAAGGCGAACCGGACGCTGCCGCAGATCGAAAAGCTGCTCGCCGAGGCGGCTGAACGCGACGCTGCCGAGGACGCCCGCTACGGCGATGCGGTGGAGGAGCCGACACCGCGGGCGCTGGCCCGCCGGACCGGACGGCGCCAGCGGCTGGCCGCGGCGCGGGACCGGCTGGCGGCCGAGGACCACGCCCGCCGCGACGCGCAGCGGGCCAAGCAGGAGGCCTGGGACGCGGCCGCGGCGGCAGGGAGGAAAGGTGGCCGCCGCCCTGGCGATGAGCCGCGGGCCAACCGGGCCGGCACCGAGCCGCGGGCCAGCATCACCGACCCGGACACCCGGGTGATGCGCAACCAGAAAGGCTACGTGGCCGGGTACAACGGCCAGATCGTGGTCACCGCAGACCAGGTCATCGTCGGCGCGGTGCTGTCTCAGCACCCAGTTGACCGCACCCTGCTGCACCCGCTCCTGGACACCTGCCGCCAGCAGCTGGCCCAGGCCGGAATCCACCCGGAACTGCGCACCGTGCTCGCCGACTCTGGATACGTCAGCGAAGAGAACTTCGCCCGCGCCGACGCCGGCAAGCTGCGGCTGCTCGCCCCGCTGGCCAAGGACCCGAGCCGGCGCACCAGCAGCCAGCCCCAGCGAGCCAGGCACCTCGATCAGTATCCGGCCACCGCCGCCGCCATCCGGCGCCTGCGGCATCCCCGCGGGCGCGAAGACTACAAGCTGCGCGCCCGCACGGTGGAACCAGTATTCGGGCAGCTCAAAACCTGCCAGAAACTCACCATGATGTCCCGGCGCGGATTCACCGCATGCGAAAGCGAATGGCTGCTCGCCTGCACCGCCTGCAATCTGCGGAAGCTGCACCGCCACCGCCAGGAAGGCTAACCCTGCAAACGGCCGTCCGCAGCAGTCAAGACCTGAGATCGGCAAGATCGCGTCATCGCACCCCGTATCAGCCTCCCAAGATCCCTGCTCTGGCGTTACACAGGCAGGTTTGTGCGACAGGCTGGTTCATGCATGACGGGGCCACCAACCGACATGTCGATACCGTGGACTGCCTAGGTGCGACGCCTGCTGGACCACCCGCGGGCGCATTGAGCCCCCTGATGCTGTACACCCGTCGGGGGTCGATGCCGCGGCCGCCTTCGCTGGCGCCTCGAGGTCGCACTCGAATGGTCGGCCTCCCGCGGCTTGCTAGCATCTCCCGCGTGCCGGGGACTGACTGGCTCGCGACTATCTGGACGTCAACATCAAGGCCAGCCTTCCCGGTCTATTCTCGTCGTGCGAGGCCGGTATATCCGACGACTACGAGTGTTGCTAGTGACCAGCCGAGCGCTGTGGCCCCCCAGGTGCCGGCCACCCAGGGCCATCCCCACGCATGATTCCCATTGGGACGCCAGTTTTCTGCCTGGTGAAGATTGATGAGCGGAAACACGATGTCAACTGCGTACCCGGCCGGGTAGAAGCAGGGGTACCCAGAGACGCACTTCAGGGGTGCCGGGTGTACGCGCGCTGCAGCTAGTACGTTCGCGGGGGTAATTAGTTCTTTTTGGTGCTGGGCGAACAAGAATGCTGAGACGGTTATCACGTACAAGCCCAACAGCCCGGCCAGCGCCCGCCATGTCTGGTAGCCGTACCTGATAGTTACATCGAGGATCCAGTTCAAGACCCAACGGTGCCGGGGAATGCTTCCGTATTGGCGGACATCTCTGCGCCTGGCGATTTCTACTACTCGGGCGTCGTCGTCCTGGCCGACTCGTCTGTAGACGTCTGCAAGCTGCTTGTAAGGCTGCGCTGCGAACGGTATCGCTGCCCCATCCGCTGCGGGACTATCGGAGGTGCCCCGGCTGGCCGCGCCGTCGTACTGGCTCCGTATCCAGTGGAGCCTGTCTTGAACGGACGCGGGATGATCGCCGCCGAATCCTTCGTAGGTGAGGCCGGCCAGGCGCAGTGTGCCTTGTGGCCAGTGGCCTGCGGACCGCCCGCCGGTCCAGTCGTCTGTCAGCTGCTGCGCCCGGGCACCCCCGAGATTGACACCACCTTTCGGCACACTTGCTGGGGCCCAGCGCAGTTCGCGGACGATCGACGCGCCGCGCAGCGAGATGGAGCCAGCCGCGGTGAAGCCGGCGTCGAGGAGCACCCCGCCGTTGACGCTCATTTGCTCGGCGGTGAGCGCTATACCTTTTGTGTTAGCGCCCAACCGTGCGTCTCGACAGTTGAATGAACCAGCGATGCTAGCGCGCGAAAATTTGACTGCACCTAATGCAGTGAAGCATCCGGTGAGGTAGACCGATCCGCCGATTTTCACACCATTGCAGATCAGGACGTCTCCCTCTGGGTCACCTCTTAGTAGCCGAGCTCCTAGACACTTGAGCTGGCCGGCGATGTCCGCTCCGGTGAGCCTGACCGCTCCCTCTGCGGTAAACGGGTGGTCGTTCCGGTCTGTATCGAGCGTGACATCACGGCTCACCTTCATGCCGTCCCCTACTAGGGCATTCTGCCCGTTGTCCGCGCCTAGCGTGGCGCCACCGAACGCTACCGACCCAGTGACGTCGGCCCTAGCCATTCTCACTGCGCCGGCCGCTGTGAACTCGTTACGCGCCGGACGAGCAGAGCGCGTGACCGCGACCGGGCGCCCTCGCAAAGTGATCCCAACCCGGCTGCCAGTGAGAAAGCGGCTCCATCGCCACCCTGAGCTGTCGTCCGCCCAGCACAGAACACCATGTTATGGGTCTCTCCCGAAGGACCGCGCTGGGGACAGACGCACGCCATATCGGTGGGAGTGCGCGCGCGCAACTGCTGTTCCGGCTTGATCCGTCAACGCCTACCAGACCGAACCAGGTTGCATGATTATTCATGATCACCCGGCCACGATGATGCGCGCTCATGCCGCGACTGGCGAGTTGTTAACGGGGTCATCCATTGCACGAACAAGTTCCTGGACGGGGCACTAGTGTTCCTCGCCGGAAATCCGTGCGATATATCTTGCCAGTGAGTCGAGGATCTCCTCAGCGGTCCTGGCCCAGGTGAACGGCCGCGGGTCAGTGTTCCAGTTGGCGATCCAGGTGCGGATGCCGGTTTCCAGGTGGAAGCGGGGGTGGCGGGCCAGCCAGTCGCCGATCGCGGCGGTCTTGTGCGTGGCCAGGTTGTCGCACTATGCGGACATCGGCATAGATGGACTTATGCCGACCTCGCGATTATGCCGATAGCCGGTGCGGGTGAGGTCTGGGGCCGTTGCGGTGGCGGGCGCGCTGGTGGTGAGCGGGCGGGTGAGATCGGCATAATCACAGGCTTTCGAGGAAGGCGAGCAGGGCGTCAGGCGGGCGGTAGCGCCCGGGGCGGACGCTGGCTGGCGTGGTGAGGGCGAGCGCTCGTTCTTTGATGGTCATGTCCGCGTGGAGGTAGACGTTCGTCGCGCGGACGTCGGCGTGGCCGAGCCACAGCGCGATCACCGAGGTGTCAACGCCTGCGTGGAGCAATGACATGGCGGCGCTGTGGCGAAGGACGTGAGGGCTGACCCGTTTCCCGTGCAGGGACGGCTGCTGCTGGGCGGCAACGGCTGTGTGCGTGCTGACGCGCTGTTCGACGGCGTCTCTGCTCAGCCGCCGGCCTGTGCGGGTTGGGAACAGCGGGTCATCGGCTTGTCCGCCTCGTTCGCGTGTCCATTCGCGCAGCACCGCCTGGGTGGGGCCGGTGAGGGGCACTGCCCGCTGCTTGCGGCCTTTGCCCTCACAGCGGACATGGGCTCCGGTGCCCAGGCAGACATCGCCGCGGTTGAGCCCGGTGATCTCGGAGACTCGCAGCCCGGTCTGGGCGCCGAGGAGGATGAGCGCCCGGTCACGTCTGCCTTCCCATGTTGCCAGGTCAGGGGCGGCGAGCAGCGCCTCAAGCTCGGCCGGGGTGAGGAAGGACACGGTGGCCTGCGCGAAGCGTTTCTGGGGGATGGCAAGCACCTGAGCGATGAGCTGGGCGTGCTCGGGATGGCGCAGCGCGGCGTAGCGGAACAGGGAGTGAATGGCGCCGAGCCGCGCGTTGCGGGTTCTCGGGGTGTTGTGACGCTCGGCTTCCAGGTGGTCAAGGAAGGCGCTGATGACACTGGCGCTGAGATCCTCGAGGCCGAGCGCCGACGGCGGCTTGCCAGTCTCGCGCTCGACGAAACTGACCAGCAGCCGGAAGGTATCCCGGTAGGAAGCGACCGTCCGCGGGCTGGCCTGGCTCTGCCGGGCCAGCCGCTCGGTGAAGAAGGACTGCAGGGTCGGGGCGAGCGCGCTCACGGCCGGGGGCCTTGGGCCTCGAGCCTGGCAGCGGCCAGCGAGAGCAGCTCCGGCGCGGCCGACAAGTACCAGTAGGTGTATTTCGGGTCCTGGTGCCCGAGGACAGCAGACAGGCGCGGCAGGCGGGCCTGCACGTCGTGGCCGTCGCGATACCAGCCGACCAGCGTTCTGACGGCGAAGGTGTGCCGAATGTCGTGGATCCTCGGACGGCGCGGCGACCCCACCCCGGTCGCATCGACGATCTTGCGGAACGTGTGGCAGACGTCGCAGTACAACAAGGCGGTGCCGACGGTCGAGACAAAGAACGCGGGGCTTTTCGGCCATGGCTGGAGCCGGTCCCGTTGCCCGGCATAGGCGGCCAGCGCGGCCACCGCGCTGGCGTGGAGGGGGACGAGCCGGGACTTGCCGAATTTCGAGTCGCGCACGACGATCACCGCTTCGGCCCACAGCAAGTCGGGCCGCTCGAGGCGGATCGCCTCGCCCACCCGCATGCCCGTCGCGGCGAGCAGCCCGATCAGCGTCTCCACCGTCGCGGCTCGCAGCGGAGTCGGGATCGACCGCCGGGCGTGGGCCATCAACGCGGCGATGTCGGCGTCGGAGTAGATGAACGGCTGGCGGCGGCGCTGCCGGAACGTCACCAGGCCCGGCGGCGGGACCTCAGTTTCCGGATCGACGCCGGCCATGTGGCGGGCGAAGCCACGGGCCACGGTCATCCGGCGCATCCATACCGAGCCCGCCGGATCCGCGTCCGGGCGGCGGGCCCACGCCAGGGCCGCTTCGACGGTCACCGTCTCTGCGCCAATGGTGTCGAGGTAGGCGACGAAACGCGGCAGGAGACGGTGGGCGTCGTCCAGCTTGTGGCCGAGGGCACGGCGCAGGCGCAGGTACTCCCCGGCCTGGCCGGACAGGTCGCTCATCGCTCCGCTCCCGGCCAGCACCGGGCGACACTGCGAAGGGCGGCGAGGTCCACCTTGGCGTATACCGCCGTGCTGGCCAGGTCCCGGTGGCGGAGCACCTGGCCGATCTCGGGCAGGGCCGCCCCGCGGCGCAGCATGTCGGCCGCGAGCGCATGGCGCAGCCGGTGAGGCCCTACCGGGCGCTGACCTGTCCGCTCGCAGCCGCGGGCCACGGCGTGGCCGACCGAGCACGGGCCGATGGGGCGCACGGGTGCCAGCAAGGTCAGGAACACCGCGCGGGACTCCGCCCGCGGGCGCCCGTCCCGG
The DNA here is from genome assembly GCA_963697445.1 of uncultured Actinomycetes bacterium. Classification (GTDB taxonomy): domain Bacteria; phylum Actinomycetota; class Actinomycetes; order Streptosporangiales; family Streptosporangiaceae; genus PALSA-505. The sequence goes on from CAVOOC010000045.1 coordinate 48,147, forward strand.
AGGTACGCGGCGATCGCTTCACCGACATCGGGCGGCAAAGGCAGGCGGGCCTCGCCGCCGCCCTTGCCGCGCACCCGCAGCAGGCCCGCCCGCCAGTCAAGATCACCGAGTTCCAGGCGGGTCACCTCGCACGACCGCAAGCCGAGGCGGGCCAGCAACAACAAGATCGCGTGGTCGCGCAGCCCGGCGGGCTGCGACGGGTCGCAGCCCGCCACCAGAGCCGAGACGTCGAGCCCGGCCGGCATAGACGGCAGCCTTGTGTCCCTCCATCCGGCCACCGGCGGCACCGCAGCGGCCAGATCGGTGGCCACCAGGCCCTCAAGACGCAAGAACCGCAGCACCGACCGCAGGCCGGTGACACGGTTCTTCGCGGAGCCGACCGCGAGCCGCTCGCACTCCCGCAGCAAGAACGCGGTGACCACGCCTCCGCACAGGCCAGCGACGCCGGTCTCGCTCGGGTCTCCCGCAGCCGACGCGCGCTCGGACAAGAACCGCCGGGCAACTGCGACATAACCCACGACCGTCGAAGCGGCCAGACCCCTGTCTTCCACCAGGTGACGCTCATAGCACCCGAGCAGATCCCCCAGCGGTGTCGCTGGGCCTGCCAGCGGCGGTCCCGCGACCCCGATTGCCCGCAAATGGGCGAGCAGGGGATCTGAGCACCCGAGCAGAAGGAACCCTCCTCTGCCCGCCAGCGCGACGGCTGGCAAAGAACTCTTCGAACCGAGCGGGGGCCAGAATCCCCGACTGAGACCCCGGCCTCCGCCATCCAGCGGCTGAGCTGGCCCATCAACACCACGTGCGTCACAACGGAGTTCGCCGTGAAACCGCGACGCACCAGCTCGTTCCGATAGCCATCAGCGAACTCTGCCAACGGTCCGCCGCGCTGCACCCACGAAACCATGCCGATCGCCTCCTCCTGCCACGACGCCATGCCGTGGCCAGAAAGAAACTTTCAGCCTGCCGTGATTATGCCGATCTCACCCGCCCGCTCACCACCAGCGCGCCCGCCACCACAACGGCCCCAGACCTCACCCGCACCGGCTATCGGCATAATCGCGAGGTCGGCATAAGTCGCAGACCAGGTGGATGTCCAGATCGGCGGGCACGGTCTTGTCGATCCTGACGAGGAATTTCCTGAACTCGGTGGCGCGGTGGCGGCGCGCTCGTCTCGAGGGACGCGCACACTCCCGCCCGATCTGCGCGACCAGCCCGGGCCTTTGCAATTCTCGTTATAGGCGCAGAACTCGTGCATCTGCGCAGCCTCAATCCGCAACCGGTGCCCACGCTCGGCGGTGGCATACGGCCTGGTGGCTCCCTGCCTCTGCGGCCTGCACGGTCATACCAGCGCTTTCTTTGCGCGTGCAGCGCGCCCAGCCTTGCACGAAGTCCAGGTCGTAAAGCCTGCGCAGCGTCGCCACGACCGGCACCCCGCTCCTCCTCCCTTTACGATGCCGCGGGTTGGCAGTAGACCAGGTCAGACAGTCGGCGCTTGAGCTACAGGCCGGCCGTAGGTCACGGCCTCGCGCACCTGACGGGGCAGAGACCGGGCGAGTTGCGCGTCGGGCTGAGCGCCGAGGGAGTCGTTGATTGTGGAGAACGCCAGGCGAAGGGCCACGAAGGCGGTGATCGCGAAGATCTGCCCGTCGTCGAGCCCGGCGTCGCGGAGCGCCTGGATGTCGGCGGGCGTCGTCGCGTTCGGGTCCCTGACGACCTTCCGGGCCCATGCGGCCATGGCCTTTTCCTGGTCGGTCAGCCCGGCGTCGTTACCAGTCAAAACCCCCGCCGCGACAGCGGTGTCCGACGCCTTGCCCAGCTTCCCGCCCCAGGCCAGCGAGCAGTACGAGTCCCCGAGGGCCGAGGCGGCTGCGGTCACCAGGATCCCGCGCTGGCGGAAGGTCAGGCCGCTCGGCGTGAATGCCTGAGACATCAACCCGAACAGGTCCTTCAGGGTGTCTGGCTGGTGCGCCCACAGCCGGGACACGTTCCATACGTACCCGCTGTCCGCGAGGTCCTCGTCATAGAGCGCCCGCACTTGGGGGGACACCGGGGGTTCTTGGAGAAAGCTGCCGGTCATGCGCGTTCGGCTCCTTCAGGTTTGCGGGCCAGGTAGCCCACGACGTTGATGTCGGCCCGCAGCGGCAAGCCGTCCCGGAGTTGCCCCTGAGCCTGCTCGACAGCTGCGCGATGAAACTCAGCCTCGCCGACGTTCTGGATGGCCTCATAAGCTGGCCCGGTAGAGGCCAGAGCGCGCGCGTACAGCTGCGGGTCGGCGAACTCCCAGGCGAACGGAATGTCTACGCGCTCAACATCGAGGAATCCACATGACTGCAGGAGTTGGTCACCCGCACCAGGCCGGCCCAGCGACACCATCACCGCCTGGTTGTCAACTTTCTCCCGCTGCAGCCAGGCGCAACGGCGCCAGCGCCCAGGCTCCAGGAGACACCTTCAGGTGACCCCACACCGTTATTCCGACGCGTCCGCCGGGGCGAAGGACCCGGTGTATCTCGGCAGCCGCGTCGGGTGTGGTGCCCCATATCCCCCGGAAGCTGGTGACAACGTCGAACGACGCCGGATCCCACGGCAGGGCATGCATATCGCCGACCCTGATGTCGCAGTCCGGGTTCCGGTCCCGGGCCACCGCGACCAGCCTGGCCGAGGCATCGATACCGGAGCAGAAAGCGCTGCGAAGGCGAGCCAACTCGATTGCAAGCCCCGACCCACACGCCACGTCGAGCAGCCGGTCCCCCGCATTGACGCCCAGCCGATGGTGCACCGCGACATACTCCCGGCAGTTGCCCGGCTCGCTTAGCGTCGCGAAATCCACCGCCTTGCGGCCCCAGCCCTCATCCACCGTCGTCCACTGGGGAGAGTCTGTGCCTGGCCTCGTCATCGCCGCTCCTCTGCGCCGTCAGGTCCCCCGCTGCCGTGTTGCCACCGGTCACCCGGGCGGATTGCAGGGCGCACAGGCCAGCGGGATGGCCTGGCTGGCAAGGCGTGCCCAGACGGCGCGGCGGGACCGGCTGAGGTAGCACGGATCGGCGTACAGGTGAAGTTACCAGTCGCGGCAGTGGTTGTTCCCAGGCAAGCCTGGGAAGGTGCCTCGCACGCCGAAGCGGCGGATTCTGCTCCCGTGGCGCTGAGCCTGCTTGGACCGCAGATAAGCGAATATTCGGCAGGGCCTGCGGACCAGCCGCCTTGTCTCACCCTGCGTGATCACCCTTCGGCTTGCGCTGCGGCACCGGGTACCTGCTGCGCCTGCTGGCCAGGCGGTGCCCGCCCCCAACCGATCCCCGACCCGCCGTTCGAGGCTGCTGCGAGACCGAGTTCAGGCAATCCGGCTGCCCGGCCTAACGAATGATCTGTCACTTCAAACGTCTGTCGGGACGACGTCGAGGGTCGATCTGGAGCAGAAGCCTTTTTTCTCTGCAAGCGGGTGGGGCGTGCGCTCGGGGACCGAACCGAAGCGAGCGGCCGATAGTCCGGGACACGGGTACTCTTGACATTGACATACCGTTGGTATACTGATGTTTTCAGTATGAGGACTCGGTTGAGCAGGGTTGAGCAGACGGAGCGCAATCGCTCGCTGGTGCTTGAGGCGGCGCGCGAGGTGTTCATGGAGCGCGGGTATCACGGCGCGACGCTGGAGCAGATCGCCGAGTCGGCGGGCTTCTCGAAGGGCGTGGTGTATTCGCAGTTCGAGAGCAAGGCCGATCTGTTCTTGACGCTGCTGGAGGCACGGGTGGAAGAACGTGCTGGCGTGCACGCGAGCTTGGTCGAGCGGTTCGGTCGCGAGGGCGGGATCCGGGCGCTGATCGAGCATATGGCGCGGGGGGACCGCGCCGACCCGCGGTGGTCGTTGCTCGTGGTCGAGTTTCGGGTGCACGCCGCCCGCGACCCGAACCTGAATCGCCGGTACGCCGCGGTGCACGCGCGCACGGTTCAGGCGCTGGCCGAGTCGCTCGCGCGCGTTGCCGAGCGCTCGGGCGAGCGGCTGCTGCTGGAGCCGGCGGTGATGGCGGAGGTCGTGCTCGCGACCGCCTACGGCAGCCTGCTCGAGCAGGCCGCCAACCCCGGCGCGATGGGCGGCTCGCGGGTGGGCGAGCTGATCGGCGGCCTGCGGATCGGCGAGGGGCTCTCCGGTGAGTCCGGCGCCCGTTCGAAGGACGGCCGAGGATGAGCGCTACTGAATGCGTGTGGCTGGGCGCCGACCCGTGCGAGCCCAAGCATCTGCTGGCGCAGGCCGAGGTGCTCGCCGCTGAGACGAATGAGCTGCTGGACCTGATCGCGGTTGGCGAAGGGGCGAGCGTGATCGATATCGGTTGTGGAGCGCTCGGGATCCTTCCGACCTTGTCGGCTACGGTGGGCGTGCACGGGCGGGTGGTCGGGCTCGACCTCGACCGGCGCTCGCTCGAGGCCGGCGAGCGTGCCGCCGCCGAGCTCGGCTTGGAGGTCGAGATCGTGCATGCCGACGCGCGCGACACTGGCCTGGCGGCGGATTCGTTCGATCTGGTGCACGAGCGCGCCGTGCTCTCGAGCGTCACCGATCCCGAGGCGGTTGTGGCCGAGATGGCGCGGATCGTCCGGGCGGGTGGTGTGGTCGCGCTCCAGGAACCCGACAGCGCGGGCTGGGTGTGCGACCCGCCGCACCCGGCATGGGAGCTTTTGCAACGCGAGCTTCTCGCGGCTTACCCGCGCGCAGGGCGCGACTTCGACATCGGACGGCGCACCGTCCGCCTGCTGCGCGCCGCCGGGTTGCGCGACGTGAACGTGCGCGTGCGCACGAGGGTCACGGCCCCGGGCGACTTCTACCAGACGTTCCTGCTGAACGTGGTCGGACGGATGCGGGCGCAGATCCTGGCGGCCACGCGCCTGACACGCGACCGGCTAGACAGCTATCTGACCGAACTGCACGACCACCTCGCCAAGCCCGGCACGCTGACCTGCCAGCCGGCGATGTGGCAGGCATGGGGAACCAAGCAATGATCCAGGCGGGCCAGCGGGGCCTCACGGCATGTCAGCGAACGGCCGAGCCGCGTGAGGACGCCGGTTAGCCCCGCAGGGTGCGGGCGGCCTGGGCCCGAAGCCCTTGTAGATGTTTTCCGGCGAGACACCCGCGCGGGCGGCGCCGCGGCGATCGTCGTCAGCCGGAACCCGTCCCGCTCGAACAGCTCCCGGGCCGCCAGTACCACACCCAGCCGCCGGGCCCGGGTCTGCACGCGCCGCCGCGACGCGTCGTAGGGCCTCTTGACTTTCGTCACCGCCACCGTCGCGGGTTCCCGGCCCCGCCGGCTTCTACTCGACCGCGCTGTGGCTGCGCGCCGCGTTCGCCGGCATGCGCTACGACATCCACCACGCCCTCGCCGGCGGCACCCTGGTCGCGGTGAACTCCACCATGAACGGCCGCCACGTCGCCCGGTGGGCCGTCTGCACCGACGACGGCGCGATCGACACCGTCTTCCCGCCCGCGAACAAGACCTTCGCGGTCACCCAATCCCACTGGTTCCGGATCGAAGACGGCAAGATCACCGAGCACTGGGCCAACCGCGACGACACCGGGATGGCCAGGCAGCTCGGCTGGATCCCGCCCACCCCGGCCTACCTGGTCAAGATGGCGCGGGCCAAGCGGCACGTCAAGCACACCTGACTTCGCCGCCGCGAACATGCCGCGTGGCATGCCCAGCTCCTGCGGGGAGGTTGCGCCAGTGACGAGTCGCGGCCGCCGCTCGGCGCGGGTAGCCGCCGATGTGGCGCCGAAGAGGCTTGGGCTGCTCTTCCGCTCGGAGGCGCAGATCAGGCTGCCCGGCCCGGAGGAGGCTGCGTCGGCGGTTGGAGCGGCTGTCGGGCCGGACTGCTGCGCGTTACTGCGGCGCAGGCTACGGCTGGATCGACGATGATCGTCCACGCGTGGACGACGACTGCCGCGACCACGAGGTCGCGTCCAGATTCTATGGCCAGTCGGATACCATTGACATTTAAATACTATCAGTATTACACTACCGAAGCTATGAAGCGTTTGAGCAGGGCCGAGCAGGCCGGACGCAACCGCGCGCTGGTGCTTGACGCCGCCCGTCAGGTCTTCCTGGCGCGCGGCTACCACGGGGCGACGCTGGAGCAGATCGCCAAGGAGGCGGGCTTTCCCAAGGGCGTGGTGTACTCCCAGTTCGACAGCAAGGCCGACCTGTTCCTGGCCCTGCTGGAGGCCAGGATCGAGGAACGCGCGGCGGAGCACACCCGGCTGGCCGAGTCGTTGCCGGCCTTGAGCGTGGGCACCACCCTCGAGCAGTCGGCCCATCCGGCCGCGCTCGGCGGTGACCAGGTGGCCGCGCGAGTGGCCCAGGTGCTCGAGACGCTGGCCCGGCCGCTGGCACCGGTTCCGGCAACCGGATCGGCCGCGCCATGACCACGACAACCGTGCCCGCGCGGCACCCCTCGCTGACCGCCAGAGCGTCCGCGGAGCTGACCTGGCGTCTTGCCGTGCACGCCGGGCGGCTTGGCTGGACCGCGGCCGAGCTGGCCGCGCACCAGCGGGAGCGGCTGCGGGCACTGCTCGCGTACGCGGCCGAGTATTCCCCGTTCCACGCCCGCCGCCTGCGCGGGCTGGACCTGAGCGGGTTCGAGCCCGGTGACCTGGCCCGGCTGCCGGTGATGACCAAGAACCAGATGATGGCCGGGTTCGACGACGTGGTCACCGACCGCCGGCTGAGCCGCCACCTGGCCGAGCAGCACCTGGCTGCTTCGGAGTGCAGCGCTGGCCTGCTGCTGGATGAGTACGTGTGCCTGGCCTCGGGCGGCTGCTCGGGCCTGCGCGGCGTGTTCGTGCAGACGCTGGGCGAGTACGCCGATTTCGTCGTCTCGCTTGTCCGGCGTGGATACGCCCGCGCGCGGGCCACTGGCCCGCCGCCGCGGGAGGGCCTGGTGATCGGCATCATCGCCGCGGCCTCGCCGGTGCACTCCAGCGGCTTCGGCGCCGCCGTCGCCACCGGGCCGCCGGTCCGGCTCATCCCAGCGCCGGCGACCCTGCCGCTGGAGGAGATCGCCGCCCGGCTCAACGCCGCCCAGCCGCCCGCCCTGCTCGGCTACGCGTCCAAACTGGCCGAGCTGGCACGCGAGCAGCTCGCGGGGCGGCTCCGCATCGCCCCGCGGTCGGTGACCTCCATCTCAGAAGTGCTCACGACGGACGACCGCGTCCTGATCGAGCGGGCGTTCGCGGTACCGGTGATCGACTCGTTCGTGTCCACCGAGGGACTCGTCGGCCACAGCGAGCCCGCCGGCTCGGTGATCAGCTTCGCGAGCGACATGTGCCTGGCCGAGCTGGTTGACCAGGACAACAACCCGGCGCCGCCCGGGGTGACATCGGCCAAGGTGCTGCTCACCAACCTGTATAACCTCACCCAGCCGCTGATCCGCTACGAGCTCACCGACCGGTTCACCAGGCCGCGCGGCCCGCGGGCTGACGGCTGGCTGCGGGCCAGAGTCAACGGGCGGGCTGATGAGGTCTTCCGGTACGGTGGCGTCGCCGTGCACCCGCACGTGATCCGCAGCGCCCTGGCCAGCGACGGCGCGGTCCGCGAGTACCAGGTCCGGCAGACCGAGAACGGCATCGACGTCGCCTGTATCACCGGCGGCCACCTCGCCACAGCAGCGCTGACCGCGCGGCTGGAGCACGCCCTGCGCCAGGCAGGGCTCACCCAGCCGCAGGTCAGCATCGGGCTGGCTGAAACGATCACCCGCGACCCCAAGACCGGCAAGGTCAGCCGCTTCATCCCAATGCGCTGACTCCTGGCCCAGCCCGGAGAGGCAGGCTCCTGAAGGAGCGATGACCTGGCCGCGCAAGCCGTCAGGCTAAATGACCACGGGCCCGGGGCTCGTAGTCGGTCTGGCCCGCCAGCGCGGCGGCGATCTCTTCCAGGTCAAGAACTGCTCAGGTCAAGCACACGGCCGCAGTAATCCCGTACGGACAGGGCGGTCGGCGACAGAATCCGGACGATCCCTGAGTGAAGAATGCCGCTACTCCAAACGCCTCGGCTGGCCCCCGATCCGATCAGGAATCGAGAAGCGCCGGGGTGTCGTCGGGCCTAGCCTTACCCCAGATGGGCGGCAACATGCCGGCCCTTGAACGTCGAAACGGAGCCCGAGAATGCCTGCGAAGAATTCCAAGACCGAGTCCGGCGGCTTCACCGCTGAGGAGCGTGCCGCGATGAAGGAGCGCGCCGCCGAACTGCGCGCCGAGGGCAAGAAGGGCGCCAAGAAGGCCGACGGGCTGCAGGCGGTCCTCGACAGGATCGCGGACATGGCGCCGGAGGATCGTGCGCTCGCCGAGCGCGTGCATATGACGGTCACCGCTACCGCCCCGGATCTGTCGCCAAAGACCTGGTACGGGATGCCCGCCTACACGAACGCGGACGGCAAGGTCGTCGTCTTCTTCCAGGACTCGGGCAAGTTCAGCTACCGGTACTCGACTCTGGGCTTCCAGGACGCGGCCAACCTCGACGACGGGGACCTGTGGCCGGTGTCGTACGCGCTCCAGAAGTGGAGCGCCGTGGTTGAGAACAAGATCGCCGAGCTGGTGAAGGCTGCGGTCTCCTGACCGTTGTCGCGACCGCCGCGCGATCCGCGGCTATGAGCAGACGCTTCCGCGGAAGCGCCAGTTCTCATCATCCGGTCCTCAGAGGTTCGGATTATGAGACACTGACAGCAGCCGACCGCGCCCGGCCCGGGCGGGGGCCTCGCAAGTTACGTCACGATGCGCAGCGCGACCCGGCGGTTGCCGCCGTTGTGCTTGAGCAGCGCGAGCCACAGGGGCAGCAGCGCGTCAACGGTTCCGCTGGCGTCGGCGTCGCCGGCGAAGACCGGTTCCAGGCCCACCGCGGTGATGAGTTCTTCGGCTGCCGGGCGCGCGTCGGGGTCCGCGGCGAAGAACAGCACAGCGCCCGGGGGCGGGTCGGCGAAGTTCTCCCAGCCCAGGCTGTTGAACGCCCGCACGTAACGGGCCTCCGGGGCGGCGGCCACGATCTCAGCGCGGCTGTTGAATTCCGGGCCGCCCATGCGGTTCACGGCATCGATCACGACCTTGCTGGCCAGCGCCGCGCCGTTCACCGCCACGACATCAGCCACGGCGCCACCCGGCACCGCGAGCACGACCACGTCGGCGCCGGTGACCGCCTCGCCTGCCGACATCAGCGGGGCGCCGCCCGGGCCCTCACCGGAGCCGGTACGGGAGCCGTACACCACGTCGTGCCCGGCCGCGCGCCATCGTCCGCCAAGCGTGCCGCCGATGTGCCCGGTCCCGATGACTGCGATCCTCATGCTGGCACCCAACCGGGCCGGCGGCCCGCTCATTCCCGCCCGCCCTTAGGCTCCCGCCCCGCGACAGTGACCGTGCCGCGCAAATGGCTGTGCCGGGCGGTCCCGCTCGGGACCGCCCGGCACAAGGCCATTCCTCGCTGCTCGCTACTTGAAGCCCTCGAGCTTGTTCGCGGCGATCACGTACGAGTTCGTGAAGGTGGTGGTCAGGTTGACCGGATGGCTGACCTTGCCGGCCAGTTTCTCCACGGCGAGGACCGTCTGCGGGCCGTTCGCCGGCATCATCCCGTTGGGCAGGAACTGAGCCTTGTCCTTCGCCAGCGCGCTGATGTAGTCGGCCCGGGTGGTGAGCCCGTTCGAGACGTATGCGGCCGGCATCTTGGCGGCGATCTGGGCCGCGCTGTGCGTGCTGATCCAGTGCATCGTCGCGACCAGCGCGTTGACCACCTTCTGCACCACCGCCTGGTGCGAGCTCACCCAGCTGGCCTGGGCGAGCACGCCCGCGGTCGGCTGGAAACCGCCCAGCCACCTGTTCACGCCGGCCGTGGTCGCGAGGTCGATCGCGGAGTAGCCGATGTGCTGCTTCTCGATCGCGTTGACCGTCGGCTGGGTGGTCATCGCGCAGGCGACCCGGTGATGCTGCAGCGCGGCGACCACGGTCGGGCCGGCGCCGACGGCCACCCGGTTGAACTGCTTCGAGGTCAGGTGGTAGCGAGCGGCGAGGTAGAGCGTCAGGTCGTCGGTCCCCGAACCGATGTCGGTGACGCCGATGCTCTTGCCCCCCCAGTCGGCGGGCGAGTGGACGCCGGAGCCGTTGTAGCACATCACCCGCTCGCCGGGCGCCCCGCTGAGCTGCGCGAGGTCGACGACGTTCTTTCCGGCGAGCTGGAAGTCGATCGTGTGCACGTACCAAGCGCCGGCCATGTCCACCTGGCCGGAGGCCATCGCCGTCTCGGCCCCGACGCCGCCGGTCTGCTCGGTGGACAGCTGCATGTTGACGCCGTACTTCTGGTAGTAGCCGAGGCCCTGGGCGAGCTGGTAGGGCAGGTAGATCTGCTTGTCGATGCCGCCGACCATCATCGACACGGTGGGCAGCCCGCTGCCGCTGCTGCCGCCGCCGGACGACCCGCAGGCCGCGACGCCCGCCGCGAGCACGGCGACGGCCGCTGCCGCCAGGACCCGGGCGGGCCGCCGGCCGGTTGTTGCTGTTCTGGTCACGATGCCGCTCATGGTGAGGACTCCTTGTTCATTGATGTGGGCGAGGGGGAAAGTCGAGGTGTCAGGCGGCGATGGCCGCGTCGGTGGTGGCGATGGCCGCGTCGGCGGAGGCACCCGTCTGGGGGCGCCAGGAGAGCAGCCGCCGCTCCAGCTGGCCGATGAGGCCTTCGGCGGTGAGCGCGAGGATCGCGATGATGAGCATCGCGGCGAACACGCCGTCGGGGTTGAAGTTGTTCTGCGCGGTGGCGATGACCAGGCCGAGGCCTTTCTGGGCGCCGAGGAACTCGCCGACGATCGCGCCGATGATGGCGAAGCCGAAGGCGACGTGCAGGCTGGCGATGATCCAGGTGAGCGCCGAGGGCAGCACCACGTGCCGGGTGATCTGGGACCGCGAGGCGCCGAGCACGCGGGCGCTGGCGATGAAGTTGCGGTCGACTTCGCGGACGCCCTGGAAGGCATTGAAGAAGACCACGAAGAACACCAGGACGGCGGCCAGCATGACCTTGGACGTCGTGCCCAGGCCGAGCCAGACGACGAAGATCGAGCCCAGCACGATGCGCGGCAGCGCGTTCATGGCCTTGATGTAGGGCCCGAGGACATCGGCGAGGAAGCGCACCTGGCCCAGCAGCACCCCGAAGACCACGCCGCCGGCCACGCCCAGCACGAAGCCCAGCAGCGCTTCCTTCATCGTGATCCAGACCTGCAGCCAGATCGAGCCGTACTGGGTCCCGTTGCGCGCCCAGTCGGTGAGCTGGTGCCAGATGCCGCTGGGCTGGCCGAAGAAGAACGGGTTGACGATCTTCGCGCTGGTGAACAGCTGCCAGCCGCCGATGATGATCACCAGGGTGGCCGCGCGGGCGGCCCAGATGAGCTGCCGCCGCCGCCGGGCCCGCTGCCTGGCCAGGGCCGAGATCGCGGCCTCGTCCGCGACGGCCGGATCGGGCTGGAGGGCGGACCGGGCCGCGGCCAGGGCCGCTGTCTCCGTGCTCGCTGCCTTGCGGCTCATGACTGCCCTCCCTGTGCGGGGCCGGCGGTTCGCGCGTAGGCGCGCTGCACCTCTTCGCGCAGCGCCTGCCAGATCTGCTGCTGCAGCTCCACGAACCGGGGCTGGAACCGGATCTCCTGCACCACGCCGCGGGGCCGGGGCAGGTCGATGTCGTAGACGCCCTTGACCGTGCCGGGCCCGGCGGTCATCACCACGACCCGGTCGGCGAGCGCGATGGCCTCTTCCAGGTCATGGGTGACGAAGATGACCGAGGGCCGGGTCCGCTCCCACAGCGTGAGCAGCTCGTTGGACATGATCGCCTTGGTCTGCACGTCCAGCGCGGCGAACGGCTCGTCCATCAGCAGGATGGACGGCTCGTTGATCAGCGCCGCGGCCAGGCTGGCCCGCTTGCGCATGCCTCCCGACAGCTGGTGCGGGTGATGGTTCTCGAACCCGGCCAGGCCCACGATCCGCAGCCAGTCCCGGGCGCTGGCCAGGGCCTCCTTCTTAGGCTTCCCGCGGAAGACCGGGCCCATCGCCACGTTCGCCACCACCGTCTTCCACGGCAGCAGCGCATCGGCCTGGAACATGAAGCTGGTGCCGGTCACGATGCCGCCGACGGGGCGGCCGCCGACCCGCACCACCCCCGCGCTGGGGCGCTCCAGGCCCGCCACCATGGTCAGCGTCGTGGACTTGCCGCAGCCGGTCGGCCCGACCACGGCGCAGAACTGGCCGGGCTCGACCGTCAGGTTCACGTCGCGCAATGCGGTGAACACCGTTCCGGCCGGGGTGAGGAAACGCTTGGTCACCCCAGACAGTTCTATGCCGGCGTCCTCGCGCCCCGGCGTGCTAATCTCGGGATCCGTCAGCACGCTCATCGCATTCTCCTTGCTGGCGCGAATGGCGCCATTTTCTTGCTGGTTCCGGTTCGGGAAAGGCATGACTAATCACGGCATCCGCTCGGGTTGAGGAAAGCTTGACTCGCATGCCGGGAAGCTAACCCGGCCGTGTGGCCTGGGTCACGCTTACGCTCGATGACTGCATAAAGCGCGCTGCGCTCCTTACGATCAATGCTCGCGTAAAGCGCGCTGCGCGCGTTTTGCTCGTTATGCTCACCGGCCGCGCGGCTTTACCCTCTTGATAAGCTGCTGTTACACTGCGGAAACCCGTGAGAACCCTGGCCAGATAGCCCGAGGAGCCAGATGCGGCGCGTGTCGTGGCAGCGCTTGTCCACCAAGGTCGTGATCATGCAAGTCGCGATCCTTGTCGTGGCGCTCGCTGCCGGCTTCGGGATCGTGACGTGGAACGTCAAGCGCCAGCTCGATCAGCAATTCCAGCAGCGCGCGCTGGCCGTCGCGGAGAGCCTGGCCTCCCAGCCGGCCATTCAGGACGCGGTGGTTCATGGCCGGCCCGGCGGTGCGGCCCAGCGCCTGGCCGAAGCGGCCGAGGAAGCAAGCGGCGCGCTTTTCGTCGTCATCACCAACGCCCGGGGCATCAGGTACGCGCACGAGAATCCCAAGCTGATCGGTACGCCGGTGACCTACCGCGACCCCGAGCCCACCACCAGCCAGCCGTTCCGCACCGGCAAGATCTGGACAGGCGACCAGCACGGAACGCTCGGCTGGGTCGCCGCCGGCAAGGTTCCGCTGAGGTATCAGGGCAAACTGAGCGGCGAGGTGTCGGTCGGCTTTCCGGCCGCTGCCGTAGGCAGCACGATGTCTGGCGCGCTCCGGTCGTTCGCGACCTATCTGCTGGCCGTCCTCGCGGTCGCCGTCCTGGCGGCGCTGGGGTTCGCGCGGCGGCTGAAGCGTCAGACGTTCGGGCTGGAACTGGGGGAGATCGCGGCGCTGCTGCAGGAACGCGAGGCGATGCTGCACGGGATCCGGGAGGCGGTGCTCGGCTACGACCAGGGCGAGCGGGTGATCCTGGCCAACGACGCCGCCCGGCGGCTGCTGCGGCTGCCGCCGGAGTTCCTCGGCCGCCCGCTGCGCGACCTGCTCCCGCCGGGCCGGCTGAGCGACATCGTGCGGGGCGAGATCAGCGGCAGCGACCTGCTCGTGCTCGCCGGGGACCGGGTGCTGGTGGCGAACCGGATGCCGATCCGCCTGGATCAGCGGAACCACCTCGGCTGGGTGGTCACCTTCCACGACCAGACCGAATCGGAAACCCTCAAGCGTGAGCTGGACGAGGCCATCGGGCTCACCGAGGCGCTGCGGGCGCAGTCGCACGAGTTCGCCAACCGGCTGCACACGCTGGTGGGGCTGGTCGAGCTCGGCGAGTACGACGAGGCGATCCGCTTCGTCACCGACGTGTCGCAGGCGACCGACGCGCTCACCGAGCAGCTGAAGTCCGCCCTGCGCGACCCGAAGCTGGTGGCCCTGACGCTGGCCAAGTCCTCGCTGGCCGACGAGCGCGGTGTCGCACTCCGGGTCGCCGCCGACTGCCGGGTGGACGCCGACATCACCGACATCACCCCGGTGCTGACCGTGACCGGGAACCTCATCGACAACGCGATCGAGGCCACCGCCGCGCAGCCCGGGCCGCGGTGGGTGGAGCTGACCATCGTGTCGGCCGGCGCCAACCTGCTGATCCGGGTCCGCGACTCCGGCCCCGGGGTTCCCGACGACATGCGGGAAGCGATCTTCACCGACGGGTTCACGAGCAAGTCGTCGCCGACCGGCGCCCGCCGCGGACTCGGCCTGGCGCTGGTCCGGCAGATCACCGAACGCCGCGGCGGCATGGTCAGCGTCGGCCGCGACGGCGGCGCGGTGTTCACCGTCGTGCTGCCCGGCTGCCTCGACGTGCCGGCCGGCCCGGCCGCCGCCGGCGCGGAGCTTCCGGCCCAGTCCGCGGGGCACGTGCTGTCGTGATCCGCACCGTGGTGGTGGACGACGACTACCGGGTGGCCTCGATCCACGCCGCGTACGTGGGCAAGGTCGAGGGCTTCGAGGTGATCGCGCAGGCGCACACCGCGGCCGCGGCCGTCGAGGCGGTGGACCAGCTGAAACCAGAACTGCTGCTGCTGGACCTGTACCTGCCCGACGAGCACGGCCTGGACCTGGTGGCGCGGCTGCGGCGGGAAGATCACCCGCCGGTCGACGTGATCGTCATCACCGCGGCCAAGGACGCCGACAGCGTCCGCGCCGCGATGCAGCACGGCGCCCTGCACTACCTGCTCAAGCCGTTCAGCTTCCAGGCGCTGCGCGACAAGCTGCTGTCCTACGCGCAGATGCGGTCCCGGCTGGACCGGCTCCGCGTCACCGACCAGCGCGGCGTGGACCGCGTGTTCGGCGCGCTGCGGGCGACGAATCAGCTCGCCGGGGCCAAGGGAAAGTCGGACTACACGCTGGAGACGGTCGAGCGGCTGCTCGCGGAGGCCGACGAGGACCTGTCGGCTACCGAAGTAGCCACGCGGACCGGCATGAGTCGGGCCACCGCCCAGCGTTACCTCACCCACTTGCACGACCTCGGCCGGGTGGCGGTCCGCCTCCGCTACGGCGCGAGCGGCCGGCCGGAGCACGGCTACCGCTGGGCCGCAGGCGCCCGGTAATCCCCGGGATCCGTCTGCCGGTCGTTGATTTTTTCCCGAACGGCTGACGCAGGACCCGGCGCCGTCACCCCAGCGTGAGCCCCCGAAGCCCTGCGAGACGGTCCATGGACCGCTACTCAGTGGGCCGCCACACCCAGCCGGTCTCTTCGTTCAGGTGTATCTCGGCCTCGGGGTGACACGGCTTCGTGCAGATGACGGTGCCCGGGGACCCCTTGAGCGGCGGGTACTCGTCACCGCAGAACGGAAGGCCGACGTCGCCGTCGTCCCAGGCGGCCAGCTCGCCCCGGCCCTCCGCCTCGGTGGACACCGGACGCTCCTTCGGATGCTCCTGCTCGCTCATGCCTGCCTCCGGGGTCGGATCCGTAGCCTGCTGAACGACCGCGTTCAAGGCACAGACAGCCACAACGCGAACGGCCAGTCCCGCACGCGCATTTTCGTCTCAATTTGCAGCATATGCAGACTGTGTTCCGCCCCCATGACCTCAGATGACGAGTGTGTTTCGCCCGCGTTTTCGCTGGCCGGCGGTAGCCCTGCCGCGGGCCTGCGCCGGGTGCGGGCCAGTTCGATGAATGCGGCGTTGCCTACCACCTGAGGTAGGTGATCTCACATCGATCATGGCCCAGGGGCGCTCGTGCAACCCGATAGTTGCGCATCACGCGCGTATCTGCAACTCTGGGGTTGCACATCTGGTCAAGGCTGCCGCCTCGCGCCTCGAAGAGCCGGTCAGGCCGCCGCGCAGCGCCGGGTAATGCAAAGCGCGGACAGCGGCTACCGTTTGAGACGTGACCTGCTGGGCCGAGGACCGCTGCCGCGCCGTGATCAGGATGACCTAGATGCCGCGGCCCAGGCGCGTGGTCGTCGTCGGAGCGGACGCCGCCGGCATGAGCGCCGCGCACCAGGCACTCCGCCGTGGCCGGGCCCGCGGCCTCGATCTCGAGGTGACGGTGCTGGAGAGCAGCGGGCACACCTCCTACTCCGCGTGCGGCATCCCGTACTGGATCGCCGGAGACGTCGATGACTCGCAGGACCTGGTCGCCCGGTCGGCGGGCAAGCACCGTGACATGGGCGTCAACCTGCGCATGGGCGCCACCGCGACCAGCCTGGACCTGACCCGGCGCGTGGTGCACTACCGCGACAGCCAGGACGCTCCGGGGCAGGCGCCCTTCGACGAGCTGGTCCTGGCCACCGGAGCGCGGGCGGTGATACCGGCCTGGGCCCGCGATGGCGGCGGCGGCCTGATCAGCGGGATGCACCCCGTCAAGAACCTCGACGACGGCGCGGCCTGGCTGGACCTGCTCGGCTACGGCACGGCCGGCAGGCAGCCGGGTGCCCGTCGGGCCGTCGTGGTGGGCGGCGGCTACGTCGGCCTCGAGATGGCGGAGGCGACGGTCCGCCGCGGACTGGAGACCACGCTCATCACCCGCTCGGAGGTGATGAGCAGCCTCGACCCCGACATGAGCTCCCGGATCAGCGGCGTGCTGAAGGAATCCGGCATCGACGTCCTCACCGGCACCCAGGTCGCCTCGGTCGGCACCACGGCAGACGGCGGCCAGGTGAGCGAGATCGTGACGAGCGACGGCCGGACCTGCCCAGCCGATGTGGTCGTGCTCGGCGTCGGGATCCAGCCCGCCAGCGAGCTCGGCGCGCAGGCGGGACTGCCGATCGGCGAGTCCGGCGGCTACACCCCCGACGAGCGCGGGCAGCTGGGCGACGGCGTGTGGGCGGTCGGCGACTGCTGCGAGGCCATCCACCGGATCACCGGCAGGTACGCGTTCGTCCCGCTCGGTACGCACGCCAACAAGCAGGGACGCGTCGTCGGCGACAACCTGGCTGGCGGCAATGCCCGCTTCGGCGGCGTGCTCGGCACCGCGATCACCCGGTTCGCCGCGGGCTCTCAGTACGCGGAGATCGCCCGGACCGGGCTGAGCACGGCCGAGGCCGTCGCCGCCGGGCGCGGTGCCGGCTCGCTGGTGACCGAAGGCAGCACCGTTGCCGCCTACATGCCCGAGGCGGAACCGATCGCGACCAAGGTCCTGGCCGAGCACGGCACCCGGCGGCTGCTGGGCGTGCAGATCGTCGGCGGGCACGGCGCGGGCAAGCGGATCGACACGGCTGCCGCTGCCCTGTGGGGCGGGATGACGGTCGATGATCTGGCCGGCATGGACCTCGCCTACGCGCCGCCCTTCGCCACCGTCTGGGAGGCCCTGCAGCTCGCCGCCCGCCGGCTCGCCGACCGGCTCGAGTAAAGCCCGGCCGGAAAGTACCGTGGACATACGTTCACCATGACCAGGTGTCGCCTGCGTTCGGTTGCCCGATTCGAGAGGTTCACATGACAACAACCACCAGTCCGTCAACTCGTGGCGCCATGATCGAGGCAGAGGGTGTCAGCAAGACCTTCGGTGAGACCAAGGCGCTCGCCGGCGTGGACATGAGCGTCCCGGCGGGGACCGTTCAGGGGCTGCTCGGCCCGAACGGGGCAGGCAAGACCACGCTGGTGCGGATCCTGGCCACCCTGCTCGCCCCCGACACCGGCCGGGCCCGGATCAGCGGCGTCGATGTGCAGAAGGATCCGAACACCGTTCGCAGCCTCATCGGGCTGGCCGGCCAGTACGCGGCGGTGGACGAGACGCTCACCGGCCGGGAGAACCTGGTCATGGTCGGCCGGCTCTACCGGCTGGGGACCAGGCTGGCCAAGATCCGGGCCGAGGAGTCGCTCGAGCGTCTCGGGCTGGTGGAGGCAGCCGACCGTCCGGTGAAGACCTATTCGGGAGGCATGCGCCGCCGCCTCGACCTTGGCGCCAGCCTCGTCGGCCGGCCCCAGGTCCTGATCCTCGACGAGCCGACCACCGGCCTCGACCCGCGCACCCGGCTCGACATGTGGTCCTTCATCCGCGACCTGGTGGCCGACGGAACCACCGTGCTGCTCACCACCCAGTACCTGGAGGAAGCCGACCAGCTCGCGAACCACAGCATCGTCATCGACCGGGGCAAGGTGATTGCCGCAGGCACGTCCGATGAGCTCAAGGCACGGCTCGGCAGCGACCTGATCGTGGTGGAGGTGCCGGCCGCCGAGCTGGACCGGACCACGGCGGCGCTGCAGGGCATCGGCTGCGGCGAACCGGCCGTTGACCGGGCGCTCGCACAGATCACCATCCCGGTCTGCGAGCCGGTCCCCGACCTGATGGCTGCCCTGCGCATCCTCGACACCGCCGGGATCGTCCCCGTGGACCTCGGACTGCGGCGGCCCTCGCTCGACGACGTGTTCCTGTCGCTCACGGGACGCAGCACCGGCGACGACGACCTCGCCCCCCCGCTCACGACCACCCCCCGCGCATCCCGGCCCGCACGGAGCGCAGCATGACCGCAATCCCGGCCGACCCCGCCCTGCCGCCGGCGCAGCCAGCGGGACGGACCACGATCAAGCCCGTCAGGCTGCCGAGGTCGGCCATCTTCACCGACGCCCTGGTCATCGCCCGCCGCAACCTGACCCGCATCGCCCGCACCCCCCAGCTGCTGGTCTTTGCCACGATCCAGCCGGTCATGTTCGTGCTGCTGTTCCGCTACGTTTTCGGCGGCTCCATCCACATCACCGGGATCAACTACGTCAACTACCTGATCCCCGGCATCATCGTCCAGACGGTCGTGTTCGGCGCCACCTCCACCGCGGTCGGCCTGTCCGAGGACATGAGCAAGGGCATCATCGACCGGTTCCGGTCCCTGCCCATGTCGCGCTCGGCCGTACTCGCCGCCGAACCATCGCCGATCTGGCCCGCAACGTCTTCGTGGTGCTGCTAATGATCGTCGTCGGCCTGGCCGTCGGGTTCCGGTTCCACAACGGCTTCCTGCCCGCCGTGGCGGCCGTCTTCGTCGCCCTGCTGCTCGGTTACAGCCTGTCGTGGGTGTTCGCCCTCATCGGGCTGACCGTCGCCGACCCGGAGACCGCGCAGATCGCCGGCTTCCTGCCCGTCTTCCCGCTGGTGTTCGCCAGTTCGGTCTTCACCTCGATCAACAGCATGCCCGGCTGGCTGCAGGCCTTCGCCAAGGTCCAGCCCATCAGCCGAGCCGCCAACTCGGTGCGGGCCCTCACCGAAGGCGGTCCCGTCGCCACCGACCTCATCTGGACCATCGTCTGGAGCATAGGCATCCTGGCCGTCTTCGCCCCCCTGGCGGTCCGCCGCTACCGCAAGGTCTAGCACCAGCTGGCGGGCCGGAAAGGTACAGCAATGGGGAAGATCACCGTCGGCAGGGACTGCTGTGGGCGCTGAACGTGACCGGGTGGCAGGTTTCGGCAGGCTCGAGGACGGGCTGCGCGAGGCCGGTGACTGGTACCGGTGGGGGCCCTATGTCAGCGAGCGGCAGTGGGGCACGGTGCGCGAGGACTACAGCCCCGGCGGCGAGGCGTGGGATTACCTGCCGCACGACCACGCCAGGTCCCGTGCCTACCGCTAGGGTGAGGACGGCCTGGCCGGGTTCTGCGACATCGAGCAGCGGCTGTGCCTGGGCCTGGCGCTGTGGAACGGCAGGGACCCGATCCTCAAGGAGCGCCCGTTCGGCCTGACCGGCGCGCAGGGCAATCACGGCGAGGACGTCAAGGAGTACTGGTGGTACCTGGACGCGATCCCGAGCCACGCGTGGAACCGGTGGCGCTATCACTATCCGCAGGCCGCGTTCCCGTATGAGGACCTCATCGAGCAGAACGCCGCGCGCAGCCGGCTGCAGCCCGAATACGAGCTGATCGACACCGGGGTGTTCGACAGCGACCGCTACTGGATCGTCGAGGTGCACTATGCCAAGGACGATCCGGACGACCTGCTGATGGCGATCACCGTGACCAACGCGGGGCCGGACACCGAGACCCTGCACGTGCTCCCGACGGCGTGGTTCCGCAATACCTGGTCCTGGGACGCGGGCGCCGCCAGGCCGGTCATCGAGACCACAGGCCCGGCGTCGATGATGATCGAGCACCCGTTCATGGGGACCATGGAGCTGCTGGCGGCGAGCGGCGGCCCGGCCGGCGCCGCGCCCGCGGCGCTGTTCTGCGAGAACGAGACCAACCTTGCCCGGCTCTACGGCGCGGCGCCGGTCACGCCCTACCCCAAGGACGGTATCAACGATCACGTGATCAGCGGCGCGCCGACCGTCAACCCGGCCCATCGGGGCACAAAAGCCGCGTTCTGGTACCAGGTGCGGCTCGCGCCAAATGAGACGGCCGAACTGCGGCTCCGGCTGCGCCCGGTGCCGGGGGAGACGGCGGAGGCAGTCGACCCGCTCGGCGGGGACTTCGACCGCGTCATCGCGCTGCGCCGGGCTGAGGCCGATGAGTTCTACGGCGACCTGACGCCCGCGGCGGCGAGTGCCGACGAGGCGATGGTCATGCGGCAGGCCTTCGCGGGGATGCTGTGGGGCAAGCAGCTGTACGCCTACGACGTGAGCCGCTGGCTCGACGGCGACCCGGCCCAGCCGTCCCCGCAGCCGGAGCGGCTGGCCGGGCGGAACTCCCGGTGGCGCAACTTCGACGCCTTCGACATCATGTCGATGCCGGACAAGTGGGAATACCCCTGGTTCGCCGCCTGGGATCTCGCGTTCCACTGCGTCGCGCTCGCCCACGTCGATCCGGGGTTCGCGAAGTACCAGCTGATCCTGCTGTGCCGGGAATGGTTCCAGCACCCCAGCGGGGCGCTGCCCGCGTACGAGTGGGACTTCGGCGATGTGAACCCGCCGGTGCAGGCGTGGGCCGCGCTCGAGGTGTTCTCCATCGACGGCGGGAGCGACATCGGCTTCCTGAGCCGGATCTTCGACAAGCTGCTGGTCAACTTCACCTGGTGGGTCAACCGGGAGGACACGGAAGGCAACAACCTGTTCGAGGGCGGCTTCCTCGGCCTGGACAACATCGGCCCGATCGACCGCTCCCACCTGCCGGTCGGCGGCACCCTGGAGCAGTCCGACGCCACCGGGTGGATGGCCTTCTACGCGATCGCCATGGGAGCGATCGCCACCGTCCTGAACAGCGCCGGCCAGCGGCCCGGGATCGATCTGATCCTGAAGTTCCTCGAGCATTTCGCCGGCATCAGCGACGCCATCGACGGCCTCGGGATGTGGGACGACACCGACGGCATCTACTACGACCGGCTGCTGCTCCCCGGCGGCGGCTCGGTGCCGGTGAAGGTCCGGTCGATGGTAGGCATCATCCCCGCGCTCGCGGCGACGGTCATCGACGAGGCCACGCTCAAGCGGTCGCTCACGGTCGGCAAGCAATTCGCGGACTTCCTCGCCCGGCAGGGACTGGCGGACCAGGAGAAGCTCGGCGAGGCCGGCCTGCTACGCGGCAAGCCGGGCGAGCGGCGGCTGCTGCTCAGCCTGACCGGCATCGACCGGCTGGAGAAGCTGTTCGTCAAGCTTTTCGACGAGGGCGAGTTCCTCTCCCCGTATGGCCTGCGCGCCCTGTCGGCCTACCACCGCGAGCATCCCTACGTGCTCGACGTCGAAGGGGTCAGGGCGACGATCGACTACGAGCCCGCCGAGTCCACCACGGCGATGTTCGGCGGGAACTCCAACTGGCGCGGCCCGCTCTGGTTTCCGCTCAACTACCTGGCGATCAGCGTCCTGGAGCGCTACGACAGCTACTTCGGCGATGAGCTCACGGTCGAGTACCCGACCGGGTCGGGGCTGCGGCTGCCGCTCGGCGCGATCGCCCAGGACCTGCGCGACCGGCTCATCTCGATCTTCGTCGTGGGCCCGGACGGCGCCGGCCGTGCTTCGGCCGGGTCGACCGCCTGCAGCACGACCCGGCCTGGAAGGACAACCTGGTCTTCAGCGAGTACTTCCACGGCGACAACGGCACCGGGCTGGGGGCCTCCCACCAGACCGGGTGGACCGGGCTGATCGCGGACGTGATCCGCCGCCGCCACGGGGAGGCCGGTGCCCTCGGGAACGTCGCCGGGGGCGCTGGCGGGAAGGCCGGGCCGTGACCGCCGTCGCCGGGCCGACGATCGCCGCGCTGCCCGGGAGCCCGTTCCCGCTCGGCGCGACCGCCGGCACCGGGGGGACGAACTTCGCGGTCGCCTCCGGCGCCGCCGACGGCATCACGCTCTGCCTGTTCGACGAGGCGGGCGCGGAGACGCAGGTCCCGCTGCGGGACTATGACGCCGGTGTCTGGCACGGCTTCGTGCCGGGGGCCGGCCCGGGCCAGGCCTACGGGTACCGGGCCGAAGGCCCGTACGATCCGGCGCGCGGGGTGCGGTGCAACCCTGCCAAGCTCCTGCTCGACCCTTACGCGAAGGCATTCGTCGGAGCCGTTCGGTATGGAAATGAGGTTCTCGGCTACGCGGCCGCCGGGGCGGACGCGCCGTCCGCGCTGGACTCGGCGGCGCACATGCCGCGCAGCCTGGTCACCGACGACTCGTTCGGCTGGAGCGGCGGCGCGGCACCCCGGCACCGGTACGCGGACACGGTCATCTACGAGGTGCACGTCAAGGGCTTCACGATGCGGCACCCGGACGTGCCGCCCGGGCTGCGCGGGACGTTTGCCGGGCTGGCGCACGAGGCGGCGGTCAGCCACCTGACCGGTCTCGGGATCACCGCCGTCGAGCTGCTGCCGGTGCACGAGAGCGTGCCCGAGGAGTTCCTGGTGCAGCGCGGGCTGACCAACTACTGGGGCTACAACACGATCGGGTACTTCGCGCCGCACCAGGGCTACTCGGCCGCGGTGCGGGCGGGGCGGCCGGGCGGCCAGGTCGCCGAGTTCAAGGCCATGGTCGACGCGCTGCACAACGCCGGGCTCGAGGTCATCCTGGACGTCGTCTTCAACCACACGGCGGAGGCGGGCGAGGGCGGTCCGACGCTGTGCCACCGGGGCCTCGACAACGCCGCC
Source organism: uncultured Actinomycetes bacterium (assembly GCA_963697445.1). Lineage (GTDB taxonomy): Bacteria > Actinomycetota > Actinomycetes > Streptosporangiales > Streptosporangiaceae > PALSA-505. Next base: position 71,076 of record CAVOOC010000045.1, read on the forward strand.
TACTACCGGCTCGACCCCGCCGACCCGCGGCAGTACTTCGACACGACCGGCACCGGCAACTCGCTCGACGCCGGCGACCCGCTGGCCCTCCAGATGATCATGGACTCGCTGCGGTACTGGGTGACGGAGATGCACGTCAACGGCTTCCGGTTCGACCTCGCGCCCACCCTGGCACGGCAGGACGGCGAGTTCGAGAAGAGGTCGGCGTTCTTCGACCTCGTCGCGCAGGATCCCGTCGTGTCCCGGGCCAAGCTGATCGCGGAGCCGTGGGACGTCGGCCAGATGGACAGCTACGACCTGGGCGGGTTCCCGCCGCAGTGGCGCGAGTGGAACGGCAGGTACCGCGACACGATGCGCGACTTCTGGCGCAGCCACCCGGTCGGCCTCGGCGAGTTCGCCTCCCGGTTCTGCGGCTCGGCCGACATCTACAGCCGGGCGCGGCGCCGGCCGACGGCCTCGGTGAACCTGATCACCGTCCACGACGGGTTCACGGTGCGCGACCTGGTCTCCTACAACGACAAGCACAACGAGGCCAACGGGGAGTCCAACCGGGACGGGACGAACGACAACCGCTCCTGGAACTGCGGCGCGGAGGGCCCGACCGGCGACCCCGGGGTGCTGGCGCTGCGGGCGCGCCAGTCGCGCGCGATGCTGACCACGCTGCTGCTGTCGTTCGGCGTCCCGATGCTGCTCGGCGGCGACGAGATCGGCCGCACCCAGCAGGGCAACAACAACGCCTACTGCCAGGACAACGAGATCAGCTGGTTCGACTGGGCCGCGGCGGACAGCGACCTGCTCGCGTTCACCCGGCGGCTGGTGGCCTTCCGGCGGTCCCATCCGGTGTTCCGCCGCCGCCGCTTCCTCGCCGGGGCGCGGGCGTCCGCGCTGGGCTGGTTCACCCCGGCGGGCACCGCGATGACGGCGGCCGACTGGGCCGACCCCAGCGCGCTGGCCCTGGCCCTCTACCTCGACGGATCCGACGATCCCGACCGAGCCGCGGACGGGTCGCCGCTGCTGGACGACGACTTCCTGGTCCTGGTCAACGCGTGGTGGGAGCCGCTCGGCTTCACCGTCCCCGCCGCCCGTGCCGGGCTGACCTGGCAGTGCGCGATCGACAGCTACGATCCCTCGAGATCCAATTTCCGAACGGCGCTTCGCGCGGGCGATCAGCGGATCGTTGACCCCCGGTCGATCGTGGTGCTCCGCGGCCCGGTGATTTAAGCGGTCTAGCCACGACCGGACCCTCACACAGTGATCGTGTCGCCAATGGGCACGATGGTGAGCGCGACGTCCGGGGTCAGCATCTCAGGGCTGATGAACCTGGCCACCGACTGCTGGCCGATCTCGCTGAGCATGATCTCGTGAATCTGCACCACCTGGTCTGGTTTCGCCGCGCGGACGTAGTCCGCGGCTTCGCCGACCTTGGTCCAGGGTCCGCTGGTCGGGAGCAACAGCGTGCTGACCGGCACCGGGGGGACGTAGTAGGCATCGCCGGGGTGGTAGAGGCTCGCGTCTATCAGGAAACCGACGTTCGCAGGGCGGGGAATGTCACGATGGATCGGAGCGTGAAGATCGCCGAAAACCGCTACATCGAAGCCTTCGACGCTGAACCGGTCGCCTTCCCTGACCGCGATGATCTGGTCTTCCCGGGCCTCCAGGCGATTGACTACCGCCGCCGGTCCGTAGACCTTCAGTTCGGGCCGGGAATCGAGGGCGACGCCGATCAGCTGCTCATCGAAATGGTCGAAATGCTCGTGCGTTATGAAAATCGTCTCCGTTCCGGCCACCAGATCGGCAGCGTCGGAAGTGAAGGTGCCCGGATCGAGCAGGACGTGACCACCCTCCTTATCGAGCGTTACGCAAGCGTGGGCGTGCTTTGTCAGTTCCATAGCGGACTCCTTTCGCTGTCCACCGCCCGGTACTGTCACCAGGTGTCGGTGGGAGGGAGCGGGAGGGCGGCGAGGCGGGCGGCTTCGGGGGCGGGGACGCCCAGCAGGCGCAGCAAGGCCTCGGCGAGCTGGTCAACGGTGGTCTGGTTGACGCGGTCGGGCTGGCGCTGGCGCATCCGTAGCAACCCGAGCAGGCCGCCGGCCACCGCGCTGAGCGCGATCTCGGCATCGGGAACGGTGAACCGGCCGGTGGCCTGGCCGGGCTGGATGTCGCGCAGGGCGCGCGGCGCCAGGCCGCGGGGGATGTCCAGGGCGTCCAGGCCGGCGCCGATGAGGAACCCGGCGATGTCGGGGTGGGTCCAGCCGAGCCGCCCGGATATCCGCAGGCCCACGGCGAATAGCTCGGCCGGGTCGGTGAGGCCGGCGCTGGCGCGGTCGATCATCTGCCCCCAGCGTTCCAGCGCCTCTTCGGAAGCGGTCGCAAACAGCTGGTCCTTGCTGTCGAAGTGGTTGTAGAACGATCCGAAGCCGATGTCGGCCGCCTCGGTGATCTCCTGGATGCTGGCCCGGTCCCCGCGGCCCTCGGCGATCAGCCGCACCGCGGCGTCGATGAGGGCCTGCCGGGTCCGCGCCTTGCGCCGGTCCAGCCGGGTCACCCTCGGCGCTCCGGCCGCCGCCTCTGTCATCACTTCTCCTCCCGCCGTTCCGCCTGGCCATGAGCGGCCACGGGTTCTGGCCGCAACTGGTCCGCGGCCGTCGCTGCCAACCGGTGCTCAGCGGCATCTTGATGGTGGTTGTAGTCAGTTCTGATAACTGGTGCCAACGTTGAGCCTAGGCGATGCGGACCCGACGCGCATCTCCGCCTCGGGTCCGCTGTTTTCGCGTTTCGGCCTGTCCTGAGATCAGCACGGGGCCGGCCAGCCCGGCACCACCCGCGGGCTCAGGCCGCGACCTTTTCCCTCAGCGCGGAGTGCAAAGTCGTGCTGGTGTGGCGCAGTTCGACGCCCTGCACGAGTACCCAGCCCCCGTAGATGAGGTTGAACAGGCCGAAGAGCAGCGCGATGGTGACTGCGCCGAGCCCAGGGCGGGCACACAACACCACGCCGAACGCGACCGTGGCCAGCCCGCCCAGTATGCGCATCGCACGGGTCCCGGCGGCCCCGCCGGCCCGCCGCCGAAGGTGGCGGCGATCTCGACCAGGCCGCCGATGACCGCCCAGGTGCCCACGATGATCACCAGGACCAGCGCGGTGGGCCCTGGCCAGGCCAGCGCGATCACCCCGGCGGCCAGGTCGGCCAGCCCGAGCAGCAGGTGCCCGAGCACCGGCCCGGCCTTGGCGCTGCTGAACGCCCGCACCGCCTCCAGGCCTGCGGCGGTGAACGCGTAGATGGCGAACAGGATGACCAGCGCCAGGACGGTGATCCCCGGCCAGGCCAGCGCCACCACGCCGACCGCGAGGGCCAGGACGCCGCGCACGATCAGGGACGTGCTGAGTGACTTGAACATGACAGTTCCTCTCTCGCTCGCTGCCCAGGGCACCGGGGTGCTTCACCCCGCCAGGGCTAGCTCTTGACAGCTTCATAATCATAACTGATGATATATGACAAGAGTGATGAAGAAATTCAAGTTTGAGGGAGTGAGGAACTGATCATGACGAGACGGCAGGGCGTGACGCGAGCCCCCCGCAGACAGCGCGAAGATCCGCACAGCTCGCTGCACGGCGAGACCGGGGCGCGGCCCGGGGAGCATCCGGGGCGGTCGAGGAATCCCCTGATCAAGGTGGCCGGGCTGGCCTGGCTGGAGTTCGAGAAGCCGGACCTGGACCGCGCCGGGCGGTTCGGCGCCGACTTCGGCTTCATCGTGGCCGACCGGACCCCGGACACGCTGCTGCTGCGCGGCCGGCAGGCTGGCGCCGCGTGCCTGGTTGTCCGCCGCGGTCCGCGGGCTCGTTTCGCCGGACCTGCCTTCGCCGCGGCCGCCCGCGAGGACCTGGACCGGCTGGCCCGCGGTAGCGGCGGGACGGTCACCGCGCACCGGGGCGGCCGCGCCGTCCTGCTGCGTGACCCCAGCGGGTACCCGGTGCGCGTGGTGCACGGCGTCCCGGAACTGGCCGCGCTGCCCGAGCGCGTCCCGCTGCCGCTGAACTTCGGGCCTTCCGAGTCCGGGCTGGCGCGCGTCAACGCCACCCAGCGGCCGGACCGGGGGCCGGCGGAGATCCGGCGGCTGGGGCACGTGGTGCTGGGTACGACCCGGTTCCGCGCGGCGCTGGACTGGTACCTGGACACGCTCGGGCTGATCGTCAGCGACTTCCTGTACCTGGACGGGCAGCGCGACCGCGGCCCGGCGATGGCGTTCATCCGCTGCGACCTGGGCAGCGTCCCCGCTGACCATCACACCCTGGCGATGGCCCTGCAGCCGCGCACCGGCTACCTGCACTCGGCCTACCAGCTCACCGACCTAGACGAGGTCGCCGCCAGCGGGGAGTACCTGCGCGACCGCGGCTACCGGCACGCGTGGGGCCTGGGCCGGCACATCCAGGGCAGCCAGATCTTCGACTACTGGCGCGACCCGGACCGGCTGATGTTCGAGCACTACGCCGACGGCGACGTGTTCGACGCCACGATGGCGCCCGGCTGGGCGCCGCTGTCGGTCAGCGGCCTGGCCCAGTGGGGCCCGAAGGCGACAGCGGACTTCACCGGGGCCAGCGACCCGGGCGTGGTGGTCGCGGCGATCAAGGCGCTGCGGGATAAGGGCAACGAGGTTGACCTGCGCGTGCTGCGCGGGCTGATCAAGGCGATGAGCTCGTGAGCGCCCGGCTGGCCCGCACCGCGGACGGCTGGTGGGCGGTGACGCCGGCCGGGCTGGTCCGGCTGGGCCTGCCCGCCGCCACGACGGCCGGGCTGCTGGCCGACCGGGCGGCCCTGTCCGCGGCGGTCGAGGCCGCGCAGGCCACCGCGGCCGCTACACCGCGGGACGCGGTGCCCGTGGAGTCCCTGGACCTGCTCAGCCCGGTGACCGTCCCGGCCCGGGTGGTGGCGCAGGCGGTGAACTACCGGTCGCACGCGATCGACTCCGGGTTTGACCCGGACACCGTCCCGCCGGCCTTCTTCCGCAAGGCCTCGCATTCGATCACAGGTCCCGCCGGAGACATCATCCGCCCCGAGGGGGTCGGGTTCCTCGACTACGAGGTCGAGCTCGGCCTGGTGATCGGGGCCGATCTGCCGGTCGGCACCACCGTGACCGAGGGCGGCCTAGCCAGGTACGTGGCCGCGCTGGTGGTCGCCAACGACGTCAGCGCCCGGCAGATCCAGCTCACCAAGACCCAGTTCTACGAGGCCAAGTCCTACCCCACCTTCACCCCGGCCGGACCGTGGCTGACCCTGGTGGACGCGGCGGACCTGACCCGGCTGAGCTCGCTGAAGCTGACCCTGCGGGTCAACGGCGAGGTGCGCCAGGACAGCACCGCGGCGGACATGATCGTCGGGCCGGCGCAGGCGCTGACCCTGCTGTCCCGGTTCCAGCCGATGACCCCCGGCGACTTGCTGCTGACCGGCACACCAGGCGGCACCGCGCTGAAGGCACCGGCCAAGCTCGCCGGGAAGATCGCCGGGCTGCTGCCGCCCGCCACCCGGTGGAAGCTGTTCTTCAGCCGGCAGGCGGCCAACCCCCGGTACCTGCGCGACGGCGACGTGATCACCGCGACGATCACCTCGCCCGACGGCCGGCTCGACCTCGGCACGCAGCGCACCACCGTCGTGGCGAAGACGTCATGCCCCCAGACCGCAGCGAAATGACCCGGGAGAAACGGACACGACCGTGAACGACCAGTACCCCGCTATCCAACAGCCTGTCATCGTCGTCGGGGCCGGCCCGGTCGGCTGCACCGCGGCCCTCCTGCTGGCCGACTTCGGGATCCCCGTCACCCTGCTGGAACGCCACGCCAGACCCCACCCGCTGCCGCGCGCGGTGCACCTGGACGACGAGGTCACCCGGATCCTGGACCGGATCGGCGTGAGCGAGGGGTTCCTGGACCGGTCCCAGCCCGGCAGCGGGCTTCGGCTGCTCGACGCCGGGCACCGGGTGATGGCCGAGTTCCGGCGCGAGCACCAGGCGGGCGTGCATGGCTTCCCGCAGGCGAACATGTTCCATCAGCCCGACCTGGAGGAACTGCTGTTCGAGCGGGTTGGGCGGCATCCGCTGATCGGGTTCTGCCGCGGGGCGGAGGTGTGCGGGCTGGACGGCGTAGGCGGGCCGGTCACCGGGGCCCCGGTCCGGGTGCACGCCCGCATCGCCGGGGACCCGCAGACGTTCGCCGGCCGGGCCGTGCTCGGTTGTGACGGCGCCAACAGCACGATCCGGGAACTGGCCGGGATCACCATGGACGACCTCTGCTTCACCGAACGCTGGCTTGTCGTCAACATCCGCGCCGAATCCAGCCTTGAGACCTGGGACGGGGTGGAGCAGGTCTGCGACCCCGCCCGGCCTGCCACCTTCATGCAGGTCACCGGCGACCGGTACCGCTGGGAGTTCCGGCTGCGCGACGGCGAGGACGTAACCGGGCTCATCGCCCCGCAGGCCCTCGGCCGTCTGCTGCAGCCCTGGACCGGGCGCAGCGACCTCGGCGGCCTGCAGATCATCCGCAGCGCCAGCTACACCTTCCGCGCCCGGCTGGCGTCCCGCTTCCAGGCCGGACGCGTCTTCCTGCTCGGTGACGCCGCCCACCTCACCCCGCCGTTCATCGGCCAGGGCCTGGCCGCCGGGCTGCGCGACGCCGACAACCTCGCCTGGAAGCTCGCGCACGTGCTGACCGGCCGGGCCGCGGAGGACCTGCTGGCCAGCTACGAGGCCGAACGCCGCCCGCACGCCAAAGCCATGGTGAAAAAAGCCGTCAGGGTCGGCTGGGCGATGACCGGCGGCCAGGACCGGGCCGCCGCCATCCGCCGGATCGCCCTGGCTGCCGCCGTCCGCAGCAACCGCATCTGCCAGGCCATGGGCTCCACCGCCACGCCGCGGCTCAAGGCCGGCGCCCTGCAGCACGCCCCGCGGCACCTCCTCCGGGCCGGCATCCCCGCCGCGCTGCGAACCGGCGGCCTGATCCCCAACCCGCTGGTGTCCACCGGTGACGGCCCCCCGGTCCGGCTGGACGCGATCCTGGCCGGACGCACCGCCGTGCTGACCGCGCGGCGGCCCGACACCGGACTGGCAGATTTCTGCCGCCGGCACGGCCTCGTCCTCGTGCGGATCAGCAGCACAACACCCGGCGCCGGAACCCCCGGACGACCCGGCGCGGCCCCAGATGCCGGCTGGATCGACGTCCGTCTCGCCGACGGGTGCTCCGCCGGCCTGCGGGCCCTGGCGGCCGACCCGGCGCTGACCGTCATCGTGCGCCCGGACCGCGTGGTCGCGGCGGCAGAGCCCCGGTACCGGCTGCCGCGCCTGCCCTGGCTCATCCAGGCCACCGCCGTGCACGACAGCCCGGCAACGGCTCATCCGCCAGCTCACCCCGATCCCGCCGGTCCGCTCCCGGCCCCCCGCTAGGAGGTTCCCATGCTCGTCACCCTCTCGCTGCTGCTGGCCGCGGCCTTCCTGCTCCCGGCGGCCGGCAAGCTGCTGGGCCACCCCAGGATGCGGCAGTCCGCCGCGCACTTCGGCATCCCCTGGCCCCGCTACCGGCTCACCCTCGCCATCACGCTCGCCTACCTGACCATCGCCTTCACCAGCTAAGCGTGACGCGCCCTTGCGGCTACTGGCTCTCCCGGTCGACATGAGATGAGCGCGAGGGGGAGCCGGCGGCTAGTACTCCAGCCGTAGATCGCTTTTAGGCCGCGGTAGCGGCTTGTTGGCGCTGGTAGTGGCTGGTTCTGGCGCGGTGTTGATGGCGTCGTAGCCAGAGTGACCAGGTCCAGGGGCAGGCGATCGGCCGGACGGGTTCGATGACCAGCATGGCGAACAGGCGGCGGATCTCGTTGCAGCTCAGCGGGGTGAGGCCGGCGGGTTGCGGGGTTCGGGCGCGGGTGACGGCGGTCATGACGGTCAGCAGGGCGTGGGCGGTCATCGCGAACAGGGTCCAGCGGCGCCAGGCTGACCAGCGCCCAGTCGTAGAACCGTTCGCCTTTAGCCCCGCGTCCGGCCGACAGCCGCTGCCAGGCGCGTTTGGGCAGGCCCCTGACCAGGGTGTCCGCGCGAATCGGCCCCGCGCTTCGATATCAGAAGCGCTAGCGGACGTCCTCGGAACCGGCGGCGGAGAGGGTCGCGGCCCACTCAGCGGACCACCGGACGAGCGGGCGCAGCGCGCGGCGGGCACCGTGCCCCAGCTCGGTGAGGGCATAGGTGGTGTCCGGCTGCTGCTCGACGAGGGCGGCGTCGAGCAGCTCGGTCAGCCGTTGCCGCAGCACGCTGGAGGACATGTTGTCGCAGCGCTCCTGCAATGCACGGAACCCGACCGGCCCGTGCCGCAGCTCCCAGACGATCCGCAGGTTCCACCTACGGCCGAACAGGTCGAGGGCGGCCATCAGCGGCCGGCCGGTGCTCGACCCTCGGACCGCCCGACCGGGCCTGGGCACCGCCATCCGTCGTCCCGTCCCCTCTTGCGCTTCGATATCCGACACACTATCGTACGCCCCATCGATTCGATTTCCGAAGCGCACTGGGAGGGGCTTCGTGCGGCGATTGCGTACCGGGTCGTGCGACCGGCCGGGCATCAATGTGGTGGATCCGGTGCGGCGACGGCCGGACATCTCCGGGATGTCGTGGTCGCTCGCGGCCGAACGGAGGTTGTCATGCACAAGCTGATGGTCCTGTATCCCGAGCCCGCCGATCCCGACCACTTCCGCGACTACTACGTAACCCACCACCTCCCGCTGGTCACGCGCATGCCGGGCCTGCTCGCGTGGCGCTACAGCTTCGACGTGACAGCGACGCAGGGACAGACACCGTACTTCGCGGTCTTCGAAGCCGAGTTCGCTGACGCTGCAGCAATGACCGCGGCGAGGGCGTCTCCGCAGGGCCAGCAGGTGGCCGCCGATGTTACCAATTACGCCACCGGTGGTGCGCTCGTCATCCACTATTCGGTGCAGAACGGCACCTGCTGAGCCTGGCCCTGAGACACCGCCCGTATCCGCGGTGAGCCATGTTCGCCACACCGTCGCGGAATCGGTGACGACTGAGCTGCATGGCGGTGAGGACTACCACTGCTTCCCTAGCGCCAAGGACCGCAAGCTTCTAGCCGAGTGTTTCCCTGCTGAGATCGACCTGGAAGAGCGGTCCGGCACCAGCGGTGACTGCGGGGAGCAGACCGGCGGCTTGGGGGAGAAGCTGGCCGGCGTAGAAATGGGCAGTGCCGATCTTCTCCTGGAGGAAGACGGCGTCGGAGCCTTCCGCGCCGGGCAGCAGCCGGGAGGCGGCAAGCGCCGACCGGGCCAGCAGCCAGCCCCCGATGACCAGGCCGAACAGCCGTAGGTACGGCGTCGCTCCGGCCAGGGCGTCGTTGGGCTCGACCAGGCGGCGGGACATGATCCAGTCGGTCGCTTCCCGCAGCGCGCTCACCCCGCTGGCCAGTGCCGCCCGCACCCCGGCCAGCTCCGGGCCGGCAGCGGCCAGCTCGCCGTCCAGGGCATCCATCTGGGCCAGCAGGTCGCGTACCACTCCGCCGCCGCGCACCGGCACCTTGCGGAGGACCAGGTCGATAGCCTGGATGCCGTTGGTGCCCTCGTAGATCGGGGCGATCCGGCTGTCCCGCAAATACTGGGCCACGCCGGTCTCCTCGACGTAGCCCATGCCGCCGTGGACCTGCAGGCCGACCGAGGTCAGCTCGAAACCAAGATCGGTGCACCACGCGTTGGAGACGGGCGTCAGCAAGTCGGTCAGCTCCTGCCGGGCCTCCCGCTCCGCGGGGTCGTGGTGGTGCCGGGCCAGGTCAATCGACACCGCGTTGGTGTACAGCAGGGCGCGCATGGCCTCGATATAGGCCTTCATCGTCAGCAGCAGGCGCCGCACGTCAGGGTGCTCGACGATGGGCGACGACTCACCCGCCGCGGCGCCAATGGCGCGGCCCTGCCGGCGCTCCCGCGCGTATCGCAGGGCGTCCTGGTAGGCACGCTCGGCGACGGAGAGGCCCTGGACACCGACCGAAAGCCGGGCGTTGTTCATCATGGTGAACATGTAGCGCATGCCCTGGTTGGCCTCGCCGATCAGGTAACCGGTCGCCCCGCCGGCATCCCCGTAGGACATGACGCACGTCGGGCTGGCGTGAATCCCGAGCTTGTGCTCGATCGACACGCAACGCAGGTCGTTGCGGGCTCCCAGCGACCCGTCCTCGTTGACGAGGTACTTGGGCACGATGAAGCACGAGATGCCCTTCGTCCCCGGAGGGGCGCCGGGAACCCGGGCCAGGACCAGATGAATGATGTTGCCAGCCAGGTCATGCTCGCCGAAAGTGATGAAGATCTTCTGCCCGGTGATGCGCCAGCTGCCGTCGCCGGCCGGCACCGCACTTGTCCGCACCGCTCCCAGGTCGGAACCGGCCTGCGGCTCGGTCAGGTTCATGGTCCCGGTCCACTCGCCGCTCACCATCTTCTCCAGGAAGGCAGCCTGCTGCCCGGGGCTGGCGTGCTCGGTCAGCATGTCGATGGCGCCCTGAGTCAGCAGCGGGCACAGGGAGAACGCCATGTTGGCGGAAGCCGCCATCTCCTGCATCACGACCGTGACCAGCCACGGGAACCCGCCGCCGCCAAACTCCGGGGGGAAGGGCACCGCCCCCCAGCCAGCATCGGCGTACCGCCGGTATGCCTCCCTGAACCCGGGCGGGGTGGTGACGTTGCCATCGCTGTCAAGGGTGCAGCCGATGGTGTCACCGACCCGGTTGAGCGGACCCAGGACGTCGGCCATGAACCGGCCGCTCTCCTCGATCACCCCGAACACGGTGCCAGGGTCCGCGTGGTCGAAGGCTTTGAGCTCGGCCAGGCCGGGAAGATCGACGAGCTGCTCGAGAACGAACCTGATGTCACGAAGCGGCGGGACGTAGGCGGCCATGGGTTCAGGGTAAGCCCGGCCACGCGGGAAGTCCGGCCCGCTATCGGGTCCAGGTAATCGCCGCCCGCGGACGGGCCGCGCCCATAGCGCGGGCCGATCTCACCAGAGCCAGCATCGCCTTTGCCGCCGACGTCATTCGAAGTGAAATAGGAACACAGCAAGCAGCCATTGCCTGCGCGGCACAGAAAGGACTGGCGATGGGAAAGTCCGACGACTACTGGCTTGAAAGGAAACCGGCATCGTGCGTTGACGTCCCATCATCCGTAACGCTGTGAAGACGGCCATCATCGCCAAGGCAGCCAAGCGACTTGCCCGCCGCGCCGAAAGGCACCTGGCCAAGCACTGACCGGCCGCTTCCCGCGGGCAGCAACCCCGGCACTTCCGTGGAAGCGCCGGGGGTTCAGTACTGGGCGCTGCTCACTCGCCTGGTGCCCTGCCGACTACCTGCCAGGTTGTTATCGGCCTATTTATCTGGGCACGGATCGGTGATCAACGGCAACGCTCTTTCGTGACGGGCTACCCCGGGCTGACCGCCCGGCTTTTCAGGATCACGAAGACATACGAGGCCGTGTGCGTGCAGGACGCCGTCAGCTCTGCTCGCACGTACAAGCTGTTTTCGTCAGGTTTAGGTGAGAAGGTGAGGGCCGTTGCCCGACGCTGGCTGTGGCAGGGTGTGCAGCAGGCCGCGCAGGACGTCACGCACGCCAGTCCTTCGGCGGCGTGATCGGCACCGTGGGGCTGGCTGCCCGCCGGCGGAATGGTTGCGGGGCGGCACAGTGACTCATGCTGTCGGGCGCCGCGTTGATGCGGACCGCGGGTGATGGCTGCGCATTCGGAGCACCGTCACCGCATCCCCAGTCCGCGGGCAAGGAGGAGCTGCCGGGTGCGGGCTCCGGTCTTGGCCAGGATGGCTTTGAGGTGGTCGCTGGCGGTGTGCTCGGACACCACGATGCGCTCGGCGATCTCGCGGGTGTCGAGGCCCTCGCAGAGCAGCGCGAGGACTTCGGATTCGCGTCGCGTCAGTCCGCAGGCCCGGCCGTAGATGTCCAGGCGCTCTGTCGCGGTGCTCGGCTCGATCGACACGGCGATGTCGGTGCCCAGTCGCGACGCTTTGACCGTCACCCAGCGGCTGCCGCCGAGGTGTATCCGCGACCATGGCGGGCCGATGGGCATGCCGTGCTCCTGGGCGACGAGGGCGGCGGCGATGTTGTAGGCCGCGGCCGGGATCGGCGCCATTGGCTCATCGGGCGGGTTCAGGCGCAGCAGCGCGTCGGCCGCCGCTTCGGTCTGGCTCCTTACTTGCAGGTCGGGGCCGAGTACCACGACCGCGGGCCCGATCGGGTGCAATTGCCGTCCTGGATCGACGAAGGTGCGGGCGATGGCCGCACGCAATCCGGCCGTCACCGGGCGGGTGAGCGTGGCAAGCAGGCGCAGTTCGTCGGCCCTGAACAATGCGCCGTCGTAACGCCACAGGTCGAGCACGCCCCAGCAGCCGTACCGGTCGGCGAATACGACGATGGCGGTATCGCTGACCCCGAGCTGGCTTTGCACCTCGCGCCAGAGCACTGACCGGTCGGGATGCCCGTCCGTTTCGTGCGCCAGCGAGGTAGCCGCGACTCCCGCTTCGAGCACGTGATCCCAGCGGCAGTACGGCGTGAGGTACCGGGAGCAGATCAACGCAGGCAGCCGGGGCCAGGAAAGGCCGGGCACGTCGGCCAGCGGTGAGGTGCCCACGCGAGATACCGGATCAGTCAGCGGGAAGTTGTATCCGCCGAACGGGACCGCCCGGCGCACCACTGCGACGAGTTCCTCGCGCAGTGCCTTAGCCGACAGCGGCCGGCGGCACACGGCCGCAGCCCGGTCGCCCAGTTCGTGCGGAGCAGCCATCGGCTCAGCATAGGGCGGCGGAAATCCCCCGGATCGGGGATAGGACGGCGCGCGTGTTCGCCGCAGTCTGGTCTTCCACCGATCCGAGGAGGAGACATGACCACCGTCCACATCGAGAACACCGTCCAGGATTTCGACACCTGGAAGGCGAACTTCGACAAGTACGAGCGGTTCCGCGCCGAGCAGGGCGTGCAGTCGTACCGAGTGAGCCGCAGCGTCACCGAGCCGAACGAGGTCCTCATCGACCTGGAATTCGGTGACCAGACGGCCGCGCAAGCGTTCCTGCCCCAGCTCGAGAAGATCATGAACAGCCCGCAGGCCCAGACCCAGCTGGTGGCGCATTCGGTCCCACGGCTGTACGCCGTCGTTACCGAGCGCGTCCCGTCGGCGACCGGCTGATCTCATCGCTTCTGGCAGCGAGACTCAGCACCGTCAAGGAACCGGCTCGCTCGCCGCCGCAAACGCACACAATGCTGATCGCTCCACTGCGCCGATCACCCCGGCGCACTGGAGCGACAGCCAGCAGCGCCACGGCGCCAGCGCAACCCCGGTCCCGGGCGTCGCCAACCCCCGGACGTCGTGCTCACCGGGCCGGACCGGTGTCAGTCACGGACTGTCATCTGGTTCGAGCTCGACTTGCGACCGGATCGCCGATTCTTTCATGGCAGCATCTGTGCGCTGAATCCTGATGGCGCACAGATCACCCCGATCTGTGTCGGGTCCGCGAGTAGGAATCTCGTGCGCCCATCCGATCAGAACGGCGGCTCGGGCGTGAAACCAGTCCCTGGCGAGCCGTCACGGAGTGCGACTGCTCCGTTGGAGTGCGACCCGCGGGAACCGCTGGACACCTGGCTGGCAGTCGCAGGAGGCTGGATGCGAACAGCAATGGGTGGCTTCGGGGGTGTGCGATGCGCCGAGCTGTGGTGGTGACCGCTGTCGTGTCGGCCGCGGCGTTGGTGGCGCTGCCGATCGCCGCAGCTGCCAGCGTGACCTGGTCGGCTTCCTTCAGTCCGCCGCCACGAAGCGGGTACGAGGTCGCCGGGTTTGCGGCCAGGTCGGCCGCGGACGTTTGGGCGGTCGGGCTGCGGCCTGGCGGCCGCTGCCAGTACCAGACGCTGACCCAGCACTGGGACGGCTCGGCGTGGACAGTTATCCCCAGTCCGAGCAACACGGCGGTCAACAGCGTCCTGGATGGCGCGACGGTGACGGGGACGCACAAGGCGTGGGCGGTCGGAACGGCGGGATGCCCCGCGGATCAGTCGCGCACGCTCACCGAGCACTGGAACGGCTCCCGCTGGTCGATCGTCGCGAGCCCGAACGGCGGTGTAACGGGCAATCACTGCAGCACGCTGCAAGCGGTGACGGCCATCTCGCCGAGTGACATCTGGGCCGTCGGCGGGCAAGCGGGCATCCGCAATCGGGTGGCAGTCACCGTGCCGCTCATCGAGCACTGGAACGGCGCCAGCTGGTCGATAGCGCCGGCCCCGAAAGCGGCGCTCGGCGTGCTGGAGTCGGTCAGCGCCACCTCCGCTTTGGACGTCTGGGCGGTCGGCGCCGGACAGCAGAACGGCCAGTCCACGGTGGCACTGCACTTCGACGGCTCGTCGTGGAAGCTCGTGACAGTGCCCACCCCGCCCGGCGTCAGCGGCGGGCTCTTCGGTGTCAAAGCACTGTCACCAACCGACGCCTGGGCCGTGGGCGAATCCTTTCCCAGCACTGGCGGAAACGGCAAGATCCTCACCGACCACTGGAACGGAACCAGCTGGCAGGTGGTGACCGCGCCACCCGTCGGTGGCCCGGGCGCCCTGTCGGCGCTGTCCTCGATTGACGCCGCGCCCGGGACGGGGGTGTGGGCCGTGGGCTTTTGGGTGACGGGCGTCGCCGGCAACTCCGTCGTCCTGCACTGGACGGGCACCGCCTGGAAGGAAGAGACGACGCCGAGCGCCTCGAACCTGTTCCGCCTCGCCGTGCTGCCAGACAACGCGCTGTTCGCCGCAGACCACGGGACCATCTTCCTCGGCCAGTTTTCCGGATAACGCAGCGAAGCCGTGGTGTGAGCATGCAATCCCGCTGACACGACTCATCTCGGAAAGCGACCGCAGCCGTCACCTGCCTCACCTGGTCCTGGGTACTCTGCCCGCAAGACGAGCCCGGCCAGCCATAGATTGTCCACGGCCGCGCAGTCAATCACCGAATCCCGGTAACCCTATAGGAGCATTAGCCGCCCACCAGGGGCGCTGCCCGGCAGGCCGGCCCCGCAAAGATGAGCAGCCCGGCGCCCGCGCCATATGGCCTGTTCAGTATCGGTCAGATCACCCCGTCAGTAGAGTGTGATCGGCGCCAGATCGGCGGGGATGCGCGCCGCGGCCGAGACCCGAGCCGATTACGGAGGGTGAGGCGATTCATCCCGCTTCAAGGATCCGAGCGCCGATTATTTCCGCTTCCCTGAGTTGTCATCCCGGGGTACACAGGCGCACAGATTATCTATTCGGCGCATACGCCGATGGTTTGCGCAGTATCGGCCGGTCTCGCTTTTGATCTGGAACGAGTCTGGGCTACCGGGTTCTGGATGGCAAGCCGTGCCGCGCATATTCCGCATGCGGCTAACTTAAGGCGCCGGGTAACGCTACATGTCTCCGCATAATGCCGTGATTCATGCCCGGCGGGCTGCTTCCGAAAGAACGGGGACGATTGGAGGCAATAATGGTTTGACTGCCCCACTGCGGCACACCGCCATCGATACCACCGACGCCGGAGAGTTGGCCGCGTTCTACCGGGAGTTCCGAGGACTGCGCTGCTGGCAGGGCGCAGCGGCAGCGGGCCAAGCCGCCTGGAGCACGGCTACTGCGAGGGCGGACGGATGACCGGGACGAGTCTCTCTGCGTCCGTTTGCCGGCTCCCCTGCCATCCGGTCTGCATCTTCGCCGCCTCACCGGTGCTGGCTTCGGCCGCGTGAAAACGTGACACGTACCTCCAGCTTCTGGGGGCCATCGGTCGTGGGGGGGAGGCTGATGAATAATCGCATTCCGAGTGCCGGGAGGAGGCGGGTGGTCGCCGCCCGCCGCCACCTGGCCGAAGTTGCCGGGATCTGTCCCGGCATCAGCCCCCCACCACCCGGACCCGCGAGTTGTTTGTGTCGGCGATCACCAGGTTGCCTGAGGCGTCCACCGCCGCCCCGTCCGGGCCGTCGAGTTCGGCACTGGTGGCCGGGCCGCCGTCGCCGGCGAACCCGCCAGTGCCGTTGCCCGCGACGGTGTAGATGTCCCCGGCGGTCATCGCCCGCCCGTAGAAGGTGCCGGTCTTGACCGCCACCACCCGGACCCGCGAGTTGTTTGCGTCGGCGATCAGCAGGTTGCCTGAGGCGTCCACCACCGCCCCGTGCGGGCCGTCGAGTTCGGCACTGGTGGCCGGGCCGCCGTCGCCGGTGAACCCGCCGGTGCCGTTGCCCGCGACGGTGTAGATGTCCCCGGCGGTCATCGCCCGCCCGTAGAAGGTGCCGGTCTTGACCGCCACCACCCGGAGCCGGTTGTTGCCCGTGTCGCCGAGCACCAGGTTGCCCGCACCGTCCACCGCCACCCCATTCGGGGAGTTCAGCTCGGCCGCGGTGGCCGGGCCGCCGTCGCCGGAGTAACCCTGGCTGAGGTTGCCCGCGACGGTGTAGATGTCCCCGGCGGTCATCGCCTGCCCGTAGAAGGTGCCGGTCTTGACCGCCACCACCTGGATCCGGTTGTTGCCTGTGTCGGCGATCACCAGGTTGCCCGCGCCGTCCACCGCCACCCCGGACGGGAAGCTCAGCCCGGCCTGCGCGGCCGGGCCGCCGTCGCCGGAGGAACCATCCATGCCGTCGCCCGCGATGTGGTAGATGTCCCCGGCCGTCATCGCCTGCCCGTAGAAGGTGCCTGTCTTGGCGGCCACCACCCGGACCGCGAAGTCGCCGGCGTCGCCGATCACCAGGTTGCCCGCGCCGTCCACCGCCACCCCGGACGGGATGTTGAGTGCGGCTTTGGTGGCCGGGCCGCCGTCGCCGGAGCCGTGGTTGAACTTGCCGTCGCCCGCGACGGTGTAGATGTCTCCGGCGGTCATCGCCTTCCCGTAGAAGGTGCCGGGGGTGGCGGCCACGACCCGGATCAGGCTGTTGAACGTGTCGGCGATCACCAGGTTGCCGGCGCCGTCCACCGCCACGCCGGCGGGGTTGTTCATCTCGGCGCTGGTGGCCCGGCCGCCGTCGCCAGAGGAATGCACGTGGCGGTTCCCGGCCACGGTGTAGATGTCCCCGGCGGTCATCGCCTGCCCGTAGAAGGTGCCGGTCTTGACCGCCACCATCCGGATCCGGTTGTTGCCCGAGTCGGCGATCACCAGGTTGCCCGCACCATCCACCGCCACCCCTTCGGGGAAATTCACCCCGGCCTGCGCGGCCGGGCCGCCGTCGCCGGAGAAGCCCCGGGGGCCGCCTCCGGCCACGCCATAGATGTCCCCGGCGGTCATCGCCTGCCCGTAGAAGGTGCCGCTGCTGGCCGCCACCACCTGGATCCCGCCGCAGAAACCGGCCTCGGCGATCACCAGATTGCCCGCGCCGTCCACCACCACCCCGGCCGGGGTGTCCAGTTCGGCGCTGGTGGCCGGGCCGCCGTCGCCAGTGCAGCTCGCGGTGCCGTTGCCCGCGACGGTGTAGATGTCCCCGGCGGTCATCGCCCGCCCATAGAAGGTGCCGGTCTTGACCGCCACCACCCGGACCCGGTTGTTGCCCGTGTCGGCGATCACCAGGTTGCCCGCGCCGTCCACCGCCACGCCGGTGGCGCCGGTGGCGGACCCATTGTGCCAGTTACTCAAGTTCATCTCGGCCTGCGCGGCCGGGCCGCCGTCGCCGGAGAAGCCCCGGGTGCCGTTGCCCGCGACGGTGTAGATGTCCCCGGCGGTCATCGCCCGCCCATAGAAGGCGCCGGTCGTGACCGCCACCACCCGGATCCGGTTGTTGAACTGGTCGACGATCACCAGGTTGCCCGGGCCGTCCACCGCCACCCCGTCCGGGCCGCCGAGTTTGGCGCTGGTGGCCGGGCCGCCGTCGCCGGAGAACCCGCCGGTGCCCTCGCCCGCCACGGTGTAAATGTGCCCAGCGGTCATCGCCCGCCCGTAGAACGTGCCGCTGCTGGCCGCCACCACCCGGACCCGGTTGTTGAACTCGTCGGCGATCACCAGGTTGCCCGCATGGTCAACCACGACCACGCACGCGCCGGACAGGGCTGCCCTCGCCGCCGGGCCGCCGTCGCCGAGGGGCGCGGCGCTGCCGGTGCCGACGGGCGTCGTCAGCTCATCGCTGCCCGGGCTGACTCTCCGCACCGCGGTGCCGTCCCCCATGTACAGGGAACCCGCGGCGAACGCCACCCCGCACGCCGAGGGGAGGCCAACATTAATGGCCTTGGCCGGGCCGCCGACCCCCCCGGCGACGGTGGAAATAACCCCGGCCGTGACAGCCCCGCCGCCACGCAATGCCGCCCGCGCCCGGGCGCCAGCCCCGGCAACCGCCAGAGCCGGCACCAGCGCCGCCGCCGCGACAACGATCAGGCGTCCAGGACGCCCGGTAAGCAAACCACGTGTACCCCAATTAGCGCCCACCGCCACTCGCGCCCCCTTGCCCCCAGTACGTGAAGAATGCGCGAAACCCGCGTGCCCAGAAGAGTACGCTCGAATCCGCGTCTGCAAAAGGCGGCAGCGGGCCAATTCAGCTGCCGATCTTGATTGACCACAAGGTGCCCAGGGAGTGCGCCCCGAGTGATTGCACAGCGTTCCCGGCCACTTCAGCGTATAGCCGTTGTGTCAGCACGGCCATAAGCGTGCCGGCATGCCTGGTGATCAACTCGCTGTACCGCCCACTCACACCCGGCATCGTCCGGGACGCTATGGCGATGCTGCACATCCCGGCTCTTCCTGCTTCCTCCTCGAAGGCGAGCACCGCGAGAGAATAGGCACTCGGCATCCTCAAGCAACCGCCGGGCGTTCCTCTCCGCGGCGAGAGCGAAACCGCCAAGCTTCAGTGCGCAAAGACCTTCGGAATGTCCAGGCGACCACCAGCGGCAGGCCGCCCATAACCTCCCTTCGGACGCAATGCACCCTGCCGCGCTAGACAGCGCACTGTCGTCCAGATCGGCGGCTATCGCGTCCTCTTGCGGTCACGGACCGTGACTCGCAAATGAGCCGAGCGCGTCGCGACACTATCTCGTGATTGTGACGGCGCTGCCAGGACAGGAGCTGCTGCAGCTCTACCGGTACACGAAGGCGGCAAGGTCACCGGAGGTGCTGAAGGCACCGTCATCATCGATGACGGCCTGCACTTCGCGGCGCACGTCCTCGACGACATCCGGCCAGGGACGGGCGACCTCGTCCTGGCAGTGGCTTGCCAGGCTGGCCACGTACTCCGCGGCCACGGCGGCGTCGCGGATCGCTCCCGGCGCCTGGCTGAGCGGGCGTACGCAGGTCACCGACTCAAACGCCGCACCCAGCTGCGCTGCCGCGTTCTCTGCCGTGCACGCCCGCGTGGCCGGGTGCATCCCCCAGCGGGGTGTTCCGTTGCGCACGGCGCGCTCGACAAGGCCGCGCAGCGCGCGCGTGTGCCGCCCGCCGTTGGTCACGGCGACACATACACCTCCCGGCGCCAGCACGCGACAAGCTCACGCACGACGTGCGTGCCTACCCCAGCGGCGCCGGCCTGCTCCCGCCGCCCGTTGCTGTGCGCTCGCTGGTGGCTAGCTGTTCCAGCCGTCCGGCGGTGCCTTGACGCCGGGCCTGCCACAACCCGAACTTAGCCAGCAGCCCGTTCGATACCAGCAGCAGCTTCTTACGGGGTGGCGCCACGAAACCCTTCGATGTGTGCGGCGCGTAGACCGCACCGTCCCCGCCGACCTCCATCCAGCCGGTGAAGATCCTGGTCGTCAGCCCGACGAGCTGGGGCCGGTAGGCGTGAGCGAGCAGGCCCGCGCGGCGGCCTCCGGGCGGCAGCAGGCCGGCCGGCACGACCAGCCGCAGGCCGCTGTCATCATGCCCGGCGATGTGCACCGGCACGATGACAGGGAAACCATCTGCGCCGCGGTAGGCAAGCAGGCGGTGCGGCAGCGCGGCGATCCTGGCTGCCGCCTTCGGTAGATCCACCCGTGGGCCGCTTCCGTTCTTCGGCGGCGATTGCGGTGCAGGGTGACCGGGCCAGGCTGCCCCGGTCACCTCCATGCCACCCGAGGCGGCCAGGTCGGCCCAGACGGCGATGCGCTCGACGGCGATGTCCACCAGGACCCGCTCTTGGTAGTACTCCCGTAGCAGCCAGTCCCACCCCCGGCCCCGGACAACCTTCCCGAGGTACCGTTCCGCCTGCGGGGTCAGCGCTTCCAGCCGCTCCCGCGAAGGCGTGATGTCCACTGACGCGTGGCCCTGCGCGAGCACAAACGCCGGGCTGGCCGAGAACCCGTGCTCACGCGCGTGATAGGCCAGCGCAACGTGCGGGTCCCTGATGATCCGCTCCAGCTTCTTGCCGAAGCCCAGCGAGGTGGTGAAGCCGATCATCCCCGCGTCCCGGTGCGCGATGCCGCACGGGGCGACGGCCGTGACCACCGCACCGCCGGCCGGCGTGATGTAGGCGGCGGCCGCGGTGATATCACCCTTGATCACGTCGTCAACGTCAGCCGACCAGCGGACCGGATCACCCATCACGCTCCTCTACTTTCTGGTTACTTCTGTAAAAGCATGGCAGTCGCTGAGCACGCGCAACAGAGAACGCCACCGGAAGCCGCCAGACTGGGCCGCGGAACTGGAGATCGCTTGCGGTGGATCGCTGGTGCCTGCCGTCCGGCCTCCCGCATCGGCTGGTCCGCCGTGGCTGCGGAGTGACGATGGCGGAGCGTCGGCCGGCGCGAGGCTTCGCGGCGGCGAACGTCGCTACCGGGCTCGGCTTCATCGAGCGCGCCTGGAACGCGGGTGACGAGTCCGTCTTTGAGACGGTCTCGCAGAGCCAAGCCGAACCGACGTCGGCGGGCACCATGCGCACCGCCATTCTCATCCCCCCAGGAGCGGCCCGAGGGCCCATCAAAATCTTTGAGGAGCATCCGGCTTCAGAAATCGAGCACCCGGGCGGCCGCGTGGGCTTCGTGACGGCAGCCACGCCGAGGGATGCCTGCCACTGGTCTTAACGAAGCAGTGCGCATTATCGGCACCGCTACCTGCCGTAAGCAGATCGCACCGATCTGGCGTGATGAAGGCGGCCCGGTAACGCGTACGCCAGCCCCACCAGAACGGCGGGTCGGAGCGCGGTTACAGGCCATCAAAGGCAGTCTCTTGCCGCCCGGCCTGAACCAGCCAGGAACTGTCCGGCTTGCATGTTCATTCATGGCGTCTGGCCGGAGCAACGTACTCTTCTGACCGCTCCGGGCGCGGCTGACGGGGCGATCTTGCCGAGAAGAGGGCGTCCAGCATCGGGGTGATTCACGAAACGCGTCGGCCCGGCTTCGCTATTGGCGACCGCCGGGCGGTCGGCGGCTCCCAGCCGTTCCCCGGGCCGTGGATCTTCCGGCTCGGGACGTTCCGCTTGAACGCGGTCGGGCCGCCGTTGCTGGCCGCGTGACCGCGCCGGCCTGGGTCATGGTGCCAGCCTGAAGGGCGGGTACCGATCGGTGACCAGGGTGAACGCGTAGGCGACGACGCGGTTGTGCCAGCGGAAAGCGCCTTCGACGAAGGTGAATATGCTGCGCGGGTAGCGGCCGGTGAACAAGATGGCGAACCAGGTCACGATCACTGCGAAGAACGCCGCGATGTCCAGGAAGAACAGCACGATGTAGTGCGGGATGGCCAGCAGCCATTTGACCAGTGGCAGCCACCGGTTGAGGTCGGCGGCCGCGTCCGGGTAGCTGTAGTCCAGCTCGACCCACTGGTGGTCGTCAGTGGACGAGTAGCTGTCATTCATCAGGGCCAGGTAGGTTCCGACCCGGTTGCCGAACCGCTGCAGCTCGAGATTCCAGTCGAACCACCACCGGGGATACTTCTGCCTGAACAAGATCATCAGCAGCGGGCCGAGGAACAGCAGCCCGCCCGCGGCCGCGCCGCCGTAGGTCATGGTGGAGTGGCTTCCCGTCAACTGCCAGGTTCCGCCAGAAACGGTGCCGAGCACGATCGAGATCGGGATGATCACGAAGATACGGAAGAATGACGTCAGCCGGTTAAGCGGCCTGTCCGGGTACTCGACGGCGAACTGAACCGGATACTCACCTGGATACGGACCCTGATCCGCGATCATATTGCTCTCCTTCTGGCCAGTTCCGCCACGTCACGCCCGGCAGTCCGCACCTGGCGGATGCGCCGCGCTGGCGGTCTTATCTTCGGCATAAGCGGTGAATTCAGCGTGCGGTTGTTCCAGCCGCTTGCATACCCCTTCCCGGGCCGGGCGTAGCTACGCTGCTGCCCCGGCCGAGGTCAGGCCGGCCAGCTCGGCGCTCATCTGCCAGAGCCGTGCCGCGGCGGCCGCATCGCCAACCGCGTGGTCGCCGACGAGCACCAGGCGGTCAGCGCCAAGGTGGACGCCCTCTACGGCCACGCCACCGAGCTGCCCGCCGACTACGCGACCACCGGCATGGCCCCTGCGGCGCGAAGCCCACGCCCGCATGCTCGGCAACGGCCTGTGCACCCAGCCCGCCGAACTCGACGGCCGCATGGAATCCGCCCGTGAGATCTGCGCCTACTTCCGCGCCGGCGTGGAGTTCCTGCCCACCTCATCCGCAGCGCGATCACGCCCGCGAGCACGGCCAGAACGACCGGGCAACCCTCTTCATCCGCCTCATCGAGAACGTTAACGGGGGCACCCCTTGCCAAACTTCACCCGTATAACGCCGATTGTGCCGACGTGGTGATTGTGCCGACCTGACGGCTGGATCGGCTGCTGGTAAGGGGAGACGTGTGATTGTTTCGGCACAACCTGCCCGCTGAGGCTGATGCTTCCTTCACCCATTCCGGGAGAAGGAGGAGCAGATGTCCAGATCAAACGCCGCAGTCGCGGCCGAGGCCGTGGCCGGCGGGGCAGGGGCTGGTGCGGTGCCGGCCTCGCCAGTCGGGTCGCTGCTGAACGGGTTCGCTGGCTACCTGCGTGATGAGCGTGGCGTGGCGGAGTTGACGGTCGCCGCCTATCTGCCCGATGTTCGCCGCTTCCTCGCGCGCCGCCGAGATTGCGACGTGGGTGGCCTGACCGCGGCTGAGGTCTCGAAGGCGGTGCTGGGCGAGGTGGGCAGCCGGTCGCCCGCGTCGGTGCGGTGGTACGGGTGTGCCCTGCGTTCGTTCTTGCGCTATTGCCACCTCGCCGGGCTGGTCGAGAGCGACCTGTCGGCTTCCGCGCTGCCGGTGGCCGGGCGGCGGCGGTCGCTGCTGCCGAAGGGAATCGGCGATGAGCAGGCGCGGGCGCTGCTGCGTGCTTGCGATCGGCGCCGCGCGGTCGGGCGGCGTGACTACGCGGTGATCGTGCTGATGCTGCGGCTCGGGCTGCGGGCGGGTGAGGTCGCCGCACTGACGCTGGACGACATCAACTGGCGGGCCGGGCTGATCACGGTGCGCGGCAAGAGAGGCTGTGTGGACCAGCTGCCGCTACCCGCCGATGTCGGGGAGGCGCTCGCCGGGTATCTACGCCGCGGCCGCCCGCGCACCGCGGCGCGGGAGGTGTTCGTGCGGTCGATACCGCCGCAGATTGGCATGAGCCGCAGTGCGGTATCGACCATCGTCCGCCGCGCCTGCACTCGCGGGGGGGCTGACGCCGTTCGGCGCGCACCGGCTGCGGCACACCGCGGCCTGCGACATGCTGCGCGCCGGGACGCCCCTGATCGAGATCGGACAGGTGCTTCGGCACCGCTCGGTCGCCAGCACCGCCGCATATGCCCGGGTCAACGTTGAACGGCTGCGCCTGGTGGCGCGGCCGTGGCCGGCGGGGACCGCATCGTGAGCGCGCTGGCCGGGCACCTGCAGGATTACCTGCGGATGCGTCGCGGGCTGGGGTTCGCGCTCACCCGGATCGATAACAACCTGCAACGCTTCGTCGCCTACCTCGATGCCGCAGGAGAACGGACGGTCACCGTCGAACTGGCCGTGGCCTGGGCGCAGCTGCCGGCGAACATCAAGCCGATCACCGTGTGCTTCCGCCTCAGCGCGGTACGCGGATTCGCCCGCTACCTGCACGCCGTCGACCCGGCCAACCAGATCCCCCCGCCAGGGCTACTCGCGGTCCCGCGGCGGCGTCCGGAGCCCCACGTGTATTCAGCCGGCGAACTGGCCCTTTTGCTGGCAACGGCGCGGCGGCTGCGGCCACCACTGCGGGCAGCCACCCACCAGGCGCTCATCGGCCTGCTTGCGTCCTGCGGCATGTGGGTCGGAGAGGCGCTGGCGCTTACCCGCGACGATGTCAACCTTGCTGACGGAGTGATCACCATCCGGCACGCGAAGTTCGACGGGTTCGGGGGAGGCCGGCGATGACCGCACTGGCGCCGCTGCTGCAGGCATTCTTCACCGACCGGCTCATCGCCCAACGCCGCGCCAGTAGCCACACCATCGCCGGCTACCGCGACACCTTCCGGCTGCTGCTCGGCTTCACCGCCACCCGCACCGGCAAGCGGCCGTCGGCGCTGGACATCGCCGACCTGGACGCGCCGCTGATCGCCGCGTTCCTCGACCACCTCGAACATCAGCGCGGCAACACGGTGCGCACCCGCAATTGGCGCCTCGCTGCCGTCCACTCGCTGTTCGGCTATGCCGCGCTGCAGCACCCAGAACACGCCGCCTCCATCCAGCGGGTGATGGCGATCCCGGCCAAACGCTACGAGCGCAGGCTGCTCACCTGGCTCACCGCAGACGAAGCCGATGCGCTGCTCGCCGCGCCCGATAAGGCAACCTGGACCGGCAGGCGAGACCACGCGCTGCTCGTACTCGCGATCCAGACCGGGCTGCGGATCTCCGAACTGATCGGCCTGTCCCTCGCCGACGTCAACCTCGCCGCCGGCGCGCACGTGCACTGCACCGGAAAGGGCCGCAAGGAACGCGCGACCCCGCTGACCAGGCTCACCGTCGCGGTGCTGCGCAGCTGGCTCGCCGAACACGCAGGCACCAGAACTGATCCACTGTTCGCGACCCGGACCGGCGCCCGCCTCAGCCGCGACGCCATCGAGCACCGTCTCGCCCGCTACGTCGCGATCGCGCGCGTCACCTGTCCATCGCTGCGTGGCAAGCACGTCACGATGCACACACTGCGGCACACCGCCGCCATGCGGTTGCTCCAGTCCGGCACCGACATCACCGTGATCGCGCTCTGGCTCGGTCACGAACAGATCGCTACCGCACAGATC
>CAVOOC010000046.1:0-181038 GCA_963697445.1 uncultured Actinomycetes bacterium
GCTGCCGCTGGTGGACGCGGGCGGCAGGCTGCGCGGGCTGATCACCGTGAAGGACTTCACCAAGAGCGGAGAAGTTCCCCAACGCGACCGAGGGAGCCAAGGGCCGCCTGGTGGTCGGCGCCTCGGTCGGCGTGGGCGAGGACGCCAAGCGCAGGGCCCAGGCCCTGGTCGAAGCGGGCGCGGACTTCCTCGTGGTGGACACCGCACACGGCCACGCCGAGCCGGTGCTCGACATGGTCGCCCAGCTCAAGGCCAACACCAGCGTGGACGTGATCGGCGGGAACGTGGCCACCAGGGCCGGCGCGCAGGCGCTGATCGAGGCCGGCGCTGACGGGGTCAAGGTGGGCGTCGGGCCCGGCTCGATCTGCACCACCCGGGTCGTCGCCGGGGTCGGGGTACCTCAGGTCACGGCGATCTACGAGGCCGCGCAGGCGGCACGCGCCGCCGGCGTGCCGGTGATCGGCGACGGCGGCCTGCAGTACTCGGGCGACATCGCCAAGGCGATCGCGGCCGCGCTGACACCGTGATGCTCGGCGGCCTGCTGGCCGGGCCTGCGAGGAGAGCCGGGGCGAGCGCGTCTTCGTCGGCGGCAAGCAGTACAAGCTCTACCGGGGCATGGGGTCGCTGGCCGCGATGCGCGGCCGGGCGGGCGAACGCTCGTACTCCAAGGACCGGTACTTCCAGGACGACGTGCTGTCCGAGGACAAGCTCGTGCCCGAGGGCGTCGAGGGCCAGGTGCCCTACCGCGGCCCGCTGGCCGCGGTCGCGACCCAGCTGACCGGCGGGCTGCGCGCGGCCATGGGCTACTGCGGCGCCAGGACCGTGGCCGGGCTGCAGGACGCGAAGTTCATCCAGATCACCGGCGCCTGCCTGACCGAGAGCCACCCGCACGACATCCAGATGACCGTCGAGGCGCCCAACTACGGCGGGC
Source organism: uncultured Actinomycetes bacterium (assembly GCA_963697445.1). GTDB lineage: Bacteria > Actinomycetota > Actinomycetes > Streptosporangiales > Streptosporangiaceae > PALSA-505. Next base: position 932 of record CAVOOC010000046.1, read on the forward strand.
GTCAATGAGCCTTTTCCATCCTCACCAGGACAGTCGGCATGCTGTGGGCGCGATACGGCGGATGAAAAAGGTTCATCAGTGACCCAGGTGGAGATCGGCCGCGGCAAGAGCGGCAGGCGGGCCTACTCGCTCGACGAGATCGGCCTCGTGCCGTCGCGCCGCACCAGGGACCCGGAGGAGGTCTCGATCGCCTGGCAGATCGACGCCTACCGGTTCGAGTTGCCGCTCGTGGTCTCCCCCATGGACAGCGTGGTGTCGCCGCGGACCGCGATCGAGATCGGCAGGCTCGGCGGGCTGGCCGTGCTCGACCTGGAAGGGCTGTGGACCAGGTACGAGGATCCGGAGCCGCTGCTCGCCGAGATCGCCGAGCTGGACGAGCCCGAGGCCACCCAGCGGCTGCAGGCGATCTACACCGAGCCGATCAAGGAAGAGCTGATCGGCCGCAGGATCGAGGAGATCCGGGCCGCCGGGGTCACCACCGCCGCCCGGCTGTCGCCGCAGCGCACCGTGCGGTACTACAAGGCGGTCATCGACGCGGGCGCGGACATCTTCGTGATCCGCGGCACCACCGTCTCGGCGGAGCACGTCTCCGGCCAGGCCGAGCCGCTCAACCTCAAGAGCTTCATCTACGAGCTGGACGTACCGGTCATCGTCGGCGGCTGTGCCACTTACACCGCCGCGCTGCACCTGATGCGGACCGGCGCGGCCGGCGTGCTAGCCGGGTTCGGCGGCGGCTCGGGTCACACCACCGCGGCGGTGCTGGGGGTGGCGGTGCCGATGGCCACCGTGATCGCGGACGTGGCCGCCGCCCGCCGGGACTACCTGGACGAGTCGGGCGGCCGGTACGTGCACGTGCTCGCCGATGGCGGGATGACCCGCAGCGGTGACATCGCCAAGGCCCTGGCCTGCGGCGCCGACGCGGTGATGGTCGGCTCGCCGTTCGCCCGGGCCGCCCAGGCGCCCGGCCGCGGGTACCACTGGGGCAGTGAGGCGCATCACCCCGAGCTGCCCCGCGGGGCGCGGGTGAAGGTCGGCACGATCGGGTCGCTCGAGCAGATCCTGCACGGCCCGTCCAACGCCGCGGACGGCTCGATGAACCTGATGGGGGCGCTGCGCCGGTCGATGGCCACCGCCGGATACTCGGATCTGAAGGAGTTCCAGCGGGTGGAGGTCGTGGTCACGCCCAGTAGCCGGCCGCGGGGCGAGCCGACGGCACAGGGTGAAGCCACCGCCCGCTCCTGGTAGCCGCTGGCCGGCGTCCGGGCGCTGGCTACCCACGGGTACCGTTCGGGATGTGAAGACCGGGGGAAGACGGGCAGCGGAGCCGGGAGCCGGGGTGGCTACGGCGCTGGGGCCGGACAAGCGGGCCGCGGCGCTCGGCAACAGCGAACGGGCCGCGGCGCTGGCGGCCCTGGCCGCGCGCGAGCAGCAGGTTCTCGTGGTCGGCGGCGGGGTGGTGGGCGCGGGGGTGGCCCTGGACGCCGCCACCCGGGGCCTGTCGGTCGGCCTGCTGGAAGCCAGGGACTTCGCCTCGGGCACCTCGTCGCGGTCGAGCAAGCTCATCCACGGCGGCCTGCGCTACCTGGAACAGCTCAACTTCGCGCTGGTCCGGGAGGCGCTCAGCGAGCGGGCGCTGCTGCTGCAGCGGATCGCGCCGCACCTGGTCCAGCCGGTGTCGTTCCTGTACCCGCTCACCCACCGCGGCGGCTGGGAGCGCGCCTACGTGGGCGCCGGGCTGCGGCTGTACGACACGCTGGGCTTCTCGCTGGGCCAGGTCCGGGGCCTGCCCGCGCACCAGCAGCTGACCCGGCACGCCGCGCTGGAGCTGGCCCCGGCGCTGAAGCGCTCCGCGGTGCACGGGGCGATCAGGTACTGGGACGCTCAGGTGGACGACGCCAGGTTCGTCATCAACGTGCTGCGCACCGCGGCCAGTTACGGCGCGATGGTCGCCTCGCGCACCCAGGTGACCGGGTTCCTGCGCGAGGGCGAGCGGGTCACCGGGGTACGGGCCGTGGACCTGGAAACCGGGGCCGAGCTGGAGATCCGGGCGCAGCAGGTGGTCAACGCGACCGGCGTGTGGACCGACGACATCCAGGCCCTGGTCGGCGGCCGCGGGGTGATCAATGTGCGCGCGTCCAAGGGCGTTCACCTGGTGGTTCCCCGCGACCGCATCCACTCGGGCACGGGGATCATCGTGCGCACGCTGGCCAGCGTGCTGTTCGTGATCCCGTGGGGCCGGCACTGGATCATCGGCACGACCGACACGGACTGGTCGCTGGACAAGGCCCACCCGGCCGCCAGCCGGTCCGATATCGACTACGTGCTCGCCCAGGTCAACCGCGTGCTGCGGGTCCCGCTGACCCACGACGACGTAGAGGGCGTGTACGCCGGGCTGCGCCCGCTGCTGTCCGGTGAGTCGGAGGAGACGTCCAAGCTGTCCCGCGAGCACACCGTCGCCCACCCGGTGCCGGGGCTGGTGATGATCGCTGGCGGCAAGTACACCACCTACCGGCTGATGGCCAGGGACGCGGTGGACGCGGTCGTGCACGGGCTCGACGGGCGGGTCCCGCGGTCCTGCACCGACCAGGTGCCGCTGGTGGGCGCGGACGGCTTCCCCGCACTGTGGAACTCCCGCTACCAGGTGGCGCGGGTCTCCGGCCTGCACGTCGCGAGGATCGAGCACCTGCTGCACAGGTATGGCACGCTGATCGGCGAGGTGCTGGGCCTGATCGAGGCCGATCCCGGGCTGGGCAGGCCGCTGACCGGCGCGGACGACTACCTGCGCGCGGAGATCGTCTACGCGGCCTCGCACGAGGGCGCACGGCACCTGTATGACGCCCTGGCCAGGCGGACGCACATCACGATGGAGACCTGGGATCACGGGATGACCGTCGCGGTCGAGGTGGCCCGGCTGATGGCCGGGCCGCTCGGCTGGGATGCGCGGCAGACGGCCCGCGAGGTCGAGCACTACCAGGCCGGTATTGCCGCCGAACGTGCTTCGCAGGAGGCCAGTGACGACCAGGCCGCGGACGCGATCCGCATGGGCGCTCCCGACATCGTGCCGCTGGTGGGAACCGGGGCCGTCGGTGGGACCGTCGGGAAGTGAGGCCGCCGTGCCGTCGGCGGGTACCGGGCGGCCGGCGGGAAGTGAGGGCCGCGGGTGCCGGCCCCGCACTCGCGGCGGCTTGGCCCGTGCCGGACGGTGCCGGGCCGCATCCGCCTAGACTCGGGCTATGACATCGCCGTCCCGGCCGCAGCGACGACCCCGTGTGCTGTCCGGCATCCAGCCGACCGCCGACTCGTTCCACCTGGGCAACTACCTGGGCGCGGTGCGGCAGTGGGTCGCCATGCAGGACACCCGTGACGCGTTCTACTGCGTCGTGGACCTGCACGCGATCACGGTCCCGCAGGACCCGGCGCTGCTCCGCCGCCGGACCAGGGTCGCCGCCGCGCAGCTGTTCGCGGCCGGCCTGGACCCGGACCGGTGCACGGTGTTCGTGCAGAGCCAGGTCGCCGAGCACACCGAGCTGGCCTGGGTGCTGAGCTGCATGACCGGGTTCGGCGAGGCCAGCCGGATGACCCAGTTCAAGGACAAGTCGGCCAGGGGCGGCGCCGAGCAGGCCAGCGTCGGCCTGTTCACCTACCCGATCCTGCAGGCCGCCGACATCCTGCTCTACCAGGCCGACGAGGTCCCGGTCGGCGAGGACCAGCGGCAGCACCTGGAGCTGACCAGGGACCTCGCGCAGCGGTTCAACCACAGGTACGGCCGGGTGTTCACCGTCCCAGGCCCGTACATCCTGCCCGGCGTGGCCAAGATCAACGACCTGCAGGACCCGGCCGCCAAGATGAGCAAGTCGTCCTCCTCGCCGCAGGGCATCGTGGACGTGCTCGACGAGCCGGACGCGATCCGCAAGAAGATCGCCAGGGCGGTGACCGACACGGGCTCGGAGATCCGCGCCGACGAGGCGGCCAAGCCGGGGGTCACCAACCTGCTGCGGATTTACTCGGCGCTCGCCGGGGTGCCGGTGGCCGAGGTCGAGGCCAGGTACGCCGGGGCCGGGTACGGCGCGTTCAAGCGCGAGCTGGCCGAGCTGGTGGTCGCCTCGCTGGCCCCGATCAGGGAGCGGACCGAGAAGATGCTCGCCGACGAGGCCGAGCTCGACCGGCTGCTGGCCGACGGCGCTCGCCGGGCGCGGCGGGTCGCGGCGGAGACGATGACGCAGGTCAGGGAGCACTTGGCCTGCTGCTTCCGCCTGCTGCGCAGGACGCCTGACCGGCGCGCTGGGGGAGCGGGGGCCGGACGCTCGGACCTCCGGCTGTCGGCTGCGCCGAACGCCGGATATCCGAGGCCCGCCCGCGCTTTCGCTGATCCCGTGGCTACGACCGCCCGGCCGGGCCGGTCACGTGCTGCGGTCATGATCGACGCCTGGTTGCACCCCACCGGTGGGTGTAGTAGCCATTCATCTCGGCGCTCGGCCAGGGCGCGCGGGGCCGGTGGCGGCTGCGGAGCTGCGCCTGCGCCGCCGGGCCAGCGCGGCGGCCGTGAGCCCGGCGGCCAGCGCGAAACCGATTCCGCCGGCGATGGGGCCTGGCGGGCAGCCCGCTACCCGCGGCGGCCGGGCGGCGGAGGGTGGCGGCTGTGCCGGGGCCGCGGGCCGGTGGCGGTTTCTTCACCTTGCGCCCGGCAGGCGGCAGCGGGCTGACCAGAGTGCCGACCGGGCGGACCTTGCCGTCCATGGCGAAGCCCCAGTCCAGCAGGCGGGAGGCGACGGTGAACTCGGCCAGCGGGCGGCACTTCAGGATCGTCACGATCAGCGTCACCCGGTGCCGCCTGGCCATGGCCACGTAGGTGGCACCGGCGGCGGAGGTCCAGCCGATCTTGCCGCCGATGTCGCCGGGGTAGCCGGTGAGCATCTGGTTCTGGTTGACCAGCGTGACCCAGTGCCGCGGCCTGAGCTCGAACCGCGCGGCCAGCGTCCGGTCGTACGCCAGGAACGCAGCGCTCGCCAGCGCGCGCCGGGCGATCAGCGCCTCGTCGTAGGCGGAGGTGTGCTGCCCGCGCGCGTCGAGCCCGTTCGGGTCCTTCGCCACCGTGTCGTCGGCCTGCAACTGGTGGGCCTCGGCGTTCATCAGCTGCACGCCGCGGCGGAAGGACCCGGTCGCCTGGGCCAGGGCCACCGCCGCGTCGTTGGCCGAGATGGTCAGCAGGGCACGGAACAGGTCGGCGATCTTGTACCGCCGGCCGGTGATGAGGCCGACGTCGTTGGGCTCGACGGTGGCCGCCTCGCGGCTGGCCACCGTGGTCGCGTCCGGGTTCAGCACCGGGATCAGCGTGATCGCGGTGAGCACCTTGAGCGTGCTGGCCGGCCGGAACCATCCGTGCGGGTCCCGCGCGGCCAGCACCTGGCCGGTGCCCGCGTCCGCGATCACGAACGCGGAGGCCGGCACCCGCGGCAGCCGCGGCGCACGGCCGGCCGGGTAGTTGACGACCGTGCCCGTGCTCACCAGCTGGGGACCGCCCTGGGCCGCGTCCCGCGGGCCGGTCTGCGCCGCGGCCGCGAGGAGAACCGCCGCGGCCGTGATCGCCGCGGGTCCGCGCGTGCCTCTCATGGCGTCGGCTCCTGGCCAGGGATCGGGGGTGCACCGGTGGCAGCGGGTACGGTCACGGCCACTGAGCGTGCGCACCCGCGTGCGTCCACCGTACTGGCCCGCCCGTAGCTTCCAGCCCAAGAACAACGCTAAGGACCGTGGATTGATCGCGGGGTTCCCCTGAAAGCGTGGACACTTCGATCTGACTGATCATGCTGTCCCGCTTCTCCGATAGCTGCCATCTAACGGCCGGAGCGCAGGCGTTGTCCAGAGAGGAACGACCTGGACAACGCCGAGCACCGGCCAATACTGGGTGGCGGAGAAGCGGGCCCATCTCAGGCCGCCTTCCCGGCTTGCAGTGCCTGCTCAAAGTCCATCGGCGACATCATCTGCAGCGATGAGTGCCGTCGATGCCGGTTGTAGTCATCGATCCAGGCGGCGACCCGGGTCCGCGCTGCTGCCCTGGTGGCAAAGTGCTCCAGCGCCCGCAACTCGAATTCCAGGGTCGAGTGCCAGGACTCGATCACCGCATTGTCCAGCGCGGAGCCGGGCCTGCCCATCGACTGGCGGATGCCGGCCGGCCGCAGGCCGAGCGGACCAGCCTGGCGGTGTACTCGCTGCCCTGGTCGGTGTGCATGATGACGCCGGGGACCTGGCCGCCGCGCACCGCCACCGCCATCGTCAGCGCACCGTAGGCCAGCTGCGCGTCGTGGTGCTCGTCCAGGGCGAAGCCGAGTACCCGGCGGGAGGCCATGTCCAGCACCGAGGCAAGGTAGAGCTTGCCCTCACCGGTGGGGATCTCGGTCCCGTCGCCATACCACTTGCGGTTGATCTGGGCGGCGGGGAAGTCGCGCTTGACCAGGTCGGGTGCCCGCCACCGGCCCTTGCCTGGCCGGGTGGTGGCTTTGCGCCTGGCCTTCTGCCGCGCCGCCAGGTGCTGCTCGCGCATCAGCGCCGCGACGGTGTTCTCGCTCACCCGCCAGCCTTCCTCCCGCAGGTCGGCGGTGATCCGCGGCGACCCGTACCTGCCCCCATGCAGCCGAAACAGCCGCGCGACCTCGGCTTTCAGCTGCTGGCGGCGCGCTGCCCGCGGCGGCAGCCTGCCATCTCGCCACTTGTAAAACCAGGACCGGGACACCCCCAGCGCCCGGCACGACACCGCATACGGGATGCCATCCTGCGCCCTCCGGGCGGCGATCAGCGCGGCCACCGCTACCGCCCCATCGCGTCCTTCACCCAGAGGGCCACGCTGCGCTTGAGCACATCACGCTCCATCGCCAGCTCGGCATTCTCCCGGCGCAGCCGGGCCAGCTCGGCCCGCTCATCCTCGCCCAGCGCGCCATCGCTCTCACCGCGGCGCCGCCGGTCCTGGCTGACCCAGTTGCCCAAGGTTCCCTCGTTGATCCCCAGGTCCCTGGCCACCTGCGCGATCGGCTTACCGGTCTCCCGCACCAGCCGCACCGCGCCCTCCTTGAAGTCCTGATCGAACTTCCTGCGCGTCTCTGCCATCGCCATCCTCCTTTAAGGCGATGTGTCCACGCTACGAGGGGAAGCCCAATCGAGGCCCGGCCGGAGCCGTAGCGTGCCGTCCGTTTGGTGGCGGTCGATGCTTGGGCGGTGGGGTTCGTGGCGACTCAGGACGTGTTCTCCGAGGTGGAGCTGGCGAAGCTGCGGGGCTTCCCGGAGATCAACCGCGCCGAGTTGATCCGCTACTTCACGCTGACCGGCGCTGACGAAGCGTTCGTCCGGCGTTTCCGGACCGGGCGCAACGTGCTCGGTGTAGCCGTACAGCTCTGCACCCTGCCCTGGCTGGGGTTCGTGCCCGACGAGGTGGCGGCGGCGCCGGCGTCCGCGGCGGGTCGGCTGTCGCAGCGCCTTGGGATCGCGATGGGCGAGCTGCGTGGGTACGGCGAGCGGGAGCAGACCCGTACGGATCATCTGCGCGAAGTGGCCGCCTACGCCGGGTGGCGGGTGATGGGCACCAGCGAGTGGAAGGAGCTCGACGAGTTCTTGTTCGCCCGCGCGATGGAGCACGACTCGCCGAAGCTGCTGTTCCGGCTGGCCTGCGAGTACCTGATCTCGTCGCGGGTGATCCGGCCCGGGGTGATCCTGCTGCTGCGGCGGGTGGCCGCGGCCCGGGCCCGCGCCCAGACGGAGACGTGGGCCCGGGTACGGCATCTGCTCACCGAGCGCCGCTGCGACGAGCTGGACCTGCTGCTGGTCCCGGACGCCTACCTCGGCCGCATACCACTCACATGGCTGGGCGTGGGGCCGACGTCGTCGAGCCCGGTCGCGGTTAAGGCCGAGCTGGAGAAGCTGGCGTACCTGCGCCGGCTCGACGCGCACACCCTGGACCTGTCTATGCTGCCGACAGAGCGGCGCCGGTTCCTCGCCGGCGTCGGCCGCCGGTTGACCGCGCAGGCGTTGCAACGGCGGGAGCCGGAACGCCGGTACCCGATCCTGCTCACGCTGCTGGCGCAGTCGGCGGTTGACGTGCTTGACGAGACGCTGCTGCTGTTCGACCAGGCGATCACCGGCCGGGAGGCCGCCGCGAAGCAGAAGGTCGCCGAGGCCCTCGCCGGGCGGGCGAGGGGCGGGGAGAACCGGCAGGCGCTGCTCGACGAGATCCTGACCATCGTGCTGGACCCGGCGATTGGCGACGAGCAGATCGGCACCCTGCTGCGCATGGGGATCGGGATGGAGCGGATGCGCGCAGGGTGGGCGGAGCGGCGCGAACGGCTACCCCGTGACCACGGCCAGCTGAGCATGCTGAACGCGTCGATGTCGTACCTGCGGCAGTTCGCCCCGGCGGTGCTAGCCGCGGTGCACTTCGCCGGCGGGCCGGGCACCGAGCGGCTGCTGCAGGCGGTGGCGATGCTGGCTGAGCTTTACGCCACCAGCGCCCGGAAGGTGCCGGTTGGCGTCCCCGTGGAGTTCGTGCCGGCCAAGTGGGCCGGCTACCTCGCCGCCGCGGCAGAGGCCGGGGACGCGACCGCGTACCGGCGGTACTGGGAGCTGGCGGTACTGGTCGGCGTGCGGGACGGGCTGCGCTCCGGTGACATTTTCGTTCCCGGTAGCCGCCGGTACGCCGATCCGGCGTCGTTCCTGCTCACCCCAGAGCGGTGGATGCCGCAGAAGGCGGAGTTCTGCCACCTGGTCGGCAAGTCGGCCGAGGCCGCCGACGCTCTCGGCCAGGCCGACTCCGAGCTGCACGCCGCCCTGGCCGACCTGGAGGCCCAGCTCGCCAAGGGCAACCCGGGCGAGGTCCGGTTGACCGGCGACGGTGAGCTGATCATCCCGCCGCTCACGGCGGAGGACGTGCCCGCCGAGGCTGAAGCGCTGCGCACCGAGCTGGCCACCATGCTGCCGCGGGTGCCGATCGCGTCGGTGCTGGTGGAGGTCGACGCCCGGACCGGGTTCACCGACCACCTGGTGCACGCCGGCGGGAAGGTCGCCAGGCCGGCCGAGCTGAAACGCAACCTGCTGTATGTGATCATCGCCGCGGCCACCAACATGGGCCTGTCCGCGATGGCCGAGTCCTGCGGCGTGCCCTACGACGTGCTCGCCTGGACCGCCGAGTGGTACTTCCGCACCGAGACCCTGGAAGCAGCGAACGCCGCAGTGGTCAACTACCACCACCGGCTTCCGCTCACCCAGGCGTTCGGATCCGGCACGCTGTCGAGTTCGGACGGGCAGCGGTTTCCGGTCAAGGGCAAGAGCATCACCGCGAGGCACCTGTCCCGGTACTTCGCCCGCGGGCAGGGTGTCTCGACCTACACGCACGTCTCCGACCAGCACTCCACGTTCGATACGAAGGTCATCGTGGCCACCGCGCCCGAGAGTCACTACGTGCTCGACGGACTGCTGGGCAACGAGACCGACCTGCCGGTCTTCGAGCACGCCACCGACACCCACGGCGCCACCCTGGCCAACTTTGCCCTGTTCGACCTGGTCGGCAAGCAGCTCTCGCCGCGGATCCGCGACCTTGGGAAAATCACCCTGTACCGGACGAGCCCGCGGGCGGACTTCCTCACCCGCTACCCGCAGTGCGGGCCGCTGCTGACCCGCCGGCTGAATACCGGCTTGATCAGCGGCATGTGGGACGACCTGCTGCGGGTGGCCGCGTCCGTGCAGGGCGGGCACGCTACCGCCGCGCTGGTCGTCGGGAAGCTGTGTTCCTCGAAGCGGCAGCAGAACGCGCTCACTAGCGCAATCAAGGAGTACGGGGCGCTGCGCCGTACCATCTACGCCGCCCGCTACCTGGCCGACGAGACGTATCGGCGGCGGATCGCCCGGCAGCTGAACAAGGGCGAGAACCTGCACGCCCTGCGCCGCAGCCTCTTCTACGCCGGCGAGGGCGCGATCCGGCGCCGGCACCACGAGCAGCAGACCGAGCAGATGTGGTGCCTGACCCTCGCCACCAATGCCATCGTGTGCTGGTCGACTGAATACCACGGCCTCGCTGTCGGCGCACTGCGCCGCGACGGCCGCCAGGTCGACAACGAAGTGCTCGCGCACATCTGGCCCACCCACCACGAGAACGTGCATTTCTACGGCACCCACTCCGTCGACATCGACGGCGAACTCGCCCAGCTCGACGCCGACGGCTACCGGCCGCTACGGCTGCCCGAGATTCCGCAGCGGGCTGAGCGGAGGCGGCGCGCGTGATATCCAGCGCCCGGGTGGAGCGGCCGACGCCGAGGTGCGCGGCGATCGCGGTCACCGACTCGCTGCGCACCAGCCGGGCCCGGGCGACGTCGAGCTGGCCGGCGGTGACGGCGACCGGGCGGCCGCCGCTCGCAGCCCGTCACGGCCCGGGAGTCCTGAAGCTGGCCGGAACCGGCAAGCAGGCAGCGCGGGTGTCGATCGATTTGGTCGTGCACGGTGCTAGTCGCGGCGATGTAGTCGCGCAACTGGCGATCTCTCTCCGCCGCGGACGAGGCAGACGCCGGACCTGGGCGGTGGTGACGGCCAAGCTTCGACCTATGGGCCCCGCGATAGCGGGTCCAGGGCCCCAACGCATTAGCTGGCTTGTTCGTTTACTAGGTAGAAAGGCGGATTAGGCATGGAGAGCTGGAAGCAGACGCTAGCCGAGCTGGCAAGCGACCAGTTCGCGCCGTTGAAGCGCCAGGCGTTCTTGCTGTGCGGGGACGACAGCCAGGCCGAAGACCTGGTGCAGGAGGCGCTGGTGCGGGCGTTCGCGCGGCCGCTGCGAGCTCCCCGGCCGGGCGCAGCTGAGGGCTACGTGCGCGTGATCATGGTGCACCTGTTCATCGACGGGGACCCACAGGCGCTCCCGCTGGAACCGGGCGGCTCGCCAGCTAACAGGCCCCGAGGTGGCTCCCGACCCGGCTGACGAGGTGGTCACCCGCGACGTCATGCTGATGACACTGGACGACCTGTCGCCGCGGCAGCGCGCGTGCGTGGTGCTGCGCTACTACCAGGACCTGCCCATCGCGCAGGTCGCCTCGGCGCTGGGCGTAGCAGAAGGAACGGTGAAGCGGTACTTGAGCGAGGCGATGACCCGGCTCGCCGCGCGGCTTTCACTCATGGAGAGCGAGTAAGGGAAGGACGGAACCGATGGTTCTTGATGAGGACGAATTGCGCCGGCACCTGGCGGAGGTGGCTAGCCATGCCAGCGCGCCCCGCTTCACCCCTGAGGGTCTGATCAGCCAGATCCGGCGGCGCCGCGCGAAGGTCCTCGGACTGGTTTCGGGGCCGCTGCTGGCGGTGGCTGCCATTGCCGTGGCAGTTTCGGCCGCATTGAACGGCATGAGTCCGCCGTCGGCGAAGCACGCCCCCATGAAGCTTCCGCCCCGGCTGTCGTTCACGGTGGCGGTCAATGGCCAGTCGCAAGTGTTCCCGGAAAATGGGCCGCCACCTGGTTTTACCGTCACACCGGGCCAGGACCTGAGGATCGATGTCGATGTGACCGTCCCGGCGCATCACGAGGTGACAGCCCTGTGGCTGGGCATCTCCGCAGGCGTCATTGGGACACCAGACAATCTGCAACCGATCCTGGCGCACATCAGCACGCCGCTCGGCCCCGGATCGCACGTGTTCCAGCTACGGTGGACTATGCCGTCCGGGCTGCGATCCGGCACCCTCCGTTATGTGGCCGCGAACTGGGAGATCGGGCGGGCACGCGTGGCACAATTCATAGCCGAGCTTGCCGTGCAGTCGTCGTAAGTTTCACTTTTGCGTCAGCAGGTCCGACACCGGCCCATAGCTGATCATCGGCACGGGGGGTTTGTGGTTACCAAGGCCCAAATCCATGACCTGGAACGTGGCAGGGTTAACCGTGACCGCGAGGTACCGGCCGGTTGGTATGCGGGCGCCTGGCGGCACCGAGGCGAGCGTATCCGTAAAGTTCCCTGTCATTACAACCAGGTACACGGGCCGGTCTGCGCTGCCTGGGATCAGGTCGCCGGGCGTGGCCGCCCGCAGCGCCTTATCCTGGGTGGTGAAGACTGCCCTGATCGAGGCAGGGTGTGTATCACCGTTATGCCGGGCCAGCAGGAACATGTTAGTTCGGAGCGCCGGAATCGCTGAGGCAGGAATCGCCCCGCCTGGCGCCTCACTTGCACTGGAGGGAAGTGTCGTCAGGGCTGCCACGGTCCCCACGGCGATGCCAGTCGCCGCCACGTACGCGGCCGTCCTTCGGCGCCGCAGCGCCCGCCGCAACTTACCGTTCGACATGCCTGTTCTCCCTGATCTGAGGCGTATCCATCGTCTCGCCCGCTATGAACCATTGACTTAGCACGGCCCGGTCCAGCTCACCGTTGAACTGCTGTTGAAGTAAGAGGCATTTATGTAACCATCAGCAGCGGGGACTGCGTTGCTGCCCCAGCCAAACCACGCGTCGGTGGAGGATATGCGCGTAAGGTTGCCTACCTGGCCTTGATTGCGGATACCGCTGTTTGATTCACCTGAATACTCCGTGCCGGCCTCGTTCCTGATAAGAGTAGCTGATTGGTTTACGGACGTTCCGAACTGAGAATAATTACCATTCCCGAATATATTCCATGTATCACTTCCCGCAAACTTTATTTTGACCCGGTAAGTTGTGTCGGTATGCGCTTGCACGGAAGAGTTGTGCTGATTGTAGCCACCGCCGGGCCGGCTATCGTCCCAGAACCAGTTCTTGTCGCGGTAGCCATTATACGTGATCCCGCTGACTATCCCGACTTCCTCCCAGTATTGGCCTGACTGGTCGATGTCCCACACCTCATTGGTGACAAGGGATCCGTTATCAGGCATATACAAGCAGTGAGCGTTAATCTCTCCGTACGCCCCGTGATTAGTGGCGGTGTTTAGATTTCCGCTACTGCAAAACAATGGCTGGTTGGGCTGCAGGCCGCCGACGCCTGCGGTGTCGCTCCCGCAATGATCATCGCGGCTGGCGTCCCAAGAGCCAGTGTGAGAGCGACGACGATGCGCCTGGCGGCCGACCCCATGAATACTGCTCCCAGCATGAGTCCTGCCTCCTATTTCCTGGCTGGCGGCCCGTACTCGGATGTGACGTAGCGTACTGAACCCTGCCGCACCCGGTACGTCGGGGCATTACCGGGAAATTACGGTGTTCACAAGGCGGCCACGCTGGAGTACTCTCAGGGCCCTGTAATCGTTCGCCAAACGGGCTGGCAGCGATGGAGCAGCATGTTCTGCACAGAGCATGGCGAGGTCGTGCATCTGACCGTCCGGCAAGCCGAGGTGCTGCGGCTGGCAGCGCGTGGTCTGCCCGGCAAGCAGATCGCCCGCCACCTGGGAATATCCGCCCGGACCGTCGAGGACCATTTCAGTGCGATGCGGCAGCGCACCGGGGCCCACAGCCAGGGCGAGCTGATCGCCTACGGGGCCGCAGCGGGAGTCCTGGAGTCTGAGCCAGCACATGTCCCAGAAACGATCGTTATCTAGAGCCATCGGCGCGGGCGATCCCGTGACCTGGGCTGGGTCGTCGAAGACACTGTCTTCGACGACCCAGCGTTGCGGCTGAGACTAACGTCAGCAGGGGCTGATCGTTATCGAAGAGCGACGTCGCGACTGCGGGTCTCTAGGCGACTGATAGCCCGTCCGGCGGCGGGGTTGTGTGATAGTCGAGTGCATGGCCTCTGGCGAGGAGCGTGATCCGGGACAGCGGGCATCTGCGGAGCTGCCGCTGTATGGGGTGGAAGGCTGGCCGGGTCAGCGTCAGGTCAGTTCGTCCTCGGGGTTCAGCCGGGCCGGCCGCGGCGGTGGGGAAGCGGTACTCATGTCGGTGGGGGTGGATCACAGCCACGGGGACGCGTCCATAACTGTCACTTCCCACCGCCAGCAGGACAACGGTCTTGCGTCACTCCGGCGGTGGGTCTCCCAGAACGCTGTCCGTGCCGCGTTGCGGGAGCACGCCGATGACGAATTCTCTCAGCTTGTAGCCGCCCGGGAGGTGGAGCGGCTCCAATCGGCGGCCCGGCTGGACGAACTGCCCTGGGAGAACGTAACTATCGCCGTCGATGCTCAGCCCACGCCGTTCCAGCTCTATGAAGTGCTGGACGGGTGGTGGGTGGCGGTGGGCCGAGGCGCAGATGCTGACCTGACTCTCGACAGCCGCCACGTCCCGCTGGCCGGGCTCGCGCTGTTCCGTGTCACAGACCTGCCCATGCCCGAGCTGCGGCCGCACCTTGAGCGGCCGGAAACGCCAGCCCGGCAGTTCCCGGCCGATGTCGATCCGGCTGGCGTCATCATCCCGGACCATGCCCGCGTTGACCTCACCTTCGAGCGCTCCCGCCTGCTCAGCGGGTCAGTCGGCGGGCAGCCTGTCCGCCTGGACCTGAACGTGCCCACCCACAACGGTGCAGCAGCCGGCACGATCGCCGGGATACCGGTGGCCGCCGCCTGGGAGAACGGAGACAACTACCGCATCTACCCGGATGTGCCGTCCGACCTGAAAGGGTCGTTCGCGGGGCAGCCCGTCGAACTCCACGCCACCTTTCACCTTGAGCCCGGCTACTTCTTCGACCATGGCACGATCACCGGGCATATCGGGGCCGAGGCTCTCGACGCCACTGTCGAGAGCGCTTCCGGGGGGCTGGGCGGCACCTCGACGGTCGCTGTTGACGGGACGGTCGGCAGCATCGAGTTCACGATCTACGCCGCCATCGACGGCCCGCTCACGTTCGGGCAGATCCGCGGAACCGTGGCGGGCATCCCGATCCGCATCGACGCGGCCAGGACCCGCCAGCCAGACGGTGAAAAGACCCGTCTCACTGGCAGCTACCAGGGACCGCCGGCCTTGCTCGCGCTTGCCGCAGGATCGCTCCTGCACTTCATCTGAGGGTGGGCCAACGATCCTGCCCGTCCCGGATACCGGTGGGCGCCGCCATCGAAAACGGCCCAGGCCTGGGTCGGTCCAGAGTGGTGTCGCTGAGTTTGACAGCGCCGCGGGCTTGCGGTGGGACGTTCAAGGGTCTCTTCGGTCCGGCGCCGGGGGGCTTATCGTCGAAACTGTGGAGGACGAGCTGCTGGCCGCCTGCCGGGAGTTGCTGCAGCGTGGGCTTCCCGGCGTTGTTCCGAGGGAGCTTGACGGCGAGCACTGCTTCATCCCGCTCGGGGTGGACATCAACGAGGACGTGGCAGCGACGGTGTTCATCCGGCGGTTGACGCGCGGCGTGCTGGCCGGGCAGCCCGGCGTGGAGAAGTCGGTATTTCAGCGGCGTGGCGGCGACTGGGTGTACCTCGGCGGCGGGGCCGGCCCTTTCGAGGAGTATCCGCTCGCTGAGCGACTCCCGGCTGCGGGCCCGCGCGGCTACCTGCGCGCGATCGGCTATGGCCAGGCATACCTTAAGGAGCCGCACCGGTTCTCGCCGGGCGCCCGGTATGCCTTCCATGCCGTGCTCCGGGCCTCGGCGGAGGTTCACCGGCTCCGGGCCGGCGGCCGGGTGCTTGACGTGCCGTTCCACGGCCACGCCGTGCTGGCCTGGCCGGGTCGGCGCGGACCGGCTGTCATCGCTCTCGCCTCGGACGGATCCCAGCGGGCCGTCATGGACCTGCGCCGGGATCCCTTCGAGGCCGGCCGGCGTCGGCTTCCGGTGGGCTGAGCGCCGCGGACCGGCCCATCGAGAGCCAGTCCGTGTAACCCGGTGACGCGTAGCTGGCCGAGGGCCTCGGCGAGCTGGCGGCGCAGGCGTTGGTTGTCTTCGGCGAGTTCCCGGTTGCGTGCGTTGGCGGCTTCGAGGCGGCGCAGCAGGGAGGCATCGCTGCTGCGCTGGCGGCCCGGCACGGATGTCTGGGGGGCTCGGCTGCCGAGGCCGCGGAGCTGTTCGATCTCGGCCCGGATGTCGGGCTGGGTGTAGAGCCAGGACCGGGAAACCCGGGCTGTCCGGGCGACGATCTCGAAGGTCACGGCGGCGCCGGTGTTGTCGAGGCTGCGGAGTGCCCGGATGGCTTTGCTGCGGGTGAGTTCGTGCCGGCGGCTGGCGGCGGTGATCAGGTGGGTGGTGTTGTCAGCCTGCATCGCCGGCATCCTTGCTCGGGTGGTCGTCTTCCAGCGTGGTGATGATCCGGTCGAGGCTGCCCAGCACTTGCTGGTTCATCTCGGCCAGTCGCTGCTGGCCCCGAGCCTGGGCGGCGGAGATGATCTGGATGACCTGTCGGCGATGTTCGTGGTGCTGAGGCAGGAACTGCGGGGTAGTGACGAACATCGGGCAGGTCAGGCAGGCGTTGGCATGCGGGCAGGTCTTCACCACGGGCAGGCCGCAGTAGCCGTTGGGCAGCGCCTGGGTGGCCCGGCCGACTCGTTGCTTGGCCCAGGCGGCCTCGGCCAGCGGCCCGGCCGGATCGAGGGTTACCTGCTGGCCCTTGATGTTGACTTTGCGGGCGGCTTCCCAGTGCCGGCGGATGGTGGTGTCGGATAGCCGGGCGTAGCGGGCCGTCATCATGTGCGAGTCGTGGTCCAGGATCCGCCGGACGACCTCTTGCGGCACGTCGCGGTTGATCAGCTGGGTGCCGAGTGTGTGACGCCACTGGTGAGGCGTCAGCTGGACCGGCTGGCCGTACTCATCGCGGATGTCGCAGCGTTTCAGCCAGCGGTGCAGCGACCTGCGGTAGGTGTTACTTGCCATCGGCTGGTGCCCGTCGGGGTTGCCGGTGGACCGCGGGAACAGCACGGGCGTGCCGCGTGGCCAGCGGGCCCGCAGCCGCTGATAGTGCTCGCCGATGGCGTGCTCGAGTTCCTCATCAATCGGGACGAGCGCTTCCCGGTCCATTTTGTGGTTGAAGTAACGCAGGTAGGGCGCTCGGTCAGCGTCACGGACGACGCAGTCACCGGGCAACCGCACCGCGTCGGTGACGCGCAGCCCGCAGCGCATCAAGATGAGGGTGATCAGCCGGTGGCCGGGATTGTTCCACCGGGCGAGGTTGTCCGGGTGCTCCAGCTGGACCATCACGTGCTCGCTGAGCGCCCGGGGCAGCCACTGTGCTTCTTTGGGGAAGTCCTCGGGGAAGAACATCGCGTTCGTCGGCAGTGCGTCATCCCAGCCGTGCTGGCGGATCGCGGTGAGGAACATGTTCAGCTGGCCGATCATGTTCCGGTGCACCACCCGGCCGGCCAGCTCGGTATGCAGGTGGGCCAGGTAGCGCTCCAGCACGCCCCGGTTCACCTGGTCCAGGCGGTTAACGCCGGCTGCGGGACCAGCGAGGAACCTCCCGAAGCGGATGACTGCCCTGGTTCCCGAGGCGGCTGACTCGGCCCCCAGCCCGGTGGTCAGGCGCCACCGGGCCCACCGCTTGGCCAGGTCCTTCAGCCAGGGCTGCGAGATCTCCCCGAAGCTGATGCAGGCGCGGGTGCGGCTGTCGACACCGAGCTCGCGGAGCCGCCAGACGTCCCGGCCGTACTCCCGCTCCCAGGGGCTGTCCTGACGCTGGGCCTGGCGCCGCGGTGCCGGCCTTCGCGGGCCTGGTGCCGCGCCGGGAATCGGGGCCGGCGTGCTCACAGCTGCACCTCTCGCCCGGTGAACCAGCCAGCCTCTTGCAGGGCCTTGCGGGCGTCTTCGACGGTCAGGTGCCCATAGACACCGGCGGTGGTGGCGATACCGGCATGGCCGAGCAGCTTGGAGACGACCTCGATCGGGACGCCATCGCGCAGCAACCGGGTCGCGGCGGTGTGCCGGTACCAATGCGGGTCGAAGTCGATCCCGGTGCGACGGCGCAAACGCCGCACCAGGTCATAGACCGCCGGATAGGTCAGCGGATGGCCGCGCGGCTGACCCCACAGGTTGACGAAGACGTAGTCGGAGTCGAGGTCTCCGTATTCGCCGTGCAGGTAGTCGGCATACAGCCGGATCAGATCCGCGCTGACCGGGACCGAACGCGGCTGCCCCGACTTGACGCGGACACCATTGTCGTTGTCCCGCGGGACCACCCTCACCTCGCGTTCGGCGGCGGCCACATCCTCGTGCCGCAGGCCCAGGGCCTCCCCGATCCGCACCCCGGTGTCGTAGAGCAACGCGAACAGGAACCGGTCCCGCAGACGCTCGCAGGCATCCAGGATCGCCTGCGCCTCGCAGACGGTCAGGACACGCGGGAGCTTCCGCGGGACCTTCAATCCGATCGTCCGCCGGGCCTGCGGCTCACCTTTGGTGATGTGGTACAGGAAGGGCTTCCAACCCGCGGCCCGGCGACCTGCGGGCTGCCAGGTGGTCAGCAGCTCGCCAAGATTCACGCCGTTCCGGGCGGCGTGCTGGTAGAACGCGCTGACGGCTGAGAGCTTGCGGTTCACCGTGGACTCGCCGCAGTGGTGTTCCACCGACGGCAACAGCGCCACCGGTCCGTGGCGGGTCGCCGGCGGCCTGCGCAGCCAGGCAATGAACCCCGCGACGTCCTCGAGCCGGACTTCCTGCCAGTCCAGTTCCTGCCGCGCAAGGAAGGTGAACCAGTCCTTCAGGTCGTGAGTGTATGCCTTGACGGTGTTCGGGGACCGCTCGATGCCGGTCAGATACGCCAGATACCGCTCGATCGGGCCGACCGGGGCGTCATCATCACCCAGCACCGTCCACGACTCGGCCCGCCTCGCAGGCGACACCACACGCTGAACAAACATCGGCCCTCCGGTAGATCCACCTAATGGACAGCCGAAGATAACCACGTCCACCAGGCAGATACCCGGACCTCATCCCCTCGTGCTCAACGTGGAAGACAGCCCTTCCCGCGCTCTAGATAACGATCGTTTGCGCATCGCTGCCCTCGTCGGCGCGGCCGATCAGCCCCCGCCCGAGCAGCTCGGTCACCGCGGTGACGGTCAATCAGCACCCGGTCCTCGTCATCGAGGAAGAACACCCGCTCCAGGTCCGCCCGCGACGGCACCCCCGTGTACCGGCCGTAGCCAGCCGCCTCATCATCACTCAGGAACTCCACCGGCTTACCCCGCAAAGTAGGACCGACCCACCGGTAACCAACCCAGAGTCACCCAACCGTTACAAGATCTGCCGAACGACGACACGACCCACATCAGAACGGTGGATGGCGGTAACTCCGCCCGCGTCGGCCCGCTAACGCCACTCGCTGTTCGGTTGTTGCTCAAGCTCCGCCTGCATACCGGGATACACACCTGCATACCCACATACACAAGGTGGCGCATGTGCGGCCGCCGTGTCCCCGCGTACCGTCAGGCCGGTTACGCCGCGTCCTCGCGCCGGCCTTCACCGGCCGGCCCGGAGCCCGGCAGGCCGCCGGGAGGGGAGGCGGCCAGCCACGCAGCGAGCGAGCGGCACGAGGGCCCGGGCACGTCATGCGCCCGGGCCCTCCGCCGCTGCCCGCGCCCGGTCAGTCCGCTGCGTCCGGGCTTGTGCCGGCCGCGACGAGCGTGGGGGCCGGCGCGCGCGCCGGGACGGCCCGGCGGCCGCGTACGGCCACCAGGATCACCAGCAGGGCGGCGACGTCGAAGACGGCGGCGACCAGGAACGACGTGGCCATGCCGTGCGCCAGGGCATGATGGGCCGCCGCCGCCCGCGTCACGCCCGCCAGCGGGTGGGCGGCGGCGCTGCGGCTCGCGGTGCCGAACACGGTGACCAGGGCGGCCAGCCCGAGCGAGCCCCCGACCTGCTGCATGACGTTCACCATGCTGGACGCCGCGCCCGAGTCCTCCGGCGGCACCCCGGCCAGCGAGGCGGTGGTGAGCGGCACGAACACGACGCCCATGCCGCCGCCCAGCAGCAGCATCGGGCCGAGCACGCCGGCCGCGTAGCTGGTGCCGGGCGAGACCCGGGACAGCCAGGCCATCCCCGCGATGACCGGCAGCATGCCGGCCACCATGAGCGGCTTGCCCGGGAAGCGCGAGATCAGCAGGGGCGCCAGCCGGGACACCGCGAACAGCATGACGGTCATCGGCAGGAACGCGATGCCGGCCTTCAGCGGGCTGAAGCCGAGAATCTCCTGCACGAACTGGGTGAGAAAGAAGAACATGCCGAACATGCCGGCCACCAGCAGCAGCCTGGCCACGAAGGATCCCGACCGGCTCACGTCGGCGAACAGCCGCAGCGGCGTGATCGGCTGCCGCGCCCTGGTCTCGTTGAGCACGAACAGGCCAAGCAGCGCGGCCGCGGCCACCACGGCGGCGATGGTCCCCCGGTTCCCCCAGCCGTACGAGGCCGCCCGGATGAAGGCGTAGACGAGGGACGCCATGCCCGCCGTCGAGGTGATGGCGCCGGCCAGGTCGAACCGGCCGGGCTGCCGCGGCGTCTCGGCCACGAAACGCGGCGCGACCAGCAGGACGGCGAGGCCGATCGGCACGTTGATGAACATCACCCAGCGCCAGGACAGCCACTCGGTGATCACGCCGCCGAGCACCAGGCCGAGCGAGCTGCCGCCGGTGACGACCGCGGTGTAGACGCCGAGGGCGCGGGTCCGCTCGCGGCCGTCGGGATAGGCCGACACGATCAGCGCGAGCACGGCGGGCGAGGCCAGCGCCCCGCCGGCGCCCTGGGCGGCGCGGGCCGCGAGCAGCAGCGCTCCGGACGTGGCCAGGCCCCCGGCCAGCGACGCGAGGGTGAACAGGGCGATGCCGGCCAGGAAGACCCGCCGCCTGCCGAGGATATCGCCGGACCGGCCGCCGAGCAGCAGCAGGCCGCCGAACGCGAGGGTGTACCCGTTCAGCACCCAGGACAGGCTGGTCGCGGTGAAGTGCAGGCCCGTCGCGATGTGCGGCAGGGCGATGTTCACCACCGTCATGTCGAGGATCACCATCAGCTGGGCGGCCAGCATGATGATCAGGGCTATGCCAGGACGCTCGGGACGCCAGCCGCCGGCCGCGCGCTGCCGGCCTGTCGTTACGGGAGGAGAGGGAATGGACACAGATTCTCCGCGCTTACTGGTTCGTTGACGTATAGTGGAGGGACACTCCGGTTACTATACGGAGGTACCCTCCGGTTTGGCAAGTGAATAAACCAGGACGATGACGACCACACCCATGACGCCGGACGCACCGATGCGGGCCGACGCGCGCCGCAACCGCGAGCGGCTGCTCGCCGCCGCCACCTCTGCGTTCGCCGAGCACGGGGCCGACGCGCCGCTGGAGGACATCGCGCGCAGCGCCGGCGTAGGCATCGGCACGCTGTACCGGCACTTCCCCACCCGGCTGGCGCTGCAGGAAGGCGTGTTCCGCAGCCAGGTCGAGACCGTCTGCGCCCGCGGCCGGGAGCTGGCCGATGCCCCGGCGCCCGGCGAGGCCTTTGCCGTGTGGCTGCGGGTTCTCGGCGGCTTCCTCGCCACCAAGCGCGGCCTGTCGCACGCGCTGATTGCAGGCCTGGGCAAGGATTCCGAGCTGATCTCGTCCTGCGGCCAGGTGATGCGCGCCACCGCCGAGCAGCTGCTCACCCGGGCGCAGCAGGCCGGCGCGGTCCGCGAGGACCTGACCGCCACGGACGTGATGCGGCTGGTGCACGGCATCGCGGTTTCGACCGAGCAGGCCCCCGGCGAGGCCGACCGGCTGCTCTCGCTGCTGCTGGACGGCATGCGCACCCGGTCCGCCGGGTGACCGCACGCCCCGCCCGCCCGTGTGCGCGATGAATGTGGCGTTGCCTACCACCAGCGGTAGGCAATCTCACTTCGATCATGCGGGTGAGGCGGGGGTGTCTGGGCAGCTACAAGACGGGCGGGCGGTTCTCGTACGGGGTGCTGAGCACGATCGTGGTCCGGGTGGAAACGTTGGCCGCGGCCCGTATCTCCTGCAGCAGATCCTCGAGCGCGACCGGCGAGGCGACCCGCACCTTGAGGATGTAGCTCTCCTCCCCCGCGACGCTGTGGCAGGCCTCGATGGCATCCAGGTGGGCGAGACGCTGCGGCGCGTCGTCCGGCGCCGCCGGGTCGAACGGCTTGATCGAGACGAACGCGGTGAGCGGCAGGCCCACGTCGTCGGCATTGAGCCGCGCCGCGTAGCCGGTGATGACGCCGCGGCGCTCGAGGCGGCGCACCCGCTGCTGCGCGGCGGACACCGACAGGCCGGTCTGCCTGGCCAGCTCGGTGAAGCTCATCCGCCCGTCGCCGGAAAGCAGCGAGACGATCTTGCGGTCGATCTCTTCCACGCCGTCACGGTAGCAGCGGCCTGAGGTAACGGATTGATAACGCGCTTTACGCTCCCGTAACATCAGCCGGTCGCCTCTTACCCGCCGCCGCCGGCCCGGTTAGGCTCCGCGACCAGGGACTGTCACCACGGACATCCCGGTTACGGAGCGCGTCATGGCCCAGATCGTTCTCGACCAGATAGACAAGATCTACTCCGGCGGGGTCAAGGCCGTGGACGGGCTGAGCCTGGAGATCAGGGACGGCGAGTTCATGGTCCTGGTCGGCCCCTCCGGCTGCGGCAAGTCCACCGCGCTGCGGTCGATCGCCGGCCTGGAGGAGATCAGCAGCGGGACCATCGTCATCGGCGAGCGGGTGGTGAACGACCTGCCGCCGAAGGACCGCGACATCGCCATGGTGTTCCAGAACTACGCCCTGTACCCGCACATGACGGTCGAGCAGAACCTGGCGTTCGGCCTGCAGCTGCGCAAGACGCCCAAGCACGAGATCAAGCGCAGGGTCAGCGAGGCGGCCAAGATGCTCGGCCTCGACCAGTACCTCAAGCGCAAGCCGGCCGCGCTGTCCGGCGGCCAGCGGCAGCGGGTCGCGATGGGCCGCGCGATCGTGCGGGAGCCGCAAGCCTTCCTGATGGACGAGCCGCTGTCCAACCTGGACGCCAAGCTGCGCGTGTCCATGCGGGCGTCGCTGAACCAGCTGCACGAAAGGCTCGGCGTGACGACCGTGTACGTGACGCACGACCAGGTGGAGGCCATGACCCTCGGGCACCGGGTGTGCGTGCTGCGGGACGGCAGACTGCAGCAGGTGGACACCCCGACGGCGCTGTTCGACTCGCCGGTGAACCTGTTCGTGGCCGGGTTCATCGGCTCGCCCGCGATGAACTTCGTGACCGCCGGGCTCGTCAGGGACGGCGGCCTCGCGGTGACCTTCGCCGGCTACAAGCTCGCCGTGCCCGCGACCGTGCTGGAGCGCAAGCCCGGCCTGGACGGCTACATCGGCCGCGAGGTCATCCTCGGCATCAGGCCCTCGGACTTCGAGGACGCCAGCCTGGCCGACGCGAGCTGGGCCAGGATGCAGGTCAGTGCCGGCGTGACCGAGGAGCTGGGCAGCGAGATCCACGTGATCTTCACGATCGACGCGCCGCCGGTCGAGCACGCCAGCATCGCCGAGGCCGCCAAGGGCGACGAGGGCGAGGATGAGGCCGCGGTCGCGCTGGCCGGCGGCAAGTCGCTGTGGACGGCGCGGGTGGCGGCCCGCAGCCCCGCCCGCCCCGGCAGCCCGATCGAGCTCGCCGTGGACACCTCCAACCTGCACTTCTTCGACCCGGTGAGCGGCCTGTCCATCGGTCACCCGCAAGCGGATGCCGCGCTGGCCGAAGGCGGCGCGGCTGCCGGCCCGGCGGCCAGGTCCGCGTAGCGACAGCAAACGGGGGCAGGGGGGAAGGATGACCGAGACCGACGCAAGCGCGGACATCGACATCGTCTGGCGGGAACACGAGCTGACCATCAGGGTCCCGCTGGCCGGCGACGTCAGCCAGGACTGGGCCCGCCGCTACGCGAGGCTGGCGCAGCGCAAGGGCATTCCGGCCCGGGCCGAAGACACCCCGGGCCGGGCCTGGATCGTCATCACGCTGCCGGCCAGCGCCGACCGCACGGAGGTGCTGGAGACGCTAGCGGCAGCCCGGGAGCTGATCCCCAAGGCCGACGCCGCCGAGGAATCGCCGGCCGGCCACGAGAAGGAAATCGCTAGCGCGGTCCGCGAGTGGTGGTCGGAGCAGCGGGACTGATCCCGCCCCCCCGGGCCAGCCAGCGGCCGATGACCATCCGCTGGATCTGGTTCGTCCCTTCCACGATCTGCATCGCCTTTGCCTCGCGGAAGAACCGTTCGGCGGGAAAGTCCTCGACGTAGCCGTACCCGCCGAGTACCTGCACCGCGTCGGTCGCGACCCGCATGGCCGTGTCGCTGGCGAAGAGCTTGGCCATCGCGGCCTGCGCGCCGAACTCCAGGCCCGCGTCCTTCCTCCTGGCCGCTTCGAGGTAGAGCGAGCGGGCCGCCTCGACCGCGGTGGCCATGTCGGCGAGCATGAACGACACGCCCTGGAGCTCGGCGATCGGCCGGCCGAACTGGCGCCGCTCGCGCGCGTAGCTCACCGCGGCCGCCAGGGCGGCCCTGGCCAGGCCGGTCGAGCAGGCGGCGATGCCGAGCCGTCCGGAATCGAGCGCCGACAGGGCCAGCGAGAATCCCTGGCCGGCTTCGCCCACCAGGTGGCCGGCGCCGACCCGGGCGGAGGAGAACAGCATCTGCGCGGTGACCGAGCCCCGCATGCCCATCTTGTGCTCCGCATGCGCCGCGGACACGCCCGCGACCTCGGCCGGGACGTACAGGCAGCTGATCCCCCGGCCGCGGTCCGGCCCGTCCGCGTCGCCCGAAGTACGGGCGAACACGGTGTAGAAGTCCGCCTGCCCGGCGTGCGAGAATCCACGCCTTCACGCCGTCGATCACGTAGCCGTCGCCGTCCTGCACCGCGCTGGTGCGCAGGGCGGCGGCGTCGGATCCGCAGTGCGGCTCGGACAGGCAGTACGCGCCGAGCAGGTCACCGCCGAGGGCGGCGGGCAGCCAGCGTTCCTGCTGCGCCTCGCTGCCCGCGGTGGCGAGCGGGTAACAGGCGAGGGTGTGCACGCTCACCCCGAGCCCGACCGTCAGCCAGGCGCTGGCCAGCTCCTCGATGACCCGCAGGTACACCTCGTAGGTCTGGCCGCCGCCGCCCAGCCGCTCCGGGTACGGGAGGCCGAGCAGCCCGGCCTTGCCGAGCGTCAGGAATGCCTCCCGCGGGAACGCTTCCGCCTTCTCCGCCGCGGCGGCGGCGGGACGCAGCTCGGCGTCGGCGATCTCGCGGGTGAGGTCGAGCAGCGCACGCGTCTCCTCGTCGAGACCGGTCTGGCCGGTCATCACCCATCCACCACGATCAGCTCGCGGGTGACGGCGTTGAGCCGTTCGCCGCCCTCGTCCGTGCAGACCACGATGTCCTCGATCCTGGCGCCGTGCGGCCCCGGGTAGATCCCCGGCTCAACCGAGAAGGCCATCCCTGGTTCCAGCGGCTCCGCGTTCCCCGCCACGATATAGGGGTCCTCGTGGGTCTCCAGGCCGATGCCGTGCCCGGTCCGGTGGAAGAAGCTCTCGCCGAAACCGGCCGCCGTGATCGGCTCCCTGGCCGCCGCGTCAACCGACTCCGCGCTGACGCCGGGCTTCACCGCCGCGCACGCCGCCTCCTGCGCGTCCCGCAGCACCGGGTAGTACGCGGCGAACCCGGCCGGCGGCTCGCCGATCGCGTAGGTCCTCGTGCAGTCCGAGCAGTACCCGCTCGGCATCGTGCCGCCGATGTCCACCACCACCGCATCGCCGGGGCGCAGCACCCGGTCGGACAGCTCGTGGTGCGGGCTCGCCGCGTTCGGCCCCGACCCGACGATCACGAAGTCCGTCCTGGCGTGCCCCTCGGCCAGGATCGCCTCCGCGATGTCCGCGCCGACCTCGCGCTCGGTCCGGCCCGGCCGCAGCCACCCGGGGACCCGCGCGTGCACCCGGTCGATGGCCGCGCCCGCCTCGCGCAGCGCCGCCACCTCGGCCGCGTTCTTGCGCATCCGCAACGGCCGCAATGCCGCGCTGGCCAGCACCATCCGCGCCCCCGGCAGCTCGCCGGTGAACCGCAGCAGCATCATTGCCCACATCCGGTCGGAGACGCCGACGGTGCCCGGGGGCCCTAGGGCGTGCCCTAGCCGGAGGCTGATCAGCCGGTACGGATCCTCGGTCTCCGCCCAGGGGACGAGCTCGAGGTCCAGCTGGCCGGCCGACGATGCCTGCGCCGCGGCCAGCTCGAGCCTGGGCACGACCATGAACGGCGCGGGGCCGCCGGATGCGGGCACCACCAGGCAGGTGAGCCGCTCCAGCTGCTGCGCGTCGTATCCGGTCACGTACCGCAGGTCGGGACCCGGCGTGAGCAGCAGCGCGCCGATGCCGGCCTCCGCCGCAGCCGCCGCGGCCTGGCCCAGCCGGGCGGCCGGATACAGTTCGGTCGCCGGGAAGTGACTAGCCACTGGTAGCTCCCGTTCCCTTTCGGTGCGTTGTTCCCGTTATGCCATGGTGCCGCACGGAGCGCCCGCGTGGACGTCACGGGCATGCAGGGTATCCCGGCTAAAGCTTGTGCTAACAGGTTCTGTCCGCATCTAGACAAAGGCGCCCGACATGCCTCACGCTAGGTGCACGCACGTTCACGATACGCGAGCTGGCATGAGCTGCGATGACTGCTGAGATTTCCGAAACCCGGGCACAGCCCGCGGCCCGGAACGGGCGGGCGGGCCAGGCCATCAGGCCGCATGCCGGCGCGCACCTCGTCACCCGCCCGGCCGCCGAGCGCGGCGGCCTCGCCGCGCAGCTCATCCAGGAACGGCTGGTGACGCTGGAGCTGCAGCGGGCGATCCTGCCGCTGCACGACGAGCCGTTCGACGCGCCGGGGCTGCGGATCGCCATGCGCTACCTGCCGGCGTCGCGGGACAGCCGGGTGGGCGGGGACTGGTACATCACCGCCGAGATGCCGACCGGCCAGGTGCTCATCGCGATCGGCGACGTGGGCGGGCACGGCCTGACCGCGGCGGCGGGCATGGCCAGGCTGCGCGGCGCGCTGGCCGGCCTCGCCATCACCGGGTCACCGCCGGAGCGGCTCGTCGGCTGGCTGAACGACCTGGTGCACCACGTCGCGCCCGAGCACACCGCGTCGGTGATGGCCGGCTACTTCGATCCGGCCACCCGGACGCTGACCTGGGCACAGGCCGGCCATCCGCCGCCGGTGCTCGGCCGCGGCCCGGCCGCCCGGCCGCTCGACCCGCCGCACGGGGTGCTCCTGGGCGCGGCCAAGGAGCCCTACGAGCTGGCCACCGTGGCCCTGCAGCCCGATGACCTGCTGCTGCTCTACAGTGACGGGCTGATCGAGCGCAGGGACAGGTCCCTGGACGAGGGCCTGGCCACGCTGTGCGCCTCGGTCCGGGGCATCAGCGATCCCGAGCGGGCCATCGCCGCGGCGCTGCGAGCACTCGGCACGACGGATCCGGAGGACGACACCTGCCTGGTGGCCCTGCGGATCCTGTGACTCCCGCTAGCGGGGGCCGGCCGCGAGCGCGTCGCACATGCGGCGCAGCGAGGAACTCAGGCCCCAGCGTTCGTTCAGCTTCTCCAGGCCGCCGGGATCCGGCGGGTCGGACGGCAGGCTGCCGTCCAGCGGCGGCAGCGGCACGTCGGTGGCCACCCGGACCACCGGCACCGCCGCGGCAAGGTACTCGCGCGACGAGGCCAGCTTTGCCCGGGGGCCCGCCGGGATCGAAGCCGCGTACTTGTCGAGCGCGGTCAGGATGCCGTCCACCGAGCCGAACGACCGGATCAGCGAGGCGGCCGTCTTGTCCCCCACGCCGGGGACCCCGGGCAGCCCGTCGCTCGGGTCGCCGCGCAGCACCGCGAAGTCGGCGTAGGCCCGCCCCGGAATCTGGTAGCGGTCGGTGATCGCGGCTTCGTTGACCACGTCGAACTTGGTCAGCCCGCGCACGGTGTAGATCACCCGGATTTGCCGCTCGTCGTCCACCACCTGGAACAGGTCCCGGTCGCCGGTGACCACGTCTACCGGGCCGTCCGCCCGCGCCGCCAGCGTCCCGATCACGTCGTCCGCCTCGTACCCGGCCGCGCCCGCGATCGGGATCCCGGCCGCGGTGAGCACCTCCTCGATGACCGGCACCTGGACGGCGAGGGCCGGCGGGGTGCGCTCGGTGACGCCGTCATCCTCGGCGCGGTGGCCCTTGTAGGAGGGCAAGGCGGCGACCCGGAACGCCGGCCGCCAGTCCACGTCCCAGCAGGCGATGAGCCGGCCGGGCTTCCGGCCGCGGACCAGCCGGGAGATCATGTCGAGCAGGCCGCGGACCGCGTTCACCGGGGTGCCGTCCGGCGCGGTGATCGTCTCCGGCACGCCGTAGAACGCGCGGTAGTACAGCGACGCGGTGTCCAGCAGCATCAGCGAGCCCACCCGGCCATCCTGCCACGGTCAGGCCGGGCTGGTCCTGACGCGCCGGAACCGGACCTCATCGCGCCGGCGCCGCGATTCCCGGGCTGACCAGCGGCTAGCCCTCATTGCGGGCAGGTCGGGGCGCCGGTACATTGTTACCGTGTCGCAGGCGCCGCTGTCACCGTTCGGGTATCGCGTTCACCTGTACGCCAAGCCGCCCACGGCCGAGAGGGCCCTCGTCATCGGCCTCGGCGCTGCCGCCTGCCTCGCGCTGATCTTCGCGGGACCGTTCGTCGGGTCGGTCGGCTGGGCCGCCCTGGTGCTCGTCATGTTCTGCATCTACGCTCTCGTGATGTTCTCGATGGTGCTGCGCACCGGGGCCTGGCTCGAAGGGACGAGGCTCGTGATGCGCAGCGGGTTCTCCCGCCGGGAGCGTGACCTGGCCACTGCGGCGGTGCGGCTGGCCGCCGACCCGGCCACCGGGATGCCGGTGCTGATCGCCGGGGGACCCGGTAGCGCGCCGGCGCGCCTGCTGCTGCGCGAGCCCGGCGGGCGCACGGCCGAGCCGCTCGCGCCGGCCAAGCTGCACGCGCTGGCCGGCGCGATCATGGCGGGCGGGCGGACCGACACCGTCGGGGACGAGACGGCCGGCCAGCTCATGACGCTGGCGGAGACCCGGCCGGTGAACCTGCCCCGCTGGTTAACCTGCCCCGCGCTGGCTTCGTTCCCCGCCGTCACTGCGCCGTAGCCAGGGGCCACGCGTTATCGGGGAATGACGCGCTGGGCGCGGCCAGGCCCTGGAAGCTCCTGGCCGCGCCGTCGATGCCGAAGACGACGAGCGCGCACGCCGAGCCGATCCCGATCAGCAGGCCGGCTGCTGCGACGCACGCCCCGACGACCGCGCCGACGCCGGTCCCGGCCACGATCAGCCCGCCGATGCAGCTGGCGATGGCCGCGGCGATCGCGGCGTAGAAGCCGAACCCGGTGTTCGCGACCGTGCTGCAGCCCGACTGGATGGAGCCCGCCAGGCTTGACATCGCGTTCGCCGCGCCCGCCTGGGCCGGCACGCCGTTGTTGTACTTGCCGCCCGCGATGCCCTGCCACTCGTTCCCGTTGGCCTGTATCTGGCCCGCGATCGTGCTCGACACGCCGCCGGTCTGCGTCTGGATCTGCAGCCACTGCTGGCCGTCGTTCCACATCGCCACCGGCACGTCGGCGCCCTCGAGAATCTGCACCAGCTTCTGCACGGCTTGCTCGACGAGGCCTTTCAGCTTGTTCAGCCCGGCCTTGATGGCGTCCCCGATGAAGGGGATCCAGCCGAGGGCACTGTCCACGGCGGAGATGATCTTGTTGGTCAGGGAAATGATCTGCGCCGGCGCGGCCCTGAGCTTCTGGATCAATGCTTCGTACGCGGACCCGCTGAATCCCATGGCGACCCTCCTCAGTGGAACACGCCGTCGCTGGCCTGGATGAGCTGCTGCTCGGTCGCGCCGTACTGCTTGGCCGCGGTGCACAGCGCGTCGCAGATGGCGATCATCTGCTGCTGGCCCTGGGTGCACAGAGTGCTGAACATCGGGACCAGCGGGTTGTAGGCGTTGAGCGCACTGGCGAACGGCCATGCGCCGGGAAGGTTTATGCGGAGCGCGGAGGATTCCCGCGCCGCGTTTCCCATCGCCTGGGCCTGATCGGCCCAGGCCTTGGCCTGGGGAAGGAAGAATCCCGGATTGTAGTCAACCTGGGCGGTCATGCTGGCTACCTTTCGGCTGGATGCTTACGCCTCTGCGAGGCGCTGCGGGTCGGCAAGGACGGCGAGGATCTCCTGCAGCAGGCCCTCCGCCTTGGCGCCGGAGACGCCGGAAACCACCTGGGTGCTGGCGGCGGCGGTGAGACGGTCGCGCGCCGCGGCCAGGGCGTCGGTGAGCGCCGCGGACAGCTGTGCCCCCGACTGCTGCGACACCCAGCGCGCGTCGGCGCGGCACGAGACCTGGCCCCCCGCCGACAGCGTGATCTCGAGCGTGCCGCCCCGGTTGGTGCCCGCCGCGCTGGGCTGCGGCGCCGGCACGGGCCGCATGGCGGCATCGAGGAGGGTGATCGACTCCTCGGCGAGCACGTCCAGCGGCCTGGAGGGCGCCTGGTTCGCGCGCCGGAAGGCGGCTGGCACCGGATCAGGATCCCCGGTGGCAGCGTCATCGGGATCGGTGTCCAGCCGGTCGAGGCGCTCCTGCCATCCCGACCGGCGCATCGTCTCCGCCCACTGCGCCCCGCGCTGCCGTATGGCGGCCAGGCACGCGGCGGTCACCGCTTCGCCGAACGCCTCGGCCGGTGTCTTTTCCTTCCAGTACGGGCTCACCCGGATGGTCTCGGGCAGCCCGTCGGGCCCGAGCACCGCCCGCACCGCGCCGCTGGGATCAGTGCCCTCGCTTCGCTCCGGAGCCATCCGCTGCAGCTCGCCCAGCAGATCCTGCAGCCCGCCCCCGTAACGGCGAAGCCGCGCCAGGTCACGCAGAATCTCGTCCATGCCGTCCTTTCGCCGCGTCCGGCGATCCCCGTGCTGGTCGGATACCCGTGCTGGTCAGATAGCTGTGCTGGTCAGGAGCGTACCGGGTTGATGTAACTTAATCACCCTAACCGGCAGCAGCCTCGTGATCGGAGAGAACGAGGATCATCTCTTCCTCCCACCGCTGCGGCTCCTCCGGCCGGACCGGCTGGCGCCTGCCGGTGCCGCGGAAGCCCATCCGCTGGTAGAAGGCGCGGGCGCGGTCGTTGCCGTCGGTGACCCACAAGGTCAGCGCCGGCGCGTCCTGCGCGCGGGCGTGCCGCGCCACCGCGCCGACTAGCCGGCCGGCGAGGCCGCTGCCGCGCGCCTGCGGGCTGACCCACATGGAGACGACGTGCCAGCCGCCGTCCGGCTGGCCGTAGCTGCCGACGATGCCGGCCCGCCTGTCGCCGTCCCAGCCGAGGAAGAAGGCAGACCCGGCGATCCAGTGTCGCCAGCGCTGCTCGTCGAACCCGGACTCCTCGTCCAGCCTGCCGAAGAACGCGTCCGGGGCTTCGGCCAGGGCGGTGAGCCTGATATCGCGCAGGACTTCCCAGTCGTCGGGCTGCAGGCGGCGGATTCTGGTAGGCCATGCTTCCGACGATCTCGTGCCCGCGGCTGCCGCGCAACGCGATAGTTTCGCGGCCGCCCGCGGATAGCATGGCCTGCGGCATGGGAGCGACAGACAACCGGGATAAGCAGGAGTTCCTCCCGGAACATCAGCTGACCGCGAGCGTTACCACCGCGCCGCGGCGCCGCGTTTCCCGGCCGGTCGTGGTGCACCTGACGGTGCTGGCCGGCTACATCGCCGCGGGCATCGCGGTGAGCTGGCCGCGGGCCAGCTACCTGACCGGCGGCCGGCTGCCGGCGTTCCGGCGGGACACGGGCGCGTACGTGTGGGGCTTCTGGTGGGTCGCCCGGCAGGTCGAGCACCTGTCCAACCCGTGGTTCACCCGCTCGATCGCCGCCCCGGTGGGGGCGCAGCTCGGGTACCACGCCCTGATGCCGCTGCCCGGGCTGCTGCTGACGCCGGTTACCCTCGCCTTCGGCGCCGCCGCTTCCTACAACCTGCTGTCGGTGATCACGCCGGGCCTGCTGTGCTACGCCATGTACCGGCTGGCGCGGCTCTGGCTGCCCTCCCAGACCGGCGCGATCGCCGCCGGGGCCTTCTTCGGCCTGTCCTCGCTGCTCGTCTACCAGAGCTGGTACCTGCTCAACCTCGCGGTAGGCCCGCTGTTCATCCCGCTGGCGCTGGAGGCGGCGGTCCGGCTGCGCCGCAGCCCCGGCCGGCGCCAGGCGGTCATCCTCGGCGTGGTCATCGGCGCGTCGCTGCTGACCGACCAGGAGTCCGCCGTCCTGGTGATCATCGCGGTGGTGCTCGCCCTGCTGCCGTGGCTGGCCGGCCGCCCGGCCGCGGCGAAGCTCAGGTCGGCCGCGCTGGCGGTCGCGGTCGCGGCGGTGGTCGCGAGCCCGCAGCTCGTTGCCATGGCCCAGCAGGCCGCGGCCGGCGGGGCGACGTCCGCGCCGGGGCCGCTGGCCGTGGACGACGCCCAGTCGGGACTCCGGCTGCCCGGCATGTTCGCGCCCTCACCCCGGGTGGCCACGTTCGGCCTACGGAAGCTGGCGGCCCTCTACTATGACCGCCCCACCATCGACACGATCGGGACGTTCGGCTTGGTGCTGAGCGTCCTCGCCGTTGCCGGGCTCATCATCTCCCGGCGGCGGCGAAGCGCGTGGCTGCTCGCGCTGCTGTGGGCAGGCTGCGCGGTGCTGGCCCTCGGGTCGGTGCTGCGCGTCGGCAACCACGTGTTCGTGCCTGCCGCCGTGAACGTCTCCGGGGTGCGGCTGTCCGCCGTGCTGCCGTTCACCTGGTTCACCCGGATCCCCGGCCTGAGCGGCTTCCGCGAGGCCAGCAGGCTGACCCTGCTCGGCATCGTGCCCGCGGCGCTGCTCGCCGGGAGCGCGGTGAACTGGCTGCGCTATCACGCCAGGCTCGCGCTCGTCCCCGTTCTGGCGCTCGGGATCCTCGAGGCAGGCTGGTCAGGGGGCCCGGGGTTCGGCACGATGCCCGCCGCGCTGCCGGCCCTGGACCGGCCGATCGCGGCCGATCACTCGGCGTCGATCGTGGTCAACGTCCCGTTCGGCATCAAGGGCGGAGTTCCCGACAAGAACGGCGGAGCCCAGTTCAGCCCGGAGGCCCAGGTCCTCGCCACCGCCGACGGCCACCCCCGCGCCGTCGCCTACCTGGCCCGGGTGCCCGCGGCGACGCTGGCGGGCATCAGGGCCGAGCCCTTCTACGCCGGCCTGCTGAGCGCGCAGGGCGGCAGCCAGCGCTTCTCCCCCGCCCGGCTGCAGGCGGCCCGGCTGAACGCGCGCCGCATGGACGTCGGCTGGGTGCTCGTCTGGCGGCAGAGCAGCGCCGTCCTCAGCTACCTGCACGGTACGGGCTTCCGGCTCGGCTACCGGGCCGACGGCGTGCTGGTGTACCGGCCGGGATGAGGCCGCCGGCACGTCACCCCACGGACGTGTAGGCGATCACGCCGCGCCGCATCGACGCGGCCGCCGACCGCGCGACCGCCGCCACGGTCTCGTCCGCGGCGGCCGCGATCTGGTCGAGCAGGTCGATCACCTGCTTGATCCACCGGACGAAGTCCCCCGGCGCCACGTCCGGGGCGTCGTCGAGCACGTCCTGCAGGGCATGCCCCTTGGCCCACCGGTAGGCGGTCCAGGCGAAGCCGAGATCGGGCTCGCGCAGGAACGACAGCCCGTTGTCCCGTTCCAGCTGGTCGAGCTCGCCCCACACGCGCACCATGGCGCCTGACACGTCCCGGACCCGGCCCGGCGGCAGCCGCGGCGGGCTCGCATCGTCGCTGCGGCGCGCCTCGAACGACAGCGCGGACACGCAGGCGGCGAGCTCCGGCGGGGTCAGCCCGTCCCACAGGCCGCGGTGCAGGCACTCGGCGGCCACCAGGTCAAGCTCGGTGTACAGCCCGGCCAGCCGCCGCCCCTCGTTGGTCACCGCGTCGCCGCGGAGGTAGCCGAGCTTGTCCAGCACGGCACAGACCTGCTCGAAGGTGCGGGCGATGACGTGCGTCCGCCCGGCCACCCGGCGCTCGAGCCCCTCGACCTCCCGCAGCTGCCGGCGGTACCGCTCGGCCAGGCGGGCGTGCTGCTCGCGGTCGGGGCAGGCGTGGCACGGGTGCTCGCGCAGCCTGCGCCGCGCGGCGGCCACCTCGTCGTCCTCGGCCGGGCCCCCGGTGCCGCGCGACCGGGGCAGGTCGCGCCCGGCCAGCCTGTCCCTGACCGTGACGGCCGAATCCCGGCGGTGCCGGGGCGACCGGTCGCTGAACCAGGCAGGCACCCGTATCCGGTCGATCGGCTCGGCCGGCGCGGTGAAGTCGGCCGCGGTCAGCCGCTTGACCTGCTTGCCCGCCGTGAGGACGGTGAGGACCCCGCCGGGCCGCTGCTCCAGCACCACGGCGATGCCGGGCCGCCTGCCCGCGGTCACCTGGATGATGTCGCCGCGGCGCAGCGTCTCGAGCGAGCGCGCCGTGTCCGCGCGCCGCGCCGCCGACCGCTGCCTGGCCAGCTGGGTCTCACGCTCGGAGAGCTCAGCGCGCAGCCTGGCGTACTCGCCGATGTCACCGCGGTCGCAGGTCATCTCCGCGGCGATCCGGTCCAGCTCCTGCTGGCCGCGCCGGAATCTGGCGGGCGAGCCCGACGACCGCCCGGTCGGCCTGGAACTGGGCGAACGAGGATTCCAGCAGCGCGGCGGCCCTGGCCCGGCCGAACTGGCCGGTGAGGTTCACCGCCATGTTGTAGGACGGCCGGAAGCTGGAGGTCAGCGGGTAGGTCCGGGTACCCGCCAGGCCGGCCACGGCGACCGGGTCCACGCCCGGCTGCCATGCCACCACGGCGTGGCCCTCGACGTCGATCCCGCGCCTGCCCGCCCGCCCCGTGAGCTGGGTGTACTCGCCGGGGGTCAGGTTGGCGTGCGTCTCGCCGTTCCACTTGTCCAGCCGCTCGATGACCACGGTCCTGGCGGGCATGTTGATGCCGAGGGCGAGCGTCTCGGTGGCGAACACGGCGCGGATCAGGCCGGCCTCGAAGAGCTCCTCCACTACCTCCTTGAAGGTGGGCAGCAGGCCGGCGTGGTGGGCGGCGATGCCCCGCTGCAGGCCGGCCAGCCACGCGTCATACCCGAGCGCGCGCAGGTCCTCGCCGGGGATGTCCGCGGTGCGCCGCTCGGCCAGTTCCGTGATCTCGGCGGCCTCCTCCGGCGTGGTCAGCCGCAGCCCGGCGGCCACGCACTGCGCCGCCGCGGCGTCGCACCCGGCCCGGCTGAATATGAACGTGATCGCCGGGAGCAGGCCGGCCCGGTCGAGGCGGTCGATCACCTCCGGCCGCCTCGGCACCCCGAACCTACGCGGCCGGTGGCCGCCGCGGCCGGGCAGGCTCGGCGCCTTCCGCGCGGCCCACTCGTCCCGCTGGGCGATCCGGATGAGCTCGGGGTTGACCCGGGCCTCGCCGCCGGCGTCGGTGAACAGGTCATAGAGGCGGCTTCCGGCGAGCATATGCTGCCAGAGCGGGACGGGCCGGTGCTCGTCCACGATCACCGCGGTGCCGCCGCGCACCTGGTCCAGCCACTCGCCGAACTCCTCGGCGTTGCTCACCGTCGCCGACAGCGCCACCACCTGCACCGACTCGGGCAGGTGGATGATCACCTCTTCCCACACGGCGCCGCGGAACCTGTCGGCCAGGTAGTGCACCTCGTCGAGCACCACGTAGCCGAGGCTGGCCAGCGTCGCCGAGCCCGCGTACAGCATGTTCCGCAGCACCTCGGTGGTCATCACGACCACCGGCGCCTCGCCGTTCACGCTGTTGTCCCCGGTCAGCAGGCCGACGGAATCCGGCCCGTACCGGCGGACCAGGTCGGCGTACTTCTGGTTGGACAGCGCCTTGATCGGCGTGGTGTAGAAGCACTTGCGGCCGGCGGCCAGCGCCAGGTGGACGGCGAACTCGCCGACCACGGTCTTGCCGGATCCGGTCGGCGCGGCGACGAGCACGCCGCTGCCGCCGTTCAGCGCCTCGCACGCCTCGATCTGGAACGGGTCGAACTCGAAGTCATACAGCGACTGGAAGGCGGTCAGTTCGGCCGGGCGGGCGCGGAACGCCGCATACCGCTGCGCCGGACTCGCCGGAAGCGTCATGACTCCAGGTTAGGCGCAGGGTTAGGAGCCGGAATCCACCGTGTCGTCGAAGTTGCCGAAGTCGAGCGGCGCCGGCTCGTTGTCACTCAGCCCCGCGTAGGGATCTGGTCGCCGCGCCAGGCTGCGGTCGTGCGCCCAGCACAGGAGCTCGGACACCTCGACGAGCACCACGCACGGCGCGGCGAGCAGCAGCATCGTTAGCGGGTCCGGGCTCGGCGTCGCGATCCCCGCGAACACGAACACGGCGAAGATCATCACCCGCCGCCACTTCCTGAACCGCTCGTGCGTCAGGACGCGGGCGTAGTTGAGCACGACGAGGGCGAGCGGCAGCTCGAAGGTGAGCCCGAAGCCGAGGATCATGGCCATCACGTAGCCGAGATAGGTGCTGATGCTCGGCAGCACGTTGACCCCGGTCGGCGTCAGCCCCAGCAGGAAGGTCAGCCCCCGGCTCATCACCAGGTAGGCCAGCGCGGCGCCGGTCACGAACAGCGGGACCGCTGCGCCCACGAACGCGTAGGTGTAACGCTTCTCCCGGGAATACAGCCCGGGCGCGATGAACGCCCATAGCTGGTAGAGCCAGACCGGGGAGGTGACGATGAGCCCGAAGAAGAACGCGACCTGTATCCGGATGGACAGCGGGTCGAAGATGCCGGTGACGATGAGGCTGTTGTTGATCCCCGTGCAGCCGCGCAGGCCATGTGACCGGCACAGAGCGGTCGATGCCTTGGCGAACGGGTGCTCGATGAATCGCCACAGCCGCTCGTAGACTCCCGGGATCAGCCCGACGGCCGTCCCGGCCACGATCGCCAGCAGCGCCCTGACGACCCGGGACCGCAGCTCACGGAGGTGATCCATGAGCGGCATCCGGCCGTCAGGGTTGCTCTGCTTGTGCATGGCGAGCATCCGGCTGCCGAGCACGCGGGCGCCCGTGACGGTATCAGGCAGCTTCGACATGGCCGGGCAACGGCCGGCTAGCTAGCCTGGTGCGTCTGCTGAGCCTCAGTCGCCGCCGAGTGCTGGCGCAGCTCGTCCAGCTGCTGCTGCAGATGGTCCACCTGCTGCTGGTGCGTGATCGCGGCCGGCGGCGGCGGCGCGGCTGCCGTGTGCACCGTGCTGGCCTTGGGCTCGTCATCGTCGTGCAGGGTGCTGATCTCAGTCTTGAGGATGCGCATCGACTGCCCGAGGGACCGTGCGGCGTGGGGCAGCTTCTTCGACCCGAACAGCACGAGGACCACTATGGCAATGATGAGTATCTTCAAGGGGCTGTCGAACAGATCGCCAATGTTCATGTCGGCCCTCTTCAGCGGGGACCCGTCCCCGCGCGGTTGGGGTTCTCCGGCCGAGTGTACAGTTCTGGCCGGTGAGCCTGGCAGCGCGACCGGTCGGGTGCCGGCCGCCAGATAACATTCGCACGCCGACCCGCTTCGGTTCAACTGCTGCGGGGCGGGGCGCCTGCGATCAGGAAGCGTACCCCGCGAGGGCAGCGGCTGCGTCCTGACTGACCTGTGCGGCGAGCTCAGCAGGGGCGATGACCCGGCCGTCCTCGCCGAGCCGCAGGGCGAGCCGGCGCACCCAGCGGGTGTCCGGCGTGCGCAGGGTCACCCGCAGTTCATCGCCATTTCTCGCCGTGCTCTCGCACGGGTAGTACTCGGCGACCCAGTGCCCGCCTGGCCGCAGCTCGAGCTCGACCCTGACGTCTTGCGGCGACGGCCGGAACAGTCCCTCGTCAACGTCCACGTGCTCGGCCTCGGGCGGGACCGCGGCGGCGACGTCCAGCACCTCCAGGCCCAGGACCCGGTCCAGGCGGAACAGCCGCACCCCTTCGGCGCGGCGGCACCAGCCCTCCAGGTAGGTGCGCCCCTCCACCACGAGCAGCAGCATCGGATCGACGTCCCGCTCGGTGGCCTCGTCCCGGCCAGGCACGTAGTAGCGCAGGTGGATCCGCCGGCCCCGCCGGATCGCGTCCTCCATCTGGCCGAGGGTGTCGCCGGCGTGACGGTTGTCCACCTGGACCTGGACCTGGGCGCTGACCGCTGCGGCCTCCCCCGCCGCCGCCTCCAGCTTGGCGATCGTCCGGGTCAGCGCGGAGGACCCGGCCGGGGTCAGCTCGGCGAGCATCCGCAGCGCGACGAGCAGCGCGCTCGCCTCCCCCGTGCCGAGCCGCAGCGGCCGGGCGATCGACTCGGCCTCGCTGACGACGATCTCGCCGCCCTCGTAGGACAGGTCGATCGGGCAGTACGGGTCGGGCGCGCGCAGCTCGACGCACCACAGCATGTTGAGGTCATCGACGAGCTCGCGCTCGGTCACGCCGAACGCCGCAGCGGTGTCCGCGAGGCCGACGGCCTGCCTGCTCACCACGTAGGGAACCAGGGCGAGCAGCCGCTGCAGCCGCTGCGTCCCGGTCTGCGCGCCTGATCCGGTCAATGCGGGACTCCCTTCAGCCGCCGTATGACGGCCTCGCGCAGGTCGGGCGGGTCCACGGCGATCACGTCCGCGCCGAACGAGGCCAGGTAGTCGGCGTACCAGCCGAGCTCATGAAACGACACCTGCACGTCGTCCCACCCGTCGCCGTCGGGCCGCACGGCGACCGCCGTGCGGCGCAGCCCCAGCCCGGCCCCGGTCCGCACCCGCAGCGTCGCAGCGCGGACGGGAGCCGGCGGGCTCGAGTCCCAGTCCTTGACCAGCACGCGCACGTCGGTGCCGGCGGGCACGACGACGCTGCCCGGCGGACCGCTGAACGACACCGTCCCCTCGATCCTGCTGAGCCTGAACACCCGCACGGCGTCCCGGTCGCGGTCGTGGCCCGCCACGTACCACCGGCCGTGCCTGTTCACCACGCCCCACGGTTCCAGCCGGCGCTGCTGCGTGCCAGCCCGGCCGGCGCGCGGTAGGCAAAGGTGACCGGGCGCCGTTCCATGACCGCCTCCCACAGGGGCCCGAACGCGGCTTCGCCGGTGTGGACTCTCGGCTCTATGCCGGTCTGGGTGGTGTCCTCCTCGGCGTCGATCCCGGCGGCCCGCAGCTTGAGCAGCGCGCCCGCTGCGGCCCCGGCCAGCTCGGCCCGGTGCCACACCCGCGCGGCAAGCCCGAGCACCGCCGCCTCGTCCGGCTCCAGCGTGATCTCCGGCAGCTCGTAGGCTTCCCGCTGGATCCGGTAGCCGGCCTCCTCGTCCCCGGGCGAGGACAGGTCGGTCTCCAGCGGGATGCCGAGCTCGCGCAGTTCCTCCTTGTCCCGCTCGAACATCCGCTTGAACGCCTCGAACGAGTCGGGGTAACCGGGAACGGCCTGGCGGATCTGCGCCGCGGTCAGGGCGCGGCGGGTGAACAGCAGGCAGACCACGAGGCTGAGCAGCCTCTCTGTCTTGCGCCGCGACATCGCCGTCCCTCTCCGGAGCCCCTGCGCAGTATTGTCCCTCGCCCCCGGCCGGCGCGCCGCGGATTGGGCACCGCCGGTCCCGCTCTGACGCTACCCGGCGCAGATGATGACGCTACCCGGGGGAGATGATGACGCTACCCTGCGCACGTGAACCTTTTTCATGCCCCATCCGGTGGCCGGATTACTCGGACTTACTTGTGCGCATGAAAAAGGCTCAATGATCCAGTGGCGCGACGGCGTGGTCACCGCGGTCGGCCGGGCCTGGCCGGGCGCGGTCGAGCTGGAGGTGGCGATATCCGGCGAGGATGACTGCCGGGCGCTCGCCTATCCCGCCCTGACCGGCCGGCCCGAGCCGGGAGACCGCGTGCTGCTCAACACCACGGCCCTGACGCTGGGGCTGGGCACTGGAGGTTACGCGTTCGTCGTCGCCGTCCCCGGCCGGCTGCCGCCCGATGACCCGCCCGGCGCGGGAACCTCGCCTCGCGGCGGGCACCTGGTCAAGGCGCGCTACACGCCGCTGCAGGCGACCGTGCAGGGCGTCAACGAGCCGGACTCGCCGCATCATGAGCTGCTCCGCGACGCCGACGACCTCGGCGGCATGCCCGTGGTGGTCGCCGACCTGCACTCGGCCCTGCCCGCAGTGCTGGCGGGTACCCGGGCGAGCACGCCAGCCCCGGCTGTCACACCACCCCCCACTGCCCCCCCACCCCGCGCCGTCACACCACCCCCCACTGCCCCTCCACCCCGCGCCGTCTACGTCATGCAGGACGGCGGCGCGCTCCCGCTCTGGTTCTCCCGCACCTGCGCGGGCCTGCGGGAGGCCGGCTGGCTGGCGGCCACGATCACCGTCGGGCAGGCGTTCGGCGGTGACCTGGAGGCCGTGACCTTGCACACCGGCCTGCTCGCCGCGCGGCTCGTGCTGGGCGCAGACCTGGCCGTGGTCACGCAGGGTCCGGGCAATCTGGGCACCGGGACGCGGTGGGGATTCTCCGGCGTCGCCTGCGGCGAGGCGGTCAACGCAGCGGCGGTCCTGAACGGCCGGCCGGTGGCCTCGCTGCGGGTGAGCGAGGCCGACACGAGGCCGCGGCACCGCGGCGTGTCGCATCACAGCCTGACCGCCTACGGCAGGGTCGCCCTGGCCAGGGCCGACGTGGTGGTGCCCGGCCTGCCCGGGGAGTTCGGCGCGAAGGTGTCCGCGCAGGCCGCGGCGCTCGGGCAGCGGCATGATCTTGTGCGGGTGCCGCTGGACGGGCTGCACGAGGCGCTGCGGGCCTGCCCGGTCCCGTTGTCCACGATGGGCCGCGGGCTGGACCAGGACCCGGCCTACTTCCTCGCGGCCGCGGCCGCCGGCCGGCACGCCCTGTCGCTCCTGGCGTAACCGGGCCGTCAGGTGTCCTGCGGCAGATCCGTGATCATCTGGATCAGCTCGCTGCGGCCGTAGCCGTGCTCGCGGGCGAAGGTGACCAGCTTCCTGGCCTGCGCGAGGACCGCGCCGCGCTGCGGCATGCCGGCCACGGTGATGCCGCGCCCGCGGCGGAACTCCAGCAGCCCCTCCTGCCGGAGGGCGTGCAGCGCGCGCAGGACGGTGTTCTTGTTCACGCCGAGCACCGCTGCGAGAATCCTTGGCCAGCGGCAGCCGCTCGCCAGGCTCAGCCTCAGTGTCGGCGATGGCCCGGCGGATGCGCGCCGCGACCTGTTCGTGCAGCGGCGCCGGGTCGTTCCGGTCAACCTTGACTTCCAGGATGGTCCTAGCCATAGTGGTCCCATGCTACAGCGCCCACGGCACCAGGGGTAAGCCTCACCATGACGGCGGTGAAGGCGGTTACATGTGATCGCGGGCCCGCGGCGGCACGGGACTCCGGGGAGAAGCCGGAGGTGGCCCGGGAGGTGCTCGAGCGCGCGCCCGGTCCGGCCGTGTTCGCGTCCGTTCTGGCCCTGTTCAGGGAAGCCTGGCGGCGCCGCCGCCGTAGGCGGCTGGCGGGCCTGGCAGTCGTCATCCTCGCCGCGGGCGCGGCGGCCGGCCTGTGGGCAGTCACCTGGCACGCGGCTCCCGGTCCGGGCCGGGCTGTGACCGGCGGTCCGGGCGGGACAGGCGGCGTGGCCGGCCGGTCCGGCGTCACGGCGCTGCCTTCGGTGGCCTGGATCGATGACAGCGGCCGTCTCCGCATCGGCGACCTGGCCACGGGTAGCCAGCGGATCGCGGCCGACGTCGGCGCGGCAGACCAGGCAAACACGCCGCTGGTCTCGGCGGGCGGCCGCATCTACTGGATCGACACCCGCGGGGCCAGCCTGCCGGGGTACGGGTACTGGCCGTTCGTCGCCCGGGCCCTGAACGTGGCGACGGGCACGATCGCGAATCTCGCGCCCGGGCAGGCCGTTTTCGCCTCTCCCGGCGGCCGGGAGGTGTTCATCGCCTGGACCGGCACGTCAGTGATCGAGATACCGGCGGCTGGCCGCGGCCCGTCCCGCCAGCTGACGGTGCCGCACGGCTGGTACGTGCCGGACGTCGGTCCTGGCCCGTTTGACCCGCCGCTCGCCGTGGCCGGCGGCATCGTCGTGCAGCAGAGCGGCCTGCAGAACAACCCGCGTCCGACCGGGCTGGGCATCTGGAACCCAGGGACCGGGAAGGTGACCGTGCTGGGCGAGGTGACGAGCGCCGACTTCGGGGTGATCGGCGCCGTCACGCTGCCCGGATCGGGCCGTGGCCTGCTGGCCTGGATCCCCGCCTCGTGCGGTCAGCGCGCCGGGTGGCGCTGCATCGAGATCACCAATACCGCGACTCTGTCCGGCGTGACCGTCCGCAGCCCGTCGCGCAGCCGGTTTGCGCTCGGCGGCGCGTTCTCGGCCGACGGCCGCTGGCTCGCGGCGTTCGTCAGCACCGCCCAGGGCAGCCGTGACGCCGCCGCGATCACCCAGCCCGCGATCGTGAACATCCGCACAGGAGCGGTCAGGGTGGTGCCCGGCGCGCGGTTCACGACCGGCCAGAACATCCTCTGGGCCCGTGCGCTGCCCGGCGGGAACGAGTTCCTGGCCGGCGGGGCCGGCAGCGCCTATCTCGTGAACGCGGTCCCACTCTCGGCCCGGCCGCTGCGCTTCCCGCACCGCGGCACCAGCCCGGCCCTCAGCTTCTCGGTCGTCGTGCTCCCCGCTGGCGCCCGCTGACCCCGATGCTCGCTCCCCCGGCGCCTGCTCGCTAGCGGATGCTGCCGGCGGTCAGGCCGCCGACGAGGTAGCGCTCGATGCCCGCGAACAGCAGGACGACCGGGACGATCCCGATGATGGAAGCGACGAACAGGTACTGGTACTGCGTCTGGTACAGGCCGACGAAGGCGTTGATCCCGACCGTCAGCGTCTCGCGGTTTTGCGTCGGGTTGTTGAAGATCGTTTCCGCCACGACGAACTCGTTCCACACCTGGATGAACGTGAAGATCACGGCCGTCACGATGCCGGGCCGGGCCAGCGGCAGCACGATCCGGACCATGGTCCGGACCCGGCCGGCGCCGTCCACCATGGCGGCGTCCTCGATCTCCTTCGGGATGCTGGCCAGGTACCCGTTCAGGATCCAGATGGAGAACGCCAGGTTGAATGCGGCATTGACGAGAATGATGGCCCAGAAGCTGTTGACGGCCCCGTTGACCAGGTTGACTTCCCGGAAGATGCCGATGACCAGAGCGACGGGCGCGAACATCTGGGTCACCAGGACCGTGTAGAGGAACGCCCGCTTGCCGCGGAAGTCGTGCCGCGCGGTGAAATACGCCGCGGGCAGCGACACCAGAAGCACGATGGCGGTGGACGCGGCGGCGATGATCAGGCTGTTCACCACGTAGGAGGCCAGCGGGATCGCCTTCCACACGCTGGCGAAGTTGCCCCACTGCCAAGAGGTCGGCAGGTAGAGCGCGGGACTGCGGAAGAGATCGTTGTTGCTCTTCAACGCCGACAGGAACATCACCACGTACGGGGCCAGGAAGAACGCGGCCACGAGGGCGCCGATAGCGGTCAGTCCAGCCGGCCGCACCGGCGACCAGAGCCGGCCGAGCACCCGGGCCGTCCGTTCCCTGCGGCCGGGCGAGCGGGCCGCCGTGGGTGCCACCGGCAGCCGTTCGGGAAATTTATCCGTCCTACCGTCGGCCGGGTGCCCCGGTGCGGCGGGGGGCACGTCGCGGGCCGTCATCGCGGCACCGGTCATCCGCGGCGCGAGCACCGCGCGGGCGCCCCGGATAACTCCGGCCGTTGCCTCGGCCAGCCGGCTACGGCGGGCTGGACGGCCGCCGGTTTCCCCGCCCGCGTTCCAGCGCACCCGGCGCAGGAAGAAGGTGACGACGACGAGCAGGAGGAGCACGTTGATCACCGCGAGGGCGGCCGCCTCGCCGACGTCCAGCCGGTACGTGAAGGCGATCTTGTACATGAACGTCATCGTGGTGTCGGTCTGGTCGCCGGGCAGCTTGCCGGTGATCACCCAGATGATCGGGAACGAGTTGAACACGTAGATCGTGTTCAGCACCGCGGAGGTGAGCAGGGCCGGCCGCAGCAGCGGGAAGGTGACCTTCCAGTAAATCTGCACCGGCCCGGCGCCGTCAACCCGCGCCGCCTCGTATACGTCCGCCGGGATGGCCTGCATGCCGGCGAGGAGGACGAACGTGCTGAACGGGATCGACACGATGATGCCCACGATGATCAGGCACCAGAACGACGTGGAGCTGTCCTGGTACCACTGGACCGGGCTGTGGATCAGCCCCAGGTCGAGCAGCACCCGGTTGAGCACCCCGTAGCTGCCCTCGTAGATGTAGCGCCAGACCGTCGCGGTCATGACCAGCGACGCCGCCCACGGCACGATCAGCGCCCAGCGGACGATCCGGCGCCCGGCGAAGCGCTTGTTGAGAAACTGCGCCAGCCCGAGGGAGATCACGATCGTCGCGGCCACCACGAGCACGACCCACAGCAGGGTGTTCATCAGCACGTGGCCCAGCGCCGGCTCGCCGAACAGGTTGCGGTAGTTCCCCAGCCCGGCGTATCCCTGGGTGAGCCCGATCGAGTTGACCTTCAGGAACGACGTCCTGATCATCTCGACCGCCGGGTAGGCGATGATGAGCGCGATCAGCAGGACGCTGGGCCCGAGCCACCACAGCGGCTGCAGCCGGCGCAGCCACGGAACGGCCCGGCGGAACAGCCGGGCGCTGCGGTGCGGCAGCGGCAGCGGGGACCGGCCGCTGCCGCGCCGC
Organism: uncultured Actinomycetes bacterium; assembly: GCA_963697445.1. GTDB lineage: Bacteria > Actinomycetota > Actinomycetes > Streptosporangiales > Streptosporangiaceae > PALSA-505. The sequence continues at coordinate 45,450 of CAVOOC010000046.1, forward strand.
GACGTGGTCACCGTCATCCAGACGTTTGCGCGATCTGCTGGATCTGGGTCAGCACCGAGCTCGGGTTGGCGGACGGTGCCAGGGCCGTCCCCAGCTGGCTCTGCACGGTGCTCTGCACCTTGTTCCAGCCCGGGTTCGTCGCCGGGTAGAACTTGGCGGTCGGCAGCAGCCTGATGCCCTCGCCCGTCACCGGGTCACTGGCCATGGCAGCGCTCGCCGACTTGGTGGTCGGCAGGAAGCCCTCGGTCCGCACGAAGCTGAGGTAGTTGCTCTTCTGGTAGACGAAATCAAGGAACGACCTGACCATGCTCTTGTTGCCCGGCTTGTTGAACGCCATCAGCACGTCCTGCACGCCGAGCGTGAACTGCGGGATGCTGGCGCTCGACCGCGGCCACGGGGCGGACGCCCACTGCACAGCAGAGCCCTTCATCGAGGTGGACTGGAACGTCCCCAGCGGCATGATCTCCGTCATCGCGACCTTGCCCTGGGCGAACTGGGTCCAGCAGCCGTCGGTGCGGTTGGTCGAGCCGGGGTTGGGCTCGGTCACCTTGTCGGTGTTGGCCAGCGTGCGCAGGAAGCTCATGGCCTGGACGTTCTTCTGGCTGCTGATGGACCACTGACCGGACGGAGTGGTCCAGCCGCCGCCGTTGGACCACATCCACAGCGACCATTCGGCCTGGGCTTCCTCCGAGCCGAGCGGCAGGCAGTAGCCGATGTAGCCGGCTTTCTTGAGCTTCTGCGCGTCGGCGGTGAGCTGCGCCCACGTGGTCGGCGGCGAGCTGATGCCGGCCTTCGCGAACGCCTGCTTGTTGTAACCGAGGGCCCGCACGCTGGCGATCCACGGGATGCCGTACTGGGTTCCCTTGACCGAGTCGCTGCCGAGGAACGAGGACTCGAAGTCAGCCTGCGTGCCGGGAGACAGCACGTCCTTGGCCGGCAGGAGCAGCCCGGAGGAGGCGAAGGTGCTGTAGGCGTTGAAGTTGAGGACGTCCGGGAACGAGTGAGTCTGGACCATCGTCGGCACCTGCTGGAGCAGGGTGTTCCAGTCGATGACCCGGAGATTGACGTGAATCTTCGGGTACTGCTTCTGGAACCGGCTCACCAGCGCGGTCCAGTACGGCTGGGTGTGGGTGCTGTACTGGGCCATCACCACGCTGATCGTCCCGGCCGAGCTGCCGCCCGACCCGCTGTTGTTGCTGCCGCCGCCGCAAGCGGCGATCGCCAGTGCGGTGGCCACGCCCGCCGCCACACCAGTCCCGAGCCTGGTCAACCTCACGACGATGCCTCCTGGCTGTCCTGTTGCTGATCACTGAAAGATATGTAAGGTTATTTATTAAAGATTGATGCATAATCATGGGGCATGCGACCCGGCGGGTCAAGGGGTTCCGCCGTAACGGTCACGAACTGAACGGCCACGGAGGAAGACGATGGAGCCTTCGGCACACGGCGGGCCGCCGTTGCTGCGCCAGATCAACAGCGCGCGCGTGCTGACCGTGCTGCGCGGGTCCGGCCCGGTCAGCCTCTCCGACCTTGCTGCGCGAACGGGCCTGTCCCGGCCGACCGTCGGGCAGGTCGTCGACCAGCTGCACACGGCCGGGCTGCTGGCCTACGCCGAGCCCGGCCCAGCCGGGCTGGGCGGTTCCGGCCGGCCCTCCGGCCGGCCCGCGCGGCTGGTCCGGTTCCGGTCCGAGGCCGCCTACGTCGTGGGTCTCGACATCGGCCGGCACAAGATCGGGGTCATGGTGGCCGATCTGGCCGGCCACGTGGTCGCCCGGCGTCGCCAGACAACCTCTGGCGCGAACAGCAGCAAGGAACTGCTCGGGGCGCTGCGCCGGGCGGCCCGCGACGCGCTGGCCGACGCCGGGATCGGGCGCGAGGAGGTCGCCAGCGTCGCGGCCGGCACTCCGGGCCTGGTGGATCAGCAGCGTGGCGCCGTCGTGCTGGCGCCCGGGCTGCCCGGATGGACGATCGAGCTGGCCCGCGAGCTGCGCCGGTCATTCCGCTGCCCGGTGCAGGTCGAAAACGACGCCAACCTCGCCGTGCTGGCCGAACGGCGGTACGGGCTGGCCCGCGACGCCCACGCGGTCGTCTTCATCCTGTGGGGCGAGCGGGTCGGGGCCGGCGTCCTGATCGGGGACCAGTTGCACCGGGGCGCCGCGAACGCGGCCGGCGAGATCGGATTCCTCGCCCTGGACGCCGCGGCGACGGCCGAGCCGGACGATCTCGGGCGCGGGCCGTTCGAGCGCCTCGTCGTGGCCGACGCCATCGTCGAGGCAGGCCGGGCGGCTGCCGCGCGCCACGGCGGGGAACTGGCCGGGCTGCTGGCCGCCGCGCCGGGCCGGCTCGACGCCGAAGCGGTGTTCGCGGCCGCGGCGCACGGCGATCCGGCCGCCGTGGAGGTGGTACACGCGATCGCGGCCCGGTTCGCCCGCGGGCTCGCGGCGGTGCTGCTCGTCCTCGATCCCGACCTGGTCGTCATCGGCGCGGGCGTGTCCCGGGCCGGGGCCGTGCTGCTGCGGGCGATCGAAACCTGCGTGCGGCCGCTGACGCTGGTCCCGCCGAGGCTCGAGTTGTCCCAGCTCGGCGACGAGGCAGTGACGCTCGGCGCCGTGGACCTGGCGCTCACCGACGCACAGCGGAGGCTGCTGCCCTCCCCCGCCCTGTCCTAGACGCCAGGCGTGGACGGGACAGTGCCGTCGGGGAGCTCAAGGCAGGCGGATTCATTGCGGATGCGCTTCAGCGCGTGAAGAAGAGCCAGACCCGGGAACTCAGGTGGGATGCTCGCCGGACTGGCCGCCGCGCCTTCGGTCCTCTAGCTCCTGGTGAAGACCGCGTGGATGGTGATCGTGTTCTTCATGGAGGCCATGCCCATCTGGTTCCAGGTGAGGCCGAACTCCGACCGGTCCACCTCGACCGTGGCGTCGAGCGCCACCTCACCGTCGCCGGCCGCGGTGACGGTCGCCGGGAAGGAGAGCGGGCGGGTGGTCTCGCGGACGGTGATGGTGCCGGAGACGGTCACTCCCCCGTCAGTCGGCACGAGCTTGTCCACGCTGAAGGTGATCGCGGGGTACTTCTCGGTCAGGAAGAAGTCATCGGAGCGCAGGTGCGTGTCGCGCTTTGCGTTCTTGGTGTCCAGCGCCCCGGTCGGGAGCGAGATGCGGCCAGTGACCTCTCCGGCCGGCGTTACGGTCCCGCCGCCCTCGATCTCGCGGAAGACGCCCTTGACCGGCACGAGGCCCCACATGCTCTTGCTCCGCAGCGTGGCCGTGGACCGTGCCGGGTCGAGGGTCCAGTTGCCGGCCAGCGAGCCATTGGCCAGCTTCTCCTGCAGCGCTGACGCGGTTTGCGCCGGAGTCGTCATGATGCGTCCTCTCCCGAGGTTTTGGTTGCAGTGTCAATAGTTTTGATGTCCCAACAATATATACTCGCACCCACGAGGTCAAAGGACGGGGCGGTGGCTGAGCAAGCGGGCACGAGTGGTCACTCCGCCATCTGCCTGCGCCTGATGCGCGTGTTTCCCCGCGTCATGCGCGGGATGCGGCGCTACCAGGACCAGACCACGCCGCACACGCCCGCAGCGCTGGGGCCGCGGCACGTGGCGGCCCTCGAGCAGTTGCGCGACGGCCCGCTGACCGTCGGCACGCTCGCCGCCCGGCTCGGCCTGACGCTCTCCACCGTCAGTGGCGTTCTCACCGGGCTGGACCAGGCCGGCTTCGTCGAGCGCTCCCCCGACCAGGCCGACCGGCGGCGGACGATCGTGCAGATCGCGCCGGGCGCCAGGACCGCGGTCGAGGAATGGCTGGATGGCGCGGCGGCGCCGCTCGCCCGGGTGCTCGACCGGCTGGCCGACGATGAGCGCGCGGCCTTCCTGAAGGCAATGGACATGCTCGAAGCCGAGTTCCGTGCCAGCGACGCCGAACGACGAGCCGTAGCGCTCTCGCGCCTCGATGAAAATAACGAAACGTCGCTTGAGTTATAAGGTTCCTTCGAACTTAATTACGATCGCAGACGACGCCAACGACGGGAATGCCTCCAGAAGAATGGCCGGCACTGGCGTGCCGGAAACCCATCCTGGACGTGCGGGAAATGCCGCTTTCGGGACGCTGCGGAGTGCCGGCGACACGCCGTGTGACCTGGACATCTGCTATGTGAAAGCCGCAAAGAGGGAGCATCAGCGCTGTGACGACAATCCAAAAAGGAAGGCCACGCCGATGCTCCCTGAGCCGACCATACCAAAGCCGCCGGCCGCCCCGGCGGCCGTTGCGCGGACATGGGTGATGACCCCGTTGTTCTGCGCGCCGGCCAGCACAGCCGGCACAGCCGGCACAGCCAGCACGCTCGGCACAGCCACCGCAAACCCGGCGCGGCCGGCCGGGCGCCGGACAGCGTCCGCGCCGCGGCGCGCCAGCCGCCGCCCGGGCTCGCGGACCCAGAAGAGCCAGGGAAACCGCAGTCTGGTAGCGGTAAAACCCGGCCCGCGCGCAGACCCGGCAGACACAGACGTGGCAGACACAGACGCGGCAGATCTGCTGACCATCACCGCGGACCACCTCCAGCGGGCGCTGTGGCGAAGTTTCCTGCGCTACGGCGTCGGCGGAGATCTGGACAGCGCCGTCCACGCCGCCATGAATGTCATCGAGCCGGTGCTGACGGCGCGGGACACGGAGATCCTGCGGCTGCGCAAGGTGACCACGCCCAGGAGACCGCGACGCTGACCCGGCTGGTTACGGCACGCCAGGCGTGAACCTGGCCTAACCGGCTCGTTATCCTCAGTCGGTGACCGAATCTGCGGAAACTTCCGGCCGCCCCGACGAGCTGCTGATTACCCGCGACACCTACGGCATCCCGCACATCCGGGCCGGGTCGGACTCCGACGCCTGGTTCGGCATGGGTTACGCCTGCGCCCAGGACCGGCTGTTCCAGATGGAATACGACCGGCGCCGCGCCGCCGGACGGTGGGCCGAAGTCGCCGGGCCGGCCGCCGTGCCCGCCGACCTGCTCGCCCGGCGGATGAACATCACCGCAGCCGCGCACGCCGACATGGCGCTCATGTCGGCACCGGTGTACGCGATGTTCGAGGCCTATGCCGCCGGCGTCAACGCGGTCATCAGCCAGGGAAACCGGCCCGCGGAGCTGGCCGGGCTGCCCGGCACCGCGATCGAGCCCTGGCAGCCGTGGCACTCGGTTGCCGCGTACAAGGTCAGGCACATCCTCATGGGCCACTGGCAGCACAAGCTCGCCGAGGCCATGGTGCTGGCCAAAGCGGGGGCCGAGGCCTTCGCGCGGCTCGACACCAGGGCACCGGCCGGCTCCGTGCTCACCGTGCCGCCCGGCGGCCGCGTCGCGCGGGTGATCGCCGAGGCGGCGGACGAGGTCGCCGCCGCGGCGCCGCACCTGGGGTTCCTGGCCGAGGCGGAGCCCGGCTCCAACGCGTGGGCCGTGAGCGGCCGCCGGACCGCCCACGGCGGCGCGGTGCTGTGCAACGACTCGCACCGGGCCCTCGACGCGCCGAACGTCTACTGGCAGTGCCACGTATCCTGCCCGGACTTCAGCGTGATCGGAGCCGCGTTCCCCGGCGTGCCGGGCTTCCCGCACTTCGGCCACAACGGGCAGGTGGCGTGGGCGATCACCCACGCCAGCGCCGACACCCAGGATCTGTACCTGGAGGAGTTCGACGAGAGCCGTCCCGGCTGGTACCGCACCGAGTTCGGCTGGCAGCAGGCGGCCCGCCGGACGGAGACGATCAGCGTCCGCGACGGCGAGCCCGTCACCGCCGACGTGTGGCGCACCCGGCACGGCCAGGTCGTGCACGGCGACCCGCTGACGGGCATGGCCATCGCGCTGCGGTACACCGCCACCGGCTGGCCCGGCCGCGGCTTCGAGCCGCTGCTGCCGATGCTCACCGCGCGCGACGCCGAAGAGCTCATCGACGCCCAGCGGGAATGGGTGGACCCGGTGAACAACCTGCTCGCCGCCGACACCGGCGGCCGCATCGCCTACCAGACACGCGGCGAGCTGCCGGTCCGCACGTCCCCCGCGCACCGCCGGCTGCCGGTCCCCGGCTGGACCGGCGCCTGCGACTGGACCGGGACCGTCCCGTTCGACCAGATGCCGCGGCTGCTCGACCCCGAAGCCGGGTTCGTGATGACCGCCAACAACGCCATCGTCGACGGCGACGAGCCATACATCGCCTACACGTTCAGCCACCCGTTCCGCGCCGAGCGGCTCCGGCAGTGCCTGGCCGGCACCGAGCGGCACACCACCGAAGGGCTCGCCGCCCTCCAGTCGGACCTGGTGTCCTGGGCGGCACAGGCCTGGTGCCGCCTGCTCGCCGGGATCGGCCCGCTGCCCGATAACCCGGATAATTCCGCCGAACGCGCTCGCCGCAAGCTGGCCGGCTGGGACGGCGAGCTGCGGGGTGAATCCGGCTCCGCGCTGCTGTACGCCTGCTTCCAGCGGGCGCTCGCCGACGCTCTCTACCGCCCGCTGCTCGGCGACGCTGCCTGGCAGTGGCTGGTCAGCGGCGACGTCGCCACCAGCGACGTGCTCATCCGCCGGTGGCTCGCCAACGACACCTGGGAGCTGCTCGGCGGCCCCGTCGGCGGCGGCCGCGGGAGGCCCTGTCGGCGAGAGCTCAGACCCCGGGAAGGCCGAGCGGGTCCGCGGCGTCCTGCCCGCCGCGCTAGCCTCGGCCTGGAAGCAGGCCAGCGAGGCCGGCCCGCCCGAGGAATGGCGGTGGGACGCCGTGCACCAGGCCAGGGCGGCTCATCCGCTCCCCGGCCAGGCCGTGCCGCCCGCGGCGGGCATGGGCGGGGACGCGGACACGATCCAGGCCGCCGCGTACGGCTGGCGGCAGGGGACCGCGTTCGACGTGACCGCGCTGTCGGTCTACCGGCAGGTGGTGGATCTGGCCGCGCCCGAGGCCGCCAGCTTCGTCATCCCGGGCGGGGCATCGGGCGATCCGGACAGTCCGCACTTCGCCGACCAGTTGGCGCAGTGGGCCCGGCACCGGCGCGTCCCCATGCTGTCGCGGTGGCCGGACATCGAGGCCGCGGCCGAGGCCAGCATGACCGTGCGGCCGAACGAGAAATGACGCCCGGATGGCACGTTCCCTACCGGCAGCCGTCTCGTTCGGGCATGCCGGTGCTGACCCCGGAGGGCCCGGGGAGAGAATGAGACAGACATCATCCGACGCTGAGGGGATCACATGCGGTTCAAGGCTACGGCGCGACAGTATCCTTCGCGGCTGGTGACGGGCGGGTTCATCCTCAACTCCGGCATCAGCAAGCTGTCGGCCAGCGACGAGGAGACCGCGGCCATGTACCACGGCATGGCGGCGGGCGCCTACCCGTTCTTGTCGAAGATGAAGCCGAAGGACTTCGTCCGGCTGCTGGCGGCCAGCGAGATCGCGCTCGGCGCGGCTCTGCTGCTGCCGGTCGTCCCCGCCGCGCTGGCCGGCGCCGGCCTGACCGCGTTCGCGTCGGGCCTGCTGGGCCTCTACGCGCGGACGCCGGGAATGACCAAGGAAGGCAGCCTGCAGCCCACCCAGCAGGGCATCGCGCTTGCCAAGGACGTCTGGATGCTGGGCATCGGCCTGACCCTGGTCATCGACGGCATCACCGACCGCGGCTAACCCGTTCAGATCGTCCCGGACTTGATCGCCTCGGCGATCCACGGGATGACCTCGTCGAGCATCTGATCCAGCGAGGTGGTCGCCTCGAAGCCGAGGACCCGCTTGGCCTTCTCCGTCGCCGGGACCCGCCGCTGCACGTCGTACTCGAACGGGTCGTCGTGCACCAGCCGCAGCGGCTCGCCGTCGCCCTTGACCTTGCGCCAGATCAGCTGCGCGAGCTCGGTGACGGTGGTGGCTTCGGCGGTGGACAGGTTGAAGTCCTCGCCGGTGGCGTCGGGGTGCTCCATCGCCGCCACGATGCCCCGGGCGAGGTCGGCGCCGTAGGTGTAGTGCCGCACCTGATCGCCCGAGCCGAGTATGTGCAGCGGGTCCTGGCCCTTGAGCACCTTCTGCACCAGGTCGGGCACCACGTGGCTCATGGCGAGCTTGACGTTGCCGGACAGGATCTCCTCGTCGCCGAGGGCGCGGCTCTCGCCGGTCCCGACGCAGTTGAACGGCCGCACGATCGTGTAGGGCAGGCCGTACTGGTCGCTGGCGGCCCGGGCGAAGTACTCCACGGCCAGCTTCTGGAAGCCGTAGGAGGACAGCGGCGGCGGAATCTCCCGCTCCTGGCCCTCGTACGACGGCCACGAGCCGGCGCTCTCGAACACCATCGAGGAGGACAGGTAGGTGACCTTGCGCAGCCTGCCCGCACGGTGAGCCTTGATCGCTGCGTCGCACGACGCCGCGATGATGCGCTCGTTGGCGGCGAGCAGGTCGTAGGCGTAGGTGTGGAAGTAGGAGATGCCGCCGATCAGCGCCGCGCCCGCGATGAAGTGGTCGCAGTCGGCGAGCAGGCCGGACATCAGCTCGACGTCCCTGGCGTCGCCCTCGACCAGCCGGTAGGCCGGGTGGCTGTCGTAGGACTTCCTGACCTTCCCGTACTTGGAGAAGTTGTTGACCCCGGTTACCGCGTAACCGCGCCGCAGCAGCTCTTCGACGACATAGCCGCCGATGAACCCCGCCGAGCCGCTGACCAGGACCTTCTCCGTCACTGCTCGTCCCTCTTCTCGTAAATTTCCCGGCGTGCCCGGGCCCGGATCTGCTCGGCGCTCAGCTTCGGCCCGAACGCGAACCGGTACCAGCGCAGGTAACTCGGGATCCACCTGGCGACCTTGAAGTTGGACACCCCGGCCTGGCGGTCCAGCCAGATGGTGGGGATCTCCGCCACCGGCTTGCGCATCCGCTTGGCCTTGGCGGTGAGCTCGATGCCTATCTCGAAGCCGTCCCGCGAGTCGATGCCGACCTCGCGGACGAACGCCGTCGAGTACGCCTTGAACGAGTTGGTGGCGTCCCGGGTCCCGACGTGCGTGAATATCCGCAGCGAGCGGCCCGCCGTCTTGGACAGCGCGCCCTTGATGTAGGGGCCGCCTACCTGCTGGCCGCCGGCCATGTACCGGGAGGCGGCGGCCACCGCCACCCCCCGCTCGACCAGCCGGGCGAGGTCGTCGATCTGCCGCGGGTCATCGCAGCCGTCGGCCATCGTGATCACGGCGACCGGCGCGGCCGCGGCGTCGATGCCGTAGCGGATGGCGTTCGCGGGACCCGGCCCGTAGGTGTTGACCAGGCACCGGATCCGCGGCTCCTTCTGCGCGTACTCGTTGATCACCGGGATCGTGGTGTCCTCCTCGGCGTCCACCACGACGAGCACCTCGCAGGAAAGCTTCACCGACTCGAACAGCCGGTCGAGCACCTCGATGATCTGCTTGCCCTCGTTGTAGGCGGGCATGACCACCGATACCCGCGGCTCCCCCACGGTCAAATCAGCACGCCCTTCCCGAGCACGTTCCAGATGTCCGCGACCGGCTTGCCGGTCACCAGGTCGCGGTATTCGGGGTGGGGGGTGGCGATGACGAGCAGGTCGGCCCGGGCGACCACCTCGTCGAGCGGCAGCAGATCCGGATCCGTCGTGACGTGAGGGTCCGTGCACAGCACCCCGCCGGCCTTGAACGCCAGGATCCTCTTGAGCTTGTAGGACAGGCTCGACCTCGTGTCATCGCTGCCTCCCTTGAACGCCATGCCGAGCACGCCGACGGTCATCGCGTCCAGGCTGAACCGCTGCTGCAGCCGGTCCACCAGGTACAGCGGCAGGCCCTCGTTGATGGTCATCGCGGTGTGGCCGAGCGCGAAGTTGTTGTTGTTGTAGGCGGCCAGCTGCATGGTGTCCTTGAACAGGCACGGGCCCGCGGCGAAGCCGGCCCCCGGCATGTCGGCCGCCCGGGGGTAGTCGGCGGCCAGCCCCTGGCGGATCCGCTCGAAGTCCAGGCCCCTGTCGTTCGCCATCATGTACAGCTGGTTCGCGGTCGCGAACTTGATGTACCGCCACACGTTGGTGAACAGCTTGGCGAGCTCGGCCTCCTCCGGGGACATCGGGACGAGGTGGTCGGTGAGCAGGGTGAACAGCTTGCTCGCCCGGTCCAGCGCCGGCGTCCGGCTGGAGACGATCTGCGGGAGCTCGAACAGCTCCGTCATCGCCTTGCCCTCGGCGATCCGCTCCGGGCAGAACGCCACGTCCATCGCCGTGCCCTGCTCCGCGATCATTTTCTCCACCAGCGCGGTCACGCCGGGGTACACGGTGCTGCGCAGGATGAGGATCTGGCCGTCGCGCATGTACGGGGCGCATCCGGCGAGCGCGTTCGGTATGGCCGCCTGGTCGGGGTTGAGATGCTCGTCCACCGGCGTCCCGATCACCACGATCACGTGCTCCGCGGTGGCGACGATGGCGGGGTCGGCCGACGCCTCGAGGCGGCCGTCGGCGATCACCCGCTTGAGCACCGCGGGCGCGCCAGGCTCGCTGAACGGCATCTGGCCCGCGTTGACCATCGCGACCGCCGCGGCGCTCACGTCGTAGATGCCTACCCGGGCGCCGCGGTCCGCGAAGGCGATGGCGAGCGGCAGGCCCACGTGCCCGCAGCCGCCGATGACCACCACGTCTCTGCCGAAGAGGCTGGGTGACGGGTCAGTCATTGAGCCTTTTTTCATCCGCCTTCACCACTCCGGCAAAGCGGCCGGTCTCGCTTGGATGGAAAAAGGTTCATACAGGCACCTCCACGCCTGTTACGGAGCGTTCATATGGAAGCGATGAGCATACCGGGTGCCGACCGGGCGCGGGCCCTCCGGCGCGCATCGGGGCCGCGGTCAGGCAGCCTTGCTGTAGGACCCCAGCACGTCGACGACGAAGACCAGCGTGTCCTTGGGCTGGATCCCCGCCTCGGCGTAGCCCTTGCTACCGTACCCGTCCGCCGGCGGGATGCTGAGCAGGACCCGGCTGCCCGCTTTCACCCCGGTCAGGCCGGTGTTCCAGCCGGTGATGACGCCGCCCTGGGTCGGCGGCACGCCGATGACGAAGCCGAACGGGTCGCCGTGCGCGTACGAGGAGTCGAAGACCTTGCCGGTGCGCCACAGCGCCCCGACATACTGCACGATGACGTACTGGCCCTGGGTGACCGCCGGGCCCGAGCCCTGGATCAGCGTCTTCGCCACCATGGTCTTGGGCGGCGCGCTCTTCGGGATCGTGATGTGCGGCGGGGTGCCCGGCGTGACCGTCGGCAGCCCGTGGCCGCCGTTGGAGACCGCCGTCCCGGTCGCCGTCGCGTTCGCGCCGTACGCCTTGAGCAGGTCGATCACGAAGACGAGGGTGTCGGTCGGCTTCACCCCGCCCGACGTGTTTCCCGCGCTGCCGTAGCCGTCCTTCGGCGGGATCACGGCCAGCACCCGGCTGCCGACCTTCTGGTTCTGCAGCGCCTTCTGCAGGCCCGGCAGCAGCCGGCCGGCGAACAGCGCGGGCAGGCTGGCGTAGGTGCTCTGCGCCAGCTTGTGGGTCTTCCCGCTCCAGATGTAGACGACGTAGTTGCCCACGAGCGCGTCCGTGGTCGTGATCGTCGGCCCGTGGCCATGGATCAGGGTCTGGACGTCGAGAGTGGCGGTCGCCTTCTCGGCGGGGATCTTGACCGTCGGCTCCTTGTCGAAGGCGCCCGTGACGGTCACCGTGGGCTTGGCCGACGGTGACGAGCTGCCGCATCCGGTCAGCGCTAGCGTGGCTAGCATCAGCGGAGCAAGCAGGACAGCGATGCGGCGCATGACAACCCTTGGTCTCGGCTGAGCCGTTTCCATCCTCACCGGACAGCCTGTAATCCGGGACACGGGAAGGTGATGAAAGGGCTCGTTACGGTGGCGCGGCCAGCCTACCCGTGTTCATGGGCGCCCGTGCCGCGCATGCCGAACGGCGCAAGCGCAGGTCCCGGACACGCGCCCGGCCAGGGCTCACATCCCGGCGATCAGCTTCTCCACCCGCTCGTCCGCTGACCGGAACGGGTCCTTGCACAACACCGTCCGCTGCGTCTGGTCGTTCAGCTTCAGGTGCACCCAGTCCACCGTGAAGTCCCGGCGCCGTTCCTGCGCGCGCTTGATGAACTCGCCGCGCAGCCGGGCCCGGGTGGTCTGCGGCGGGATGGACTTCGCCTGGAAGATGTCGATGTCGCGGACCGCGCGCTGCACCGCCCCCCGCTTCTGCAGCAGGTAGTACAGTCCCCGGCCGCGGTGCACGTCGTGGTAGGCCAGGTCGAGCTGGGCCACCCGGGGGGCCGACAGCGGCAGGTCGTGCTTGAGCCGGTAGCGCTCGATCAGCTGGTACTTGGTGATCCAGTCGATCTCGCGGGCGACCTTCCCGAGGTCGCCTGATTCGACCGCGTCCAGGGTCCGCTGCCACAGGCTGAGCACCATGTCGGTGACCTTGTCGCCGCCGCGCTTGTCCACGAAGTCGGCGGCCTTGGTCAGGTACTCGCGCTGGATGTCGAGCGCGCACACCTCGCGGCCGTTGGCCAGCCGCACCTTGCGGCGGCCGGTCATGTCGTGGCTGACTTCCCTGATCGCCCTGATCGGGTTCTCCAGGCTCAGATCCCGCATGACGATGCCGGCCTCGATCATGCGCAGCACCAGGTCGGTGGAGCCGACCTTGAGCAGCATGGTCGTCTCGCTCATGTTGGAGTCGCCCACGATGACGTGCAGCCGCCGGAACCGCTCGGCGTCGGCGTGCGGCTCGTCCCTGGTGTTGATGATCGGCCGGGACCTGGTGGTCGCCGACGACACGCCCTCCCAGATGTGCTCGGCCCGCTGGCTCACGCAGTACACCGCGCCGCGCGGCGTCTGCAGCACCTTGCCGGCGCCGCAGATGATCTGCCTGGTGACGAGGAACGGGATGAGGATGTCGGCCAGCCTGCCGAACTCGCCGTGCCGCCCGACCAGGTAGTTCTCGTGGCACCCGTAGGAGTTCCCGGCCGAGTCGGTGTTGTTCTTGAACAGGTAGATGTCCCCGGCGATGCCCTCCTCGCGCAGCCGCCGGTCGGCGTCGAGCAGCAGCCCCTCGAGGATCCGCTCGCCCGCCTTGTCGTGGGCGACGAGGTCCAGCACGTCGTCGCATTCGGGCGTCGCGTACTCGGGGTGGCTGCCCACGTCCAGGTACAGCCGCGCGCCGTTGCGCAGGAAGACGTTGCTGCTCCGGCCCCACGACACGACCCGGCGGAACAGGTACCTGGCCACCTCGTCCGGCGACAGCCGCCGCTGCCCGTGAAAGGTGCAGGTAACGCCGTACTCGTTCTCCAGCCCGAAGATGCGTCTATCCACACCGTCAATCTACGGCCTGCGGGGGCCCAGCACTCCATCGCGCCGGGCGGAAAACGCTGGCGGTCCCTTAATCCGCCAGGGACTCCCTGACGGTTGCGGTGATCCGGGCGACCGACGGGAGGACGTGATCTTCCAGGCTGTCGGCGGCGGGCAGCGGGATGTGCGGGGTGGTGATCCGGACGGTCGGCCCGGTGAGCGAGCCGAAGCACTCCTGGGTGACGATCGAGACGATCTCCGCTCCCCAGCCGCACAGCCGCGGGTTCTCCTCGACGGTGAACAGCCGGCCGGTTTTCGCGACCTCGGCGAGGATCGTGGCGGTGTCGAGCGGCACCAGGCTGCGCACGTCCACCACGCTGCAGCGGATGCCGTGCCGTTCCTCGAGCTCGCCGGCCGCCGCGGCCGCCCGGGGCACCATCGCGCCCAGCGCCAGGATCGTGGCGTCGCTGCCGTGCCTCAGCACCGCCGCCTCGCCCAGCCGGCCGACGACCTCGCCGTCACCGACCTCGCCCTTGGTGGCGTACAGCGACTTGCTCTCGAAGAAGATCACCGGGTCCGGGTCCCGCACCGCGGCGGCGAGCAGGCCGACCACGTCGTTCGGGGTGGACGGGGCCACCACCTTGAGACCGGGCACGGCCATCGCCCAGTTCTCCACCGACTGCGAGTGCTGCGCGCCGAACCGCGCGCCCGCCCCGTTCGCGCACCGGATGACGAGCGGGAACGAGACCTGCCCGTCGGACATGTACCGGCTCTTGGCTATCTCGTTGGCGATGAGATCCCAGCATACGGCGAAGAAGTCGCTGAACATGATCTCGGCGATGGGGCGCAGGCCGGTCATGGCGGCGCCCATGGCCGCGCCGAGGATGGCCTGCTCGCTGATCGGCGTGTCCCGCACCCGCGCCGGGCCGAACTCCTCGGCCAGCCCCACCGTGGCCTTGAACACCCCGCCCGCGGAGGCCACGTCCTCGCCGAGGAAAACGACGCTGCTGTCGGCCCGCATCTCCTGGGCGATCCCCCGTGCGACGGCCTCGCGGTACGTGATCACGCTCATTTCGCGCCGTTCGGGACGATTATCGCCAGTACGGTGGCCACCGGCACCGTTTCCCCCTCGCCGACGCGGACCTCAGCCAGCGTGCCGCTGGCGGGCGCCGGGATGTCGGTGTCCACCTTGTCCGTGCCGATCTCGAGCAGCGGCTCGCCTTCGGTGACCTGCTCGCCGGCCAGCTTGTGCCAGGTGTTCACCGTGCCCTCCTCCACCGTCTCCCCCATCCGCGGCATGACCACCTCGATAGACATGACCTACTAATTCCTCCAGCTGCTGCCGCCGTCGCTCCACAGGTTCGTCTCGGCCAGCTCGGGCCGCGGCACCGGGCCCGCCTTGGCCTCCTCGGTCGCCTGGTCCACCGCCGCCCTGGCGCGCTCGTCGATGGCGTCGAGGACGCCCTCGCTGACCCCGCGGGCGGTGAGCACCTTCCGGTACGCGGGCACCGGATCGCGGGCCAGCCAGTCGCTGACTTCCGCGGCCGGACGGTACTTGCCCGGGTCGGCCCGGGAGTGGCCGCCGTGCCGGTAGGTGAGCGCCTCGATCAGCGCCGGGCCGCCGCCCTCGCGCGCGGCTTGGATCGCGTTCTGCGCGCAGAAGTACACCGCCTCCACGTCGTTGCCGTCCACCACCAGGGGCTCCAGGCCGTAGGCGGGCGCACGGTCGGCGGCCGGCCGCGGCACGGCGGTCACCGAGGAGATCGGCGTGTACTCCATGTACTGGTTGTTCTCGCAGATGAAGACCACCGGCAGGCCCCACACGGCGGCCAGGTTGAGCGCCTCGTGGAAGGCGCCGATGTTGGTCGCGCCGTCGCCGAGGAAGCACACGGTCACCTGCCCGCTGCCGCGGTACTGCGCCGACCACGCGGCGCCGTTGGCGATCACCAGCTGGGCGCCGACGATCGCGTAGGCGCCCAGGATGCCCCGGGAGACGTCGAGCAGGTGCATCGACCCGCCCTTCCCGTGCATGAGCCCGTTCTCCCGGCCGAGCAGCTCGGCCATGACCGGGGTCATGGGGGTCCCGCGGGCCAGCACATGCGCGTGCCCGCGGTAGGTGACGAACATGTAGTCGCCGTCGGCCATGGCGGCGGAGACCCCGGCCGCGACGGCCTCCTGGCCGATTCCCAGGTGCGAGGTCCCCTTGACCAGGTTCTGCAGGAACAGGTCGTAGGCGCGCTTCTCGAACAGCCGGATCTCGGTCATCGTCCGGTACAGGCCGAGCGCGGTCTCCTCCGCCACCCCTGCTGGCTGCGTCGTGGTCATGTGCTGCCTTCCGGGTCAGTACTTCCGCGGCCTGGTCAGTACGGGTTGGTGACGAAGAGTTCTTCGGCCGGGAACCGGGTGATGATCTGGACCCCGTCGGCGGTGACGACGGCCTCCTCCTCGATCCGGGCCGCGGAGACCCCGTCGCTGGCCGGGCAGTAGGTCTCCAGCGCGAACACCATGTCCTGCTCGATCTCCATCGGGGCCTCGAGCGAGGTGAGCCTGCTGATGATCGGCCGCTCGTGCAGGGCGAGCCCGAGGCCGTGCCCGAACTGCAGCCCGAAGGCGGTCTTCTCGTCGGCGAGGCCGATGTCGGCGGCGGTGGGCCACAGCCGGGCTACCTGGTCGGTGGACACGCCGGGCTTGATGGCGGCGATCGCGGAGTCCATCCATTCCCGTGCCCTGGTGTACGCGTCCCGCTGCGCCGGGGTGGACCGGCCGACGCTGAACGTGCGGTAGTAGCAGGTCCGGTACCCGTTGTAGGAGTGCATGATGTCGAAGAACGCCTGCTCGCCGGGCCTGATCATCCGGTCGGAGAAGTTGTGCGGGTGCGGGTTGCACCGCTCGCCGGACACCGCGTTGACCGACTCCACGTCGTCGGACCCCATGTCGTAGAGCCGCTTGGCCACCAGCGCCACGATCTCGTTCTCCCGGACGCCTGGCTTGAGCGCCTCGGTGACGTCGGTGTAGACGCCGTCCACCATGGCCGCGGCAGTGGACAGCAGGGCGATCTCGTCGGGCGACTTGACCTGCCGGGCGTCGAGCATGACCTGCTGGCCGTCGCGGATCTCGATGCCGCGGCGCTGCAGCTCGAAGATGGTGGGCAGCTCGGCGAAGTCGATGCCGACCGGCAGCCCGGCTACGCCGGCGTCCTCGAGCCTGCCGCCGATCTCGCGGACCTGCTTCTCGGTCAGGTTGGCGCCCGGCGGAGCGGCGCCGCGCATGGTCGAGTACGCGGCGACGCAGTGCTCGGGCTTGAGCCACGGGCAGTACAGCCGGTGGTGCACCGCCGCCGAGCCGAAGTCCCACAGGAACAGCTCGCCGGTCCGGGTGTACAGCGCGTACCGGCAGAGCTTGTCCCTGGTCCACTCGCCGATGGCCACCCCGGTCAGGTACCGGATGTTGTTGTTGTCGAACACGAGCAGCGCGCCCAGGTCGGTGGCCTCCAGCGCGGCGGCCGCGCGGCGCAGCCGGTGCTCGCGCAGCCGGCGGAAGTCCACGCGCTCCTCGAAATCGACGTTCATCCGGCCTGGCGAGGGGGCGCTGCGGGCGCCGGCGGCAGGCTGCGGGACGGCCATCGGGACTCCTCGGGCGCTAGGCATGCGGCACCACGTGTACAGCCTGATTCAACGTATGTACAGTGACACTGTCAAGGGCTGGCCTGGATGACCGGGGGGCGGTATGACGCAGGCGGCGGTGGCCGGCGGCGGCGCGTTCGACCCGGCCAGCGGGCTGGGCCCCAGGCTGCGCCGGGTGCGGGAGGAACGCGGCCTGTCCGCCCGCGAGCTGGCTCGCCGGGTCGGCTGCTCGGCCAGCCTCATCTCGCAGATCGAGCGCGGGGTCAGCGCGCCGTCGGTCGGGGTGCTGTACGCGCTGGCGACCGAGCTGGGCGCGTCTCTGGATCACCTGTTCGGGGTCGGGCCCGGGCCGGACCCGGTGGCGGGCTCGGTGGCGGGCCCGGTGGTGGGCTCCGCGGGCTCGGTGGCGGGCTCGGTGGCCGGCGGCCTGCCGGGCGGTCACGGCCTCGTCCAGCACGCCGCCTCGCGCGCGGTGATCGACCTGGCCAGCGGGGTGCGCTGGGAGCGGCTGACGCCCCGCAGCGACGGCACGACCGACTTTCTCGAGGTGATCTACAAGCCGGACGGGCACTCCACCGACGAGCGCAGGGCGCTGCGGCACGACGGCTACGAGTACGGCCTGATCCTGTCCGGCACGCTGCAGGCGAACGTGGGATTCGACCGGCTCGAGCTCGGGCCCGGCGACTCGATCGCGTTCGACTCCGCCATCCCGCACGAGTACTGGAACAGGACAGACAGCGACGTCCGCGCGGTCTGGGTGGTCGTGCACAGCGAGCCCGGCCGGGCGTGACGCGCCGCCGGTGCCGGCGAGCGGTCAACGAGAACCATGAGTATCACCCCTGCATACCTAATGTTTCGCACTGACGGGCGAAGCCCACCACCTGACCGGCGTGCTAGCGGGGTGCCGGGGACTCCAGCGGGTACCCGCGGCCCTCGTAGTCGAACCCGTCCAGCTCGAGCCGCTGCAGCGACGTGTCCTGCGGCGAGGCGTAGTAGGCCCGGATCTCCTGGATCAGCCCGGTCGCCGGGTCGAACTCGTACCACTCGATGCCGCGCAGGATCGCGGCATCGCGGGTCTTGTAGTGGGTCCATTCGATGACCGCCTGGTCGGACTCCGGCTCGCACACGACCCGGTCCACGCTCCACGCCGAGCCCCTGGTGGCGACCGACTGCGCCCACCGCTCTGCGATCAGCCGGGCGCCCCGCCAGGCGCCGCCGTACATGCCCGGCGGGAAGTAGTGGGTGCCGTCGGTGACGAAGCATGCCTCGATCGCGTCGGCGTCGCCGGCGTTGCAGGCGTCGAAGTACCGGGTGATGAGCGCCCGCATGTGCGCGCGCTTCTCGTCGCCGGTCAGGTCCGGGTACTTCATCTGGCCCGCCTCTCCGCGAGTGGTCAGTGGATGCCGCTCAGGCCGCCGCCGTCGAGGTGGAGCACCCCGCCGTGCATCACGTCAGCCTCCGGCTCCAGCAGCAGCGTGACCGCCCAGGCGATCTCGCCGGCGGTGGGGAGCCGGCCGAGCGACGTGCGCTGCTCGTACTCCTGCCAGACCTCGCCGGCCGGCACGCCGCGCTCGGCCGCCACCGCTGCGGTGATGCGCCGCAGCCGGGGAGTGTCGGCGGGCCCGGGGCAGATCGTGTGCACGGTCACGCCCCGCGGCCCGTAGAGCAGGCTGACCTGCCGCATCAGGTTGAGCACGCCGGCGTTGATCGCGCCGGGACCCGCCTCGTGGGCACGCGGCTCGATGCCGAGCGTGCCGGCGAACGCGACGAATCTCGAGCCCCGCTGCAGCCGGTCGCGCACCGCGTGCAGCAGCCGGACCAGCCCGCCCAGCTTGATGTTCGCGCCGGCGGCGAGCAGGTCCGGGTCCATCGTGTCGGCCGACCCGCGCACCGGCAGCCCGGCCGCCATGACCGCCATCCGCACCGGGCCGGACAGGTGCGAGGAGATCGCCTCGATGGCCGCGTTCTCGCCGATGTCCGCCGCGCACGGCGTGATCAGCTCGCTGTCCGCGGCCAGCTCGCCGAGCTGCTCCTTGCTGCGCGCCACCGCGAGTACCGGCACGCCCCGCGCGGTGAGCCGGCCCACGATCACCGACCCCACGGCGCCGGTCGCCCCGACGACGACCGCGATTCCGTCCGTCCCGCCGGCCCCGGCTGTCGTCACCGAGCCCTCCCGGCCTCGTGCCCGGCTGGGCTGGCCGATGTGTCCGCGAGCGCCACCCCTGCACTCCAGGCATCGTCATGGCCGGCCCGGGCGGCCTTCGCGCCGCGGGCCGGGGAGCGGGCCGTCGCGTTCTGCGCGCCGAGGGCGCGGGAGATCGTGAGCGCGGCGGTGCGCACCGCGGGCCCTACCCGCTCCGCCTTCAGCCGCGCCGACCAGCCCGAGACCGACAGCGCGCCGCGGGCCGCGCCGCCAGGGCCGTGTACCGGGCTGGCCACGCAGACCAGGCCGGGCCGGGATTCCTCCAGGTCGTAGGCGAGGCCCTCATCGCGGATCCGGTCCAGCTCGGCCAGGAACAGCCCCGGCGCGGTGATCGTCCGCTCGCTGACCCGGGGCAGCCCGGCCGCGACCAAGGCGCGCACCGTGGCGGCGTCGGAGAAGGCCAGGATCGCCTTCCCGATGGCGGTGGCGTGGGCTGGCCAGCGGCCGCCGACCCTGGTCGGCAGCGGGGGCGCGTCGGGACCCGCCAGGATGTCGATGTACACGACGTCGGTTCCTTCCAGCACGCCGAAGTTCACCGAGTGCCTGGTGGCCTCGCGCAGGTCCGCCATGACCGGCCGGGCGGCGTCGCGCAGGCTGCGCTGCTGCGGCACCAGCTGGCCGAGCTCGAACAGCTTGAGCCCGAGGCGTAGCTCGCCGCCCGCGCGTTCCAGCAGGCCGAACCGGACCAGCTCGCCGGTCAGCCGGTGCGCCGTGGACTTCGGCAGCGCCGCCCGCCGGGCCAGCTCGGACAAGGTGAGCACGTCATGGTCGTCGCGGAACGCCTCGAGCACCGAGGTGATCCGCCCGGTGGCGGAGATCTCGCCGTCGCTGCGATGAGCCGGGCACATGTCCTGATGATGTTCGGCGCGACGGCGCCGCGTCCACGAAACGTTCCGGTCATCGGAACGGGAACCTTGCCCGCCGGGCTGGCCGGGCAGCAAAGTGCTAGCAGGGCAAGGCGCCGTCTAGGAGCGCGCGGAGGCGAGCGAGGAATGATAAGAGCCGCAATCGTGGGGCCGGGGAACATCGGCACCGACCTGCTGGCCAAGCTGCGGCGGTCGGACTGCATCGAGGTGGCCTACATGGTCGGCGTGGTGGAGTCCGAGGGCCTCGCCCGCGCGCGGAAGCTGGGCGTGGCCGCGTCGGCAGACGGCGTGGACTGGCTGCTCCGGCAGGATCCGCTGCCGGGCATCGTGTTCGAGGCCACCTCGGCCAAGGCGCACCTGGCGAACGCGCCCCGCTACGCGGAGGCAGGCATCAAGGCGGTCGACCTCACGCCGGCCCACGTCGGGCCCATGGTGTGCCCGCCGGTCAACCTGCCCGAGCACCTGGACGCGCCGAACGTCAGCATGATCACCTGCGGCGGGCAGGCGACCATCCCGATGGTGTACGCGGTCTCCCGCGTCGTCCCGGTGCCCTATGCCGAGATCGTCGCCTCGGTGGCCTCGAAGTCGGCAGGCCCGGGGACCCGGGCCAACATCGACGAGTTCACCCACACGACCGCCGGGGCGGTGGAGTCGGTCGGCGGTGCCGCCCGCGGCAAGGCGATCATCATCCTCAACCCGGTTGAACCACCGATGATCATGCGGGACACGATCTTCTGCGCGATACCGGCGGACGCGGACACCGACGCGATCGCGGAGTCGATCCACGCGATGGTCACCGAGGTGCAGCGGTACGTGCCCGGGTACGTGCTGCGCGCCGACCCGCAGTTCGACCCGCCGCAGCGCGGCTGGCAGGGTAACGGCCGGGTCGCCGTGTTCCTCGAGGTCCGGGGCAACGGGGATTACCTGCCCGAGTACGCCGGCAACCTGGACATCATGACCGCCGCGGCGGCCCGGGTGGGCGAGCTGGTCGCCAGCGCGACGGGAGCAGTCGCGTGAGCGGCCCGGCGGCGGCGCCGAACGGCCAGGGCCCGGGCGCGGTGCGTCAGGTCCGCATCACCGACACGACCCTGCGCGACGGCAGCCACGCGATGTCGCACCAGTTCACCGAGGAGCAGGTGCGGGCCACCGTGCACGCGCTGGACGGTGCCGGCGTCGAGGTCATCGAGGTCACCCACGGCGACGGCCTGGGCGGGTCGTCGTTCAACTACGGCTTCTCGCTGCAGGACGAGATCAAGCTGATCGAGGCCGCGACGGAGGAGGCCACGCACGCCAGGATCGCGGTGCTGCTGGTGCCGGGCATCGGCACCATGGCCGACCTGCAGCGGGCGCGTGACGCGGGTGCGTCGGTCGCCCGGGTCGCCACCCACTGCACCGAGGCCGACGTGTCGGTCCAGCACTTCGGCATCGCCCGGGATCTCGGCATGGAGACCGTCGGGTTCCTGATGATGGCGCACCGGACCGGCCCGGCCGAGCTGGCCCGGCAGGCGCGGATCATGGCCGATGCCGGGGCGCAGTGCGTGTACTGCGTCAACTCGGCCGGGGCGCTGCTGCTCGGCGACGCGCAGGACCGGGTCAAGGCCATCATCGCGGAGGTCGGAGGCGACGCGCAGGTCGGCTTCCACGGGCACCAGAACCTGGCGCTCGGCGTGGCTAACTCGGTGCTGGCCTACCAGAACGGCGCGCTGCAGATCGACGGGTCGCTGTGCGGCCTGGGCGCCGGCGCCGGCAACTCCCCCACCGAGGTGCTCGCCGCGACCTTCGACCGGATGGGCATCGTGACCGGGGTGGACGTGCACGCGGCGCTGGCCGCGGCCGACGAGATCGTGAAGCCGTTCCTGCCCCGGCTGCCGTGGACCGACCGGGCCTCGATCGTGCAGGGCTACGCCGGCGTCTACTCCAGCTTCCTGCTGCACGCCGAGCACGCTGCCGAGCGCTACGGGGTGCCGGTGCACGCCATCCTGGAACGGGTCGCGGAGCACGGCTACGTGGGCGGCCAGGAGGACATGCTCATCGACGTGGCGCTGCAGCTGGTCCGCGAGCGGGAGACAGCGGGCACGCCGGCAGACAGCCCCGCGGGCACCCCGGCGTGACCAGCCGGTGCCAGGCGTGATCGGCCGGCACATGGTCCCGGACTGCGGCAGGTGGAGGAGGACGCGGTGACGACGGAGTTCATCCCGCACGTGATCGACGGTGTGGACGCGGGGTCGGCGGACGGCGCCCGGTTCGACTCGGTCAACCCGTGGCTGCGGCAGCCGTGGGCGCAGGTCGCGCTCGGCGGCGCGCAGGACGCCGGGCGGGCGGTGACCGCGGCGCGGCGGGCCTTCGACGAGGGCCCGTGGCCGCGGATGGGCTACGCCGAGCGCGGGGCGATCCTGCACCGGCTGGCCGACCTGATCATCTCCCACGGCGGCGAGCTCGCGCTCGACGACACCACCGACATGGGCAAGCCGGTCCGTGAATCGGCCGGCAACGACGTGCCCCGGGCGGCGCTGAACTTCCGGTTCTTCGCCGATCACGCCCGGCTGGCCGCCGCCGAGGCGCTGCCGATGGACTCCGGCCATCACGCCTACACCAGGTTCGAGCCGGCCGGGGTGGTCGCGGCCATCGCGCCGTGGAACTTCCCGCTGATGCTGGAAACCTGGAAGATCGCTCCGGCGCTGGCCTGGGGCAACACGGTGGTCCTCAAGCCGGCCGAGGACACCCCCGCGTCGGCCACCCGGCTCGCCAGGCTGGCGCTGGAGGCCGGCGTGCCGCCCGGCGTGCTGAACGTGGTGCAGGGGTACGGGCCCGACTCGGCCGGGGCGGCGCTGACCGCCGACCCCAGGGTGGACCGGATCACCTTCACCGGCGAGTCCGGCACCGGCCGGGTGATCAGCGCCGCCGCCGCGGCGAACCTCACCCCGGTGAGCCTCGAGCTCGGCGGCAAGGGCGCCAACCTGGTCTTCGCCGACGCCGACCTGCAGACCGCCGTGGACTGGTCGATCCGGGCCATCTTCACCAACGCGGGCCAGGTCTGCCTAGCCGGATCCCGGCTCTACGTGCAGCGCGCGGTGTACGACGAGTTCCTCGACCGGTTCCGCGCCGCCGCCGAGGCGCTGGTGATCGGCGACCCGAAAGACCAGGCCACGCAGTTCGGCCCGCTGGCCTCGGCCGAGCACTACCGCAAGGTGCGCGGGTACGTCGAGGCGATCGAGGCGCAGGGCGGCAAGATCGTGACCGGCGGGCTCGGCGACGGCTGGGTGGTGCGGCCCACGATCGTGGTGGACGCGCCGCCGGACGCGCCGATCTGCCGCGAGGAGATCTTCGGCCCGGTCGTGGTCGTGCACCCGTTCGACACCGAGGCCGAGGCCGTCGCCGCCGCCAACGACAGCCCGTACGGCCTGAACGCGATGGTGTTCACCGAGAACCTGTCCCGCGCGCACCGGGTGTCCGCCGCGCTGCGCGCCGGCACCGTGTGGGTGAACTGCTTCTTCATCCGTGACCTGCGGGCTCCGTTCGGCGGGTTCGGCGACTCCGGTGTCGGCCGCGAGGGCGGCACCTTCAGCCGCGAGTTCTTCACCGAGCCCAAGGCCGTAGTCATGGCCATCCGCCCCCAGGACACCACCTGAGCGCCCGCGGCGTTGTTACCGTGCGGGGATGAGCAACGACTCACCGGCAAGCGTCGCCGCCGCCTACTTCAGCGCTTGGACGAACAACGACATCGAACAGGTGCGGCCGCTGCTCCACCCCGACGTCACCTTCGCCGGTGCGCTCGGATCCACCCGGGGCGCCGACGACACCCTGGCCGGGCTGCGGGGCATGTTCGCGATGACAGACCGGGTCGAAGTAGTCAAGCGCTGGGTTGACGGTCCGGACGTGCTGACCTGGTTCGAACTGAGCACCGCCACCGCGGGCCCGCTTTCCATCGTCAACTGGAGCCACGTCGAGGACGGCCGGATCACCCGCATACGGGTCACCTTCGACCCGCGCCCGCTCCTGGCCTGACCCGCTGAGCCCGGGCGGGCGCCCGCCCTTCCATGATCAACGGAAGATTTGGCTACCTCAGGTGGTACAGAGACTTCCGTCGATCATGTGGCACGCCGGACCAGGCGCGGGGGCGGCCGGTCCGTACGGCTCGTCAGTGCTCGGGCTCGTGGCCGATCATGTCGGTGACGGGCGTGATGTCGCCGGTCCAGCGGCAGCCGGCGCACCAGGTGTGGAACACCCGGTCGGCGCCCTGCCAGAATTCCACCGAGATGCCCGCCCCGCCGAGCAGAGACGCGCCGCAGCGCGGGCAGTGCCGCGGCGCGTCGCGGCGGTGCAGTTCGGCGTCGGCTGCGAACCCCCGCCGCGGAACCGCGCCCGGCCCCGGGCCAGGGGCGGCGGCCGCGGCAGCAGAGGCGGCAGCGGCAGCCGGGCCGGGGGCAGCGTCGGCCAGGCTGGGGACCGCCGCCCCGTTCCGGCCGGCGGTGGCCGGTCACGAGGCGGTGCGCTCCGTCCGCGCGGCCGCGTTGATGTGCAGCTTGCGCAGCGCGTCCAGCTGCGGGCTGAACCTGGTGGACCCCATGTTCATGAAGTCCAGCGCGAAGGCGGCGCCGGCGTGGAACTTGTCCCGCTCGCAGGGCAGGTCGATCCGGTCGTGCGGTTCCCTGATCACGCCGAGCGGGTCACCGCCCTCGGCCGCGATCTCCATCTGCTGCCGGAACATCCGGCGCAGCATGGTGACGCCGATGTCCGACCGGCCCAGGTGCTCGGTGGTGCGGTCCGGGATCGCGCCCTGGGTGACCCAGGTCATGATGTCCTGGCCCTCGACGTAGTTGGTGATGTGCCGGCCCTTCTCGTCCCGCCATGGGATCTCGTAGTCGGGCACGGTGGGCTGCTCCCAGAACTGGCCGCCCGCGGGCGCGTGCGTCGTGTACAGCAGGAACCGGGTGTGCGTGTCGTCGATCGGCACCCGGATTTGCATCTGCTCGATGCCGGCGCCGCCGACCCGCATGTTGTACGGGAAGACCAGCGGGTGGCCGATCTTCCAGTCGTCGTTCTCCTCCGACGCGCCCTCCAGGATGCGGCGCTTGATGATGCCCCACTCGAACTCGGTGAAGCCGATCCGCACGTGCTTCTTGCCGAACGACGACGGCGCGTCGAAGCCCTGCTGCTGGCCGATGAAGGTGAAGTACCTGCCGTGCAGCCACTCCACGTGGTGCGGGTCCACCGCGTTCTCCATGATCTGCAGCCAGCTGCACGGCAGGTCGGCCCAGCCGATGTCGCGGACGCCGTCCATCACGTAGACGTCGAACCGAGGCAGCTGCGGCGCCGGCGACGGGCCGATGTAGGCCCATACCAGCCCGCCCATCTCCTGCGCCTGGCCCGCGTCGGAGCGGACCCGCTCGGCGAAGTTGGTGTCGTCCCGCTCGGCTGGCTGGTCGATGCACTGCCCGGCGTGGTCGAACATCCAGCCGTGGTACGGGCAGCGCAGCCCGTCCCGCTCCACCACGCCGTACGCCAGCGATGCCTTCCGGTGCGGGCACGCCTCCGGCAGGATCCCGTACCGCCCGTTCGGCGTCTTGAACAGGGCGAAGTCCTCGCCGAGCAGCCGGGTCCGCTGGACGGGGAACTCCTCGAGCTCTCTGGTGAAGGCCACCGGGTACCAGTACCTGCGCAGCAGGGTGCCCATGGGCGTGCCGGGCCCGATCTGGGTGAGCTGCTCGTTCATCTCCGCCGTCAACATCGGCCTGATCCCCTCGTCTGGTGTGGCTGGCCCGGCCGGGTGCCGGATTCCCTCATCCGGTCCGGCTGCCGAATCCCTGACCCGGCAGCCGGTACCTGACGCGCTCAGCTGAGCACGGTCACCTTGCCGGTATTCCCGTCTACCCGGATCCGCTGCCCGGTCTTGATGGTCTTCGTGCCGAAGGCCGTGCCGGTGATCGCCGGCAACCCGTACTCGCGGCAGACGATGGCGGCGTGGCTCATGATCCCGCCGACGTCGGTGACGGTCGCCGCGATCTTGCCGAACACCGGCGCCCAGCTCGGCGCGGTCAGCGGCGCGACCAGGATCTCGCCCTCCTGCAGGTCCCCGATGCCGTCCGCGCTCATGATCACCCGGGCGGGCCCCTCGGCGATACCCGGCGAGGCCGCGAAGCCGGACAGCCCGCCGTCGGTGTCGGCGCCGCCCAGCCACTGCTGCACGCTGTCGGTGGTGATCCCCCACAGCATGACAGTGAACGGCTCGGTGACGACCTCCGGCGGCTTGCCCAGGGCCGGCGGCGGCGACCAGGCACGCAGCGCCTTCATGATGGCCTGGCGGCGCTCGATCTCCTGGGGCCAGTACTTCGGGCCGCGGGACGGCACGCCGACCGCCCAGCCGTGGTAGAGGTCGAACAGCGCCACCGGCACCTCGTTCCTGCCGAGCAGGAACACGTCGTCCGCGTTGCGGAAGAACCCCTCCTTGACGAAGATGCCGCCGAGTTCGCGCATCTTCCGCCAGACGATCGAGTGACCCCAGTGCTCGACGTAGAAGTTGTGGTTCTCCACGTACGGGAACACGGTGCGGGCCAGCCCGAGCTTGCCCTGGAACGCCGCCCGGTCCTCGTCGCTGCCGAGCAGCTCGGCGTACTCGGACACGATCCGGTCGCGCTCGGCGGCGACCTGGTCGACGGGGCGTTCCAGATGCTCGCCCCGCCTCACCTTGGTGATGTAGCTGGCGATGAAGCCGAGCGGGATCTCCAGGTTCTCCAGCCACACCTTGTCGCTGTGGTAGAAGCCGCTGCCGGCCGAGAAGTTGAACCACGGCTGCTTGGCCTGGTCCCACGCTTCCAGCCACTGGGCGCCGCCGGGCCGTTCGGCGATCGCGGCCAGCACGTCGCCGGGCGCCCCGTCGAAGGCATCGTCGACGCCGAGTTCGACGGCCAGCACGGAGAGCTTCTTCAGCTCGTCGTCCGGCTTGAACAGGTCCACGTCGATGCCGGCGACCATCTTCGCGATCGCCTGATCGGGGATGCTGGGGAACGCCTGCTTGCAGAACCCGAAGAAGTCCAGGTAGGCGACGTAGCCGAGGTTGAGGAACTCGAAGTGGTAGTTCCAGAGCTTCAGCAGCAGCTCCACCAGCCGGTTGTACTGCGACATGAGCTCCATGCCGCTGCCCTGCCCGGCGCCGCTGGTGATGACCTCGATGTCTTCCATCTCCGGCAGCGGCTGGAACTTGATGTCCTCGAGCTCGCCGATCAGCACCCGCACCTTGTCCATCCAGGCGGCGTACAGCTCGTCCCAGTGCTCGAAGTAGTAGCCCGCCCGCTCCATGAAGGGCGGCACCCGGGACTCGATCTCGGCCGGGTCGGCCACGCCGACCGGCGACAGGTACACGTAACCGTTGAGGATGCGGATGTCCACGCCGAGCGCCGGCGGGACGATGTAATGCCGGGTGTTGTACTGGGACAGCACGATGATGGCGAACTCCATGATCGTCGCGTCCCAGGGCTGGATCACTTCCGGCGTGTGCACGCCGTCCATGAACCAGAACATCGATTCCTCGTAGTCGCGGCGGTCCTCGGAGAACACCGTCGAATAGCTGTACAGATCCCGCCATCCCTCCGCACCCGGAGGTGTCGTGATGTCGAACGGGCTCGGGAACCGGTCTGCCATGGCGTGCCCCTTTCATCGGTCGCCGGCTGCGCGCGGCTTTGCGTGCAGCGGTGCGACGAGAGTGCTCACGATGCTGTTCATGTAGTTGCCGCCAACGCTGGCCGGCTGGCGCGGCTTGCGGCTCCACACCGTCTCCGGGCGGCTCTGCAGCAGCAGCACGCTGCAGCCGGTCTCCGCCGTCGCCGGCCTGCGCTGAGCCGGAGCCACCGGGTCAGCCTCCACCGCCCACTCGACGTCCTGCGGGCAGCCGTAGTGCTTCTCCGCCTTGCGGGCGAGCGCCGCGACCGCCTTGATCTCCGCATCGGTCAGGCACGGGATGTCCTGCCTGGCCGCGTTGACCGGCACCCGCTCCACCCGGTCACCGTCGGTCAGCCGGTACTCGATCTCCTTGTGCGAGACCGTCCGCCTGCCCACCTCGCCGATCACCTTGTTGACGAGGAAGTTGTCCGGGTTCACTTCGCCGGACACGACCGCCTCGCCGAAGCCCCAGCTCGCGTCGATGGCGACCTGGGAGCGGTCGCCGTCGGCCGGGTTGAGGGTGAACGCGACGCCCGCCGCCCGCGGGAGCACCATCTTCTGCACGACCACGCTCATCGCCAGCCCGGCCTCCGGGTAGCCCCGGTCCCGCCGGTAGCAGATGGCGCGGTCGGTGAACAGGCTGGCCCAGCACCGGCGCACGTGGCCGAGCACCTCATCGGCGCCGCGCACCCACAGGTAGCTATCGTGCTCACCGGCGAAGCTGGCGTCGGGCAGGTCCTCGCAGGTAGCCGACGAGCGCACCGCGACGGGCACGTCCGCAGTGCCGCACCGGCCGCACAGCGCGGCGTAGGCCTCACGGACCTCGGCGGAGAGCTGACCGGGCAGCGGCATCGACGTCACCAGCTCGCGGGCCTTGCGGCCCGCCTCGGCCACCGACTCCGACCGGCGGGCATCCGCGGCCCCGATCAGGCTGGCCAGCTCGCCGGTCAGCCCGGCGGCGTCCCTGGCCCGCGCGTAGGCGGCCGCGGTGATCGCGAAGCCGGGCGGGACGGGCAGGCCGGCGGAGGTCAGCTCGCCGAGGCTGGCGTTCTTGCCGCCCACCTCGCTCCGGTAGGCGTGGGTGTACCGCTCGAACCAGACGATGTGCGTCATGGGGCCTCCCGGGCCTGCCGCGCCCAGCGCTGGGCGACTGGTGACCTGAGTCACACCGTAGAGAGGGAGGTGTTCCGCATGCAAGACCGCCTTCCCGCCGAGAGGAACGCGATGTAGCCTGCCCCCATGACGACCCCGGACCGGCGCGACCCCGGCCGGCTGTCATCGGTCCGCAACGCCGCCCGGTTGCTCAAGGAGTTCTCGGGGGTGGACAAGCAGCTTGGCGTGACCGAACTGTCGGCCAGGCTGGGTCTCGGCAAGAGCACGGTACACCGGCTGCTTGCCACGCTGGCCGAGGAGCGGCTGCTCGAGCGCGACGCCGTCTCCGGCAGGTACCGGCTCGGCCTGAGCATCTACGAGCTCGGCGCCGTGGTGACAGCCCACGTTGACCTGCACGAGGCGGCCATGCCCGCGCTGGTCAGCCTGCGCCAGCGGACCGGGGAGACCGTCCAGGTCTCGGTGCTCGACGGGCTCGAGGCGGTGTACGTCGAGCGGCTGGACAGCCCGCATACGCTGCGGATCTTCAGCCGGGTGGGGCACCGGCTGCCCGCCCCGCCACCAGCAGCGGCAAGGTGCTGCTGGCCGGGCTGCCGCCGCAGACGCTGGACGCCCGGCTGCAAGCAGTGGCAGCCGGTGGCGATGACGCCGAACACGATCACCGGCGAGCAGGCGCTGCGGGACGAGCTGCAGCTGGTCGCCAGGCGAGGCTGGGCGGAGAACGTCGAGGAAGGCGAGATCGGGGTGGCGTCGGTCGGCGCGCCGATCCGCGGCATCGACGGCACTGTCGGCCGCCGCGATCAGCGTGGCCGGGCCGATCGCGCGGGTGCGGGGCGCATCGCTGCGCCGGTTCTGCGGCCCGGTCGTGGAGGCCGCCAACAGCCATCTCCGCGCGGCTCGGCTACCGCGGCTGAGCCGCTAGTGCGGGCCGCCGGGCGAGTCACCCCGGGCGTGCGCGCGCAGCACGTCCGACCAGCGGCGCCCCGGCGGCGGCTCGGGCACGTCGGCGTAGCGCTCGCCGTCCCGCTCCAGCACCGGATAGCAGCCGAGCCGGTATCCCCCCGCGGTCAGGCAGTCCCCGCTGTCCAGGTCGAAGCGGTAACAGTGCCACGGGCAGGTCAGCACCGTGCCGTCGCGGATCCAGCCCTGGTCGAGCGGTCCGCCGTTATGCGGGCAGCGGGCATCGGTCACGTACCAGCGGTCCTTCAGCACGAATACCGCGAGGCTGCGGCCGGAGTCCCGCACCGTCCAGGACGAGCGGCCGTCGGCCGGCCCGAGCGCGACGAGAGGCATGAATTATTCTTCCGAACGGCCTAGCGGCAGGCCAGCTCGATAGTGCCGAGCCGGTCGATGCTGGCGACGACCACGTCGCCCGGCCGGACCGGTACGGCAGCGGTCAGCCCGCCGGACAGGACCACCTGCCCGGCCCGCAGGCCCTCGCCCTCGGCGGCCAGCGACCGGACCAGCCAGGCGACCGAGGCGGCCGGATGCCCCAGCGCGGCCGCGCCCGCGGCCGTCGCCACGACGTCGCCGTTGTGCTCGAGCACCACCCCGGCCAGCCGCAGGTCGATGCCCTCTGGCGGGACCGGGGCGCCGACGATGAACCGGCCGGCCGAGGTGTTGTCGGCGATCACGTCGGGCATCGTGAACCGGTAGTCGAGGAACCGGGAGTCCAGGATCTCGATGCCGGCCGCGACCCCGGCCGTGGCCGCGAGCACGTCGGCAGCGGTCGCCGACGGCCCGGACAGGTCCCGGCCCAGGATGAAGACGATCTCCGGCTCGGCCCGCGGCTGGATCAGCTCGCCGGTGACCAGCGGCTCGCCCAGGTCGAGCGCGTTCGCGCTGGCCAGGAAGCCTCGTATCGGCTCGTGGACGCCGACCTGCGCCTGCTTGGCCCGCGAGGTCACGCCGAGTTTCCAGCCGGCCAGCGGGCCTGCCTGCTCGCGCGCCGCCGCCTGCACGGCGTAGGCCGCCGCCGCGTCCAGGCCAGGCTGGTCATCGGAGAGCGGTGCGATCGCGGTGCGGTCGGCGACGGCCTTGGCCAGCCGTGCCGCGAGCTCACTGACGTCGGTCATGACGGACCCTTCCGGTGGGCTTACGGTGCTGGCTCACGGTGCTGGCTACGGTGCTGGCTCACGGGCCGACCCGCACCGTGACGGGGCCGAGCCGGTCGAAGTCGGCGCGGAACACGTCGCCGGCGGCCATCGGCACCGCGGCGTGCAGCGCCCCGGTCATGACCAGGTGGCCAGGTTCGAGCGCGATGTCGTGCTCGCCAAGCGTGTTGGCCAGCCAGGCCACCACGGCCAGCGGGTCGCCGAGCGCGGCAGCCCCCGCGCCGGTGTCGACCAGCTCGCCGTTGCGGGTGAGCATCATCCCGATCAGCCGGGTGTCCAGGCCGGCCAGCGGCACGATCCGGCTCGAGATGGCGGCGGCGCCGTTGCTGGCCAGGTCGGCGACGGTGTCGGCGAGCTTGATCCGCCAGTCGGTGATCCGGGAGTCCACGATCTCCATCGCGGCGCATACCCCCGCGGTCGCCCGGCTGGCGTCCGCGACGCTGACGCCAGGCCCGGCCAGCCGCTCCCCCAGCACGAAGACGATCTCGGCCTCGATCCTGGGCTGGATGAACCGGCTCAGCGGCACCTCTGCGCCGCTGGCGTACAGCGTGGACCCGAGCACCGGGCCGTAGTCGGGCGAATCGACCCCCAGCATCCGCTGCATCGGCAGTGACGTCAGGCCGACCTTGTAGCCGATGATCGTCTCCCCCTCGTCGACCAGCATCCTGACCAGGTGCTGCTGCACCGCGTACCCGTCCGCCATGCCCAGGCCCGGGTCGGCGTCGGTGAACGGGGCGATGGGCACGCCGGTGCGGCGCGCCTCGTACAGCGACCTGGCCGCGGCGGCGGAATCAGCGATCGGCATGGGCTAGCGCTCCCATCGGGGCGTCGGGTTGCTGGCGGTCGGTCTGCGGGCGGCGTGGCTCGGGTGCGGCGGCGGATCTGGGCTGGGGCCGCCGGCGGTCGGACTGCCGGGCAGCGGTCTGGGCTCGGGTTGCCGCGGTCGGACTGCCGGGCGGCGGTCTGGCGGTCGGGCTCACGGGAATCGGACAGGCGGGACTGTCAGCCCGCCCGTGCTGCGGCGCAGCGGCCCGCCGGTCCGCCTCGGATGTCCAGCCGAGCCTGCGGGAGACGGCGTCGCCGGCCTCGGTGACGGCCCGCGCGTACCGGCGGCGCTGCGCCGCGCCGAGGCGGACCAGCGGGGCGCCGATGCTGATCGCCGCGACGACCTCGCCGCGCGCGTTGCGCACCGGCGCGGCGATCGAGGCCACCCCGATCTCGCGCTCGTTCACGGCTTCGCCCCAGCCGCGGGCGCGGGTCCTGGCCAGCTCGGCGCGCAAGCGGTCCGGGTCGGTGATGGTGTCGGGGGTCAGCGCAGCGAGCGGCCGGGAGGTGAGCAGCGCCTCGCGCGCGGCGGCGGGCAGGAACGCCAGCAGCACCTTGCCCGAGCTGGTGCAGTGCGCGGGCACCCGGCGGCCGGTCTCGGTGAACAGCCGCAGCGAGTGCGAGCTCTCCAGCCGGTCAACGTAGACGACCTCGCCGCGGTCCAGCACGCCCACCTGGGCCGTCTCCCTGGTTTCCTCGCGCAGCATCGCCAGCACCGGCGCGGCCGCGGTGTGCAGGTCCATGTGGATCCGCACCGCCTCGCCGAGCTCGAACATCACGATGCCCAGCCGGTAGCCGCCGGTGCGGCTGTCCTGCTCGATCAGCCCCTCCGCCGTCAGCGTGCTGAGCAGCCGGTGCACGGTGCTCTTGCCGAGGCCGAGCCGCCGCCCGAGCTCGGACGGGCCGAGCTGCTCGGTGTGGCCGAGGAACGCCTTGAGCACGCGCGCGGCGTTCTGCACCGTGCTCAGCGCTGCGTCGCTCACTCGTCCGCTCCTGATCCGTTCGCCCCGGCGGGCTCCCGGGGCGACCACTGGGTGCGCCCGCCCACGCTGGCCAGCAGCGCCTTGCGGACCTCGCCGGGATCGGGCCGTCCTGCCCGGGTAGCACTGCCTGCCCGGCCAGCGCCCGGAGCGCATCGTCCCGCGGCGCGATGGCGGCGGCCAGCAGGGCCTGCGCCCGGGGCAGGCCCGCCCGCGCGGCGCCGGCCAGCTCGTCCACCAGCTCCTCCCGGCCCCGGGCGCGCTGCCTGATGGTCTCGAAATCCCGCGCCGCGGCCGAATGCCCGCTGGCCAGGCCGGTCCCGACGTGCGAGGCGTTGTGCCGGTTGAAGGTGGAGCCCGGCGAGGCGGTCAGGTGATAGAGCACCGTGCTGACCCCCAGCGTGCGGCGCACCTCGGCGAGCGCCGGCCCGGCCGACTCGTCGATGAGGCCGAGCGCGGGCAGCACCACCGGGTCGAAGAACCGGACGGACCAGCGCAGCTCGCCGGCCTCCCCCGCTTCCCCGGGCAGCTCGACCTCCTGGCCGCGCAGCGGGCCGAGCGACTCGGCGGTGGCCACCAGGTGCAGGTGGCGAACGGCCACGGCGGCCACCACGAACGGGCCCGCGGCCAGCAGCGGCATGGCGCCCTGCACTCCCGGCGGGAAGGTGGCCGCCTGGGCCAGGTAGCTGTCGTGGATCCCGGCCACGTACCCCGCGACGGCGTTCCGCATGCCCTGTGGCTCCACCGCGGCTCCGTTCGGAAAATGGGGTTCTGCCTTACGTTCCTATTTCCGGAACGCTATGTCTTTATATGGAACGCTAGCCCCGGTACGGTCGAGACGTCAAGGCACCTTGCGGCAGCGCGATCTGGGAGGCACCATGGGCGTCCTGCGGCTGGCCCACGTCGACGTCCGCACCCCGGACCTGGACCTCTCGGCCGCCTACTACACCGAGGTCCTGGGGCTGTCGATCGCCGAGCGGACGGCCGACGCGATCTACTTCAAGTGCTGGGACGAGGAAGACCATCACAGCCTGCGGATCCGGTACAACCCGCGGACCGGGCTGGACCTGTTCAGCTTCCGGGTCGAGGCCGAGGACGACTTGGCCGGGCTGGAGAAGTCGCTGGAGCGGTACGGCTGCGACGTCACCCGGGTGAGCCGCGGCGAGTCGGTCGGGCAGGGCGAGTCGATCAGGTTCGAGATCCCGTCCGGGCAGACGATGGAACTGGTCTGGGACATCGAGCGGACCGGCAACCTGCTCGGCAAGCGGAACCCGTCCCCGGTGCCGCCGCCGAACCTGCCGGGCATCGCGCCGCCGCGGCTTGACCACATGCTCATCCACGCCGAGGAGGTCGCCGAGACCGGCGCGTTCTTCCGCGACGTGCTGGACTTCCGGCTCACCGAGCAGGTGCTGGACGGCAACGGGCACCAGCTCGGCATCTGGCTGCAGCGCTCGGGCCGGGTGCACGACATCGCCGTGGTCAACGGCCCGAACGGCGCCCTGCATCACTGGGCGTACTGGCTGGACGACTGGGACGAGATCCGCAAGGCCGCCGACATCCTGGCGTTCAACGGCGTGCAGATCGACCAGGGCCCGACCCGGCACGGCGTCACCCGCGGCAACACGATCTACTTCTTCGACCCGCTCGGCATCCGCAACGAGGTGTTCACCGGCGGCTACAAGCCGGACCCGGACTTCGAGGTCATCACCTGGACCGAGGACAACTTCGGCAAGGGCTTGTTCTACTACGAGAACGTGCTCAGCCAGCGCTTTCTCCGAATCCACACATAAGGATGCACGCATGAGCGACAAGATCCTGCGGCTGCAGCACGTCGAGGTGCGCACCCCCGACCTGGAGCTGAGCGCCGCGTATTACACCGAGGTGCTCGGCCTGCTCGAGACCATCCGCGAGGACGACCGGATCTTCCTGAAGTGCTGGGACGAGCAGGAGCACCATTCGGTGGTGCTGCGGCAGGCGCCCACCTACGGCCTCGACCACATGTCGTTCAAGGTCGCCGAGATCGGGGACCTCGATCATTACACCGAACGGCTGGCGGCGGCCGGGGTGACGGTCAAGAGGTACGCGCCGCGTGAGCTCGGCCCGGGGTGGGGCGAGGCGATCAGGTTCGACTCGCCGTCCGGGCACCTGGTCGAGCTGGTGTACGGCATGCAGAAGGTCGGCAACATGCTGCCGATGACCAACCCGCCGCCGCGGCCGCAGAACCTGGTCGGCATCGCGCCGCCCCGGCTGGATCACGTCTTCATCACCGCCGAGGACGTGGAGGAGACCACGCGGTTCTTCCGCGACCTGCTGGACTTCCGGCTCACCGAGCAGATCGTCGCCAACGACGGCCACCAGCTGGCCACCTGGCTCGAGCGGTCGCACAGCCCGCACGACCTCGCGATGATCACCGGTCCCAACGGCGGCCTGCACCACTTCGCCTTCTGGATGGATGACTGGAACGGCATCAGGGACGCGGCGGACACCCTCGCCTACTACGGGGTGGACATCGACGTGGCGCCGACCAGGCACGGCGTGACCCGCGGCTACACCACGTACTTCTTCGACCCGGTGGGCAACAGGAACGAGCTGTTCACCGGCGGCTACTGGGTGGATCCGGACTGGGAGCCGGTGACCTGGACCGAGGAAGAGATGGGCCGGGCCATGTTCTACTACCACCGCGAAGTCAACGAGCGCTTCTTCACGGTGCACACGTGACCGCCACCGACCGCCAGGACGCGCGGCGCACCGACCGCTACGAGGCACCCGCGTACCTGGCCCGCTACCAGCAGCGCCGCGATGCCGGGCAGGCCGGGGCGAGACATTCGGGCACGCCGTCGGCCGGCAACGGGGCCGGCTCGGACGGCGGATCCGCCGATGAGGCGGTGCCGCTCTACCTGCGCCGGTTCCGGGAACGGACCGCGTCCGCCACCCGGTCCGGTGCAGCGGAGGAGGCTAGCCCGGTCACTGGTTACGCGGCGATGCCGGACGTGGGGCTGGCCGAGACGGCACTGTCCGGCCTGGCGAGCCCCGGCCTGGCGAGTCCCGGCCTGGCGAGTCCCGGCCTGGCGAGTCCCGGCCTGGCGAGTCCCGGCCTGGCGAGTCCCGGCCTGGCGAGTCCCGGCCTGGCGAGTCCCGGCCTGGCAGGCCCCGACCTGGTGAGCTACGAGGGGCAGACGTTCACCCCGGCGCTGGCCGAGGTGACCCGCGGCAAGGAGATCGCGGCGCCGCTGGAGCGCCGGGCCGCCGAGCAGATCGTCGCCGACATCAGCATCATCAGGCACGGCATCACCCAGGGTTACTCGGCCGACGCCGGGCTGACCCCGATGGGGGCCTGGCAGGCGCACCGCCGCGGCCACGAGCTGGCCCGCCGGGTCAACGACGGCGAGCAGGTGCGGATCGTCTGCGCGGAGACCAGCCGTGCCCGGCAGACCGCCGACCAGCTGTACCGAGGCGTCACCGACGGGCTGGTGCTGTTCGGCATCACCGCCGAGGTGACCAAGCCCGAGCCGATCCCCGAGTTGCGCAACTTCGGCGTGTGGACCCCCGACGGCGTGCGCGACATCACGTCGGCATTCCGGCTGTACCACTCGATGATGGAGCGGTTCGAGCGGATGGCCGTCGGCGACCGGCCGCGGTGGATGGTCGAGATCGACCGCTTCTACCGGATCCAGTTCGGCGGCGCCGACCCGATCCAGACCTGGCTGCAGGTCCCGATGATGTACTTCGAGCCGCCGCAGGCGTGCGTGCGCCGGTTCTGGCGCGGCATCAGCCGGCTGGTCAGCGAGTCGCCGGGGACGCGGATCTTGGCCGCCACCCACTCCGGGCCGATGCGCGCGTTCGCGACCTGGGCGCACGGTTACGACCCCGGCGAGCCGCTGAACACCGAGGAGGTCCGGGTCAAGATCCGCAAGGGCGGCGCCACGGCACTGGTGTCCTACCGCAACCGGGTCACCGAGGTGCACATCCCGCCGGCCGACGAGGCACCGGACTGGGAGGCCATTTGACCGCGGCTGAGCGGTCCGGGCCCGG
Source organism: uncultured Actinomycetes bacterium (assembly GCA_963697445.1). Classification (GTDB taxonomy): domain Bacteria; phylum Actinomycetota; class Actinomycetes; order Streptosporangiales; family Streptosporangiaceae; genus PALSA-505. The sequence goes on from CAVOOC010000046.1 coordinate 82,129, forward strand.
CGCACTGCTGCTCGACTACGGCGGCGTGGTGCACCGGTCGACGCTCGAGCTAATCGCCGACCTGGCCGCGCGGCACCCCGAGCTGCGCGACGCCGCCCGCCGCCTCGGCCCGCTGGGCGCCGAGCACGACGAGCTGTGGGCGCAGATGATGCGGCGCGAGATCAGCGAGCGCGAGTACTGGTCCCGGCGCGCCGCCGAGATCGGCCGCGCGTTCGGCGCGGAATGGGACGTGCGGGCGCTGATGACCTGGATCGACGTCGAGCAGCTGACCGAGGCCGAACGGGTCAGGCCCGAGGCCGCCAAGCTGGTCGCCGACGCCCGCGCGGCCGGCGCTGCGGTGGGCGTGCTGACCAACGACATGGCCGCGTTCCACGACGAGGAGTGGATCCGCGGCCAGCGCATGCTGACCCAGGTGGACGTGCTCTACGACGGATCGCTCACCGGCGTGCTGAAACCCGACCCGAGGTGCTACCTGGACGCCGCCGAGCGGCTCGGCACCCCGCCCGAGCGGGTGGTGTTCGTGGACGACATCCCGTGGAACGTGACGGGCGCCGAGGCCGTGGGGATGACCGCCTACCAGCTCGACTACGACGAGCCCGGGATCGCGTTGGGGCTCGCGAGGAAGTGGCTGGGCCTGCCCGCTGCGTCCTCGTAACCTAGCCAACCTCACCTCCGAGGAGGAGATCATGCCGCTGGTGCGCATCGACATACTCGAAGGCCGCCCGCCCGAGGTCATCGAGGAACTCCACTCCCGCGTGGCCGCCCTGGTCGCGGAGATCATCGGCTCGCCGCTGGACCGCATCCGCACCTACGTCACCGAGATCCCGGCCGAGAACTGGGGCATCGGCGGCGTGCCGGCCGCCAGGGCGCGGGCGGACGAGGTCGAGGCCCGCCGCCGCGCCGCCGCCGGCGGTTGACCTCGCGCAGCTGACCCCCGCGCAGCTGACCCCCGCGCAGCTGACCCCCGCGCGGGCTCCTGCCACGCGCGGCTGCCCCGCGCCAGCCGAGATAATGGAGCGCTTGATAGGTGATAGCCGGCCAAACGCTCCATCATCTCCGGTGCCACTTCCACGCCCACCACCGCAGTGAGCACTGTGACGAGTGTGGCTGGCGTGACAACGTGCATCCGGGTGCCGCTGTCGCCAGCGGGTCAGTACCTGAGCGCTGCTTCCAGGATGGCCGCGAGGGCCGGGCTCAGCTCCCGGAACCGCCCCCGGGCTTGTCGCCGCCGTTGCCTGCCTGGCCGTTGCCGGACTCGCCGTTGCCGGTCCCGCTGCTGCCGGTCCCGCTGCTGCCGGTCCCGCTGCTGCCGGTCCCGGCGCTTTCCCCGGCACCAGGCTTGTCCCCGCCACCGCCCGTCCTGGCCTCGGCCAGCAGGGCCTCGAGCCGCGCCCCGGTGAGCCGCCTGAACCTGCGGTGCTCCCCGGACCGGTTGAGCACCGCCACCTCGAGCTGGGCGGCCGTCAGGTCGGTGCGGTCGCCGTTCTCCTGGCCGGCCAGCGCGCCGAGCGCGAGGCCCAGCGCGCCCGCCAGCGTGAGCCCGTCGGCATAGCGCTCCTTGAGCGCGGCCGCGACCCGGTCCGACTGCCCGCCCATCGCCACGTAGCCGTGCTCGTCGGCCACCGAGCCGTCGAAGGTGATCCGGTAGATCTGGTCGAGCTCCTCGGTCTTGCCCACCTCGGCGACGACGATCTCCACCTCGTAGGGCTTGTTGCTCTCGGCGAAGATCGTTCCGAGGGTCTGCGCGTAGGCGTTGGCCAGGCCGAGCGCCGTGACGTCGTTCCTGTCGTACAGGTAGCCGTTGAAGTCGGCGTAGCGGACGCCCGCCTTGCGGAGGTTCTCGAACTCGGTGTACAGCCCGGCCGCGGCGAACGCGATCCGGTCGTAGATCTCGCTGATCTTGTGCAGGGCACGCGATGGGTTGGGCGCGACGAACAGGATGCCGTCGGCGAACTGGATGACGATCGTGTTGCGGCCCCGGGCGATGTTCTTCCGCGCGTAATCCGCCTTGTCCTTCATCGCCTGTTCGGGCGACACGTAGAACGGCATGCTCACCGCTAAAGTTCCTTTGCTCGTGTTGGCGGGGCCGGGGCCAGTCTCTCTCCGGCAGGGCCAGGCTAGCTGGCGGGCTCGGACCGCAGCGGCGCTCGCGGGCCGTCCGGCGCCCGCATCCGCTCGGCCACCACGGCCTCGGCCACCTGCTCGGTCTCGGCGTCGGTCAGCCGGCTGAACCCGTCGGCAGTCACTGTCACCACGACCGGGAAAATGCGCCTGGTCAGGTCGGGACCGCCGGTGGCCGAGTCGTCGTCGGCCGCGTCATACAGGGCGTGCATGACGGCCAGGACACCGTCCTGCACCGGCATGTCCTCGCGGTAGAGCTTTTTCAGCGAGCCCCGGGCGAAGACAGAGCCGGAATCCGATGGAGTGGAACCGGTGCTCCTCGTACCGGCCGCCGGTCGGGTCGTAGCTGAAGATCCGGCCGGTCCCGGTGTCCTCGTCGTACCCGGCGAACAGCGGCACGACCACAAGCCCCTGCATGGCCGCGCCGAGATTTCCCCGGACCATGGTGGCGAGCCGGTTGGCCTTGCCCTCGAGCGACAGCGCGCGGCCCTCCAGCTTCTCGTAGTGCTCGAGCTCTACCTGGAACAGCCGGATGAGCTCGACGCCGACCCCGGCCACCCCGGCCATGCCTACGCAGGAGAACTCGTCGCTGCGGAAAACCTTCTCGATGTCGCGCTGGGCGATCATGTTCCCGGCTGTCGCCCTGCGGTCGCCCGCCATGATGACGCCGCCCTCGCAGGAGGCGGCGACGATCGTCGTGGCGTGCGGCAGGTCGGCCAGCGGGCCGCCGGCCAGCGGGCCGCCGGCCACCGAGCCACCGGTTACCGGGCCGGACGGCCCGTGACCCGGCAGCATCCCGGGCGCGTAGCCGGAGACAAAGTCGGTGAAGGACGACGTCCCGGCGTTCATGAATGCCGCAGGAAACCGCGCGCCGCCCGTGAACTCAGAACCCACGGGGATCCTTCCCGTCGTCGTTGTCAGGTACCTGAGCCGACCTTACTGGGTGGCAGCGCGACCTCACTGACCGCCCTTCTGCACATAGGACCTGACGAACTCCTCGGCGTTCTCCTCGAGCACCTCGTCGATCTCGTCGAGGATCGCGTCCACGTCGTCGGACAGCGCTTCCTGCCGTTCCCTGACGTCCTCGGCGCCGCGTGGCTCGGTTTCCTCCGTCTCCTCGGTGCGCCGCGTTGTCTGTCGCTGTCCGGGCGTGTCCTTTGTCGCCATTCCGGTAACCTCCGTTTCCCCGGGGAGCCCCGGGGGTGGCAGGGCTCGTCCCATTCCCTGCACTCTCAACGCTATCTTCGCCCCGGCGCATCCCGCCCAACCCTCCAGGCCGGCCCAATCTCCGGGCAGCAGGGCGGCCGGATCAGTCGTGTCCGGTCAGGGCCGACACTAGCTCCGCCGCGCTCCTGCAGCGGTCGAGCAGGTCGCCCACGTGCGCCCGGGTGCCGCGCAGCGGCTCCAGGGTCGGTACCCGCTGCAGCGACTCGCGGCCCGGGATGTCGAAGATGACCGAGTCCCACGAGGCGGCGGCGACCGACTCCGCGTACTTCTGCAGGCAGCGGCCGCGGAAGTACGCGCGGGTGTCCTCCGGCGGCTCCTCCACCGCCCTGGCGATCGCGGCCTCGTCGGTCAGCCGCTCCATCCGGCCGCGGGCGGCGAGCCGGTTGTACAGGCCCCGGTCCGGGCGGATGTCGGAATACTGCAGGTCAACGAGCTGCAGCCGGGGATGACCCCAGCCGATGCCGTCCCGCGCGCGGTACCCGTCGAGCAGCTCGAGCTTGGCCACCCAGTCCAGCTCGCGGGACAGCATCATCGGCTCCTCGGCGAGCCGGTTCAGTACCGACTCCCACCGGTCGAGCACGTCCACGGTCATCTCATCCGCGTTGGTGCCGAACCGGTCCTCCACGTACTTCCTGGCCCGCTCCAGGTACTCCATCTGGAGCTGGACCGCAGTCATCCGCCTGCCGTCGCGCAGCGCGATCAGGTGCCTGCAGTCGCGGTCATGGGAGATCGCCCGCAGCTCCGCGATGGGTGCTTCCACGGCCAGGTCGCCGTCGAGGAACTTGTCCTCGATCATCGCCAGCACGAGCGCGGTGGTGCCGAGCTTGAGGTAGCTGGAGATCTCGCTCATGTTCGCGTCGCCGATGATCACGTGCAGGCGCCGGTATTTCTCCGGGTCGGCGTGCGGCTCGTCCCTGGTATTGATGATCGGCCGCTTGAGCGTGGTCTCCAGCCCGACCTCGACCTCGAAGAAGTCGGCGCGCTGGCTGATCTGGAAGCCCTCGCCCCGCCCGTCCGCGCCCAGCCCCACCCGCCCGGCTCCGCAGACGACCTGCCGGGACACGAAGAACGGGGTCAGGTGCCGCACGATGTCGGCGAAGGGCGTGGCCCGGCGCATCAGGTAGTTCTCGTGGCAGCCGTAGGAGGCGCCCTTGTTGTCGGTGTTGTTCTTGTACAGCTGAATGGCGGCCCCGCCCGGCATGGTGGCCGCGCGCGCCGCGGCCTCGGCCATCACCCGCTCCCCCGCCTTGTCCCAGATGACGGCGGCCAGCGGATTGGTGCACTCGGGCGCCGAGTACTCGGGGTGCGCGTGGTCAACGTACAGCCTGGCCCCGTTGGTCAGGATCACGTTCGCCAGCCCGAGGTCCTCGTCGGTCAGCTGCGAGGAGTCCGCGGCTTCCCTGGTCAGGTCGAACCCGCGCGCGTCGCGCAGCGGGTTCTCCTCCTCGAAGTCCCAGCGGGCCCGCCGTGCGCGAGCCGCGGTGGCTGCCTGGTAGGCATTGACCACCTGGGACGACGTGACCATCGCGTTCGCGCCCGGCTGACCGGGCACGGCGATGCCGTACTCGGTCTCCACGCCCATGACCCGCCGCACGCTCATGACTCAGAGCCTAACCGCGACGGCCGACACCCCGAGCCCGGCCGGCCAGGAGCCCGTGGCAGGCGGCGAGCCGCCGCCTGCCGCCCGCACCAGGCGGGCCACTGCACGCCGCGGCACGCTACAGGTACTGACCGGTGTTGGCGACGGTGTCGATGGAGCGTCCCGCCTCCGTACCGCTCTTGCCGGACACCAGCGTCCTGATGTAAACGATCCGCTCGCCCTTCTTACCGGAGATACGGGCCCAGTCATCGGGGTTCGTGGTGTTGGGCAGGTCCTCGTTCTCCTTGAACTCGTCGATACAGGACGCGAGCAGGTGCGCGACACGGAGACCCTTCTGCCCGGTCTCGAGGAATTCCTTGATCGCCATTTTCTTGGCCCTGGCCACGATGTTCTCGATCATGGCGCCGGAGTTGAAGTCCTTGAAGTACAGGACCTCCTTGTCGCCGTTGGCGTAGGTCACCTCGAGGAACCGGTTGTCCTCCGTCTCGGTGTACATGCGCTCCACGACGCGCTGGATCATCGCCTCCACGGCCGCGCCCCGCGAGCCGCCGTGCTCGGTCAGGTCGTCCGGGTGCAGCGGCAGCTCGGTCAGCACGTACTTCGAGAAGATGTCCTTGGCCGCTTCCGCGTCCGGCCTCTCGATCTTGATCTTCACGTCCAGCCTGCCGGGACGCAGGATGGCCGGGTCGATCATGTCCTCCCGGTTGGAGGCGCCGATCACTATCACGTTCTCCAGGCCTTCAACGCCGTCGATCTCGCTCAGCAGCTGCGGAACGATCGTGTTCTCCACGTCGCTCGACACCCCGGAACCCCGGGTGCGGAAGATCGAGTCCATCTCGTCGAAGAACACGATCACCGGCATGCCCTCGCTGGCCTTTTCCCTGGCCCGCTGGAAGACCAGCCTGATGTGCCGCTCGGTCTCGCCCACGTACTTGTTCAGCAGCTCCGGGCCCTTGATGTTCAGGAAGAAGCTCTTGCCTTCCTTCGCGCTGGCGCCAGGGGTCCCCGCCGTCTCGCCGTTCTGGGAGCCGCCGTCCGCGGCGGCGTTGGCAGCCGCGGCCGCCGACCTCGCGGCGACCTGCTTGGCGAGGGAGTTCGCGACGGCCTTGGCGATCAGGGTCTTGCCGCAGCCTGGCGGCCCGTACAGCAGGACGCCCTTCGGCGGCCGCAGCCGGTGCTCCTTGAACAGGTCGGCGTGCAGGTAGGGAAGCTCGATCGCGTCCCGGATCTGCTCGATCTGCGAGGCCAGGCCGCCGATGTCGGAGTAGGTGAGGTCGGGCACTTCCTCCAGGATCAGTTCCTCGACCTCGGCCTTGGGGATGCGCTCGTAGACATAGCCAGAGCGCGGCTCCAGCAGCAGCGAGTCGCCGGCGCGCAGCGTGGCGTTGCGCAGCGGCTCGGCCAGCCGCACGACCCGCTCCTCGTCGGCGTGCGCGATCACCAGGGCGCGCTCGCCGTCTTCGAGGATCTCCTTGAGCATGACGACCTCGCCGGCCGTCTCGTAGCCCTGCGCGATGACCACGTTCAGCGCCTCGTTGAGCACGACCTCCTGGCCGGGCTTCAGCAGGTCGAGGTCGACTGCCGGGCTGACGTTGACGCGCATCTTGCGGCCGCCGGTGAACACGTCCGCGGCGCCGTCGTCGGCGAGGCTGAGGAAGACGCCGAACGCGGACGGCGGCTGGGCCAGCCTGTTAACCTCCTCCTTGAGGGCGACGATCTGGTCGCGCGCCTCCCGTAGCGTTCCGGCCAGCCGCTCGTTCTGGCCGGTCACGGTTGCGATACTGGCCTCGGCCTCGCGCAGCCGCTCCTCGAGCAGCCGGACATGGCGCGGCGAATCGGACAGTCTGCGGCGGAGCGCGGCGACCTCCTCCTCGAGGAAGGAGATCTGCGTCGTGAGGCCATTGACCTCGTCATCGTGCCGCGCGCCGCCCGCACCCTCATCTCGGGCGGCCACGTCCTTCACCCCCTTCCAGGAGCTCACTCATGTAGACCCTACCTATCCGGGGGACAGTCGTAACCTCGCACGCCCCTTGTGTTGTCATTCCCGCGTCACGATACGGAAACGCTCCGGACGAATCTGTGACCGCCGGGTCAGGCATGGCTGGCCTCCGCGTCCCGTGCGCCGGCGTCCGGCACCGCTGTGTCCTGGGTCTCCGCGCTCTGCGCTCCCTTGGCCGGGCGGCGGCGCCTGGGCGGCGGCGTCACGCCGTCGGCGAGCCTGCGCGCGGTGACGAGGAATCCGGTGTGCCCGACCATCCGGTGCTCGGGCCGGACCGCGAGGCCGTCCACGTGCCAGCCCCGGAGCAGCGACTCCCAGGCCGCCGGCTCGTCGAAGCAGCCCTGGCCCCGCAGCGACTCGGTGATCCGCGACAGCTGCGTGGTGGTCGCCACGTAGCAGCAGACCAGACCGCCGGGGATGAGCAGCTTCTCGGCGGCTCCGGTGAACTCCCACGGGGCAAGCATGTCCAGCACGACCCGGTCGAAGGGTTCCCCGCCGGTCTCGGCATCGGCCAGGTCGCCGATCGTCAGCTGCCAGGCCGGGTGGCGGCCGCCGAAGAACCTCTCGACGTTCCTCCTGGCGACCTCCGCGAAGTCGGGCCTGCGCTCGTAGGAGGCGACCAGCCCGCCGTCGCCCACCGCGCGCAGCAGCCAGCAGGACAGCGCGCCCGAGCCCGCGCCGGCCTCGATCACCCGCGCGCCGGGAAAAATGTCGGCGAACGCCACGATGTGCGCGGCGTCCTTCGGGTAGACGACGGCCGCCCCGCGGCCCATGCCCAGGGTGAAATCGGCCAGCAGCGGCCGCAGCGCCACATAGGGCGTGCCGCCGGAGGACTTCACCACGCTGCCGTCGGGCTGGCCGATCAGCTCGTCGTGCGCCAGCGACCCGCGGTGGGTGTGGAAGGCCTGGCCGTCGGCCAGGGTGACCAGGTGCTTGCGGCCCTTAGGGTCGGTCAGCTGGACCAGGTCTCCGGCGCGGAGGGGGCCGCGGCCCTGACGGTTCACGTCGTCAGGGTAGCCGCGTGCGGCGGCGCGGCCGTCAGCTGCCGGCGAACGCGTGATCGAGATCCTGGGCGGCGAGCACGCCGAACACCTTGCCGGAAGGCTCCACCAGGAGGTACTCGGAGGCAGGTGACTTGCGGACCGCCTCGAGCAGGGCCATCCCGGACAGGTCGGCGGGAAGCACCAGGCTCTCGTCCAGGCTCCGGGCCAGCGAGCCCGCCTCGATCCATGGCCTGCGCTGCGGCGGGGTGGCCATCACCGCTGACTCGTTCACGATCGCGATCGGCTTGTCCTCGTGGTCCACCACCACCAGCGCGCGGGCGTGGGCCGCGTCGGCGCGCCTGATCGCCTCGGCGAGCGGCAGGCTGGCCTGGATCGGGATGGCCCGCCGGGCGAGCAGCCGCGCCTGCAGGCCGGGCAGCCGCTCGCGGACCTTGGTGACCCTGATCGCCTGGCCGGCGCCGAGCCACATGAACGCGGCGATCACCGCCAGCCAGGCGGTGTCGAATACCGCGTTGGAATTGCTGTTCCTGGCGAACAGCACGAACGGCACGATCAGCAGCGCGGCGGCGAGGACACGGCCGGCCCAGGCCGCGCCCAGGGTGGCGGTGCCCGGGCGGCGGGTGACCTTCCAGATTCCCGCGCGGAGCATCCGGCCGCCGTCCAGCGGCAGGCCCGGCAGCAGGTTGAACAGCCCGACCAGCAGGTTGGCCCACACCAGCTGGACGACGAGCACGTGCGCCGTCCCCGCCGGGACCAGCCTGCTCAGCCCGTACCCGGCGGCCGCGAGGACGAGCGAGACAGCCGGGCCGGCCGCGGAGACGAGGAACTCCCTGGCCGGGGTCGGCGCCTCCTTCTCGATCTCGGAGAACCCGCCGAGCGGGTACAGCAGGATCCTGCGGACGGGCAGCGCGAACGCCCGCGCGACCACGCAGTGGCTCAGCTCGTGCACGAGCACGGACGCGTACAGCAGCACGACGAAGGCCGCCGACACCGCGTAGCGCAGGTTGCCGCTCACGGACTGTTCCAGGCTGTTCGCGTAGAGCAGGATGAACAGGCCGGCGATGAGGAACCAGTACGGCGAGATGTACACCGGGATCCCGAAGGGGCGCGCGATCACGATCCCTGGCTGCGGGTCACGCTGCGGAGCGGGCCGTTCGGGCGTCATTCCTGCCACAGTTACGATGTTACGTGAAGACCGGCCGGCCGGGGCCGAGGCGCAGCCCTGGGTACGGCGGGGTCAGGCAAAGCAGCGCGGTTGTCGGTGGCCTACCTTACGCTCCCTCTCGTGAGCTATCCGCAGACAGCGCCGGAACACCCGTCACGCCTGGACAGCGGCCAGGCGGCGGGCGAGGGCGAGCAGCCGCGGGCGCCGGCGATCTCCCCGTCGCGAGCGGGCGACTTCATGACCTGCCCGCTGCTCTACCGGTTCCGGGTCATCGACCGGCTGCCCGAGCCGCCGAGCCCCGCGGCCGCCCGCGGCACGCTGGTGCACGCCGTGCTCGAGCGGCTGTTCGACCGGCCCGCCGCGGAGCGCACCCCGCAGGCCGCCCGCTCGCTGCTCGGGCCGGAATGGGACCGGCTGGTCGGGGAGTCTCCCGAGCTCGCCGCGCTGTTCGCCGATGAGCCCGGCCGCGACGCCTGGACGGCCGAAGTGACCGCGATGCTCGACCGCTACTTCACGATGGAGGACCCGAGGCGGATCGAGCCGGCCGAGCGCGAGCTGTACGTGGAGACCACGCTGGGCTCGGGGCTGCGGCTGCGCGGTTACGTCGACCGGCTGGACGTGGCGGCGGGCGGCGCGGTCCGGATCGTCGACTACAAGACCGGGACCGCGCCGCGCGAGGAGTTCGAGGCCCGCGCCCTGTTTCAGATGAAGTTCTACGCCCTCGTGCTCTGGCTGATCCGCGGCGAGGTGCCCAGGCTGCTGCAGCTCATGTACCTGGGTAACGGGGAGACCCTCAGGTACCAGCCCGACGAGGCCGACCTGCGCGCGACCGAGCGGAAGATCGAGGCGCTCTGGCGGGCCATCGAGCGAGCCCGGGCCTCGGGCGACTGGCGGCCGAGGCGGAGCCGGGTGTGCGAGTGGTGCGCGCACAAGCCGATCTGCCCGGCGTTCGGCGGGACGCCGCCGCCGCTGCCCGCCCCCGCAGGCGACGTCACCGTGCCCGAGCCCGCCCCCGCGGCGGAGGACGCCGTGCTGGCCTCGCCGGTGCCCGCTCCCGCCGATCCCGTCGCCGGATAGTGCCTCGTTCGCGAACGACGCGAAACAGGGGCGAAACGTCCGCGTCATCAGACGTAATGACGGCGGAACACATTCCCATTACGCTGCGGGAGTGGCGGACATCTTCGACGGATACCAGCCCGCAGAGGCCTGGGACGAGATGTTCTCCGGGCCGGGGCAGCCGCGGCCCGCCTACGACGGCCTGATCGCGGCACTGCAGCCGATGGATCCGGCGGAGCTGCGCTTCCGCGCGGACCAGCTCGCCCGGGTGTTCACCGACCGGGGGGTGACCTTCGACCTCGGCGGCGAGGAGCGGCCGTTCCCGCTTGACCTGGTGCCGAGGGTGATCGACGCGGTCGAGTGGGACCTGCTCGTCCGCGGCGTCCGGCAGCGCGTCCTCGCGCTCGAGGCGTTCCTCGCCGATGTCTACTCCCGGCGCCAGGTGCTGGCCGACGGCGTCGTGCCCTGGCGGGCGGTTTTCACCTCCGCCGGGTTCTGCCGCGAGGCAGCCGGCCTGGTCCCGCCCAACGGCGTCCGCGTGCACGTCGCGGGCATCGACCTGATCAGGGACGAGAACGGGACGTTCCGCGTGCTCGAGGACAACGTGCGGATCCCGTCCGGGGTCAGCTACGTCATCGAGAACCGGCGCGCGATGACCAACACGTTTCCCACGCTGTTCGCCGAGCAGCGGGTGAACCCGGTCGATGAGTACCCGGTCCGGCTGCTCGCCGCGCTGCGGGCCGCCGCCCCGTCCCGGGCCGACGACCCGGTCGTGGTCGTGCTCACCCCCGGCATGTACAACGCCGCCTACTTCGAGCACACGCTGCTCGCCCGGCTGATGGGCGTGGAGCTGGTCGAGGGGCGCGACCTGTTCTGCTCGGGCAACCGGGTCTACATGCACACCACCCAGGGCCGCCGCCAGGTGGACGTGATCTACCGGCGGATCGACGATCAGTATCTCGACCCGCTGCACTTCAGGCAGGACTCCGCAATCGGCTGCCCGGGAATCATCAATGCCGCGCGGGACGGCAACGTGGCCATCGCCAACGCGGTCGGCAACGGGATCGCAGACGACAAGCTGCTCTACACCTACGTCCCGGACCTGATCCGCTACTACCTGAGCGAGGAGCCGCTGCTCGGGAACGTGGAATCCTACCGGCTGGACGACCCGGACATCTGCTCCTGGGTCCTCGCCGAGCTCGACCGGTTCGTGCTGAAGCCGGTGAACGGCGCGGGTGGCGTCGGCATCGTGATCGGGCCGATGGCCGACGAGCGGACGCTCGCCGAGCTGCACGGCACGGTCGCCGCCGAGCCGCGCGGCTGGATCGCGCAGCGCACGGTCGCGCTGTCCACCTCGCCGGTGCTCATCGACGAGCGGCTCGCGCCCCGGCACATCGACCTGCGGCCCTTTGCCGTCAACGACGGGAACGACGTCTGGCTGCTGCCCGGCGGTCTCACCCGGGTGGCACTGCCCGAGGGCGCGCTCGTGGTCAATTCCAGCCAGGGCGGCGGGTCGAAGGACACCTGGGTGCTGGACGCCGACCGCGGGCCGCCGTCCTCGGGGCACGGCCGTGCCGGGCGGTCCGCGCGCGCGGCCCCGCAGCTGCCGCCGCCCAGTATGCCCGGCAGCCTCGCCGCCGAAAGGCAGAGCGGGCCCATGCGGGGCCACGAGCAATGAACACCGGGCTGCTGAGCCGGATCGCGGAGGGCCTGTACTGGACGGGGCGTTACATCGAGCGCGCCGACGACACCGCGCGCATCATCGACGTCTACACCCACCGGATGCTGGAGAACCCGCACGCCGACGAGGATGCCGACTGCCGCTCGCTGCTGGCGATCCTCGGCGTCCCGTCGCCCGACGACCAGCGGGCGGACATCGGGCTGGCGCTGTTCAAGCTGGCCTATGACGCGAAGAGCCCCAGCGCCGTGACCGGTGCCGTGCTGGCCGCGCGCGCGGGCGCGCGGGGCGTGCGCGGCGTGGTGTCGAGCGAGATGTGGGAGTGCCTCAACATCACCTGGAACGGGCTGGCCGCGCAGCGGCGGTCCGCGGACCGCCTCGGCGCGCACGTCTACCTCCGGTTCGTCAGCGAGCGTGCCGCGCTGTTCTTCGGGCTCGCCGACTCGACGATGAGCCACGACGACGCCTGGCGGTTCCTGGTGCTCGGCCGCAGCCTCGAGCGGGTTGACATGACGGCACGGCTGCTGCTCGCGCACCTGTCGGCGGAACCGCACGAGCTCGGCTCGTCGATGCTGCTGCTCGCCGCCGGCGCGCACGAGTCCTTCATCCGCACCCACGGGTGGGCCAGCGAGCCGCAGCGGGTCACCGAGTTCCTGCTGCTCGACAGGCTGTTCCCGCGCTCGGTGATGCACGCGCTGTCGACCGCCGAAGAATGTCTCACCGCGCTGGACCCCGGCCCGGAACGGGCCGGGGACGCCAACCCGGCGCGACGGCCCATCGGGTACCTGCGGACCAGGCTGGAGTACGCCGACCCGAAGGGCCTGGCCGACCAGCTTCCCGAGCTGATCGGCGCGCTGCAGGAAACCTGCGGGCAGGCGAGCGACGCGATCACCAAGCGCTACTTCCAGTACGCCGCACCGGTCACCTGGGTGCAGGAGGGCTGAGCATGGGCTGGCGCCTGGAGATCCTGCACACCACCAGGGTCAGCTACGCGGGGGCCGCGCGCGCGTCCTACAACGAGGCGAGGATGACGCCGCTCACGCTGCCCGCCCAGACCGTCCTGGGGTCCCGGATGTCGCTCGGAACTCCCGCGCCGATCTGGACCTACCAGGACTACTGGGGGACAACGGTCAGCTCGTTCGACATCCAGGAACCGCACGAGGAACTGACCGTGATCGCCCATGCCACGGTCGAGACCGGCCCGCCGCCGGTGCCGTCACGGCCGCTGCCCTGGGGCGAGCTGCGCGAACAGGCCCAGCAGGGGTCACTGCTCGAGTTCCTCGCGGCCACGCCCCGCACCACCGTGGACAGCGAGCTCGCCGCCGCGGCGGCCGGGCGGGTCAGCGGGGCGGATCCGCTGGAAGCCGCGGCGGAGATCGCCGGGTGGCTGCGCGACCGCGTCTCCTACGTGCCGGGCGCCACGGAGGTGCAGACGAGCGCCCAGGAGGCATGGGAGAAGGGGCAGGGAGTCTGCCAGGACATCGCCCATCTCACTGTCGCCCTGCTGCGCGAGGCGGGGCTGCCCGCCCGCTACGTCTCCGGGTACCTGCACTTTGACCCGGCGGCCGAACCCGGCCATGCGGTGGCCGGGCAGAGTCACGCGTGGATCGAGTTCTGGACCGGTGAGTGGGTGCCGTGCGACCCGACCAACCTGGCGCCCGTCGGGGAGCGGCACGTGGTGGTCGCCCGTGGCCGTGACTACGCTGACGTGCCGCCGCTGAAGGGCATCTATCACGGGGCGCCGAGCGTCGCGCTCGACGTCACGGTCGAGATCACCCGGCTCTGAGCATGCCATCTTGCATGCGGGTTCCCGCGTAAGGTCGGCAGCGCCGCGCGAGTGCTCGCCAAGCGCTTGATTTCAATTCGCGATAGTACTTAACTGGTCGCTAGGGGCCGCACCGGCGGAGTGTGCGACCATGAAATCAGGGCACGCGGACAAGGGGCAGTTAAATGTTCAACTTATAGCCAGATCGCCTGGCTTCCGCTATGCGGCGGGCTGACCGGCCTCGGCCTCGTCGCGAGCTGGTTCGTCTTCCGCCGGCGCGGCTTCGCGGCCGGCCTGCGCGGCGTGGCGTGGTCGCTGCTGCCGCTGGCCGCCTACCTGACCGGCGCTATCGAGATGATCTGGAAGATGGGCACCGCCATCGGCGGCTTCGCCACGTCGTTCATCTTCTCGCCGGAGAAGTGGGCCGGGATAGCGGTCGTCGGGTTCGCGTTCGTGGCCTTCGTCGTCTCCGGCATGCTGCGCCGCAACCGTCCCGGCAAGGACGCCAAGCCCGGGAACGGCAAGGCGGACGGCAAGCCGAAGGACGGCGGCGCCAAGGCAGCCCCCGCGCGCAAGGGGCAGGCCATCGCCGCCCGCTCCGGCACCGTCGCCAGCGCCGGCGAGGACGACGACGACTTCAGGGAGATCGAGAAGATCCTGCGCGACCGCGGCATCAGCTGACGCCGGCGGCGACCTCAGCTGACGCCGGCGGCGAGCTCAGCTGGCGCCGGCGACGATCTCGCGCAGCCGGGCGAGGCTCAGCTCGGCCAGCGACGCCACGATCATCCGGCCGGGCGCGGGCGGTACCGGCGCCACGTTCGGCACCGCGATCACCTGGCAGCCCGCGGCTTCCGCGGCTGCCACCCCGTTCGGCGAGTCCTCGAGCACGACGCAGCGGCCCGGGTCGGCGGCGAGCAGCTTGCTGCCGAGCAGGTACGGCTCGGGGTCCGGCTTGATCCGGGTGACGTCCTCCGCGCACACCGTCACCGCGAAGCGCAGCGACGTCGCCCGGAACACGGCATCCATGATCACCCGCTCCGACGAGGTCACGAGCGCGTTCGGTATCCCGGCCGCGGTCACCTCGGCGAGCAGGCCGAGCGCCCCCGGCCGCAGCCGCACCGGCGAACGGGCCAGCCGCGTGACCATCCCGTCCAGCAGCCAGCGGGCCAGCCGCTCCCGGGACACCGGGCTGGCGGCCTTGGAGAGCAGGTAGTCAAGGGTCGCCTCGAGCGATCCGCCGACCAGCTTGGCCTGGTCGGCCGGGCTCCAGTCGCCGCCGAGACGGGCCATTACCTCGCACTCGACCTCGAACCAGAGCGGCTCGGTGTCCACGAGCAGCCCGTCCATGTCGAACATGACTGCCTCAAGGGCTGCTGCCATCAGACGCTGAAGTATTTCGCCTCGGGGTGGTGGACGACCAGGGCATCCGTCGCCTGCTCCGGAGTGAGCTGGTACCCCTCGGACAGCTCCACCCCGATCCGCTCCGGCGCCAGCAGCCGCATGATCTTGGCCCGTTCTTCCAGGTCCGGGCAGGCGGCGTAGCCGAAGGAGAAGCGCGCGCCCCGGTACCCGAGCTTGAAGAAGTCATCCAGGCTGTCGGGGTCCTCGGAGCCGAAGCCGATCTCCGACCGGATCCGCCGGTGCCAGAACTCGGCCAGCGCTTCGGTGAGCTGCACCGACAGCCCGTGCAGCTCGGCATACTCGCGGTAGGCGTTCTTGGCGAACAGCTCGGCCGCCGCCGCGCTGATCTTCGCCCCGACGGTGACGAGCTGGAACGCCACCACATCCGTCTCGCCGGACTCGCGCGGCCGGAAGAAGTCCGCCAGGCACAGGTGCCGGTCCCGCCGCTGCCGCGGGAACCCGAACCGCTCGCGCTCGGCGCCGGAATCGTCCAGGACCACGAGGTCGTTCCCCTCGCTCACGCACGGGAAGTAGCCGTACACGACGGCCGCCTCGAGCATGCCCTCGGTCCGCAGCCGTTCCAGCCACATCCGCAGCCGTGGCCGGCCCTCGGTCTCGACCAGCTCGTCGTAGGACGGCCCGGCTCCCCTGGATGCCTTGAGCCCCCACTGCCCCATGAACGTGGCACGCTCGTCCAGGTAGGCCGCGTAGTCCGCGAGCGGTATCCCCTTGATGATCCGGTCCCCCCAGAACGGCGGCACCGGTACCGGATTATCGATTCTTACTTCCGAACGCGCCGGCATCTCATCCGCTGCGGTGACCGCCAGCCGTGCGCCGGGGGCCTGGTGCGCCACCCGGCGCTGCCGCAGCGCCGGCAGCGCCGCGCCGGACTCGCCCCGCTTGACCGCCATGCACGCGTCCATCAGCCGCAGCCCCTCGAACGCGTCGCGGGCGTAGCGCACCTCGCCCTCGAACAGCGAGGCCAGGTCCTGTTCCACGTAGGAACGGGTCAGTGCCGCGCCGCCGAGCAGCACCGGCCACCGGCCGGCCTGGCCGCGCGAGTTCAGCTCCTGGAGGTTGTCGCGCATGATCACGGTGGACTTGACCAGCAGGCCGGACATGCCGATCACGTCGGCGTTATGGTCCTCCGCCGCGGCCACGATCGACGAGATCGGCTGCTTGATCCCGATGTTCACGACGTCGTAGCCGTTGTTGGACAGGATGATGTTGACCAGGTTCTTGCCGATGTCGTGCACGTCGCCGCGGACCGTCGCGAGCACGATGGTGCCCTTGCCCGCGTCGTCGGTCCGCTCCATGTGCGGCTCGAGGTAGGCGACGGAGGTCTTCATCACCTCGGCGGACTGGAGCACGAACGGCAGCTGCATCTGGCCGGAGGCGAACCTCTCGCCGACCGTCTTCATCCCGTCGAGCAGCACGTCGTTGACGATCTCCAGCGCCGGCCTGCTGGCCAGCGCCTCGTCCAGGTCCGCCTCCAGGTCCACCCGCTCGCCGTCGATAATCCGCCGCTTCAGCCGCTCCCACAGCGGCAGGCCGAGGAGCTCCGCCGCGCGGCCGGCCTTGACCGCGGCCGCGTCCACCCCCTCGAACAGATCGAGCAGCTTGGTCAGCGGGTCGTACCCGTCGTGCCGCCGGTCGTAGACGAGGTCGAGCGCGGTCTGCAGCTGCTCGTCCGGTATCCGGGCGATCGGCATGATCCGCGACGCGTGCACGATCGCGGAGTCGAGGCCGGCCCGCACGCACTCGTCGAGGAAGACCGAGTTCAGCACGGCCCTGGCGGCCGGGTTCAGCCCGAAGGAGACGTTGGAGACTCCCAGCGTCGTCTGCACGTCCGGGTAGCGCCGCTTGACCTCGCGGATCGCCTCGATCGTCTCGATCGCGTCCCTGCGGGTCTCCTCCTGCCCGGTCGCGATCGGGAAGGTCAGGCAGTCCACGATGATGTCGGAGGTCTGCATCCCCCAGTTGCCGGTCAGATCCTCGATCAGCCGGGTGGCCACGGCCACCTTCCAGTCCGCGGTGCGGGCCTGCCCGTTCTCGTCGATGGTGAGCGCGATGACGGCGGCTCCGTGCTCCTTGACCAGCGGCATCATCCGGGCGATCCGCGAGCCTGGCCCGTCGCCGTCCTCGTAGTTGACCGAGTTGACCACTGCCCTGCCGCCGAGCTGTTCGAGCCCGGCCGTGATCACCTCCGGCTCGGTCGAGTCGAGCACGATGGGCAGCGTGGCCGCGGTGGCCAGGCGGCCCGCGATCTCCTTCATGTCGGCGACGCCGTCCCTGCCGACGTAGTCCACGCACAGGTCGAGCAGGTGCGCGCCGTCCCTGGTCTGCTGGCGCGCGATCTCCACGCAGTCGTCGAGACGCCCCGCCGCCATCGCCTCGCGGAACGCCTTCGACCCGTTCGCGTTGGTTCGCTCGCCGATCGCGAGGAACGCCGTGTCCTGCCGGAACGGCACGTGCTGGTACAGCGACGCGACGCCGGCCTCGGGCCGCGGCCGCCGCCTGGCCACGGCCCGGCCACCGATGCGCTCCACCACGGCCGCCATGTGCTCGGGCGTGGTCCCGCAGCACCCGCCGACCAGGGCAAGGCCGAACTCGGCGGTGAAGCTGTCGTGGGCGGCGGCCAGCTGCTCGGGGGTCAGCGGGTAGTAGGCGCCGTCGGAGGTGAGCTCGGGCAGGCCGGCGTTCGGCATGCAGGACAGCGGGACCCGGGAGTGCCGGGACAGGTAGCGCAGGTGCTCGCTCATCTCGCCCGGCCCGGTGGCGCAGTTCAGCCCGATGACGTCCACGCCGAGCGGCTCGAGTGCGGTCAGCGCGGCGCCGATCTCGCTGCCGAGCAGCATGGCGCCGGTGGTCTCGATCGTCACCTGCACGATGAGCGGCAGGCAGGCGCCGGCGGCGGTGATGGCACGCCTGGCGCCCACTACGGCCGCCTTCGCCTGCAGCAGGTCCTGGCAGGTCTCCACGATGATCGCGTCGGCGCCGCCGCGGATCAGGCCCGCCGCGTTCTGCTGGTAGGTGTCGCGCAGCTCGGTGAAGGCGACGTGCCCGAGGGTGGGCAGCTTGGTTCCCGGGCCGACCGAGCCGAGGACCCAGCGGGGATGGTCGGCGGACGCCGCATCGTCGGCTGCCTGCCGGGCGATGCGGGCGGCAGCCTCCGACAGCTCACCGATCTTGCTGGTGATCCCGTACTCGCCGAGGTTGCCGAGATTGGCGCCGAACGAATTGGTGGTAACGCAGTCCACGCCTACGGCGAGATACCGGTCGTGTACCGATCTGACGATGTCCGGCCTGGTCTCGTTCAGTATCTCGTTGCAGCCCTCGTGCCCGAGGAAGTCGTCGGGCACGGCCCCGCTGGCCTGCAGCATGGTGCCCATCGCCCCGTCGGCAACCACTACCCGCCCGGCCATGGCATGGAGCAGCGGCGGCACAGTTTCGCTCATTGTCCGCCTATTGTAGTGCCGGTCGCGGGCGGCCCTCCGGACAAGGCGGCGCGACCCGGGCTGGTCACCCAGTGATCATGGTTGACCACGTAATCTGGAAGAGTCCCGGTTGACGGGTCCCGCGGAACCGGCCGGGGAGGAGGTGGTGAGTGATCAAGCTCAACGGCGTGGGAAAGCTCACCGCACCGATACTGGTTGCCGCCTTCGAGGGCTGGAACGACGCGGGTGAGGCCGCCAGCGGCGTGATCAGCCACCTGGGCATCGAGTGGGACGCCACGCCTATCGCGGCGATGGACCCGGAGGATTTCTACGACTTCCAGGTGACCCGGCCGGTGGTGGAGATGTCAGAGGGGCGCACCGAGCGCCTGGTCTGGCCGACAACGCGGTTCTCGGTGGCCAAGCCCGAGGGGTTCAACCGCGACATCGTGCTCGTGCACGGCATCGAGCCCAACATGCGCTGGCGGGCATTCAGCGAGGAGCTCGTGGCCTCGTTCGCCGAGCTGGGGGTGGAACTCGTCGTGCTGCTCGGGGCGCTGCTCGCGGATTCCCCGCACACCCGGCCGGTGCCGGTTTCGGCGGCCGCCTCCGATCCCAAGCTGGCCGCCGAGCTGAGCGCCTCGCCCGTCAACTACAAGGGCCCGACGGGGATCGTCGGCGTGCTCGCGCACGCGCTGGCCGACGCCGGGATCCCCGCGGTCTCGCTGTGGGCGTCGGTGCCGCATTACGTGGCGCAGCCGCCGAGCCCCAAGGCCACGCTTGCGCTGCTGCGCGGCGTGGAAGACGTGCTCGACGTGGCCCTGCCGCTCGCCGACCTCGGCGAGAAGGCGCGGGCCTGGGAACGGGGCGTTGACGAGCTCGCCCAGCAGGACAGCGAGGTCGCGGACTACGTGCGCACCCTGGAAGAGTCGCAGGACGCGACCGACCTGCCCGAGGCGAGCGGCGACGCGATCGCCCGCGAGTTCGAGCGGTACCTGAGGCGCCGGGGCAACCCGGGCGGCCGCGGCGGCGGGCCGGCCGCGCCCGGCGGCCGCTAGCCGGACCGCCGGGTTACCGCGCTGCCCGCGCGGGCCAGCACCGGCTGAACCTGGCCACACCGGCTGATCGGCTAGTAGGGCGGCCAGGGCATGGCCGGCCACCCCTCCGGCGGGTAAGGGTGCACCCGGTGCTGCAGCAGCAACTCGACCCTGCGCCTGGTGGCATCGACCTCGTCGCTGGTCAGCAGGCGGGACAGCTCGCCGGCCAGGTCGTCGCCGAGGGCGGTCTCCAGCCTGCGCAGGGCCGCCACGGCGCGCTCGGGCAGCCGCCGGCCGCGCCACTGCCAGAGCACGGTGCGCAGCTTGTACTCCTCGGCGAAGCAGACGCCGTGGTCACAGCCGTACAGATGGCCGGTGCAGTCGGGCAGCAGGTGGCCGATCTTGCGGTCGGCGTTGTTCACCACGGCGTCGAACACCGCCATCTGGCGCAGCGCGGCGTGGTCGGCGCGGCGGGACAGCGCGATGATGTCCACCTCGGGGTCGGAGTCGATCCACAGCTGGCACATGCCGGGGCCGAACGGCCCGTCCCGCATCACGGTGGGCGGCACCACGTCCCAGCCCGCGGCGCGGGACACGGCGTACGCCGCCACCTCGCGGCCTGCCAGGGTTCCGGTCGGGAAGTCCCACAGCGGCCGCTCCCCCGCCACCGGCTTGTACACGCACGAGGCCTCGTCCTGGTCGTCGCGGACCGTGCAGTAGAGGGTGGCGTTCGACGCCACCATCAGCCTTCCCTCCACCTCGAGCGTTCCGCGCGCGAGCAGGTCGAGCGCGCGGTCCTCGCTGATCCCGGCGGCGGGCTGCCGCGGCTGCACTGGCTCTGTGCCGCCCTCGCGCTTCCTGCTCTCGGCTCGCTTGCGCCCGCCGCCTGTCCGCCCCTTGCCGGCCCCCGTGGACGGCTCAGTCATGACCCGCCCGGTACCCGTTTTGCCTCGGGCACACGTGGCCCGCGGCGTCGAGCGGCAGCCCGCAGAGCGGGCACGGCGGCAGGCCCTGCGCGACGATCCTGAGCGCACGCTGGGCAAAGGCCCTGGCAGCCTCCGGCGTGAGCCGCACCCGCAGTACCGCGGGGCCGTCGGCGGGAATCTCCTCGGCCAGCGGCTCCACCGGTGACTCGGATTCCTCCTGCGCCTCGATCACGACCCGGTCGGTCTCGCCGTCCCAGGCCAGCGCGATGGCGCCGACCCGGAACTCCTCCATCAGCGGAAGATCCAGCGGGCCGTCATCGGCGGGTGGCGGGGCCGGCCCGGAGGCCGGTCCCCCGGTGCGCCTGAGCACCTCGTCGAGCAGCTCATCCAGCCGCTCGGCAAGCTGGGTCACCTGGAATTTCTCCAGCGAGACGCTGGTGACCCTGCTGCCGTCGGTCGCCTGCAGGTAGAAGGTTCGCTCACCCGGCTGGCCGACCGCCCCTGCCACGAACCTCTGCGGCGGGTCGTACATGTAGAACGGCATGATCCCTATCCTTGCGCGTCCGCTGTTATCGCATCGCGCGCGCCCGCGGCTGTCACGCCCTGGCCCGCTCCGCCGCCGACGACTCCGTCGCTCTCCGCCCGCCGGCCCGGCCTGCTGTCCTTGCCGCGGATGAGTCCCGCCACGTCACCGCCGGTGTCGTTCATCCGGACGAGGAACGGGCGCAGCGGCGTGTACCTGATCACGGTGAGCGAGCACGGGTCGGCCTGGATGCGCTGGCACTGGTCAAGATGCAGGCCAAGGGCATCGGTCACGATCGCCTTGATCACGTCACCGTGCGAGCAGATGAGATAGCAGGCGTCGCGGCCCAGCGTCGCGTTCCAGCTCCGGACGGCGGAGACGGCCCGGTGCTGCATGTCGAGCATGGACTCGCCGCCCGGCCCGGGGAAGCGCACCGCGCTCGGATGCTGCTGCACCACCCGCCACAGCGGTTCCTTGGCCAGCTGTCGCAGCGGCTGGCCGGTCCAGTCGCCGTACTTGCACTCACCGAGCCGCTCGTCGCGGTGGAACGGCGTCGCGGGGCGGCTCGCCGCGATCGCGGCCGCCGTCTCGGCGCACCGGTCGAGCGGGCTCGTGACGATCGCGTCCAGCGGTACCGGCGCGAGCCTGGTCGCCAGCGTCTCCGCCTGCCTGGTGCCGCGGTCGTCCAGGCTCACGCCGGGCGTCCAGCCGGACAGCACCGAGCCGGTGACCGCCGTCAGGCCGTGCCGCACAAGAAGGACCAACGTCACGACCCCGACTCTACGGGGTCCGGCCCACCCGGGATGACCTTGGCAGGGCATAGCCCTCCGGTTCACCAGGCGGGCGAAGCCGCGCCTTCCCGGAACACGAACGTGACCGCGCCGAAGCTGACCTGGTCCCCCGGGCACACCGGCACCGGCTCGCGGACCCGCCAGCCGTTCAGCCTGGTGCCGTTGGTGGAGCCGAGGTCGGTCAGCAGCCACCCGCGCAGGTAGCGGTAGAGGCCGGCGTGCTGCCTGGACACCGTGAGATCCGCGATCACCAGGTCGCAGTCCGGGTCACGGCCGATCGTGAACTGGAACTGGGTGCCGGCCGGGAAGATCAGCCCCGGCGGGCCGGCCCGGCACGTCGCGGACACCCATCGCGCCGAGGTGATCACGGCCTCCTTCACCGGCGCGACGGCAGCCGCCAGTCTCGGGGCCATCCCGGCCAGTCCGGCCAGGCCGCTCCAGGCCGCCCCCCGCTGCCGGCCGGGCACCGCGAGGTCGGTGAACAGCTCGGCCAGCTCGCGCCGGTCGCGGGCGCCGAGCGCGGCCTCCACCCGGCCGACGAACGTGTCCTGGGACAGCTGGCCCGCCGCGACCGCCGCTTTCAGCCGGGCGACGGCCTCCTCGCGCTCGGCGTCGGAGGCACGGACCGGACGCTGGGGGTGCTCGGGGCCGTCGGCGGTTCCCGCCATGACGTTATTGTCCCCCGCCGGGCGCCGCACATGCCATATCTGGCGTCGCCAGCCGCGCCTCTGGCGCTGCCCGCCAGGCATCACCGCCCGGCCGGCCCGCTGACCGCGATGACCGGTGCGCCGCGCGGCATTGCAGCCAGCCATATCCGCGTCACGGGTCGTAGGCTGGCCGCCATGTCCATCGCAGACGCGGAGCCGGCGGCTGCCGAGTCCGACCAGGTCTTCGGCGAGTTCTGCGCGGCCGGCCTGTGGCCCGGCCTCGGCCGGGCCCTGGCCGGGCGGCTGGCGGAGGCGGGAATCACCGGGCCCGAGCACGTCAGCGCGGCGCGGCTGCAGAAGCTCGAGGGCATCGGGCCGAAGCGCGCACAGCGGCTCGCGGCCGCGTTCGAGGACGCGCTGCCGGCCTACGAGGCGGCCGAGATCCTGGTGTCCTGCCGGGTGCCCGCGAGGTACGCGGGGCCGGCCGTCGGCTACCTCGGCAAGGCCGCGGCCAGCCGGCTCCGCGAGGATCCCTGGCTGCTGCTCTCGCTGCCCCAGATCCGGCCCGACCAGGCCGACTGGTTCGCCCGCAAGCTGCTCGGCGATCGGGCGCTGCCGCAGGACCCGCGGCGCGGCCGGGCGCTCGTCGCGCACCTGCTGACCCGCGCCGCACGGGACGGCCACACCGCGGTGCCCGCCGACGTGATCATGCGAGCGGTCGGCAGGTTCCGCATCGACGACCCGGCCGCGGCGGTCGCCGCCGCCGTTGACGACGGCGGCGTGCTGCCGTTCGAGGAGGACGAACCGCCGGCCGGCGACGATGCCGGGGCTCTGGCGGGCGACGATGCCGGGGCTCTGGCGGGCGACGATGCCGGGGCTCTGGCGGGCGACGGTGCCGGGGCTCTGGCGGGCGAGGGTGCCGGGGCTCTGGCGGACGGCGCTGCCCAGGGCCTGGCGCACAACGGTGCCGCGGCCCCAGCGGTGGATGACAGCGCTGGCGGGGGGCTGCTCGCCCTTACCCGTTACGCGCTGGCGGAGGAGGCCATCGCGGAGGGGCTGGCCAGGTTGTCCGCGACGGCGGAACCACTCGAGGGCCCGGATCCAGGCGGCCCCGAGGCCGGCGGCCGCGATGGCGCCGGCGCCGGGAGTGACGAGGCCGACGCGGCGGCCGCCCGGGCTGCGCTGGCGAGCGCCGGCATGAGCGACGCGGCGGGCCACGCTATCGAGCTGGATGCGGCTCAGCGCGGTGCGGTCGCGGCCGTGGCCAGCCATGGCGTGTGCGTACTCGCCGGCGGTCCGGGCACCGGCAAGAGCCGCACCGTCGCCGCCGTCGTGGCGCTGGCGGCCCAGCGGGGCCTGCGGGTCGCCCTCGCCGCCCCCACCGGCCGCGCCGCCAAGCGGCTGGAGGAACTGGCCGGCGCGCTGGCGACCACGCTGCACCGGCTGCTCGGGGCGCAGGGCCGCAGCCGGGGCGAGTCCGCCGGCGGCAGCGGAGCGAGCGAGACCGCCTGGGTGTTCGCCCGCGGCGAGGAATGGCCGGTGGACGCCGACCTGGTGGTGGTGGACGAGTCCTCGATGCTGGACGCCGAGCTCGCCGCCGCGCTGGTCGAGGCGTGCGCGGACGGCACCAGGCTCCTGCTGGTCGGCGATCCGGCGCAGCTGCCCTCGATCGGCCCCGGCCGGGTGCTGGCCGACATCATCGATTCGGGTGCCGTGCCGGTCACCATGCTGACCACGCTGTACCGGCAGCGCGAGGGCGGCGTGATCGCCCGCCTGGCCACGGCGGTCCGCGGCGGCGAGCTCCCGCCGGTCGCCACCACCGGGCCCGGCTCGGCCGAGCACGAGGCCGTTGTCGTGCCGGTCCGCGGCAGCCAGCAGGCGGCGCTCCGGGTCAGCCAGCTCGTCACCGACTCGATCCCTCGCGTCCTAGGGATCCCCGCTGCCGACGTCCAGGTCGTCACCCCGGTGCACAAGGGCGCGGCCGGGACCATCGAGCTGAACCGCGCGCTCAAGGCGCGGCTCAACCCGGGACCGGGCGCGCACAGCGGGTTCGATCCCGGCGACCGGGTGGTGGCGATCGCCAATCACATCGACGACGGCTTCGCCAACGGTGAAGTCGGCACCGTTGACGCGCTTGCCGACGAGGGGCTCATCGTCGCGTTCACCACGGGACCGGTCATCGTTCCGTTCAAGCTGCTCAGCGACCTGCGGCACGGCTGGGCGATGACCGTGCACCGAGCCCAGGGGTCGGAGTGGCCGGCCGTGGTCGCGGTCTTCCCGGCCGAGGCGACCGGGATGCTGTCCCGGCCGCTCGTGTACACCGCGCTGACCCGGGCGCAGCGGCACCTGTCGGTGGTGCACGGGGCTGGGCCGGCGCTGGCTCGGGCAGTCCGGACCATCGGCGAGCGGCCGCGGCAGACCCGGCTGGCCGGACTGCTGCGCTGACGGCTCGCCGGTGTGCCCGGGCAGCCACCCGTGCGGGGTCGGCGATCGAGCTCGTGGCCTGCGCCTGCCACCGTTCGGGAGAAGGGATTTTCTAGGCGCCCATCGCGTGCACGCCGCCGTTGACGTGGATGATCTCGCCGGTGGTCGCGGGGAACCAGTCGGAGAGCAGCGCGACGCAGGCTTGCGCGGCCGGGCCGTGGTCGGTGATGTCCCAGCCGAGCGGCGCGCGTTCCTTCCAGAACGGCTCGAACTGCTCGAATCCCGGGATGCTCTTCGCGGCCATCGTGCGCAGCGGGCCGGCCGCCACCAGGTTGACCCGGATCCGGTGACCGCCCAGGTCGCGGGCCAGGTACCGGGCGCAGGACTCCAGCCCGGCCTTGGCCACGCCCATCCAGTCGTAGCCCGGCCAGGCCACGCTGGCGTCGAAGTCGAGGCCCACGATGGATTCCGCCGCCGTCCATCAGCGGCAGCGCCGCCACGGCCAGTGCCTTCAGCGAGTACGTGGACACCTGCAGCGCGGCGGCGACTTCGTCCCAGCCCGCGCTGAGGAAATTGCCGCCGAGCGCGCCCTGCGGTGCGTTGGCGATCGCGTGCACGACCCCGTCGAGGCGGTC
The DNA here is from genome assembly GCA_963697445.1 of uncultured Actinomycetes bacterium. Taxonomy (GTDB): domain Bacteria; phylum Actinomycetota; class Actinomycetes; order Streptosporangiales; family Streptosporangiaceae; genus PALSA-505. The sequence continues at coordinate 107,562 of CAVOOC010000046.1, forward strand.
GGTGTGCTCGCGCACCCGGCCGGCCAGCGAGTCGAGGTGATCGTAGTCGGTCACGTCCAGCTCGATCACCGGCGGCGGGTCGGGCAGCCGCTTGGCGATCCGCTCGACCAGGGTGAGCCGCCCGAACCCGGTGAGGATCACGGTCGCTCCCTGCTCCTGCGCGATCCGCGCCACGTGGAAGGCGATCGAGGAGTCCGTGAGCACGCCGGTGACCAGGATCCGCTTGCCGTCGAGGATTCCCATCGCTGTCCTTTCCTGGGCCCTTAGTGGCCCATGCCGAGGCCGCCGTCCACCGGGATCACGGCCCCGGTGACATAGGCGGCGTCGTCGCCGGCCAGGAACGCGACCACGCCGGCGACCTCGTCGGGGGTGGCATAGCGGGCGAGCGGCACCCGGTCCAGGATCTTCGCCTTCTGCTCCGCCGACAGCGCCGCCGTCATGTCGGTGTCCACGAAGCCGGGCGCGACGACGTTGGCCGTGATGTTGCGCGGGGCGAGCTCGCGGGCGAGCGACCTGGCGAGCCCCACCAGCCCGGCCTTGGCCGCCGCGTAGTTGGCCTGGCCGGCGGAGCCGAGCAGGCCGACGACCGAGGACACGAAGATGAGGCGCCCGCGGCGCTGCCGCATCATGCCGCGCACCGCCCGCTTGGACACCCGGTAGGCGCCGGTGAGGTTGGTGTCGACGACGGCGGCGAAGTCCTCTTCCTTCATCAGCGCGAGCAGCTGGTCGCGGGTCACGCCGGCGTTCGACACGAGCACCTCGACCGGTCCCTGCTTCTTCTCGACCTGGCCGAAGGCCGCGTCCACCGAGGCCGCGTCGGTCACGTCGCAGCGGACCACACTGAGTCCGTCAACCGGCTCACCGGAGCGGGACGTGACCGTGACCTGGTCGCCGCCGGCCGCGCCGGCGGGCGATGGCCAGCCCGATTCCCCGGTTGCCGCCGGTCACCAGAACGGATCGGCTCACTGCTCGGCGCACCTCCGCGGTAGGCATCCTGGCGAGCGTACCCGGCGCCGGCGTGGGATAGGTTGCCTGCGTGGATCAAAGCACAGATACCGCGGCGGGAGACCGGATCGATCCGGAGTTCGCGGCCCTGCCGCTACGCGAGCTCGCCGCCGCCGCGCTGCAGCGGGCGGCCAGCCTCGGTGCCCAGCACGCCGATTTCCGGGCCGAGCTGCTGCGCGGGCAGCGCATCCGGCTGTCCGACGGCCAGCTGGAGACCCTGCTGGACACCGACACCCTCGGCCTCGCGGTGCGGGTGGTCGTGGACGGGACCTGGGGGTTCGCCGCGGCCGTGGATCTCACCCCGGAGGCCGCCGCGCGCGCCGCGGAACAGGCGGTCGACGTGGCCAGGGTGGCCGCGCCGATCACGGCGGAGCGGATCGAGCTGGCCGACGAGCCGGGACACGGCGAGGTCACCTGGGTCTCGTCGTACCTGACCGACCCGTTCGACGTCAGCGTCTCGGACAAGATCGCCCTGCTGGGGCAGTGGAGCCGGGATCTGCTCGGGCACGACGGGATCGATCACGTGGACGCCGGGCTGCACGCGGTCAAGGAGTGCAAGTTCTACTGCGACGGCGTGACAACCGCCGTCCAGCAGCGCGTGCGGGTCAACCCCGGCCTCACCGCGGTCGCGGTCAGCCCGGACGGCAGGTTCGAGACCATGCGCACGCTGGCCCCGCCGGCCGGCCGCGGCTATGAGTACCTGACCGGCACCGGCTGGGACTTCGACGCCGAGCTGGCCCGGCTGCCCGGCCTGCTCGCCGAGAAAGTGGCCGCGCCCTCGGTGCAGGCCGGCCGGTACGACCTGGTGATCGAGCCGTCCAACCTCTGGCTGGTCATCCACGAGTCGATCGGCCACGCCACCGAGCTGGACCGGGCGCTCGGCTACGAGGCGGCCTACGCCGGCACCTCGTTCGCCACCCCGGACAAGCTGGGCAGCCTCCAGTACGGCTCACCGATCATGCACGTCACCGGCGACCGCACCGCGGAGCACGGGCTCGCCACCGTCGGCTACGACGACGAGGGCGTGGCCGCGCAGTCCTGGGACCTGATCGCCGGCGGCGTGCTCACCGGGTACCAGCTGGACCGGCGGATCGCCCGGCGCACCGGGTTCGGCCGGTCCAACGGCTGCGCGTTCGCCGACTCGCCCGGCCACATGCCACTGCAGCGGATGGCGAACGTGTCGCTGGCCCCGGCCGAGGGCGGCCCGTCGGTGGACGAGCTGATCGCCGGGGTAGAACACGGCATCTACATCGCCGGCGACAAGAGCTGGTCGATCGACATGCAGCGGTACAACTTCCAGTTCACCGGCCAGCGGTTCTACAAGATCGAAAGCGGCCGGCTGGCCGGCCAGCTCCGGGACGTCGCCTACCAGGCGGTCACCACGGACTTCTGGAACTCCATGGAGGCGGTGGGCGGCCCGCAGACGTACGTGCTCGGCGGCGCGATGAACTGCGGCAAGGGCCAGCCCAGCCAGGTCGCGCCGGTCAGCCACGGCTGCCCGGCCGTGCTCATGCGCGGCATCCGGATCCTCAACACCGCCGAGGAGGCAGCATGACCGGCGACCAGGGGTACTCCCCGCAGCGCAGCGTGGAGCGGGCGCTCGCGGCGGCCCGCTGCGACGACTGCGTCGTCATCGCCGACGAGACCTCCTCGGCCAACCTGCGCTGGGCAGGCAACACGCTCACCACCAACGGGGTGTCGCGGTCCCGCCACCTGACCGTCATCGCGATCAAGCGGGAGGGCGACAAGGCGAAGGTCGGCGTGGTGTCCAGGTCAGGAGCGCGGGACGACCAGATCGGCGACGTCGTCCGGGCCGCCGAGCACGCGGCCGAGCAGAGCTCACCGGCCGAGGACGCCCAGCCGCTGCTGACGCCGGGCAGCCCGGAGGCGTTCGGGCCGGACGGGGCCGCCGCGGGCTGGGACGACCCGGTCCGCACTACCGAGATCGGCGTTTTCCGCGGCTTTACCCCGGCGCTCGGTCACGCGTTCGACGCGGCGGCGGGACGTGAACAGAAGCTGTACGGCTACGCCGAGCACGACCTGTCCTGCACGTTCCTCGGCACGTCGGCCGGCCTGCGGCTGCGCCACGACCAGCCGTCCGGCAAGGTCGAGCTGAACGCGAAGTCCGCGGACCTGAGCAGCTCCGCCTGGGCCGGGGTGGCCAGCCGCGACTTCACCGACGTGGACGTCCTGGCGCTGGAGGCGAGCCTGGCGCAGCGGCTCAGCTGGGGCAGCCGCCGGGTCGAGCTACCGGCCGGCCGGTACGAGACACTGCTGCCGCCCGGCGCCATGGCCGACCTGCTCACCTATATGTACTGGTCCGCCGGGGCGAGGGACGCGCTCGACGGGCGGACCGTGTTCAGCAAGCCCGGCGGCGGCACCCGGGTGGGCGAGCGGCTGACCGAGCTCCCGGTCAACCTGCGCGGCGATCCGGCCGCCCCGGGCCTCGAGTGCGCGCCGTTCGTGATCGCGCACGCGTCCAGCCGCGACTCCTCTGTCTTCGACAACGGGCTGGCGCTGCACCCGAGCGACTGGATCCACGACGGCACCCTGGCCGCCCTCCGGCAGACCCGGTACTCGGCCCAGCTGTCCGGCCTGCCGGTGACCCCGGAGATCGACAACCTGATCTTCGAGTCGGCGGCGGGCGAGGCGCCTTCGATCGATGACATGGTGGCGAAGACGCAGCGCGGCCTGCTGCTGACCTGCCTGTGGTACATCCGCGAGGTTGACCCGCAGACGCTGCTGCTCACCGGGCTCACCAGGGACGGCGTCTACCTGGTGGAGAACGGCGAGGTCACCGCCGAGGTGAACAACTTCAGGTTCAACGAGAGCCCGGTGGGGATGCTCGGCCGCCTGTCCGAGGTGGGCCTCACCGAGCCCGCGCTGCCGCGGGAGTGGAGCGACTACTTCACCAGGGTCGCCATGCCGCCCGCCCGCGTCGAGGGCTTCAACATGTCCTCGGTGAGCCAGGCCAGCTGACGGTTCGCCGGGCCGGCCTCACACGTCGAGCCAGCGCGCCATGCACAGGGAAAAGACGCCGAACGTCACCAGGCCCAGCGCCACGAGCACCAGCAGCCACGGGCCCAGGGGGGTGTGCGCGAGCGAGCGCAGCGCGGAGTCGATCCCCTTCGCCTGCCCCGGGTTGGCGTCTACCGCCGCGACGACCAGGAAGATCCCCGCGGTGGCGAAGACCGTGCCGCGCGCGATGCCGCCGGCCTGGCCCAGCCGCTGCACGGTCTTCCGCGTGGCTGGCGACGCCGAGGCCATCCGCAGCTGGCGCAGGAACTTCTTCTTCCAGGCCTCGTAGGCGATATAGAGTCCGACGGCCACGATGGCAATCCCCGCGATGCCCACCAGGACCTGCCCGCCGGGAAGCTGCAGGGCCTTGGCGGTCAGGTCCTGGGACTGCGTGTTGCTGGACGACGGCGCGCCGAGGCCGAGCGCGTACTTCAGGATGCCGAACGTGACGAACCCGTAGAGGACGGCCCGGGCTGCGGCAGCGAGCCGCTTCGCCGGCTTGTGCCCGTCCGGCCCGGGGGCGCCCCAGATTGCCTCCGACAGCCGCCAGAGCGTCAGCCCCGCGAACCCGATCGCCAGCAGCCAGAGCAGGACCGACCCGAAGGGCGTCTTGGCCACCAGCCGGACTGCGCCGGTGCTTTCGGCCTTCTGGCTCGACGAGCCGAACGCGATCTGGACCGCGATGACGCCGATGAGGATGTAGAGCACCCCGCGCGCGGCGAGGCCCGCCCGGGCCAGCACCGACATGAACGTGCTCTTGCGGGCGTTCCGCGTGGCACCGCGCGCGCTCACCCTTCGCCGCCGCGCCGACCCTGCCACCATGGCGTCCTCCTCGGAGTGGTGCTTTGGGTAAAGCACCGACACTTCCAGGTGCCCGGGACTAGTCAGCTCAAACCGAGCGATGGCAGGCTTGCGGCCTCCCTGGCCGGGTCCACCAGCGACTTTGCCGCTTCCGGCGCCGGGATGTGCGGCGTTGTGGTTTCTGGATCCGCGGCGCCGGCCTCGCCGGGCTGGCTCAGGAGTCTTCGAGCCTGAACCCGACCTTGAGCCCCACCTGGAAGTGGCCGATCTCGCCGTCCACGATCTGGCCGCGGACCTGCGTCATCTCGAACCAGTCCAGGTGGCGCAGCGTCTGCCCGGCGCGGTTGAGGCCGTTGCGGATGGCCTGCTCGATGCCTTCCGGCGAGGTGCCGACGATCTCGGTCACCCGGTAGGTGCGGTCTGACATGTCTCCTCCAAAGGTGGTCGGTTCCCGCGCGGCCGTACCTTACCCGTCCGTCCCCCGGGCACCGCGCTCGGGCAGGATGACCGGGTGAGCGTGAACGTGCGGGCGCTGGAACGGCAGGCGCGGCGGTCGCTGCCGGCCGCGGTCTACGACTACTACGCGGGCGGCTCGGGCCGCGAGCAGACGCTGCGTGCCAGCGAGAAGTCATGGCGGCGGGTGCCGCTGCTCCCCCGCGTGCTGCGCGACGTGTCCCGCGTTGACACCGGCGCCGAGGTAACCGCGGCAGCGCTCGCCACCCCGGTCTGCGTGGCGCCCACCGCCTTCCACGGGCTCGCGCATCCCGACGGCGAGCTCGCCACCGCCGCCGGCGCAGCCGCCGCGGGCGCGCTCTACGTGCTGTCCACCCGGAGCTCGCGCCGGATCGAGGACTGTGCCGCCGTCACGGCAGCGGCCGGCGGCACGTGGTGGTTCCAGGCGTACGTTATGCGCGATCGCGGGCTCACCGCCCGGCTGGTCCGGCGGGCCGCCGCTGCCGGTGCCGCGGCCATCGTGCTCACCGGTGATACCCCGGTGGTGGGCCGCAAGCGGCTCAACCGAGGCGACAGCATCGTGACCGAGAAGGACTTCCGGGCCAACATCGGCCTGGACGCGGACCTCGGCGGCGCCGAGCAGGCCGCCGACGTCACCTTTGCCGACGTGGGCTGGATCGGCGAGCTGAGCGGCGGGCTGCCGGTGATCGTCAAGGGCGTGCTCCGCGCCGACGACGCGCTCGCCTGCGCCGGGCACGGGGCGGCGGGGGTCATCGTCTCCAACCACGGCGGGCGGCAGCTCGATGGCGCCGTCACCTCCGCCCGCGCGCTGCCCGCCGTCGTTGCGGCACTGCGCGACACGCCGCGCTGCCAGGTGTACGTGGACGGCGGGCTGCGCAGCGGCGAGGACATCCTCGCCGCCCTGGCGCTCGGCGCGCGTGCGGCATTCATCGGCCGGCCCGTGCTGTGGGCGCTGGCATGCGGAGGGGCGGGCTGCGTCCGCGACCTGCTGACTGGCCTGACCGCCGATCTCGCGCAGGCCATGGCGCTGGCCGGTGCCGCCCGGATTTCCGAGCTGGACGGGGTGGCGGTCGCGGACACGCCGCAGTCCTGAAGAATTTTTGGGCGTACCAACCCAGGCTGGCATGGACGCTTTCTGTTACCAGGCATACCGTGGGGACGTGAGGATGGTGCACCGGGCGAGCCAGCAGGACGTCGCGCTGGTTACGGACGCGAAGCCGGCGAAGTCCGAGGACATCGCTTTCCGTGAGCGCAGATACCTGATGATGATGGGAATCCGCGTTGCGTGCTTCGTGGTCGCGATCGTCCTCTTCGTTGAGCATGCGGGATGGTTCGCCGGGATACCGGCCGTCGGCGCCATCGTAATCCCCTATTTTGCGGTGGTATTTGCTAATGGCGGGCGCGAGCCAAGTAGCACCAAGGGCCTGCGGCACTATGAGCCCAACCTGCCAGACCGGTACTCAGGCCCTTCTGATCCGCGGTCACGTTCAGCCACCAGTGGTTGGTACGCCACTACCGGACGTGACGGTGTGCCAGCCCCGCACCTGGACGTTCCCGATGACCACGGAACGCAATAACGGACAGGTAACAGCGATCTCCCCGAGATCCCGGACCTGTCCAGACCGAGATGGGCTTGTAGCGAGGTCTTGACACACAAGGGGGGGGTTCCGTGTAACATGGCTGCCGGTGCTCTGGTCCCCCGTCGGAGCACCACTGCCGGCGTTCCGGGCCCCCGTCGGAACGCCGATGAATGCGACGCCGGGTGGTTTGCCCCCGTAGCCACCCGGCGTCGCTCTATGCTCGGGGCCTTACGGCCCCTCGCCGGTGGCTCGCAGTCCTTTTCCGGGGGGACCCCCCCCGGACCCCCCTGGTCGCTCTATGCTCGGGGGCCTTTCGGCCCCTCTCGCCGGTGGCTCGCAGCGCTTTTCCGGGGGGACCCCCCCGGACCCCCTGGTCGCTCTATGCCGGATGGCTGGACTTAACCCCCGACACACCTGTGCCCTCTAGCCCCCTGGCGCTTGCACCGCGGGGCTGGACGCAGTCCGACACACCTGTGCCCTCTAGCCCCCCTGGGCGCTCGCAGCGCAGTCCTGGGCTCAGTCCGGCACACCTGTGCCCGTCGGTCGGCTGGCGGGCGCACCGGTCACTGCTCCACCTCGGATAACAGACTCAGTGGTTGCCCTTTCCGTTCCGCCTGTCGAAGCCGGGGACGGCCACTCGCGCAGCCCGGCGTTCGGCGCCAGCCGACAGCCGGCGAAGCGAGCGGCTGTCCCCGGCCCCGCTCGCGGCTGTCCCCGGCCCACTCCGGACGGTAAAGCACCAGCCCACAGTCGCAAACCGAGCGGGCTGAAGCTGAGCGCGTTCGGGGGCTCAATCGGTCTTGCGGAACTCCGCGATAGCCACCGCCAGCATGCCCAGCCCCATCACCGCCACCAGCCCCAGCGACACCCCCAGCGGGACCACCCAGCCTGCCCACGTGACGCCTGGAGCGAGCGCATGCTCGGCCTGCGGGCTGATGGTCAGGTGGCCGAACACCGCGCGCCGCATCGGGTCCACGATGTAGGTCAGCGGGTCGAACCTGGTAAGCACCGCCAGCCAGGCCGGCAGCCCGTTCAGCGGATACAGCGCGCCCGACAGGAAGAACAGCGGCATCACCAGCATCTGGGTCAGCGCCATGAAGGCCTGGATTTGCTTGATGCGCGCCGCCATCATCACGCCGAACGCGGTCAGGGTGAACGACAGCAACAGCAGTTCGCCGATGAGAGTGAGGATCAGCACCGGCGAGTAGGGCACGTGGGCGAGCCCGGCGAGAATCAGGATCACAATGCCCTGGAAGGTTGCCACGGTCGCGCCGCCGAGGCATTTGCCAATGACGAGCGCGGCCCGGCTAACCGGGGCGACAAGCATCTCCCGCAGGAAACCGAACTCGCGGTCCCACACGATCGAGGCGGCCGAGAAGATGGCGGTGAATAGCACCGACATAGCGAGCACGCCCGGGTAAATGAAGGTCTTGAAGTCCACGCCGGACGGCAAGCCGCGGCTGGCCAGCGAGGACAGCCCGGCACCCAGCACGAAGAGGAAAAGCACCGGCTGGATGAGACCGGTGACGGCGCGGAGCCGGTCGCTGCGGAACCTGATGAGCTCACGCCGCCAGACGATCCCGGCCGCCCGCAGATCCTGGCGAATTTTCCGCTCGGGTACCAGGACGCGGATGGTCTCGCTGAGATCTCTGCCGTCCGCATCGGTGGATGACGCACTGACCTGGGTTGCCATGTTCATCACCTTCTCCTCCGGAAGGCATTGACCATGGTGCGCATGTGGTCAGTGCCGGTGGCCTCCGCGTCGCGGATGGTCTTGCCGGTGTATGACATGAACACGTCGTCGAGCGAGGGCCTCGACACGCTGACGGACTGGATCGGCACGGTGAGCTCGGCGAACAACCGGGGCACGAACTGCTCGCCGGACGCGACCGGGAACGTGACGGCACCGTCGTGCACGGCGGCGCTGATGCCAAAGGTGGCCTCGAGCGCCTCGATCGCGGCCGCGTCGTCGGCGGTGTGGATCTGCACCCGGTCCTCGCCGACGCTGGCCTTGAGCGCCTCCGGGGTGTCGATCGCCACGATCTTGCCGTGGTCGATGATCGCGATCCGGTCGCAGTGCTCGGCCTCGTCCATGTAGTGCGTGGTCAGGAAAATCGTGATGTTCTCGCGGCCCTTCAGGTCGTTGATGTACTCCCAGATGGACGACCGCGTCTGCGGGTCAAGGCCCACCGTCGGCTCGTCCAGGAACAGCACCCGGGGAGCGTGCAGCAGGCCGCGGGCGATCTCCAGCCTGCGCTGCATGCCGCCCGAGTACGTGCTCACCAGGCTGTCGCGCCGGTCCCAGAGGCCCACCATCTCGAGCACCTGGCGCATCCGGGGCGCGACGGCCTTCTTCGGTACCGCATACAGATCCGCGTGGAACTGCAGGTTCTGCGCTCCGGTGAGATAGGTGTCGAGCGTGGTGTCCTGGAAGACCAGGCCGATGCTCCGCCGGACGGCGTCCCTCTCGGTCGTGACGTCGTGACCCGCGACGGTGGCGGTCCCTGAGGTCGGAGCGGCGAGCGTGCACAAGATCTTGATGGTGGTGGACTTGCCTGCCCCGTTCGGCCCGAGGAAGCCGAAGGTCTCCCCCGGCATGACCTCGAGATCAATGCCGCTCACGGCCTCGATCTCGCCATACCGCTTGGTCAGGCCGCGCACGCGGACCGCAGCCTGCCCTGACGATGCGGCGCCGCCCGGCGCGCGGCCGCCCGGCGCGCCAGGCGCCGGGCGGACATCGGCTGTCTTCTCTGCCGTCACTCCGGCTGCCTCCCTGTTTCGAGATTTCGGGCCTAACCGCGCTCACCCGCGGCGTCGCCGGCGCTGCTGCCCGGCTCGGCCTGGCTGGCTTCCTCCCCGTCCTCCTCGGCGGCGAGAATCCGGTAGAGGTTCCTGCGGGTGTCCTTGAGGATGCGCTGCGCCTGCGCAATCTGCGCCTCGGAGCCCGCGTTAGTCACCTGCATGGCCGCCATCGCAACCTGGCCGATGAGGGAACGCATCTCCCGGACCGATCCGTGCTCTCGGCCGGCGACGATCTCCCACGGCGCGTTCACCTCGTCGGCGTGCTCGGTCATGTACGAGCGCCCCTCGTCGGTGACGGTGAAGCCCTTGCGGCCGCCTTCCATGCTCTCGGCACGGATCAGGCCCTCGTCCTCCAGTTGCTGGAGGGCCGGGTAAACCGAGCCCGGGCTTGGCTGCCACGCCCCGCCGCTGCGCGCGGCTATCTCCTGGATGATCTGGTAACCGTTCCGCGGCTCCTCCGCGAGCAGGGCCAGTGCCGCGGCGCGCACGTCCCCGCGCTTCACCCGGGGCCGGCGCGGGGGCTCGTCCCCCATCCAGAACCGCGGGCCCCCGAACCCCGGCCCGTGCCGCATGAAGCCCGGCGGGCCTCCCGCGCGGCGCCGCGGCGGACCCCAGTGTCCGCCATGCTCTTCCATGGGCTCCGGTCCGGGAACGGGCTCCGTGAACCGGCTTCTCCGTCGGCCGCCGCCTCGGCGGGGCCAGTCGTCTTCCTCATGCATGTCTGTACTCTCCTGTGTCTCTCGCGGGGGGCGGGAGCCTATGACTTCTCCGTCTATGACTTCTCCGATACCTCGCATAGTTTCTAGTAAGCTCAAAGATATATCGATAGTGTTCCGAGCGCAAGCCCATGCGGCGATGAAGGGATGTGCGCGGCGGAGCTCTGCGCTGAGGGATGTGCGCGGCGGAGCTCTGCGCTGAGGGATGTGCGCGGCGGAGCTCTGCGAGGGGCGTCGGCGCGCCGTCGGCCGCCGGTCAGGCGGTCAGGCGGGTGGCTCCTGGCGGGTGGGTGCGCTCAGCCGATCGGCAGGTCGTATTCGCGGCGGATGCTGCAGCCGAGCCGGGAGATGTCCGCGCCGTAGACATGCAGCGATATCGTCACGCCGCTCCCGGTATTACGGACCCGGTGGATGTCACCGGGCGGGGCGAAGCCGCTCACCTGCCCGGTCGTGTTCTCCGCGCTGCCCGTGCGCACGAGGCGGCGCCCGCCGTCGGCGAGCGCGAAGAGCTCCTCGTATTCGGCGCCCTGCAGCACGCCGAATACGCACCAGGTGACATGATCATGTACCGGCGTGACCTGGCCGGGAAGCCAGACCATGGCGACGACGGAGAACGACCCGTCCGGCTCGGCGTGCAGCAGGTGACTGAGGTATCCGGCCGGGTCGCCGGTGCGCTGGGCATCGGTGAGGATCTCTGGGCCCGGCAGGTTCAGGCGGAGCTGCTCGGCGACCAGACCGGCAGTCTGCTGCCAGTCGCCGCCCTCGCGGACTGCGGCGCGCACTGCACGCACGACACGGGAAAGGGCCGCTGCGCTGGCACGTGCTGCGGTGGCACGTGCTGCGGTGGCATGTGCTGCGGTGGCAGCTGCCGGAGCGGCGGTCGTCATGACTCCCCCTTGACATGGATCGCGGACACGCCCTGCCGGGCAGAACGCGTCCAGCCTGTCGCGGATGAGTCCAATCTACGGAGCGGAGTGCTCATAGGTCCAATGCCAATACGCTTCCTCACCCATAGACAACGTTGATGTATCGGCATGGCCTGCCTAGGTCGCATTCGGGATGATCTTGGCCGGCCTGGTAGCTCTGGCGCACCCTGCAGCCGTTCCGGCAGGAAATGCTCCCGCCCGCCAGGCAAAGCTGTAACCTTCTGGTCACGTAACGTAGTCCTCTCTGCTGGGGGAGCCTTGCCCGATCAGCCCGCGTGGACCAGGTTGCGCGCGGCACTCACCGCTTCGGTCGCGATGGCACTGACCGTCATCGCGCCCGCGAGCAGCGCGCACGCTTCGTCCGGCCAGCACGGCGGCCAGCACGGCGGCCAGTACGGCGGCCAGCACGGCCGCCAGCACGGCGGCCCCCCGGTCGGGCCGGCGCTCATCAGCCCGCTCGGGCACTTCGGCTTGTGCTGGCAGGCGGAAGGCAACGGTTCCTCGGTCAGCCTGGAGTCATGCAACGCCGCCGTCCAGGGTCAGCTCTGGACTTTCACCGGCAACGGCGTCGTCATGAACGGGAACGGGTACTGCCTGCAGAACGGCGGCACCGCACCGCCGGGACAGCAGGGTGCCTCGCTGTTCCTGAGCTTCAGCGGGCAGTGCGCCGGCGCGCGGAGCCAGGCGTGGACGTTCAGCGGCGGCACGAACGTGATCAGGAATCCGGCCTCGGGGGTATGCGCCTACCCGCAGGGGGGCGCCGACGTTCCGGGCGCCGCGATCGTCGGCCGGCCGTGCGGCAGCGCCCGGACCTGGGACAGGTGGAGCTTCGGAATCAGCAGGCTGACCCTGTCCGGCGGCCGCCGGAGCTCAGGGCGCCGCGGGGGCGGCTCAGCTGCGGCGGGCGCAGGCGGCTCGGCTGCGGCGGGCGCAGGCGGCTCGGCTGCGGCGGGCGCAGGCGGCTCGGCTGCGGCGGGCGGGCGGCGCGCCTTCGCCGCCGAGGTGACGGTGGCCAATGCCGCGGGAGCGATGACCGCTTACGGCACCGTCGTCACGCTGCGGCCACCGAAGGGCCTGACCGTGACCCGGCTCGCGGGCACCGGCAGCCTGAGCGGCTGGATTTGCACGGTGCCGAAACTGCGATGTGAGGGAAGCCTGGCGGGAGGCCTGAGCGGGCTGATCACCATCAGCGGGGCGGTGAGCGGCCGGGCCCCGGCGCGCGCGCTCACCGTTCACGGGGCCGTGACGAGGACCAACGAGCCCCGGCGCGGAGTACGCCCGGCCCGAATCCCGGTGCGGGTGTTCACCGTGACGGCCGTCGGGTCGCTTCCCGGCGGTTCGCTTCCTGGCGGCGGCACTCACGGCCCGCTACCCGGCGGCGCGGCCAGGCTCGTGGTGATCATCGCCGGGTTGCTGGTGGCGGTGGGGATCGTCCTGGCCGTCGTCACGCGCCGGCGGTCGCGGCCTGTAGCTGCCCATGCCGGGCCTATTCCGGAGTACCCCGCCCGGCAGGCCACCCAGAACTTCGCCGGACCCGCCGCGCCAGACCCTGCCGGGTCGGCCACCCAGGAATCCACCGGGCCGCCCGCACAGCGCACGGGATGAGGAACTGAGGAACGGCAGGAGCTACTGCTCGACCCCGCCTGCGGGGGCCTCGGTGACCGGTTTGCCGTGCCGGTAGATGGTGCCGGGCCGCCAGCCACGCGGCGGCGGGATGAACCTGAACCCGCCGCCGCGATCCCTGATGACTCGCCAGCCGCCCTCGTGGACCAGCCAATGGTCGTAGAGACACAGCGGCAGGCCGTTGACTATGCAGGTCAGGCCGCCGACGATCCAGTGGATCACATGGTGGATCACGTCGATGGGCCGGCCGCAGCCGTGCCGGCCGCATCGGCCTCCGTACTGTGCATACAGAGCGTCGCGCTGGCGCGGGGTCCATCCCGGGCTCTTGCGCCCGATGTCGAGCACCGCTGACGGACCGCCCAGCGGGCGAGGCAGCTGGGCGATCGCGCCGGCCAGCAGGGCGGTCAGCTGCGCGGTCGCATCCAGCCCGGCGTAGCCACCCCGGCCCGCGGGCACGTCCGGCTCCAGGCCGGTGATGACCCGGACGATTTCCGCGTCGCAGCTGAGCCGGCGGGCCGCCTCGCCGGTGATCGGGGTACCGGACCCGAGCACGGCACCAGGCGCCAGCGGCCGCCCGAGCAGCGTCGATAGCGGCACCGTGACGATGACGCGGGGACGACGCAAACCGGGTGGCACCTTGCCGGTCAGACGATCGTGGCCGTGACCGGCCGTGCCGTCGCGATCCGGGCCGGCCGTGCTGTCGTGATCGTGGCCGGCCGCGGTGCCGTGGTCGTGTCCCTCGGCCGGGCCGGGCTGGTCATCGTCAGGCTCCCCGGCCGCGCCGGGCTCCTCCAGACCGCCGGGCTCCCCAGGACGCCCAGGCTCGCCGGGACCGTCAGCGACCGTATGCCCGGCGAGCCCGGCCAGCCAGGTGAGCACGTCCGCCCACCGCTGCGCCTTCGTCCGCGGGTCGTCGGGGCCTGCCGGTGCGCCCAGTTCCTCGAACGCGGCGATCACCTGCTCGGCGGCCTCGGGGTGCAGCCGCCCGGAGACTTCTCCTGCGCCGCCCAGCGAGCGGGAGATGCGCACCGCCCGCTTGGTGAAGTCGTCGTAATCCTCGCCCGCCCGCTCCTGTGCATCCGCGGCATCGCACAGATGGGCGCCGAGTTCCCGCAGCTGGTGGGCGTCCATGCCGGGCATGAACTCTGCGAACAGCTGATCCGCGGCCGCGTGCACGTCCCCGCCGCGCCAGAGCCCCGCCCACAGCTCGTCGTCGGGCTCGGGCGCGTCTGCGGCCGGGGCGTCGCCCGCCGGAACCTCCGCCTCCTCCGGCCTGGCCGGGACGTCCGGAAGGTGCGACACCTGCCAGGCGGCGGCGCCGGCCTGCGCGAGGCTGACTGAGCCCTCGGCGAGCAGCCCGGTGATCCTCGGCAGCTCGGGAGCCATGGCGGCCAGCCGGGAAATCTTCAGCGCGTCGTCAGCGGTCCGCGCGTCCGCCCGCAGCCACCCGCACACGTTGCGCGCGCCGCGCAGCCGGTACAGGCCGCGCTGCCTGACCGTCCGGGCAACCTCGACCCGCAGGCCGTCCAGCTGGCCGACCCGAGTGGTCAGCTCGCTCATAACCCCGGCGACGTCCTCGTCCGCCACGCCGGACAGCTCGCCCGCTGCCCCGGCCAGGCCGGCGACGGCCGCCCTCGCGGCGTCCAGCCGGGTAGCAAAGGAGTCGGGCGTCCAGCCCGCTTCGCCAGGCTCGGCAATCTCGGCTGCCACCGCTCCCCCTTCCCGGGCTGTTACCACATGCGGGCACGTCAAAGGATCAACTCGCTCGGATATTCGTATCCTATCAGTGCTCGCTGATACATTCGAAAACGACACGCCGGCCAGCTAGCCTTCCTGGGCCGGAATTCGGGCTCATCATCGGGCCAAGCGGTGGGCCGTGACCAGCGGAATGTGCCGCTGGAGCTCAGCCGCCGCGCCGCGCGTCCTTCACGTATCCCGTTGCCTGCGGAGATGGGCTAGTCCGCAGCAGTATCGTCCCACCCCGCAGCGAGCTCGCTGATCTTCGTCGCCGCGGCCTCGAGCGGATGTCCCTGCGCGACCGCGAGGCCGAGCAGGTAAGCGGTCAGCGGCGCGGCAGGCCTGTCCACCCCGTGCGCCACGTCCCTGGCCATGTCGAGGATGAGCCGGGCATCGACCGATTCCGGCGGCAGGCTGAATTCGAAGCACACGACCTCGACCCACCTGTCCAGCGCACTCATCACCGCACCCCTCCCGCGCTCATCGCCGCACCCCTCCCGCGCTCATCGCGGCGCGTCTGGCCCGCTCCGTGCGGGAGCGCCTGACCAGGCCCGCGCCAGACGCACATCATCCTCCGTGTCGCAGTCCAGCCAGGGCGGGGGTCCCGCCCGGTCCGCCGCGGGCCCGAGAAGCACCGGCGACAGCGGACGCAGCAGCCCGTGCAGCGAGCCGCCCAGGTACCCGTCGGCGGCCCGCCGCAGCACGCCCGTCTGCCAGCACCCGGCCAGCCACTGCGGCCGCCCCGTGTCATCGGCCAGGACCGCGCCAGCGGCGGGCCCGGCCGAGCCGGCCGCCGCCAGCAGCGAACCCAGGTCCGCGGCCCGGAGAAACGGCAGGTCAGCAGCGAGCACGAAGACCCACGGCGCGCTGATCTCGGCCAGGCCCCTGCGCAGCGCGGGCACCGGCCCGGATCCCGGCGGATCCTCGCGCACCACGCGCAGGCCGGCCGCCGTGAGCCCCAGCCCCGGCCGGTCCGGCCCCACCACGACCACCCGCCGCGCCCCGGCACCCGCCGCGGCCGACACCACCGCCGCGACCAGGCTGGCTCCGCCGACCTCGAGCGCGGGCTTGTCGGCGCCGCCCAGCCGCGACGCGCGGCCGCCGGCCAGCACGATCGCATCGAAGGTAAGAGCGGATTTTCCCGAACGGTTGACAGGCCGCCCTCGCCCGGTGCGCCAGCGTCGGATGCGGCGGGACCATCCGGGCGGTGCACCAGGCTCAGCCGCCGATGGCCGACATGGGGCGGTCGGGCTGCAGGAACGACGGGTCGTCGATGCCATGGCCTGGCAGCTTCGACGCCACCGCGCGGCGCCACCGTTCGGCAAGCTCAGCGTCGTCAGCGCCGGCCCGCATCGCGTCGCGCAGATCGCTCTCCGCCCGGGCGAACAGGCAGTTGCGCACCTGGCCGTCCGCGGTCAGCCGGACCCGGTCGCAGGAACCGCAGAACGGGCGGGTCACCGAGCCGATGATGCCCACCCGGGCCGGCCCCCCGTCCACCAGGAACGACTCGGCAGGCGCGGAGCCTCGCAGGTCAGCGTCATCGGGCTTGAGCACGAAGTCCGCGGACAGCTCGGCGAGGATCTCCTCGGCGGTCACCATGTTGTCCCGCTGCCAGCCGTGCTGGGCGTCGAGCGGCATCTGCTCGATGAAGCGCAGTTCGTAATCCCGGTCCAGGCAGAACCGCAGCAGCTCCGGCGCCTCGCCGGAGTTGAGCCCGCGCATCAGCACGGCGTTCACCTTGACCGGCGACAGCCCTGCCGCCGCCGCGGCGGCCAGCCCGGCCAGCACGTCGGGGAGCCGTTCCCGGTGCGACAGCTCGCGGAACGTCTCGGGCCGCAGCGTGTCCAGCGACACGTTCACCCGGTCCAGCCCGGCCTGCCGCAGCGGCCCCGCCAGCCGCGCCAGCCCGATCCCGTTGGTGGTGAGGGAGATCTCGGGCCGCGGCGCGAGCCCGGCCGTCCGCTCGACGATCCCGACCAGCCCGCGGCGCAGCAGCGGCTCGCCGCCGGTGAAGCGGACCTCGCGGATGCCCAGCCGCTCGACGCCGATGCCGACGAGCCGCACCACCTCGTCGTCGGTGAGCAGCTCCGGCTTGGGCAGCCAGTCGAGGCCCTCGGCCGGCATGCAGTAGGTGCAGCGCAGGTTGCACCGGTCGGTCAGGGAGACGCGGAGGTCGGTCGCAATCCGCCCGTAGGAATCAGAAAGCACGCGTGACACCTCCCTCTCCGGAATCACATCATTCCGTAACGTTCACCAGACTACGTGGACCGCCGCCGCCGCCGAGGCCGCAGGCGCATACCCGGGTCAATCAGTCTGTGCACCCGGGTCAACCAGAAGGGCGGCGCGCACCATTCCCGGCGCTCATCCTGCTGCCCGGTGGATCGCGTCGAGGCGGGACATGTCGTCCGGGGTGAGCCGCAGCGCTCCGGCCGCCACGTTCTCGGTCAGATGGTCCGGATTACCGGTGCCGGGGATGGCCAGTACGTGCGGCCCCTGCTGCAGCGTCCAGGCCAGCCGGACCTGCGCGGGCGTCGCGCCGCGGGCGCGCGCGACGGCTAGTATCTCGTCGCTGTCGGTACTTGCGGCGCCCGCCTCCCGGCCCTCGCCGGCGATCGCGAAGAAGGGCACGAACGCGACGCCCTGCTGGCCGCAGGCGCGCAGCACATCGTCGGCGTCCGGACGCCGCGTGTCGATGCCGTACCGGTTCTGCACGCATACCACCGGAGCGATGGCCTGGGCCTCGGCGAGGTGCTCGGCCCGGACGTTGGAGATGCCCAGGTGGCGAATCAGCCCGGCGTCACACAGGTCGGCCAGCGCGCCGAAGTGCTCGGCGATCGAGTCCGCGCCCATGCTGCGCAGGTTCACCACGTCCAGGTGGTCGCGGCCGAGCTGGCGCAGGTTCTCCTCGACCTGGCCGCGCAGCTGATCCGGCCTGGCCCATGGCAGCCACTCGCCGGACGGATCCCGGCCCGGCCCGGCCTTGGTGACGATGACCAGAGCATCGGGATACGGCGCGAGCGCCGTGTTGATCAGCTCGTTGGCCGAGCGCAGCGGCGAGAAGTAGAAAGCGGCGGTGTCGATGTGGTTGACGCCGAGCCCGACCGCGCGGCGCAGCACGCTGACCGACCGGTCCCGGTCGCTGGGCGTGCCGAGGCCGAAGGCGGTGCTACCGGTCAGCCGCATCGCGCCGAAGCCCATCCGGCTGACCATCAGGTCGCCCAGCTTCCACGTGCCGGCGGCCGCCGCGGTGATCGGCGCCGAGGTCATGACCGGAGTCTGGCACACGGCCCGCGAGCAGGCTGCTGCCGCCACCACGTCGCCGCCCTCCCGGCGTCGTTTCCCCGCGCCGCTCCCCCGGGCCCGCTCGCCCAGCGCCGCTCCCCAGGCCCGCTTCTCCGGCACCGCCGCTCCCCCGGGCCCGCTCGCCCAGCGCCGCTCCCCCCGCCAATTGATCGAAAACGATTGTTGCCGTATGCGCCATGCCTGTAACTTCAGGACGTTTGCACCCTCACGGCACCAGGGTCGGTCACGGCGCAAGGAGCGGGTCATGGGACGGGCTGGGAAGGTGGCGGCCGCGTGGGCGGCCGCAGGCACGCTGCTCCTCGCGCTGCCCGGCGCTGCCCTGGCATCGCCGCCGGGGCGGCCCGCGGGCTCCGCGTTGCGGGGACCTACGCGCGTGGTCAGCTACCTCGGCTATCAGGTGCGGGTGCCGGCGTCGTGGCCGGTCTACCGCCTGGCCGCGGATCCTTCCCGTTGCGTCCTGTTCAACCGGCACGCCGTCTATCTGGGCAGCCCCGGCGCTGACCAGCGCTGTCCGGTGAGGGCGTTCGGGAGAACCGAATCCCTGCTGGTTCAGCCCCTCGGCTCGCTGGCCAGCCTGCCGCCGGGGACGGTGGTGCAGCGCGGGCAGGCTGCGGCAGGGGCGGTCGCGGCCGAGGACGCGGCCAGCCACGTCCTGTCGGTCGCGCTGCCCGCCGCTGGCGTGCAGGTGACCGCAGCCTACGGCAGCAACCCGGCGCTCGTGCGCGGCATCCTGGACAGCGCGCGGGTGACGCAGGCCAGCCGGCACGCCAGCGGGCAGGTGACACATGCCGCCCCGGCCGCCAGCACGGAGGTGCCCGGCTCCGAGGCAGCCGGGCGGGTAAGCGGGCCGTCCGCGCCCGCGTCGAGCGTGGTGCCCAGTCGCAACACCGGGGCCAGTCGCAACACTGTAGCCAGTCGCAACACCGCGGCCAGTCGCAACACGGTAGCCGGGCGAAGCGCAGCGGCAGCGACCCTGGCCGGCCAGCGCGGCAGCGGGCTGGGCTTCGACGCCTGCACGGCCCCGTCGGTGGCGACGATGACCGCGTGGCTGGCCTCGCCGTTCCGGGTGGCCGGTACCTACCTCGGCGGCGCGAACTGGGCCTGTAGCTACGGCAACTTCACCCAGTCCTGGGTGAGCCAGGTCGCCGCGATGGGCTGGCGGTTCATCCCGATCTGGGTCGGCCCGCAGGCACCGTGCTCCACGATTCCGGGGGCGGTCCTGATCAATCCCTCGCAGGCCGCTGCGCAGGGCAAGTCGGAGGCGGCGAGCGCCGTATCGACCGCGTCCGGCTTCGGTTACGGGACCGGCACGCCGGTCTACTTCGACATGGAGGGCTACGACAACTCCCAGGCATCCTGCAAGCAGGCCGTCCTGAACTTCCTGGCCGGCTGGACGCAGGGCCTGCACGCCGCCGGCTACGTCTCCGGCGTGTACAGCAGCGCGGCATCCGGCGTCGCCGACCTGGCCTCCCAGTACGGCACGGGCTACGCGTCACCCGACGACATCTGGATCGCGGACTGGACCGGGGATCCGGTCCTGACGGACCCGTACGTGCCGAACGGCGACTGGGCGAGCCACCAGCGGCTGCACCAGTACTACGGAGGGCACACGGAGACCTGGGCGGCGCTAGCGTGAACATCGACACCGACGTCATCGACGGCGCGGTCGCCGGGCTGAGCTCGGCACCCAAGCCGGCCGCGTCGTTCGTGCTCAGTCAGCCCGACGCCGTCGCCGTGGCGCCCGGCTCCTCGGCCACCGTGCAGCTCGCCGTCGGGACCCGCGCGAACCATACAGCCGCCACGGTCAACTGGCAGGTGCACGCGCAAGCGGGCCTGACCGTGTCGCCCAGCAGCGGCGTCACGCTCGCCCCGTCGGGCGGCCAGGCCGTGGTGAAACTGACCGTGACGGCCGCGTCGTCGGCGGCGCAGGGACGGTATGACCTGCCGGTCACGGCGACCAGGGGCGGCAGTCCGCTTGCGGAGACGTTCGAGCTGGTCAGCGTCGTGCCGGCCGGCCAGACGCTGCCGACCGCCAAGCCGGTCGTGCTGTACGCCGCCGACACCGGCAGCGTGGCGGTGGCCGCCAAGATCGCGCGCCGCCTCGCGCTGCCCGCCGCCGACGTGACCGGCACCTTCACCACCGCCTGGAACGACCTGGCCGGCGGCAAGGACCTGCTGCTCGCGGTGGGGCAGGCGGCCCTGAACGGGCTGTACTACAACCCGTGCGGCTGGTCCAACCCGGCCGGCACCGGCGCGGGATCGACCCCGTTCTCCTACGTCGGCGCGCCCGCGCAGCAGCCGCCCGGCACGAACTACTTCGAGAACTCCTCCGCCAGCAGCACCACTCAGACCAGCCAGCTGACCGGGGATCTGACGCACTACGCGCTGGCCGGCACGCTGCCGGACGAGGGAAAGCTGCCCCCGGGCCCGACCGCGCCGACACAGACCTGCCTGGGCTCACCCAGCGTCCCGGTGCCCTGACCAGGGCTCGCCGCACGACCTGGCGGAGGCGGACGGGAATCGAACCCGCCGACGACGCTGAGCGCCGTCCCATGGTTTTGAAGACCAGGAGGGCCACCAGGCACCCGGACGCCTCCGCGCCCGACTCTAGTCTGACCGCAGCATGCGCCGGTCGTCGGGCAGCCGCCGCGTCACCGACGCACGGTCCAGGTACTCCAGCAGCGGGATCGCCACCCGCCGCGTGGTGTCGAGCGCCTGCCGCGCCTGGGCCGTGGTGAACGGCTGCGGCAGCCGCGCGAGCACCCGGGCAGCCTGCACGTCCGCGCCGGGAGCGAGCACAAGTTCTGGCGTGATCCGCAGCAGCAGCCCGGCCCGCTCGGCGGCGGCAATCGCCTTGCGGTCCAGGCCGAGCTCGCGGAGCCGGCCTCCGGCGCGCGGAACGGGCTCGCCGCCAGCTCGGCGCGCAGCGACTGCACGGCGCTGGCAACCTGCGCGGGCAGAGCCTGCGCGCCCGGGCTGGTCTCCGCGGCCGCTTGCGACGATTCTCCCGAACGGCGCTGATCCCGGACCGGCACCCCCGCAGCCGGCCCCGCCCCGGCGCGGACGTAGCCGTCCCGGACGGTGAGCGGTTGACCGGATGCCGCGCGGCCGGGCTCCGCCGCCAGCGCCTCGACGAGCTGGCGGTCCGGCAGGCCGAGCGCCGCACGGGCCGCCTCCAGCGGCATCCCGGCGGCGAGCGGATCACGGGCCGCGTGCTCGGCGACGGCGCGGGCGAGCCGTTCACGCAAGTCCGCCCAGTGCACCGGATCCGCGAGCCACCCGGCGGCGATCACCGGCCCCGTGCTGTCTGCGGGAACGTCCAGCCCCATTGCCCGGAGCTCGGCCGGCCTGGCGAGGCCTCGCCGGCGCAGCAGGTCTGCGGCACGCGGCGGGTCGGGCCAGCCGCCCAGCTCGCGGCGCACCGCCCCGGCGGCGCCCCGGCGCGGGGCGGCGGGCGGCCTGACGTCGAGCACGGTCGCCCCGGTGATGGCCGGCGATCCGGCGGGCTCCGCCGCGGATCCGGTACCCGCCGCCCGGTGCGCCGCACCTGGCTGGACCCGGGCGGCGCCGGGGTCGCGTAGCAGCAGCCGGTCACCGACGTGCAGCGGGAGCGGCTCGCGCAGGCGGAGCCGGGCGAACCGGCTGCCGAACGCGCGCACCCGCGCCACCGTCCGGGCCGACCCGATATGGACGGTGACCTGCTTCGGCAGCCGTTCTGCAGATTCATTCTCCGGGCTCCCCGCCGGGGCGGCCAGCCTGACGTCGATCGTGTCGGTCAGCGTCCAGCTGCTCGGCTCGACCAGCGCCATCCCCCGGGCGAGCATGCCAGGCGACGTGCCGCGGAGGTTGACCGCGACCCTGGCGACGCCGCGGGCCTGTGCGACCTTCTCGTTCAGCGACTCGAGAGCACGTACCCGAACCGGCCGCCCGGACGGGGTGAGCAGCAGTTCGTCGCCGGTGCGTACCGTCCCCGCCGGCAGCGTCCCGGTCACGACCGTGCCGCTGCCGGTCATGCTGAACACCCGGTCCACCCAGAGCCGGACCGGGGCACCGGCGTCCGGCGCGGGCAGGCCCGCGGCCAGCTCGGCCAGGGCCGCCCGCAGCTCCGGCAGGCCCTGGCCGGTCACCGAGCTGACCGCGACCGCCCGGACCCGCCCGAGGCTGGTCCGGGCGATCTCCTCGCTGGCCGCGCGCATGGCGGGCCCGGGATCGGCGAGGTCGGCCCGCGTCACCGCGAGCAGCCCGCGCGAGATGCCCAGCGCATCGATCGCCGCCAGATGCTCGGCGGACTGCGGCATCCAGCCGCCGTCGGCCGCCACGACGAACAGCACGGCCGGTACCGGCCCGACGCCCGCCAGCATGTTGGGCACGAACCGCTCATGGCCGGGCACGTCCACGAAGGCGAGCCGCCCGCCGTCCGGCTGGGCCAGCCAGGCGAAGCCCAGGTCGATGGTCAGCCCGCGGCGTCGCTCTTCGGCCCACCGGTCGGGTTCCATGCCGGTGAGCGCGCGCACCAGCGCGGACTTGCCGTGATCCACGTGCCCGGCCGTGGCGATGACCTGCACGCTGCTACCCGGCGGACGCGGTGGTGATCGCGTCGAGGATCAGGTCGTCGTCCTCGTCCGGAACGGCGCGCAGGTCAAGCAGCAGCCGGCCGGAGGTGACCCGGCCGACGACCGCGCGGGTGTCACCACGGCGCACCGCCTCGCCCGCCCGCAGCACTGCGGCCAGCCCTGCTGGCAGGCTGACGGCCGCGCTTGGCAGCGTGACGCCCGGTGCCCCGCCGCCGCCGACCGCTGCCTCTGAGGCCTCGGCGCGGGCGTCTATGCCGGCAGCGGTCAGCCGGGAGGCCAGCCGCTGCGCCCGCTGCATGACGGCGGCCGCGCCGGTGTTCAGCGCCCGCTCTGTCGGCGGCCGGGGCCCGGCCAGCGTCGCCTCCAGCGCGGCCAGGGTGAGCTTGTCCACCCGCAGCGCCCGGGCCAGCGGATGCCGGGTCAGCTTGCGCACCAGTTCCCCGCGGCCGAGCAGAAGGCCGGCCTGCGGGCCGCCGAGGAGCTTGTCGCCGCTAGCAGTGACCAGGGCGGCACCCGCGCGGAGCGCGGAATCGGCGTCAGGCTCCTCGGGCAGGACCGCGCTGGGCGCGAGCAGCCCGGACCCGATGTCGGCGACGACAGGGACGCCGAGCCCCGCAAGCTCGGCTATGGAAGCCTCGGCGGTGAAACCCTCGATGCGGTAGTTGGACGTGTGCACCTTGAGCAGGAACCCGGTCTGCGGGCCGATGGCGGCCCGGTAGTCCGCCGCGCTCGTCCGGTTGGTGGTGCCGACCTCGCGCAGCCGCGCGCCGGTGGATTCCAGCAGGTCCGGCAGCCGGAACCCGTCCCCGATCTCGATCAGCTCGCCCCGGCTGACCACGATCTCCCCGCCCGGCGCGAGCGCGGTCGCGGCGAGGACCAGCGCTGCCGCGTTGTTGTTCACCACCGCGACGGCGTCCGCCGCGGGCACGGCGGCGGCCAGGGCGGCGAGGGTGCCACGGCCGCGGCGGCCGCGCTCTCCGGCCGCAAGGTCGAACTCCACGTCGGTGCAGCCCGCCGCGGCCTGCAGCGCGTCGCAGGCGGCCGGGGACAGCGGCGCGCGGCCGAGATTGGTGTGCAGCAGGACGCCAGTCGCGTTGATCACCGGCATCAGCGTGGTCGACCGGGCCGGCAGCCGGCCACCGCCGCGTCCGCCACGGCATCGGGCGGGATCCGCCCTGCCCTCGCCGCCTCCTGCGCCCGGGACACGGCCAGCTTGACCAGCGCCCGGCCCAGCCGCTGTTCCGCGGCGGCCAGCCTGGGGTCGGCCAGCAGCACATCGGTCCGCGGCACGAGGCGCCTGGCCTCTGCGCTGCCGGTTGCGCCCGGGTGACCGCGGCCGGTGTCGTCCCTGATCCCCACGAGCGCGACCATACCTTCTCATTGGATTCGTGACCGGCCGGCGGGGCCCCGATTCCCGGGCGGCCCGTTGGATACAGCGCAAGATCATGGGTAGGGAATTGGTGAGTTCCATTCCCTCACCGCATGGGAAGTGATCGATATGGCTGGGATGCTGCGAGTTCCGCGGAGCCGTGGCGCCCTCAGCGGCGTGCTGCTTGTTCTGCTGGGAGCGTGGGGCGCCCTGATTCCGTTTATTGGCCCGTATTTCCACTATGCGTATACTCCGGACCATTCCTGGACCTACAACTCAGGCCGGCTGTGGCTGGAGATCCTGCCGGGAGCGGCCGCCCTGATCGGCGGTCTCATCGTGCTGGTCGCCGCGACGCGGCCGGCCGCGCTGTTCGGGGCCTGGCTGGCGGCGATGAGCGGCGCCTGGTTCATCGTCGGCCAGACGCTGAGCACCGTGTGGACGGCTAACCGCGGCAGGCCGCGGGTTACCCGGTGGGCGGCACGGTCACCCGCGCCGTCGAGCAAGTCGGGTTCTTCACCGGCCTGGGTGCGGTGATCCTCTTCTTCGCCGCCATGGCGCTGGGCCGGTTCACGGTGGTGGGCGTCCGGGAGACCAAGCTCGCGGCCAGGGAAGCTGCCGCCGCTGAGCAGGCCGCCGCCGACCGGGCCGCCGCTGAGCAGGCAGCCGCCGACCAGGCAGCCGCTGAGCAGGCCGCCGCCGAGCAGGCCGCCGCAGACAGGGCCGCGGCAGACAGGGCCGCCGCAGACAGGGCCGCTCCCGAGCCGATCGCGCCGGACCAGGCCACCATGCAGCACCCTGCCGCGGAGCGGATCGCGGCGGATCCGGTGATGACGGACGAGGCGCAGTCCCGGCCGCGTTCCATGCCCGGCTCGCACGCAGCACCCTGACCGGGCACCGCGTCCGACGGCGGCGGAACGCATGCCGTGGC
The DNA here is from genome assembly GCA_963697445.1 of uncultured Actinomycetes bacterium. Lineage (GTDB taxonomy): Bacteria > Actinomycetota > Actinomycetes > Streptosporangiales > Streptosporangiaceae > PALSA-505. The sequence goes on from CAVOOC010000046.1 coordinate 132,418, forward strand.
CCTGACGGGCGCGGCGCGCGGACGAGCAGCCTGACGATGACGGCCCGCACCGCTATCTCGCGGCGGTAGGCTCTCCGTACTGTCCGGGCAGTGCCAGGTAAGGCGACTGCCCGGACAGAGCGGTACAGAAGATCGAGCCAACCCACCGTTGCGTCAGCGTCCGGTCCGGCGCGGAGACCTGCCGCTACGGGCCGACGAGGTAGGACGATGGAACAAGCGGGTCGCCCAGGGGGCAACGACGGTCCTTCGCGTGCGGGAAGCGGCCCGGCTGGTGCCCGGGCCACCGCGGCGACGGCCACGGCCGCCGAGCGCGCCGCACAGGCCGGCCAGCCCGACGGCGTGCAGCCCGCCGGCGGCGGCCGGGCGGCCGGGCAGCTGCCCGGCCGGGTGCACAGCGCCGTCACCCGCCACCTGGTGATTCTCGTGGCCTACATCGGCGCGGGGATCCTCTTCACCTGGCCGCGGGTCACCTACCTGTTCGGCCACAAGCTGCCCGGCACGCGGGACGCCGGCGCTTACGTGTGGGGTTTCTGGTGGTTCGCCAGGCAGCTCGTGCACCTGTCCAACCCGTGGTCCACGCACTACCTCGCGGCGCCGGTGGGTGCTCAGCTGGGGTTCCACGCGCTCATGCCGCTGCCCAGCCTGCTGCTGACCCCCGTCACGCTGGCCTTCGGCCCGTCCGCCTCGTACAACCTGCTCTCCGTGCTGATGCCGGGGCTGCTGTGCTACGCGATGTACCGCGCGGCGCGGCTGTGGGTGCGCTCCGAGACGGCCGCCATCGCCGCGGGCGCTTTCTTCGGCCTGTCCTCGATGATCGCCTACCAGAGCTGGTACCTGGTCAACCTCCCGGCAGGCGAGCTGTTCATCCCGCTGGCGCTCGAGGCCGCGGTGCTGCTGCGGCGGCGGCCCGGCTGGCGCCGGGCGGTGATCCTGGGCGTGATCGTGGGCGCGGCCATGCTGACCGACCAGGAGTCGGCCATCCTGGTGACGATCGTGACGGTGCTGGCGCTGCTGCCCTGGGTGGTTTCCGGCCCGGCGCGGGAGCTCCTGGCCCGGCTGCGGACGCTGGCCCTGGCGGCCGTGATTGCCCTGGTGGTGGCCACTCCGCAGATCATCGCCATGGCCCAGCAGGTGGCGGCGCACGGGGCCTCGGTCCCGGCGACCCCGCTCGCCAATTCGTACAACTCCTACGGCGTCGGGCTGCTGGGGCTGTTCGCGCCCTCCCCGAACGTCGCCAGGTTCGGGCTGACGAGGCTGGCGTCCGAGTACTACTACCACGGCATCGTCTACCACCAGGTCGGCCCGCACCACCTGGTCACCAGCAACGAGGGCACCCCGATGTTCGGCCTGGTGCTGACCATCCTCGGCGTGTGCGGGCTCATCGCCTGCTGGCGGCGGCGCAACGCCTGGCTGCTGGCCCTGATGTGGCTGGCAGCCGCGGCCCTGGCCCTGGGGCCAGTCCTGTGGATCGGGGTCAGCCACGAGTACGCGCCCCTGGCCGAGATGTTCCACGGCGTGCGCCTGTCCGCGATCATGCCGTACACCCTGTTCGTTCAGATTCCGGGCTTGTCCAGCTTCCGGGAGGCCGACCGGCTCGCCATCCTCGGGCTGGTGGCCGCGGCGCTGCTCGCCGGCAGCGCGGTCAACTGGCTGCGCTACCACGCGAAGCCGGCGCTGGTCGCGGTGCTCGCCGCCAGCGTCCTGGAACTCGGCTGGGCGGGGAACCCGCCAGTCCAGGTGATGCCGGCATCCCTGCAGAAGGGGACGATGCCCACCTCGATGCCGACGCTGGACGGGCCGATCGCCGCCGACCACTCCGGGTCGATCGTCGTCAACTTCCCGTTCGGCTTGCGCGGCGGCATCCCCGACTACGGCCCGCAGTTCGCGCCTCAGTCTCAGGTGCTCGCGACGGCCGACCAGCACCCGATCGCGGACGGCTATATCGCCCGCGTCCCCGCTCCCACCATCGCGGGGCTGAACAGCCACCCGTTCTATGCCGGCCTCATCCGCGTCTACCACAGCCCGAGGTCGCTGCTGCACCCGTCCGCGGCGTACCTGCGTGCCGTGGCGCTGGACGCGAAGCGGATGAACGTCGGCTGGGTCATCGCCTGGCCCTCGCACGTGCCGAACACCCTGCGCAGGTACCTGCTCGGCACCGGGTTCAGGATCGACTACCGGGTCGGGAACGTCGTGGTCTACCGCCGGTAGCCCGTCGCTCAGCGCTGCTAGGGCCTGCCGGCGGCTCAGGGCTCCTCCCGCCTCCCGGCGGCTCCGCTCTTGCCCTTCCCGGCGGCCGCTGCGGGCTCAGCCCTCGTACAGCCCGCTGATGATGTCGGCGTAGCGGGTGTAGATGACCCGGCGCTTCAGCTTCATCGTGGGCGTGATCTCCCCGCTCTCCGGCGTCCACTCCTCGGGCAGCAGCCGCCACCGCTTGACCTGCTGGACCCGGGCGAGCCTGGCGTTCGCCGCGTCCACCGCCGCCGAGACCGCCGCGACCAGGTCGGGATGGGTGGCCAGCGCCGCCGCCGAGGGTGCCTCGATGCCGTGCGCCCTGGCCCAGGCGGCCGCCGCGTCGCTGTCCAGGGTGAGCAGGGCGACCACGAAAGGCCGGCGGTCACCGTAGGCGGCCGCCTGCCCGATGAGCGGGTGCTCCGCCAGCAGGTTCTCGATCGAGGCCGGAGAGACGTTCTCGCCGCCCGAGGTGATGATGAGCTCCTTCTTACGGTCCACCACGGACAGGAAGCCGTCGGCGTCCAGCGAGCCGATGTCACCCGTGTGCAGCCAGCCGTCGGCGTCGATCAGGTCCGCGGTGGCCTTGGGCAGGTTGAGGTAGCCGGGGGTGTTCAGCGGGCTCCGGGTGAGGATCTCCCCGTCCGGCGCGATCGCCACCTCGGTGCCGGCCATCGCCCGCCCGACCGTGCCCAGCCTGAATTCGTCTTCGCTGTTGGCGGTGAAGGCGCCGGTCGTCTCGGTCATGCCGTACACGTCGAGGATCTTCACGCCGAGGCCGGCGAAGAACCTGGCCACCTCCTTAGGCAGCGGGGCGGCAGCGCTAGACGCGGCGATGGTCTCGCCGAGCCCGAGCAGCGAGCGGATGGGCCGCAGGACGCTTTCGTCGGCCTGCCGGAACTCCTCGGCCAGTTCCTCGGGCGTGGTCTGGCCGAACTGGCGGCTCTCCACGTACCTGCGGCCGGTGTCCATGGCCCGCTCGGTCGCGGCCCGCTTGTCCGGGTCGGCCTCGGCCGACAGCAGGGCCGTGATGCCGGCCTGTACCTTTTCCCAGACCCGCGGCACCCCGAAGAAGGCGGTCGGCCGAACCTGGCCGAGCGTGGGCACCAGGCCGGTCGTCGCGTCGTGGCAGAAATGCACGTGACCGGCCCGGCTCGTGGCCAGGTAGATGCTGAACATCCGCTCCGCGATGTGCGCCAGCGGCAGGTAGGAGACCCAGCGGACATGCTCGGGAACCGTCTCGGACCGGGTGGCCACCGCGAGCTCGTACAGCACGTTGCGGTGGGTGATGATGACGCCCTTGGGGTTGCCGGTGGTGCCCGAGGTGTACAGCAGCGTCACGGGATCATCCGGCGTGATCTTGCCGGTCAGGCTGGTCACCACGGCCGGCTCGGCGGCCAGCCGGTCACGGCCGAGCGCGGTGAAATCGTCCCAGCTGAGGTAGCGCTCGCCTGGCGGGCAGGCGCTGGCGTCCCTGACGATGATCTTGTTCAGGCCCGGCAGCTGGGGCAGCACCGGCTCCAGCCTGGCCAGCTGGGCGGCCCCGTCCACCACAGCAATCCGGGCGTCGCAGTCGGCGGCCATGTAGCCGATCTGATCCGCAGACAGCGTGCCGTAGAACGTCACCGGGACGGCGGCGGCGTGCATGGCGCCCAGGTCGGCGAGCACGTGCTCCATCCGGTTCGGCATCAGCAGCGCCACCCGGTCACCCGGCTCCAGCCCGAGCGCGGCGAAGCCCGCCGCGAGCTCCAGCGCCCGCTGCCTGGTCTGGGCCCAGGTCAGCGTCTCCCACGGGGCGTCCAGAGCGGCACGGTCGGAATATGCCGGCAGGCTGCCCTGCTCCGCCGCGGTCTCCGCCAGCACGTCGCAGACCGTCCGGCCCGCGATGGCGTGCTCCATCTCCGCCCGCTGCTGCAGCACCTCTGAGGTCAACGCGAACCTCCCCATCGTCATCGACCGGCGGCACGCAGGAGCGGCGCCGCATCCGGGCGGATCCGCGCCGTCAGCTGCCGGTAGGCGGGCAGGTGATCCCGCTTGCCCGTCCCCATCAAATCATGAGACGGGCGCGGCGTAGCCTGCAAGACAGCGGGCGGCAGCGAGGGGACGGTCATGGCGGGAAGGACGGCCAGGCGGCGGATCCTGCGCATCGCCGTGCCCCGCCCCGGCGACCCGGCTGACTCCGGCGGACGGAGCGAGCCGCCAGGCCGGCTGGGCTGGCCACCGGGCCGGCCGTGCTCGCGCACCGGCCCGACCTGCTGGCCACCGAGGAGCCACTCGAGATCCGGGTGAACGACCGGCCGCTGGCCGTCACCATGCGCACTCCGGGCGATGACATCGACCTGGCCGCGGGGTTCCTGGCCACCGAGGGCCTGGTGCGGTCCGCGTCCGACATCGCGGCGATCCGGATCTGCCAGGAGAGCCACGATCACCCCGCGGCAGGCCAGAACGGGTCCGGGCGCCACGACCCGGCGGCCGGCGAGGCCGGCGGCGACCTCGGCAATGTCGCGCTGGTGACCCTCGCCGAGGGCATCGCGATCGATGACGACAGGCTGCGCCGCAACTTCCTCACCACGAGCGCGTGCGGCGTGTGCGGGAAGACCAGCATCGAGGCGATCCGGGTGCGGGCGCGCTACGACGTCACCGCCGACGAGGTGCGGGTCAGCGCGGGGGTGCTGACCGCGCTGCCCGGCATGCTGCGCGACGCGCAGCGGGTGTTCGCGCGCACCGGCGGGCTGCACGCCGCCGCGGCGTTCAGCGCGGACGGGACGCTGCTCGCGCTGCGCGAGGACGTGGGGCGGCACAACGCGGTGGACAAGGTGGTCGGCTGGGCGCTGCGCGAGGGCAGGCTGCCGCTGGCGGGCTGCATCCTGCTGGTGAGCGGGCGGGCATCCTTCGAGCTGGTGCAGAAGGCCTTCGTCGCCGGGATGCCCGTGGTCGCCGCGGTGTCGGCCCCGTCCTCGCTCGCCGCCGAGCTCGCCGAGGAGGCGGGCATGACCCTCGTCGGCTTCCTGCGCGGCGGCTCGATGAACGTGTACACGCGCGCCGACCGGATCACCGCGTCCTGACCTCAGGGTGCCGGCATAGCGGATGCCGGTAGCCCGGATCTGGCCGGCATCGATCGCGGCCTGCTCGTCGGCTTCGGCGGTGGCGGCGAGGTCGGGGAAGACGTACGGGCCATAGCCGCAGGACAGCCGCCTGAACCGCGCGTCGAGGGCCCGCAGCACATCTGCGCCGGCGTGCAGCCCTTCCTCGGCGCGCCAGGCCGCGTGGAACTCCTCCCACGGCTGGCCGGAGGCAAGCCACGCACCCCGGCGGTGCGGCAGCCAGCCATGCTCCTCCTCCTCCGGGCTGGCCTCGGGCAGCCGGGCGAAGCACCAGCGCGCGGTGGCCTCGTCGAACGACTCCCCCGCCCACTCGATCACCACAACGGTCCCGCCCGGCTTTAGCGCGGCGGCCAGCCGGTCCAGCGCGAGATCGAGGTCCGCGACGTGATGCAGCGAGGTGGACGCCACCACCGCATCGACAGGGCGCGGCGGGTCGTAGCTCTCGAATTCAGCCTGCCGGTAGGCCGGCCCCGCTGGCGCGTTCGGATCGATGCCGGTCGCGGCGTAGCCATCCCGCAGCAGGGCGGGCACGAACCCGCCGGCCGTGCCGCAGCCGATCTCCAGCACTTCCGCCGGCGGTGCGGGCAGTGCCGCCCGGACGAAGGGCCACCCGTACCTCAGCCAGCGCTCGTCCCGTGCCACGCCGGAATCCTACGTGCCAGCACGCCACTGGGCTGCTGCGGCCTCCCAGGATCGCCGGTGCCCTGGCACGGTTGATGCGCGGTTTGGTGTTCACCGGTGAACACCAAACCGCCCATCAACGGTCGTGCGGGATGGGCGTGGTCGTGCGGGATGGGCCCGGTCGTGACGGCCGCGCCCGGCGGCGTCAGGTGCCGAGGGCGGGGTCGGCAAGGCCGCGCCGCCGCCGGATCGCCCGGTCCGCCATCCCGAACAGCGCGTTGACGACGATGCCGAGGACCAGGATCACGATCATGATCGATTCGGCGGTAGGCATGTCCAGCGTCTGCTGCGCGTTGTCGAGCAGCACGCCGATCGACGACGAGCCCGCGATGATCACCAGCAGCTCGCCCGCCATCAGGCTGCGCCAGGCGAATGCCCAGCCCTGCTTCAGCCCGGCCACGAAGGTTGGCAGCGACGCCGGCAGGATCAGATGCCGGTACAGCGCCAGGCCGTGCAGCCCCATCGTCTTGCCCGCACGCAGCAGCAACGGCGGGGTGTAGTCGACGCCGGCGATGAGGCCGTTGGCGATCGACGGCGCCGCGCCCAGCACGATGACGAACACGATGGCCTGGGTGGTGTTCCCGAAGAAGATGATCGCGAACGGGAACCAGGCGATCGACGGCATCGTCTGCAGCCCGGTGATCATGGAGCCGACCGCCGCCCGCAACGGCTTAATCCTGGACACGAGCGCGCCGAGCAGCGAACCGATCACCAGGGCGGCCCCGAAGCCGATGACCGCCCGGCGCAGCGTGGTACCGATCGCCCCCCAGAGCAGCCCGTGCTGCAGCTCGTGCCACAGGGTGCTGAGTGTGGTGCCCGGCGACGGGAAGATGCTGGGGTCCTTGATATGGACCAGGTACAGGATCTCCCAGATGCCCAGCACGATCGCGATCGCCAGCAGCTTGGGCCAGATCGATCCGAGCGCCTTGCGGCTGGTCCCCCGCAGGAATTCCCGCCCCGGCTGCGGGGCGAGCTCCAGCGCGTCGAGCCCGGCCAGCGAGTCGAGCGACGTATCAGTGGCCATGCGACGCCATCTCCTTGCGCAGCCGGTCGGTCATGTGCGCGGCCAGCCCGGAGATCTCCGGCGAGTCGATCCGCCGGGGCCGCTTGACGTCCACCGCGATCTCCTCGATCACCCGGCCCGGCCGGCTGCTCAGCACGATGACCCGGTCACCCAGCCGGGCCGCCTCCCGGACATTGTGGGTGACGAACAGGACGGTCAGCTCGCGCTCGGCGCAGATCCGCTCCAGCTCCTCGTGCAGCAGGTCGCGGGTCATCGCGTCGAGCGCGCCGAACGGCTCGTCCATCAGCAGCACGTCGGCGTCCTGAGCCAGCGCGCGGGCCATCGCGACCCGCTGCCGCATGCCGCCGGACAGCTCGTGCGGCCGCTTGTCCCCGAAGCCGCCCAGGTGAACGGTCTCCAGCAGCTCCGCCGCGCGGCTGCGCCGCTCCTGCTTGGGCACGCCGCGCGCGCGGAGCGCCAGCTCGACGTTCCGCGCCGCGGTCAGCCAGGGGAATAGGGCCTGCTCCTGGAACATGAGCGTGACCTTCTTCCCGCCGGTGGAGACCTGCCCCGCGGTGGCGGTGTCCAGCCCGGCCACCAGCGAGAGCATCGTGCTCTTGCCGCAGCCCGAGGCGCCGATCAGGCAGACGAACTCGCCGGGGGCCACGGTCAGTGAGACCTTGTCGAGGGCGAGCACGGCCGACCGGCCCTTGCCGTACAGCTTGGAGACGTCGGTGAGCTGCACGGCCGGGGTCCCGGCCTCCCGCACAAGTGCGAGCGGCCGGGAGGCGTCGGGCGACCCGGAGGCCGCCGTCGGGGCTATCCCCCGCTGCGTGATGCTCATCCGCTGACCTGCGGCTGCCCGGCCGCCTTCAGCAGCGCGTTCAGCGGGCCGAGATCGTAGATGCCGTTCAGGTTGACCGAGCTGAGCAGGCCCAGGGCCGTCGCCTCCTTCGCGTCCGTCGCGAGCGACGCCGCATCGGGGTTGTTGGTGAACGTGATCTCCTTGAACGCCGCCGGCAGGACGCTGGACTTGATGCCCTTGCCCAGCAGCTTGGTCAGCTCGGCGTTGGCCGCCGCCTGAGCGGCCGCCGGGTTCTGCGCGATGTAGTCGTTCGCCTGCATCTGGCCCTTGAGCAGCCCGCTGACAGTACCCGGGTGCGCTGCTATGAAGCTCTGCGTCGCGACCAGGATCGTGGTGACGCCAGTCTCGGCGAGCAATTGCGTCCCGCCTGCCTGGACCATCTCGACGTCATAGGGTGACGGCTCCGAGCCGCCTGCTATCTGGCCGGACGTGAACTCGAGCACGGCGGCCGAGTTGGGCTTGACCGGCTTGATCGAGACATCCCCGCCGCCGGTCGCGGTGGTGCTGAGCCCGTGCTGCTTGAGCCAGTAGCGCAGGGCCACGTCCTGGGTGTTGCCGAGCGACGGCGTGGCGAGGCTCTTGCCCTTGAGCTGCGCCGCGCTCGTGATGCCCTTCTTGACCACGATGGAGGCGCCGCCGGTAGCCGCACCTGAGATGATCCTGATGGCCTTGCCGCCCGACTTCTGCCAGGTGTTGATCGCCGGGTTGGGTCCCACGTACGCGGCGTCGAGCTGGCCAGCCAGCAGGGCGGTGGCTTCCTCCGTGCCGGAGTTGAAGATCGTGGTCTTGAGCGTGACGTTCTTGCCGAGGGCCTTGGCGAAGATGCCCTTCTCCACCCCGACCAGGGCCGGGGCGTGGGTGATGTTCGCGAGGAAGCCGAGCCGCAGCGTGACCTGCGCGGCCGTCCCGGAGCCGGAGGAGCCCGATGGGCTTGACGACGAGCTGCACCCGGCCGCCAGCGCGACTGCCGTGGCGGCTGCAGCAGTAAGGAGTCTTCGCATTTATCCGCTCTTTTAGGATCGGGATGATAGGAAATGCCAGCAGACTACTACATGACGGCCCCCGGGAACAATCCCTTCATGACCGGCCGGCGCGGTCGACTTTGCTTGTTTGCCTCCCTGCCTGCTGTGCGCGGCAAAAGGAGACCATCACTCGCTGATAGTGCTGGTCCGCATACGCTCCGCTATCGCGGAGCGCGAGTGAGGGGTAACGAGGTTAGCTTGTGCCGTCCGTACAGGAATCTGCCCTCGCGGGCCGGCTCGTGCCGCCTCGGGTTGTACATGATCGCCACCGCGCGGCGCTCACCCGGTCCGGCGGATCCCCCGTATCTGGCGGCCGTGCAGGCCCGTTCTGGGCGGCCCCGTCGCGTTCGCGGCTGCCGCCCGCCGGCCCACGCAGAACATCATTGGTAAGACACTCAATTGCCACCGGGTCGCGATTAACGGAAGGCAATCACCAATTCGTTCCCCGCCCGGTCCGCCATCGTCATTGCGCGGGCCCAGCGGGCCATCCGGCGCTAGACGCCGCCGCCCGGCGTGTTGGTCTCCAGGCCGACCACCGAGCGGAACCTGGACAGGCACTGCTGCAGCCGGGCCAGCTCGGCCGTGCTGGCCGAGCCGACCTGGTAGCGCACGTTGTACAGCTGATCTGACACCTTGTGGTCGGTGGGCAGCGGCTCGACCACGGCCCGGGGCACGTGGGAACAGGCGGCCCGCACCTGGAGCCGGACCGAGTTGGGCGTGTTCGACTGGAAGATCACGACCTCTTCCTGCTGGCCCAGCGCCTTGGTGAACTGGCTGCAGCCGGAGGCGGCCATCCCGATGAGCCCGGCCAGGGCCGCCGCGGTCACGGCGCGGGCCGGGGCGCGGCGCCGGCCCGCCCGCGGCAGGTGTTTCGCTGGCACGGCAGCCAGCATACGCACGGCCCATGGAAGCCGAGCCGGTACGGTACCGGCAGGGGCAGAGCGACCGGGGCAAGAGCGACCGGGGCAGAGCGACCGGGGCAGAGCGACCGGGGCAGCGGCGACCGGGGCAGCGGCGGCCAGGAGGATACGTGGCGGGACGCATCGAGGACTACGCCATCATCGGCGACATGCAGTCCGCCGCGCTGGTGGGCCGCGACGGCTCGGTGGACTGGCTCTGCCTGCCCAGGTTCGATTCCCCCGCCTGCTTCGCCGGGCTGCTCGGCGACGACAGGAACGGCCACTGGCGCATCGCCCCCGCCGCCGGGACCGGCCAGGCCACGCGCAGCTACCAGGGCGAGACGCTGATACTCCAGACCCAGTGGCAGACCGCCACCGGCACCGCCCGGGTGATCGACTTCATGCCGCGCAGGCAGAACGAGGCGCCCGTCCTGGTGCGGATCGTCGAGGGCGTGGCAGGCACGGTGGAGCTGGACTGCGTGCTGCGGCTGCGCTTCGGCTACGGGCAGGTGGTGCCGTGGGCCCGCCGCGAGGACGGGTGCGTCAACACGGTCGCCGGCCCGGACTCGGTATGGATCGCCACGCCGGTGAGGCTGACCGGGCGGGAGATGGAGCACCGCGCGACGTTCACCGTGACCGCCGGCGAGCGGATCCCGTTCACGCTGACCTGGGTCGAGTCCCACCGGGGCCAGCCGGGCCGCTGCGATGCCGAGAAGGCGCTGGCCGAGACCAGCCAGTACTGGGCCGACTGGGTGTCCGCGTGCACCTACCAGGGCGAGTACCGGGATGCGGTCATCCGCTCGCTGATCACGCTCAAGGCGCTGACCTACGAGCCGACCGGCGGCATCGTGGCCGCGGCCACGACCTCGCTGCCCGAGGACATCGGCGGCAGCAGGAACTGGGACTACAGGTACTGCTGGCTGCGGGACGCCACGATCACCCTCGAGGCCTTGCTCCGGACGGGATACACCGACGAGGCCACTGCGTGGCGGCAGTGGCTGGGCCGCGCCGTCGCCGGCGATCCGGCCGACGTGCAGATCATGTACGGGGTGGCGGGCGAGCGGCGGCTGGCGGAGTGGGAGGCCGACTGGCTGCCCGGTTACGAGGGCTCGGTGCCGGTCCGGATCGGCAACGCCGCCGTGCAGCAGCGCCAGCTCGACGTGTACGGCGAGGTCGTGGACGCGCTCTGCCTGGCCGGCCGGTCGGGCATTCCCGCCGACCGGCACGCCTGGTCGCTGCTGCGCGCGCTGCTCGGCTTCCTGGAGAAGCACTGGGCCGAGCCGGACGAGGGCATCTGGGAGGTGCGCGGCCCGCGGCGGAACTTCGTGCACTCCAAGGTCATGGCCTGGGTGGCGTTCGACCGGGCCGCCGAGGCCGCCGGACTCGGCCTGCCGGGCCCGGTCGTCCGGTGGCGGCAGCTGCGGGACCAGATCCACCGGGAGGTGACCGAGAAGGGCTACAACGCCGGGCGCGGCGCGTTCACCCAGTACTACGGGGCGGACACGCTGGACGCGTCGGTGCTGCTCATGGCCGAGACCGGGTTCCTGCCGCCCGGCGACCCCCGGCTGATCTCCACGGTGGACGCGATCGCCCGCGAGCTGACGACCGACGGGCTGGTCCGCAGGTACCAGCTCAGCGCCGACGGCCAGTCGCAGGTCGACGGGCTCCCGGGCACCGAGGGCGCCTTCCTCGCGTGCAGCTTCTGGCTCGCCGACGCGCTGCACATGACGGGCCGCCACGACGAGGCCGCCGCGCTGTTCGAGCGTCTGCTCGGGCTGCGCAACGACGTCGGCCTGCTCAGCGAGGAATACGATCCGCGCTACGGCCGGCTGGTGGGCAACACGCCGCAGGCGTTCAGCCACGTGCCGCTGATCCAGACCGCGCTGAACCTCGCCAATCACGCCGGTCATCACTGCCGCCGCCCAGCCGGAAGGCCGCGGCCCTGACCGGGCCGACCGGCGGCCGGCTGCCACCCGGCGGCCGTCCGCCACCCGCCGGCGGCTGGCAGCCACCCGCCGGCCGCCGCACGGCCGCCGTTTCCGGAACGTGTCCGTGCCCGGTCTGTGAATCCGCGCTGACGATGTCACACTGATGGCTGCCATGCGATCCCTGCACATCCTGGTCGTGAACGGCCGGAAAGTCCGCCAGCCGGTGTTCGTGCTCGGGGCTCCGCACTCCGGGACGGACCTGGTAGCGCGCGCGCTCAAGCGGTCCGCCGGCTTTCACGTCACGATGGGGCAGCCCAGCGTGCTGCACGTCGTCTACGCGTTCGCGCGGCGGCCCTCCATCTCCGCCGGCCGGGGCGAGGCGGCGGCCGCGGTGCTGCGCGACGCCTTCGCCCAGGCGTGGCAGGTCACCGCGTACGGCTGCACGTCCTGCAGCCCGGCGTGCCGGCAGGCCGGCGGGGTGGAGAACGGCGGCCCGTGCGTGGCCGAACGCACGATCGCAAGGTACGGCGACGCCACGCCCGACCTGCTCTACTGCGCCGGCGTGCTCGCCGATGCCTTCCCCGATGCGCGGTTCGTGCAGGTGATCAGGGACGGGCGGGACGTGGTGGCCGGCATGCTCGGCGACTCGGACACGCTGGCCTGGTTCCGGCCGGGCTTCGCTAACCTGGACAGTGAGTTCCCGAACCCCTTCCTGGGGGTCGAGGACGAGACCGACCGCGCTGGATGGACTGAGCTGTCCCTCGCGGGCAAGTGCGCGATGAGGTGGAGGTCGGCCGTGCGGGTGTCCGCGAGGCTGCGCTCCGCCCTCTCCGCGCAGCAGCTGACCACGATCCGCTACGAGGAACTTGTGACTAAGCCAGATGCCGCCGCGAGCATGGTGTCGGAATTCGTCGGCGCCAGGGTGTCGGCCATAGCGCTGCGCGACCCCGTCCGCCAGATCGCTCCGGAGCCGGGCGCGTGGCGCCGCACGCTCAGCGCCGAGCAGGCCACCGAGGTAGAGAAGGTCGCGGGCGAGGAGCTGCGCCGGGTCGGGTACGGCGGCTGATGATGAAGCTGCCACGCAAGCGCCGCGACAATCCCGTCACCGCCGACAGCGGCGGCCTGCGCGACCGGGTGCGGCGGTTCCTGCAGCAGCCGGGGACCGCGGACCTCACGCCGTACACCAAGCTGCTGCCGCAGATCGCCGCCGCGGAGGAGCGGCTGCGCGAGCTGACCGACGAGGAGCTGGCCGAGGCGGCAGGCGACGCCGTCGAGGACGCCGAATTCTGCGCGATCGGCCGCGAGGCAGCCCGGCGGGCCCTCGGCGAGCGACCCTATGACGTGCAGCTGACCGGCAGCCTGGCGATGCTGTCCGGCCAGATCGCCGAGATGGCCACCGGCGAGGGCAAGACGCTGTCCGGCGCGATCACCGCGGCAGGCTACGCGCAGAGCGGCCGGTCGGTGCACGTCGTGGCGGTCAACGACTACCTGGCCCGGCGTGACGCCGAGTGGATGCGCCCGGTCTATGACCTGCTGGGCGTGAGCGTCGGCTGGATCGGCCAGGCGTCCACCCCCGCCGAGCGCCGCCAGGCCTACGCGGCCGACGTGACGTACGCGCCGGTCAGCGAAATCGGCTTCGACGTGCTCCGGGACAGGCTGGCGGTCAGGGTCTCCGACCGGGTCGCCGCCGAGCCGGACGTGGCACTGGTTGACGAGGCGGACTCGGTGCTCATCGACGAGGCGCGGGTGCCCCTCGTGCTGGCCGGCGCGGCCGAGGAGGGGAACGCGGACCTCGCCATGGCCGGGATCGTCCGCGGGCTGGACCCGGCCACCGACTACGAGATCGACGAGGACGCCCGCAACGTGCAGCTGACCGAGGCCGGGGCCAAGGCCGCCGAGCGGGCGCTGGGCGGGATCGACCTGTACACCGACGATCACCTGGCCACGCTGACCCGGCTCAACGTCGCGCTGCACGCCCACGCGCTGCTGCAGCGCGACGTTGACTACATCATCACCGGCGAGAAGGTCCGCCTGGTCAGCGAGTCCCGCGGCCGGGTGGCGTGGCTGCAGCGGCTGCCCGACGGGCTGCACGCGGCGGTCGAGGCCAAGGAGGGGCTGAGCGCCACCGACACCGGCGAGATCCTGGACAGCATCACGATCGAGTCGCTGATCAGGAGCTATCCGACGGTGTGCGGCATGACCGGCACCGCCGTGGCCGTCGGCGAGCAGCTCCGCGAGTTCTACGGCGTCGAGGTCGCGGTGATCCCGCCGAACGTGCCGTGCGTCCGCACCGACGAGCCGGACCGGCTCTACGAGACCGCCGAGGCCAAGGAAGACGCGATCGCCGGGCGGGTGTCCGACGAGCACGCGGCCGGCCTGTTCTCATCGGCACCCTCGACATCGCAGAATCCGAACGGCTGGCGGCGCAGCTCGAGCGCGAGGGCCTGCCCTGCGTGGTGCTGAACGCCAAGAACGATGCCTCCGAAGCGGCCATCATCGCCAAGGCCGGCGCGCCGGGGGCGATCACGGTGTCCACCCAGATGGCCGGGCGCGGCACCGACATCAAGCTGGGCGGCAGCACCGGTGACAGGGAGCAGGTAGCCGGGCTCGGCGGGCTGCTGGTCATCGGCACCGGCAGGCACGAGAGCAGCAGGCTGGACCATCAGCTCAGCGGCCGGGCCGGCCGCCAGGGCGACCCGGGCGGCTCGGTGTTCTTCGCCAGCATGGAAGACGACCTCATCACCCAGTACGCGGCGGACGCCGCGCCGCCGGACGAGGTGGACGACGACGGCCTGGTCACCGACGCCGGCGCGTACTGGATGCTCGGCCACGCGCAGCGGGTCGCCGAGGGGGTCAACCTCGAGATCCACCGCAACACCTGGCGCTACAACAAGCTCATCGAGGAGCAGCGGCGGGCCGTGCTCGACCACCGCGACCGGGTGCTGCGCACCGACGCCGCCCTGACGGCGCTGGGCGAGAGCTGCCCGGAGCGGCTGAAGGAGCTGCGCGAGACGCTGGACGACGAGGTGCTCGCCGAAGCCGCCCGGCAGATCACGCTCTACCATCTGGACCGCGCCTGGGCGGAGCACATCGCCGACTTGGCCGACGTGCGGGAGGGCATCCACCTGCGCGCGCTCGGCCGCGGCCTGGACCCGCTCGACCAGTTCCACAAGGCGGCGGTGAGCAGCTTCAATAAGGTGCTCGACGAGGCCGAGCAGCGCTCGGCCGAGTCCTTCCGCACGGTGCCGATCACCGCTGACGGCGCCGACCTCGGCGCGGCCGGCCTGAAGCGGCCGTCGGCCACCTGGACCTACCTGGTCCAGGACAGCCCGTTCGGCACCGACATCGACCGGGCCCTGCGCAGCGTCGGCCGCATGCTCGGCCGCCCCCGCTCCAGCTGACCTGTCTCGCGCCGGGGCGCGGCTGACGCTCGCCACAGCTGTGTCCCGCCCGGCTTGCCTGCCGACCTCGGCCGCAGATAGGTCCCGCCCCTTTCGAGCCCCGGCTGCGCGCTCAGCCGACGGCAGCGCCGAACCACCTGGGCAGCTGGCTGAGCAGATCCTGCTGGTCTGCACCGACCCACGCCACGTGGCCGTCCGGCCGCAGCAGCGCGGCGGGCACGTCCAGTTCCTCGCTGACGTTGACTACGTGGTCGACCCGGTCCGCCCAGCCCGCCACCGAGAGCCGGCCGGTCTGGTCGAGCAGCAGCCCGCGGCCGCCGTGCATCAGCCCGTAGAGGTGCCCCCGCTTCAGCCCCACGTCCCGCAGCCGCCGGCCGAGCAGCTCATGCCCCTCGCCGAAGTCGTAACGGATCCCGATCGCGGTGAACTTCCCGATCAGGTACCGGTTCACGTCCTCGAAGTCCATCAGTTCCGACACCAGCCGGCGCACCGCCTGCGGACCCGGCTCGGGGGACATCAGCTCGACCTGCGCGCGGACGGTGTCCAGCACATCGGCGGCCACCGGGTGCCGTTCGGCGTGGTAGCTGTCCAGGAGCCCCTCCGGGGCCCAGCCGCCGACCTCGGCGGCCAGTTTCCAGCCCAGGTTGAACGCGTCCTGGATGCCGAGGTTGAGCCCTTGCCCTCCCACCGGCGGGTGGATGTGCGCCGCGTCGCCGGCCAGCATCACCCGGCCGGCCCGGTACCGCTCGGCCAGCCGGGTGGCGTCGCCGAAGCGGGACAGCCAGCGCGGTGAGTGCACACCGAAGTCGGTACCGGCGAACACCCGCAGCTGCTGCCTGACCTCCTCGAGGGTCGGCGAGACCGTCCGGTCCCCGGCCACCCCCGCAGCAGGCACGACGACGCGATACAACCCGTCCCCGTCCCCGACAGGTCCGACGCCGAACCCCTTCTGGGTCTTGCGGACCTCGGCCACCACGGCGGCCAGCTCCGCCGGTGGCACGGCCACCTCCATCACGCCCAGCAGCCACTCGGTCGTGGCGGGCTCGCCGGGGAAGCCGATACCGAGCAGCTTGCGCACCGTGCTGCGGCCGCCGTCGCAGCCGACGAGGTAGCGCGAGCGCAGCTGCGTGCCGTCGGCCAGTTCCACACTCACCCCGTGCTCGTCCTGGCTCAGCCCGGCCAGTTCGCAGCCGCGCCGGATCTCGGCGCCGAGTTCGGTGGCGTGCTCGGCCAGCAGGCGATCGGTGACGGTCTGCGGGATGCCGAGGACGTACGGATGCGCGGTGTCCAGCCGGTCCGGCGCCGGCTTGCCGATGCCGGCGAAGAAACCGCTGACCGGGTACTGCTTGCCGAGCGCGAGGAACCGCTCCAGCAAACCGCGCTGGTCCATCACCTCGATGCTGCGCGCGAACAGGCCGAGCGCGCGGACAACCCTGGTCGGCTCCGCCTCCTTCTCCAGCACGAGCACCTGCACGCCGTGCAGCCGCAGCTCGCTGGCCAGCATCAAGCCGGTCGGTCCGCCGCCGGCAACGATCACGTCAATCATGAAACCCCCATTCAGCAAGGCTGCATTTCGGCCAGCTCCTCCGCGCAGTCCGGCCACGCCGGCAACAGCACACGCACTTCGCGAATCCCCGATTTCCGCAGGTTCCTGGCCTCGGCCGGCGACTCTACGGCACGACCCGGGTCTTGCCGCAAGCCCCCCGGTGCGCTATATGTTGAGAGTGGCAGGGAGTGGGTAACCTCCCTGCCTTTGCCTTGTGTCGTCCGCTGTGGACGGGCAAGCTCTTCCCGGTCGCGTGTCAGGGTGGGCGAAGCCGTTCGGGCTAAATAACCGGCTCGGCGGGGGCGAGGGGCTCCTGGCGGGCGAACTGGGTGCGGTAGAGCTCGGCGTACAGGCCGCCGGCGGTCAGCAGCTCGTCGTGCGTGCCGCGCTCGCGGACCCGGCCGGCCTCGATGACGAGGATCTGGTCGGCCTGCCTGATGGTGGACAGCCGGTGCGCGATCACCAGCGAGGTCCGGCCCGCCAGCGCGGTCGCCAGCGCCCGCTGCACCGCCGCCTCGGACTCGGAGTCCAGGTGCGCCGTGGCCTCGTCGAGCACCACCACCGACGGGTGCTTGAGCAGCAGCCGGGCGAGGGCCACCCGCTGCTTCTCGCCGCCGGACAGCCGGTAGCCGCGGTCCCCCACCACCGTGTCGAGCCCGTCCGGAAGCTCCGAGATCAGGTCCCAGATCTGCGCCGCCTGGCAGGCCAGGATGAGCTCGCGCTCGGACGCGTCCGGGCGGGCGTAGGCCAGGTTGGCGCGGATCGTGTCGTGGAACAGGTGCGCGTCCTGGGTGACCACCCCGACCGCCCCGTGCAGCGAGTCGAGGGTGAGGTCGCGGACATCGGTCCCGCCGATCCGGACCGTCCCGGAGCCGGCGTCGTACAGCCGGGAGACCAGGTGGGTGATCGTGGTCTTGCCGGCGCCGGACGGGCCGACGAGCGCGGTGAGCCTGCCCGGCGCCGCGCGGAAGCTGACGTGATCCAGGATCAGCTGGCCGCCGTCGGCCCGCTCGGTGCCCTGAAGCGCGATCGACTCCAGCGAGGCCAGCGACACCTCGCTGGCCTTCGGGTAGCGGAACGACACGTCGTCGAACTCGATCTCGGGCGCCGCTCCGTTGCCGGCCCCGGTCCTGGCGGCGGGCAGCGGCACCGCGCCCGGCTTCTCGTCGATCAGCGGCTTGAGATCGAGCACCTCGAACACCCGGTCGAAGCTGACCAGCGCCGTCATGACCGTCACCTGCACGTTCGACAGCGACATGATCGGGCCGTACAGCCGGTTCAGCAGCGTGGTCAGCGCGACCAGGGTGCCGATCTGGAAGCTGCCGGCGACGACGAGCCAGCCGCCGACGCCGTAGATCATCGCGGTCGCCATCGAGGCCAGCAGGGTGAGCGAGATGAACAGCACGCTGCCGTAGATCGCGGTCACGACGCCGATGTCGCGCACGCGCGCGGCCCGGTTGGCGAATAGGCCCGACTCCTCGCCCGGACGGCCGTAGAGCTTGGCCAGCATGGCGCCGGCCACGTTGAACCGCTCGGTCATCGTCGAGCCCATCTCGGCGTCGAGTTGCATCGACTCCCGGGTGAGCCGCTGCAGCCTGCGCCCGATCAGCTTCGCCGGCCAGATGAACAGCGGCAGCATGGCGAGCGCGATGACGGTGACCAGCCAGGAGAGGTAGAACATCGCGATGAGCACGAGGACCAGCTGGATCAGGCCGGACACCACCGTGGACAGCACGCTGGTGAGCGCCTGCTGGGCCCCGATGACGTCGCTGTTCAGCCTGCTGACCAGCGAGCCGGTCTGGGTGCGGGTGAAGAACGCGATCGGCTGCCGCTGCACGTGGTCGAAGACCTTGGTGCGCAGGTCGTAGATTAGGCCCTCGCCGATCCGGGAGGAGAACCAGCGCGCGGCGAAGCTCAGGAACGCGTCGAACGCCGCAAGCCCGGCGACGGCGCCGGCGGCCGCGGCGACGACCCCGGTGTTGTGCTTGAGGATCCCGTTGTCGATGATCACCGCGAGCAGCAGCGGGTAGGACACCGTGATCACCGCGTCGAGGATCGTGACGAACAGGAACGCCGCCAGGCTCCACCGGTACGGCCGGGCGTAGCCGCCGATCCGGCGCACGGTGCCCGGCTTGATCCGCTGCTTGGTGATCGACGGATCCCGGCCGAACCCGCGCATCATCATCCAGGGTCCGTGCGCACCGCCGCCCATCATGACCGGGGCAACCTCCGCGGGCTCGGCGTTCTTCCGCTGTCAGCCTAGGGCGAACCCGCGGGCTGGCTACGGTGAGGCAGCGAGCGGGCCGAGCCGTTCGGTTTGCAGGTCCGCCTGGGCGCGGCGTTCGGCTGCCGACTGTTCCTCGAGGGTATTGCGCGCTGCCGATCCGAGCAGCTTTTTTACCGCCCGCGCGGTCGGGGCGCCGGTGGCCAGCAGCGCCGCGGCCAGGTCGGCGACCGCCGCGTCCAGGTCGGCGGCGGGCACGACGAGCTCGGCCAGGCCGAGCTCCCGGGCTTCGGCGGCCGGTACGGTGCGGGCGGTGAGGCACATCTCCAGCGCCCGCGGCAGGCCCACGATGTCCACCAGCGGTTTGGTGCCGGTCAGATCCGGGACCAGGCCCAGCGCTGGCTCCTTCATGCAGAGCTTCGCGTCGTCGGCGAGCACCCGCAGGTCACAGGACAGCGCCAGCTGGAACCCGGCGCCGATGGCGTGGCCGCGCACGGCCGCGATGGAGACGATCCCGGGCCTGCGCAGCCAGGTGTACCCGGCCTGGCATTCTGAAATCCACGGCTCGAATTCCGCGCTGCGCAGATCGGGCAGCGGTCCCTCCCCCGGCACTCCCTCGGCGGAGAAGAGCCGCAGGTCGATGCCGGACGAGAAGCTCTCGCCGGCGCCCCTGATCACCACGATGCGCACCTCGGGCGGCAGCGCGCGGCCGATCTCCGCCAGTCCCCGCCACATGCTGGGGGTCATCGCGTTCCGCCGCCGGGGGCGGTCCAGCGTGACCGTCGCGACGGTCCCGGCTTCGCCGGCTGCCCCGGCGCCGCCCGGGGCCGCCGCCTGCCCGGGCGTGCCGATGTCCAGCCGCAGCCCGGCCCGTTCCAGGTCAGCTGGTGCGAGCGACACGGGTCCCTCCGGGTGACTCGCGGCGGGTACCAGCTTCCGGCCGGCCGGTGCTCAGCGCCTGGCCTTGGCCTTGCCGCGGGTCGCGCCGCCGCGTCCGCGGAGGGTGACGCCGGTCTCACTCAGGATGCGGTGCACGAAGCCGTACGAGCGGCCGGTCGCGGCGGCGAGGGAGCGGATGCTCTCCCCCGCGTCATACCTCTTCTTGAGATCAGAGGCGAGCTTGGTGCGGTCAGCACCGGTCACCCTGGTGCCTTTCTTGAGGGTCTCGGCCACACGTACCTCCCGTGATAAGTAGTGACCGCTGCGTCACCATCTCTCGCCATGATCACCCATGAAAGCTAGATCGGCTACCCACATCCGGGCAAACGATCAGTATCTTTTTCCGGCCGTACGGTGGCCGCGCGAGGCCCCGCCGGCGCTGCGTGATCAGGCGAGGGCCACCAGTTCGGTGAGGTCGTCGCTCCAGGCATCTTCCACCCCGTCTGGCAGCAGCACCACGCGCTCGGGCTGCAGCGCCTGGACGGCACCCTCGTCGTGGGTGACCAGGACGATCGCCCCGCGGTAGGCGCGCAGCGCCGCCAGGATCTCCTCCCGGCTGGCCGGGTCGAGGTTGTTGGTCGGCTCGTCGAGCAGCAGCACGTTGGCGCCCGAGACCACCAGGATCGCCAGCGCGAGCCTGGTCTTCTCGCCGCCGGACAGCACGCCGGCCGGCTTGTCCACGTCGTCGCCGGGGAACAGGAACGAGCCAAGGATGCGCCGTAGCTCGGAGTCGGTGAGCTCGGGCGGGGCGGCCGACCGCATGTTCGCCAGCACCGTCCGGCTGACGTCGAGCGTCTCGTGCTCCTGCGCGTAGTAGCCCAGCCTGAGCCCGTGACCGGGCCGGACCGCGCCCGCGTCGGGTACGTCGATGCCGGCGAGCAGCCGGAGCAGGGTCGTCTTGCCCGCGCCGTTCAGGCCGAGCACCACCACCCTGCTCCCGGCGTCCACGGCCATGTTGACGCCGGTGAAGACCTCCAGCGACCCGTACGACCGGGACAGCCCGGCGGCGGTCAGCGGGGTGCGCCCGCACGGCGCCGGCACCGGAAAGCGCAGCTTGGCGACCTTGTCCGCCTTGGCCTCGGCCGGCAGCACGGACAGCAGGCGGTCGGCCCGGCGCTGCATC
This sequence comes from uncultured Actinomycetes bacterium, assembly GCA_963697445.1. Classification (GTDB taxonomy): domain Bacteria; phylum Actinomycetota; class Actinomycetes; order Streptosporangiales; family Streptosporangiaceae; genus PALSA-505. The sequence continues at coordinate 153,382 of CAVOOC010000046.1, forward strand.
ACCTTGGCCGCCGTGGCCTTCGTCGCCTTGGCACCCATCTTGGCCGCCTGAGCCTGGAGCGCGGCGGCCTTGCGCTCGTTGGTGGCCCGCTCGCGCTTGCGCCTGGCCTGATCGGTCTCCCGCTGCGCCAGGTAGGCCTTCCAGCCCAGGCTGTACTGGTCCAGCACGCAGCGCTGCGCGTCCAGGTAGAACACCTTGTTGACCACCACGTCCAGCAGGCCGACATCGTGGCTGATCACCACCAGGCCGCCGCGGAACGCCCGGAGATGATCGCGCAGCCAGGCGACCGAGTCGGCGTCCAGGTGGTTGGTGGGCTCGTCGAGCAGCAGCGTCTCCGCCCCGCCGAACAGGATCCTGGCCAGCTCCACCCGCCTGCGCTGGCCGCCGGACAGGGTATGCAGCGGCTGGCTCATGACCCGACCGGGCAGGCCGAGGCTGGCGGCAAGCGACGCGGCCTCCGCCTGCGCCGCGTATCCGCCCATGACGGTGAGCCGCTCCTCGAGATGCCCGTACCTGCGCACGGCAGCGTCGCGCCTGCCCGGGTCGGCCGCGGCCATCTGCTCCTCGGACTTGCGCATGGCGCCGAGCAGTTCGTCGAGGCCGCGGGAGGACAGCACGCGGTCCATGGCCAGCACGTCCAGGTCGCCGGTGCGCGGGTCCTGCGGCAGGTAACCGACGGCACCGGACCGCCGCACCGTGCCAGCGGCAGGCTGCGCGGCGCCGGCCAGCACCTGGGCGAGCGTGGTCTTGCCGGCGCCGTTCCGGCCGACGAGCCCGATGCGGTCGCCGGGCCCGATCTGAAAGCTCGCCTCCTGCAGGAGCAGGCGTGCGCCAGCGCGCAGCTCAAGCTCTCGGGCGGTGATCATCGGACTGCCACTCCAGATCTAAAGGATGTATCGGACAAAACGGACCTCAGGGGGAATACGACCCCCAGCACAGGGCCGGTCCGTCACACCGCGAGTGACAACATGGCCGTAATTATAGAGGACAGCATCTGCCGGGCCCGCAGTATTTCCTGGCCTCCCGGGGGTGTCCGGGGCGGCGGCATTTCCTGGCCTCCCGGGGGCCTGCGGGGCGGCGGCATTTCCTGGCCTCCCGGGGGGCCTGCGGAGCGGCGGTCAGCCGGAGCCGCGGGCCAGGTCGAGCAGCGCGTGCAGGTCCCTGGCGGCCTCGAGGGCCGATGCCCCCGCGAGCACGACGATCAGCGCGGCCGCGGCGAGCAGCCAGGTGCGCCGGGGCGGCAGCGGAGCGAGCAGCGCGGCGACCCGCCGGGGCACCGGGCCCGCCCAGGCCAGCGACACCCGGCCGGGCGCGGGGCGGACGATGCCCAGCGCGGCGTCGGCCATCCGCCGCGGGCGGGGGGTGGCGAGCAGGGCCACCCGGGCGATGGTGGCCGCCACCAGGTGACGGTCACCGGTGCAGCGGGCGGCATGCTCGTCGGCCCAGCGCTCCACGGTGTAGTCAACGGTGCGGGCGACGGGGAGCAGCAGCGGGTTGGCGGCGGCCGCCAGGTGGGCCACGGTGGTGAACAGGTGGTGCCGGGCGGCCAGGTGGGCGCGCTCGTGGGCCAGCAGCGCGGCGCGCCCGCCATCGTCGAGGGCGTCCAGCAGGCTGGCCGAGACCACGATCCGGCCTGGCCACCCCGGCAGCGCATACGCTTCGATGCCCGGCCCGGGCAGGACGACCACGCCCTCGGCGTCGAGCCGGGCGGCGCGGCGGTAGGACTCGGCCAGTGCGCGTGCCCGGCGGCGGAACACGACGACGACGGCGACCGCGGCGCCGGCCAGCAGCACGGCGGCGGCCGCTCCGGTGACCGCGGAGGTCGCATCGCCGCGGCGCACCACCGGCTGGGAGAAGTGCGCGAGCGTTGCGAGTGCCGGCAGGCGGGCGGCAGCGGCGGCAGCGATGAGCGCCAGGGCGGCCATGCTGCAGACGGCCAGCACCACGGTGGCCAGGGTGAGCAGCCAGGTGGCCCGGCGCGGTTCCAGCCGGGCGGCCAGCGGGCGGGCGGCAGCGGCGGCCAGCGCCGGGATGAGCAGCGGCAGGTAGAGCAGCAGCGGCATGCGCCTACCCCCCTTCCTGCTCCCAGGCCCCGTCGCCGGAGTCGGCGGCCAGCACCCGCCGCAGCAGCCGAGCGTCCCGGCCGGACAGGCCGGACGCGAACCTGGTCAGCACCGCGTCACGGTTACCGCCGGCCTCCAGTGCCTGGCTCATCCGGCTCGCGGCGAGATTGGCCTCGTTGACCGGAGTGTAAGTGAAGGCGCGTCCGGCGCGCTCCCGGGCCAGCAGGCCCTTCGCGTGCAGCCGGGACATGATCGTGACCACCGTGCTGTAGGACAGCTCCCCGGGCAGCCGGGCGGCCAGGCGCTGGCGCACCTGGCCGGGGCTCAGCGGCCTGCGGGCCGCCTGGAGCACGGCCAGCACCTCTGCCTCCAGCGCGCCAGGCCGCCGCGCCGCCCCGGCTGCCGCGTGGTCTGCGGCATGGTCTGCGGCGTGGTCTGCGGCGTGGTCTGCGGCGTGGTCTGCGGCATGCTCTGCCGGAAGCGGTCCGTCATCGCGCACGCCGGGCCTCCTCCCGCATCCGCTATCATTTACACGATTTGTAAATGTTCTACAGTTGCTGTAGAACATTGGCAGGTCCAGTATGCCATGTCGGGCCTCCGGCTGGGGTCCGTCCCCTCCGTCCCCCGGCTCTGTCCCCTCCGGCCACGTCCCGGCGAGAACCGGGCGCCGGCCGCCCCACCACCGCACGGCGAAAGGGCCCGGCATGTCGCACCTGACCTTCCTGGAAGCCGCGGTCATCGGACTCGTCCAGGGCGTGTCCGAGATGTTCCCGGTCTCCAGCCTCGGCCATAGCGTGCTGATCCCGGCGCTCGTCGGCGGCAGCTGGGCCCGCGACCTCAACGTCGCCGCGGCCGAGTCGCCGTACCTGGCCTTCATCGTCGGGCTGCACGTCGCCACCGCGCTCGCGCTCGTCGTCTACTTCCGCCACGACTGGGTGCGGATCATCCGGGGCTTCTTCACCTCGATCCGCGATCGCGAGGTCTACACCGCCGACCAGAAGCTGGCCTGGATGATCATCCTGGCCACGATCCCGGTGGGCATCGTCGGACTGGCGTTCGAACATACGTTCCGGACCATCTTCGGCCAGGCGAAGTACGCGGCGGTGTTCCTGATCGTGAACGGCATCATGCTGATCGCCGGGGAACGCTTCCGGCGGCGCTCGTCCGTCCAGGCGGACGTCGCCAGCGCCCGGGAACGGGAACACGCCGAACTGGTGGCCGCGGGCAGGCACACGTCGTCCGGCGGCCGCGCCGAGCGCCAGCGCGAGCAGGCGGCGGTCGTCGTCTCCGACCGGCGGCTGGCCACCTTGCCGTACGGCCCCGCGATCCTCATCGGCTCCGCGCAGATCCTGGGCCTGCTCGCCGGCATCAGCAGGGACGGGGTCACGATGGTGGCCGGCCTGACCCGCGGGCTGTCCCGCGAGGACGCCGGCCGGTTCGCCTTCCTGCTCGCCACCCCGGTTATCCTCGCCGCCGGGGCACTGAAGATCCCCGACCTGTTCGGCCCGCTCGGCAACGGCATCCACGGCCAGATCCTGCTGGCCAGCGTCCTGTCCGGTCTCGGCGCCTACTTCTCGGTGCGCTACCTGGTCCGCTACCTGCGCACCCGCACCCTCACGCCGTTCGGCGTCTACTGCATCGTGGCCGGGGCGGCCAGCCTCGCCTACCTCACCCTGGTCAAGTAGCCATCGGCCAGGTCCCGCCGTGTCCCGCCACGTCCGGCCGCGAAGAGCACCCGGTGGCCGGTGCGGTGTCACCGGGAGGCTACCGTCGGTTGCGGGGGTGCCACCGGACCGGCCTGCTCGCCGAGCGGCCTACGACACGGATCGGGGACTGATGCCGCGCACCACGGGTGAGACGCGTGACCCCCGGCACGCGACGCGGCCGGCCGGGAAGGCGGCCGGGTCATGAGCGCGCCGCCGCTGCCGGGAGTGCTCGCGTCGCTGGCCCCGATACTGGACAACTGGGGTTACCTGGCAGTCGGCGGGCTGCTGCTCATCGAGGACTTCGGCATCCCGGTGCCGGGCGAGACGGTGCTGATCGCCGCATCCGTCTACGCCGGCGCCGGGCGGCTGAACGTGGTCGCGGTCGGCGTGATCGCCCTGGCGGCCGCGGTCATCGGCGACAACATCGGCTACCTGATCGGCCGGCACGGCGGCCAGCGGCTGATCAGCAGGTTCGGCCGTTACGTGCTGCTCACGCCCGCCCGGGTCGCCAAGGCCGAGGCGTTCTTCACCCGCCACGGCGGCAAGATAGTCGCGGTGGCGCGGTTCATTGACGGGCTGCGCCAGGCCAACGGGATCATCGCCGGGCTGACCGGTATGCCCTGGCGCCGGTTCCTGGCGTTCAACGTCCTCGGCGCTGCGCTGTGGGTGGCCACCTGGGTCGCGCTTGGGGATCTGGCCGGGGCGCACATCGGCACCATCTATTCGGCGATCACCAACGGTGGCCTGTACGTGCTGGCCGCTGTCGGCGTTGTGATCGTCGCCCTGATCGCCCGGCACCTGCTGCGCCGCCGCCGGGACGGGCGGCCGGAGTCTGAGTCCAGGCCGGGTCCCGCGGGGCAGCCCGAGTCCGGGGCCGGGCCGGGCACCCGCGGGCAGCCCGAGGCCGAGTCCGAGGCAAGCCCGGGCACTGGCGGGCAGCCCGAGGCCGAGTCCGGGAGAGGCTCCCGCGCGCGGTCCGAGACCGGGTCCGGGCCGGGCCCAGGAGGGCAGGCCGGGCCCGAGCCGGGTGCTCGCGCTCAGACCGGGCAGTCGAGACGATAAGTCAACTTTCCGGAGTCGCCGCCAGGCTGACGGGGCGCTCAGGCGGGACTGACGCTCAGGCGGGACTGGCGCTCAGGCGGGACTGGCGCTCAGGCGGGACTGGCGCTCAGGCGGGACTGGCGCTCAGGCGGGACTGGCGCTCAGGCGGGACTGGCGCTCAGGCGGGACTGGCGCTCAGGCGGGACTGACGCTCAGGCGGGACTGGCGCTCAGGCGGGACTGACGCTCAGGCGGGACTGGCGCTCCTCAGGCAGGGTCGGTCAGCCGGATCCGGATCGCCCGGAACATCCGCGGCGTGTCCCGCAGGACCGTGAGCCTGGGGTCGGGGACGGTCAGGAAGCGGTCGATGGCCAGCGCGAAGTACGGCTCGAGCCGCGGATCCTCCTGCAGCGCCGCGACCGCCCTGCGGTCGCCGCCGAGCACGACGGCGTCGAGCCGCCCGGCGAACTGCCCGAAGACCGCGGCCGCGGTGTCCGCCGCGGCGGACATCGCCCCGGCGGCCTGCTTCTCCCTGCGCCGGGCGAACCGCTGCTGGGACTGGCCGCCGGCCGCGCTGCGGCCGTGTACGAGCCGTGAGCCCACCTTCGAGGCGGCGAGCTGGGGCGGCGAGCCGGCGAATACCCCTGCCGCGTAGCCACCGAGGCGCACGAGCAGCACGCCCACCGTCCGGGCGGCGTCGGCGTGGCGCGCGATCCGCGTGGCGGCGGCGGTCACCGCATCCGCGGCGGCGGTCACCGCATCCGCGGCGGCGGTCACCGCATCCGCGGCGGCGGTCACCGCATCCGCGCCGGCGGCGGTCACCGCATCCGGTGGGCCGCCGGCCGGTGCGCCGCCGGCCGCCGCGCTGTCGGCCGGCAAAGGCGGGAAGGGCACGTGACACTCCGCCACCGCCCCGTCCTCGGCGGCGAACGTCACGATGTCACGCCCTGTAGTCGTCACGACTACGCCCGGATGACGGCCGGCGAAGGACTCCGCCCAGGTGACGAGCCTCTCGGGTGCTACTTCCACCCATCTCCCGCCACCGCGTGCCGGATTCTTCACTACGCACCGCCTCCGAACGTTTACTATCCGGATCTGGAATCCACCGGCTGCCTGCCCGCCCCGGGCGGCCGGACGGGGGTTCGGGCCCGCTGCATCCGCGGCGCGCGCCATCACGATAGGGCAAGGAAACCGATCATGACGATGCCGACAAGCTCCGGTCCGCAGGCTGGCGTCCGGCTCCATGCCGAAGGACGGGTCCCGCGTGCCCGCGGCGGCACGCCGGAGGATCCCGCCGCCGGCGTCACCACCGCGAGTGACGACGCTGTCGCCAGAGCGCTCGAGGCGGCCATCAAGGACGGCGACCGGATTCCGGATCTGCTCGACGTGCTCAGCAACGGCAGGCTGTGGGTTCCGCTGCCCGATGACGGGACGCCGGTCACGGACGGCTCCTCGCTCACCCTGCCGACCGTCACCTACCTGGGCGGCGAGTTCGTCCCCGCCTTCACCTCCAGCCGCGAGCTCGGCAACTTCATGGCCGACCCCGACCAGGCGGTGCCGCCGCAGGTCATCCCGCATGTAGTCGTGCCGGCCGCGGAGCTGGCCCGGTCGCTGCCGCCCGACCTCGGCATCGCGCTGAACCCCGGCGCGGAAGCCAGCGTGCCCGTCTACCCTGCCGGGGTGGCCTACCTGGCGGCGGTCCAGGGCCAGGCCGAGGGCGTCCGGATCCGCGTGGGCAGCCCGCCGCGGCAGCCTACCCGCTTGCTCACCGAGGCCAGTGCGCAACTGCGCACCGTACCGGCGGTCCGGGAGGCCAGGACGGCGTGGCTGTCGGTAGCGGGCCGGGGCGAGGGGCTGATCATCTCGATCGACCTGGATAACCCCGCCGACCAGGCCGCCCAGGACGCCGCGGCGCAGGCGGTCGAACGAGCCGCGGCGCTGGTCTCGGAGGACGCCGGCTTCCCCATTGACGTCACCTTCGCCGGCGAGAGCGAGCCTAACCCGGTGGCCGAGTCGGTGGCCGCGAGCGCCGCCCCGTTCTACCTGCGCGCCTGATCACGGCGCGCCTGACGGCGGCGGTACCGACGCCCGTCCGCATCCCCCCGGGGGCCGGTCCCAGTATGTGAGACACCGCCGGGGTTTGTGCCTCACCGCGGAGCGTTTAGTGGGTGATCACCTATCTAACGCTCCATCATCTCGGCTGGCGCCGGAGTCTCAGCCCAGGTGTGGTCACGCCACGCCCGCCACGTCGGCTTCAGGGCGCATGATCCGTTATGACGAAGCGTTAGGGCTGCTACGGCATACCAAACGCTCCGCTGTGGCGGACGCGCACCTCGCTGGCACTGGCCCCTGACGCGGGCCGGCTCGCCTATCGTTGTCCCGGTGACACTCGGCTCATGATCGTTGGAGGCGGCGGATGAGACGGGCAGCTCGGGCGGCGCTGGCGGGTGCGATCACGATCGCCGCCGCGGCTCCGGTTGCGCTCGCCGGGCCCGCACCCGGGGCGCTGGCCGCCGCGGCCGCCCGGCCTGCCGCCGGGCATCCAGGCCGGCCTGCCGCCGGGCATCCAGGCCAGCCTGCCGCCGGGCATCCAGGCCAGCCTGCCGCCGGGCATCCAGGCCAGCCTGCCGCCGGGCATCCAGGCCAGCCTGCCGCCGGGCATCCAGGCCAGCCAGACGCCAGCCATCCCGCCCGGCCCGCCGGGCAGCATCCCGCTCAGCCGGCCGGCGGGGGTGGCGTGCGGCCAGCCGCCGGGATGCCGCGGCCCTCGGCGAACTGCCCCCCGCAGCGCGGCCTTCCCCGGCTGACGGGCGAGCCGTGGGCGCAGCAGGCCCTGCAGTTCAGCAGCGTGTGGAGCCTGGCCAGCGGCCGGGGAGTCACGGTCGCCGTGGTGGACAGCGGAGTGGACTACACGCCGCAGCTAGCTGGCCGGGTGAGCTACATCGACGTGACAGGCCAGGGACCTCAGGACTGCGTCGGCCACGGCACCGCGGTAGCCAGCATCATCGCCGCAGGCGACCTGCGGGCGAGGGGAATCCCGTTCTACGGCGTCGCTCCCGCTGCGCGCATCCTGTCGGTCAGGGTCAACACCGGCGTGAACGGGTACTCCAGCCTCCTCGCCCAGGGCATCCGCGATGCGGCCGCCGCCGGCGCGCAGGTCATCAACGTGTCCGTCCAGACGCCGGCGGACTCAGGCCCGCTGCGCGCGGCGGTCTCCTACGCCCTCAGCAGGGATGCCGTGGTCGTCGCGGCGGCGGGCAACGACAACCCGGGCAGCAGCATGACAGGTCCGTTCTACCCCGCCAGCTACCCGGGCGTGATCTCGGTCGCCGCGGTCAACCCGACCGGCGCGGTGACGAGCTACACCGACACCAGGACGCCTGTCTCGGTCACGGCTCCGGGCGCGAACGTCGCGAGCGCGTGGCCGGGCGGGTTCAACCCGACCAACCAGGGCACCAGCTTCGCCGCGGCGTTCGTCTCCGGTGAGGCCGCCCTGCTGCGGTCGGCCTATCCCCGGCTGACGGCCGCGCAGATGGTGAGCCGGATCGAGGCCACCGCCGATGGCTCGACTGGCGCCCGCACCGGCACGGGCATGATCAACCCGGTTCAGGCGGTCACCAGCGTGCTGCCACCGCCCGTGCCAGGGTCGTCGGCGAGACCGCGGCCGGTGTCCGTGCCGCGGATCCCGCAGGGCGATCCGGTCACCAGGACGGTGGCCCTCTCGGTCACGGGCGGGGCGATCGCGGCGGCTTTCCTGGTCGCTGTCGCCGCCGCGGTGGTGCCGCGGGGCAGGCGGCGGCGCTGGCAGCCGGGCCGGGTCGCCAGCGACGCGGCCGGGACCCCGGCGGGGACAGAGCCGGCCGGTCCCGAGTCAGACTGGGGAGATGACCTGGCCGGGAGCGACATCACCGCTCCCCTGCTCGGCCCCGCGGATCCGGCGGCGCCGCTGTCGCTGGCACCCGGCGTGGCTCCCCCGCGGTTATCGGCTGACGCAAGGCGCTGATCGCGGGTACACAGGGCCGGGGTCACGGCCCCGCGTGCCGCCGGGTCAGGGCGTCGCCAGCTGGGTTGCCCCGTCCACGGCGGCACCGGGCTCGGCCGTGGCCGCGGCGAGGGCGACCTGCACCAGCTTCGGCTCGGCGCGGCGCGCGACGAGGTTGCCGCGCCCGCACGGGAACGCCTGCGGCTTGATGCCGAAGAGGTGGCCCTCGTCCTTGCTGGCCGACATGAGCAGGGCGGGCGAGCCCATCTCTCGCAGCCGCTGGACGACCGGCTCGAACATGGCCCGCCCGGCGCCGCCCGCAGAACGCGCGAGGACCACGTGCAGCCCGATGTCCCGGGCCTGCGCCAGCATATCGACGAGTGGCAGCAGCGGGTTCGTCACGCCCGTCACCAGGTCATAGTCGTCCACGATCAGGAACAGGTCCGAGCCGCTCCACCAGGAGCGGCTGCGCAGCTGAGCGGGCGTGAGGTCCGGCGGGGGCAGCCGCTTGGCCAGTGCCTCGCGCGCGTCGTTGATCAGTGAGCTCGCGGCGGGCGCGGAAGCGGCATAGCCGATCCGGTGCTCGCCGTCGGCCGCGTCAAGCAGCGACCTGCGGTAGTCGATGACGATGAGCCGTGCCTGCTCCGGCGGGTACCTGGCCACGATCGCGTCGGCGATCACCCGCAGCAGGTTCGACTTCCCGCATTCGGTGTCGCCGAGGACGACGAAATGCGGATCCGCGGAGAAGTCGAGCAGGACGGGCGACAGCGTGGCTTCGTCTATCCCGAACGGCACCCGGGCGCCGGTCTGCGCCGGGCCCGGCAGCTCCGCCGCGGAGAACGCCTCGGGCAGCAGCCGCACCGTGGGGGCGCGCGGGCCCTGCCAGGCGGCGTCCACGGTCTCTGCCAGCCGCCGCAGGCCGTCGGGCAGGCTGGCCGGCGAGGACTGCCCGTCGATGCGCGGCAACGCGGTCAGGAAGTGCATTCCGTCCCTGGTCAGGCCGCGGCCTGGCGAGCGCTCGGGCACGTTCGCCGCGAGCACCCGGCCCATCTCCGATTCGTACGGGTCACCGAGCCGCAGCTCGAACCGGGTGCCGAACAGATCCCTGATGCCCGGGCGGAACTCCGACCACTTGTTCGTCGCCGCGACGACGTGGATGCCGTAACCGAGCCCGCGCGCCGCCAGCGCGGTGATGTCGTTCTCCAGCTGTTCGTAGTCCTGCCGCAGGGTCAGCCAGCCGTCCACCACGAGGAAGAAATCACCGAAGCCGTCTCCCGCGATCTTCCCGCTGGCGCGCAGCTGCCGGTAGGCGGCGATCGATTCGATCCCCTGCTCAGCGAACTCCCGCTCGCGCCGTTCCAGCAGAGCACGGGCCTCGGCGACAGTGCGGCGCACCCGCTCGGCCTGCGGCCTGCTCGCCACGCCGCCCACGTGCGGCAGGCCGGACAGCGCTGCCATCGTGCCGCCGCCGAAGTCCAGGATGTAGAACTGGACTTCGGCGGGGGTGTGCAGCAGCGCCAGCGAGCAGATCAGGGCCCGGAGCATGGTGGACTTGCCGCTCTGCGGGGCGCCGGCCACCCCGACGTGACCCGCGGCCCCGGACAGATCGGCCCAGAGCGGGTCGCGGCGCTGCTCGAACGGCCGGTCAACGATCCCGGTGACCGCGTGCAGACGGCCCCGCCTGCTGTCGTCCCTGGTGGTGCACCCGAGATCCCCGCGCAGGGCGAGCGGCGGCAGCAGCTGATCCAGCGTGGGCGGCACGTCCAGCGGCGGCAGCCAGATCCGATGCGCGGGCGGCCCCTGCCCGGCCAGCTGGCTGATCACCATGTCGAAGAGCGTGTCCGGCGACGCGGCAGCCTCCGCCTCGCCGTCGGGCTGCGCGAGCACCGGGCCCTGGTCCGGGGGCTCCGGCATGATCTGCGGGCGGACGTAGCCGGGGCCGTACGGCACGATCACGGGGCGGACCCGCAGCAGCGACAGCGGGGCACTCGGCTCCGCGCCGGGCGGCCCGGAGACGTAGGCCGCCTTGAAGCGCGTCATGCCGGTCACGTCGATCTTCAGGTAGCCGCTTCCCGGCTGGGACGGCAGCTCGTAGGCGTCGGGGACGCCGAGGACGATCCGCGACTCGGTGGCGGAGAACGTGCGCAGGCCGATCCGGTAGGACAACTGGGTGTCCAGGCCGCGCAGCCTGCCCTCTTCCAGCCGCTGGGAGGCCAGCAGCAAGTGCACGCCGAGCGAGCGGCCGAGGCGGCCGATGGTGACGAACAGGTCGATGAATTCCGGCTTGGCCGACAGCAGCTCGGAGAACTCGTCGAGCACGACGAACAGCGTCGGCAGCGGGGTCAGCCGGGCTCCCCGCTCGCGGTCCCGCTCGTAGTCGCGCACGGATGCGTAGTTGCCCGCGGACCGCAGCAGCTCCTGGCGGCGCATGATCTCGCCCTGCAGCGCGTCCCGCATGCGGTCCACCAGGGGCAGCTCCTGCTCCAGGTTGGTGATGACCGCAGCGACATGCCGGAGCCGCTCGAGCCCGAGGAACGTCGCCCCGCCCTTGAAGTCGACCAGGACGAAGTTGAGCACCTCGGGCGTGTGCGTGAGCGCGAGGGCCAGCACCAGCGTCCGCAGCAGCTCCGACTTGCCGGAGCCCGTCGCGCCTATCACCAGCCCGTGCGGCCCCATGCCGCCCTGGGCGGACTCCTTGATGTCCAGCTCGACGTGCTGGCCGCTGGCATCCACCCCGACCGGCACCCGCAGCCGGTTCCGGGCGGGCCGCGGGCGCCACAGGGCGGCCACGTCCAGCGCCTCCGGGCGCGCGATGCCGAGCAGGGAGCTTAGCGTCGTGTTCACGGCGAGCGCATCCTCGCCCGGCTGGCTGCTGGCGGCGGGACGCAGCGGCGCCAGCTGGCGGGCGAGCGCCTCCGCCTCCACCAGGGAGAGCGCGTCAGGGACGCCGACATGCGACGTGACGTCGGCGCCCGCCCGGTCGCGGGTGATCATGTCCAGCTGCCCCCCGCTGACCTCCAGCCGCAGCACCGTGGCGTCCGCGGGACCCGGGCTGGTCTCCGCCAGCTCGATGACGGCGACGCCGTCCACCCCGGCACCGCCGAGCTGATGGTCATAGCCGGTCGGGGCACCGTCGACGATCACCACGCTGAACGGCAGCGAAACCGCGCTCTTGGCTGCGCTGAACCGTGGCCGGTCCTTGATCTCCGTGCCGAGCATCGCCTCGATCTGCGGCAGGCTCCTGGCCATCAGGCGCACCGGCCCGGCGGCGTCGTGGTCGGCCGGGTGCAGGTTGTGCGGCAGCCACTTGATCCACTGCCAGCGCCCGATCCGGTCCGGCGGCGCGCACACGCAGATGCGCACCTCGTCCGGCGAGTGAAACACCGCGAGCTGGGCGATCATCGCCCGAACCATGGCCGCCGCCGCCTCCTGGTCGCCGGCCAGCACCACGCGGGCGAACGACCGCAGCGAGATGCCGACGGGCAGGTCGGGAACCCTGGCGTGCGTCCTGATGAACCGGCGCAGCGCGCCCGCGCACAGCGGGTCGAGATCCTCGACCGGCTTGGTTTCCGGCGGCACCAGGTGCACCGCCAGATGCTGGGTGCCCTTGCCGAGGCGGATGCTGCAGAAGTCCGCGTCGGACGGGCGGCGCTCCCACACCCGCGCGGGCTGGCCGGTCACCACCCACGGCAGGGCCGCCGGATCCGGGCTCGCCCACTCCAGCGCGGCCCGCTGCGCGGCGGCGGCCCGGCGGACCTTGCGCCGCACCTGGCCCAGGTAACGCAAGTAGTCCCGCCGCAGGCCGTTGAGCTTGATCTTGCGGTCGCCCTTGCCCCGCGCGATCGAGCCGACCGCCATGCCGCCCATGCCGAGGCCCATCGCGCCGCCGCCCACCCAGCGCAGGGCACCGGATCCCGACCCGGACATCATGGCGACCATGCCGAAGGTCATCGCGAGCATCGGCAGGTAGGTGAGCGTCTGCTGCATGCCGTCGGAAACCGCTTCCGGGATCTCCGGCGGCGGCTCGAGCACGATCTCGCCCCGCGGCATCTCCGGAGCCTCGGGGCGCTCCCGGCGGGGCACGATGACGGTGCTCACCAGCCTGCCTTCCTGTTGCCGACGCGCCCGGTCCTGCTCGTGACGCTATCGCGCCGCCCGTTCCGATCAGGCCAAACAGCACATCCCCCGGACGCGCAACCGCCATACTATTGAACCCGCCGGCGGGCGCATCTGGTGAGTTACCTACCGTAGTGCGCACGCCCGGGGCGGCGTGCTGAATCGAGGGGGAGGCGGATGAGCCCGGCCAGCGCATCGGACACGTGCCGGATCACCGTCGTGGGCCCGCACCGGCGGGTGGACCTCGCGCTGCCGGCCTATGTCTCCTTCGCCGAGCTCTTTCCCACCGTGGCCAGGTACGCCGGCCTCGATCAGCCGTCCGCCCGCCAGGAGGCCGGCGGGTGGGTGCTGCAGCGGCTCGGCGAGGCCCCGTTCCCCCCGCAGGCGACGCCGTCGGCGGCCGGGCTGCGCGATGGCGAGCTGGTCTACCTGCTGCCGCGCCGGACGCAGCTGCCCGAGCTCGCGTTTGACGACGTGGCCGACGTCATAGCCTCGGGCATCGGCGACCGGCCGGACCGGTGGGGACCCGTCCACACCCGCCGGGTCACGCTCGGCGCCGCCGCCGGGGCACTGGTGGCCGCAGCGGTGGCGCTGGCGGCGTCCGGACCACCGTGGGCCAGCCCGGCCGTCGCGGCGGGGGTGCTGGCCGTCGTGCTGCTCGCGGCCGCGGCGGCTGTCTCGCGGGCGGCCGGCGACGCCGCTGCGGGTGCGGTGCTGGGCTATGCTGCTCTGCCCTGTGCGTTCCTCGGCGGCCTGCTGGGGTCGGCCAGGTTGACGCCACTGGCGCATCTGGGCTCGCTCGAGCTGCTGTCCGGTTTCGCCGCGGTGGTCCTCGCGGCCACCCTCGCCGCCGCGGTGATCGCGGACGGCGTCCCGGTGTTCCTGGGCGCTGCGGCGGCGTCGCTGCTCGCGGCCGCGGCCGCCTGGGTAGATCACGCGTTCGGCCGCATCAGCCTCCCCGGGGCGGTCGCGGTGGCCGCAGCTCTCGCGCTCGCGCTCACCCCGCTGATCCCGGGCATCGCCTTCCGGATGTCGGGGCTGACGCTGCCGCCGGTGCCCCGCGATGCCGACGAGCTGCGCCGGGACACGCTCACGATCCGGGGCGGGGAGACGCTCGAGCGAGCCGCCGGAGCCGACCGGGTGGTCACCGGCGCGGTGTCCGGGATCGGCCTGATCGGCGGCCTCGCCGAGTTCGAGCTCGCGTTCGCGCATGGCTGGCTGGCCCGGCTGACCTGCGCCGCGCTCGGCTGCGCCCTGCTGCTGCGGTCGCGGATCGTGCGCGGCCGCGCCCAGCGGCTGTGGCTGCTGATCCCCGGGTACGGCGGGCTGGCGCTGCTTGCCGCGGGTGCCGCGCTGTCGGTACCGCAGCCGAGGATCATCGCGATCATCCTGCCGTGCCTGCTCGTGGGGGCGGCCATCCTGACCGGCGCCGGCATGTGGCTGCCCGGTCACCGGCCCTCGCCGTTCTGGGGCCGCGCCGCGGAGATCGTCGACATGACGCTCGTCATCAGTTTCATCCCGCTCGCGCTGGGGGTGGCCGGCCTGTACAGCTATATCCGCGGGCTGTCCGGGTGAGGCGGGGGCAGCGCTGATGCAGAGCCGCAAGGACCTGCTGCAGGCCCACCGGCTGATGACCCAGCGGGCGGCCCTCGCCCTGCTCCAGGCCGAACCTGACCCGCCGGACCGGCCGCTGCGCAGGCTGAACGTGGGCGTGTTCAGCGGCGTGCTGGTCGCCGTGATGGTGGCCGCTGTCTTCGGCGTCTGGGGACTGCTCTCCCCCGGCAACGCCCAGGGACTGACCGCCCCGGGAACCCTCATCATCGACACCCAGACGGGCACCTCCTACATCTGGTGCCAGCAGGGGAAGCTGTGCCCGGTGGTGAACTACGCCTCGGCCCGGCTGGCGCTGGGGGTTTCCTCGCCCAATCAGCGCCTGGTCAGCCAAGCATCGCTCGGTCACTACCCGCGCGGGCCCCTGCTGGGAATCCCCGGGCTGCCGCAGCCGCTCCCCGACGCGAGCATGCTCGTCGGCCAGCCGTGGTCGGTCTGCGTGCAGTCGGTCAGCAACCCCGCCACGCAGCAGCAGCACATCGTCACCACCCTCGTCGGCGGCCGCGGGGCGGACGGGCGCACGGTCTCCGGCCGCAGCGCGCTCGTGGTCCTCGCGGCGGGGGCGGACTGGCTCATCTGGGGCGGCCAGCGGCTGCTCATCCCGCCGCCGGTCCAGGGATCCGTCCTGACCGCCCTGGCGGCCACCCAGACACCCGGGACGATGCCCGCCGCCTGGCTGAACGCGTTCCCTCAGGGGCCGGACTTCGCCCCGCCGCGGATCGCCGGCTTCGGCCAGCCGACCCGGGCGCCCGACGGCTCGGTCGCGCGGGTGGGACAGGTGTTCGCCACCGGGGCGGCGGCCGGGGTCGCCGAGCAGTACTACGTCCTGCTGCACACCGGTCTCGCGCCGATCACCCAGACCCAGGCCGCGCTGCTTGACGCGGCGCCGCACCAGCCGCCGCAGGCAACGGTCGCCCCCTCGCTGGTGGCTGGTGATCGGGCGAGCGCCACCGTGCCCGCCAGCGGGCTGCCCGTGCGCATGCCGTCGGTCGTCGGGTATACCCCGGCCACCCCCCTGTGCGTGGTGTACTCAGGCTCCGGCGCTGCCGCTCCCCCGGGCCCGCGGCTGACGGTGGGCGGTACCGTCCCTGCGGGCGGCATGGCCACGAACGGCTCGGGAGGACTGGATCAGGTCACGCTCCCGCCGGGCTCGGCCGCCCTGGTCGGCGTGGTGGCCGGCTCGCAGGCCGCTCCCCCGGGCTTGGCACAGGCTCCGGACGTGACGAGCTACTTCCTGGTGACCGGGGGCCGCAGGTACGGCCTGGCGTCACCGAGCGTGGCCGCCATCCTCGGCTACGCGCTGCCGCGGCAGCGGACGCTGCTGCCGGCCGGGGTCGTGGATCTGATCCCGGCCGGACCCGCGTTCGACCCCGGCATGGCGAAACGGCAGCTGTCCGGCTGATGTAACTATTTGGCAACGAACCTTCGCGATGACGGGCGGGAGCGCGAGTTCGCGCAGGTCGGCAGCGTAGGCGGGGGCGCAGGGACAGAAGGCATGATTGTGCGGAATGATGGTCAAGTGTCTTGGTTGACACGGGTGTCGCGGGCCCCGTTAGATAGTTCCTGGCTGCCGCCGGTGGCTCGTCGGCCATGTGCCGTCGTGCGCGACGAGGGCGGCGGCAGCAGGCCGGGGGATGTCTCCGATGGCACAGTGAGTGACCGGCGGCGCAGTCGGTAATCGATAGCACAGTGACAACAGGCCGAGAAACAGGGAGGTGCGGCGATGGCAGGCGAGTCCGCTGTTGACAGAGCGGCGATGGCGCAGGCGGCCGTGCAGGTGGAGGACGCGGTGGGGCAGGTTCGCGGGCAGCAGTCGCAGCTGGCGGGCTTCCACGGTGACCTGATGGGCGGCTGGCAGGGCCAGGCGGCGACCGCGTTCACCAACGCGTACAACTCGTTCAACGCAGATTTCACCCAGGTGCTCAACGCGCTGCAGGGCATCCAGGAGAAGCTGACCGGTACCCACGCGCGCTACGTGGCGAACGAAAACACGCAGACTGCGGCGGCGAACCGCGTGCAGGGACTGCTCAACCACTGAACCTTTCATCCGCCCGCCGGTGCCCGCACGGGTGGCGGCCGGGACATGTGGACTGACGGAGGAACGAGGCAATGAGCGAGTACACGCGGGCCGTGTTCGGTTCGCTGCAGGCGGGGGAAGCCGACTACGCCAGCATCTACTCCCAGCTGCAGTTGACGATCTCGACGCTGGACGCGCAGCTGCGGTCGAACCTGAACATGTGGGACGGCCAGGCGCAGCAGGCGTATTACGTGGCCAAATCGAAGTGGGACGCGGCAATGGCGAACATGCAGGTGGTGCTCAACAACCTGCGCGCGGTCATCGGCGAGGCGAACGTGAACTACACCAGCACGGAGGCGGCGAACGCCTCCCTGTGGAGCGGCTGAGCCGGGTTGACGTCGGTCCCCCACGCCGCGATCGGGGGACCGGACGGGCATGGCCGCCAGCCGGGCCGCGAGGCCCGGCAGAGTCGCGGAAATCTGGCAGGGCCGGGAAACCTGGCAGGGTCGGCGGCGTCATAGCCGCTTGATGACGCCGTCTGGCAGGTAAGGCCTGACGACGACGACGCATAGCGGAGGCTGGTCATGGGTGGCCGTTTCGATGCCATGATGATGCAGGCGCAGGCCCAGCAGCAGGCACAGGGCAGCTACTCGGGAACCGCGGTCCCGAACGTGGCCGGGTACAGCCCGCACGGGTACACCCGCCGGCCAACTGGGCCAACCCGACGGTCTCGGGTACCGACCTGATGGTCCACCGGGACGTGCTGCGCAGCGTGGCATCCCAGATCGACCAGCTGGCCACTACGCTGGACGGCGCGCTGAACGCCTGCATACAGGGCGCCGCGGCGTCGACCGGCGGCGCGGCGGGCGGTTGGGACGCGGCGCAGCATGTCAACACCGCGATGCGGAACGCCTATCACGGAATTACCCAGTACGCCGCCGAGCTGAAGCAGGCGCACGGCGACACCGCGACCCGGTTGCGGCTGTCGGCCGATCATTACGACGCGGCCGAGCAGCAGATCACCGCCGCCGCCAATGCCGCCGGCAACCCGTCGGCAACGATCGTGGAGAGCGGCGGCAACAACGTCCCCCTCTCTCCGACACCCGCCCAGGCACGGCTGCTGGCGATCATGCACCACACCGGCGGCGGCGGGCCGAACTGGAGCGGCAGCTACCCGATCACCGAGAACGCCGCCTTCACCGCGGCCAACGCGGGCGGGTACACCTGGCAGCAGGTGCAGCAACTGCTGGCTGGGACGGACCCGGGTGCGATCACCGCCGCCGGGGCGGCCTACGACCAGCTGCAGGCGGCTCTGACCGCCATTACCCAGCAGCTAGCCGGGCACGGGCAGACGCTGGCGGCGAGCTGGAGCGGCCCGACCGCGGTCACCGCGGTCAGCCAGCTCCAGCAGCTGCATCAGACCGCGACTGACCTGCAGGCCAACACCTGGGCCGCCAAGGCCGCGCTCGGCTGGTACGGGCCGGTGCTCGCCGCGTTCAAGGCCAGCCCGCCCAAGCCTGCCACCGGTCACCCGGCCGACCAGAAGGCCGCCAGCCAGGCCGCCCAGCAGCTGATGACCGCCCTCAACGGGCATGCCCAGACCGCCTACTACCAGATGCCGGCCGTGGTCAACAAGAACCTTCCCCCGCCGCTGGCCGGCACCGGCGGCAGCGGCACCTCCGGCGGGGTCTCCAGCGGCGGGGCGTCCGGCGGCGCCTATGGCGGCGGGTCCGGCGGTGCCTACGGCGGCGGCGGGGTGCACGGTGTGCACGGTGGCGGGATACCCGGGCTGACCACGCCGGGCAGGGTGCCCGGCGTCCCCGGCGGCGGCGTCCCCGGGCTGACCACGCCCGGCGGCGTGCCCGGCGTCCCCGGCGGCGGAGTGCCAGGCGGCGGGGTGCCAGGCGGCGGGGTGCCGGGAACGCCAGGGCAGGTGCCTGCGCCGACCCAGCTGGCCGGAGTCAACCCTGGCGGGGTGGGAACGATCAGTCCGCCTGCGCCTGCTCCCGCGGGGCCGGGCGGCCTGGGCACGCCTCCGGGCGTCGGGCCGGGCGGCCTGGGCACGCCTCCGGGCGTCGGGCCGGGCGGCGTTGGCGTGCTGCCCCCGCTGCCCTCGACCGGTGGCGGCGGCACGTCAGGACGGGTCGGCGTGGCGGGCGAGGTGCCTCTTCCCGGCGGGGCGGCGCCCGGTGAGCTGGGCGGGATCCCGGGCATCGGCGGCACGGCGCCCGTCGGGGGCCTGTCCGCGCTCGGTGAAACGCCAACGATCAGCCCCACTGGCATGATCACCGGACAGGGTGTCCCGGCCACGGCTGACGCCGTTCCCGCCGACGGCCTCGCCGCGTCCGGCGGCGCGGCCGCCGGTGACGTCGCGGCCGGCCCGGGCGGGATGCCGATGATGGGCGGAGTGCCCGGCGGCGCAGGGCAGGACGGGATCGGCCGCGCCCGGCAGTCCTGGACCGCCGAGGAAGAGGGCACCTGGGACCCGGCCGCCGCCGACACCGCGGCCGGCGCGGGCGCGCCGGCCGGCAGCGGCGTAGGCGCGATGCCCGCCGGAGCCGGTCCCGGCCGGGACCGCGACCAGGACCGTATCCGGCAGGCCTGGATGGCCGAAGAGGACCTGTGGTGCGCAGGGCAGCCAGTCGTCCCCCCCGTCATCAGCCAGAACTAGACCCGGCACGGAGTCAATGACCGGCTGCAGATATCAGCGCGCTGTCCGTGCGAGGTGCGTGCTGCGCAGGGCAGCTGCCACGGTCGCGTTGCTGTCGGCGGTTGCTCTTGCCGCGGGCGGTTGCGGCGGCGGGACGGTGAGCGCGGCCGGGCACGGGAAGCCCGCTGCCACGGCCCGGCCGAGTGCCTCGGCCACGCAGATCCCCACCGGCACTCAGCTCGGTCACCTCTTGCTGAGCGCCCGCCTTCCCGCCGGATGGGGCCTAGTCACCGGGGTGCCCCACAGCGAGTCGGACACCGGGGCATTGCTGCAGCCAGTCGTCGGCCCGCAGCGCGGGCAGGACGCCTGCCCGGCCTTGCGCAGCGGCCTGATGGCACTGACCTTCGTCGACTGGTGGGTCAGGTCGAACGCGTTCATCAGTGTCGTGTACGCGAAGGGGTACGGGCCGCCGGAAGTAGGGCTGACGCTTGGTGCGTACGAGCCCGGTTACGCGGCCAGGATCATGACCACGGTGACCGAGCTGGCCAGGCGCTGCCGGTCGTTCAGGGACAGCTACGCCTCCAACTACCCCGTCACCACGCACGCCACGGTGATCGTCGGCCTCGGAGACCAGAACGTCTCCGTGGTGTCCGTGGAGAAAGAACGCTACGGGAGCGTCACAGGCCAGATGATTCTCGCTCGGGTGGGGAACGACCTGGTCGGGGTCGACACCAACAACGCCGGCGGCGGCAACGTCAGGCCGGCCACCGTCAGGGGGTTCGCTGCCTGGCTGATCCGCGTGCTGCAGTCCGGGAAGAAGTTACCGGCCGCCCGATGACCGCGGGTGCCGAGGTCTGTAGGCACGAACAACCATTGATGCCCTCCCCCTAGATTCTCTGGCGGCGCGCCTCCGCGCGTTTTACGCTGAGCGCAACCAGCGAGCACTGGGGGACCCATGGGGAAGCACCTGCGTTCTGCTGTCGTGTTGGCACTAGTGGTCGTCGTGATCACACCGGGGCGCTGGATGCCTGCGGGGGCGAGCGTCAGCCCGGGCAGCAGCACCGCGGGATGCCCGGGTGATCCGCCGAACCAGATCTACAACCCGAACAGCGGGGGGACACCGAGGAACGGTGGCGTCCTCAACGTCCTCGGCACCAGCGATGTCGATGACGCGCTGGACACCAATATCGGCTACACGCCCATCGACTCGCTGGCCTACATGCTGTACAGCCGGTCGCTGTACTCCTATCCGAGCGTCGAGTGCCACACCTTCCAGCTCGTCCCCGATCTGGCGACCGGGCTGCCGACCGTGTTGACGGGCGGCTTGAAGTACGCGGTGACCATCCGCTCCGGTGCGATGTGGAACACCACCCCGCCCCGCCAGGTCACCGCCGCTGACGTCGTGAGGGGGGTGAAGCGCAGCTGCAATCCCACCGAGCCCTTCCCGGGGCAGCCGGACTTCAGCGGCATCCTGGTGGGTTACCAGGCATTCTGCTCCGGCTTCGCTGTCGTTTCCTCGACAAGCGCCGCGGCCCAGGAGGCCTACATCAGCAGCCACAACATCGCGGGCGTCCAGGTGGACCCGAACGATCCGCTGACAGTCGATTTCACCTTTACCCGGCCGATCGTGAACGCCACCGGCGTGCTCGCGCTTCCGTCCTTCAACCCGGTCCCGGACGAGGTACTCCAGTACCTCCCCGGCACCCCGGCCCTGTCCGGCCATCTCTATTCCGACGGCCCTTATGCCCTCCAGTCCTACACGCCCGGGAAGTCGATCGTCTTCACCCGCAACCCGGCATGGGTCCGCTCCAGCGACCCGATTCACTGGGCCTACCCGAGGCAGATCGACATCTACGAGACCGGATCGCAGCAAGGGGTTTACAACCAGATCACCCAGCACCCGGCAGCGCACGACATGCAATGGGACACGACCGTTCTGCCGCAGGACATCCCGGGCCTCATCTCTTCCAAGGACCCCCGCTTCCAGCTCCTGACGGAATCAGCCAGCGACCCCTACATCGTGTTCAACACGATCTCCAAGAACAACAACGGCGCCCTGGGCAAGGTCCTTGTCCGCCGGGCGCTGGCCTACGCCATCAGCCGTTCCCAGCTCATCCGAAACCACGGCGGCACCGTGGCCGCGCCGCCGTTTACCCATCTCATCGCCCCGCGAACAGACGGTTCGGCTCCGGACTTCAACGACTACTCCTACGACCCCACCAGGGCGAAGCAGCTGCTGGCCGCGGCGGGCGTGAGCCATCTGACGCTGACGTTCCTCTTCCGGGGGCAGGACGCCGCGGCGGCCGCGGACCTTACTATCTTGCAGAGTGACCTGGCCGGCGTCGGTGTCACCGTGAAAGGGCTGGCCGTATCCAACTCCGCCTTCTACGGTCAAGACCTGAACCCGGGTACCGCAGCCAAGAACAGCGTCTGGGACCTGGCCGAGGGCGGCCGGGGACCCGACTGGTTCGTCACCGGTGCCCAGTCGTACTTCCTGCCGAGCCTGAGCTGCAACGCGCTGCCACCGAACTCGGCCAACTACGGATTCTTCTGCGACCCGGCGGCCGACTCGCTCTACCAGCAGGCCATGTCCGCCATATCGGAGAGCCAGGCGGCGAGCCTGTGGCACCAGGCCGACGTCGAGGTCATGTCACAAGCAGCCGTCTACCCGATAGCCGACACCAACGAGGCGACGATCCACAGCTCGACCGTTCACCACTGCGTCTTCATCGCCGCCGTCCGCAACTGCGACCTAGCCAACGTATGGCTGTCGAACTGAGGACGACCGACCGCAGGGGGACGCCCGTCAACAGAAAGCAGCCCGGGAGGTTCCTCTCGTCACCGGGGCAGCAGGTCCTCGGGGCGGCTGACCGGGAAGCCGTAGACGTCGGTGGTGACGCCTCCGGTTCGGCGGGCCAGCGCCAGCGCGGCCTCGCCCAGCGTCTGGCACAGGTCCCGCGTCGCGTCCCGCACCGGGACCGAGGAGCACAGTTCCCAGCGGCGCGGGTTCTTGCGGCGCAGCTCGCCGATGGCCGGCGGCGGTGGCTCCAGTTTCATGCTGGACACCCACGGCGGCCAGTACATGGTGAAGAACCGAGCCCCTTCCTCGGTGACGATGGCGTAGGAGCCCTCCAGCTTCGCCTCCCTGACGGCGAGGGTCTTGCCTTCCAGGAACGGCTGCAGCACGGCGATCACCTCGTTCTCCGGCAGCGGCTGCCCGCTCCAGACCGAGACCCGCAGCTCGAGATCCATGGGCGGCCGCTCGTCGTGCACGGTTCCCCCCAGCCGCGCAGCCAGGCCGCGCACGAGCCGCTCGGCATCTTGCCACTTATCGTCGTCCGGCCGCCGGTCCGCCTTGCCCTGCACGGCGATGCTCGCGTAGTAGGCCACCGCCATGCCGCCCGGCAGCCGGGCCTTGCGCTCAAGCTCCGGGGTGATCTGCACCGGCCCGTACAGCAGCACGCCGTTACCGAACACGAACCTGTCACTGCGTAGCCGGACCGCGGGATCGTAGCTCGTCACCGCGTCGGCGAGCGCGCCGGCCGGATCAGCGGGCAGCAGCACGGCCGGGCTGCTGGCCAGCCGCTTCGCCGTCCCGTCGAACAGGCTCATACACGGTCCTTCCAGCCGCTTATCCCGCGGATACGCCGCTCCCGTCCGGGTATCCGCGGCCGCGCAGTTCCTGTATCAGCCAGAGCCTGGCCTGCCGCTCGATCAGCGGTTCTGGCAGCAGCGACGCCAGGAACATGCCGATGAACAGCCCGGGGAAGATCGCGAGCAGGACCGCGAGGACCCACTGAAACACCATGTAGCCGAACTGCGCGAGGCTGCTGACGGCGTTGCCGGTCCGGCCCTTGCCGAACCGGAACACCACGGGTGACATGCCCTTGGGAGGGGCCGCGACATTCCAGTGCTGTGCCGTTCGGACGGCGAAGTACGCCAGGACCCCGAGGGTAACCGCCGCGTCAGCGCCGAGCCCGACGTAAAACCCGGTCCGGGACGTGTGGCGGATCGCGCTGAACAGGCCCGCGTCGAACAGCACGATCAGTGTCAGCAGCACCGCCCACATCAGCGACATCCCGGCCCGGCGCATCCAGTACCGCCGGCCGCGGTCATACCAGGACAGGCCCAAGCCAGGCAGCACCGGGACCACCACATCGCGCGGCAGGCTGCGACGTGGCGGCAGCCTGGTATCCGGCGCCATCAGCACCTCCCCGGCCGGCATCAGAAGATACTGTTCCAGACACTCGACGCTATATTGCCGATGTCCTTGCCGGTGTTCACGAAGCTGTCGCCGATGCCCTTGCCGATCCCCAGGACCACGCCGTTCTGGGAGATGTCCTGGCCCCAGTTCTCGTCGATCAGGTGGTGGGTGAGATCCCCGACGCCGAAAGCCACCGCTCCCCCGGCGAGGACGCCCGCTCCGCCGGCCAGCGTGGCGGTAATCCCGGCGCCGGCCCCCAGCGTGGCCAGGCTGCCGGCCGTGGCCCCCATGGCCAGGCCGCCGACGTATCCGCCGGCGGCGAGGCCGGCCACGTTCCCGGCCGCCTCGGCGGGGTAGGCCACTGCCCCCGGGACGCCCGCCTGCATGTCCTGCTGCGCGCTGAAGTAGGTGCCCGCGCCCGCCGCTGCGATGTCAACGAAGGGAATGTCCGCCGCCAGCCTCGCCAGCGATCCGGCGGAGCCGTCCAGGCCGCTCACCGCGCTGGCAACGCCGGGAATGTCTGACGGAGTGACGCCCCACGTCTTGCTGAACCAGTTCTCGCTGGACTGGGCGCCGGCCAGGTCGTTCTGCACGCCCGCCAGCTCGGTCTTGGCGGCGCCGAAGTCCGCCTTGCCCTGGTCGGTCCACGACCCGAACCGGCCGTTGGCCAGCCGCGCCTCCTCCCGCGCGTTCGTGATCGCCTCGCTGACGACCTGCTTCAGCTCGGGGATCTGGCCTTCCACGTAGTGCGAGTACCTGGTCTGCGCGCCCAGGAATCCGGCGAGGACACCGAAGCCCGCCGTCCGGTCGGAGTTCGACAGGCCGCCCTGCCCGTTCTTCGCCGGCGCCCGGGTCAGCTGGCCGAAGAGCGACTGGAGCGCAGCGGCGGCCTGGGTGCGCGCGGCCGTCGCGGCGAGCATGCACTGGTCGTAGAACGACTGGTAGCTGGCGCGCCAGCTCTCCTCGGCCGCGTTGGCCAGGCACACCTGGGGCGGCGCGCCGTCGGCGCCGAGCGGCACGCCGTGGGCCGAGGTCTGGTCGGCTGCGTGCTCGAGCGCGTTCTCGATCTTCGCCAGGTTGACCGCGAGAACGTCCACCACGCTGCCGCACGCCGTGACCGCCGCCGACAATTGGCTGGCGGCCACCGAGTCACGCTCCCACGCCCTGGTGAAGGCGGACGCCGCCTGCCCCTGCCAGCCGGCGGCGTTCACGACTCCGCTGACCTTGCTGTTGAGCGCGCCGGTCACGTCGCTGATCTCGGGCACGTAGCGGTAGAGCGTCCCGGCGTAGGCGGACAGGCCGTGAATGTCGCCGCCGACCCAGTCATAGGCGAAAGGCGCCAGCGGGGACGGCGATTTCGCTGCTGCTCCCACGGGACCTCCTCAGAGCTTGGCCGGGTCGCTGATCTCGTTCGCCAGGTTGGTCAGCGACGTCTCGGTGTGCTGGTAGCGGTCGTGCGCCGTCTGCAGCCTGGTCCCGTTGTTGTCCATGTCGCCGCCGACCTGGAGATGCAGCAGGCACAGCGCCCCCACCGCGGCGTTCAGGCTCGCGTTGAAACTCCCCGACCCGCCGTCGGGCAGGCCCGACGGGGACTGCGGCATGATCGCCAGGAACGTGCTCGCCTCGGAGTGAAAGGTCGCGGCCGCCGCCTGCAGGTCCGACATGACCACCTGGAATCCGTCGCTCATCGAAGGCTCCCCGCCAAGGTGGCGAGGTCCTGGCCGTCCCAGCGCCAGGCGCCCGGGGCGGCCGACGGGTCAAGCCGCACCTCGCGCACCCCGGCCGCGCCCGCTAGCTCTCGGATGCTGACCAGCGGCATCGCCACCCACGGCTGAGCGTGGCCCAGCGCCTGCACCAGCCGCGGCACCGTGGAGAACACCGGCAGCACGGCAACGCCGCTCTCCTCGTCCTGCCGCGTCTCGAACGCGAGGTCACCCTCCTCGCCGGGAGGAAGAGGGTGGGCCGGGACGATGACGAACTCAGGCTGCCAGAGCTGTCCGTCAGCAGCGTCCTGCGCCCGCCGGTGCCGGCCAGCCGAGGGCAGGTTCTCCTCCGTGGTCATCGCGCCACCTTCCCGTCTTCGCGGGTGAGCCGGGATGTCGGAAAGTTTCGTTGATCCCCCGCATCTGGTCAGGGACAACTCTAACGCGTCCGGTACCAGGGATGAAGAAAGATCACCGAGGTACGGCCAGAGGTTGGCGCAGGCTAGTGGGGTGGCAGGGTCCGGTGAGGCGCGTGACCAGGCGGGACGGCGCGGCCTGCGCTACGTGGCCGGCTCAGCCAGCCGGGGGGACGCAGGAGTCAGACGTTGAAGCCGAGGGCGCGGAGCTGCTCCCGCCCTTCCTCGGTGATCTTGTCGGGGCCCCACGGCGGCAGCCAGACCCAGTTGATGCGGAAGTCGCTGACCAGGCCGTCGAGCGCCTCGCGGGTCTGGTCCTCGATCACGTCGGTGAGCGGGCAGGCCGCGGAGGTCAGCGTCATGTCGATGGTGGCCATCCGGTCGTCGCCGACGGTGACGCCGTACACCAGGCCGAGGTCGACGACATTGATCCCGAGTTCGGGGTCCACGACGTCGCGGAGCGCCTCGACGAGATCCTCATTCTCCGCCCCGACCGTGAGCGACGGCCCGTCCGTGCCGGGCGCGGCCGCCGCGGGCTCGGTCATCTCGGCCTCGGTCATCTCGGCCTCGGTGGTTGCGGGCTCGGTCATGATGCTGCCTCCTCAAGGGCCCGGGCGGTGGCGTCTTTCCATGCCATCCAGCCGAGCAGCGCGCACTTGATCCTGGCCGGGTACTTCGACACCCCGGTAAACGCCACCGCGTCCTCGAGCAGGTCCTCGTCCGGCTCGCCGGCGCCCCTGGACTGCATGAGCTCGAGGAATCCCTGGCTGACGGCCATCGCGTCGCTGACGCTCTTGCCGATGACCAGGTCGGTCATGACCGAGGCGCTGGCCTGGCTGATCGAGCAGCCGAGCGCCTCGTAGGACACGTCGGCCACGGCGGCCTCGCCCCCGACCTCCTTCAGGCTGACCCGTACGGTCACCTCGTCGCCGCACAGCGGGTTGACGTGATGGACCTCGGCGTCGTAAGGCTGCCGCAGGCCCCTGTGGTGCGGGCGGCGGTAGTGATCCAGGATGATGTCCTGGTACATCGACTCGAGCTGCATAACGCTCCCTTACAACAACCGCCGCGCCGCTGCGCTTCCCGGCCCGGTCTCATGCTTCGGCGAAGAACCGCTGCGCCTGCCGGATTCCCTCGGCGAGCGCGTCCGCTTCCTCACGCGTGTTGTACAGGTAGAACGACGCTCGGGTACTCGCCCGCACGCCGAACGCGCGGTGCAGCGGCCAGGCGCAGTGATGGCCGGCCCGCACCGCGATGCCCCGGTCGTCGAGCACCTGGCTCACGTCGTGCGGGTGCACGCCCTCCACCGTGAAGGAAAACGCGCTGCCGCGGTCCGCCGCCTCCGCCGGCCCGAGGATGCGCAGCCCCTCGATCGGGGTGAGCACCTCGAGCGCATGCTCGATCAGCTGCAGCTCGTGCGCCCTGATCGCGTCGAGGCCGACGTCGGTGACGTAGTCGATGGCCGCGCCCAGCCCGACCGCCTGCGCGATCGGCATCGTGCCCGCCTCGAACTTGTGCGGCGGCTGGGCGAACGTGCTGTGGTCCATCCAGACGCTCTCGATCATCTCGCCGCCGCCGAGGAACGGCGGCATCTCGTCGAGCAGCTCCCGCCGCGCCCAGAGCACGCCGATGCCGGTCGGGCCGCACACCTTGTGACCGGTGAAGCCGAGGAAGTCTGCCCCGAGTGAGGCCACGTCCACCGGCATGTGCGGGACGGACTGCGCCGCGTCCACCAGCACCAGGGCGCCGACCGCGTGCGCGGCGTCGGCGACCGCCCGCACCGGGTTGATGGTGCCCAGCACGTTGGACTGGTGGACGAGGGAGACCAGCTTGGTGCGCTCGGTGATCAGGTCGCCGATGTTCGAGGTGTCCAGCCTGCCGTCGGGGGTCACGCCGAACCAGCGCAGCGTGGCGCCGGTGCGCTGGCACAGCAGCTGCCACGGGACGATGTTGGAGTGGTGCTCCATCTCGGTGATGACGATCTCGTCGCCGGGGCCCAGGCTGAACCGGCCGGGACCGGCCGCGGTCGCGTTGCTCATCGAGTAGGCGACCAGGTTGATGGCCTCCGAGATGTTCTTGGTGAACACGATCTCGGTCTCGTCCCTGGCGCCGATGAACTCGCCGACCTTGATCCGCGCGCCCTCGTACG
>CAVOOC010000047.1:0-249739 GCA_963697445.1 uncultured Actinomycetes bacterium
TCCGACGACGTGGTCGGGGTCGACCCGGCCGAGATCGGGCGCTACGAAGGCGCCGAAGTCGCCGCCCTGTGCACCATAGCGGTCGTAGCCGAGGCGGCGCATCAGCTCGGCGAGCGCGGCTGCGATCTGGCGGCTGTTCCAGCCTGGCTCGGTGACCGGCCCGGAGAACCCGAACCCAGGCAGGGA
This sequence comes from uncultured Actinomycetes bacterium, assembly GCA_963697445.1. Taxonomy (GTDB): domain Bacteria; phylum Actinomycetota; class Actinomycetes; order Streptosporangiales; family Streptosporangiaceae; genus PALSA-505. Next base: position 187 of record CAVOOC010000047.1, read on the forward strand.
AGGGATAACCAGGTCGAATGCGTCAACGGGGTCACGGCCGTGCGCCCGCGGGTCGCTGAGCGGAGCAGTCACGTGACGGAACTCCACGATCGACCCGGGCCAGCCGTGGATCAGCAAGAGGGGGGTAGCGTGCGGCTCCGGGGACCGGATGTGCTGGAAGTGAATCGTCTGGCCGTCGATCTGCGTGGTGTACTGCGGGATCGAGTTAAGCTGCTCCTCCTGAGCCCGCCAGTCGAAGCCGTCCTGCCAGTAGGCGGCCAGGTCGCGCAGGTAGCCGACGGGTACCCCGCGTTGCCACGCGGGCCCGGGCAGGACCGATGGCCACCGCGTCCGGGCCAGGCGCTCGGCCAGGTCATCCAGGTCCTGCTGCGGGATGTCGATGCGGAACTGCTCGATCTCCTGCATGGCTATGGTGCTCATCGCAGAGTCCTTCCATCTGGTATCTGATCTGAATTAAGCCACGGACCAGGGCGTTGCTGGTCACGGCCGTGTATGTGTAATCCGATGCGGTGATAGGTGATCGGTTCGGTCATGACGGCTGGTTGCCTTCGGGGCTAACGAGGTGTGACGGGCCGTCGGGCCGAAGTTGCGGAAGCATACGAATGAGACTGGCGAGCAGGTTGGGGTGTTCGGTGGTGGTGAGGTGGCCGCCGGGCAGGTCGTGGATGCGCACCAGCGCTGGGTCGAGGCGATGGCGGGCCGCGCGGATCTGCCGTGATTCGAACGGGTCGAGGGCGCTGCCAGCGATGTCCCAAGTCAGCTCGTTTGCCGAGGGCCGCGGTGAGGCGGGCGAGGTCCCAGCGGGCCGCGTTGCGCTTGTGCTCGTTGACGAATCCGGCGCCGTCGTGCAGGAACCGCATCCCGCCGTGCCGGGCGAGGACGTCGTACATGTCGCCGACCTCCTCGTCGCTGACCCGGTAGCCCCGGGACCACATCCGAGATGCGCGCAGAACGCGGGCAGCCGAGGCCGGGCGTTCCTGGTTCCGGGCCAGGGCCAGGCCACCGAGCCGGGTCTTCATGAACGGGGTGGTGCGCCAGGGGTGGGAGTGGGAATCGGCGAACAGCCCGCCGTTGACCAGCAGGACGCCGCTGATGCGGGTGCCCTCGGGGTCACCGGCGGGGCGGCGGTCGAGACGGCGGGCGAGCAGCTCCATGACCACCAGGCTGGAGTAGTCGAACGACACCGCGACCGTGCTGATGACGTCGTGCGCGGTCCACAGGGCTTCGACGAGGTCGGCCCGCTCGATGGTGGAGTAGGGGTAGTTGCGGGGTTTATCGAAGTCGCCTTGCCCGAGGTACTCGGCGTACAGGCGCGGGCTGGGGGCGAGCGTCAGCCCGCCGCAGAGCAGGCCGACGGTGTCCACGACGATGAGCGGGAGACTGCCGGTGCTGAGCCCGTAGGTCAGCCAGATCGCGTAACCGCCGGCATAGGAGGCCAAGAAGCGTGCCGAGACTTCACGCGATGTGCGGCGGGTGAGCATCTGCCGTGCCTGCAGGAGCGTTTTAAGAGCGCCAAGCACGCCATAGACGGTGGCTGCGGCGCCGAGGAGCTGGGTGAACATCTGAGTCCCCTCAGTTCGCCGTCTCGGCGGGCCCGGGGAGGGTGACTGCCTGGCCGTTCTTTTGCCGGCACGGGCAAGCGCCTTGGCCCGTACCACATCGGGGTCGGGCGGGAGGACCTCCTGCCAGGGGCGCTCGCGCCGGACACTCGGCCGGTGCATAAAGATCTGCTGCACTGTTTCCCATCACCCCGCTCAGCCGCCCATCCCGCGGGTGCGGTGGCTGGGCCCAGCCGACCCCGTTTGGCCCGGCTCTTCGGGAACGGTACGAATTCCGGCTGCCGTGGGGCGTCACCCGAAGGTGGCGGCCGGGTGGAATGTCGCCGGGCGGCGATCGGTCACCCGAAGGTGCTACCGGGCTGGCCGGAGGGTGTCAGGGGATCAGGCCCAGCTGCCGGGCCCGCGCGACGGCCTCGGTCCGGTTGGCGGCGCCGAGCTTGCCCAGGATGTGGGTCACGTGCTTTTTGACCGTGTCGAGCGCCACCACCAGGTCATGGGCGATGCGCTGGTTTGACCGGCCCGCGGCGAGCAGCCGCAGCACCTCCAGCTCGCGGCCGGTCAGCGGCTCGATCAGGCCGGGCGCTGCGCCGACGGTCCGGCTGGGGGGCGGCACGGCGTCTGTATGGCTGCAGGCGCGCAGGAGCGCGGCCAGGTAGCCGGGGTCGATGCGGCCAGCCGCGTTCTGCTGGCCCAGCCGGGCAACCGGCAACTGGGCGAGCAGAGCACCAATCGGCGCGCCCTCGTCGGCCAAGACACGGACGTAGCCCTGCGGGCAGGCCAGGGTGAGCGCTTCGGTCAGCGCGCCGAGGGCGGCGTGATCGCCGCGGGCGGCCAGCGCGAGCGCCCGCAGCGCCTGGATCTCGATGATGCTGCCGGTGCGGCCCTGGCTGGCCGCGGCGTCGAGCAGCCGCTGCAGCAGCGTCAGTGCCGGGCCGTGGCTGTTTTGGGCCAGCAGCACCCGGGCCAGCACCAGATAGGCCGGCTCCCGCGGGTAATCCGGCTCGTCGTCCGGGCTGAGACCGGCAGCCGTTGCCCACTGGGCGGCCGCGTGGACGTCGCCCCGGGCCAGGAGCAACCGCGCCCGCTGCGATGGCACCGGGTTGAGCAGGGCGGTCACCTGCGGGCTCAGCCCGGCCTGCCCGGCCTCGTCCATCGCCTCCAGCGCCCCAGCCGCGTCACCGTGCGCCTCCCGGATCCGGGCCATGACAGCCAGGCCGGCAGCCAGCGGCGGGGTGGAGGCAAGCTGCCGGCACAGCGTGACCCCCCGGGTGGCGTGGTCAAGGGCGGCGGTCAGCTTGTTCCGCTCGTACAGGACCTGGGCCAGGCCGACGTGCGCCAGGCCCAGATGGGGTGGCTGGCTGCTCTCACCGGCCGCGCCCAGCGCGTGCCGGTAGGTCGCCTGTGCCGCATCCAGGTGGCCACGGGCGCGCTGCACCTGGCCCAGGTCGAAGCAGACGCGCATGGCCAGAAAGCCAGCGAAGAACCCAGCACCGCCTTCGACCGCGCGGAAGACCTCCGCAGGCTCGCCGCCTGCGCGGCGGACCGCTTCGTCGGCCGCGCGCAGCTCGGCGAGCACCTCGGCCAGGCCGCGCTCGGCTGGCCCGACCCGGCCTGCCAGCCAGTCTGCCGCCGCCTGGTTCCAGCGCACGAAGGAGCGCATCAGCCAGTCGTCCTCGCCCAGGTGGGCGAGGGCCTGCCGGTTCCAGCCGGCCGCGAGGGCGGCATCACCACGAAATCGCGCGAGCAAGGCGCGCAGGAACGCGATCCCCGCGGGGACATTGGCCAGCACGCTCACCGGCCGCCCGGCGGGGTCCTCATACGGCTCGCCGCCGCTGACCCTGTAGGCGTGCTCGGCGTCATCGAGCAGGGCCTCGAGCGCCTCCAGCTGGAAGCCCTGGGCCGCGCCGTAGGCCTGGGCCAGGCACAGCCGCGGACGGTCATGTACCGACTCCGCCGGCAGCGCCGACAGCCAGCGGCGCAAGGTCACGCCCTCACTGCGGCCGAGCAGCGTCTCGACATGCCGTTCCACCAGCCGCGCCGCCCAGGCGGTGTCCCCGGCCGCCAGCGCGTGCCGCACCGCGTCATCGGCCAGGTCATGCTCCTCGCACCAGGCGGCCGCGGCCCGGTGCAGCACCGGCGCCCGGCCGGGCTGCTCGGCCTGCAGCCGGGCGCGCAGCAGGTCGGCGAACAGGTGGTGGTAGCGCCACCAGCCGCGCACCTCATCCAGCGGCACCAAGAACAGGCCCGCCCGCTCGATGTCGTGCAGCATCGCCTGGCTGCCGGCCCGGCCGGTGACCGCATCACACAGCTCTCCGGACAGACGCTCCAGCACCGAGGTCTCCAGCAGGAACGCGCGCACCTGCCCGGGCTGGCCGTCCAGGACCTCATCGGCCAGGTAGTCCAGCACGTAGCGGTGGCTGCCGCTGAACGCCGCGACGAACCCGGCCGCGTCCGGGTGCCCGCGCAGCGACAGCCCGGCCAGCTGCAGCCCCGCCGCCCACCCCTCGGTGCGGGCCACCAGCGCCGCCACCGCCGCGCCGGGCAGGCCCGGCCCCGCGGCCTCGCCCAGCAGCGCCGCCGCCTCCTCGGGCGTGAAGCGCAGGTCGGCGGCGCGCAGCTCAGCCAGCTGGCCGCGGGCCCGCAGCCGCGCCAGCGGCAGCGGCGGGTCAGCCCGGCCGGAGATCACCACCCGCAGGCCTGGCGGCAGATTCTCCAGCAAGAACGCGACCGACTCGTGCACGGGCCCGGAGTCAACCAGGTGGTAGTCGTCCAGGACCAGCAGCACCTCATCCGGGCCGGGATCGGCGGCCAGCTCGTTGATCAGGGCCGCCACCAGCCCCTCAAACGAACGCGGGGGCGGCGGGCCCACCCGCCCGGCCAGCCCCGGCCGGGCCCGGTCCAGCGCGGCCACCGCGTAACGCCAGAACCGGGCCGGGTCGCTGTCACCGCCGTCCAGGCCCAGCCACGCCACCGGCTGCCCGCCGCCGCGGGCCCAGTCGGCCAGCAGCGCCGTCTTGCCGGATCCCGCCGGGGCGCACACCAGCACCCGGCCCCTGGCCAGGCCCTCGCCCAGCGCCTGCACCAGGCGCGGGCGCGGCACAAAACCCGGCGGCGGCCGGGGCACGTGCAGCTTGGTCGCCAGCAGGACATCCTGCCCCGACATGGCAACCCCCGCCGGGGCAGCCGCGGACGGGTCAGCCATCGGTGACCGGCCGCCCAGGCCAGTCCGCTCATTGCGCGAAAGCGTGCCGCTGTCCGTCATCTGGTCTCTCCACGCGGCCGACGGCGGCTTAGGGCTGTGAGTCATCGTCAGGCCATCCGGCCACCAGTAGATTACCGCTTGCCAGGCTCATCAAGCCGCGCTGCCGCTGCCCTGCAGTGGATGGTAATACCGGTGGTGAGGCGGTACCGACCCGGTGGCGCCCGCCGACTCGCGCCGCTCACCCTGCATTGGAACCTGGTTGGGCGCGCATACCATGCCGTGGCCCGATTGGTCTACCGTGCGCTGGCTGCCGGCCTGCCGCTCGGCTGGTATAGCCAGCGCGATCACCTGGGTCACGTCGTGCCAGGCCCCATCCCAAGCCCGCACCGCCATGCGGCTGCGGAGCGCTCCGGAGAGCTGACGCCATGGCGTAATGGATCGCGCGCCGGGGGTTTGCGGGTCCTGTGAACGGCGATGCTGCCGGGGCCAACCTCGTGTCGCGGGCTACCTGGGGCAGAGGCCTGCTCGGCCAGCCGGGCCGGGGTGGTCGCGGATCGCCGCGTCCATCACCGCAAGATTCCACTCCCATGCCACCTTCGGGTGACGCCCAGCCCCGGCGTCCGCTCCTACCGTCCCCAGATAAAGGAAACACAACCTAGCCAAAGCGATCGCTGCGGGCGGGCCGCTGGTGAACAGTCGGCTAGTCATCGAGAGGAGAGGGTCGTGGTCAGTCACGTCACCGAAGTAGCCGAGGGAGTTCATCGCCTCACCAACGGGGTCGCGAACTTCTACCTGATCCAGGAGGCCGGCAAGCTGGTGCTGGTGGACGCGGGTGCGCCGAAAGACTGGGCGATATTCACCCAGGCAGCCCAGGGTTTGGGGAAGGCCGCCGGTGATCTGGACGCGGTGCTGCTGACCCACGCGCACACCGACCACACCGGGTTCGCCGAGCGAGCCCGCGCCACCACCGGGGCCCGGGTGTGGATCCACGAGCACGACATGCAGACGGCCCGCACCGGGAAGGTCGGGCCGCGGGACGGCAAGACCAGCGCGTACCTGCTGCGCGGCGCGTTCTGGCGGACCGCGCTGGTGCTGGGTAGGCGCGGAGCCACCAAGATCATCCCGATCCGGGAGGTGTCGGCGTTCGGCGACGGCGAGGTGCTGGACGTGCCGGGCTCGCCGCGGGTAGTGCACGCACCGGGCCACACCGGCGGCAGCGCCGCGATCTTGCTGGAGGACCGGGGCGTCCTTTTTGCCGGCGACGTGCTGTGCACCCGCAACGCCTACACCGGGCGGGCCGGGCCGCAGATCATGCCGTCCGGGCTGAACGCGGACACGCCGCAGGCGCTGGCGTCGCTGGCCAACTTGACCGGGATTAAGGCCGGCGTGCTGCTACCCGGCCATGGCGAATCGTGGACCGGAGGCGTCGAGGAGGCGATCCGGCAGGCCCGGGCCGCCGGGCCCTCCTGACGAGCGCCAGCGCGGCCCCGGCTGGAGCAGCGCGCAGATAGAGGAAACAGAGCCGGCAGGAAGGACAGAAATGGCTGCCCGCAGGCACGCCTGTGCATGGCAAGGAAGTGGCGGGCCGCTGCGGCGGGCGCAGTCTGCACCATCGGACATGGCACGCCCTGCCGCTGCGGCCGGGAGCTGGCTGGGGCGGGGGTGAGCGCCTGCGGCGAGCCTGCCCGGTATGAGATCCGCGTGTCGGGTGTCCTGGATGGCCGGTGGGCCGCGTGGTTCGGCGGCCTGCAGATCAGCTGCCAGGGCGAGGAGACGGTGATCTGCGGCCTGGTGGCTGACCAGTCCGCGCTGCACGGGCTGCTGACCAAAGTCCGCGACCTCGGGCTCTGCCTGATCTGTGTGCGTCGGCTGGACACCGGCCAGGCCGAAACGAGGCACCATGATCAGACTTAGCCTCCGCTGCGGCCGAGGCCCGGCAGCACCGCGGTCAAGTAAGGACGACGACACCAGCCCCGGCTACTACGACACGCTGGCTGGCGGCATCTGGCCCCCCGCGCCGGGCCGGGCAGCAGGCCCGCGGCGCGCGCCCGGCGGACCTTCCGCCATCGGCCATCACAACGCGCTCTGAGCTCGAACTCGCGGCCAGGACAGGATCAGCAACCTTTGGAGGAAGACATGACCGAGTTCCCAGACACCGACGGCGGCCGGATCGCCGACGAGGTGACCGGGCTGACGGCGGCCGCCGAGGAGGTGGTCGCGGCCCGGCCGGAGCTGGTATGGGACCTGGTCACAGACATCACCCGGGTCGGCAGGTGGAGCCCGGAATGCATCCGGGCGACCTGGCTGGGGGAGCCCGGCCGACCGCAGCCCGGCGCCAGGTTCACCGGGCGCAACCGGTTCCCGAATGGCTTCGAGTACGAGGTGGCCTGCGTGGTCACCGAGGCGGACCGGCCCCGCGCGTTCGCATGGGTGGTCCTGGATGACAGCGGTGACCCCGCCCGCCCGTCTTCGTTGTGGCGGTACCGGATCGAACCGCTCCCCGGCGGTCGTAGCCGGGTCCGGCAGCGCTTCACCCACGGACCCGGGGTCAGCTTCCTGCGGGAGGTCGCCGAACAGGCGCCGGACCAGGCCGCTGCGATCATCGCCGCCCGCCGGGACGGGCTGCGGGCCAATATGAGCGCCACGCTGCGTGCGATGAAGGCCGCCGCGGAATCCTCTCACGCCGCCGGCGTCGGCCAGGGTAGTGCGCATCCGCGCCTGGCCGACCGGGCCACGGGACGACAGGCCACTCAAGAGGCGGAACGCTGATGAAGGAGGATGACATTGCACTGCCCGGCTGGGAGCCGCTCCATTCGAGCACGCCCTCGTTCTCAGCCCAGTGACCACCGACATCAGGATGGCGAACCTACCGGCAAGTGCTGGACACGCCGGCGGTAGCAGCCAGGCAGCCCACACGGGCCTGGCGCATGTGGGCCTGGCCTAGGTCCTGTACGACCGGAACGAGTTGCAGCGGACGCGGCTGCTTGCCGCGGGCAAGTCCAACCACCGCATCGCCCGCCTCGGCGCCGCCAACCGCACCGAGGCCGCCGCGCGGGCGGCGAGCTCGGCCTGATCCCCTGACACCGCCCCCAGCCGGCCCGGTACCACCTTCGGGTGACGGATCGCTGCGCCGCGATGTTCCACCCGGCAGGCACCTTTGGGTGACGCCCCACGCAGGCGGGAATTCGTACCGTTCCCGGAAGAGATGGGCTGTCCATCGACTACTGGAGGATGTCATGTACGACCCGCCTGCCTATGTGTGGGCGCTCACCATCGCCGGTCCCACCGCGATCGCGGCTATGACCTGCATCGCGCTGTACGGCGGCGCGGTGCGGGCAGGCCTGGGCCGACGGCGCGCCGTGCTGCTCGGCGGGGCCGCGGCCGTCGTGCTCGGCGGCTGGTTCGCCGCCACCGCGGTGATCGCGGGTCACGGCTGGTACGACACGCGGCCCGGCCAGGTGCCGTGGCTGCCGGCCGCGGCGGCCGGGTCCCTGGGCGCGCTGCTGGTGGCCAGCCGGATCCCGGTGGTGGCGCGCGCGCTGACGGCTCCGGGCATGGCAAGCCGCCTGGTGCTGCCGCATGCGTTCCGGGTGACCGGGGTGTTCTTCCTGCTCTACCTGGCCCTCGGCCACCTGCCCGCGCTGTTCGCCCTGCCCGCGGGCATGGGCGACATCGCCGCCGGTATCGCCGCGCCGCTGGTCGCGCTCAGGCTCGCCCAGGGCACCGGCCGCCGCGCCGGGCTGTGGTTCAACGTGTACGGTCTCACCGACCTGGCCACGGGCATCACCCTCGGCGCCCTCACCGGATACGGGCTGCTCCACGTCACCCCCTCCACCGCCCCAATCAGCCAACTCCCGCTCGCGCTCGTCATCGCCGCCGACGTGCCGCTGATGATCGCCCTGCACATCACGTCCCTGGTCACGCTCGCCCGGGCCCCGCGGCCAGCGCCGCCAGCCGCCGACCCGGTCATTCCCGGCGCCACGCCGCGCGCTGCTGTGACCCAGAGCCCGGCAACCCGCGCCCGGTGAGCGCACCCAGCGCAGAGGAGAAGACAATGCGCCCCGGGCTCCTCGCCGCAGCCATCCGCGCCATCGTGGCCGCCGCGGCGTCGGCACCGGCCGCCGCCAGCCGATGACACGACCCCTTGAAAGGAACGGAACCCCATGACCAGGATCACCTCCCTGCTCGGGCGCAACGAGCAGTTCGCCGCCACCTACACCCCCGCCCCGCCCGGGCCGCCCACAGCACAATTCCTCATCGTCACCTGCCTCGACCACCGGGTCAACCCCGCGATCACTCTCGGGCTCCGGCTCGGCGACGCGCCCGTCATCCGCAACGCCGGCGGGCGGGTCACCCAGGCCGTCATCGACGACCTCGCCTTCCTCGCCTTCCTCGCCGGGCAGCTCTTCGGCGGCCAAGATGCGGACGACCGGCTGTTCGAGGTCGCGGTCATCCACCACACCCAATGCGGAACCAGCCTTCTCGCTGACCCCAGCTTCCGGCACCAGGCCGCCGAAGCGACCGGCCTGGCCGAGGCAGTGCTGGAAGCCTCCGCGGTCACCGACCCGCACACCACCGTCAAGGCCGACGTCGAGCGGCTGCTCACCTCGCCCCGGCTCTCCCCGAAGGTGAGCGTCTCCGGCCACGTGTACGACATCGCCACCGGGCGCCTCACCACCACCGTGGAGGCCCGATACCCATAGCGGCCCCGCTGCGACACCGCGGCGGGGGCACGGCTCGCCCTGCCGCGCCGCGACCCGCAGCCCGTCGGCCGCCGAGGGTCATCACCCGCCGAGACCGCCGAAAGGACAACTCATGCCGTTCATCGAAACCGCGGACCGCACCACCTTGTTCGTCACCGACTGGGGCAGCGGCCCGCCGGTGGTGTTCACCCATGCCTGGGGACTGCGGTCGGACCAGTGGGCCTACCAGGTCCCCGCGCTGGCCGGCGCCGGGCTGCGGTGCGTGCTGTACGACCGGCGCGGCCACGGCCGGTCCGACCGGCCCGCCACCGGCTACGACATCGACACCCTGGCCGACGACCTGGCCGCCGTGATCGATCATTTCGGGCTGCACGAGGCCACTCTGGTCGCCCACTCGCTGGGGTCCAAGGAAGCCATCCGCTACCTCACCCGCCACGGCGACGCCCGCATCAACCGGCTGGCGCTCATCGCGCCCACCACGCCGCTGCTGCGCCGGACAGCAGACAACCCCGACGGCCTGGACCCCGCGCTGATCGACGCCAACTACGCCGCGATCGCGGCCAACGTCCCAACATGGTCCGCTGATTTCGAGGCAGCCGGGCCCTACTTCGGCTCGAGCCCTGGGGGCTCACAGGGCCTGATCGACTGGACGATCAGGATGATCGTGGACACGCCCCTGCCCGTGCTACTCGAAACGCTCAACGTCAACGCCGACGTCGACATGCGGGCCGAGATCCAGAAAATCCAGCTCCCGGCCCTGATCATCCACGGCGACCGGGACGCATCAGCCCCGATCGAACTGACCGGCCGCAAGACGGCCGAACTCATCCCCGGAGCCAGCCTGACCGTGTACCCGGGCGCCGGGCATGGCCTGTACGCCAGCGACCACGACACGCTCAACGCCGACCTGCTCGCGTTCATCAACGGCCACCACCCCCAGCCAGGCCTCCCGCATCATGCCCGGACTTAAGATCCCGCCCCGACGACCTCACATAGGAAAGCAATGAGCCAAGCGATCCTCACCAGTTCAGCGATCTTGGCCTATGTCCTGCTCACGCAGTACGGGCGGCGCACGTTCTCCTGGCGCACGTGGCTCCCGGCGATCATCGGCATCCCCATCGCCGCCGCCGTCTACCTGTCACGGGCGCCGGCCCACCGCTACGACATCTACCTCTACCTCGTGGCGGCCGCCGCCGGCTGCGGGTTCGGGGTGCTGGCCGCTGCCACCACCGGTGTGGAGCGAGACCCGACGGCCGGCCGGCTGCATACCCGCTCCGGCCCCGCCTTCGCGGCCACCTGGGCCATAGCCACGGGAACCCGGGTTGCCTTCATCTGGGCACTGCAGGATGCGCCCCGGTTCGCGCACACCGCGGGCCCGTTCCTCCGCGACCACCAGATCGGGCGCAACGCGATCGCCCCAGCATTCGTGCTGATGGCGGTCATCATGTACGGACTTCGGTTTGCGGTGATCGCTGTCAGGGCAAGACAGCTGCCCCGCCCCGACGCTCTGGGCCGGGGCGGCAACCCAGGCGCACCGCTAGCGGACAGGCAACCGGTATCCAGAGCGCTTGACGACCGCGCACGTGAATGAGCGTTGCTGCAGGCAACCGTGCCGCTGGCCCCGTCACACTGCTGGCACGGGCCTGCGCTCACCCCCACTCTCATCGTCCCCCGAATAGTCAACCCGAACGCAAAGAAGTGGCCAATCTGTGCACATCACCCACTGAGAAACCAAGCATCCACTGGTAGCGCAGAGTCGGCAGGGAGACTGTTAATAGTGCTTCCGGCCCTGCTTCCCAGGGTTTTGCCTGGCGGGGCGTAGCGTCGGGAGCCTGGGTCCCGGCCTGACCTCCGAATCGGCTGACGCCGCTCGGGCTGTCCTGCGAGACGATCTGTCGGCCGGGTCCCAGGTTCCTGGCACCACCGGCGCTGCCGGTCTGATCTGCCTGGCCTGGGAAGAGGCCGGGGTTCACGGATCCGACGGCCAGCGGGTGCGTGCCATCCCTTCAACCAGAGAAAAGAGATGGCATTGACCATCGTAGAGACCCGCGCCATCACCGGTGGCGTGGACACTGATGCAGACGTGCACGTCGCCGCGGCCCTCGATCCGGTCGGCGGCTTACTCGGCGTCCGGGAGTTCCCGGTCACCCCGGCGGGGTATGCCTGCCTGCTGGGCTGGCTGGCCGGGTTCGGGACGGTGTGCCTGGTCGGCATCGAGGGCACCGGCAGCTACGGTGCCGGCCTGGCCCGGCACGTCACCGCGGCCGGTATCCGGGTCGTCGAGGTGGACCGCTCGGACCGCCAGGATCGGCGTCGGGCGGGCAAGTCGGACCCGCTCGATGCGGTCAGCGCCGCCCGGGCCGCCCAGTCCGGCCGGGCCCGCGGCGCACCCAAGGGGCGGGACGGCACCGTCGAGGCGGTCCGGGCGCTGATGGTCGCCCAGCGCAGCGCCCGCGCCGACCGGATCCAGACCATCAACCAGGCCAGGTCCCTGATCGTGACCGGGCCCGATGACCTGCGGGCCCGCTTCGCCGGGCGCACCCCTGCTGCCCTGGTCGCCGAGCTGGCGTCGCTGCGTCCCCGGCCCGGCAGTACCGTCGGCTACGCCACCCGGATCGCGCTGCGCGAGCTGGGCCGGCGCGCGGAGTTTCTTGATACCCAGCTCGGCCGCCTCGATGAGCTCATCGTCCCGCTGGTGACCGCGCATGCCCCCGGCCTGCTCACCCTCTACGGGGTCGGCCCGCACACCGCGGCGCTGCTGCTCATCGCGGCCGGAGACCACCCCGAGCGGCTGCGCAGCGAGGCCGCCTGGGCGCACATGTGCGCCGCCGCCCCGATCCCGGCATCCTCGGGCAAGACCGTCCGGCACCGGCTCAACCCGGGCGGCAACCGCCAGGCCAACCATGCCCTGTGGCGGATCGTCTTCACCCGGATGGGCTCGCACCCGGCCACCCGCGCCTACGTCGAACGCCGCACCCAAGAAGGAAAATCCAAAAAGGAGATCATGCGCTGCCTCAAGCGTTACGTCGCCCGCGAGGTCTACCCCCACCTCCGCCCGCCGGCTGGCGAACGCTCACAGCCCCGGGGACGGCCTGACCCTTTAATCGGCTGCCGCACCCATGCTGGCCTGCGAACGATCCGCCTGCCGTCCCCGGCCCCCTTTCACGACCTGCTGCGCGTGACCTCATAAGAGCTTGCCCTCCACCGGAGCGGCCCTTCCCTGTCTTGTCCGCAACCAGCCGGAAACCCATCCCTCAAGCCACGAAAAGGCCACCAAAATGCCATCCGAACCCCTTGACAAGCCATAGGAGCATCGATCTGCAGTGGAGTCGCGACCCAGCGATTAGGAATCAGCTCACTTTCCGTGATTGACACGGTGCCAATCTCGTGACCGCCGGCGCGAGCAGTCCTCCACTCCGTACGGGGCGGGCGAGCGTCCGGAACCGGCGGCGCACCGCGTGCGGTGCCTAGCATGTCGCCAAGGGTGAGGACTTATCTGGCCAGATCAAGTATGCTCCGGGTCATCTGAGACTGAAGCAATGGCGAGTTGCCAGGGGAAATCAGATATTCTGTCACCCCCTGATCCGGGTGGGTGCGGCTCGAACTCGCCGGGCCCGAGCAGGATCCGGACGCCTTCGCTGCGCAACGCGTTCACGCTGTCCTGAAATGGTGGCCGCCCGGCGAGAGCGGAGTTTACGAAGGGCAGGGCCACGACTGGGATACGGAGGCCGGGCGCTTCGGCGAGGATGCCGAGGGCGTAGGTGTCGCTGATGCCGTTGGCCCACTTGTTGATTGTGTTGTAGGTCGCGGGAGCGACGATGATCGCGTCGGCCAGCGGGGATCTCGGGTTCGCCTGGGTTGCGGTACTCGCTGCGCACCGCTCTGCCGGTCTGTGCTTCGAGCTTGGGTACGTCGATGAATGCCAGCGCCGACGGGGTGGCGATGATCTGGACGGTCCAGCCTCGGTCATGGGCAAGTTCGACGAGCTGCCCCACTTCGCCTGCAGGACCTGCTCCGCACACGATCACGTATAGGACCCGGCCGCCGGATGGTTCCGTCAACTCGCCACTCCTATATGGGCAGCGAACTCTCCGAGACGGGGTCTGACCGTGGGCGGCGCGGTGGCGAGCAGGTCGCTTACCAGGCGGCGCACGACAGGACGGGAGCGGACCTCCTGCGGTGCGAGCTGCTCGCCGGCGCGGAGGGCGTAGAACGCCTTCTCGTGCTTACCCCACTGGCTGAATGCCTGCGCTGTGTCGATGAAGAACGATGCTTTGCGTTCGGTCACGGTTAGCTGATCGAGATCTACCTTGCGGGCGTGGCTGATTGCGGACCCGGCGTCGCCAAGGCGGACCGCGGCATGCACGCGGTGCAGCAGGACGTTGGCGGGGCCGAACGCCGTCCACCGGTGGTTGTAATCGTTGCCTAGGCGGGATCCAGCCCGCTCTGCCTCGTCGAGTAGAGCCATGCTGTCGTCCCGGTTTTCTGCTTGCGCGGCGGCGAGCGCGCCGCGTAGCAGTAGTGCCCCGTATACCGACAGGGATTCTGGGGTCGGATCACGGACATCGGCTGTAAGGCGCTGTGCGTAACTGCTGGCAACCTTGGTCGCGGCGCCATAGTGGCCATCTGCCATTAGCGCGTGGGTGATGATCGGGCGCTGGAGCCGACCGCGAGCGGCTCCTCGCTGAGCGTCGCTGCCTGCATGCTGCGGTCGGCTGCCAGCCCTGCGAGCCCGTGATCGTCCAGCTTGAGGAGGGCGCTCGCGACGACGTAGTAGGCATCGGCGGACAGTGCATAGGCGTGCTGCCGGTCATCACCGTCAAAGTTGTCGCGGGCGACCTGCAGGGCTGAGAGCAGCGCGGGTATCTGCGATATGACCTCGGTGTACCGGCACGCTTGATAGGCGCGCTTCGCGCTGGCGACAGCCTTGGCGAGTGTGGAAAGGTCGGCTGGAGGTGTGGCTGCCGCGGCTGGCTCTGGGTTGACTAGGGCGGTTGCGAGCGCTTCGGCGCCGTGAAGCAGCCCGGTCCCAGCGCCGTCACCGAGGACGGCGCCCACGAGGCTGGCCCCCGCCAAGCGGGTGAACGTACGCCGTTGCACAGGATCCTCCGCCTCATCTGGGCCAGGAGAGTCCACGATAGGCGCGCCAGATGCCGGCCCGGGCCGTTGCTGGCGACGTGTATCCCGAGACGGGTTAGCCGCGGATGCATGGTCTGGCTCCGCAGGCGCGAGCCCGAGGGCAAATCGAGCCTGGCCTGGCATGCCTAGAGATCCTTGGTCTCTAGAGATCCTTGGTCTCTAGAATCCTGGTCTTGAGATCCTTGGTCTCTAGCTTCTGGACGTTTGTGTCAAGTTTTCACGCGGCTTTTCCGAGGCGTGCGCGGCTGATGTAGTCATCGACGTGCTGGCTGATGACGTCCAGGGCCTGCCGGAGTTCGGGGGGTGCCTGTGCCTGGTCGGCGGCCATGAGCGGCCGGAGCAGCCTGTTGTGGACCTTGGTGTAGAAGACGGCGAACTTGATGCCGTCGGGGGTCAGGACGTAGCTGTTGGTGTGCTCGATCCGGCTGATGAGGTTAGTGAGGCGGAGCCGGCGCAGGTCATAGGTCATCTGGCCGGGGGTGTAGGGGGTGTGCAGCAGCCCGGTTATCAAGGCGCGGAGGCTCTTGTTGGTGATGCCGGTTGCCGCGGTGAGGGTGGCGGCGAGCGCGCCCGCCAGGGCGGTTACCCGAGGATCGCCGAACCTGAGGGCCGGGGTCCTCCGCCCGTCCGCATCGGTGGACGGGTGCGCGATCCGCTCGAAGGCTGGGCTCGCGAGGACGGTTGCCTGGCCGGCGCGCTCGGCTTCCAGTATGCGCCGGTTGATGGCGCGGGCCTTGTCCTGGAGCTCGGCCAGGTTGGGTAGGCGGGCGTTGCAGCGCAGGTCGCGGGGGCAGTTGATGACGGTCTCGATCCGCATCGCCCGGCCCTGTTTGAGGTACTGCTTGACCCGCGAGTGCTTGTAGAAGATGTTCACCACCACGCCCTTGTCGTCCGGGTCGATGACGGGGCGGTCGATGGCGGTGCGGAAGGTGCCGGGGGTGTCGCAGCGAACCCGCCGGCCGAAGATGATCTCCACGTTCTCCGGGCGGCCCAGGTCCAGGTTGTCGGCGATCAGCGCCTCGAAGAACGACCGGGCCCGGCGCGGGGCGTCAAAGACGATGGTCCTGGAGACCTCGACCTGCCGCATCGAGCACTCCCACCAGTACCCGGCGTCGCGGTCCTTGCTGTCAAAGGGCAGGGGGATGCGGTGCAGCCACTGCTGGGCGAAGACCTCGATGGTGCCCGGCTGGAGCCGGTCGCAGATCTCTTGCAGCCCGGCCGGGTCATCGCAGGACGCGAACCCGTTGGACAGCTCGGTGAAGGCGATGCCCGCCTTGAGTGCCTGCCGCTTGGCCCACTCGTGCCCGTTGACCCAGATCTTGGCCGGGTAGGGGAAGTAGGCGCAGACCTTGATGAACGCCGGCCCGAAGTCGGCGTCCCACAGATAGAAGTAGTAGCAGGTCACCCTGCGGTCGGCCTTGAGGAAGGTGTACTGCGGGGCGGCGGTCTGGGTGTCGCGCCTGGTCGCGGACCAGACCCGCTGGAACTCCTGCGAGACACCGACCGCGGCCACCCCGGACTTCCCAGTGGCGGCCTGCGCCTGCAGGTGCGGCTGCATGACGTCGATCTTCCGGTCGGCCTTGCCGAACTTCACCCACGGGATCCCGTTCGAGGTGGCGTAGGACTCCACCGCCCCGCGGAACCGCGTCCCGATGTGCTCCATCAGCGCCGGCGACGGGATCGGCTTGCCCAGGTGCTGCGTCATGAACGCGACCACCTGCCCGCTGGACTGCAGGATGGGAACGTAGGCGTTCAGATCAGATCCGGTCCAGGCACTCGATGTCCAGCACCGAATGGCCATCCAGCAGCTCCCCCGCCGTCACAATATGCGTCACTTTGACCACCTAGAGCAACCGACCCTACGATGGCCAGGATGCGCCCACCTGCACCGGCGCACCTGCGGAACCACGAATCTCGGCGGTCAGAGGCGGAGCCTCACTGGTCCGTCAGCGATTCTCTCGAATACCTCGAGTGCCGTTACCTGGCGGCTGCCGCTCATGATCGTGCTGACCTTCCCCTGGGTAAGGCCGCAGGCGATCGCTAGGCGGGTCTGGCTGGCACCGGCGTACTGGCGCAGCAGGTGGAACAGGCGGCATACGTCCCGCGACCGGAGTGCGGCCGCGGTATCGGGCCGCTGCCAGAAGGAAGCGGGCACCACGATCGGGTCGGTCATACGCTCAGCCAACGGTGCCTCCCTTCGTGCAGCTCCAGCGGCGGGTAACCGCGCTGTCACAACGAGCGTATATCCCGCAAGGTGATATCTGCGGGGGATGGGCGCGACACTCAGCAAGTCCGACCTTAGGGGGCATGAAGGACAACTGCTGCACCCCTGAGGTTCGCTGGCCGTGCAGTGACGCAGGCCGGAGCGTCCGGGCTGCCGATCCGGATGTCGAGTACCGCCCGCCTCGATCGCGGGGGAGGGCGGCGTGATGGCCTTCCGCAAGGTCTCCTACCTGCTCCCGTCTGTGACGGCTGCGGCCTGGCCTGGTCGTTCTTCGATCCGGCCTGCTCAGCTGGGATCCCTCCTCATTTCGCTGACCGGGCTGCGGCGCTTGACCAGCTGCCTCATGACTACGGCTGGCAGGTCCGCTCCCGCCGGTTCGGCCCGCCGCTGATGGCCTGCCGCACCTGCGCGGCTGCCGGGGTGATCTCGGGCGCGGAGTTCCGGGGATTGCTGCTGGCGGCGGCGGGCTGGGTGCGGCGGCTTGTGCCGTTCGGCCCGGTCCGCCGACCGCTTCCGCCCGGCCCCGGGCCGCGGCACCCGGAGTCGCTGACCGCCGAGCTACCAGCGGACGACGAGGAGCTTCTGGCGGCGCTCGATGACGAGAACTTCCCCGAACTGTGAAGGAGAACCCGAGCATGAGTCTCGCACCCATAGCGTTCTGGATCGACCGTAGTTATGAGCGCGAGTACGCCGGCGACGGCATCAGCCGCTACGGCGCCTACTTGCGCGACGCCAGCTTTGAGCCGTGGACCGATAACGACCAGGTCGTGGAGTGGGCGGCATTCGCATGGCGGCGCGCCACCGGCCCAGTGATGAGCCCCGGCTACGTCCGCTGCCACCCGCGGGTGCTGGCCGCGCGCCTGGAGCGCAGCGGCTGGGACGGGAGCCTGATCGCGGGCGTGAATCTCGTTTCTCCGTCACCGGCGCAGATCACGACGGGACTGGCCAGGAGCTTCAGGCTCGGTGAGCGGGATGCGTACTGGCAGGACTGGCCCACCGAGTATCTCGGCGGCGACACCAACAGCTACCACGAGCCCAGCGAAGCCGATATCGCCGCCCGGCCGTACCTGTCTGGCCACCGTCAGCTTGCAGTTCACCGTGCCGTCGGCCGCGCTCCCGGAGCCACCCGCCACTTCCGCAGTCCTGCTGGGCGCCGGGCAGCAGGCGGTGGCCGTGGTGGTGGCCGAGCTTAACCGGATCGTCGGCCCGGTCCTCGAGCGCCGATGCCGGTCGCACGGTCTCCGTTGCGGGGAGGACCTGGTGATGGCGGCAGACCTGGCGCTGGCCGCCGACCCGGACGTGATCGAGCGTTCCGCGGACCCGGCGGGGTTCGTGGTGCAGGCGTGCCAGCGGGCGAAGGCGTGGCTGCGGGAGGCGCTGGAGCACGGCGAGATCGAGCAGATCGGCGAGATCAAGTCCCAGGCCGAGGCGATGCGGGTGTACACCGCGCAAAAGCAGCTGGGCAAGGATGCCCAGCTCGCGGCCGCGGAGATCGTCCGCCGCGCCGAGCGCGGCATCGCGGTGGCGATTCGCCGCGGCCAGCAGAACGGGGAGATCGCCCGGCGGGGGGATCGCGGTGGCCGCGGCGCGCCCGGCGTTCACGGCGGAAACCCGGGTGATCGGCGTGGCGACCATCTGGGTTCCCCGGCCGGTTTCTTCCGGCACGGTGACGAGCGCGCCGATGCCTACGCGATGACCGACGGGGTCTCCGACACCGAGTTCGAGGACGTTCTCGGCGAGGCGAAGGCCGAAGGGAATCTGTCCCGGGCCAATCTCGTGCGCAAGATACGCCAGCGACGCGGCGACCCGCCCGCACGAGGCCAGCAGGTCCCGGACCCCGCCGACACGTCGCACGAAGCGGCGGCCCGCCGCCGCGAGCTGATCAGCCAGTTCGCCGCCAGCGGCATGTCGTCGCGGCAGATCGGCGAGCGGCTCGGCATCGGCGATGACCGGGTGCGGCAGGTCGCCCGCGAGCACGGCATCGACATCCGGGCCGACGCGGTTCTCGGCCGGACCCGGCGGCCTGAGTCCGGCCGGATCGTCCGGGAGACGGTGCACGCCCTGGAGGGCCTGGCGATGGGCCTCGAGCTCGCCGACCCGGCTGGGCTCGACCCGGCCGAGGCCGCCGAGTGCGCAGCTTCCATGACCCGCTCGATCCGCCTGCTCAGCAAGTTCGTCCGGCAGATGAAGGAGGCAATCCGATGACCGGCACCGGCAAGCTCGAGGGCCGGATTGAGCGGGAGGCCCGGCTGCGGTGGGTGCCACTCACCCAGATGCGGGTCAACCCGCTGGCCCAGCGGGACATCAACCAGGCCCGGGTCAGCAGGCTGGCCGCGGCGTTCGACCCGGAGAAGATGGGCGCGCCCACCGTGAACCACCGCGGCGACTGGTACTACCTGATCGACGGGCAGCACCGGATCGCCGCGCTCAAGCAGTGGCTGTCCTCGTGGCAGGACCAGCAGGTGCAGTGCTGGACCTATGAGGGCCTGACCGAGGCCGAGGAAGCCGAGAAGTTCCTCAGCCTCAACGACACGCTGCCGGTCCTCGCGTTCGCGAAGTTCAAGGTCTCCGTCCAGGCGGGCCGCGACACCGAAGCCGACCTGGACCGGATCGTCCGGGCGCTGGGGCTGCGGATCGCCCGGGGCAGCGGCGGAATCTCCGCGGTCGCCACCCTGCGCCGCGTCTACTCCAGAGGCGGGCCAGCGGTGCTGTCCCGGGCACTGCGGATCATCCGCGACGCCTACGGGGAGGCCGGGCTGGACGGCCCGGTCATCGACGGAATCGGCCTGCTGTGCCAGCGCTACGACGGCGACCTCAGCGACCAGCGTGCCGTCGAACGGCTGGCCTCGGCGCATGGCGGGGTGTCCGGGCTGATCAGCCGTGCCGGGCAGCTGCGCCAGTCCACCGGCAGCGCCACAGCCCAGTGCGTGGCCGCCGCCGCGGTCGAGGTCATCAACCGCGGCTCCGGCGGCCGCAAGCTCCCCGGCTGGTGGAGGAACGACCAGTGAGACGCGCGTGCGCTGACCGCGCCGTCGACGCGCTTACCAGGCGGCCGTTCCCACCAGTGCCTCGCGAATGACCTGACCAGGGCCCTATGACCAGGGGCCGCCGACCGGTGCCACGACTTGGCGGAAGAGACACCGGCCGGCGGCCAGGCAGAGACGAACGGAGTCCGTCCCGTGATGCCCACCGTAACGGCTGCAGCTTCCTACTACCCGAACGGGCAAAGCCCCGGCCCAGCGCTTCGCTCCGTGCGAGGCGATGGCGGCCATCGCCCCTCCCGGGCCGGGAGACGAGGAAGCGGCCGCAGGCCGGGCAGTGTCCTGGTCGCCGTCGCCACCGGGCTGCTCTTCCTCCTCGGTGTCGGCTTGTTCGCGGTCAGCCTCGACGCCCAGTACCGGTACGTGTTCCACGCCAAGCACCAGAGCGCCGCGAGCTGGACCGAGGCCCTGGCGCTGGACGTCGGGATGGCGGTCTTCTCGCTGCTGGCGCTCGGCCTGGCCCGGATGGGCAAGCCGGCCCGAGTCGAGCGCGTCCTGATCACCGCCTGCGTTGGGGCCAGCGGCGTGATGAACTTCGCCGCCGCCAACGACGCCTCGCTGAAGTCGGTACTGGCGTACGTGATGCCGCCGGTGTTCCTCGCCGTGGTCGCCGACCGGGTGGTCTCGGTTGTCCGCCGCCACGTGCTCGGCGAAGACGAGCGATCCCCATGGCTGAGTGCCGCCCCGCTGGTCTTGTACGCACTGCGGCTGCTGCTGGCCCCACCGAGCACCGCCGCTGGGCTGCGGCGCTGGCTGCTGCTCAAGACCCCGCTCCCCGCGGCTCGGGTGCCTGCCGTGGCGCCGGTGCCGCAGCGGAACGCGATCGGCGACAGCTTCGATCCGTCCGGCCGTCGGCCCGGGTCGAAGACCGCCCGGTTCCTGGCCTTGGTCGCCGAGCGGCACGGACCGCTAGCCGACTTCCCGCCCGACCGGGTTTCCCGCACGTGTACGGAACTGGCACCCGAGGTCGGCCTGGACGCCGGCGCGGCAAGGACCGCGCTGCGGCGAGCCGTCCTGGCCGCGCAGGACGGCAGGGAAGACAAGTGAAACTCGTCATCCTGCTCGCGGTCATCCTCACCGTGGCCGCGGCGACCAAGTGGGCCTTCTGGCCGAGCCGGAACCTGCCCGTCAACCGGGTCCGGCACACCAGGATCAGGCTGCGGCTGCGCCTGCATCCCGGCCGGGGCTTCGCGTCGGCATTCGAGTGCTGGCTGCGATGGGGGCGCCTGGCGAGCTTCCGGGGAAGCAGGCGGGCCAGGCCATCCCTGTCGTTCTGGCGCCGGCTCAGCAATCCCGCCGGGCACAGCGTCTTCGTCGGCCGTGCGCACTACCAGCTGCGGCTGAGGGTGCCGGTACAGGAGTCGATCACCATCACCGCACCGCCCCGGGCGGGGAAAACCGGCATGCTCGCCGACCTCGTGCTGCGGTTTTGCGGCCCGGCGGTCGCGACCTCGGTCAAGAGCGACATCTACGAGCTGACCAGCGGCATCCGCAGCCACCGCGGGCCCATCGCGATCTTCAACCCGCAGCGGGTCTCAGACCTGCCCTCCACCTTCGCCTGGTCCCCGGTCGCGGGCTGTCGTGATCCGGAGGTCGCGGCCCGCCGCGCCGAGGCATTCACCGGCGCCATCTCGGTGAAAGGCACCGAGCAAGAGGACTTCTGGGCCCAGCAGGCCTCGGAATTCTTCCGGGCCGCGCTGATGGCCGCCGACCTCGTCGGCGGCGACATGCGCCTGGTCGGCCGGTGGCTGATGGGCAGCGCCGAGGACGCCGAGGCGGTGCTCGAGCGGGCCGGCCAGATCCAATGGGCGACCTCCCTCGCCCAGCTCCGCTCTCCAGCCGAACGCACCATCTCCACGATCCGGCTGCTGCACAACAAGGCCCTGTCCTTCCTCGGCAATCCAGCCCTGGCCGCCGCGGTGCTGCCAGAGCCGGGAAACGGCTTCGACATCGAGGACTTCCTCGCCGCCTCCGGCACCCTGTACCTGATCGCGGAAGCCCAGACCGAGGAAGCTCCAGTGGCGCCGCTGATGGCGTGCTTCCTGAACGAGGTCCACTACACCGCGAAGATGACCGGCAGCCGGATGCCCGGCCGGCGGCTCGACCCGTGCCTGCTGATGGCACTGGATGAGATCGCCAACATCGCGCCGATCAACATCCCCAACTTCATGGCCGACTCCGGCGGCCGGGGCATCCAGCTCGCGATCGTCAGCCACGGGCTCGCACAGCTCCGCGAGCGGTGGGGCGAGCATGGCGCGCAGATCATCAGCGACACCGCGGGCTGCAAGGTCTTCCTGCCCGGAATCACCGACACCACCCTGCTGAAGGCCGCCAGTGAGCTATGCGGGCAGACCGGGTTCCGGGAGAAGTGCCATGAGCGGTTCAGCCGCCACGCCATCTGCGATCCGGCGATGCTGCGAGAGCTGCCCGACGGCTACGCGCTGCTGGTCCGCGGCGGCCGGGCTCCCGTGCTGGCCAAGCTCCCAAGAGCCTGGACCAACCGCGCATACAAGCGAGCCCGGCGCCAGGGACGCGCCGTCTACCGGGCACCAGCACCCGCAGTCCTCACCTTGCCCGGCGAGTTCACCCTGGCCGCAACCGAGGCACCGGCCGCGGGCCGGGCCAACGGCAACGGCCACCGGGACGCCGCGGCGTTCCCCTGGGGCGGTGAGGACCGGTGACCGACGGCGCCCTCCCGAAGGTGGTCCTCCAGCTCGCGGAAACCGGCGAGAAGCTGGCCGAGCTTGAGCGCCTGGTCCAGGAACTCGGAGCCGACATCCGCAAGCAAGGCGAACGGACCGCGCAGCTCCAGGTACTCGAGGACGCGATGGCCGCACTGACGGCCAATATCTCCGAGCTGCTACCGGACGAGCAGGGTTCCTCGCGGGTGTACGCGCCGCGGGCGGCTCCCCACTGGTGGAGCCTGTCCGGCGAGGCGCGAGAGGCTGAGATCGGCAGGCTCCGCGGCTTCGTGGAGCACGTGTACCGGCCCGGCTTCGGGCATCTCGCGGCCCGGCTCCGCCCGTGCTGGGAACTCCACGACCTCTGCCTGTACTGCCTCGACATCGCAGCCGAACTGCACGCCGTCCTCTACCTCCAGTCCCGCCGGACGGTCTCCCTGCTGAACGGGCAGGCCGAGTACGCCACCAGGGTGCTCCCGGCACTGGCCGACCTGATGTCCATCGAGACCAGAAGCGGCTGCCAGCACCACACGCCAGCCACCAACGGCACGCCGCTCCCGGCGAGGGGAGGCCAGCCGTGATCACTCCCGAAGCCACCGCTACCGCGGCCGTCCGTCCCTTGCTGTTCCTCGCCGACTACCGGCGGGCGGGGCGGCCCGTCCAGATAACCCTCGGCAAGCAGAGGTCCGCGCCATGACCGGCCGGGAACGCGTCAATCCCCGGCTCGCCGCGGCGCTGAGGTACGCCCAGGTGGACTGGCCGGTGTTCCCCTGCATGCCGGGGGAGAAGATCCCGGCCACCCGGCACGGATTCCTCGACGCGACCATCGACCCAGACAAGATCACCTGGTGGTGGTCGCTGGACCCGGAGCGGAACGTGGCGATCGCCACCGGACGACCCGGGCCCGACGTCCTGGACGTCAACGTGCATCGGGACGGCAGCGGTTTCGCCGCGTTCGGCCGGCTCCGCGATGAGGGTCTCCTGGACGGGGCCAGCGCCTATATCAGAACCCCTAGTGGCGGGCTGCATGCCTACTTCACCGGCTCGGAGCAAGGCAACGGGCGGCTGCCCCAGCACCATCTCGACTTCCGCTCCAAGGGCGGATACATAGTCGCTCCGCCGTCTCAGGTCGGGGGCAAGCCGTACGAACTGCTCAAACACGCCGATGGCCAGGCCGGGCTCGACTGGATTGCGGTGACTCGGCTGCTCGACTCTGAGCCGCAGCATCGCCCCGAGCGTGTCACTGACCGCCCGACGGACGCCAGCCGTCTGGCCGGTTGGGTGGCGCGGCTCCCCGAAGGCAACCGCAATGACGGCCTGTTCTGGGCCGCCAACCGTGCTCTCGAAGCTGGTCTGACCGACCTCGACGAACTGGCAGAAGCGGCCCGGAAGACCGGGCTGGAAGAACGGGAGATCGCCCGCACCCTCGACTCCGCCCGCCGCCGCGCCGACCGCCCTTTCGATCGTGAGCCGCTTGGCAGACCGGCGCCGGAACCAGTCGGCCGACAGCCGGAGGCGGAAGCGTCATGAGCACGGACGTCCCCTCGTTCGTCATGGTGCAACAGCACAAGACCAGCAGCCGGCCAGCGCGCCCCTGGGCCGAGGAGGGGCCGCTATGACCCTCGTCAGCGCGGGGCCGGTCCGCGAGCACCTGCTGAAGCTCCGGGCGGCCGGAGGCACCTACGAGTCGATCGGCCATGCCGCCAGTACCGCGGCCATGACGGTGCATTGCACCGCCAACGCCCGCAGGCCCAAAGTGCAAGCCGAGATCGCCCGCAGGATCCTGGCCGTCAGCGAGGCCGACATCCGCAGCACGCAGCCCTCGTCCGGCGGGATCGTGTGGCGGCTCCGAGCACTCGTCGCGATGGGTCACACCTGCTCGCGCATGGCCGCTGCGATCGGCGTCCCGCCAGCCACGGTGCGCCGCATCGTTCGCGGCGAAGCGCTCACCATCAGCACGGAGCTGCAGCAGGCAGCCATCGCGCTGTTTGACGCGTGGTGGGACAAGGCCCCGCCGCGGCGGAACCGCACGGAGCAGCTCGTCGTCGGCAACGCCCTCAAACGCGCCGCCCTTAACGACTGGCCGTGCCCGGCCGGGCTCGACGAAGACGAACTCGACCTGCCTGGATACCAGCCGAAATGCGGCTGGCGACATGCCCACGGCACCGGCCTCGCCGACGACTACCCGATCGCTGAAAGGAAGGCCGCGTCATGAAACCGCCTGCCCAGCCCCCAAGCAAGCCCAGCGCTTCGGCACCGGCCTGCACGCCCGCCTGGCCGACGCAAACCCGGCCACATAGCGCCGCCGCAGCTCGCAGGCTGGCCGAGACCATCGTGGCACTCATCCGGGCCTGGCCCGGCGACCAGGCACGCGAGCAACAGCTCGAAGCCCACGGCGGCGCCTCGCGCCACCCTCAGTGCGGCGTCCCGCCGCACATGCCGTCACCGTCGCAGCCGAAGGAGAACAGTCCCGTGAAGCAACCGAAGGACCGCGACCCTGATCGTCCACACGGCAGCAGGCCACCCGAATATGTGGTGCAGCTATGGGTCAGCCAGCAACTACGCGACCGGATCCAGGGCCTCGGCCCGTCACTGGCCGAGGCCCTGGAAATCGGCCACGCCCGCGAGGCCGATCCTGCCGCTGACCGGGAAGAGCTGGAGTTGGCGGACCGGGAACCAGAGCCGTGACCGATACCTCCGACCACGCCGGTGTGCCGGCTGATGGCCGACCACAGGTTCGCGCTATAGAACCTGCGGCAGCGGCGCAGGCGCCTGCCTGCCCGCCTCGGACGGCGGCCTGCGCTTGCGGGGCCCAGACCGGGGTGCCGTGTAGCCCGTCCGGTGACCACCTGGCCCGCTACCTGGCCGCCGAGCGAGCTGGCATGTTCTCCAGGCAGGCACTCAAGAACGTCATCGCGCAACTCGATGTCATCGCTTCGCACGCGCTAATCCGGGCGCCGGAGGAGCCCACCGCCAGCCTCATGCCGCCGACCACCAGCGAGGCCAGCAGAGGAGAGCGCACATGAGATGCCGCGGAATGCACTGCACTGGCTGCGCCAACGGGCGCGGCTGCGGCCTGGCCGTAGCCGTCGCGATCATCCTCATCGGAGCGGTGATTGTCCGGCCGGTCGGGCACGCAGCCGGGGACGTTATCCGGATGGTCGCCGAGGTGCTGAAGATCACCGCCATCGTACTGGCGTCGGCCATCGGCCTGGCGGGGCTAGGCGGACTGCTCCTGCTTGGTGCTCGCATCCGTCGCCACCGGGCCGCCCAGCCGCGCCACATCGCGATCATCCGGCTCCCGGGCAGCCGATCAAAGGTCACCACCGCGGTGGGGCGGCTGCAGCCCCGCCCGCCCGGGCCGCAGCTAACGACCTCACAGATCCACCTGCACCTTCACGTTGTGACCGCCGAGGAACGTGGCAGAACTCATCGCCCTGTACGACACAGCGGACCGGCCATGGCGAAGGTGATCCCCAGCAAGATCACGAATGGCGACCAGGCTCTACATCTCGTCGCGCTCACGTACCGTGATTGGAGCGCGCGCGAGGCGCACCGCCCGGAGTCCGACCTGTGCACAGAACCGCTCATGTCGCCGGAGGAGGGAGCCCCGCAGGCTGAATGGCTTAACGACAGCCAGGCCTATCTCGGGTCAACTGACGATCAGACCATCGTCTGGAACAAAGCCAACGACCACCAGGCCGACCTGAAGGCGGGGGAATGACATGGCTACCCACGCCGACCGAGTCGAGCTCAGCACTAGCGCGACAACGCGGCTCCTCGCGAGCGACATGAGAGAGGAACTGCTCGCTATCATGCGCGAGATCTTCGAGCGCAACGCCCTCACCGGGCGGCTCGCCTATAGCCCTGAAGAGGCCGCTGAACTGCTGGGCATCTCCAGGGAGCTTGTCCACGACCTGCTCCGCACCGGCCAACTCGGCTCAGTCAAGGCGGGGCGCCGCAGACTGATCGGCAAGGGCCACCTTGAAGCGTTCCTCGCCGGCGAGCAGTGAGTCCAGGCTGCTGCCAAGACTCGCACATGGTTGATATGCCTGTGATCGTGAGGCACCAAGATCGAGGCGCACTGCGCCTCGATCACAGGCATGATCAGGCATTATGCCGCCGGAGGGCAGTGAGCTGATTTTTGATCACCGGCATAATGCCGATGAGCGGGCGTCTTCCTATTACAGCCGTGAGCCTCGATCATGTTCCTATTGCTCGACGATGCCTTGACACCCCCATTAGTTGTTCCGGACAGCAAAGCTTAACGGCGTCGTATCCGGATCGACTGCAGGGGAACCACCGTGGTATTCTCCTCGCTCTCGGCCGACGTGCAGGACCCCGCACCCGCCTGATAGGCATCGCAGATGAGCGCAACGTGCTACTAAATTGCTGCTAACGTCCGCCATGAAACTCCTCGCGAACGAAGCAAGGCAATTCAAAAAAATCAAGAGCTCTTCCATACCAGAAGACCTGGAAATACTTAAGCATGTCGCCGGCCGCAAATACTGCGAGTTGGCCTTCTGTCCAACTGGAGCGGTCCTGAGACATCTCCTCTTCGCGTACCCTGAACAGCCCATCGAATAGAGACAACTTCCGGGCGGCCATCGACGATGCAAAGTCGTCCATCGCTGCACGACTTTGCTGTTCGTCCATCATCTGACTTAGAGCGCCCTCCAATCTGGTACTGAACCCTGTTGCAGAGTGAAGCGCTGCGACTCGAAACGCCTTGACCGACTCATCGGACCAGTTATCCTCTCTAGCCTTAATCTGGTCACCCTGTTCATAGGCAATCCACATCTGCCTAAGTTGCGTGTCGCTCAAATAGGTGATTGATCCTTCCATCACCTGCACGGTATAAAGAGCTGTATACCAGTCAGCCGCCTGGGGTGAAGGCACGAAGTTAGCGCGCAATGGGCGAATCTTCTCCACCACAGAATTAACTATTTCACCGAACTGGGAATTATCAATCCCATGCCTCATGAGAATAAGCCCGGCCACACTGCTGTAGCCAAAAAGCTCGTATGTTTGACGGGCCAGTATTTCCGATGACAATCCACGAAAGCGCCCGACCAAATGCGTGAAGAGCTTCGATGAAATCTGACTCATTGTGTGGTTCTCGTGAATTGCGAGATCTGCGGCGAGTCCCCAGAAGAGAAACGTTAGAGGATGACTGAGAGATGTAGATGCCACATCAATAAAGGCGAGCATGGCAAGGGACGACACATCTACAAGACCAACTGATCCGAGAACCAAGTCGAGCGACAACTGGCTCATGAGATAGAGGACTGAATCTTCGTCCCTGACGAATCGTAGATGTTTAAGGAGGTCATATCGCTCTTGCGCACCTGAGGAGGAGAGCCTCTCAAGGAACCTCTTTGCATCCTCGATCGGCACTCCCGCAACTGCGAAGTAATCGAGGATGTCAGTAACTGCGCCAGGAGAAAGGATCGCATCACTTGGAAATCGTACTCTTAGAGTTTGCGTCTCTCCAAAACCAGTCTTGCCGTACTCAGTGGCGGCAAGGTACTCGCTCAGCCAGCGGTAGTAGATGCGCTCTGAGTCTCCCTCGTAAGCCACAATCATTGCTGGCATCGGCCTTTGCATAAGATACCGGATCGTCTTCCACGGAACCGTTACAACCAAGTATTCCCCGCTTCTCTTAAGAGTTTTTGCTGCCTTAATCTGAATGCCGAACTCATAGCCCGTAGGATATCCGTCCACCCATACTTCAACTAGGAGATCACAGCCGTAGTCCTGACCGACGTCCTGGATGGTCCACTCGGGCGGGAGTGCGGCTCTCACTGCTCGACGAGAACGTTCTTCGAGTACGTGCGCAGCTGGTCTCTGTGGCAATGAAGGTCGCTTCTGCATGCACATCTCCATACGAGTTATCCCGCTGAAGGGCTGACAACCGATTCGCAGCAGAAACGCCTAAGAGGGCCCCAGCTCTCCGGTTACACCTTACAGACACACCCCTGGCATCCGCTTCTGGTGGCTGCTGCATCGTTGAAGATTCCTACAGCCCAGGTTCGAGATTCGAGAGCGGTGATAAGGCGGCCTGTCGGTCAGGCGGATACCTCTGGTGATGGTGATGGTGGTGGTGGTGGTGGTCGTGGTGGCGGAGCTGGCTCGCGCGTCAATGATCGTCCTGAGTCGGCGGCGAACCGGCCGGCCGCGGCCCCCGAAGACGTGCTTATCCGCCGCCTGGGCGCGCTGCGCTCCCGGGTGCGAGATAGTGAGTCCATGTTCACGCCCGGATGGTCGCAGCCGGTGCTGAGCGTGGCTGGAGTGTGAAGGATCTGGTATCGATCGAGCGGCTGGCCGCTGGACAGGCTTTCCATCGAAGGGTTCAGGCGGCATTCCTTACCGGGCTGGCGGGCGCATCCGGATTCAGGGAGCGGCCGTGGCGGCTGGTGGCAGGCAGGCGCGGGCGAGTGGATTTGGCCGTGGAGGTGGAAGGCGAGCAGTTGCTCGTCATCATTGAGATCAAGGGCACGGACTGGGACGAGATCTCTGCGGCCGGGATGATGAGGAATCTGCGCCGGCATCTTCGCCAGCTGCAGGGCTATCTCGACACCGCCATCGAAGATATGGAGGCAGGCACCTGGTCTGGCATCGTGGGGTGCCTGCTGTATCCCGCTCGGCCAGCCAGTGCGGAGGTTCAGGCGGCGATTGAGGAGGTTGCCGGGGAGCAGGCCGTCATGGTGACCTGGTATGAGGATGCGGAGTGGCACCAATGACTCCGGCACTTCAATCGCTGGTTCGCAGCACCTCAAGGGCGCTTACCACACGCTGAGCGGTCTTCAGTTGTGTTGCGCGTGCGCGTGGAACCGTCGTCCCCCGTCAGCTCGGCCTGACCAGCCGACGGGAGCCAGCCGGGATCAGTCAGTTGTTCCATATTCGTGATGGGGATCAGTGCGGAGAAGTCGGTTGTCAGGCTGGTGCGCCAGGTCAGGTCGGCGAAGTTGATGATCACGACGCCGCCGTAGACGTCGGCGCTGCCCAGCCCGAGTTCGGTCATTCCCGGGTTGTCCGCCTTGTCCATCCAGGATGCGCTCATCTGCGTCAGCTCACCGCGTGACAACCGGGGAATGCGTCCGGCCACGAGGGTTCCTTTGACCTCGACCGCGATGGCCAGGTCGGCGGGGGTGAGGAAGACCAGGTCGACGCCGTGCCGTCCGGGGCCGGTGAAGTGCCATAGGACGTGCCATCCCAGCCGGTCAAGCAGGATCTCGGTGACCAACTCCGCCATATGGCCGGTCACTCCGGCCACCGCGGAGCGTTCGGCCCGGGTCAGGCTGGCGGAGCCGTGCCGCCAGCCGCGGGCGAAGACGGCGTCCATGGCGGCCGGGCCGAGGCAGTCCTCGACTACCCCTGGGGCGAGCGGGAAGGGCGCGGCTTGCCGCAGCACGACCGTCGGCATCGGCGTGGCCGGTCCGGAGGTGTTGTCGAACCGGCCGGTGAGCAGGTCCTCGCCGTCTTGGACTCCTGCCTCGAAGCTGGCCGGCCGGTCGGTGCCGTCGCAGTAGACGGGGCGGATGAAGAACAGGGTCGCGGGCACCGCTGCCGCCTTTCGTTCCAGCGCGCGGAACCGTGCTCCCGCTGGGGACAGGCCGCGGTTGAGGGCCGCGTCCATCGGGACCAGGTTGATGTCGTAGCCACCTCCGGCCGCACACGAGATCAGGTGCCCGCGGTCGTCGGCATGCCGGCCGGGACGAGGGTGCCCCCGCATCCGGCTGTGATCCCGGCCGCTACCGCCAGGCCGCGACAGCCCCCACACGCCCACCACGCGCGGCGCGTGCCCGTCCGGCGCCCCGCCGCTTACCGAGCCGGCCAGGTCGAACAGGTAGCTGAACCCGTTTCCCGGATCAACCACTACCAGGTCAGCCGGATTGGCGCCGGACGCCGTCAGGTACTGCGACATCCAGGCCTCGCAGAGCCACCGGCCGAAGTCAGCGGGACTGTGACTGTCCCGCCAGCAGCGCTGGTAATCCATCCACCCATCTCACCGCACCGGCTGCCGTGTCCCCAGCCGCGCGCGGCCCGCGCCGTGGAACAGTGGGACCACGATTGACAGGAACCAGCCAGGGACGCATGCAGTGACCGACGCCAGACCGCCCGGCCCGCCAGCCGATCAGCTAGCGGACCGAAGCATCTTCCTGGTGCGATCACAGTTGTTCCTCAGCTCCTACGCCCCGCTGTTCGCGATCTTGGCCATCAGGTTCAACGGGACGACCCTGAAGGCGGTCTGCGCCGGCCTGGCCGCCTTCGGGCTGCTCTACCTCGTGCTGGTGGTCTGGGCCGTGCCACGGAAAGCCCAGCCGCGCAGCTACCCGGTGCAGTCTGTCAACGATGCCGCGGGCGAGGTCGCGGGCTATCTGGCGACCTATCTGCTGCCGTTCGTGACGGTGCCGTCGCCGTCGGCTGCCGACCTGGCCGGCTACTGCATCCTGGCCGTGGTGGTCGCGGTGATCTTCACCCGCTCCGAGCTCGCCCGCATCAATCCCACCCTGTACCTGCTGGGCTGGCGCGTCGCCTCGATCGAGACCGGCGAGATGCGCTACTACCTGGTGTGCCGCCGCCTTCCCCGGGCCGGCACCAGCATCGACGCGGTCCGGGTGGCAGGCCTGCTGATCAGGAAGGAACCACGGCGACATGACTGATGACCGCAACCCCTGGTCCGCTGTCGTCCTCGCCCCAGGCGCTGAGCTCATCGTCGGCTGGCGGCCACAGCGGTCCCGGCTCGACGCGGCCGCCGTCGAGCTGTCCACCGAAGTGGCCGCGGAGCTACGGGCACTGTGCGCCACCACCCTCGAGCAACTGGCCAGCATGGCCCGCCGGGCCTACGGCGGCTCCCCCTACATCGAGCCGGACGAGGAATACCTGGCGGTACCGGCCACCCAGCTGCCCCGGACAGCCATCGCAGCGCCCGGCCAGCCTGATGACGACGACGCCAGCGGCCTGTCCGACCTGGAACGCCTGGTCGCCACCGCGGGCCTGCCGACGCTCTCGCGGGAAGAACTCCGCGCGGGCCGCTACCTCTTCTACGCCGTCATCTGCACCGCCCAGGGCAGCCGGCAGCGGATCGGGTTCGTCCGGCAGGCCGACCCGCACCGGGTGGCCAAGACCGGCGGCCTGATGACGCTGCTGGGACGCGAAGGCCTGCAGCACCTCGAAGACCCCGTCTTCGTCTTCGACGCCGGATTCGATCTCGTCGTCAGCCCCGACGAGAGCGCCGTGCTCCGCCTCGAGACATTCAACCGGATGTTCGCCGACCTCAACACGCTCGCCGCCGCGGCACCGGTCAACGCCAAGCTGATCTCCGCGGCCGTACACCAGATGACCCCAGCAGCCATCGAGGCCCTCGGCCGGGCCGCCGCGGCCCGCCCCACGCTCGCCCGGCGACTGCAGCGCCTCACCCGGCAAGGCGCCACCCCCGACATCACCCCCGGCGACCTCTCCACAGCAATGAGAAGGCACGGCCTCAACCCCGCCGACGTCATCATCAATGACGAGATCACCTTCACCGACGACAAGGCCGCCCTGTTCCTCGACCTCCTCGAACAGCTCTACTACGAAACCGACTTCACCCGGGAACACCGCCGCTCCGACCGCTACTCACCGCTCAAACGCTAAGCGTGCCGACTGGCCTGACCGTTCCCCACCCTGCCGCAGCGACACTCGGTCATGCCGAATAGAGGACATCGCCGCGAGCATGTTTATGCGCGGTTCAGCATGCTCACGCATGTCTAATGGGGCATCAACCCAAGATCGAGGTTGGGATTCATCGACTGCTGAGCAGCCAGATCGCCGGATCGGAGTGCACATTAATCGCGCTTGATGTGCCAGCTACCCCGCGCAGAAGGTCTGACTCTGGCTCATGCTTGCGTTGACGTGTCCTACCGCAACATCGCGCATCCGGCTTTACTTGCGTTCTCCAATTCCGCGACGGAACAAGCATCGCTCACCGCCAACTCTATCTTCAGCATCATGATCTGGTTGGCGGAAGGGCTCTGTTGTAGGCGTCAGTAGTATCATTTTGGCAGTCTCACGAATCCCAAGATCAAGCAGTACGGTACACTACGGTGATGGATAGATCCATTAACCTAATCGTAAATGGTCGGCTAGCAGGACCTGTAGAGTGTGATAGGGCCGTCACTTGGGGGTATGTCACCCTCAAGCCTTCGCTAGACGGTGATGACGTGGCTTTCGAAGCCGCCCTCTCGGCAGAAAATGAGGCTGAAGCTGGGAATCTCGTCGGCCTTATTCCTGCAGCCCTCCGTGCGTTTGTTGCCCTGGGCTGGGCCGTGTGGGTTCAGCCGGTGATAACTGGCTATGAATTTATCCGTCCAGACGGCACAAAGAAGGTCGGCACTCAAGCTTCGTCCGGATGGCAGGTGCTAGTGGACCTATCGAAGGCTCCTGACCCTGGAGCACTCTCGGCTGGGGAGGTTCAACGAGTTGTACTCGACCCGCCGGATGCGCGGATAGTCGAACTCATTGGTATCTTCAGTCTGGGGCTCAAGGGTGCACAGATAGCAGATCCTCTTAGTGGTCTATGGGCATTCGCAAATGTAATAGAAGAGGAATCCAGGAGATCGAACATCGATAACGCGGCGCAGATGGCGGCAGACTTGCGTCTGAAGGGCTTCGATATAGGCCCGGATCCGGCTCGCCATGCCAGCCGAATCCGCGCGGCTGCCCTACATCCTACACCGAAAGACCCCTTGCCAACGGTAGAGGAAATACGTTGGATTATGAATATTGCTCGCTCGTATTTGGCCGACAGGGTGGCACGGTCACGAATCACCGATAGCTGATCCTTCGCCAGTCAGTAAAAGTTGTGTGCCCAAGGGGGTCATGCGCGGCGGTTAAGAGTAGCATCGAAGCAGAACGCGGGGAAGGCGAGTTGCGCTTCGATCTTGAACCTTGCCGAGTCACGTCCATGGGCCTGACCTGCGACCAGCGTTGAAGAGGTAGCTGCCACAGCGCGAGAAAGTCACCTTAATATTGATCTCTGCCAGTTGGCGCGCAAGCCTCTCATTTGCCGGAGTGGCAAGCGCGCGTGTAACGAAGAAGGAATGATGATCGGAAAGGCACCACGTAGCGCTGAGGTGGCACATGGTTAGCCATCTCGCGAGCGCGCTAGACGGGGTGCAGATCGCAAGCAGGCCGAGCGGTCGTTTTTGCTGCAGCCAAGCGAGGTGGCCGAGGTGGTGATGCAGGTGAGTGACTGGTTCTCCTGGCGACGCTGGTGGTACCCGGCCGACGAGGTGCCGCCGCTCTTCTCTGGGTTTCTGGCTGATCCTGCGGGTCCGTTTGCGACGTATTTTGACTACTCGCTGGCCGCGTTGCCGGAGCTGGATCATGTGTGCTGCCTTGTGCTGCTGGGTGAGGCGGGCATGGGTAAGTCATCGGAACTGCGCGTCGAGGAGCAGCGCCTTCGGGACGCTCAGTTGCCGAGCGTCAGGTTCGACCTGGGTACCGAGCCTGACATGCCGTCATTGCGGGACTCCGTGCTCACGTCGCCGACGGTTTCGTCCTGGCTGGATGGCACCAACGACCTAGTGATGTTGCTCGACGGGTTCGATGAGGCCAATGCAAGTTTGGGTAAGCTGCCGGATCAGCTGATCAAGCTGCTCGACGGTCTACCGATCGACCGGCTGAAACTGCGGATCACGAGCCGGACGAGCGTCTGGTCGGCCCGGCTGAACGCCGCATTGGCCGACCGGTGGCCTGACCTTCAGCAATTGACACTGGCCCCCCTCACTGAGGCGGACGTGTGGGCTGCCGCACAGGACGCACTCAACGACGGCTCCGCCTTCTTGAGCGCGGTAAGAGATCGGGATCTTGGAGCGCTAGCGGCCCGGCCGTTGACGCTGCGCATGTTGATGACGGTCCAGCGCGACGATGGGGAACTCCCTGTTGATCGGATCGACTTGTACGAACGCGCCGTCGAGGTGCTGGCACGGGAAAACCATGAACGTCGTATAGAAGAGCCATCCTCAGCGGGTTACCCCGTCGAGGAACGGCTGCGTGCTGCGCGCTGGCTGGCGGCTGTGGTGATCATCTCCGGAAAGACGATTATTCACCCGAAACGGACCACTGAAACGCCAGGCAACGACCTGGCTTTGGACGACATCTCACGAACAAAAGAGGAGATGCTCATCCTTCTGGAGGTGCTGGGTTCGGGCCTGTTCACCGCAGCTGCGGGCGGTGCCGTCCGGTGGGCACACCGCTCGATCGGCGAGTTCCTCGCCGCC
Source organism: uncultured Actinomycetes bacterium (assembly GCA_963697445.1). Lineage (GTDB taxonomy): Bacteria > Actinomycetota > Actinomycetes > Streptosporangiales > Streptosporangiaceae > PALSA-505. Next base: position 35,002 of record CAVOOC010000047.1, read on the forward strand.
CAAGCCCTCGCGAACCTGCCGGCGGCCGCTGCCGGTTACCTGCTGTCCGGTTCGTCCGAACAGGTCGTCCCGCAACTGGCTGGAGTAGCAACGTGGGTTGCGGCACTCCGCCCGGAGATATACCAGCGGCTAGCCGATCGTGAACCGGACCTGCTGCTGACCGCCAACCTCGCGACAGCCACCGATGAGCAACGCCGCGTTCTCGGCCGTGCTCTGCTGCACCAGCTAGACGATGACCCACCACCATACGACCGCCGTTATTTCCTCATGTCCTGGACGGGGATGGCCGATGACATCGAACCGTATCTAGATGAGGACAAGCCGGTATGGGTCCGCCGCGAGGCAGCGCGCCTACTGGGTGACTCCGGTTGCCGCGACCTGGATGCGAGGCTGGTCGAGATCATCGAGACCATCGCTTCCCTTCACCTGGTCGGTTACCTGGGGGAGGACGTCGATCTCGCGACCACGATGGTGTTCGCTCTCGACGGCTACGATGTTCCCGAACTCATAGATCGTCTCGCCGCAGTCGCCGACGATTCGAGCGCGCCATGGCAATTGCGCTCGAACGTCCTGGCTGAGCTGTGGCGGAGACTTCCGACGGACAGGCTGCTCAGCATCGCCACCAGGATGAACCTGGTCGGCCAAGACCCTGCGTTTGACTCCGCGGTCACAACAGCCCTGGCGATAGCGACCCGGCAAGGACAGGTCAATCTCTCGAGCCTCATTCAGTGGCTCGACGCCTTCGATCACCGCGACGATGGCGGGCTGAGCGAGGACTGGCAGCAAGTCGCCGAGGCTGCGGCGATCTTGGCAGCCGCGTCCGACGAGGCCGATGATGCCCAATGGGCGCCCGTGGCGCGGCTGATGCGAAGCTGGCTTGAACGCACAGGGCGACTATTCACGTGGCACGACGCCGATGTTCGAGCCCTCCCGCTCGACCAGCGCCGCCGCCTCGTGTCCGCGATCTTGCGGTGCTACCCGGATGCATCTACCGCACACCATCTTGGACGGGAGACCGGTCTGGTTTTCGACGATCAGGAGTGGTGGCTATCAGAGCTGGCGGACATGAGACTAGGCGTGGATACGCAGCAGCCCAATATTGCATCACAAGACTTGATCTCAGGCGCGTCTGGGGTTAACCAGAGGCAGAGGCGGAAAGCCGAGGGGCATAAAGCCGCCGCAGACTTTGACTTGCAACGCCTCACCGCTTCCATCGATGCGCTGGACTGGCCGGCGGTTACTCGAGAGCTACGCCTCCCAGTAGACCACCGATGGGCTCCGGGCACGCCTTTGACCAGAGCTCCTGGATGGCTGACCCTCGATACCGCCACTAGGGCTGCCGTCATCGACGTGGCCGCATCGTTCCTAGGCAACCTTCCGGCTGAGCCAGTCGCGGACTTGATGGATGCCGCCGCTCATGCGTTCACGATGGTCGCAATCGAGGACCAGTCCCTGTTCACCAGATTGGACCCCGACGGAGTGATCGCGTGGCTAAAGGCCAGCAGGACAAACCCGTGGCCCGGTGAGGCGATCAACGCACTAGTGCCGTGGCTCGTTGAGACACAGCACGATGAGGTCGAGGAGTTGCTGCTCGAAGGGATCGCCCAGGATGGAACACGGCAACTTCCGTTCCATCTGCGGCGGCTCGGTGGCTTCAATAGCTCCAAGGTCGTTGAGGCGCTCATCGCGCTAGCCAGCAATCAGGGCACCGCAGCACCGATCGTCGAAGCCGCACTGACCGCGCTCGTTGTGCGCGCTCCAGACCGTGGCGTCACCGCCGCTTTCGACATTGTTGACCGGCGTCCCTCCAGACGGCCGGCCCGGAATCTTCTCATCGATCCAAACAACCTCGTCTACAAGCGGTGGAAGCAATCAGTACACGCATGGGTGGCGTTGATCAAGTCCGCTCAGTGCTCTGACAATCTCGACGCTGTCCTGGGCAGGCTGACCGGCTCGCCTGAGTTCGCTGCCGACGTGATCACAGCGGCCCAGCCGGACGGTCAGGGCTATGAGCCATGGCCGGGCTTGTCGTCAGACCAGCTAGCCACCCTGTATTTGTGGGCGTACAACACGCTGCCCCACGAGCCCGACTACCCTCATGGGGCCATCGTCGCCGTAAATCCGATCTTCGAATTTGGGAGCCAAATCTATCGGAGATTGTCGGGCCGGGTGGACCACGAGACTGTGGTCGCGCTCGGTCGAATCGCCAGCGAGCTCGGCGACCCATGGCCGAAGACGACAGCCAACAAGATCATGAACACGTTGCGGGAGACGCTATGGAAGCCGCTGGATCCGGTCGATCTCAGGGACATCATCGACAATCCCGCAAGCCGGGTCGTGACCAACGAGGCACAACTGGCTGCCCTCATACTCGAAGCGATCGATGACCTTGGTACCGACGCGCGGCAAAACCCGGACGTCGCCGCACAATTCTGGCACCAGCAGCTCAAGGGTGGATGGATCCCGCGATGGGAGAAGCAGTTCACAACGCTGCTGACCCAACGCATCCAAGCCAAGCTGGATGGCGTGATCCTCCGGCAAGAGGTGCAACTGAACCTGCACTACGCCGACATCGCAGGCGCTGAACCGGACATCGAAGCGATCGTGCCCCACGGCGGCGAAGAAATCTCAGTATTCGTCGAAGTCAAGGCTACATGGCACGATGAGGTCGAGACCGCCATCGAGCATCAACTGGCCGACCGGTACCTGACCGGTGCGCGGTCCACAACTGGCATCTATCTCGTAGCAGCGTTCGCCAGTCAGGCATGGGCAGCTGGCGACACACGACGCCCAAAGGCTCACAAACACGACCCAAACATATTGAGGCAATACCTCGAAGGTGAAGGAAAACGGCTGTCGAGCGACGGCAAAACCGTCCATGTTCGCGTCGTCCCCTTCGAACTCTGACCTGCCCGACGTGGCAGGCTAGACGACATAGCGATGTGTACTTTGCGCCCCGCTATCGTCGGCCGCCAAACCCGCCGGGGCGTGGGACACTCTGGTTTGTGTCCGCTCCGGTTCCCACGATTGCCCCGCTCCTTGTGCTGGCGGCGTCCTGGAGTCGATGCCTACCAGATGGCGCTAGGGTTGGATGATTATTCATGATCGCCTGGTTACGGGGATGCGCGCTCATGCCGCTGTGTGGTATGTCAGTCCGGGGATGTCTGCTGGTCGGTCCCCGCCAACGGTTCCGACTCCTGTTGCTCACGGTAGGCTCGGCGCTTTGCCCTTGACTGCGGAGTGTGATCGAGTCGCCGCCAGGCCACTTGCGCGCGGAGCAACGGGGCGCGGGCTGATTACTTACCGTCGAGGGTCATCTACGCCGCTACCGTTAGCAGCATACCGGTGCCATGATGAGTGAGTGATCGCCGCTTGACGATCACCAGGAGCGCTACGGCGCTCCACCGATCGCGTGACATCTCCCACCACGGCGAATGGCCAGGCCGATGCGTGAATGGCAGACGAAGTGGCCGGAGGCGCGGCCCCGCTGGGGCACCTACTCGGTCCGTGCGCACACCGATCTCCGGCGGCTGATAGCCGACGCGCTGCTGTACGACGTGCTTGTGTTCCCATGTCCCGAAGACAACGCGGACTACAGCCGATGGGAAGCCGAGGGCTGGGATCCCGAATTGCTGGCGCTCCGCATCACCCAGTTGGGCGACGCAGCAGTCACCGTCCCCTGGGACAGGCAGCTTCGCGACATCTGGGCATACAAGTTCAAGCAACTCACCGAGGAGCAGCGCCAGGATCTCAACATTGCCTACGATCTCACGTCCTGGCAGCTCTCCACGGACTCGTTCCTCACCCTCATGGGACAAGACGACGACCGTGCCATGGCTGCGGCACAGGACCCACCGCAGATCCACCCGCGCTACGCAGAGCGGGACGGGCGACCGCGCGCTCAATCTGAGCAACTCGAACTCGTCGCGGCATTCCAACGGCCGTGGGAGGCCGTCTGCTTCGCGGGCGCCTCCGACACAGCCGAAGGCGTGCAGAGACCGGACATCTCCGATGCAGGGGCACGGCTGCGCTTTCGCCTGGCGGTGCCGGAAGACGTCGACGAGACGATGTTTCACCGCACCCTCGACATCATCGGCGACGAGGACTTCCAGCACGCTAGGCGGCGGCTGTGGTCCTGGGAGGAAGACCTCCAAGACAACGTGACCCCGCCGGAGGCCCAGTTGCGACTCGAGGCGCTGGTGGAGGACTACAACGCAGCCATTCGGCGGCAGATCAAACAAACCCGTCTGAAGACCGTGTTCCTTTTCGTCCCAGTCGGTGCTGGCTTGGCCGTGGACGCCCTCGTGACCGGAGGGATGGCACACGCAATCGCCGGCGCTGGCACGACCGTGCTCATCGACGGAGTCAAGGCACGCTTCCCGTTCTTGAAGGGTGCCGCGGCGCGGGCCAGCCATCATCCGGGCAGCGCATTGCACGGCATGCTCAGCGTTGTTGCCGGGGAGTGACCACGGCAGAGGCCCTCACAATGCCATGCCGTGACCGGACGTGAAAATCTACTGGCAAATAGAGCGCCTGTCGCCTACGGCCCAGTCATATCCAGCGGACGCTAACGTTGAGTGAGGACAAGCCCAAAGCCATCCGCTCGTAGCCGCAGGTCGGATCATGAGGTCGTACCGGGTTAGACAAGGGTCTCGACCCGAGTTGGGCCAAGCTGGTGCGTACCTGAACGGCGGTGGGTGGTCGAGGGCGTCGTGTTCCCGGAAATGTCCGGGTTATGGCGCCACCAGCGACCAGAACGCGTTCACATCGAAGTCGCCGGTCGACGGGTCGGGATCGCCGTAGATCTCCCAGCGAGCACCGGCCAGCCGGTACCCGTTCGCCTTGCTCCACTCGCACACCGCCTGATGAGTGTCGCCGATCTTGGCAATCGGTCCGGTGTGGGTCGCGGTGGCGACGAGCCCGCCCGGAAGCGTTGACGCGACAACATGACCGGCGGGATCGAATGAGCCGCTTACCTGAACGCCGACTTCGACGTTGGGGACGTCGTCCTTGTAGAGCATGATGTTGTGCCCCTGCTCGTAGAGTCCCTCTGGGGCGTCGTCCCGAAGAAAGCTCCACACCTTGTCCAGCATCGGCCCCCACATCTTCGGGAACTCCGCCCACGTCGCCGCCGCCACTACTACCGCGGTCGGCGTCGATTCGACGGTCTTCACGGTCACCTCGACAGTCATGGCGCGGAGCATACGCCCAAGTCGTGATCAGCACGTGCCATCGGCCGGGAGCCCTTTGCGTCATCATCATGGGATGTGACGACGCCTTACTTGCCGACTGGATTAGTGCGCAACTCCAGCGACGCGAACAGCCAACCCGCAGGTCAGCGCGTTGAAGAACAGATCAAGGCCCGAATCGTGGCCCAAGTCAGGTCATAGGCCATGTGTGAGCCGCACCGATTGGCGCGTATTCGTGCGAAGGGCAGACGGGGTCTTCGCCTTGTCGGCGGATCCTGCCACCCCAGCTTCGATCCGGCGATCGGCCCGCTCCGTCTGCATAAACATCCATCACCGCGGTGCGCCGACTCGCCCGCTTCTGCCGCTCCTGGTGCGCGATATCCAGGCTAACGATCTTGCATGATGAGCGGACGAATGGTCTTGCGACGAGGTAGCGCGTGGCCAGTCCGACCTGGCGTGCGGCTGTGAGGTCGGCCGACCCGAACCGGCCTCGCGGTCCTCAGCTCACGGTCGGCGACTACTCCCACGTCTCCAGGGCGTCGCCAACCGACGGCGCGTTCTTCGCCAGCGTTGTGCGCCAGTCCAGATGATGCTCGTGTTGAAGGTGACCGATGACAACGATGCGCGCGACGCCGAGCTCCGAGGCGACCTTGTCGACCCACGGCCCACTGATTCGTGCCGGGATCCGTGGGAAGCAGTCGGGGAACCGGAGCTCTGCCGCCGCAACGTCGGCTTCCTCCTCCTGTGCGCTCTGGGTCGTGTGACCATCGTCGATCTCCTCGACGATGTAGTGGTCGGCGTTAACGTGCCCCCGCAGGATGTGCGCGATCTCGTGGAGAAGCGTGAACAGGACCTTGTCGAGGCGCTTGCCGCGGCCGGACAGCCCGATCACTGGGTAGCCGTTGACGTACATCGCGCCGCCGTCGATTTTGGCGCTCGGGAACGCGTTGACGAACACGAGCCGTACGCCGGCTTCCCGGAAGCGATCGGGCAGGCCCTCGAAGTCGTGGGAGGTGTGCACCGTCTTCGACAGGCTGCGTGCCAACCGCTTGAGCGCCTTGGGGTTGTATGGGTCCGTAAGCGGTTCCAGGCGGGCCTGCTTGCGGACGCACGCGAACCACGCGCGCTGCAGGACGCTGAGGTTCTCGTCCCGGTTGGCGCGCCGCGCGGCGGCTAGGAACGCGGGCTCCTCCTCGAGGGAGTCCAGCTCGAACAGGTCCATGACCTCACTCGCGAGGTCGTCGAGATTGGTGGCCTGCAGGATGCCGCGCTTGCGGAGCAGAGCAACCGGGGCGTGCTGGCTGATCAGGGCGCGCTTACGGACGTCGCTGAGCTTCGCCTGCGCGCGCACGTCCTTCGCCTGCTGAGCCAGCAGGTACTGATCCTGCAGGCTCAGCCACATCTCAGCGGTCTGGCCCAGCGCGGCACCGATCTGCGCGGCCGACTCCCGGGTGATCTCCTTCTTGCCGTTGATGATCTCGGAGACGAACTGAGTCGGCCGTCCGAGGATCGAGGCGAAGTCAGCCTGAGACCACTCGCGGGCCTCGAGCTCGTCAGCCAGCCATTTGCCCACTGGATCGGGCTCGATCGGCAGCGGGTCGTGCGGAACGCTTCTCATTACAGGTTGCCCGTCTCGGGAGGCAAGAGCTCCAACACCACGGTGACGTGGCCGTCGGAGCTCTTGAACGTCAGTCCGATTACGCGGCCCGAGCTCAACGTCGCGCGCGCCTTGGCGGGGTCGTCGGCGTGCGGCTCGATCCGCAGCAGGCGCATGTTCCGCAGGTCGGTGTCAACCTTCGCGGCGCGGGCGCCTTGAACGAGGCGTCGGTACTCCTTGACCTCGGTGTGGGTCCAGCCCTTCGGCTGGAATCCGGCGTCCGTGACGAGACGGCTCAAGGCCCCGTCCAGGTACTCCCGGTCCACGTGTCTGTTCTCCATCACCCATGGGCTGATGACGCGATCACACCGTGAACGCTACCCGCACGCTCAGCGCTCACAGCGCGCGTGCACATCCGACACGCCGTTCTCTTATTGTCTATCCAACTTCACCCCTTGGGTGAATACCTACATGCTATCTTACAGGTCGAGCCCGCGGGGCGCGCCCGCGGGCGAACGCAGCGGCCACGATTCCGGAGGCCGCCGACCTTGAGGAGACCGGCATGACCGCCACAGCGACACACACCTCCGTGATCATCTCGTTCAACGGCCAGCAGGCCACGGTCGACTACCAGGGCCACGCCGACATGGAGAGCCTGCTCGTGCACGCCCGCAACGCGTTCGGCGCGAACAACCAGCACACCCTTGGCCTGTATAACGAGGGCGGCACCGAGCTGCAGCCGTACACCAACAGCATCGACAGCTTTGCCTCAAGCCGGGCCAGGTGCTGTACCTCAAGCCAAGCACCGTCAAGGGGGGCACCGAGTGCGCGGTCGACGGCGAGGCCCCGCCGTGCTAACCCTGCCCAAAGCGGTCCTCACCGCGACCTTCGAGCAGTTCCGCAGCTGCGGCGACGGTCAGCGCGAGTGCGTCGTCTACTGGTGTGCCGACACGGCCACCCCGGACGTGCTCACGCGCGTCGTCCACCCGGACCACACCGCCGCCGACGGCGGGTACGCGGTAGACGACGCGTGGGTCATGCAGTTCTTCGTGTCGCTGAACCAGCGGCAGGAGACCGTCCGCGTCCAGATCCACACGCACCCGCGTATGGCCGGCCACTCCCGGATCGACGACGCGTACGCGCTGGTCCCCGCGGCCGGGTTCCTGTCCCTGGTCGTGCCGGACTTCGCCCTCGGCCCCGTCGGCCTCGACGCCACCCACCTGGTCGAGATGGCCGCCGACGGCGACTGGGTCGAGCGCGACCCCGAGGAGGTGTTCGCGTATGTCTGAGCTCCTGCTTCTCCCCCACCGCGCTCAGCTGCATGAGGCGCTCGACCGGACTGCGCTGCTGCTGCGCCTCGACGCGTTCCCCGGCCTCGGCGCCGATCGGGACGCGGAGCTCGTCGAACATCCTCCGCACCGTCGGAGTCCGCGTCTTCGCCGACCGCGCCAACCTCACCAGCCCGAACGGGCAGACCGCGCTGGTCACGCTGGTCTGCCAGTGCGCGATGCTTGGCCTGCGCATCGACCTCGACGTGCCCGACGTCGGGCAGCTCGTCCCCCAGCCGCCGCTCGACGCGAACCTCCCCCTCGGGTCCGCGCTCGTCGCATGGACGAACGCACTGTTCCCCGGCTGTCTGTCCCGCGTCGCCGCACCGCCGCTGACCTTCGCGATCGGCGACACCCCCACCATCCGCGCGACCGAGCCGGTCGTGCACGTAACGGGCGCCGATGACGTCGCCGCGCTGGCCGGCGACCGGACCGGTGCGACCCGTTGGCACGGCGTCGGCCCATGGGGTCCGATCGGCGCTGGCGCGGCGGCAGCGGCCGAGGCGATGCGCGCCGCGATCCCCACGCTCGCGGCCCAGCTCGGCCAGCCGCTGCCGCACGACATCACCTGGAAGCCACGGCCGTTCACGCCGCTACGCTGGCAGCTGCCCGGCCCCAACGGCCGCCCGGTCGGGCCCGTCAACCTGGTCAGTGCCGGCGCGATCACGCACGCGACCCTGTACACGCTGCTGCGGGTCCCGGGCTTCGCCGCCGACCTCCGGCCCATCGATCTCGACATACTCGCGCGCAGCAACACCAACCGCTATCCGCTCGCGCGCGCTGCCGACCTCGAACTCGCCAAGGTTGACCAGCTTGCCGACTTCGCGACCGACGCCATCCGGATCCGCGGCGTACGTCGCCGCCTCGACGAGGACGCGCTCGCCGCTTTCGGCGACCTGGCGCCGAGGGTGCTCGTCGGCGTCGATGACATCCCGACCCGGTGGTTCGTCCAGCGGCAGAAGCCCGCCTGGGTCGGAGTCGGAGCGACGGCGCACGTGTTCGTCGTCGTCAGCGACCACCTGCCCGGCCAGCCCTGCGCCGGATGCGTCCACCCGCTCGACGACGGCAACCCGCTCGAGGAAATCCCCACGATAGGGTTTGTGTCCCTGTGGGCCGGGCTGCTCCTTGCGGGGACGCTGCTCGCCCCGGATGCCGCCACCCGAGCTGGCACTCGTCGAATCGAGGCGCACCCAATGGGCCTGTACGGCCCGGATGGCGTGAAGCTGCTGCCGCAGGTCCACAACGCCCGGTGCCCTGTGTGCGGGCCGCAGGCGTCAGCTGCGTGAGCTGTGGGTTCGTCTGCCTGCGTCGCCTCGCTGGCGTAACCGATCACGCCACTTCACCCAACGTGCGCGTAGCCGCGACGTGAGCTGTTTCCGGATAGGACTGATCAGCGGGGTGGGCCTGCTGTCGCGTCCGCGTAGACGTCGGCCAGCAGCGGCGCGCCCTTCCTCACCCGGTCGTTGGCCAGGGCGACCACGTCCAGGTCGCGGTTCGAGGGCAGGCGCACCACCGGATGCCCGTTCGGCCATACTCGCCAGCGCGCGCCCGGGACCGTGGCGATGATCACGGTGCCGAGAAACAGGCCGCCTGATTTCCCGCGGCTGCTATCGGCATCGGCCCGCCCAGCTCGCCACGTGCCAGGTCAATCGCCTCGTCAAGGGCCTGGTCAAGCAAGCCAAGTTCCTCGGGGACGCCGGCCAGGTCGAAGCTGTGGGCCCGTGCCCAGGTGCGGAGCTGTTCGTATCGGCCCAGCAACGCATCCACTTGCCCGGGGTCAAGGCGAGGCACGCCATAGACCGCCACGCTTCGCGGCAGCCCGTGCATGGGGCCGGAGATCCATCGACGCCACCTGTTCCTCACGTTCGCATTGTCGCTGCGGCGCCAGGGTCAGGCCTTGACTGTCGCCCGCTCGTGCCGCTACTCGCCTCTGTTATGACGTGCTCGTTCCCAGCGTCTCTGGCCCGGACCACGACGCATGCCGAGCAAACACCCACTCGATCACAGCCTCCAGCAGGGCGCTTTCGTACTCGCCGCCCCCGCGACGGTAGCTATTGTGATCACCAGCCACCACCGCAGAACTGATTCGCCGGCCACTGGTGTCGCCGGCGGCGAACTGCGCTTCGTAGTCCCCCTTGCCGGTCCAACTGCGATGCAGGTACAGGCGCTGGTCCTCGACGAACGCGTGCCATTTGTCATCCATGTCCTGTGACCTATGGCCACGCTGGATCAAGCTCCACGCCTGGCTGGTCCACAGCCGATCCGGTGGCGGTATCGCCTGTGGCCGCAGAGCTGGCTGCAGGTTGCCGAAGGATCTGCGGGTCAGGCACGACTCATCGTTCACGCAGCCAAGAATGCAGCATGATCCCTGTCGTACACGCGACCCCGGACTGACGACCCTAAGTCGTCCGCTATTGCCGCGATGACGGTCGGGGGTGCCCCGGGCCCGCGAGGGCCGCGCATGCCTGAGGCCTGCGACACCGTCTCGCCCTCGGCAGTACGTACCACCGCGCCGCACGGCCGATATAGAACGGCCGAAATAGATCTGCGGCGACGCGCGCCTGGTGCCCTTCGCGAAGCTGAGCACCTGCCCGACTCGCTCGAAGCTGCCGACCAGATGCGAGACCAGGCGCCTACGATCTACCTGAGGGGAGGCCAGCGCAGTGGCTGAGCGCAGCGGCGCAATCGACGATCCGCACTACACGACGCCCATCTACCACAAGGCCGAGGCGGCGCACATCATCGCCGTGCCTGCCCAGACCTTCCGCAACTGGTCGGTGGGCTACGCCTACAAGCGGCTCGACGGATCCCAGGTAGTCTCAGCACCCATCGTGACCACGCTGGAACCGGTCCGGCCGCACGGCGTTAGCGTGCCGTTCGTCGGCCTTGCCGAGGCCTACATCGTCGTCGCGTTCACCAAAGCTGGACTGCCCATGCAGCGCATCCGGCCGGCGGTGCTGTGGCTGCAAGAACACTTCGGGCTGAACCAGGCACTCGCCAGTGAGCGGCTGAAGACAGACGGCGCCGGAATGCTCTGGGACTTCGGCCAGCAGTCCCACGACCCTGCTGACCAGGACACGGTCGAGGGCCTGGTCGTCGTCCGCAGCGGCCAACAGGTCTTCCGAAGCGTCGTTCGCAATGACCTCACCCGCGTCACCTATGAGAACGGGTGGATCCGGACCATCGAGCTCCCGCAGTACCAGAACGTCGACGTCATTGTCGATCCCTGGCTAAACGGCGGCCAGGCTACCGTGGCCGACCGGGGAGTGCGCGTGCTGGACATCGTGAACAGGCTCAAAGCATGCGAACCGGCGAAAGACGTGGCCTACGACTACGACCTGACAGTTCGAGAGGTCGAAGCGATCCGCATGGCAGCCTGACCCGTGCCAGGCCAGGTAGCAGCATTCGGGCTCCGGCCCGTTCCAGTGTCCCGACCACCCTTGCCCTGATACCGCCGGCATGGCGTTGGGCATCAGGCGACGTCGAGGGTCAGCGCACGAACAACCGAGCGAGCACAATGAGGCCAATGCGGGCAAATACTCGCCAGGGAGGCGGAAAGCGTTGAGCGATCACAATCCGTGATAGCCATCGCATCCACTTGATGGCCGTCACTGGACAGAGGGGATATGGAGATCCGGCGAGATAACCCGAGCCTCGCGACTGGCTCGCACAGGTCTCCGGCTGTCGGCTTTCAGGCTGGTGCCGCGAGCTAGCTTCCTCCGAAGACTTCATCCATGATCTCGGCGCCGGTCGTGATCACTGGTCGCAGCTCTCGGCGGTACACGACTTCGGTTGTCCGGGTGGATGCGTGCCCGACCAGGTGGGCGATCTCCTCGATGCTGACGCCGCGATGGCTCATGAGGCTCACGAATGAGGTCCGCAGCTCGCGTGGGGTCCAACTGTCCCCGATCCCTGCTTCCTTGCAGACCCGCTTGAACATCTTCCGGACGTTTGCCGCGTCGAGGGCGGCGCCGAGCTGGGTTGTGAACACCAGGCCGGTGTCCTGCCAATCTCCCCCCGCTGCAAGGCGCTCGTCAGCTTGGCTTTCCTGCAGCGCGCGCAGCGCCTCCACTACGAGCCGGGGGAGGGCCAGCGTGCGGCGGGACCGCTCGGTCTTGGTCTCGCCGCGCAGACGCACTGAACGCCAGACGGCCACATGAGGCGGAATGGGAGGGCTGGCGCCCGGGTCACCGTCCAGATCCACGTGCTGCCAGCCCAGCGCTCTCGCTTCCTCGGTGCGGATCCCGACTAGCAGGCTCAGCACGATGTAGGCATACATGAGCGTGGCGGGACGCCGGACGTCCTTGAGACCGGGATGGAGCTCGAGCATGGGCAGGCTCCTGGCGGCGGTAATGACCGCTAGGGCCTGCTCCAGAGTCAGGGACTGTGACGGCCGTCCTTCCTGGCCCTTGGGGGTATCGACCAGAGTGGCGACGTTGCGGCTCACTAGGTCATTGGCTTCGGCATGCCGGATGGTGCGCTTCAACGCAAGATGCCCCATCGTCACAGCCGCGCTGGAATACCCGGCGGCCATCGTGGACAGTGCTTTGCGTACGTCGGCCGCCGACAGCTGGCGAAGCTTCCGTGCGCCGACAACCTTCAGGATCGGCTCGAGGACATTCTCGTTCTTCTTGATCGTCTTATCTGAACGCCCGTCGAGCCCTTCCTTCAGCCAGTCCTCTGCAGCTTGCCGTACCGTGTAGGCGGAGTAGCCAGCCTTCGGAGTGATCCCCGTGTCCAGATCGGCGTGCAGGGCCTTCAGCTTGTCCTTGACCGCGGTCTTGGTCTTGCCCGAGACCTTCCTCCGGATGCGGCGCTGGCCGTCGGCGGTGTATCCGAGCGAGACGGCCCCGCGCCACACGCCGGGGCAGCCGTTGTGCCGTTCCGGATCGCGGCAAGGACCGCCCCGGTGCTCAAAGTGGATAGAGTCCTCGCCCCAGCCGCGCCGCCTGGCCATGACGTGAGACTACCTCTAGTGGGGCCAAGAAGTGGGGCCATTCTCAACCAATGCTGGGACTCGCCCAGACCCGCTCAGGCACAAACATGCAGGTAGAGAGCATATAAAGCTTGTGTTGTTCCTGGCCGAAAAGCCGTTCTAGCTCCATGGTAAGGAGAAGGTCTACGGTTCGATTCCGTAAGGGGGCTCCACAAATTCTCGCAGGTCAGAGCCTTTTCGTCAGATCATTCTAGTGCCGGTGAGATGACGCGAGGGGCACTTTGAGGGGCAGAATCACCCGTTAGCCCTACTGGAGTTGTTCGAGGCGGGAGTGGTCGCCTGGCCGGATGCGCAGTGCGTCGAGCGGCCTGGTCCGGGTGGGGTGGACGACTTCGATCCACTCCACGCCGCCGTACTCGGTGAGGCAGTCCGGGATGGCCCGGAAGTACCGCGTTGGCAGCCCGCCGGGATGTCCCGGCAGACGTGCCGCTTCAACGTGTAGGCGTCACGCGTCTGACAGGTCGGCCTCGGCCATCAGGTCCCGGAGGTCATCGGGCGTGAGGTCGTCGACCTTGACCTTCTTGCGATGCAGCCAGACCCACAGGTGCGGCAGCCCGGCGTCGCGGGCGAGCTGCTTGACGTTGTTCAGCAGGTCATCGAGCGCCCCGGCCAGGTCTCCCGCGCTCCTGACGCCGGCCGTCACCGTCAGCACGATGGCGCCGATGCTCACCGGGTCGATCATCCGCACCTGGTCGGCGACCCGCGCGTCAACATCGTCCACGCCGGGCAGGGCGGACACCGTGTCCCTGACCGCCGCGGCCGAACTCTCCAGGTCAGCGCCGCCGCCCTCGTCGGGCTCCAGATGGAAGTCCAGCTCGAAGGTCAGGACTTGGTCAGCCATGGACGCTCTCCTCCGGTCGCATGCTTGGTTCCCTTCCTCGGGGGGCGCGCCCCAGCCGGACGAGCTTGTACGGGGCCCAGTGGTACATCGAAAGGTTCGTGTCACGCACGTCAAGCATGGCCTGGCGCAGCGCGGACTCCGCGGCCAGGCCCGCGATCAGGTGCTGGTGGAAGGCGCACATCAGGGTGCGCGCCGAGCCGTCGGCCACCGGCCAGAGCGCGCCGAGGAGCTGCCGGGCTCCGGCCGCGAAGAAGGCCGCCTGCAGCCCGAGCACCTCATCGCCGAACAGTTCCTCTTCCTGATCGCCAGAATCGGGTGACGCGTGCCGGCCGCTGATGGCCCGCCGCGCCGAATAGCACGCGGACAGCACCACCAGGTCAGCATGCAGCTGCCACTGGCTGATCTCCTGCCCGTCGATCCCCCCGGCGGGCAGGTACAGGCCGGCGTCGAACGGCGCGGCGAGCGGGATATCGTCGCCGTGCGTGACCAGGTGAAGGGTGCTGAACCCGCCGAACGTTCCCTGCTCCCGCAGCTCGCTGATCCGCTCGACGGTCGCCTGGCCGTCAGTCAGCAGCGTCGCCGGTACGCCCGCCCGCCGGTACAACTCCGCGACCGCGACCGCCTCCGGCCGGCATTCGGCAGCGGCGCCAGCCGCGGGTCGGCGAACGAGGAGACGCCGAGGGCCAGGATATGGGCCGGTCTGGGGGCCGGGACGGGCAGCAGCAGGCTGGTCATGTTGGGCACGTAGCTGACCGCGAACCGCTCGGCCAGCGGCGCTCCCTCGAAGCCGAACGCGTGAAACGGCAGCTGGTGCAGCAGCCGGTGCGGCGAAACGATCAGCCGCTGCTTGCCGGCCAGCAGCTCGCGGCCCTGCCGGGGCAGCAGCAGGCTGCCCAGCCGCCGGCACTCCCGCTCCAGCCAGGGAGCCGCCTGCGTGATGTCCGCGAGGTCTGCGGCCAGGCTGGCCAGGTCGGCGCGCCGGGCGTCGTCCAGGTTGACCTTCTCGGCGACCACGGACGCGGCGTCGATGGTCGCGATCAGCAGCATGCCGCGGGTCAGCCAGTGATAGGTGATCACCGCCTCGTCCGGCGCGAGGCTGTCCTGGAGTGCCGCGAGGCTGAACGTAGGGGCCAAGGATTTTTTTGCCGAACGGCTCCGCCCTGTCATCAGCCGGTCCCAGAGCACTCGCCGCTCGGCGGCCATCCGCGCGCGATCGTCGCCGGCAGGCCCGGCCGTGTCACTGCGGGCCAGGGCGGCGGTCAGCGCGTGGAAGGCCTCCTCGTCCGCGCGGCCGGCCGTCGGGACGTCGCCGCGGTCCGTGACGGCCCAGCCGAGCACGCCCCGCGCCTTGGCCAGTTCCGACCGGGCGAGCATGAGCTCATCGTCACCGGCCTTCTGCGCGGCGAAGACCCCCCAGTCGTACAGCTGTCCTCGGAAGCGCAGGTAACCGTCCTGCAGGTAGGGCCCGTTGACCTTGCCGCGGTCCAGTTCGACCTCGCCGATTCCTTCGCCGCACAGCTGCGACATCCGGCCGAAGTCGCCGCGCCTGGCCTCGGCCATCGCCGCCCGGCCGATCATGGTCACCAGCAGGGACCGCCGCTCGGCGTCGGCCAGCCCGAGGTCGCTGGCCAGCCGGGACCTGGCCTCGGCGAGCACGGCCGCGGCCGCGTCGATGCGGCCGAGCTGGACCAGCAGATCCGAATGCAGCACGGCCACGGTCGCGGCCGTCGGGGCCAGGCCGGCCGGGTGGCCGGCCAGCACCCGGGTCTCCAGCGCCTCGGTCCTGGCCAGCAGGCCGTCCAGCTGCCCGGCGTCCTCGCACCGCGCGAACTCGTCCAGCAGCGTGTTCAGTTCCAGGTTCAGCTCCAGCAGTTCGGCCTGCCTGGCCGCGGCCTCTTTCCTCGCCTGGTCGGCGCCATCATCGCTGCCGGCCGGCGGCATGCCGAATGCCGCGGCCTCCCGGGTCAGCAGCCCGGCGACCTGGTCCGCCTCCTCGCCGAGTTCGCTGGTCAGCTCCGCGAGCTGCCGCAGCACCTCGGTGGCGGGAACACCCGGGCCGCCCGGCGCCAGCGCCGTCCGCACCCGGGTGATGCCGCTCCATATCTCGGCGACCGCGCTCAGCATTGCCTGCGTCCGGTTGACCGCGAGCACGCCCATGTCCTCGCCGGAGTCGGCCTCCACCCAGGTCGCGAACGCGGCCGCCACGCCCGATCTGGCCGGGTCGGCGAACCCGAGCTCGCCCAGCATCTGGGCGCACTCGTCGGCCCGGACGCCGGCATCGAAGTGATCGCCCGCGTCGAGGTAGATCTGGGCCAGCCGCGCGAGCAGCCGGGCCCGGCTGATCGTCGGCGCGACGTTCTGGCCGGCTCCGGTTTCCGGCGCCCCGATTTCGTTCAGGATCGGGCCCAGCGCCTTGTCGACGTCCGCCCCGTCGGCCAGGGCGATCTCCGCGGCCCGGGTCAGGCAGTCGGCGGCGTGCCCGGACTCGCCGATCCGGTTCCACTCGGCCGCGGCCCGGCTGAATGCCTCGAACGCCGTCCCGGCATGGCGCTGAATGGCCGCGCTGCGGGCCAGCGAACCGGTCACCGCCGCGCACCACCACTGCAGGAACTTCCAGCTCTCGGTCCCCGCCTGCTGCTGTTCCCGCAGCTCCCGGTAGTCGGCGAGCAGCGCCGACAGCTCGGCGTCGAGGGACTCGTCCGCCGTTCCGATGCCGATGCGGGGCTGCGCGGCGCTGTACCGGGCGAACAGCGGCTGGGCGGCGGCCAGCACCTCGGGAGCCGGCCCGGTGCGGACAGGTTCGGCGGCGGGCGGGCAGGCGGGATCGAGCTGCCGCACCAAGGCCGACTTTTCGGACAAGCCGATCAAGGCGGCCATCCGGTCCATCGCCGGCCACTGCTCCGCCGCGACCTTCCCGGCGGCCACGTCCTGCCACAGTGCGGCGAACCACGCGGCGTAGTCCGTACCCTCGCCGCCGCCGGAAACGGACCTGAATTCGGCCGCCCGCATCATCATCAGCACGTCCAGGAAGGCCCGGAGATCGTCCCGATCAAGCGAGCGGACCACGCCGGCGACGTGCGCGTCGAGCGCCGCGGCCCGGGCCAGCAGGTCCTCGATCACGCGGTGCTGGCCGACCAGCCTGCTCATCGGGTTGTCGCGCCGGACCCGCTTCCGGTACCGTTCCCGCGCAGAATCGTCCACTATCTGCCTGCTGCCCGGGCGGCCGCTGCCCGCCATTCACCGGCGGCGGCCTCGTCGTCGTCCGCTGCCGCCAGCTCGGCGAGATCCTCGTAGCTGCGGACCACCAGCGCGGGTGTCTTTACCTGCTCGGCTCTGATCAGGCACTCCTGGAAGGCCTCGCCGGCCTGATCGAGCTGGCCGGCCTTGAGCAGATGGATCCCGTCCGCTTCCCGACGCGCCCACGCGGCGACCAGGAGGTAGAAGTGGTTGCGGCGGCTGAGCGAGCCCCACGGCAGCGAGGACAGCTCCTCGGGCAGCGCGAACAGCAGCTCAAAGTCCTCGGGCCCATCCTGGTATAGCGCGGCGGGATCAGGCGGCGGCCGGACGCCAAGGCTATCCGCCAGCGCGCCAAGATCCGTGGCCTCCGCGCCTGATCCCAGGCCCGGTTCTGCGTCCCTGCCGTCCTCTGAGCCGTCCGTCAACTCCAGCGTGGCGGCCTCATCCGCCGCCCCGGCCTGTCCTGTTTCACGGTGCCTCCACGTGACCAGCTTGCCCACGGCCTTGCCCACGTGATCCCCGACCGCCGGTGCCTGGGCCTTCATCTCCGGGCGGGCGCCCGGCCGGTCCGCCGCCGCCTCCCATACGGCGATCGCCAGCGATCTGGCCACCTCCGCGGCCACCTCGGGATCGCCGGCACTCTTCTGGACGCGCTGCCGGGCATGAGACAGCCGGGGCAGCGTGGCCTCCCTGGCCGTGCGTCCGGCCTCGAAGGCCCGGTCCACCGCCTGGTTCTTGCGAGCAGTCGCGAGCCCTTCCCGCGCGGTCTCCTGGGCCCGCTGGGCGGATTCCTGCGCCCGCTGTGCGAACGCCCCCATCCGCGGTGATCTTGCCGTTGCCTTTCCGAGTGCCTTGCCCAGCCGCTTCCGCGCGGGCCTAGCCGGATCGCCGCCGGCCGGTTCCTGGTCGGCCAGACAGGCTTGGTCCGATGAGCCCGGCTCGCGGGCGTCGTCCTCCGGCTCCTCGCCGCCGGTGCCGGGACCCAGGTGATCGGCGCCGAGGCTGGCGTCAGGCTCGTCGCTCATAGCCTCTTCCCCCCTGACGCCGAACGCAGCGTCCGCCATCGCCAGTCTGGCTCCGGGCGATGGCCCTCGCAAGCAGGAGCCCAGGGACGGCGGCGCGGGACACTGCCGCCGAGGGTCGCCGAGGTCGCTGGCCTGGGCGCCGCTCGCGTAGCCATGGCCGCGCTCAGAAACCTCGCCATCGGGGCCCTCCACCTAGCCGGACGCCACGACACCACCGAAGCCACCCGCTGGGCCAGCCGTAACATGGACCGGCCTTTTATCATCCTCGGGCTGACATCATGATCTTGAAACGGCCGTGTCCGCGGGGCAGAGGACCCAATGAACGCTCGGTCATGCCGCCGTGCGGGCGAATCGTCAGCACAGGGGGCTAACGTCGTGGCCATGGCTGACTTCATTCATGCCGATCTGCGTGGTTCCCGGTTTGAGCGGGTCGACCTCAGCGACGCGCAGCTGCGGGCCGTCGACCTGAGCGGCGCCCGGTTCCGCGGGGTTGACCTGAGCGGGGCCGTGATGCGGGGTGTCGAGCTCGTCGACGCCGACATCCACGGCGAGATCGTCGATCTGAGGATCAACGGCATCGACATCGGGCCCCTGGTCGAGGCCGAACTCGACCGGCGCTATCCCGACCGGGCCAAGATGCGCCCGGCAGACCCAGTCGGCTTCCGCCAGGCATGGGACATCATCGAGCGGCTCTGGGACCAGGCCGTTGACCAGGCCCGCCGCCTGCCACCTGAGCTGTTGCACGAGTCAGTCGACGGCGAGTGGTCGTTCACCGAGACGCTGCGCCACCTGGTATTTGCCACCGACGCCTGGATCCGGCGGGCGATCCTCGGCGATCCGTCGCCGTGGCACCCGCTGGACCTGCCATGGGACGAGATGCCCGACACGCCTGGGGTGCCCCGCGACCGCGCCGCCCTGCCCTCGCTGGAGACCGTGCTCGAGCTGCGCCGCGACCGGATGGCCACCGTGCGCCAGGTCATCGATGAGCTGACCGACACGTCGCTGGATGGCTACACCGAACCAGTCGAAGGGCCCGGCTGGCCGCGGCCCCGCCGCTACCCGGTGCGCGAGTGCCTGCTGGTCATCCTCAATGAGGAGTGGGAGCACCGACTGTACGCCGAGCGAGACCTGGACGCCCTGCAGACGCGCAGCACCTAGCAGGACACCAGGCGAATCTCCGACAGCCTTCCCACCCGCGCAAGTCGCCCGGCATTGCCGATGACAGTGCCCTGCCGCTACGCGAGATCAGCTGGTGGTCGGTGCGTACTGGTCAGGCAAGGATGGCCAGCGTTGCGAGGCCCATTCCGACCATGTCGCGTGCTCTAGTGGGACGGGTGGAATCTGAGAACCTCGCAGTTCATCCTCGTCCGGCGGTTGAAACTGAGCACGCCACTGTTCGAGTTCAACGTCGCTCATGTGGAACGTTCGATTGGGCGTAGTTGCGAACCGATTGCTGACCCGCCTGCGTTGCTCCTCGTGGTTAATCGGCAGGTAGACGACTTGGCTACGCGCACCAACGGTGCGAGCGATCCAGCGGAGCGCTGATCGTTCGTCCTTTCCCCATAACCCGAAGTCGAAGACGACATTGCTCCCCAGCTCCGCGACCCGCATGCCGAGCTGAACCAACTTGCCTTCAACGAGGTCACGCTTATCTGGTGGGTTCTGATCGCCAAACAGCATGATCTGCCACTCGTCCGGCGTTAGCCGTAGGGCCGACGCGCTGATCTCCAGTTCCTTCGCGTGAGTTGTTTTCCCTGCGCCGGGAAGGCCAACGATCAGGTAAACGATTGCAGGTCCGGTAGGCGGATCGGTCGGCTCGGGGTGTTTGTCTGAGTACATGCGGCGGCTCCTGAAATGGCAGGGCCAGGCAACGCGAAACGGGCCGCCCGGCAGGAAGCCGGCGGCGCGGAACCGAGGAACTTACTTACAGACTGTCCCAGCGCCGGCAGCGAAAACGGCCACGTCCAGAAGTTCCTGCAACTCAGCCTCCGCCTGGTAGGCGCTGCTGTGCGCCTCGGTCAACCAACCGTCGTCCCCCAGCAAGAAGATCGAGTCGGACATGTCGGCGATGCTACACCCATCCCCCCAGGCCAGGCAGCACCCAGGCACCGGCCCGGCCACCTCCCGCCAGCGACCGGACCCGGTTATTCACGCCGAATAGAGGGTGTCTCGCCTATGCATGCTCATGCGATAATCGGAATATTCATTCAGATACGGGATAGGCCGTATCCGCAGTCTTGAGCGTCACCATTGCGCGCAGAACGCTTAATACACGGGTGATCTTCGTTGCATATGACGGCGCTGAGCTGGGGAAAGTGCTGTGGTGAGCTTTCGGTGGCTGGCGCGTTCGGTGTCGGGGCAGGTGAGGTCCCGTCTGCGCTGGGTGAGCGGCTGGCAGACCGGTATCTGGAGTTTGTGGCGGGCCGGTGCCGGCCGAACGCGCTGCGGGCGGTGGCCTTTGACCTGGAGGGTGATGGCAGGCTCGCTAGCAGAGTGGCGCGCCTGGACCGAACTGCCGTTCGACCGCACCGGCGATGTGATCGTGCCGCGGGCGCTGGTGCCGGTCCACTGCGACGCCGGGCACGACCACGCCGTCTACGTAGAGCCCGACGTCTGGGTCGAACGCAACCTGACCGGCTCCTGATCGGCCACTGGCTACCAGGCGGCGGCACCTAGGTGTGCGATTCCGGGCAGCGGCGTGAACGTTTCGCCGTTGATCACGCCGACGCGGGTTCCGCTGGGCGTCGCGCTTCCCCCGATCAGGGTCTTCCCTGTCGGGTCGGTCCAGTACAGAGAGAATTCGCCCCCACGCTCATTCCCCTTGAACGTGAATACGCCGAAGACTTGTGCCTGCTTCCCGGTCTTGGCGGAGTACCGGATGAATCCCGTCGTGTTGTAGGGATCGGTGTATGGGCCTGTGCTCGTCGAGTAACCGCAGACGATCGAGGAGCCGTCCAGTGACATGATCGAATCCGTCACGCACTGGGAGATGTAGTCTGGCGGCCCGGAGGAGATGCGTGATTGGCCCGTCCTGCTGGCCTCGATGACGGCGAGCCGACTATCCGCGATCAGGTTGTCCCCGCTGGCTGCGGTGTCCAGCAGGCGCACGCCGATGGTGTAGGACTGGTTTATCCAGTCAAATGCCAGTGTCTGGGAGTCCGCCCCCCACGAGATGGACTGCGAACCGTCCACGCCCGACCCGGTGAACCCGCCCTGGTCAACCGGATCGCCCGACCCGGTCGCGAACCAGGTGCGGGACGCGCCGGTGGCCAGCGTGTAGACCCTGATCTCCAGCAGGCCCGTCCGGCCGTTAGTGCTCGGCCCCCATTCGACGGCGAGCTTGCTGCCGTCGGGGGACAACGCGAGGCCCGTCACCGCGGCGCCCGTCGGCAGCGCTGGGAGCACGAGCCGGGTGAAGGACTCTTCAGCACCGGACGCGCTCAGCCGTAGCAGGTAGAACGCCGGGTGTCCCGGCCACTGCACCGTGGGCCCCATTACCGAGCGCTGTGCGTCCAGGATGAACGTCCGGTCGTCGGCGGCCCCCGTAACGCCGACGAATGGCGTACGCGTCTTGATCCTGGCGAGCGTGGCCCCGGTCGCGGTGGCTCGTACGACCGCCAACGACGAGTTTTCGACCGCCACGTAATACGCCGGGACACCGGTGAAAGAGCCAGCGGGGGCTGCCTGCTTGGAGGCAGGGGGATTGCTGGACTGGCCGTTGCCGGACCTGGCAAGCCAGGAGCCGGCAGCCACACTGCCCACGACGACGAGGACGACCGCCGCCGCGGCGGCCAGTGGCGCGACCCAGGCCGGCCGGGTCCGGCGCGCAAACCCGTGGCTGCCGGGTGACTCGTCCAGCCGAAGCGGCGGCACCTTGTCGGCCGTGATCACGGCAGCGGCGGTGCGGGTCGCGGCGCGGATCTGGTCCGGTGAAACGTTCATGAGTACTCCTGCATGCGTTGACCGAGCGCCGCGAGTGCACGGGACGTGGCGGACTTGACGGTGCCCCGCCTGATGCCCATCGACCGGGCGGTCTCCGCCTCGCTCAGGTCGAGGTAATAGCGGAGCACCAGCGCTTCGCGCTGCCGGGGCGGCAGCGCCCGGATGGCCAGGAGCAGCTGCCGGTGCTCCTCGCCGACAAGCGCGGTCGCCTCGGCGGATTCCCAGGCCAATTCGCCGGCGGCACGGTCGTCACGGCGGGTGCGGGACCGCAGTACCATCCGGCAGCCGTTCAGCACGCTCGTGCGTAGATAACCAGGGCCACTGGCGGTGTCACGCAACTGGTTCCACCGCTTGTACAGCCCCAGGAACGCTTCCTGGACGACATCTTCAGCAGCTGAGCGGTCGCCGAGCATGACATAGGCAAGCCGGGTAAGGCTCAACGCGTGTGCCCTGTACAGCGCGGTCACTTCCCGGCCGGGCACCTGCGCGGGATCTGCGGACATCACCGTGCCTGTACCTCGGAAACGGATCTCAGACCCGTCGGGAGATTCGGCTTCCACATAAAGAGAGATGCACGCGACGGCCAGAGGTTGCCTGTCATCTAGGGGATCTTGTCGCCCGGGCGCGGGATGGCTGGTCTGCGTGTGCCCGCGCTAGCGCTTGGGCGGAATTGACCGGGCATATCCGACGGCCCGCTTGATCCACCCGGTGAGCTGCTCGTCGGCTTCGAGGTCCTCGGAGCTGACGCGCAGCCATCCCCGCATCGTCCGACCGCCCATCACCGCGAGGGTGGCGGTCCCCGTCGCGAGCAGGGCGTCGCCATCGGCGGGATTGACCCGGACCAGGGCACCGCCCTGGCCGCTGGCACTGATCGCCATCTTGCCGTCTATCAGAAACGCCAGGCCGCCGAACATTTGCTTCTCTGTTACGCCTGGCCCGGTGCCGATCAGGAACCGGATCCGGTCAGCGAGTTCGGTGTCGTAGGCCATGCCGCCAGCCTAATGTTCACCGACCGCTCCCCTGCTGCCCCGGTTCGCCCCAGAGGTCCGGGCCGGTGAGCCGCGTCGCGCCGTAGCCGATACCGCCGACGTGCAGGTCGCTGCCGAGTGTGATCGTTGCTCGCGCCATCCTGCTGACCTTTCGCCCACTGCAAGAGGAAGCCTCAAACGGAGACGTTTCCACTTTAGCGGGGAGTTCTCCGCTTAGCAAGTGATCGCGATATGACGGTGCCGTGTCGCTTCGCGCGCAGATGCCCGTGTGCCTTATGCCCCGCTGCTGTCATGGTGATCGAAACCGATCGCCAGTTCGCTCAGCGCCTCGTCCAGCAGGTGCATCAGGTCGGCGTCCTCGTCGCGCAGCCATTGCTCGTATGCGGCGAGCGTGGCCCCCAGCGCGCTGTAGCCGATCACCTTGGGCAGCAGGTCGTCGGGTGCGAGACCGAGCCGTCGGGCGGCAAACGCGGCCACCTCGGCTCGCCACTGCTCGAAGCGCAGGGTGGAATTGGCCAGTAGGTTGGGCACGCCGAGGATGAGGCCGAGCCGCCGCCGGTGTGCCGTCTCCTGGCCCGGCGGGAGCCGGTTGAACTCGAGCACGGCCTGATGTATCGCCTCCATCATCGGAGTCTCCGGTGAGGCGGCGCTGAACCACTGGCGAAGCCGGTCGAGCTCCCCGTCGAAGTCGCCCCACACGAGATCGGACTTGGACGGGTAGTAGCGGAAGAACGTACGCCGGGCGATCCCCGCGGCCGCGGTGATGTCGTCGATGCTGGTCTCGTCGAAGCCGTGCTTGTCGAACAGGCAGTAGGCCACCCGTTCCAGCTCCGAGCGGGACGTCGCCGGCGGCAGGCCACCCCGAGGTCTCTCTTCTCCGACTACGCCTGACGTCGGTGTCATGCCGCACTTTCCATTCTGCACCCAGTGCCATTACTCTGCTGATGTAGCCAGTTCTCGTCGTCAGGAGCATGTCATGGCGGATGAACCCGTGGTCAGCACCGAAGCGGCGCGGGGCGTTGTGGACGCCGGCGAGCGCGATGCTGACGAACTGTTGGATGCCGATCTGCTGGTAGAGGAAGTGTCCATCGATGGTATGTGCGGCGTCTACTGAGGCGGCCGGGTGAGCGCCCCGCAGCCAGGCTTCACCGCGGCTCGGCGCCGGCTGGCTGACAGCAAACATGATCGTCTGCCCCGATCCGTGCCACCAGGAAGCGGGCGTCTCGTGACCACCGCCGTCTCGGGTGCCAGCCGCCTGATCGACCACTTCGAGCACGGCCTCGAGGCACCGATCTGCCTGACCTGGGAACTGACCTATGCGTGCAACCTGTCCTGCGTCCACTGCCTGTCCAGCTCGGGCCGGCGGGACCCGCGCGAGCTGACCACCGCCCAGGCGAAGGCGGTGATCGACGAGCTGCAGCGGATGCAGGTCTTCTACGTCAACATCGGCGGTGGCGAGCCGACTGTGCGGCCCGACTTCTGGGAGTTGGTGGACTACGCGACCGTCCACCAGGTCGGCGTCAAGTTCTCCACCAACGGCGTGAGGATCTCGCCCGGGGTCGCCCGCCGGCTGGCCGGCACCGACTACGTGGATGTGCAGATCTCGCTGGACGGGGCCACGGCCGAGGTCAACGACGCCGTGCGCGGTGCGGGTTCGTACGCCACCGCGATGCGGGCCATGCAGAACCTGGCCGACGCCGGGTTTCGCGGCTTTAAGGTCTCGGTGGTCGTCACCAGGCACAACGCCGGGCAGCTGGACGAATTCAAGGCCATCGCCGACCGGTACGGCGCGCAGCTGCGGCTCACCCGGCTGCGCCCCTCGGGCCGCGGCGCCGACGTCTGGGACGAGCTGCACCCGCTGCCCGGCCAGCAGCGCCAGCTGTACGACTGGCTGGTGGCCCGGGGTGACGACGTCCTGACCGGGGATTCGTTCTTCCATCTCGCCGCGTACGGCAACAGCCTGCCCGGGCTGAACCTGTGCGGTGCGGGCCGGGTCGTCTGCCTGATCGACCCGGTTGGCGACGTCTACGCCTGCCCGTTCGCCATCCACGAGAACTTCCTGGCCGGCAACGTGCTCACCCACGGCGGCTTCGCCCAGGTCTGGCAGCAGTCGGCGCTGTTCGCCGAGCTGCGCAGCCCGCAAAGCGGCGGCGCCTGCTCGGCGTGCCAGCACTTCGACTCCTGCCGGGGCGGGTGCATGGCCGCCAAGTTCTTCACCGGTCTGCCCCTGGACGGCCCCGATCCCGAATGCGTTCAGGGGTACGGCGCGGACGCGCTGCTGGCCCGCGGCGACGCCGCGCCCCCCAGGCCGGCGCTGGATCATTCACACCGCAGCAAGGCCGTGCCGATCACCCTCAGCACGCGACGCCCCCCGACCGCTCCTGCGACGAGAACCCGCTCGCCGGCTTCTCGCCCGCTGAACCGGTCGTCAGCTAAGCAACACCCAGCCCATCTCAAGGAGGCAATGATGCCAGGACGAGTAGAAGGAAAAGTCGCTTTCATCACTGGTGCCGCGCGCGGCCAGGGCCGCAGCCACGCGATCCGGCTCGCGCAGGAGGGCGCGGACATCATCGCGATCGACCTGGCGGCTCAGGTCGGCTCGGTGCCCTACCCGATGTCCACCCCGGACGACCTGGCTGAGACGGTCAAGCTGGTGGAGGAACTGGACCGCCGGATCGTCGCGACCCAGGCCGACGTACGCGACTACGGTGCGGTCAAGGCCGCGCTCGACGACGGCGTCGCGCAGCTGGGAAGACTGGACATCGTGTCCGCCAACGCAGGAATCTTCAGCTACGGAACGCTCGCCGAGCTGCCGGAGCAGACCTGGCAGGACATGATCGACGTCAACCTGACCGGCGTGTGGCACGCCGCCAAGGCGGCGATCCCGCACCTGCGGGCCGGCGGCCGCGGCGGATCGATCATCCTGACCAGCTCCACCGCCGGGCTGATGGCCATGGAGAACATCGGCCACTACGCGGCCGCCAAGCACGGTGTCGTGGGACTGATGCGGACCCTGGCGCTGGAGCTGGCCCCGGACATGATCCGGGTCAACTCGGTCCACCCCACCAGCGTCAACACCGACATGATCCAGAACGCGCCGACCTACGCGCTGTTCGCCCCGGACCTGGAGGAGAAGGACCGCACGAAGGAGCGGCTGGCCGAGAGGTTCCAGGCAATGAACGCCCTGCCGATCCCGTGGGTGGAGCCCGTCAACATCTCCAACGCCGTGCTCTGGCTCGCCTCGGATGAGTCCCGTTACGTCACCGGCGTCACCTTGCCGATCGATGCTGGCCAGCTGGGCAAGTGACCAGCCCGGCGGTCAGAGCGGTGAACGGGAGCTCCCGGGTCGAGGACGGCCGGGAGGTCGCCGCGCCGGGGCGGATAACGGAGGCTAGGGCCCGCATCGCGGGGCACGTGGTCGGCCGCGAGCGGGAACTGGACCTGGTGCTAGCCGCGGTCGCGGCGGGCCGGGACCTGCTGCTGGAGGGGCCACCGGGTACGTCCAAGAGCACCCTGCTGCGGGCGATCACCGCGGAATGGGGCATCCCGCTGGTCTTCGTGGAAGGGAACGCCGACCTGACGCCGGCCAAGCTGGTCGGGCATCACAACCCGGCGCGGGTACTGCGTGAGGACTACAGCCCGGACAACTTCGTGGACGGCCCGCTGCTGGAGGCGATGCGGGAAGGCGGCTTCCTGTACATCGAGGAGTTCAACCGGGCTCCCGAAGACACCATCAACACATTGCTCACCGCGATGGCCGAGCGCGAGGTCGCCGTGCCCAGAGTGGGCCGGGTGACCGCGCGGCCCACTTTCCGGGTGATCGCGTCGATGAACCCGTTCGACAACGTCGGCACGACCCGGCTGTCGACCAGCGTGCACGACCGGCTGTGCCGGCTGGCCGTCACCTACCAGGACGAGCAGGCGGAACTCGGCATCGTCACCCTGCGCGCCGGCCTGTCCGGCGAGCAGGTGCCGGCGGAGCTCGCCGGCGCCCTGCGCCGGGATGCCGTCGCGGTGACCCGGGCCACCCGGGCGCACCCCGACGTGCGCCAGGGCAGCAGCGTCCGCGGCGCGATCGACCTGACCCTGGTGGGCGGAGAACTGCTGGGGCTGCGCGGAATACGCGACACCGGCGGTGACGGCCCGGCCCGGCCCGGCAATACCGCCCGGACCGCCTACGCCGAGACGGTGTTCGACGCGATGATCGTGGCCCTGTCCGGCCGCATCCACCTGGACGAAACGGTGGAGGCCACCCCCGAATCGGTGCTGCGGCAAATCTGGGAGGATCACTTTCTCCTGGCCCCGGCGACGGCCGCGCCCGGTTGAAGAGCCGTCGAGGCCGATACGCCGATCCGCCGGTCCCGGCCGGGCAACCGCCCCGCTGGCCCCCGCCCGTTGCGGCGACGGCCCAAGCAACTCGACACCGAGCCAACGGTCTACCTGCCCAGTCCGGGAGCCGGCGGCGGCGTCGTGTTCAGCGCCCGGCGGAGCCGTGATGGTGGCCGTCCGCCTGCCCACCGGCCAGGCGACGGTGCGCCCGCCATCACCGATGAGCCAGCCGAACTGCTCGACGTGCCGGCCGACGGCGCGCCGCCGGATCCCGAGGCGGTGCGACGCGCGCAGCAGATCGCGGCCCGGCTGGCCATCTCCCGTCCGCGCCGCGACACCACCGGCCGCCGCGGGATCGGCGAGCTTGCCAGCGTCCGGTACCGCGACGGATCAGACGACATCGACCTGGACGCCACCCTGGAGAACCTCGTCGAACACCCGGTGCCCGAGGATGACGACATCGTCGTCCGGGAGCGGATCCGGACCCGGCGATCGGTGGTGCTGGCCGTGGACGTGTCCGGCTCCATGCGCGGGGAACGGATCCGTACGGCGGCGGCCACGGTCGGGGCGCTGGCCGCCGAACTGGCCCGCGACGATCTTGCCGTGCTGGCGTTCTGGTCCGACGCGGCCCTCCTGGTGCCGCTCGGCCGGCCGGTTTCGGCTGCGCGCGTCCTGGACACCCTGCTGCGCATCCCGGCCCGCGGGCTCACCAACATCTCCTTCCCGCTGCAACTGGCCCGCGAGCAACTGGCCGCCATCCCGGCCCGGGACGCCCGGGTGCTGCTGCTGTCGGACTGCGTGCACAACGCCGGGCCTGATCCGCGCGCCGCGGCCGCGCGCCTGTCCCGCCTCGACGTCCTGCTCGACACGTCCGGTGAGCACGATCTCGACCTGGCCCGCGACCTGGCCCGGATCGGCCACGGCCGGCTGGCGAAGGCCGCCGACCACCGCGCGGTCGGCCCCGCGCTGTCCGCCCTGTTCACCTGACCCGAACGATCCCGGACCACCCGGAGAGAGGAACACCTGATCATGAGCGTCATCCTCGTCGCCACAATCCGTCCCGGCCCCGGCCAGCGAGCCGAGGTGATCGCGGCGCTGGAAAAGACGATCCAGCGGACCCACGCCGAGGACGCGGGCTGCCTGCTATACGCGCTGCACGAGGCACCGGACCGGCTCGTCATCATCGAGAAATGGGCCGACCAGGCAGCACTGGACGCACACTCCCGCGGTGAGGTGCTGGCACAGCTGACCGCCGATCTGGATGGCAAGCTGGCGGCCGGCCCGGAGGTGGTCATCCTGACACCGCACCCGGCCGGCACCGCGCAGCAGGGAACGATATGAACACTCTCCGACGGGACCCCAAGCCCGCATCAGCGATGACGCAGAAAGGCTGACCAGATGGTCAACGGATGGTTCGAAACGGTTGCCGAGGCGCAGCGGCGGGCAAGGAAGCGGCTGCCGCCGTCGGTGTACGGCGCCCTGGTCGCAGGCTCAGAGAAGGGCCTGACCGTCAGGGACAACATCGCGGCGTTCAGCGAATTGGGTTTCGCTCCGCACGTCGCGGGCCTGCCGGACAAGCGCGACCTCGCCACTACCGTCATGGGGCAGGAGATCTCCCTCCCCGTGCTGATCTCCCCGACCGGGGTGCAGGCGGTGCACCCGGACGGTGAAGTCGCGGTGGCCCGGGCCGCCGCCGCGCGGGGGACCGCCATGGGCCTGAGCTCGTTTGCCAGCAAGCCGCTGGACGAGGTCATCGCGGCCAATCCGAAGATCTTCTTCCAGTCCTACTGGGTGGGCACCCGGGACGAGATGCTGCACCGGCTCGAGTGGGCCCGGGCGAGCGGCGCCGTCGGCATCATCGTCACGCTGGACTGGTCATTCTCCAACGGCCGGGACTGGGGCTCACCGGTGATCCCCGAGACGATGGACCTCAAGGCCATGCTTCGGTACGCGCCGCAGGCCATCTCCCGGCCGCGCTGGCTGTGGAACTACGTCAAGTCCGGCAGCATCCCGGATCTCATCGTCCCTAACCTGCGCGGCGCGGCGGGCAAGCCGGTGCCGACCTTCTTCGGCGCCTATGGGCAATGGATGCAGTCCCCGCTGCCGACCTGGGACGACCTGGCCTGGCTCCGCGAGCAGTGGGGCGGCGGGCCGTTCATGCTCAAGGGCGTCACGCGGGTGGACGATGCGAAGCGAGCGGTGGACGCGGGCGTGTCGGCCGTCTCCGTGTCGAACCACGGCGGCAACAACCTGGACGGGACGCCGGCCACCATCAGGGCCCTTCCGGCCATCGCCGGCGCCGTCGGCCAGCAGGTCGAGGTGCTCCTCGACGGAGGCGTCCGGCGCGGCAGCGACGTGGTCAAGGCCCTCGCCCTCGGCGCCAGGGCCGTCATGATCGGCCGCGCGTACCTGTGGGGGCTGGCCGCCAACGGACAGGCCGGGGTGGAGAACGTGCTGGACATCCTGCGCGGCGGGATCGACTCCGCCCTGCTCGGCCTCGGGCACTCCTCGATCCACGACCTGACACCGGACGACGTCATCATCCCTCCCGGGTTCACCCGGTGCCTCGGCGCCGGCGACGACACCATCGGCTAGCAAAGCCGCCCTGGCCTGCGGGTAGCTGGCCTGACCGGGCTGCGTGCACTCATCACCGGCGGATCGCGACTGCCTCGATCTCGACGAGTTGGCCGGCATACCCGAGGGCGGCAACGCCAAGCAGCGTGCTCGGCGCGTCATGATCGGCGAATGCGGTCCTGACGACCTCCCAGGCGGCCACCAGATCGCTGCGGTTGCCGGAATCCTGGCGTCAGGCGGACCTGGCGGGGTGCCTGCCCTTCATTTCGCCACGACCAGCCGGACGTAGGCACCGTAGCCGGCCAGGAACAGCAGCACCGCCACCATGACCGACACCAGAACCGTGAACCAGGCACCATAATCCTTCACGGGCACGCCGCATTCCGTCATCCACGCGTAACGCTCGCGCACGACCGGCGGTAGCGGCCAGCGCGGCCGGTGCTGACCGGGAATGGCCTGCTCGACAAAGAACAACTGAACGGTGTTGCCGACCGGGGCGTAGATCCGGTGAACCACCTGGGCCGCGACGAAGCCGATAATGATCGCCTGGTACTTGACCAGCCAGCTCGGCGGGCCGAGGTGCAGGATGTCTACCAGCCAGATTCCGAGGGTGATGATCGGGAACGCCGCCACGAAGAGCACCAGGGGAGCTGTGATCAGCCGCAGCCAGCCGACCCGGTGATTCCAGTACTTCTTCTTGGCGATGATCGACCTGATGAACAGCGTGGCGAATACGGCTTCGTAACAGTCCCGGTAGTCGTGCCGGCCTGCCCTCCACCACTTGTACGGCAGCAGGTGGTCCCATCCCGGCTTGAGGTAGAGAGCGGTGTGACCGGCGGTGCCCGGCCACTTCACTTGGGTGACCAGGTAGTAGACCGCCGACACCATATAGGCGCCGATCGCCGCGCCGGCTGCCGACCAGACGAGCTGCTGCAGCCACCGGAGGTGAATGCGCTTGCCGTTGACCTTGATGTGCCTGGGCGGGCGCTGCTCGGTGGCAGCCCCGGCGGTCGTCACAACGTCGCTCATTTCCCGCCCCCTTGTAGCGGCACAGTAAGGGGGCCATGGCAATCGGGTCAATAGGACGGTATGTCACTAAATGACAACTCTGGCCGCCGGTCATCAGAATCCGGGCCTCTGCCCGTGGTTAGTGCTCCCACCAGGGCCTTCCCGACCTGCTTCGGGCGGCCCCGGCCGGCGCGGGCGGCCCGGCCGGCGTTCCCCGCGCGTGCCCGGCCGGTGTCCCGTGCGGCAGCATCAAGGGTGGCAGTCCGTCCGAAAGCTGCAAGTCACTGGCGGAACCGACCTTTGCGTAGCCGAGGAACAGGATGCCGCTGACGAGCACGACCAGGATCCACGCGGGGTGACCGTTCACCCGGCTCCAGTCGTTCAGCCCGTGCAGGATCGCGGCGACGGCCAGTCCGATCCAGGTGACCTGGTACCACCGGTGCCGCCCTGTCGCCGCCAGCCCGATGAAGTAGCCGGTCAGGCCTGACCAGCAGGCATGGCTGACCGGGTCCGTGACGAACCGCCAGACGAAGTCGAGGATGAAGTACAGCACGGGGCTGATCAGCACGGCGAAGAGGGAGGTCGCCGCGGAGTGCCCGGTGCTGATCAGCTGCTCGATCTGCGGAATGGCCGACCGCACGGTCAGGTAGAACTCGCCCACGCCGTTGACGGTGAAGTAGCGCACGACCTCGCTCGCGCCGAACGCCAGCCCGCTGACCGCGCCGACGAACAGGTAGTCCCGCGGCGTGAGGTCCCGCCCGCGCCGGTAAATCAGCGCGACCGCCAGCACCGGCAAGGCCTTGGCGAGTTCTTCGGGAATGCCGATGGTGAAGATGCTCTGGCTCAGGCTCACGTTACTGGCATGCAGCGCGGCCTCCAGAGCGACGGCCAGCGGCACCTGGGTCACCAGCGCGATCGCTGTCACGACGATCAGCATCGGCCGGGTCACGTGTTCGGGCCGGATGATGACGCCGAGCAGCAGCAGCCAGGCGAGCGCGAAGTACGCGGCGAAGATCCAGGCAACGTGGTCGAACGTGCTGGCGCTGGGGCTGGTGCCCAGGATGAGCAGGGCGATCGACGGCACGCAGATCAGTGCGAGGAACAGCAGCACCGGCCAGCTGCGAAGCGAGTGGTGCCTGAGCCAGTCGCCAAGCGGGAGGAGGTCGTTGACCTGCGCGCGGCGCTGCGGGACTGGCGGGCTGGGCGCGCCGGCGGGCATCATGGTGGTCTCCTCCCCAGCACCCTCCGCTGTCTAACCAACCATGACACGCACTGCCAGGGGCCGCGGCCGGCGCCCCGCTTTCCGGGCCGGCCCAGTCCCTGCCACCGGTGCGGGAACCCAGCTCGCTGTAGCGGCTTACCGCAGGCCGCGGATTGCCAGATCGAGCAGGCGCCGCGCTTGTTCTTCTCCAGCCTCGCCCGCCCCAACCCGCCAGAGAAACCCCATCAATAGCAGAACGTCTGCGGGTTCGAGCCCTGGACGGACATCGCCGGCGTCCTCGCACGCCTGAAGCAGGACGCTGATGGCTTCGGTGACCGGCGCTTCCGTCTCGTTGACCACCGCTTGCGCCGCGGCCGTCTGCAGCGCCTCGCCGAGACCGTGCTTGACCCGCACGAAGTCGGCCAGTCGCAGGAACCACGCGCGGAGCGCCTCCAGCGGCGGGTGCTCGTCCAGGATGTCGTGAACGGCTTCCACCAGCGACAGGACCTCCTGCCGGTACACGGCCAGGATGAGGTCCTCTCGCGCCGGGAAATGTCGGTAGAGCGTGCCCGCGCCGACGCCGGCCAGCTTGGCGATCGCGTTGAGCGAGACCTTCGGGTCATCGGCGAACGCCGCGTAGGCGACGGCCAGGATCCGCTCGCGGTTGAGCAGCGCGTCGGCGCGCATGGCGACGGTCCGGTCCTCGGCCACGGGCCTCCTCACGCAACATTTCCGTCAGCGGAATTCGCCGGTAACGTCCGTCAGCACCGGAGAATTCTCCGGTAGGGCCACCCAGCGTAGGGGACCGCTGGGACTGCCTCAAGCCGGGGCACGCATCCGCCACGCGTCGGTCACCAGCTCCTCCAGGCGCTCGGCATCCACCTCCGCCAGCCGCAGCATCACCAGCGGCCAGCCGTCATAGCCGGGTGCCGTGAAGAAGACCCCGGGCTCGCCGAGGAGGAGGGCCTGCTTCTCCGCCTCGTCGCCGACGTACAGGACGGCGATGTCGGCCCGGATGACCCGCGGCTTGCCCGGCCTGCGCTCAGGGTACGACCAGACGAACCCCTTGCCTGCGACCCGGAAGTCGAAGCCGTCGCTGTCTATCTCCTCCACGTGCGGCAGCGCCAGCGCGAGGCGGCGCACGTCGTCGGCGTCAGCCATCGAGATCCGTCCCAGGTCGTGCCAGCGGCATAGGCACAGATTAAACGCCCGGGATAATCACCAGCAGCGGTGCGAGCCCCGGAAACCAGCTAGGCGCGTCACTCCGCCGCCCCGGCCGCCCCGGCCGTCACGGGTGCTACCGGGGTGGCCAGGACCGTCAATGCCATCTCGCGCAGCTCGATACGGCGGATCTTGCCGGTGGCAGTGGTCGGGTAAGCGCCGACAAAGACGATCTTGCGGGGGCGCTTGAACGATGGCAGGCCCGCGCGGCAGAACTCGATCAGCTCGGCGTCGGTGGCGGCCTGGCCGGGCTGCAGGATGACGTAGGCGACGGGCTTCTCCAGCCCGTCGGCGTCCGGCGCCGCCACCACGACGGCCTGGGCCACGGCCGGGTGGGCGAGCAGCCGGGCTTCCACTTCGGCGGGCGAGACCCAGATTCCACTCGCCTTGAGCATGTCACTGGTGCGCCCGAGGCACGTGTAGTAGCCATCGGCGTCCTGCACGTAGGTGTCTCCGGTGCGCAGCCATTCCCCCTGGAACACCTGGCGCGAGGCGTCATAGCGCGACCAGTACCCGGTGGCCGTCGATGCGCCCCGTACCAGCAGCGTTCCCGGCGTGCCCGCGGGTACCGCGAGACCGGCCTCGTTGACAATCCTCAGGTCGTAGCCGGGGACGGCGACGCCGGTGGTGCCGGGACGCACCTCGCCCGGCCGGTTGGATGCGAAGATGTGCAGCATCTCCGTCATCCCGATGCCATCGAGGATGTCTACGCCGAACCGCGCCGTCCACCGCTCGTACAGCGATGCGGGCAGTGCCTCTCCGGCGGACGCCGCCAGCCGCACGCCCGTAAGCGCATCCGCGGGCAGGTCACTGCGGAGCATGTTGGCGAAGAAGGTCGGGCCGGCGAAGAACAGCGTGGCGCCGTAGGCACCTGCCCGGCCGGCGATGAGCTCGGGCTTGGCGGGCGCCGGCTCCAGGATGCCCGCGGCACCCGCCGACAGCGGGAACAGCACGGAATTGCCGAGGCCGTAGGCGAAGAACGCCTTGGCCGCCGACAGGCAGCGGTCGTCGGCGGTGATGCCGAGTACCTGGCTGCCGTAGGTCTCGCACACCACCCGGATGGAGCCGTGCCGGTGCATCGCGCCCTTCGGCGTGCCCGTCGTGCCAGAGGTGTACAGCCAGAACGCCGGCGAATCCGCCGTGGTCGGGTAGACGGCGGCGTCCGGCCGGGCCGCGGCCAACAGCTCATACAGCCCGTGCCACGGGACACCGCCCGCCGGAGGACCGCCCGCCGCAGGACCGGCCGCCGTAGGTCCGACGGCCGGAGGAGCGCCCGCAGGAGCACCGCCCGCCGCAGGACCTGCGGCTGCAGGACCGCCCGCCGCCGCAGCCGGGCCGAGCACGCCGCGCAGCTCGGGTGCGCCGGGTATCGCCTCGCGGGCCAGGCCGGCGAACTCCCCGGTCACCGCCAGCAGCCGGGCGCGGGAGTCGCGCAGCAGCTCGGCCAGCCCGTCCGCGTGCGTCATTGTCGACACCGGCACCGGTATGGCCCCGATGCGCATCGCGGCCAGGTAGACGATGACAAACTCCGGCGAGTCCGCCATGAACATGAGTATCCGCTGCTCGGGCTGCAGGCCGAGACCGCGCAGCACGCCCGCCGCGCGCAGCACCCGGTCGTGCAGCTGCGCGTACGTCAGCTCGCCGCCCGGCCCGGTCAGGGCGAGGCGGTCGCCCTCCCCGGCGTCGAGCCGCCGGTCGAGCAGGTACTCACACGCATTGAACAGCTCGGTCCCCATCGGCCCTGCCCTCCGCGGCTAAGCGAGGTGGACGTAATCGTAATCGAACGGCTTGCCGTTGATCCCGTTACGCGGCGGCGCGATCCAGCTGGCGATCTTGCCGCGCTCGTACACCGGCCGCATGAGCGAGCGGACGTGGGTCTTGTCCACCGCGGTGGGCAGCCACTCGCCCTTGCGCCTCTCCCATTCCCCGGCGGGCAGCTGCTGCCCGTCGGGGGTCGCCTCGATGCCGGCGAATGCCCCGACGCGGCGGTTGAACGCCACGTGCGGCAGCTTGAGCCGGTGCACCAGCCCGGCGCTGTCCAGGATCCTGTTCCACCGCTTGAGACCGCCTTCGCAGTCGGCGATGTACTCGCGCCGCAGGTCGGTGTTCAGTCCGGTGAGCGCGGCCACCTCGGTCTGCGCTATCTCCCCGTCGATCAGCGCGTCCACCATGACCGAGTCGTCGGTCAGCCGGTGGTCGTCCTTGCGCCGCTCCTCCAGCCAGCGGCCCTTGAGCCCGGCGGTGTAGTAGTTGGCGACGTTCGTGGACGTCTCGCCGCCGAAGAGGTCGAGCGACACCGAGTAGTGGAAGTTGAGGTACCGCTGGATCACCGGCAGCGGGATGACGCCGAGGGCGGCCACGTCGTCGGTGTCGTTCTCGACCATCACCTGCGCGGTGCGCTCCACGATCCGGTTGACCCCCGTGGTGCCGACCATCATGTGGTGCGCCTCTTCCTTGAGCATGAACTCACAGGTCCGCGACAGCGGGTCGAACGCGGACTCCTTCAGCGTTCCCAGCTGGTACTTGCCGTCCCGGTCGGTGAAGTAGGTGAACATGAAGAACGACAGCCAGTCGGGGGTCTCCTCGTTGAACGCGCCGAGGATGCGCGGCGAGTCCTCGCTGCCGGAGTTGCGGTGCAGCAGCTCCTCCGCCTCCTCGCGGCCCTCCCGCCCGAAGTACGCCTGCAGCAGGTAGACCATCGCCCACAGGTGGCGGCCTTCCTCCACGTTGACCTGGAACAGGTTCCGCAGGTCATAGAGGCTGGGCGCGGTGGCTCCCAGGTTGCGCTGCTGCTCGACGCTGGCCGGCTCGGTGTCGCCCTGGATCACGATGAGCCGCCGCAGGTCGGCCCGGTACTCGCCGGGCACCTGCTGCCAGGCCGGCTCGCCCTTGTGCTGCCCGAACGCGATCTTGCGGTCGCCGTCGCGCTCGGCCAGGAAGATGCCCCACCGGTAGTCCTTCATCGGGACGTGGCCGAAGTGCGCCCAGCCCTCGCGGCCCACGTTCACCGCGGTGCGCAGGTAGACGTCCTGCGTCGGCAGCGTCGGGCCCATCGACTCCCACCAGGTCAGGAAGTCGGGCTGCCACCCCTCCAGGGCACGCTGCAGCCGCCGGTCCTCGCGCAGGTTGACGTTGTTGGGAACCTTCTCGGTGTAGTCCGGTGCCACGGTCATGGCGATCAGACTCGCTTTCGGTCGAAATCGGCCCGCTGTCCCGTGCCGAACTTTCGCAGTGCACCGTTCGGGCCCGAAGCATTGGGGCGGTTGAAAATCCAGTTCTGCCAGGCGGAGAGTCTCCCGAAGATCTTGGTCTCGAGTGTCTCCGGCCGGCGAACCGGTAGCTGGCCTCCATGCCGGTCAGCGCGTCCGGGCTGAAGCTGGCCCGTTCCTCGATCGCGATGCGGACCTCGTCGGCCCAGTCGATGTCGTCCGGCGCGAACGTGACCAGCCCGAGCCGCTCGGCGCCGGTGGCCTCGAGCGCCTCGCCGGCCCGCTTCTCGACCGCCGCGAGGCCGTCGGAGTCACCGAGGAACCGCGTCTGCAGCCGGGTCAGGCCGTTGCTCATCGGCAGCGGGCCGAGGTTCATCGGGCCGACGGTGATCGCGGCCGGCTCGAGCATCCGGATTCCGCCTCCTCGAACACCCCGGCCAGGTGGAACGAGCGGTCGGCGGCCAGCGCCAGCTCCAGAAGCGAGCCGGCGAAGCAGCTGCCCGGCTCGATCAGCGCGAGCAGGCTGCGGCTGGTCACGTCCAGCCGCTTGAGCGTGCGCTTGAGGTACAGGACGATCTCGTTCGCCAGCCAGTCGTCGGCGCCCTCCAGCAGCAGCCGGTCGTAGGCCAGCACCCGCTCCGTACTGCCTCTCGTACCGAACGTCCAGGTGCCGATCTCGAGCTCGTTCGTGCGGAGATCCAGGATGAGGTCGTCCAGCTCCCGGGTCATCGCGAGGGTCCAGAAGCGGTCGCCCTGAGCGTGCACGGCGGCAAGGCCGGCGGGCGCGTCGGCGTCGGGGCCGCTGATCGTGATCTCGGCGACTCCGCGCCCGCGGTCGAGCCTGGCGGTCACGTACTGGTAGGAGATCGTGTCGTCGATGCGGGTCTTCGCCAGCGGGGTGAGCCGGATGCCTTCCGCGCCTTCCGGCCTGCTGGAGCTTTCCGCCAGCTGGCCGGACCGCTCGGCTACGGCCTCGTCCCACCGGGCGCGGGGGACGGCCTCGTCGATCAGCCGCCACTTCACGGCCTTGCTGCCGCCGAGGCCCTCCGGCCTGGTGGCGAAATAGTCGGCCAGGTCGCGGCGGACGTGCCGCTTGTCCACCACCCGGGTCAGGCCGCCGGTGCCCGGCAGCACGCCGAGCAGCGGCAGCTCGGGCAGCGACACGGCCGACGAGCGGTCGTCGATGAGCATGATGTGATCGCAGGCCAGCGCCAGCTCGTAACCGCCGCCGGACGCCGTCCCATTGACCGCCGCCAGGTAGGTCTGCCCGGAGTGGGCGGTCGCGTCCTCGATCCCGTTGCGGGTCTCGTTGGTGAACTTGCAGAAGTTCACCTTCCACGGGTGCGGCGAGGCGGCCAGCATCCGGATGTTCGCCCCCGCGCAGAAGATCTTGTCCTTGCCGCTGGTCAGCACCACGGCGCGCACCTCGGGGTGCTCGAACCGCAGCCGCTGCACCGCGTCGTACAGCTCGATGTCCACGCCCAGGTCGTAGGAGTTGAGCTTCAGCTCGTAACCGGGAACCAGGCCGCCCTGCTCGTCAACGTCCATGGTGAGCGTCGCGACCGGCCCGTCGAAGGTCAGCCGCCAGTGCCGGTAGTGCTCGGGGTCCACCCGGAAGTCGACCCTGGGCGTCTCTGCCGCTGGGTGCGTGTCCGCTGCCGGGTGCGTGTCCGCTGCCGGGTGCGTGGCCGGGTGCGTGTCCGTGGCCGGGCTGGTCATGACGGTCCTCCCATGCCTGCTGTCGCTCTTCCCATGTTCTACGATCTGGAGACGGTTCGTCAAGTTGATGTAGCATATTTCTGTGCCGGCCTGGCGCGGATGCCACACTTACCTGCGAATAGCCGCAACGCCGCGAACCTGACGTTAGGGAGACGATGACCGACGCAACCGCCCGCAGCGCGGCCCCCCAGCCCTCGATGTCGCGGCGGCACGCCGCGGGAGCCGAGAGCGCGCGCGGCCTGCTGTTCACGGTGCTCGGCGAGTTCGTCCTCCCGTCCGGCGGCACCGCCTGGACGGCATCCCTGATCGACGTGCTCGGCCGCCTCGACGTCGAGGAGAAGGCGACCCGGCAGGCGCTGATGCGCACCGCGGGATCAGGCTGGCTGGAACCGCAGCGGGTGGGGCGCCGGACTCGCTGGAAGCTCACCGGCCAGGCCGAGACGCTGCTCACCGAGGGCACCGAGCGCATCTACAGCTTCACCGGCGTCGGCAGCCAGTGGGATGGCCGCTGGCTGCTCGTGCTGGCCCGGGTGCCGGAGACTGACCGGCGCGTCCGGCACGTGCTGCGGACGCGGCTGAGCTGGGCCGGATTCGGCAGCCCGGCGCCAGCCATGTGGATCAGCGCCCACGTCAACCGGATCGGCGAGGCCCAGCGGATCCTGGCCGACGTCGGCGTGCTCGCGGACGCCCAGGTCTTCGTCGCCGAGCACCGAGGCGGCGGCGAGCTTGGCGCCATGGTCCGGCAGGCCTGGGATCTGGACACGATCGAGGCCGCCTACGAGCGGTTCCTCGCCGAGTTCGCCAGCCCGTCGGCCCGCGACCCGCTCGCCCGGGTCGTCGAGCTCGTGCACGCCTGGCGCCGTTTCCCGGCGATCGACCCCGCCCTGCCGGCCGACCTGCTCCCGCCCGGCTGGAGCGGCGTCAAGGCCGCCCGGTTGTTTGAGCGGCGCCACGCCACCTGGGCCGCCGACGCGATGACGGCGTGGCGCGCGCTCGACTATCCGCTGGGCTGATTGCCCGCCATGTGCCGGGTGCTCGTCAGGCGCACCGCCGTAATGCCGCGTGCGCCGGCAGCTTCCAGTGCCGCGGCGCGCCGTGCCGGCCCGGCGAGCGTCCGGTAGTGACGGCCTGCTCGCGCCGCGGCGGCACGGTTGCCGCGCCGTCACGGGACGGCTGCACGCACGGGTTGACCCTGATCTGATCGACCCCGATCGGGGCGAGCATGTCGTGCATGGCCTGCTCATGGAGCCGGATCCAGTGCTGGCCGGGACCTTCCGCCGACAGCAGCAGCGCCTCAGAAGTGAAGGCCAGCCCGACCCGCTGTCCCGACACCAGGCGGGCGGTGCACAGGGCCAGCGTCCCGGACCGGGTCTCGTGAACCGGAACGAACAGCAGCTGACAGTCCGCGTCCATGCGGTGCTCCTCCCGGCTCCCTGGGGAGCCAGCGTGAAGATCGGCGTTGCTGCGTGGTCATCTCAGTACGAACAGGACGGCCCAGAGCGCCGCCACCACGAGGGCGAGCCGCAGCAC
The DNA here is from genome assembly GCA_963697445.1 of uncultured Actinomycetes bacterium. Taxonomy (GTDB): domain Bacteria; phylum Actinomycetota; class Actinomycetes; order Streptosporangiales; family Streptosporangiaceae; genus PALSA-505. Next base: position 74,937 of record CAVOOC010000047.1, read on the forward strand.
CGCAGCGAGCTGCGGCTCCACCGAGAACAGGGCAGCATGCCCATGCGGCCGCCGTCCCCTGAGCCTGAGGCCCCGGCGGCGACGCGGTCCCGCGTTATCTGTCACGCTTCCATTGTGGGCGGCGCCGGGCCCGGGGAGCGGCGTGCTAACGACCCCCGAACGGGCCGGTGGGACATCCATACACGCCGCATGCGCGCACGCGCGCCGGCAGCTCAGCCGGCCGTGTCCTGCCCAGCCCGTGGCGTCTTGCTGCCAGCAGATCACGTCGGCGGGCGGGTCGTCGGCGTACCGCAGCGCCCGGCTGCAGGGTCAGCATCGGGCGCTTCGGGCCTCTATGGTGGACCGATGGCGTCGGTCAAGCAAATCCAAGTCACCTTCGACTGCGCAGAACCTGAGCGCGTCGCTCGTTTCTGGTGCGAGGTGTTGGGGTACGTCGTACCGCCGCCGCCGGAGGGGTTTGCTACTTGGGACGATTTCGATCGCGCGCTGCCGCCTGAGCGTCAGGGTTCAGCGTTCGCATGCATTGATCCCTCAGGTGTGGGCCCGCGACTGTTCTTCCAGCGCGTTCCCGAAGGCAAGGTCGTCAAGAATCGGGTGCATCTTGACGTGCGGGTCGGCACCGGGCTCGTGGGTGAAGAGCGCCTGGCCGTACTTGAGGCTGAATGCGCACGACTGGTCGCGCTCGGCGCGGTACGCGTGCGACTACTGCGTGCCGATGGCGACGACGAGTCTTGCCTCGTGATGCAGGACATCGAGGGCAACGAGTTCTGTCTCGACTGAGTGGGTCATCCTCATCGCTGCTCGTAGCCTTGCTCCGCAGCCGAGTGCCCGGCAGCCAATCAAGATCAATTGGACGGCGGCGCGGGTTCGGCGCCCTTCTACCCCCGCTCGGGAATCACCACAGGTCGCCGCCGGTGAGCACATAGAGGAACGGCACAAACGGGATGAGGCCGAAGATAGCCCAGGCCAGCTTCGGGCCTGCTGCCATATCACGGCGCGTCGCCAGGTCGATCCACATGAGGACGACAGCGAGCGGATGCAACAGGCAGACGAGGAGCTCGAGAACTTTCTTCATTTTCCGAATCTATCCATCGTGGGCGGCAACGTTAGCCAGTCGTGGACTGACGCAGATCTCACAGCATAAACACGGGCCACTGGCGCGCTAGTCAGTAGCCGCACTAGCGCAAACCCACGCAATCCAGCTCCCAGAACGCCTCCGGGTACACGAGGGTGCCTGTCATCCACGGCTTGCAGCTTGCGAACGTGAGTACCTGGAACGCAGACTCCGGAATGCGCAGGGACGGACGGCGGAAGGCCGGCCCGGCCGGTTCGAATCCGAACCGCCGGTAGTACCCCGGGGATCCCTCGAGGAAGATTGCCGGCTCGGTGCCCGAAGCGGCGGCCGCCAGCAGCCGGCGGACCAGCCGCGTTCCGATGCCTTGGCCCTGCCGGCCAGGCGTGACACTCAGCGGGCTCAAGACGAGCACGTTGACCAGCCGGGCCCGGGCGTCGAGCCAGCCACGACTGGCCAGCACGTGCCCGGCAACCGCCCCGTGCTCCTCGGCCACCAGGGACAGGCTGGGACGCCACCCGGCTGAGGCGCGCAGGGCGTTCGACGAGGTCAGCCACGACCGGCTGAGCGGGGAAAGCCGCCTGCACCACCTGGCGTACCTGCCGTCGATCTGACTCGCGTTCCTCCCGCACTTCCAGGTCAGCCACCACGGTCGCATCGTGTCAGCCAGACCTATTGTCAGCACCTCATTTCCCAGCCTGTGCAGGTCCGAAGCCATCCTCATCTGACGCTGCGGCGGGGGCGTCGCCGCTAAAGCCCGAGTACGCGGCGGAGTCCACGGTCGACGTCGTTCATCCAGGGAGGTCGGCAGGTGCCCGGTGGGTGCCTCGAGGTTGGTCTTGTCGAGGGTGACCAGAGCGGTGACGTTGACCACTGAGTCTTTGGGCAGGCCCGAGGTGGTCGCGGGCAGGAAGACGTTGCCGGGCATGGCGGCCAGGGCTGTGTTGGAGATGATGACGGCGGCAACCGTGGTGTTGGCCGACAATGATCGGGGTCGGGCGGATCTGCCTGCGATGATCATCGAGAGGCAGTGGCCATGGAACCGCGGCAGGTAGCCGCAGGAGGAGATGAGGAAGCCTTATGTCCGGACCGTTCATCTTCATCGCCACCAACCGGCTCAGGGAGGGCAGATTTGACGCCGAACAGCAGCGCGTCCCCGGGCTGGCCAGCTTCGTCGAGATGAACGAGCCGCGGCTGATCGCTTTCAACGAGTACGCCAGCGACAGTCGCAGCGAGGTGACAGTCGTCCAGGTCCATCCGGACGCGGCCTCGATGGAATTTCACCTGGGCATCATCGGTGACCGCGGCCGGGATGCGTACGCCCAGACGCTGGAGGCCACCACCGGCATCCAGGTGTTCGGAACTCCTTCCGAGAAGATCCTGCGGATGCTCGGGCAACAGGCCGGATCGGGAGTGCCTCTGAGCATTTATCCGCATCACCTTGGCGGGTTCACGCGCACCTCGCAACGCTAAGGCGCGGAACTAGCACCTGCCCGCAAAACCAGAAAGAGCCACTCAATTTCGTCGCACTCTCATGCTGCAATCAGCGCCGTCTCAACGCTGTTATTTTCGGGCGATCTTATCCCCAGAAGATGGCGGTCGGGTCGCGATCGATTTCCTCAAGGAGGTCGCCGATGTGCTCCGACGGTGCCAGCCGATCGTAGGCGTGGAAGCGAAGGTTACGATCTCGCCAGTACAGTGACCAGCGGCCGGTTGTCTTCACGTACCGGAGGCGAGCGACGGGAAATCGTGTCCATTCCGGGCTCATACCCTCCCGCCAGGGCGGCCGGCACTCGACGATCGTCAAGTGCCTGGACCCGACGTCGCACTCCACCCGGATCTGCTCGCGGACATGCTCAGGGACGCGCTGCTCACACCAGCGCCGGACCCGCGCCACGTCCAGATCCGGCAGTCCCGCTTCCGCCACCGGGACAGTCTTTCAAGAGACGACGCTCCCCGTGACCGCTTCTGCCGCTGTCCATGCGCACCCCGCCCGGCAGCGTCGGCCGGAGTGTACCCAGCTGGCCGGACCCGAGGGCTCTGGCAAGTCTGAGTAAGGGTCGCCTGCGAGGCGGCGGCTGGTGCGCCCGTCCGAACCGGGTCTACGATCTTTAAACCGCAGTGGGCTCCAGCCCTTTGCCTCGGCCCCGCCGGCGGAAGCCGCCGGGGCCGTCACAGGGACTGGCGGGTGATCCCTTCGCCTGTTCCCACCCGAGGGGGAATCTCGATGACGCTCTACATGTACCAAGCCTCCTATACCGCAAAGTCGATGGCGGCTCAGCTCAAGGAACCGCAAGACCCGGTCGAAGCGATCAGGCCGACACTGGAGGAACTGGGAGCCACGCTCTTGGTGGCTGGCTTTCCGTTCGGCGAGTACGACGTGCTCGTCGTGTATGAGGCACCCGATGACATGACCGCTGCCAGCGTCGCGATGGCAGTTGCCGCCGCAGGGGAGGTCAAGTCGGCCAAAACCACGCGACTGCTCAGCGGGCAGGAATGGCTCGAGTCTTTGCGCAAACGCAGGATTGTCAATACCCGGAAAGCGCGCTAGCCGCACGACCGCCGGCGCCAATCGCCCGAACTCTTGGTGTCACTTCGGGCTACGGTCGCGCGCAAGGAACAGTGGAAGCTTGTGGCGAGCAACGAAGAGGACCAGGACGGGCCGGGCGCACCGGCTGGGCCGGGCGTGCCGGCTGGTCCGGACAGGCCGGCTGGGCCGGACAGGCCGGCTGAGCCGGGCGTGCCGCAGCCCACTCGCGGCGACAAGCGGCGCTACTTCGTGCTCATGGGGATCTGCATCGGCTTGTTCGTCAGCGCCTGGGCGGTGGTAGACCGGTATTCGGTGACCGCGGCTGTCATCATGTCGGCCGTGGCACTGGTGATTCCGCCGTTTGCCGCCATCGTCGCGAACGTGGCCAGCGCCACGAGCCGCCGGCGTCCGTGACGGCCTGTCGCCACGCGAAAGGGGCGGCCGGGCGGGCACGGCGTAGGCTTGAGCGAGTGACGGGACCAGCCGCCGCCGATTCGGCGCCAGCCCTGATGCCGGCCGCGTTCATCGGGCACGGCAACCCGATGAACGCGCTGGAGGACAACCACTACACCCGGGCGTGGCGCGCGTTCGGTGAATCCGTGCCCCGCCCGCGCGCGATCCTGGTCATCTCCGCGCACTGGTACATCAACGCGACTGCGGTCACCGCGATGCCGCGGCCACGCACGATCCACGACTTCTACGGCTTCCCGCCGGAGCTGTTCGCGGTCGGCTACCCGGCGCCCGGCCTGCCTGAGCTCGCCGCTGACGTCAGCGAGGTGGCCAAGCCGACCTGGGTCGGAGCAGACCTCGACTCATGGGGCATCGACCACGGCACCTGGTCAGTGCTCGTGCACGCGTTCCCGGACGCCTCGATCCCGGTGGTGCAGCTTTCGATCAACGCCGACAAGGGGATCGACTACCACATCGACCTCGGGAAGAAGCTTGCCCCGCTGCGCGAGCGCGGTGTGCTCATCATCGGCAGCGGTAACGTCGTGCACAACCTCCGGGGGATGAACTGGAACCTCGCCGACGCGGGCTTTGACTGGGCGCAGAGGTTCGACGAAGACGCCAAGGCCCGGATGACGCACAGCCCCACCGACGTCGCGCGGCTCGACGCCCACCGCGACTTCAGGCACGCGGTGCCGACGCCAGACCACTTCATTCCCCTGCTCTACCTGGCCGGGCTCGCCGACGCGGCCGGTCACGCGACCGACGTCATGGTCAACGGCTATGCCTACGGGTCGCTGTCGATGACCTCGTACACCCTCGACCACGCCAGCGTGCAGGCCGAGAGCCTCGCCAGCGTGCAGGCCGCAGGCCAGGCCGACGACAGTAAGCCACCTGCCCCGGCCGAGGCTCCTCCGGACGAGTCGAACATCTGAGCCGGTACCGCTCAGATCACAGGTACTGGCCCGCCGCCGCGCTGTCTCGCGTCGATACCCGCACCGATACGACGTTGGCCAGGTTGATGACCACGCCGTTCTCGTCGTCCTCGCGGTCATACTTCGCCTGCGCCAGGACCAGGCTGCGCCCCTCGTCTATCGCCTGAGAGATCGTCGCAAGCGCCTCGCGCTCGCCGCCGAAGTCCGCGGACAGCACGGAAACATCTTCACCGCCCACCGGGCGGAACTGGATGACCAGCACGGTGTTGTCAGGCACAGTCGGCCCCTCCTCGGGAGAATCCCGTTTTCCAGTGTGCCTGGTCCGCGGCTGAGCTCACTCGTCGCCCTTCTCGAAGTGGTTGACCGCGACGAGCCCGGCCAGCGTGGCGGCGGGCGCGCCCCACCGCGGCGACGAAGCATCCGCGGGCGAGCTCGCGGCGGGCCCGGGCGGCCCGGCGGCAGGTTCGGTGTGGTGCTCGTCACGGGCAGCCGGCATGCCGGTCATAGTGCCACCGTGACGCCCCGTGCCCCCAGCATCAATCCCGGTTGACGGCCCCCGACGCGCGGCTCGCCTCAGTCGAACTCGGTCGGCAGCGAAGGGTTGCGGTGGTGCGCCAGGGCTCGCCCGAGCTGGCGGTGGTTGACCCGGCCGAGGGACAGCTCCGGCAGCGCACCGACGTCGAACCAGCCGACGTCGAGAGTCTCCAGCGCGGCCGGCGGCTGCACGGCGCCGTCGCTGCGGCACAGGAAGAACAGCTTGTAAACGTGGACGGGCAGGGGCGGAGGATTGCCCTGGACGTCCCGGTCCCAGCACGCGATCAGCTTCACCACTGAGCTCTGGTACCCCGTCTCCTCGAGGATCTCCCGGGTGACCGCGGCGGACGGCGCGTCGCCCGGATCGGCCCAGCCGCCGGGCAGCGACCAGCGGCCGTCGGTCCGCTCGCGCATCAGCAGCACGCGTTCCCGCTCGTCGAAGATCGCGCCACGCACGTCGACCTTCGGCGTGGCATAGCCGGAATCACGGCCCAGCTCGACGGCGAGCTCGTCAGCCGGGCGGCCGCTGAGCGCCGCGAGCAGCTCAGCCGCCAGCCGGCCCACCTGGTGATACCGGTCCAGGTCGTAGTCGCCGGCGGCGTACGTCAACCCGTCTTGCGCGAGCGCGGAAAGCCTGATTCCGATCCGGCGCGCTGCGTCCGCAGCTGAACTGGCCACCGGGACATTATGGCCGCCCCGTGTGTCGCGGCCGTGACCTGCCGGGCCGACCGGAGCAGCGGCTAGCCGCGGCCGGGATCGCCGACCCAGACGGACTTGATATTGCAGAACTCGCGGATGCCCTGAACGAACAGCTCCCGGCCGTGACCGGAGGTCTTGATCCCGCCGAAGGGCAGCTGCGGGTACGAGGTCACGTTGCCGTTGATGAAGACCATCCCGGCGGCGAGATCCCGGATGAGCCGGTCCTGTTCCTGCTCGTCGGTGGTCCAGGCGTTCGCGCCGAGCCCGAACTCCGTGCCGTTGGCGAGCTCGATCGCCTCATCGATGCCGGCGACCCGGTAGAGGGTGGCCACCGGGCCGAAGACCTCCTCCATGTGCACGCGCATCTCGGGAGTGATGCCGGCCAGCACGGTCGGCGGGTAGTAGAAGCCGGGCCGGTCGGGCGCCGCGCCGCCGCACAGCACCTTGGCGCCCTTGGCCACCGCGTCGGAGACGAGCTTCTCGACGTCGTCGCGCTGCTGCTCGGAGGCCAGCGGCCCCACGTCGGTGCTGTCGAGCATCGGATCCCCGACGGTCTTGGCCGACATCTGCTCGGTGAACAGCTGCTCGAACTCGTCGTAGACGGCGTCCGCCACGATGAACCGCTTGGCCGCGATGCAGGACTGGCCGTTGTTGATGAGGCGCGCGACAGCGGCGACCCGGGCCGCGGCCTCCAGGGGGGCCGAGGGCATGACGATGAAGGGGTCGCTGCCGCCCAGTTCGAGCACGACCTTCTTGATCTCGCTGCCGGCGATGGCCGCCACCGACTGCCCGGCAGGCCCCGACCCGGTGAGCGTGGCCGCCACGACCCGCCGATCGCGCAGGATCGCCTCGACCCGCTTGGAGCCGACGAGCAGGGTCTGGAAGGTCCCGCCGGGGAACCCGGCGCGGGCGAACAGGTCCTGCATGAACAGCGCCGTCTGCGGCACGTTCGAGGCATGCTTCAGCAGCCCCACGTTGCCGGCCATCAGGGCGGGGGCGGCGAAGCGCATCGCCTGCCAGAGCGGGAAGTTCCACGGCATGATCGCCAGCACCGGACCCAGCGGCTGGTACTTGATGGAGGCACGCTCGGCCCCGACGGCCGCGGCGTCGGCGGGCTCGTCGGCGAGGAACCCGGCCGCGTGCTCGGCGTAGTAACGGCAGGCGGTGGCGCACTTGGCGACCTCCTGCCGGGCCGCGGCCAGCGTCTTGCCCATCTCGGTCGTCATCATCGATGCGATCTGGTCCTGCTCGTCGTCGAGGATGTCGGCCGCCCGGCGCATCCACCCGGCCCGGTCGTCAAAGCTGGTCAGCCGGTAGCTGGCGTGCGCCGCCGCGGCTGCAGCCAGGCAGCGCTCGACGTCCGCCTCGCTCATCTCGTCAAAGCTCTTCACGACCTCCCCGGTAGCGGGGTTGACTGTCGCGATCGCCACGATCTCCTCCCTTCCGCACGGCAGCACCGCCGCGCAGGCTCAACCTGCCCCTTGCCCGGATCGGGCCGGCCCACACGTGGCAGCAGCGCCCCGCGCGGCGGCTCCCATTCCCGTCGCGGCGAGGCAATGACCGTTGCAGCGAAAGGTCTACCTATATAACCTTGAATCTCACCCACCGGAGAGACGCCTCTCCCGGGGTTTTGTCGCGAGTCAGCATGAGTCAGCACGCAGTCAGCACGAGCCAGTATGAGGGAGCCGATGGCAGCGCTTGCCCTGGCGGGGTTGTCGTGAGCGGGGCGGCGCTGGAAGCCCTCGACACGGTCAGCGCGCCGGGCGCCGGCGACATGACGGCGCTCGCCCGCCTCGCCGCCGGGCGGTACGGCATACCGCCCGGCGGCTGCCTGCGCGAGTACCCGCTGACCGAGAACTGGACGTTCCGGATCGAGGCAGGGCCGGCCGATCCCGTGGTGCTCCGCATCTACCGTCCAGGCGGCCGCTCACCTGCGGAAATCCTGTCCGAGCTAGCCTGGATGAACGCCATCCGGCAGGAGCGGGACTGCGGCGCGCTCCTGCCCGGCATCATCCGCACGCCTGCCGGCGGCCAGGTTCTCGAGCTGGTGCGCGACCCGCCGCTCGGCCCGTGCTACTGCGTGATGTTCACCTGCGCGCCCGGGCAGGAGCCGCCCGCCCACGAGCTCGCCGCCTGGTTTCCGCAGCTCGGCGCCATCACCGCCCGGCTGCACCGGCACGCGCGCTCGTGGGCGCCGCCGCCCTGGTTCCGCCGCCCGCGCTGGGACCTGGCCACGACGCTCGGCGACCGGCCGCACTGGGGGCCATGGCAGGCGAGCGTGACCGACCCCGAGGAACGCCGTCAGACCCAGCGGCTGGCCGATGTCGTGGTGTCGCGGCTGCGCAGGTTCGGCACCGGATCCGGGCGCTTCGGGCTCGTGCATGCCGACCTGCGCCTGGCCAACCTGCTGGTGGACGGCGGCCGCATCACCGTCATCGACTTCGAGGACTGCGGGTTCAGCTGGTACCTGTACGACCTGGCCTGCGCCCTGACCTTCAACGAGGGACGGGCGGACGCCGGCGAGCTGATCGCCCGGTGGGTCGACGGGTACCGCCAGGTCGAGCAGCTGTCGCGCGAGGACGAGACGGAGATCGACACGTTCCTGATGCTGCGGCGCCTCATGCTGAGTGCGTACGCGGGGCTCCGGCACGACACCGGGCTTGCCGCCGAGATGAGGGAGCGCGGGTACTCCGCCGAGACGTGTGCCCTCGCGGAGTCCTACCTCACCCGGTTCGGCTGACAGAGCCGGCCGGGCGACGGTGATGGCGGCATTCCGGCTACGATTTGGGCATACCAAATCTGAGCAGGCGGTGAAGCCGTTGGTGCAGAAGTGGCGAGGGTGCGAGGCTCATGCCCGGCCCTCGTGACAGCGAGATCACCGTCATCGGCGGCGGCGCGGTCGGCGCGGCCGTGGCCTATTTCCTCGCGCGCGCGGGCTGGCGCGATATCCAGCTGCTCGAGCGGCAGGGGCTGTGCGAGGCGACGAGCAGCCAGGCGGCCGGTTTCGTGGGGCAGGCCCGGCCGACGGTCGAGCGTGCCCGCCTGACGATGGCGGCGGCGCGGGTTTACCGCGACTTCGAGCGGGACGCCGGCTACCCGATGGACTACCGCGAGTGCGGCGCGGTCAGGCTCGCGCTGTCCGACGCGTCCGTCCGCGAGCTGGAGCAGATCGCCGCTACGGCCGCTGTGACCGGCCTGCCGGTCGAGTTCCTCACGCCCGGGCAGCTGCGGGACGTCTATCCGGTGCTGGAGCACACCGACTCGGTCAGGGCGGCGCTGTGGTCGCCGACCGACGGCTACCTGCAGCCCAACAGCCTCGTCAGCGCTTACATCAGCGCTGCTAAGGATCTCGGCGTCACGGTCGCGGCCCATTCGGCCGTGACAGCCATCGAGGTACGCGAGGGGAGCGTCTGGTCGGTATCGACCCGCGCCGGCAGCTACCGCACCGAGCAGGTCATCATCGCGGCGGGCCCGTGGTCAGCGGCGCTGGCCCGGATGGCCGGCCTCGACCTGCCCATCGTTCCCGTCCTGCACGAGTATTTCGTGACCGAGCCGGTGCCCGGCTGGCACGGCGGCCTGCCCTGCCTGCGCATTCCCGAGGTGCAGGTGTACGCGCGGGGGGAGGGTGACCGGGTGCTGTGCGGCGGCTTCGAGAACCGCGCGACAAGCGTGGATCCCCGCGAGGTGAGCGCCGGGTCCCGGTTGCCGGCCCGGCCCGACTGGGATGTCCTCGGCGGGTTCGCCGCCAGCCTGGGCGACTTCGTGCCGGCGCTGGCCGGAGCCGGCGTCGCCGCGACTTTCCAGGGGTGGCCGGCGTTCACCCCGGACGGGCGCTTCGTGGTGGGCCCGGTCAGCGCCGTCCGCGGCCTGGCGGTCGCCGCCGGATGCAACGCGCACGGCGTGTCGGGCTCGGCCGGGATCGCGCTGCACCTGGTCGAGAGCCTGAGCGGCGACCCGTCGCCGTATGTCCGTTCGCTCAGCCCGGACCGGTTCGTGCCGAGAACCTGGTCCTGGGACGAGGCCCGCCGCCGCGCGCAGGCCGTCTACGAGACGTACTACCCGATGCCGGTTCCCGGGTAGCACCCGTCGGTCCCGGGACAGCGCTCGCCGATCCCCGGGACAGCGCCCGCCGGTCCCGGGACAGCGCCGGCCTGCCCGCTCAGATGGCGGGGTGCATGGCGGTCAGGCCGCCGTCCACGTTCAGCGTGATGCCGGTGATGTACGTCGCGTCCTTCCCGCACAGGAACGACACGGCGCCGGCCACTTCCGCCGCGCCGCCGACCCGCCGCAGCGGGCTGATCCTGCCCAGCGCGTCCGGGCCGAGCGTGGCGACGAACGGCTCGCTCAGTGGGGTCAGCACCCAGCCGGGCGCGACCGCGTTGACCAGGATGCCCAGCGGCGCCAGTTCGACGGACATTGACTTGGTCAGCGAGATGATCGCCGCCTTGGAGGCGTTGTAGTGGGCGAACTCCGCCTCGGACATCTGCCCGTTGGTAGAGGCGATGTTGACGATCCGGCCGCCCTCGCCCTGCTCGCGCATGGCCCGGGCGGCCGCGCCGCCGAGCAGCACCGGCCCCCGCACGTTGATGTCCATCAGCGCGTCCCAGGTCTGCGCGGTGAAGTCGGTGAACGGCACCGGGCTGTAGACGCCGGCGTTGTTGACCAGGGCATCGATGCGGCCGAAGTGCCGGACGACTTCCGGGATCAGCCTGCCGCAGTCCTCGGCCGAGCCGACGTCCGCCTGCAGCGCCAGCACCTTGCCGGACCCGGAATCGCCGAGCCGGCCGGCCGCGGCGACGACCTCACCGGAGCTGCGGGCGCAGATGGCGACGTCGTACCCGTCGGCGAGCAGCCGCTCGGCGCAGGCGTACCCGATGCCCTTGCTGCCACCCGTCACCAGCGCGACCTTGTTCACGGCTCCTCCTAGCTCTGGGCGGCCTCGATCAGCGACTCCAGCGACGGGTCCGCCAGCCTGGCCCTGGTCCATTCCCACCGCGTGGCCGCCTCCTGCCAGTAGTCGAAGCCCTCGTCGGGCGCATCGCTCAGCAGCCGGTCCATCCCGACGAACAGCAGCGACCAGGTGTACTGCGCGCAGATGCCGAACAGCCTCGCCCGCGCGCACTGCACCGGATCGCGCGAGCCGAAGTAAGCCTCGCACAGCGCCCGGATCTGGGCCGGGTCGTAGTCCCCTTCCATGGCCAGGTCGCCGACGTCGAACATCGGGTCGTTCATCCCGCTGAAGTCGTAGTCGATGAGCCGGATCCGGCCGTCGTCCATGATGTTCTTGGCCAGCAGGTCGTTGTTGCTCGGCACCGCCGGCAGCGCGTTCACCGCCAGGGCGGCCTGGATCCGGCGCACGGCCGGCAGCTGGTCCAGCAGGCCGTCCGGGCTGGCGAGCGAGTGCCGGCCGATCAGGGCCAGGTAGTCGTCGAGGAACTTCCAGATCACGATCGAGTTCCGCATCGGCGGCGCCTTGGCGTGCAGCTCGCGGATCGCGCGCCCGATCCGCGGGATGTAATCGGGCCGGGACAGGTCGGGAGTGTCGAGGGTCCGGCCCGCGATGTACTCCAGCACGATCGCGGGGATCTCCGGCAGCGCCTGCAGCACCCGCGCGCCGACGCCGGACTCGCCCGCGGCGACCGTGTTGCCGATCAGGTCGCCGATGGGGATCATCAGCCCGAAGTCGTCCATCTCCCGGGTGAGGAACTTCACCACGTACCGCTCGCCCGCGTCGGTGCGGACGGCATAGGTGACGTGCGCGAGGCCGCCGAACAGCTGGATCCATTCCAGCGGCCGCCCGCGCAGCACCTGCGCCTGGCGCGCGACCTGCCCCATCTGGCGGGCGAACCGCTGGCCGGCGGTGCTGGTGAGCTCGCCGCTTCCGGTCGTCATGGTCAGGGCGCCATGGTCAGGGCTGCGGCCGGTACTTGTCGATCGCGAGCGGGTGATCGTGAATCCGCCTCGACCGCATCGCGTAGAACGCCACCCCGATGAGCAGCGGCACGGCGATGATCAGCCATGCCATCGGCACATCCCGCAGGAACATGCCGCCGGTGCTGCCGGAGATCTGGTTGTAGGTGGGGTTCGTGGCCGGGCGCGGCCACAGCAGGTCCAGCGCGGTCAGGCCAGTGCCGACGACGGCCACGATGTTGACCGCGATGCCCCACCGGCCGAGCGAGAACCGGCCCTTCACCTGGGGCCAGCCGCGGAGCCGGTAGATCAGCGTCACGCTCATGACCAGGAAATACGCCACGTACATAGCGGCGGTGGCGCCGCCCACGATCGACGACGTCTTCGTCGTGAACACGAAGACCGGGATCAGCGACCCGGCGCCGATCAGCAGCACCGCGGCCCACGGCGACCCGTCCTTGAGCGTCCGCGCGAAGGTCGCCGAGAACGGGAACTGCCCGTCCCTCGCCATGCCGTAAATGTGCCGAACGGCTCCGGTGAACATCGTGTTGGTCGCGACGACCAGGCCGATCGCGACCACGACCAGGAAGAGCTTGAACACCCCGCCGGGCAGGTGCGCCGTGATGGCGTTCTGGGCCGGCACGCCGCCCAGCATGGCGGCCTTCATGTCCGGGATCGACGGGGTCAGCGCCAGCAGGAACAGGAAGCCGCAGGCGACCGCGAACAGGTAGGCGCCGATGACCCCCCGCGGGGCGTTGCGCTCGGCGTCCACCGTCTCCTCGCCGAGCGTGCCGCCGTTCTCGAACGTGTACAGCACCCACAGCGCGTTGAAGATGCCGGCGCCGATGAACAGCGGGAACACGTCTTTCAGCGAGTTCAGCACGTGCACCGTCGCCGATCCGGACGAGCTCGCCGTCACGGCAGCGGTCTGCGTCAGGTTGCCGAAGTGCTTGGCCCCGAGGATGAAGGTCAGCACGCAGACGACGGTGACGACGGACAGCTCCAGGATCATGGCCCACTTCGCCATCCGGCCGAGGAGCCCGATCCGCATGATGTTCCACAGCACCGCGATCACCGCGGCGATCACGATGATGATCGCGTCGGTGGTGAAGCCCGGCGCCAGGTTGAACAGCGGGTGGATCAGCACGGGCAGGCTGGCGTAGTAGGCCGTCATGAGCGGGATCAGCGCCCCGGCGTACACCCAGCCCATCCACCAGCCGACCCGCTTGCCGGCCAGGATCGTCGGCCACTGGTACATGCTGCCGGCGAACGGGTACTTGGACGCGAGCTCCGCGATCACCAGCACCATCGCGCCGACGCTGACCGCGACCAGCGGCCAGCCCCAGAACTCGGCCCCGCCGACGCCGGAGATGGCGAACCCGTACAAGGAGAAGAGCCCGGCGAACACGCCGACGCCGGCGAACGTCAGCGCTCCGTTGGTGAGTGCGGTGAGTGCCCTGGTGAGCTTTCCGGCGGCGGTGGCGAACGGCTCGGTGGTCTCTACAGTCCCCATCCGCTGAACCGTCCCTTCTTCCATTGGGTGGTCCATTTGCCGGATCAGAAACACTTTTGGCGCACTGTAACGCACTTGCGTCGAGGCTGACAAGGCTTCCGATGCTGTACATCATGGGCTATACCTGGACCGGAACCTCCTAGCGGGCGTAGCGGTGTAAAGCTAGGCTTGCTTCGATATGGTGCGCCCAAATGGCCGGTCGCGGCCTGCCGCGCACGCGGTGACAGCGGAAGGGTGAGGATGCCCACCAGCGACGTTCCGCAGCGGGCCCAGGTCGTCATCGTCGGCGGAGGCGTCGTCGGCTGCAGCGTGGCCTATCACCTCGCCAGGCTCGGCTGGACCGACGTCGTCCTGCTCGAGCAGGGCCAGCTGTCGTGCGGTACGACCTGGCACGCGGCCGGAGTCATCGGGCAGCTGCGCACGCACCCGTCGCTGACCCGCCTGATGCTGGAGAGCAGCCGGCTGTACGCGAGCCTGGAGTCCGAGACCGGCCTCGGCACCGGCTGGAACCAGAGCGGAGCGCTGTGGATCGCGGCCTCCGAGGACCGGATGGTGCAGCTGCGGCGCACGGTGGACATGGCGCGGGCCCAGGGCGTGCAGGCGCACCTGATCTCCGTCGCCGAGGCCGCCGCGCTGTGGCCGCTGATGCGCTCGGATGACCTGGTTGGGGCGGTCTGGCTGCCGGACGACGCCAAGGCCAACCCGTCCGACATCACCCAGGCCCTGGCCAGGGGCGCGCGGGACCGGGGCGTGCGGATATTCGAGCGCACTAAGGTCGCCGGCTGGACGGTCGGCTGCGGCCGGGTCAGCTCGGTCCGCACCGCCCGCGGCGACATCGAGTGCGAGTACGTGGTGAACTGCGGCGGCCAGTGGGCCAAGGCGCTCGGGGACCAGGTCGGGGTGACCATCCCCCTGCAGCCGGCCGAGCACTATTACATCGTCACCGAGGCCATCGACGGGCTCGACCGGAGTACCCCGACGCTCCGCGACCCCGACGGCTACACCTACTTCAAGGAGGAGGTCCGCGGCCTGCTGATGGGCGGGTTCGAGCCGGACGCCAAGCCCTGGCTGGCCTCCGACGAGATCCCCGAGCCGTTCGAGTTCCAGCTGCTGCCCGAGGACTGGGACCAGTTCGACATCCTCATGCGCAACGCCGTCCACCGGGTGCCGGCGATGGAAGCGGCCGGCGTCAAGAAGTTCTACAACGGCCCGGAGAGCTTCACCCCCGACCACAACTTCATCATGGGCGCGGCGCCGGAGCTGGATAACTACTTCGTCGCCGCGGGCTTCAACTCCTCCGGGATCGCGTTCGCCGGCGGGGCCGGCAGCGCGCTGGCCCGATGGATCGTCGCCGGAGAGCCGGACCTGGACCTCAGCCCGGTGGACATCAGCCGGTTCGCGCCCCTGCAGGGCAACAAGCGGTGGCTGCGCCAGCGGGTACAGGAAATCGTCGGGCTGCACTTCGCGATGGCCTGGCCGAACCGGGAGCCGGAAAGCGCCCGCGGGGTGCGGCGGTCTCCCGTGCACCACCTGCTGGACACGCGCGGAGCCTGTTTCGGCACCAAGATGGGCTGGGAGCGGGCGAACTGGTTCGCCCCTGAGGGCGTCAAGCCCGTCGTCGAGTACGGCTGGGGCCGGCAGAACTGGTTCGCGTACAGCGCCGCCGAGCACCTGGCCGCCCGCGAGGACGTCGCGCTCTTCGATCAGACGTCGTTCGCCAAGATCGCCGTCCGCGGGACCGACGCCGAGGCCGCCCTCCAGTACCTCTGCTCCAACGACGTCTCCGTCCCGGCAGGCCGGACGGTCTACACGGCCCTGCTGAACGACCGCGGCGGCTACGAGGCCGACGTCACCGTGACCCGGATCCGGTGGAACGAGTACCTGCTCGTGACCAGCAGCGCCCAGGCCGTGCACGACCTGGACCTGCTCCGCCGCACCGTCCCGCCGGGGCTGCGGGTCGAGTTCTTCGACGTCACGTCCGCGTTCGCGGTGCTGAGCGTCATGGGCCCGCGGTCCCGCGAGCTGCTGGCCGGCCTGTCCGGTGACGACTTCTCCGCCGCGGCGTTCGGGTTCGGCCACAGCCGCGAGGTAGACCTGGCGGGCCTGACCGTCCGCGCGACGAGGCTGACGTATGTCGGCGAGCTCGGCTGGGAACTGTACGTGCCGAGCGAGGTGGCGGTCGCCGCTTTCGAGCGGCTCACCGATCCCGGCGGTGCGGTCAGGCCCGCGCTGGCGGGCTACTACGCCATCGAATCGCTGCGGCTGGAGAAGGGGTACCGGGCATTCGGCCGGGAACTCACCCCTGACACGACCCCGGTCAAGGCCGGCCTCACGTTCGCCTGCAAGCTGCGGACGGACATTCCGTTCCGCGGCCGCCAGGCGGTCGAGCGGCAGCAGGCGGCGGGCGTCGCCCGCCGGCTGGCGAGCTTCGTCGTGGCGGATCCGGGCGCCTATGCCTGGGGTGGCGAGCTGCTCATGCGGGACGGGGAGCCGGTGGGCTTCGTCAGCTCTGCTGCCTTCGGCCACACGCTCGGTGCGGCGGTGCTGCTCGGATACGTCGAGCGGCGTGACGGCGGCACGGCCGACCGCGAGTGGCTCGGCCAGGGGCGCTACCAGGTCGTCATCGGCGGAGAGCTCTACGACGCCACCGCGTCGCTGCGGCCGCCCTATGACCCGTCAGGTGCCCGGATCCGGGCCTGAGGCCCGATGGGCAGGCGCCGCCGCGCCCGCTAGTCGCGGCCTTTCCCGTCTCCGGAGCCTTTCACCTGGTCCACCCCGTGCGCCCAGGCGATTACCCGCGTCCTGTCGCCGCGGAACAGGTCGGTCGAGTACTCGACGGGCCGCTCGTCGGCGTCGTAGGCGACCCGCTCGATCGCCATCAGCGGGTCGCCGACCCTGATGCCCAGCAGCTCGGCCTGGTCCGCGTCGGCCAGCGCCGCGACCATCCGCTCGACAGCCTTGACGCAGGTCACCCCGTACCGCTTGACGAGCAGGTCATAGATGCTGTCGTCCAGCGGCTGGGCCAGCAGGTCCGGAGCCAGCGTGACGGGGATGCGCGCGTTCTCGAGGGAAATCCGCACCTCGTCGGCCAGCCGGATCCGGATGACCTCGTAGACGAGCGCGCCGGTCCTGATCTGCAGCGAGCTCGCGGTAGGCCGGTCGGCCGGGATCATCCGCGCCGACACCACGTGCGCCCCCGGCCGGAATCCCTGGGCGCGCAGGTAGGCGGGGATGCCGGCCAGGTAACCGAAGTCGATGTCCACCCGGCCGCGGGTCGCGAAGGTGCCGCCGGTCCGGCCCCTGCGGCGGTGCACGGACCCGGCGTGCTCCAGCCGGTCGAGCACCTGGCGTATCGTCGTGCGGCTGACGCCCAGCCGCTCCGCGAGCTCGCGCTCGGTGGGCAGCCGCCCGTCCTCGCCCAGCTGACCGGAGGAGATCAGCTCCCTGATGCGGCGCTCGACGGTGTCGCGGATCGTCCTTCCGTTGTCGATCCGCGACACGGCACCAGCGTCAGCCCGGGAGACGCTCATACCGCAACCATAGACGGCGACCGGCCCGCGTCCGAAGATCCACGCATACACCCTACGTTCCGGGGAGAACGCCGTGCGTATCCTGCTGACCAACGACGACGGGGTAGACGCCGAGGGGATCGTGGCCATCAGGGCGGCCCTGGCCGGGTTCTGCGCCAGCGTGATCACCATCGCGCCGGAGGAGGACAGCAGCGGTTTCGCGCGTAAGTGCACCTTCAGCAGGCCCGTCGGCGTCACCCGGGTCACCGGCGGCCAGCATCCGGTCTACCGGTGCGACGGAACCCCGACGGACTGCGTGCGGGTCGGGCTGCTCGGCGGCCTGGCCGCGGGCGCCGACCTCGTCGTCAGCGGCATCAACCACGGCGCGAATCTCGCCGACGACGTGACGTACTCCGGGACCGTGGGCGCCGGCCTGGAGGCGGCCATCCTCGGCACCGCGGCCGTCTGCCTGTCCCAGCAGACGCCCACCGGGAGCTTTTCGGTGAACTACCAGGAGGATTCTGGCGGCCCGCGGGCTCGCCTACGATTTCGGCTTCGCGGCCCGGCATGGCGCCGCCCTGGCGCAGTCGGTGATCGCGGCCGGGCCCGATGAGCCGGTGGTCCTGTCCGTCAACTACCCGGCGGCGCGCACCGATGACACGAGCGTGCTCACCAGGCCCGGCCGGCGCGCCTATCCGCGGGCCTCGGTGCCCGACTGGGCCGGCGACAGCGAGGTGCACTGGCTGTATCTCTTCGGCGAGCCGGACGAGGTCATCCCCGACGCGGACGCGTCGTTCGGCACCGATATCGGGGCGCTGCGGGCGGGCCGCGTCTCGGTGACCCCGCTGTCGTTCGCCGTCAACCTCGGCGACCTGTCCCCGGGGTTCCGGTCCTTCCTCGCCCGGCTGACAGAATGCTTTCCTCTCGGCAGTGCGAGGGGCGGACGGCCAGGCGGGGGGAGTGGCGGTGGCTGACTATTTCGACCTCGGCGGCTATGACCGGCCGGTGACGACCTCGTCGGGTCGGGCGCAGGCGTGGTTCACCCGGGGGCTGATCTGGGCATACTCGTTCAATCACGAGGAAGCGGTCGCGTGCTTCGAGCGTGCGATCGACGCCGACCCGCAGTGCGGGCTCGCGTACTGGGGACTGGCCTACGCGCTGGGCCCGAACTACAACAAGCCGTGGGAGGCGTTCGGCCCGGCCGAGAGGTCGTCGTCCGGCGCCCGTGCCCACGCCGCGGCCGCGGCTGCCGCCAGCCGCGTGTCCGGTGCCGCGCCGGTGGAGCGCGCGCTCGCGGCGGCCCTGGCCTGCCGCTACCCGTCGGCCGAGCCGCCCGACGACTGCTCCGGATGGAACCGCGCGTACGCGGACGCGATGCGCGATGTCTACCGGGCGCATCCCGATGACCTCGACGTCGCCGCGCTGTTCGCTGACGCGCTGATGAACCTGACGCCGTGGGCGCTGTGGGACACCGCGACGGGAGAGCCGGCCGAGGGGGCGGCCACGATGGAGGCCAAAGGCGTGCTGGAGCGGGCGCTGGCCCGTGCCGGGGGGCCGGCGCATCCCGGCGTCCTGCACCTCTACCTCCACCTGATGGAGATGTCCGGCCTTCCGGAGGCTGCCCTGCAGGCCGGCGAGCTGCTCCGCGACCTGGTCCCGGACGCGGGGCACCTGCGGCACATGCCGACGCATCTCGACGTGCTGTGCGGCGACTACCGGCGGGTGGTGTCCGGCAACGCCGCCGCGATCGAGGCGGACGAGAAGTTCCTCGCCCGGCACGGCCCGATGAACTTCTACACGCTGTACCGGGCGCACAACTACCACTTCATGATCTACGGCGCGATGTTCGCGGGCCAGTCGGGCACCGCGCTGCGGGCCGCGGGCCGCTCGCCGCCGCGATACCCGAGGACCTGCTCCGGGTGGAGGTCCCGCCGATGGCGGACTGGCTCGAGGGGTTCGTGCCGATGCGGATGCACGCGCTGATCCGGTTCGGGCGCTGGCAGGACATCATCGATGCCCCGCTGCCCGGCGACCCTGGCCTGTACTGCGTCACCACCGCGATGACGCGCTACGCCAAGGGGATCGCGTACGCGGCGACCGGGTGCCTGGGGGAAGCCCGGGAGCAGCGGCGGCAGTTCGCCGCGGCGCTCGAGCGGGTGCCCGGGTCACGCACCGTCTTCAACAACACCTGCCGGGACATCCTCCAGGTGGCCGGGGCCATGCTGGACGGCGAGCTGGAATACCGCGCGGGCAGCTACGACGCGGCGTTCGGCCAGCTCCGCCGGGCGGTCGAGCTCGACGACGGGCTGCCCTACGACGAGCCGTGGGGGTGGATGCAGCCGGCCCGGCACGCCTACGGCGCGCTGCTCCTGGAGCAGGGCCGGATCGCCGAAGCCGAGGCCGTCTACCGGGCCGACCTCGGCCTCGACGACACGCTGGCCCGGCCCTGCCAGCATCCGGGTAACGTCTGGAGCCTGCACGGCTATCACGAGTGCCTGACCCTGCTGGGCAAGCACGAGCAGGCCGGGATCATCAGGCAGCAGCTCACCATCGCCGCCGCCTACGCGGACGTGCCGATCACCGCGTCCTGCTACTGCAGGCTGTCCGCGGCGGCAGGCAGCTGACCTGCCGCACGGCTGCGCTGGCTAGCCCGGTATGGCGCCTGGTCACCGATAGGGTGCTCGTGTAACAAGGCGCGGTCCGAAGGGGTGACCAGGCAGTGAGCGGCATCGAACCTATCGACATCGCCGCGGCGTACGAGGTGGTCACCGAGCGGATCCGGCGGGCCATCCACATCGGGTCCTACCTGCCCGGCGACAAGCTGCCGCCCGAGCGGACCCTGGCCCAGCAGCTCGGCGTGTCCCGGACGACCGTCCGCGAGGCGATCCGGGTGCTGGAGGGGGAGGGCTACGTGGTCAGCCGCCGCGGGGCCAGCGGCGGCATCCTCGTCCTCGACCAGGCCGAGAACGAGGAGCGCATCCGCCCGCTGCTGGCGGAGAAGCTCCCCGAGATCGAGGAGACCTTCGACTACCGCATCGCGGTAGAGGGCGCCGCCGCCCGGCTGGCCGCAGGCGCGCACCGACGAGGACCTGGCCATCCTGCAGCGGGCCTACGACGTCATGCAGGCCGACCGGGAAACCCGGCGGTTCCGCGCCGGCGACAACGCCTTCCACCTGGCCATAGCCGACGCAGCCAGGAACCGCCTGATGCGCCAGGCGATCGAGGACGCGCGGGTGGCGACGTGGATGCCAATCGACCGCCTGATCAGCCGGGTCTTCCTCTCCGCCAACCGGCACCACAAGCAGATCCTCGACGCGATCAGGGACCGCGACCCGGACGCCGCGCAGAAGGCGGTGGTCAACCACCTCGAGACCGCCCGGCGCGACCTGAGGCGAAGCCTCCGGTAGACGCCGCGAGTCCGAGTGGTCCCATAAGGTATGAGGTGTGGACCAATTGCTCGACATCGACGTGGCGGTGGTGGGCGCCGGGTTCGCGGGCCTGTACGTGCTGCACCGGCTGCGCCAGCTGGGCCTGCGCGCGCGGGTGTTCGAGCAGGGGTCCGACGTCGGCGGCACCTGGTTCTGGAACCGGTACCCGGGCGCCCGCTGCGACATCGAGAGCGTCAACTACTGCTACTCCTTCTCCGCCGAACTGCTCGCCAGCTGGACGTGGACGGAGCGGTACGCCGCGCAGTCGGAGATCCTCCGCTACCTCGGCCATGTAGCGGACCGCTTTGACCTGCGCCGGGACATCCAGTTCAACACCCGGGTCACCTCAATCCGCTACGACGAGCCGGGGAACCGCTGGCTCGTGTCCACCGATGCCGGCGAGACGCTGGCGGCCCGCTACTGCGTGCTGGCCGTGGGCAACCTCTCGTCAGCCAAGCGCCCGGACATCGCCGGGCTCGACAGCTTCCGCGGCGAGTGGTGCCACACCGCGCGATGGCCGGCCGGCGGCGCTGACCTCCGGGGCAAGCGGGTGGGGATCGTCGGGACCGGATCGACGGCGATTCAGGCGCTGCCCCAGATCGCGGGGCAGGCGGAGCAGGTATACGTCTTCCAGCGCACGCCCAACTACTCCATGCCGGCGCAGAACCGGCCGCTGCCGCCCGAGGAGCTCCGCGAGGTCGTCCGCGGCTACCCCGGGCGGCGCCGGGCCGCCCAGCAGTCGGACGCCGGGGTGCCGGTGCCCCCGCCGCAGCGGTCGGCGCTCGAGGTCACGCCGGCCGAGCGCCGGCGGATGTACGAGGAAGGCTGGCGGCGCGGCGGCATCAACGCGCTGTCGTACGCGTTCACCGACTTCTTCACCGACGAGCGGGCCAACTTCACCGCCCAGGAGTTCGCCCGCGAGAAGATCCGCGGCATCGTCAGCGACCCCGCGGTGGCGGCGGCGCTGTGCCCGGCGCACCACATCGGCACGAAGCGCACCTGCGTGGACATCGGGTACTTCGAGACCTACAACCGTGACCACGTCACCCTGATCGACGCGCGGACGTCGCCGGTCACGCACGTTACCCCGCGCGGCCTGGCCACGACCGCCGCCGAGTACCCACTCGACGCGATCGTCTTCGCCATCGGGTTCGACGCCATCACCGGGGCGCTGCTCGAGATCGACATCCGCGGCCGGGACGGCGTGTCCCTGGCCGCGAAGTGGTCGCGAGGGCCGCGCTCCTACCTCGGGCTGTGCGTGGCCGAGTTCCCCAACCTGTTCATGATCACGGGCCCGGGCAGCCCCTCGGTCCTCAGCAACATGGTCGTGTCGATCGAGCAGCACGTCAACTGGATCGCCGGCTGCCTCGGCCATCTCGCTGGCCGGGGACTGGACCGGATCGAGGCGGCGGCGCCGGCCGAGGAGGCATGGCGGCGGCACGTCGGCGAGCTGGCCGGCGCGACGCTGTACCCGCGGGCCGCGTCCTGGTACGCCGGCGCCAACATCCCGGGCAAGCCGAGGGTGTTCATGCCTTACGTCGCAGGGTGCGGCAACTACCGGCGGGAATGCGACGAGGTCGCCGCGCGCGGGTACCAGGGGTTCGTCCTGGGCGCCGGCGGCGGGCCACCAGGCATTGAAGCGGCGCCCCCCGGGTTCTAAGGTCCTATGGTATGAAGACTGGGCCAAATGACAGCAGGGGTGGCTGAGTGGGCACGCTCGACGGAAAGGTCTGCGTGGTGACGGGCGCGGCCGGGGTCATCGGCCGCGAGACCGTCGGCGTCATGGCCCGGGAAGGCGCTGTCGTCGCCGCCGTCAACGTGACGGGCGAGGTCGACGCCCCGCTTTTCCTCGCGGCCGACCTGACCGACGCCGGCCAGGTCGAGGCGGCCTACCGCGCGGTCGCGGAGCGCTTCGGGCGCATCGATGTCCTGTTCAACAACGCGGGCATCGCGCTGCCCGCGGACGGCTCGGTGCTGGACACGGACCTGGCGACCTGGAACCGGGTGATCGAGGTCAACCTGACCAGCGTCTTCCTCTGCTGCAAGTACGGGATCCCGTACCTGCTGGCGGGGGGCGGCGGTTCGGTGATCAACACGTCATCGCTGGTGGCCACCATGGGCTCGGCGGCATCCCAGATCGCCTACACCGCGTCCAAGGGAGGGGTCCTGTCCCTGTCCCGCGAGCTGGGGATCGAGTTCGCCAGGCGCGGGATCCGGGTCAACGCGCTGTGCCCCGGCCCGGTGGACACGCCGCTGCTGCGCGCGTTGTTCGACCCGAGCGAGGCGGCGCGCCGGCTGGTCCACGTCCCGCCCGGCCGGTTCGCCCGGGCCGCGGAGATCGCCGAGGTCGTCGCCTTCCTGGCCAGCGACGCTTCCTCCTACATCAACGCCACCGAGTTCATGGTCAACGGCGGCATCTCGGCCGCGTACGTCACCGCGGCCGACCCGCCTGGCGAGATGCACTGAATGTCCGGCCTGTCCGTTGACAGTCGGTTCAAAATGGTCTTATGGTTTGCGCAGTATACCAAGCGGCCGTGGCACCTAGTCGGGAGGTCAGATGGGTACGTTGGATTCCGGCGAGGTGAGCAACACCGCCGTGGCGGAGCTGGACATCTCCCAGCGCGAGGACGTCCACAAGCTGCGCCGCGGCGCCATCGGCCTCGGCGGCGTGCTGTTCATCTCGTTCGCCGCCATGTCGCCGCTGACCGGGCAGCTCGGCAACGTGCCGCTCGCCGTCGGGCTCGGCAACGGGATCGGGGCGCCCGCCGGATTCGAGATCGGCATCGTGATGCTGGCCCTGTTCTCGGTGGGCTACGTGAAGATGATGCGGAGCGTCCCGTCGTCGGGCGGCTTCTACTCGTTCATCAGCCACGGGCTCGGCCGCCCGCTCGGGATGGGGGCTGGCTGGCTCTCGATCTTCGCGTACGCGTTCGTCGAGTGCTCGCTGTACGGCGCGTTCGGCTACTTCGGCAACATCACCATCCAGCAGTTCTGGCACGTGGGCGTGCCCTGGCCTTTCCTGGCCTTCGGCGCGCTGGCACTCAACCTGATCCTGGCCCACTTCGACATCCGGCTGAGCACCAAGGTGCTCGGGGTGGCGCTCATCCTCGAGATACTGGTGCTCACGGTCATGGCCGTGGCGGTGTTCGGCCACGGCGGCGGCCCGACCGGCGTGTCAGCGGCTCCGATCAACCCGGTGAACGCGTTCAAGGGGCTAGCACCGGGCGTCGGCATCTTCTTCGCCGTGTGGTCCTGGGTGGGCTTCGAGACGATCCCGAACTACGCCGAGGAGTCACGGAACCCGAAGCGGATCGGCGCGCAGGCGCTGTTCATCAGCGTGGTCGGCGGCGGCGTGTTCTTCGCGGTCATCGCCTGGGCGGTCATCACCGGATGGGGCACGCACGCCGCGGTCTCTCAGGCCGCGCAAAACGGCGGCAACTTCTACTACGGCGTCACCACGACCTTCGCCGCCAAGTGGGTGACCGACGTCATGGAGTGGCTGATCCTGACCTCGTCGTTCGCCTGCGCGCTGTCCTTCCACAACACGAACGCGCGCTACCTGTACGTGATCGGGCGGGAGAAGATCTTCAATCACCGCCTCGGCCGCACGCACGAGAGGTGGCAGAGCCCGCACGTGGCCAACGCCTTGGTGACGGTGATCGCCGCCGCGCTACTGGGGCTGTTCCTGATCATCTGGTACGCGAGCCCGTCGGCTCAGAGGTTCGCCAACTTCCAGAACGCGCCGTACTACGAGCTATTCGGCTGGTTCGCCATCGTGGCGACGTTCTCCGTGCTGGTGAACCAGACGCTGTCGTCGCTGGCCACGATCGTGCACTTCCGCAAGCCCGAGTACCGGCACGAGCGGAACCTGTGGACGACCGAGGTCATCCCGGTCCTGTCGATCGGGGCCATGGGCGCGGTGCTGTGGCTGCTGTGGTCGAACCTGCACAGCATCGGCGGCTCGATCATCTGGGTGGACATCATCCCGTGGCTGTGCCTGGCCTGGCTGGCCATCGGCGTCGTGCTGGCGCTGGTGCTGCGCAAGCGCAACCCGGACAAGTACGAGACCCTCGGCCGGATGGTGAACGCCGGGGTCAACTGACGCCCGGACGCACACCGGAGGCGACGCGCACCGGGGGCAGCGACGGCCCGCCCGGCATCGGCGGCGAGCGGGCCGTCAGTCCTCGGGATAGACCTCACGCCAGCGGGCGGCGGCCCGCTCGAAGCACTCCCGCGGCGCGCGGATGACCCCGGCCCCGATCTGGCCGCCGTCGCGGCCGGCGAGGCCGACATCCATCACCGGCAGGACGCCGGACTCGAGCACCCTGAAGATGTCCACGCCGGTGGGCGTGCCGCGGAAGCCGAACAGCGGGATCCGGAACGTGGTGTTCTCGCCGGCCGTGATCTGGTACATCTCGAGGTTGCGGGCGATCATGGCGTCGGCGGACCCGCCCTGGTATTCCTGCAGGGTCAGCGCGCAGGCTTGGGCGAAGCCGCCCAGGCCGACCGTCTCGGTGATCGGGCTCTCGCCGCCCATCCAGGTGATCTCCGACTCGTCGTGGCCGGGGAACAGCTTGCCCTCGTGCGCCGGCGTCGGCCCGCGGAACCACTCACCGCCCAGCCCGGCGACCCGGATGGCGAACTCCTTGCAGCTGAACGCCATCGCCGACACCACGCTCGAGCCGGGCAGCCCGGCGACCGAGTCCGCGATCGCCTTGCTGGCCGCCATGGCGAGGCGCAGGAAGAAGTAGTCATTGTCGGCGATGTGCAGGACCGTCTCGCGGACCCGGCCGGGATCGGACCCGGCCATGTCCATCGCGGCCCCGAGCATCTCCCGCACGAACAGCAGCGAGGACGCGCTGTTGCGGCTGTGGCACTCGTCGCCCATCCGCAGGCCTTTGGCGATCAGGGGCTTCAGCGGTACCCCGCCGGCCCGGCGGATGGCCTCCCCGACCACGGGCGCGTACACGGTGCTGACGTGCAGCAGCCGCTCGTGCACGCCCTCGTCGTAGCACCCGTAGTTGAGCCGCCGCGGGTCCTTCCCCTCGTAGAAATTGCAGAAAGCCTGGTTGCCGTGGGTGCGGTCCTCGACGACGAACACAGGCATCGACGCTGTGTAGATACCCGCCAGCGACCCGACGGCGCCGTAGTCGTGGCACGACCCGACCTGCACCTCGCCGGCGTCGAGCGCGGCGATCGCCTCCTGCCTGGTCGCCGCCAGGCCCTCGAACAGCACGCCGCCGATGATCGCGTCACGCTGGCCGCCGGCGTATTCCGGCCACGGCAGCGGAGCTCCCGAGGTGAGCACGAGGCTCGCCGGGTACCCCGGCATCGCCTCCGCCGCCGGCCGTACGTCAACCACGACCGGATCGGCGGCGCACATCCGGTCGAACCGCTTCCGCATTGGCTTCCGAACGCGCTCTCCCCACGGTCGTCACCGGGCCACGAACCCCCCGTCCACGAGGATCGTCTGGGCCGTGATGTAGGAGGCACGCGGCGAGAGCAGGAACTCGACGACTTCCGCCACCTCCTCCGGCTCCCCGATCCGGCCCAAGATGGTGTGCGCGGCGGAAGCCTCCTCGCCGCCGGACACGGCGGCCATCGACGGGCTCATCGGCGCCCGGATGACGCCCGGCGCGACGCAGTTCACCCGGATCCGCCGCCCGGCAAGCTCCACGGCCAGGTAGGTGGTGTACGCGGCGACGCCGGCCTTGGTCGCGCCGTACACCGAGGCGCCGGTGAACCGGCCGATCTGGCCGGTGAGCGAGCCGATGTTGACGATCGCCGATGCCGCCGTCAGCCGCGGCGCGAAGACGTCGGTCACCCGGGCCATGCCGGCCACGTTCACCTCGAACATGAGGTCCATCGCGGCGTCGTCAACCCGGCCGAGAAACGTGTCCCGCAGCACCCCCGCGCAGTTGACCAGCCCGGTGAGCGGCTCGTCTCCCAGCGCGGCGGCGGCCGTCTCGACGCTGGCGCGGACCGTCACGTCACCCTCGACCGCCCGTATGCCGCGGTTGCGGTCCTCGTCCCAGTCGACGGACTTGATCTGCGCGGCCAGGTCCAGGGCGGCCACTGCCGATCCCGAGTCCCGCAGCCGGCGGCAGATCGCCAGGCCGATGCACCCCGCGCCGCCCGTCACCACCATCAGTCCCATCGGTTCGTGTCTCCTCGCTCAGCGGTAGCGCAGGGCCAGCCGCCCGATCCGGGTGGCGGCGATGTACAGGCTCGAGTTGAACGGCCACTGCGACACGACCCGCCCGGTGCCGGACCGGAAGTAGCTGTCGGTGTGCGCCCACACGGTGCGGCTCAGCGCGGACTGCAGCCACCGGTCATACAGGCCTGCCATCACACCGGAGACCTCCACGTCGCGCGCGCGGCGGGCCGCCAGGCGCGCGATGGCGCGCGCCGCGAACCGCGCCTGGGCCTGGTAGAAGGAGACCAGCGGGACGCTGTTGGTGTTGGGCCCGTACATCATGAAGAAGTTCGGGAACCCGGGCACCATCATCCCGAGGAACGCCCGAGGGTCACCCGCCCACACCTCGTGCAGGTCGGCGCCGCCAGCGCCCGTGACCTTCAGGCTCGCCAGGTAGTCCGCGGCCCGGAACCCCGTGGCCAGCACGACCACGTCGAGGCTGTGCCGGTCGCCGTTGTCGTCAACGACCCCGGTCTCGGTCAGCCCCTTCACGCCGTGCGGGACGAGCGTGACGTGGGGCGCCAGCAGCGCAGAGTAGTAGTCGTCGCTCAGCACGGTCCGCTTCCCCTCGAACGGGAACGCCGGCGTGAGCAGCTGCCGGAGCTCGGCCGGCCAGCGAGTCGCTCAGGAACTGCTCCGCGGCGCGGCGCCGTCTGCGGTAGGTCAAGCCGCGCGGCCGCGCGTGGCTCATCCGGATCTGGCGCAGGTCGTAGCGGAGGTAGAGGTTCAGCCGACGCCACCGGTACACGAGCGGGTGAGCGTTCATCCGGCGCTCGGCGGCCGTGAAGTCGCGGCTGCCTTTGGGCAGCAGCCAGTTCGGCTCGCGCTGGAAGACCTTGACCTCGGCGGCGCACGAAGCGGCCTCCGCGACCACCTGCACGGCTGAGGAGCCGGTGCCGAGCACGCCCACCCGCTGGCCGGCCAGGTCCAGGCCGTCCGGCCACTGGGCGGTGTGACACATCACCCTGCCGAAGCCCGCGCCCTCGTGCGTCAGCGACGGGATCCGCGGGACGCTCAGGAACCCGACCGCGCTGATCACCGCGCGGAACGGCCCGTGCTGCGCGCCCGAGGAGGTGACCAGGTCGTACTCACCCCGGTCGTCCGCCCAGGTGACGCTCTCCACCGTCTCGTTCAGCAGCAGGTGGCGGCGCAGGCCGAACGAGTCGGCCACGCTCTCCAGGTAGCGCTGCAGCTCGTCCTGGCGGGCGTGGGTGCGGCTCCAGTCCGCCGGGGCGCAGGAGAACGAGTAGATGTGCGACTCGAGGTCCACCTCGGCGCCGGGATACCGGTTGTGCCACCACGTCCCGCCGACGCCGTCCGAGCCCTCGAAGATGGTGAAGTCCGTGATGCCCCGCCGCTGCAGGGCGATGCCTGCGGCGATCCCGCTGAAGCCGGCGCCGATCACGGCCACCCGCGCCGACGGAGACCCCGGGCGGGGCGACGGCCATCTCATCCGGCGTGCGTCCTCCGGTCCCTCAGCGGCGGACTCCGGTCGCGGCGGCCGGCCTGGCCACCACCTCGGGGCCCGTCTCCCGAACGGTTCTTAGGTCTAAAGAGTAGACCTAAGGTGCATCAATCGTCAACGCCCGCAGCGCCGCACCTGCCGCCCGACCCATCCCACGCCGGCCGTGGTCTCGTCCCGCGCCTGCGGCCAGACCGTCACCCGCGCGCGCCGCGGTCTCGTCCGCGCCTGCGGCCAGGCCGGTCCCACGCCGGCCGTGGTCTCGTCCCGCGCCTGCGGCCAGACCGTCACCCGCGCGCGCCGCGGTCTCGTCCGCGCCTGCGGCCAGGCCGGTCCCACGCCGGCCGTGGTCTCGTCCCGCGCCTGCGGCCAGACCGTCACCCGCGCGCGCCGCGGTCTCGTCCGCGCCTGCGGCCAGGCCGGTCCCACGCCGGCCGTGGTCTCGTCCCGCGCCTGCGGCCAGACCGTCACCCGCGCGCCGCGGTCTCGTCCGGACATGCGGTCACGCCTGTCCCTCCAGGCCGGCGGCAATCTCGTCTCCGACCTCGGCCAGTCCCTCCACCGCCCGGGACAGCGCAGGCGAACAGCAGGAAGCCGTGCGGCATGTCCGGGTATTCGCGGCAGCGCACCGGCACGCCGGCCTGGCGCAGCGCATCGGCGAAGGCGAGTCCTTCGTCGCGCAGCGGATCGAGCCCGGCGATGAGTAGGTACGTAGGCGGCAGGCCGCGCAGGTCGGTCAGCGTGCTCAGCGCGGCGCGCGGATCGGCAGGCGCGCTGCCGCCGCCGTACTGGGACCAGTACCAGGCCATCTCGTCGGCGGACAGGAACGGGTCGTCGGCGTTCTCCCGGTACGACGCCGAGCTCATGGCCGGGTCCGTGGCCGGGTACAGCAGCGCCTGGAACGCCAGCGGCGAGTCGCCCTCGTCGCGCAGGACCACGGCCGCGGCCGCGGCGAGGCTGGCGCCGGAGCTGTCGCCGACCACGGCGAGAGGCCGGGGCGGCACGCCGATCTCGCCGCCGCGGGCCGCGAGCCAGCGGATCACCCCGACGGCGTCCTCCAGCGCCGCCGGGAACGGATGCTCCGGAGCCCGCCGGTAGTGCAGCGCCACCGTCGTGACCCCCGACCCGCGGGTGAGCGAGCGGCAGATCCCGTCGTGCGACTCGAGGTCACCGAAGACCCAGCCCCCGCCGTGCAGGTACACCGACGCACCCGCACGGGCGGGCCCGTCGGGACGGTAGACGCGGACCGACAGCTGGCGCCCGTCGAGCGCAATCACCCGGTCCTCGACGGCACCCACCCCGGGATAATCGGTCACCGCGGCGAACTGGTCGGCAAAGTTCCGGCGCCCGTCGGGCAGAGGCAGGGTCCGGCTCGACGGCCGGCCGGCCGCGGCCAGCTCGTCGAGCAGCGCGGCCACCTCGGGGTGCGCGGCACGGGAGATGGTGTTGTCGCCCATAGTCTTTCTAATAGACCAATGAGCCATTAGAGTCAACCTGCGAGGAAGGTGACGGTCCATGGCGCCGAGGCCACCGCAGACCGAGTCAACCTACGCGCTCGCACGCCGGGCCATCGCCGCGGGCGACGCAGCCGAGGGCGTCCGGCGGATCCGCCAGCTGCTCGACGAGGCGGCCGAAGGCCGCGAGCTGTTCCCGCTGTTCATCGACCGCGCCCGCCGGTTCCTGGCCGAGCGAGGCGTGACCCCCGCCGCGGTATCGGCCGAGGAGCGCAGGATCCTGGCGCTGCTCGGCGCGGATTCTGGCGGCGCGCTGGACATGGACCGGCAGTGGGCGGCCGTGCGGCAGCTGGCCGCCCGGGCCGAGCAGGCCTGCCTCACGGCAGACCGTGAGGCCGCGTCCGGGCTGGTCGAACAGCTCCGCTCCTCGTGGCTGGCGGTGCACGACCGGTTCTGCGATATCACCGCCGGGCTGTTCACCCTGGCGGCCCGGGAGCTGGGCGAGCCGGTCATCGGCGCCATGTGGGACGACGCGATCGGTGACCTGTACCCGAGCCGGGACGCCTACGACACGGCGCGCCTGGCCCTGGTCGGAATCGGTCCCGCTGCTGCTTGCCGACGCGGCCGTCTCGCTTCGCGGTCACCTGTCCGGGCCGGGGCGCACCGGCGAGGTATCGCTGGCCGAAGAGGAGGACCGGTGGGTCTTCCGGTTCGACCCGTGCGGGTCCGGCGGCCGCACGCTGCGAGCCGACGCCAACCCCGACGGCGCCGCCCGGGCCGGGGCGCCTTTCGGCTTCGGGGTTACCACCGGGCAGCATGACTGGGCCTGGCGGACTACGGGAGTCTGCCTCTACTGCGTGCACTGCTGCCAGCTTCAGGAACGGGCGCCCATTGCCCGGCTGGGCTACCCTGTCAGGGTCGTGGAGCCACCCGTCTGGGGGACGGACGAGCCGCGGGGCTACTGCACCTGGAGCATCTACAAGGATCCTCGGCTCGTCCCGGACGAGGCGTACCGGCGGGTGGGCGCAACGAGGCCCCAGGGCGGGGATGATGACTGAAATCAAGGGCGTAGAGCTGGTCGCGGCTCATCAGGTCGTGATCGAGCGCCTCCGCCATGCCATCCACATCGGTACCTACCTGCCTGGCGAGAAGCTGCCGTCGGAACGGATGCTGGCCCAGCAGCTCGGGGTGTCGCGGATGACGGTCCGCGAGGCCATCCGGGCGCTGCGCGCCGAAGGGTACGTCGCGAGCCGGAGAGGCTCATCGGGCGGCATCACGGTTCTCGACCAGACCGAGGACGCCAAGCGGCTGCGGCCGGTGCTGCTGCGCCGGATGGCTGAGCTCGACGACGCCTTCGAGTTCCGCATCGCGGTGGAGGGCGCCGCCGCCAGGCTGGCCGCCCAGCGGCGCACGAAAGATGATCTCGCCCGGCTGCACGAGGCATTCCGCGAGCTGGAGCAGGGCCGGGAAACCGCCCGCTTCCGGGCCGCGGACAACGTGTTCCACCTGGCCATCGCCGACGCCGCCAGGAACCGGCCCATGCGCCAGGCGATCGAGAACGTCCGCGCGATCACCTGGGTGCCGCTCGATCAGGTGATCTCCAGGGTCTTCACCTCGGCGCACGAGCACCACGCCCAAATCCTGCGTGCCATCGAGGCCAGGGACGCCGGCGCGGCCGAGCTAGCGGCGGTCGCCCACATCGAGCGAGCCCAGAGCGACCTGCACCACGTGGTCGAGTAGCCGCGACGGCACTCCGCGGCGGGTGCCAGCGACATGCACCGCCTCTCGAGTAGCTCCGTCCTGACGATTGCCCGCGGTTGCCGCAGGGTCGTCAAAGGTCTAGGTTATGGCCCAAGAGAGGCGGCGGATCGCTGGGCACCGGGAGGTGGATGTGACGGACAGCCAAACCGGTCCCGCGTACCGCGGGATGACCGTGCCCGCTGCCATGGCGCTGCTGGCCGGCCGGACCGCGCTGGTCACCGGGGGCACCGCGGGATCGAGCGGGGGATCGCCGAAGTGCTGTGCGCCGCCGGCGCCGGGGTCGTGATCAGCGGGCGGGACGCCGGCCGCGGCGCGAAGGCCGCGGCCGAGGTTACGGCGCCAGACGCACCGTGCGAACACTACGGCGCCGTGCTCTACCTGGCCTCCGACCTGGCCTCCTTCGTCACCGGCCAGAGCATCGTGATCGACGGCGGCCAGGTTTTGCCGGAGATCCCGGGCTGAGCATGGGGGCACGGTGGGCGTTCGACGGCCGGGTCGCGTTTGTCACCGGCGCGGGCGGCGGCATGGGCAGCCGGATCGCCGCCGACCTCAGCCGGGCCGGCGCCCGGGTGTTCGCGGTTGACCTGAAGGAGCCGCCGGAGCCCGGCCCGGAAGCGGCCGGTGACTGCACCTACTGGCGGTTCGATGTCACACAGGAGGCACAGGTCGCCGCCGCGCTCACCGAGGTCTTCGCCGCCTGCGGCCGGCTCGACTACGTGGTCAACGGCGCCGGCGTCGGCTGGTTCGACCGGGACGGCTCGGTCGCCAGTATCGACCGCGGCGTATGGGAGCGGGTGCTGGACGTTAACCTCACGGCCGCGATGCTGGTCTGCCGGCACGCCCTCCCGCTGATGGGGCGCACCGGCGGGGGAGCCTTCGTCCACGTGGCGAGCGTGGCCGGGCTTCGGACCTCCGACGACCCCATGGACGCCTATCAGGTCTCGAAGGCCGGCCTCATCTCGCTGTCCCGGGCGCTGGCCCTGCAGTACGGCCCGCAGCGGATCCGCTCGAACACCATCTGCCCCGGCGCGATCCTCACCCCGATGATCCAGCCCCTGTACGACGAGGACCCGGCGCGGGCCGAGCGGATGGCGAACCGGACGCCGCTGCGGCGGCTCGGGACCGTCGCGGACGTCTCGTCGGCGTGCCAGTTCCTGCTGTCGGACGAGGCCGCGTTCGTCACCGGCACCGACCTCGTCGTGGACGGCGGCTGGACGCTGGCCCTGGCATGAGCGAGCCGGAGGGGCGCGGCGCCGCCCGGACGAAGGAGCCAGACGCGTGCGCGGCGCTGGAGGGCGTGCGGCTGGTCCAGCTGGAGATACCCGATCTCGACGGCGGCCTGCGGGCGAAGCTGGTCTCGGCGCCGAAGGCCCTGTCCCCGGCCGGAGCCGCGATGTGCACGATCATGTTCGGGCTCACGCAGGCCGACGACGTCTACGAGAGCCCCGCGTCGTCGGCGGCCAACGGATATCCCGACCTGGCGCTGCGGCCCGACATGGCGACCCTGCGGCCGTTGCCGTGGTGCGAGGCGACGGCGGCGGTGCTGTGCGATCTCTTCGGTGCCGACGGCGCCCGGTTCCCGCTGGCGCCGCGCACGGTCCTTCAGGCGGTGACCGGCCGGTGCGCCGAGCTCGGCTACGAGGCTAGGTTCGCGGCGGAGTGGGAGTTCTGCGTGGTGCACCGGGACGACGAGCTGGCAGCCGCCGGGCGGCAGGGCGAGCTGGCTCCGCTGGGGCGGACCATGAATGCCTACAGCTCGCTGCGGCTGCGGGAACTGCGGCCGCTCGCCCAGGCTTTCTTCCAGCGGATGGCGGCGGTGGGCATCCCGGTCGAGTCGGTCCACACCGAACTCGGGCACGGGATGGTGGAGTTCGCGCTCGCCCATGCCCCCGCGCTGGAGGCGGCCGATCACGCGGCCCGGGCCAAGGCGTACCTGAAGGAGCTGTGCGGCGAGCGGGATTCGGTGGCCACGTTCATGCCGAAGTGGCGGGCCGGGGCGCCGACATCCGGCTGCCACTTCCACCAGAGCCTGTGGCGGGACGGCGCCAACCTGTTTGCCGGGCCGGACGGCGGGCTGTCCCCGCTCGCGCGGCACTACCTGGCCGGGCAGCTCGCGACGATGCCGGACTTCAGCGTCCTGTTCAACCCGTCGGTGAACGCCTACCGGCGGCTGCGGCCGGGAAACTTCACCCCGGCGACCGCCTCGTGGGGAACGGACAACCGCACCGCCGCCATCCGCGCGATCACCGGGTCAGCCAGGGGCGCCCGGCTCGAGCACCGCCGCCCCGGCGCGGATGTCAGCCCGTACCTGGCCATCGCCGCCATGCTGGCCGGCGGCCTGCACGGCATCGCCGGGAAGCTGGAGCCCCCCGCCCCGGCGACCGCCGACGCGTACGCCGACGGCCGGTTCCCGCGCCTCCCGGCGACGCTCGCCGACGCGATCGCCGCGCTGCGCAGCTCGCCGGTCGCGGCCGGCCTGCTCGGCGCGGAGTTCACCGGCCACTACCTCCTGTCCCGGGAGGTGGAGCTCCGGCTCTGGCGCGAGTGGGAGAGCGAGCAGGTGACCGAGTGGGAGCACCGCCGGTATTTCGAGACTTCCTGACGGAGTGGCCGGCAGCGGAGCCGTTCGGGAGCGAGGGAAGGGAGGCAGGACCGTGGACGACGACGACCAGCGGGCAGCGGTGGAGAAGCGGCTGCGCGACGAGGGAATCGAGACCGTGCTGTGCGTGGTGCCCGACCTGTGGGGCCGACTGATGGGCAAGCGCGTGACCACGGACAGCTTCCTGAAGACGGCGCTGCGGTCGGAGGGGCTGCACGCCTCGCTCTACTTGTTCGTCGTGGACATGGACATGGATCCGCGGCCAGGCTACGAGCTGAGCAGCTGGCGCACCGGTTTCTCCGACTTCCGCATGGTTCCCGACCTCACGACGTTCCGGCTCGTGCCGTGGCTCGATTCGACCGCCATCGTGATCTGTGACGCGTACGAAGAGGATAGCGACCGGCTGGTGGACGTGGCGCCGCGGTCGATCCTGCGGCGCCAGGTGGAACGGGCGGCGGCCGCCGAGCTCCGGTTCAAGATGGCGACCGAGCTGGAGTTCTACCTCTACCGGAACCCGCCCGCGGATGCGTGGGCGCGCCGCTACCTCGACCTCGAGCCGGTGTCGTACTACCGGGCCGACTACCACATCCTCCAGTCCACCCGCAGCGACGGGTTCATCGAGACGATCCGGCGGCAGATGAACGCGGCCGGGATTGAGGTGGAGTTCTCCAAGTCCGAATGGGGGCTCGGCCAGCAGGAGATCAACCTGCGCTACACCGGCGCGCTCGAGATGGCCGACCGGCACGCGCTGTACAAGAACGGCGTGAAGGAGATGGCGCACCGCAGCGAGCAGAGCGTGACGTTCATGGCCAAGCCCTCCATCGCCGAGATCGGGTCGTCGTGCCACATCCACGCCAGCGTGTGGGACGCCGGCGACGGAGCGCGGATGCCCGATCCTGCGTCGCCGAACGAGCTGTCGGCCCTCGGCCGGTCGTTCCTGGCCGGGCTGCTCGCGCACACCACGGAGCTGATCTGGCTGTTCGCGCCGAACGTCAACTCCTACAAGCGCTTCCAGAGCGCGTCCTTCGCCCCCACCGTCGTCGCGTGGGGACGCGACAACCGGACCTGCGGCTACCGGGTGGTGGGCGAGGGCGAGTCGCTGCGGGTGGAGAACCGGATCCCGGGGGCCGACGTCAACCCGTACCTCTCCTGCGCCGCCACGGTCGTCGCCGCACTCGACGGCATCGAGCGGCAGCTCGACTGCGGCGACCCGTACGACGGGGACGCCTACAGCGACCGTGAGCTGCCGGCCGTCCCCGCCACGCTGCGCGACGGGCTCGACCTGTTCGCGGCCAGTTCGCTGGCCGCTTCGGCGCTCGGCGGCGCGGTGCACGAGCACCTGGTCAACTTCGGCCGGCAGGAACTCGCCGCGTTCCAGCACGAATGCGTCACCGACTGGGAGCGGATCCGCTACTTCGAGCGCATCTTACGGACGGGAGCTGATCGCGAGCATGCCTGACATTCCGGACAGCCGGGCCGAGTTCGCACGGTGGTGCGAGACCGAGGGCGTCCACACCGTGGTCTGCGGCGGGGGTGACACGCACGGGATCTGGCGCGGCAAGCGGTTCCCGCTGGCGGACTTCCTGGCCAAGATCGACCATGGCATTCCCTTCAGCGACGTGGTTTACGTGATCACGCACTCCGAGGACACGGACGAGGGGCAGGAACTGGTCGAGCCGCCCGGCAGCGCGGCATATCCGCTGTACTTCCCGCGCAAGGAGCAGGGTTTCCCCGACATCTTCGTCCGGCCGGATCTGGGCACCGCCCGGCGCCTTCCGTGGCACCCGGGCACGGTAGGCGTCCTCGGGGATTTCCGCCTTCCGGGCGGGGAGGAGGTGCCGCTTGACTCCCGGATCGTGCTGCGGCGGCTGGTCGAGCGCGCCCGCTCGCACGGCTTCGAGCCGAAGATCGGCGTGGAGTACGAGTTCTACCTTTTCCGCGGTGATCTCGCTGAGCTGAAGCAGGCCGGCTGGCAGCCGGAGCCGATCCGGACCCGGCCCTACACCTACGGTGTCTACGGCGGCAGCCTCGACGAGGGGCTGCTCGGGGAAATCCGCCGCCAGCTCGCCATCGCCGGGGTCAGGGTCGAGGCGTGCAACCCGGAGACCGGCCCCGGGCAGTTCGAGCTGAACATCCGCTACGACGACGCGCTGAAGGCCGCCGACGACGCG
Organism: uncultured Actinomycetes bacterium; assembly: GCA_963697445.1. Classification (GTDB taxonomy): domain Bacteria; phylum Actinomycetota; class Actinomycetes; order Streptosporangiales; family Streptosporangiaceae; genus PALSA-505. The sequence continues at coordinate 111,157 of CAVOOC010000047.1, forward strand.
TTCATCTACAAGAACGGGATCAAGGAGATCGTGGCGCAGCACGGCCTGATGGCGTCGTTCATGGCCAAGCCCCGCCGGGACTGGGCGGGGTCGTCCTGCCACGTCCATCAGTCGCTCTGGGAATCCGGGGAATCCGGCACAGGCGCGAATGCCTTCTTCTCCGGCGGCCCGGCCGAGGGCCTGTCCGAGCCGGGCCGACGGTACACCGCCGGCGTGCTGTCCACCATGCGGGAGTTCACCGCGCTGTTCGCGCCGACGCCGAACTCCTACAAGCGGTTTGCCCCCTACTCCTGGGCGGGGACCAGCGTCAGCTGGGGCTACGAGAACCGCTCCACCGGCCTGCGGGCGATCGCGGGCCACCCGGCCGAGGCGCGGCTGGAGCACCGGCTGCCCGGCGCCGACACCAACCCGTACATCGTGATCGCCGCGTGCCTGGCCGGCGGCCTGGCCGGAATCGAGCAGAAGATGCAGCTGGCGGCGGCGTTCGAAGGCGACGCGTACGCCAGCAGCGAGCTGGAGTCGGTTCCCCAGTCCCTGGAGGAGGCGCTCGGCCTGCTGGAGAACAGCGCCGCGGCGCGCGAGATGCTCGGCGCGGACTTCGTCCAGCACTACGCGCTGATGAAGCGGTTCGAGGCCGAGAAGTACCGGCAGCAGGTGTCGGAGTGGGAAGTCCGGCGCTACGCGGAAATGGCGTGAACGTGGTTACCGCCGGGGTCCCCGGGCGGGACCGGGCCGGGCGGGCAGCCCGGTGACGCCGGTCGTCGGCGTCACCGCGTGGTCCACGGTGGTGCGTGACGTCCCCGTGGATTTGCCGCACCAGGCGGTCGCGGAGAACTACCTGCAGACGCTGGAGTCCGCCGGGCTGACCCCGGTGCTGATCCCCGTCGGCGGCGATCCCGTCGGCGCGGCCGCCATCCTGGACCGGATCGACGGCCTCGTGCTCACCGGCGGCGGTGACGTGGCACCGTCGGTCTACGGCGCGGCACCAGAACCGCACACCGCCGGCGTGGACTCTCGCCGGGATGCCGTCGAATCGCGGCTGGTCCGGCTCGCCCGGGACCGGGACCTCCCGCTGCTGGCCATCTGCCGCGGCATCCAGGTGGTGAACGCCGCCCTGGGCGGGACGCTCGTCCAGGATCTGCCGACCGCGGAATCCGCCGCGCCCTGGCCACATGGTGAGGGGGGCGTGGAACGGGCCCGCTCACCCGGTCCGGCTGGAGCCGGGCTCCCGGCTGCATGAGCTGCTTGGCACCGAGATCACGGTCAACTCGCTGCATCATCAGGGCGTCGCTGCCCTCGCGCCGGGCCTGCGGGCGGCGGCCCGCGCGCCCGACGGCCTGATCGAGGCGGTCGAGGATCCGGGCGCCCGCTTCCTGGTCGCCGTGCAGTGGCATCCGGAGATGCTGGGGCCCGCGCACGTGAGCTCGGCGCTGTTCCGGGAGTTCGCGGACGCCGCCCGGGAGACCCAGCGCTCCGCCGTGCACTGATCGCCTGCACGGTCCGCTGCGGGTTCACGGCATCCCGAGCCGCCGCGCAAACAGCCCCAGCTGCCGCCCAGCACCGAGCGGCCGCCAAAGATACCAAATCGACCACCTCGCGGGATTTTGGTCGGACCTAATCCGCCTTATGTGCCCTCTTGACTCATGGGTCGGACCGATAGATGATTTGGTCTGATATCACGTGCCGGATGGCTCTTGCTGCGGCTTACCGCAGGCGGCCTGCTGACGAGGGCATGGGAATGTACGACTACGACGTCTTCACGGTCGGGTCCAAGGCCGAGGTCCTGGATAAGTCCCGCGAGTTCTGGAACCCGGGGAAGACCGATTTCTGGTCCGAGGCGGGCATCGACCTCGTCATCGACCGGCGGGAAAGCTACTTCATCTGGGACATGTCCGGCGCCCGGCTGATCGACGTCCACCTGAACGGCGGCACCTTCAGCCTCGGTCACCGCAACCCCGAGCTGGTCGAGGCCCTCACCGTCGGCATGCGGTCGTTCGACATCGGCAACCATCACTTCCCGTCCAGCGCGCGCGCCGCGCTGGCCGAGGCGCTCATCGCCACCGCACCGCCCGGGCTCGCCAAGGTCGTGTACGGCAGCGGCGGCGGCGAGGCCATCGACATCGCCATCAAGACGGCGCGGCACGCGACCAAGCGCCGCAAGATCGTGTCGATCATCAAGGCCTACCACGGCCACACCGGCCTCGCCGTCGGCACCGGCGACGACAGGTTCGCCAAGCTGTTCCTCGCGGACCGGCCGGACGAGTTCGTGCACGTGCCGTTCAACGACATCGACGCGATGGCCGCCGCGCTGCAGCCCGGCGACGCGGCCGCGGTGATCATGGAGACGATCCCCGCGACCTACGGCTTCCCGCTGCCCGATCCCGGGTACCTGGAGGCGGTCAAGCAGCTGTGCGAGCGGCACGGCAGCCTCTACATCGCCGACGAGGTGCAGACCGGGCTGATGCGCACCGGCGAGATGTGGGGGATCACCAAGCACGGCTTCTCACCGGACATCCTGGTGACCGGCAAGGGACTGTCCGGCGGCATGTACCCCATCGCCGCCGTGCTGGTCAGCGAGCAGTGCGCCGGCTGGCTGACCGAGGACGGGTTCGCGCACATCTCCAGCTTCGGCGGCGCCGAGCTCGGCTGCGTGGCGGCGCTGAAGACGCTGGACATCTGCAGCCTGCCGGAGACCCGCTCGATGGTGCACTACATCGCCGACCTGATCGGCCGGGGGCTGCGCGACATCCAGGGCCGCTACCCGGGCTGGTTCACCGGCATCCGGCAGAACGGCGTGGTCATCGGGCTGGAGTTCGCCCACCCCGAAGGCGCGAAGTACGTGATGCGGCACCTGTACCAGACCGGGGTGTGGGCCATCTTCTCCACGCTCGACCCGTCGGTGCTGCAGTACAAACCCGGGCTGCTGATGACCCCGGAACTGTGCGAGGAGCTGCTGGAGCGCACCGAAGCCGGGATCAGCCGGGCCGTCGCCGAGGCCGGCCGCCGCACGCCCGGGAGCGGGCCGGCGGGAGCAGGCCTGCCCGGAGCGGGCCAGCAGGGAGCCGGCCGGCCGGGAGCCAGGCAGGCGGGAACGGGGCCGCCGGGAACAGATCGGCCGGGAACGGGGCCGTCGCAAACGGGGCAGTCAGGAACGGGAGGGCTGGGGGGCAGCCCGTCAGAAGGCCGGCTGGGAGCCGCACGGCCGGGAGCCAGCCTTACGGGAGCCGGGCATGACCCGCCGCGCGCAGGCCGGGGCGGCCGGCCACGCCGCCGCCGCTCCGTCGCAGGCCGGCGTCCCCGGTGGTCCGGGAACCGAGCCCCAGCACAGCGCCGCGGCGGTCTACCGGGCCCGGCAGATGCTGCAGCGCGCGCACTGGGCCGCGGGCGCGTTCGCGAGCTACGACCGCCGGTCCGTGCTGGCGATCGCCGAGGCGGCCGCGCGCGCCGCGCATGCGCAGTCACGTCATTACGCCGAGTGGGCCGTGCGCGAGACCGGCTTCGGCGTGGTCGAGCACAAGGTGACGAAGAACGAGGCCTGCTCGCTCGGGATCCTGGAGCGCTACCGCGGCGAGGACTTCGTCAGCCCCCGGATCGACGCGGCGAGCAAGATCCTGGCGCTGCCGCGCCCGGCCGGCGTGGTGCTGGCGCTGACGCCGTCCACCAACCCGGTGTCCAGCGTGTTCTTCAAGATCATCCTGGCGCTGTTGACCCGGAACGCCATCGTGGTGAGCCCGCACCCGATGGCCCGTGAGTGCTGCGCGGACGCCGCCCGGCTGCTCGCCGCGGCGGCCGAGGCGGCAGGCGCGCCCGACGGCGTGATCCAGGTCGTGGCCGAGCCGACGATTCCGCTGGTCGAGGCCCTCATGTCCGACCCGGTGACCGACGTGATCGTCGCGACGGGCGGCACCGCCGTGGTCCGGGCCGCGCACGAGTCGGGCAACCCGGCGCTCGGCGTCGGCCCCGGCAACGTGCCGGTGCTCGTCGATGCCACCGCCGACCTGGCCGCCGCGGCTCGGCTCATCGCCGAGAGCAAGGCCTTCGACAACTCGCTGCTGTGCACCAACGAGTCGGTGCTGATCGTCGAGGACACGGCCGCCGACCGGCTGCTGCGCGAGCTGCAGCGGCAGCAGGCGGCGCTGCTGGACGACGCCGCCCGGGACCGGCTGCGGGCTTACCTGTTCCCGGACGGGCGGCTGAACGGCGAGGCCATCGGCAAGGACGCGGCGTGGATCGCCGACCGGGCCGGGCTCCGGGTGCCGCCCAGGACCAAAGTGCTTCTCGCGCCGATCGACCTGGTCGTCACCGAAGAACCGTTCTGCAGGGAAAAACTGTGCCCGGTGCTGGCGGTCACCCGGACCGAATCCGCCGACCGCGGGGTGGAAGCCGCCCGGGCCGTTGTCCGGCTCGGCGGTGCGGGTCACTCCGCCGCGATCCACAGCACCGACGAGCGCGTGATCCTCCGCTACGCGGCGCGGGTGCCGGTGCTCCGGATCGCGGTCAACGCCGGGAACAGCACCGGCAGCGCCGGGCTGAGCACGAACCTGGCGCCCTCGATGACGCTCGGCACCGGCTTCGTCGGGCGCAGCTCGATCGGCGAGAACCTGGAGCCACGGCACCTGGTCAACTGGACGCGGGTGGCCTACAACGCCGGCGACAGCGTGCCGTTCGGCGACTTCGCCGGCCTTCCGGTCTGGGAGCGGCCGTCGGGCCCGGTGCCGGGGTACCCCATCGCCTCGAACCTGGACGGTTCGGGGGGCAACGGGCCGGGCGCCAGCCGTTCGGCGGCTAGCGGGCTAGCGGCCAACGGGCACCGGCCCGCCGCGCAGGAGGGGGAGGCCGGGACCGGGATCAGCGCGCAGGCCCGCGAGCAGCTGCGGGCGCTGATCATCGAAGAGCTCGAGCAGCTGATCGGGGGATGACGGTGGCCGAGCTGCGATCGTTCATCTTCCTGGATCAGCTGCAGCCGCAGACCATGTGCTACCTCGGCACCTGGGTGCGCGGCCGGCTGCCGCGGGCCGGGATGGCCGCGCAGGTCATCGAAATCGCGCCGGGCCTGGACATCGAGCCGCTGACCGACGTCGCGATCAAGGAAGCGGACGTGCAGGCAGGCATCCTGGTGGTGGAACGGCAGTACGGCTACCTGGAGCTGCACGGCAGTACCGACGCGGTGCGGGCGGCTGCCAGCGCCGTGCTGGCGGAGCTGGGCGTCACCGCCGCGTCCGCCACCCGGCCGCGCGTGCTGGCGGCGCGGATCATCACCCACGTGGACACGCAGCACGCGTTCCTGGTGAACCGCAACAAGCTGGGCTCGATGGTGCTGCCTGGCGAGTCGCTGTTCGTGTTCGAGCTGCAGCCGGCGTCCTACGCGATCCTCGCCGCCAACGAGGCGGAGAAGGCAGCGCGGATAAAGATCGTCAACTACCGCATGATCGGCGCCAACGGGCGGGTGTACCTGTCCGGCGGCGAGGACGACGTCCGCCAGGCCGCCGACACGGTGACCGCGCTGCTGGGGCAGCCGGCGTGACAGCGGCCGTGGCCGACGGCCAGCCGCCGCCGGACGGCCGTGCAAGGCCGGCGCCGAGCTGCGTCTGCTCATCCGCGAGGTGCTGGCCGACGTGCTGCCGGACCTGCGCGACCGCCTGGCGGCCGGCCATGGGGCTCCCGCGCCCTCGTATGCACCCCCGTCAGCCGTCCCGCCCGACCTAACCTCGCCAGCCGCCGCGCTGCCTTATGCAGAGTCAGCCGACGCGTCGCGTTATGTATTGCCATCGGCGGCCGCGTCGCCGTATGCGCCGACCCAGACTGCCGTGCCGCCCTATGCGCCACCGGGGCAACCGCCGGCCGCACCGCCGACGGCTATCCCGGCCGGAATCGTCGCCGACGGGGACACACAGCCGCCACGCGGCGGGGCCACTTCGCCTGGCTCGTGGTTGATGGGCGGTTTGGTGTTCACCGGTGAACACCAAACCGCCCATCAACCACACGGCACCGGTGCGGCCGCCCCCGACGGTGCGCGTGCCCCAGCCCGGCACGTAGCGACCCGGGCGGCCGCCAGCCCGCAGGCGACGCCTGCTGCCGGCGGCCGGGCCGCGTCGGTACGGTCAGTGCGGCTGGAGACCGACGAGGACGTGCGGCAGTTCGCGCTGGACATCGTGCGGCTGGCCGACAACCCGGCCCGCCGCGCCGACCTGATCGCTGGCCGGCTGACGTTCACCCTGGCCGGGTCGCTGGCCGCTGCCGTCCGGCGGCCCGAGCACCGCGTCAACGCCGGGGCCGTGACCGAGCGCGCCGTGCAGGCGGCGGCGAAGGCGGGCGAGCGCCTGGTGCTGGGCCCGCGTGCGATGCTGACCCCGCTGGCGCGTGACCGCGCGCTGGCCCTGGGCGTCCCGATCGAGAAGGAGCGGTGATGCTGCGAGCAACGGTGACCGGGAACGTCTGGGCGACCAGGCGCATCGACGGCCTGCCGAACGGTGCATTCCTCGAGGTGGAGGTCACGGGCTCGGGCGACCGCCTGGTGGCCTTCGACGTGCTCGGCAGCGGCCAGGGGGAACACGTGCTCGTCGTCCAGGGCTCGGTGGCGGCCGGCTGGCTGCCCGGCCGCCCGCCGGTCAACGCGCTGATCATCGGGTCCATCGACGCGTCGGAGGCCGCGCCGGCCGCGCCAGCCGGGTCAGCAAAGAAAGCCGCGCCAGCAAAGAAGGCCAAGCCCGCGACGCGCACGTGACCGCGCCGCCAGCAGGAGAGAGGGAACGAGATGGCACAAAACGCACTCGGCATGATCGAGACGAAGGGGTACGTGGCGGCTCTGGCCGCGGCCGACGCCATGGTCAAGGCCGCCAATGTCGTGATCGTCGGCCGCCAGGAGGTGGGTGACGGGCTGGTCGCGGTCATCATCAACGGCGACGTCGGCGCGGTGAAGGCGGCGACCGAGGCGGGCGCGGAGACCGCGTCCAACGTCGGCGAACTGGTGTCCGTGCACGTGATCCCGCGGCCGCACGGCGAGCTCGGCAAGCACTTCGTGGTGGAGTGATGGTCTCGCCCAGCCGTCCCTGGCTGCGATGACCGTCGTCGCCAGCCGCACCGAGCTGCGGGTGTACCTGCCGATCGCCAGCCTGCAGCGGCAGTTCGCCGCCTACCTCGGCACGCCCACCCGGGCGCGCGGCTACCCGCCTGCCGAGGGCGACAGCGCGCTGATCGTCGAAGTGGCGCCCGGCCTGGCGATCGAGCGCGTCACCGACCTGGCGCTGCGCGCGGAGCCAGGCGTCGAGCCGGGCATCCTGTTCGTCGAGCGCCAGTTCGGCGTGCTGGAAGTCCACTCCCGCGACGAGGCGGAGGTCGGCCGCGCGGGCGCGGCGATCCTGGCCGGGCTGGGCCGCAGCCCGGCCGACCAGATGCGGCCCCGGCTGCTGTACAGCGACGTGATCGAGGACATCACCGACCAGCAGGCCGTCATCATCAACCGGTCCCGGCAGGCGTCGATGATCCTGCCGGGCCAGTCCCTGCTGGTCTGCGAGATGGTGCCGGCGCTGTTCGCCGGCGTCGCGGCCAACCAGGCCGAGCAGGCGGCGCCGGGCAACACGCTGGTGGACGTCACCATGATCGGTGCCTCCGGCCGGATCTACATCGCCGGAACGACCGCGGGCGTGACCCGCGCCGGGGAGGAGATCGCCCGGCTGCTGGCCGGCATCGAAGGGCGCGAGGCATGACCGCCGGCCGGGCCCAGGCGGCCGGCGGGAGCGCCGGGGCGCCCGGTCATGAACCCGGGTCCCAGACGCCCGAGGACATCCTGCGCGGCTACGACCCGTACGCGGCCGCCGCGCTGGAACCGTTCGGCTTCTCGGGTCAGGCCGCTGTCTCGCTGCTGAGCCTGTCCGAGAACGCTACTTACCGCGTGGACGATCCCGCCGACGGCCGGAGCGCCGTGCTGCGGGTGCACCGCACCGGCTATCACCAGCCGGGCGCCATCGAGTCCGAGCTGGCCTGGCTGCAGGCGCTGCGCCGGGACGAGGGCGTGCGCACCCCCGAGGTGTACCGGGCACCGGACGGCCGGCAGGTGGTGGACGTCCGGATCGGCGACCTCACCCGGCAGGCGGTGCTCTTCGAGCTGCTGCCCGGCGCGGAACCCGAGCCAGGCCGGCTGGCCAGTCAGTTCGAGCTGCTGGGCGACATCTGCGCGCGGATGCACCGGCACTCGCGCGGCTGGGCTCGCCCGGCGGGTTTCGTGCGGTTCTCCTGGGACTATGACAGCTGCGTGGGGCCCGGCGGCCGGTGGGGTCGCTGGCAGGACGGCATCGGCGTGGGCAGGCAAGAGCTGGCGGTGCTGGGCCGGGCCGCCGACACGATGCGGGAACGGCTGCGCCGGTTCGGCGAGGGCGCGGAGCGCTTCGGCCTGATTCACGCCGACATGCGCCTGGCCAACCTGCTGGTGCACGGCCCGGACATCCAGGTCATCGACTTCGATGACTGCGGGTTCGGCTGGTTCATGTTCGACATCGGCGCCTCGCTCAGCTTCATGGAGCACGACCCGCTGGTGCCCGAACTGTGCGATGCCTGGGCCCGCGGCTACCGGCGGGTCCTGCCGCTGCCGGAGGAGGACGCCGCCGAGATCCCGACCTTCTGCCTGCTGCGCCGGCTGCAGCTGGTCGCCTGGGTCGGCTCGCACCGGTTCGCCGACGCCGCCCGCGAGCTCGGGCCGGCTTTACCGCCGGGGCATGTGAGGTGGCGGAGCGGTACCTGGCCCGGTACAACGGCTGAAGCACGCGTACTTTCTGCACGACTGCGGAGGAGTCACCGATGTTCACATCACTAAGCGGCCGGTCGGTACTGGTCACCGGCGGCACCAAGGGGATCGGCAAGGGAATTGCCGCCGCGTTCGCGGCGGAGGGCGCCAGCGTGGCGATCGCCGGCCGTGACCCCGCGGCCGGGGACAAGGCCGCTGCCGACCTTGCCGCGGCGGCCGCGGCCGGCGGGGGGTCGGTAACCTACCTGCCTGCGGACGTGTCGGATCCCGCCAGCTGCGCGGCGCTCGTCGCCGTGGCCATCGAGCGGGCCGGCGGCCTCGACGTGCTGTGCTGCAACGCGGGCATCTTCCCCGCTGCCCCGCTGCGCGAGATGACGCCTGAGCAGCTCGACGAGGTACTGGGCGTCAACCTCAAGGGCACGATCTACGCGGTGCAGGCGGCCATCCCGGCGCTGGAGCAGTCGCATCACGGCCGCGTCATCGTGACCTCCTCGATCACCGGCCCGATCACCGGCTACACCGGCTGGTCGCACTACGGCGCAAGCAAAGCCGGGCAGCTGGGCTTCATCCGGTCGGCGGCGCTCGAGCTCGCGGAGGCGCGGGTGACCGTCAACGCCGTGCTGCCCGGCAACATCATCACCGAGGGCCTGGGGGATCTCGGCGAGGACTACCTGCGGACCATGGAGGCTGCTATCCCGCTCGGACGGCTGGGCAGCATCGAGGACATCGCCCACGCGGCGCTGTTCCTGGCCTCGGATGAGGCGTCGTACATCACCGGCCAGACGCTCGTCATCGACGGCGGCCAGACCATCCCCGAGTCGCTGGAGGCGATGGGGTGACCCGGGCGCGGGAAGCGCGCAGCGACACGGGCCTCGCCGGGGTCGGTAACGTCATCCGCCCTGCGGCGGTCCCGGACAGCCGCCTCGTCGAAGAGGCCCGCCGCCGCCTGCTGGAGCTGATCTCCTCGGGGGCGCTGCAGACCGGCGACCGGCTCGGAACCGAGCGGGAGCTGGCCGTGCAGCTGTCGGTCAGCCGATCGACGCTGCGCCAGGTGCTGGCGGTACTCGCACAGAGCGGCATCATCCGCCGGGTTCCCGGCCGGGCCGGCGGCACGTTCGTCGCGCAGGCGAAGGTCGATCGCGACCTGTCCGTCGTCGTCGGCCTGCCTGAATACCTCCGCCGGCAGGGATTCCAGGCGGGTACCCAGGTGCTGTCCGCGACCATGGCGGGGGCGGACGAACTGACCGCGGCGGGCTTGTCGGTACCGGTCGGCAGCCTGGTCCTGGACATCGTGCGGATCAGGCTGGCCGACGGGATACCGCTGTCCCTGGAACGGGCGCGCTTTCCCGCAGACCTGTTTCCCGGCCTGCTGGAGCTGCCTCTCGGCGGATCGATTTACGACCTGCTCGAGGAGCACTACGGCGTCCGGCCCGACGAAGTGGTCGAGCATCTCGAAGTTGCGGGGGCGCCAGCGGATCAGGCAGCGCTGCTGGGCGTCCCGGCCGGCGCGCCGCTGCTGGCCATCACGCGGACGTCGTCCACCGCCAGCGGGACCGCCTTCGAGTATTCGCACGACCTGTTCCGGTCCGACCGCACCTGCGTGACGTTCCGCACCCGGGCCCAGCGCGCCGAGATCGTGAGCCGGGACGCGGCCGATGACTAGCAGCCGAGCGCTGCGGACCTGAGGTCACGGGGGCGGGTCGCTGGCGTGGCGCCCCGGCGCGAAGAGGAGCGGCGCGGCGGGTTCCCGGTCAGGGGCTTAGCGACGCCCGTGACCGCTCACGCGGCGCGGCGGTTCTCCGTCCGGGGGTAGCGGACGGCCGTGACGGCTCACGCGGCGCGGCCGGCCGGGTGAGCCGAACGCCGACCGAGCGGCCGGGCGCGGGCCGGCTGCGCCGCTGAGCCGGCGAACGCCTCGCCAGCCGCCGCGCGGGCCCAGCGCATCCGTGCCACGGCGGTCTCCGGGTGCTCGCCGAACTCCTGTGCCACCCGCTCGGCGCAGCCCCGGCTGCCGAACGCGCGTACCGCCGCGGCGACGGCTTGCCTGACCTGCCCGGGGCTGGGTTCCCCGGAACGCTGCAGCGCCGACACGAACAGGGCGTCGGCGCGGACGGCGCCGATGCTGAGGTGGTGCATCACTGACCGCATCGTGAGCCTCCTCCACGGGCGGATACCTCGACTACATCACGGGGGGGTGACATTCCCTGGCCGCTGCCGGCCGCCGGGGATCGCCTTCCGCCACTGCGGATGCCTGCCACCTAGAGAGACTTCCATCCGGCCCGGAACTCATCGCCCGCCAGACCGGCCCGTTACCCCTTTTGCGATGTTTGAGGTCACACGTCCGGGGGAGCCGTGAGACACCACGCTGGCACAGGGAGGTCCGATGTCCACCGGAGCACTAGCAGCCATCATCGTCGTGGCCGTCTTCGTCGTCGCCTCGCTCGTGACCTGGGCAATGACGGCAGCCCGGCGGCGTCGGCTGCAGCGGCTATTCGGCTCGGAATACGAGCGGGCGGTCGGCGAGCAGCAGAGCCAGCTCAAGGCCGAGGCTGAACTGGCGAGCCGGGAACGGCGCGTCCAGGGCCTGGACATCCGCCCGCTGAACGCCGCGGACCAGGCGGAGTACGCGGGCCGGTGGGCGGTCATCCAGGAGCGGTTCGTGGACCGGCCCCAGGATGCCGTCGCCCAGGCCCAGCTTCTGGTGACCTCCGTCATGAAAGACCGGGGATATCCGACCGAAGGTTATGACCAGATGGTGGCCGACTTGTCCGTGCAGCACGCGAGCACGCTGGAGCATTACCGCGCGGCGTACGCGATCAGCCAGGTCGCGGCCGTGGGGAATGCCTCGACCGAGGACCTGCGGCAGGCCATGATCCAGTACCGGGCGCTGTTCAGCGACCTGCTCGGCGAGCAGGCCGGCCAGGAAGCCGAGAGGAGATAGCCCGGTGCAGCAGCCAGACGAGATGCGGTCTGCGGAGCGGTGGCAGCCGCCGGCTGAGCCATCGGATGAGGACATGGTGGTGATCGGCAACCCGGCGGTGAGCGGAGCGGGCGAGACACAGTCACCGGCCCGGGCATATCCGCAGGAAGATCAGCCGTACTCGCCGGAAGATCAGCCGTACGTGCCGGAGGGTCAGCCGTACCCGCCGGAGGGTCAGCCGCACTCGGCGGCGGATGAGCAGTACCCGGCGGACGATCAGCCGTACCCGGCGGACGATCAGCCGTACCCAGCGGAGGCGGGCGGCGCGTCACAGCCGGCTGGTACTGACCGGCGGTGGAGCGAGATCCTGGCGATGTTCGTGGACGACCCGCGCGGCTCGGTGAAGCTGGCGGCCGGCCTGGTGGACCAGGCGGTCGAGGATCTCGTTGCCTCGGTCCGCCAGCGGCAGGCGACCCTGGCGGCGGCCTGGCAGGACACCGACGCGGGGACCGAGGCGCTCCGGGGCGCGCTCAGGGATTACCGCGCGTTCTGGGCCATCGTGCGGCGGGACATGCCCGCCGCCGATACGGCGACCCTGACCCCGGGCGCCACCAGCCCGCGCCCGGACACGCCCAGAACGCGGCCTGACCCGGGCGGTACGCCCTTCGCTACGTACCCTCGTGCGGATGGCGCGGACGAACCTGAACGAGGCCGGACGCCAGCTTGAGGGGGAGCCATATGAAGGCCGAGACCGCCGCGTGAGCCGTTCCCGGCATGCGGGAGACCTGACCTGGACCGCGGCTGCTCCTCGCGCTGACGAAGGCGGCCGGACGGACGTGGCACCTGCCGCTGACGGCGGACCTGCCGAGGCCGAGGCTGAAACGCAGGAGAAAGTCCGGACTCGAGACAGGGACCCGTCAAAAGACGAAGTCCAGGCACAAGCAGAAGAGCGGATACAAGAGGCCGTCGACGAGGCGGCCGCCGTAGCCGAGGAGACGGGCGGCCTGGGCGCGCCCGGACGGCCGGTCAACCGGCGCTCCCCGTTCATGGTCGGGATGACCGGTGCGTTCGGCGTGGCGGTGACCTACGGTCTGGTCGAGCTGTTCATCCGGGCCAGGTCTGTCCTCATCCTGATCGGCCTGGCGCTCTTTATCGCCGCCGGCCTGGATCCGGTTGTCGGCTGGCTGACCCGTCACCGCATGCCCCGGTGGGCGGCCGTGGTCACCGTCATCGGCTGTTCCGTCGGCGTGATAGCGGCGTTTATCGCCGCGGCAATACCCCCGCTGACGACCGAGACCACCGCGCTCGCCCACCAGATCCCGCACTACTTGCACGACCTGCAGAACCGCAACTCGCAGCTGGGGAAGCTCAACGTCAAGTATCACATCCAGCAGCGCCTGACCAGCCTGGTCACCACCAGGGGCACCACGCTGATCGGCGGAATCCTCGGCGCGGGCGCTCTCGTGCTCAGCACGGCATCCTCGCTTCTCGCCGTGCTGGTGCTCAGCATTTACTTCCTGGCTGGCATGCCCCAGATCAAGCTGTTCGCCTACCGGCTCGTGCCGCACTCGCGGCGCCCCCGCGTGATCCTCATCGGCGACGAGATCCTCGCCAAGGTAGGCGGCTACGTACTGGGGAACTTCCTTACCTCGGTGATCGCCGGCGCCGGCACCTACTTCTGGATGCTCGCCTTCGGCATCCCCTACCCGTTGCTGCTGGGGATGTTCGTCGCCCTGCTCGACCTGGTCCCGATCATCGGGTCGACCATCGGCGGCGCCGTGGTGACCCTGGTCGCGCTGACCGTCTCCCTGCCGGTCGCGATCGGCACCCTGGTCTTCTACGTCGCTTACCGGCTAGCCGAGGATTATCTCCTCGTCCCGAGGATCATGGGCCGGACGGTCGAGGTGCCCGCGATCGTCAGCCTGGTAGCGGTCCTGCTCGGCGGCGTACTCCTCGGGATTGTCGGCGCGCTGGTGGCGATCCCCGCGGCCGCCGCCATCCGGCTGCTGCTGAACGAGGTCGTCATCCGCCGCCTCGACCGGAACTGAGTCCCGCGGACAGCGCGGTGGATGTGCCATCCACCGTGAAATAGCACGGTCCACGTCCCATTCACCGGACTCTGGTTCACCGGACTCTGGCCAGAGGGCAGGCCGCAGGGCGGTGGGACTTACGGCGCTGGGTCGTCGCGGCGGAGGTCGCCGCCAGCCTGGCGGGCCGAGGTGGCTTGCCCATCCACCTCGCCGTCGGCCTGCGCGTGCGCCTCGCCGGCAGGTTGCCCGTGCGCCTCGCCGTCGGCCTGCGCGTGCGCCTCGCCGGCAGGTTGCCCGTGCGCCTCGCCGTCGGCCTGCGCGTGCGCCTCGCCGGCAGGTTGCCCGTGCGCCTGGCCCCCGGGCCGCCCCGGCGTCTCGCCCCGGGAATGCCTGCTTGTCTGGCCCTGGCTGCCCCCGCGGGTCATCTCGGCGAGCGCGTGGCGGGCCGCCTTCAGGCCGCCGCCGCGCGGCACCTTCAGCGAGATGTAGGCGCCCGCGCCCGCGGGGATGGGCAGCCAGAAGTTCACCAGCCGCCAGCTGAGCACGCCGAGGGTCGCGACGCTCCGGGTGACGCCGAAGCTGACCAGCAGCAGCGGCGCGGTGCTGTCGATGATGCCGAGGCCGCCAGGGGTGACGGGCAATACGCCCAGGACGTTCGCTATCCCGTAGGCGGCGAAGAGTTCGGCCGGGTTCACGAAACTGCCGAACGCCACGACGAAGCACCACAGGGACGCTGCGTCGAGCAGCCAGTTCAGCGCCGCCCAGACCAGCGACCAGATCATGATGTGCCGGTCCCTGGCCAGATCCCGCAGCGACGTCGAGATCCGCAGGAACAGGGCCTCGAGCTGGTCGCCGTCCATGCCCGGGATCCTGCGGCCGATGGCGTGCACGATCCTGCTCGCCCGGCCCTCGCCCCGGGTAAGCCCGAACGCGAGGGCGGCCACCAGGGCCAGCGCCACCGCGCCGACGACGGCGACCGATATGTAGATGGGGTGAAACCCGGCGAGCGGTATCGAGATGACCAGCGACAGCCACAGCAGGACGTTCAGCACGACCGTGGACCCCATGCCCTTGGTCGCCATCATGATCGCGGCGTCCGTGCCCGGCACTCCCTCGGAGGTGAACAGGCTGTATCCGATCCCCGCGCTGCCCACCGTGCCCGCCGGGACGACGTGTGCCACCGCGGCAGCCGCCAGGTCGATCCGGAACAGCCGGGACAGCGACGGCCGCACGGCAGGCGGCAGCAGCACCCAGCTCAGCAGGGCGTAGCAGAACAGCGACGCCGCCTCCAGCACGAGCCCGGCGATCATCCAGCCGATGTTCACCCGGGCGAGCAGGTCAAGGTTCTTGCTGGCGCCCACGAGCTCCGGTATGACCAGGTACTCGACGATCAGGAGCAGGACGAACAGGAGGATCGCCCGCCGCAGCGGACGCGGGATCACAGACTTCAGGCTGCGCCGTTCGGGCTTGTCTGCCCCTTCGGTCGCTCGGTCGGAGCGCACTCGAGACATCTTCCCCGGTCCGGGCGCCTCATGCCCAGCGCCACGCACGGAGAAAAAGGGCATAGCCAGCCAGATGGTCCGGTGCGGCCTAGCCGCCGGCCAGCTGACGGTAGATCAGGTAGATGTTGAGCGTGGTGATCAGGGCGGCCAGCCCCATGGCGACGGCCGAGGTCAGCCGGCTGTTGACGTGGATTCCCATGACGGCGCGGTCGCGGGTCAGCAGCACGAGCGGAATGAGGGCGAACGGGATCCCGAACGACAGCAGCACCTGGCTGTCCACCAGTGCCCTGGTCGGGTCGAAACCGATGCCCAGCAAGATGATCGCCGGCGCCATGGTGACAGCCCGGCGTACGACGAGCGGCAGGTTGAGACCGGTGAAGCCCTGCATCACCACCTGTCCGGCGTAGGTGCCGACGCTCGAGGACGAGGCGCCGGAAGCGAACAGGGCGACGGCGAAGGCCAGCGCGGCCAGCCCGCCGACCATCTGGGTGAACCCGGCGTGAGCCTGCTGGATGGTGCTGATCTGCGCGTGCCCGGGATTGTGGAAGAGCTTGGCCGCGACGGCCAGCATGGCCATGTTGATGATGCCGGCGAGCCCGAGCGCGACCAGCACGTCGAGCCGCTCGAACCGCAGCACCCGGGTCCGCTCGGCGTCGTCCCGGCAGGGCATGCGGCCCTTGGTGAGGGCGGAGTGCAGGTAGATCGCGTGCGGCATCACGGTGGCCCCGACGATGCCCACGGCCAGCAGCACGCTGTCAGAGCCGGAGAAGCCCGGAACCAGGCCGTGCAGCGACCCGCTGGCGCTCGGCCCGATGCGGAGGGTCTCGTACAGGAAGCCGAGGAAGATGATGCCCAGCAGGGCCGCGATGGCCAGCTCGAACTGCCGGTAGCCGCGGGTCTGCAGGCCCAGCACCGCGAAGGCGATCACCGCCGTCAGGATCCCGGCGGTAAAGAGCGGGACGCCGAACAGCAGGTTGAGGCCCAGCGATGCGCCCACGAACTCGGCGATGTCCGTGGACATGGCCATGATCTCGGCCTGTACCCACAGGCCCCAGGTGACGGGGCGGCGATAGCGCTGCCGGCACAGCTCGGGAAGGGTGCGGTCGGTGACGATGCCGAGCTTGGCCGAGAGGTACTGGATGACCATGGCCATCAGGTTCGCCGCCAGCACCACCCACAGCAGCAGGTAGCCGAACCGCGCGCCGCCCTGCAGGTTGGTGGCGAAGTTGCCGGGGTCCACGTAGGCGATCGCGGCCACGAACGCCGGGCCGAGCATCGCCAGCGTGGACCGCGCCCGGCCACGGATCAGGAGCAGTTCTAGCGGGCTGCGTTCGGCGGGGGTGGTGTCTTCTGCCGGGAGCGGCGAGGGACTGACGGTCACGGGGCCGCCTCGACCCTGATGGCGGCGGCCACGCTGGCGTCGAGCAGATGCACCCCAGAGGGCGCCCGGACCGTCACGGCCCCGTCAGGATGGACCTGCCGGATCTCGAGGATGTCCCCGAGCGCGATGCCCCGCTCCGACAGGTAGCGGAGGATCCGCGGATCACGGTCGGAAACCCGGGCCACCCGGCCGCGCTGTCCCGGCCCGAGCGAGCCCAGGGTCGCGCTGGGCGCCTCGGCCAGCCGCCCGTCCCGGGTCGGGATGGGATCGCCGTGCGGATCGGTCCGCGGGTCACCCAGCCGCGCGGCTATCAGCTCGCACAGCTCGGGTGACAGGGCGTGCTCCAGCGCCTCGGCCTCGTCGTGCACCTTGTCCCAGGACAGCCCTAGCGTCTCCGTCAGGAAGGTCTCGAGCAGGCGGTGCCGGCGGATCACCCCGAGCGCCATCCGCCGGCCCGCCTCGCTCAGGTGCACGCCCCGGTAGGGGACGTACACGACCAGCCGCAGGTCGTCCAGCTTCTTGAGCATCCCCGATGCCGACGGCGCCGTCACGCCCAGCCAGCCGCACAGGGCGTTCGTCGTCACCGGTTCGCCGGCCTCGCTCTCCAGCCGATAGATGGCCTTGAGGTAGTCCTCCACCGCAGGGGAGAAGGAGCGCGCCGGGGTCACCCTCCCTAGTATGGACACTTGATTTTGGTATGCCTAAAAAGCGCCCGCTGCCGTCTCAGTATGCGAAAACCCGGAGGGAGGGTCTCGTCGGCCCGGCCACAAGCGGCCTCGTAGCCTGGCAGCGAGGAAAGGAATCACCATGCCAGCGATCCCCCCGTCTCACCGGGACCTGCTCGATGGCCAGTTTGCGACGCTCGGCACGGTCGGCCCGGGGGGTCGTCCGCAGCTGTCGGAAGTCTGGTTCCTCGCCGACGGCGACACGATCGGCATCTCCCTCAACACCTCGCGGCAGAAGACCAAAAACCTCCTGGCGAACCCGGTCGCGAGCGTCCTCCTGCTCGACCTCGCTAACCCGTACCGGTACCTCGAGATCCGCGGCGACGCCGAGATCACCCCCGATGACGACTACGCGTTCGCGGACCGGGTGGGCGCCAAGTACAACGCGAACCTCCGCGAGCACGACCAGCCGGGTCAGGGGCGCGTCGTCGTGATCATCCGACCGGTACGGGTGAACGCGGTCGACATGAGCGCCTGACCCGGGCCGGCCGCGACCGCCGGCTCGGGACCGCTGGCCCGGGTACTGGCCGGGACCGAGGGTCAGGCCGCGGGCATCAGCGCGGCCAGGGCCTCGTCGATCGGTCTCGGGGTGAGCCCGAACGCCTGCTCGGTCTGCGCGGCGTCCAGGACGAACGGGCGGGTCCACTGGTAGTTGGTGATGCGCAGCTCTCGCAGCGTGGCGGAGAACAGGCCACTGGTCCAGAGCACGGCGTAGGGCAGCGAGGTCAGCTTCGGCGCCGGCTTGCCGGCCAGCGTGGTGAAGCGGGTGCTGATCTCGCGGACGGTCAGCGGCGGATTGGTCGGCACCAGCCACGCCTGCCCCCAGGCCCGCTCGGTGCCGGCCGCCGTGACCAGGGTCCTCGCCACGTCGGCGATCGACGTCCAGCTGTGCGGCACGTCCAGGGCGGAGGGCACGTAGGCGCGCTTGCCGGCCAGCAGCGGCTTGGCCAAGACGACGCTGAAGATCGAGTTCGCCTCGATGTAGTCGCTCCCGCGCACCTCCGTGGCCCGGATCCGGCCGGCCTCGTGCGCGGCCAGGGCATCGCGCCACATCTGCGCCCGCAGCCTGAGCTTGGGCTGGGTCGCGGCCAGCGGCGTGGCCGCCGTGATGGGTCCGTTGACCGGCCCGTAGCCGTACAGGTTGCTGGCCGTGGCCAGCACCGCCCCGCTGCGCTCGGCCGCGGTGAGCAGCGCGCTAGCCAGCGGCGGCCAGTCGGTGAACCAGCGGTGATAGAGCGGGCTGGCGCAGTTGTAGAGCGCGGCGGCGCCATCGGCCAGCGCTGTGAGCCGGCCGGCGTCGGTGGCGTCGGCGGCCACCCGCTCGATCGCCGGGTGCTGCGGGCCGGAACCGTGCCGGGTGACCACCCGGACCTGCTCGCCCCGCTCGGCCAGCAGGGTCGCGGTGGCGCTGCCGACCGGGCCGGCGCCGACGATCACGTGCAGTGACATCTGCATCTCCTAGTCTCGTTTGAGAGCATTGCTCTCTGTTCGGCTCAAGCATCGCGGAATCAGCAGTCACTGTCAAGAGCACTGCTCTCGAATGTGTGCGATACTTCGGGCATGCCACCGCGCGCTGCTTCACTCCGGGCCCGGGTGCGGGCGGAGATGACCGAGGAGATCAAGGCGTCGGCCCGCCGGCACCTGGCCGAAGACGGGGCCAACCTGTCGCTGCGGGCCGTGTCCCGCGACCTCGGGATGGTCTCGTCCGCGGTCTACCGCTACTTCGCCAGCCGCGACGACCTGCTCACCGCGCTGATCATCGACGCGTACAACGCGATCGGCGAGGCCGCCGAGGCCGCCGACGCAGCCGTGGCCGACCGCGCCGACCCGATGGGCCGCTGGGTGGCGGTGGCGCACGGGCTGCGGGCCTGGGCGCAGGCCCACACCCCCGAGTACGCGCTGATCTACGGCAGTCCGGTGCCTGGTTACGCCGCGCCCGCCGATACCATCGGCCCGGCCAGCCGGCCAGGCTTCGTCCTGGGCCGCATCCTGGCCGACGCGCAGGCCGCCGGACTGCTCAGCGACGATGCCCGGACCCCCCTCCCGGCCGATCTGCGGGCCGAGCTGAAACGGATGGCCGAGGCGCTGGCCGCACCGGTAAGCGAGCCGGCCATGGCCCGCGGGCTCATCGCCTGGGAGCAGCTGTTCGGCGCGCTCAGCTTCGAGCTCTTCGGCCAGCTCAACAACGTCATCGACGCGCGCGATGTCTGGTTTGATCACCAGATCCGCGTCATGGCCGCCTTCATCGGCCTGCGCCCGGTGGCGCCGGTTCGGTGACATGCAAGCCTAGGGTCATGCCCTTTCAAGATTTCCCGAACGACTCCGCCCCCAAGCAGCGGCGAGAGCGAACCGTCACCTGGGATGACCCGCTGATCTCGGCCGCCGCGGCGCGGGAGCGCTCCGGGCTGGACCTGATGCGGGCAGTCGCTGCCGGCGAGCTGCCGGCACCGCCGATCGCGCGCACCCTCGGCTTCAAGCTCGTCGCTGTCGAGCCGGGGCGCGCCGAGTTCGCGCTTGATCCCGCAGAATTCCACTACAACCCGATCGGCTCGGTGCACGGCGGCGTGTACGCCACGCTGCTCGACTCCGCGGCGGGCTGCGCCGTTCACACCATGCTGTCGGCCGGCGTGGGTTACACCAGCCTGGACCTGTCGGTGAAGTTCCTCGGCCCGATCCGGACCGGCACCGGGCGGGTCACCAGCGTGGGAACCGTCACGCACCTGGGCCAGCGAACCGCGCTCGCCGAAGCCAGGCTGACCGCCCCCGACGGCAAGCTTCTCGCCGTGGCGACCAGCAGCTGCCTGATCATCCGCCCCTGATCGCGCTCCGACCATGATCAATGGAAGATCCTTCGTCACCTGACCCAAGGAATCCTCCATCGATCATGAACCAGCCGGGCAGGGAGGTGCCGGGGCGCCGAGCGGGGGGAGGAGGAGCCGCAGCGCGGAGCGGGGGAGGTGCCGGCGCCGAGAGGGCAGAGAAGGCGGCGGCGCCGAGCGGGCAGAGGCGGCGGCGTGCGACTGCGGACGCGGCGTCCTGCGCAGCGAGGAGAAGGCTGGCTGAGACGGCGCGTGGCGCCGGCAATTTGCCAGCGCCACGTTCGTTATCGGGGTGCTTTCGCGCACCCGCTCATCGGTCAGCCCTGGCGGGCCTTCCAGCGGGGGTTGAGGCGGTTGATCACGAAGACCTTCCCGCGCCGCCGGACCACTCGTGAGCCCGGTATCCGCTTCAGCGACCTGATCGAGCTGCGTACCTTCATGGCTGCCTCCTCTTGGCGTGGAGCCTGAAGCACCGCCCAGTGGAACACGATTGCAGGAACCGGTATTCCCTGGCTCGTGCCCCCGGCCCGTGCCTGGTCGTAGCCCGTCCCAAGCCCGCGCGCCGCTCCGACGGGAGCGCGGGCGTCGGCGCCGCCTGCTGGTCGCGGCCCCATCCGGGGCCCGCGCCCGCTGCCCCACTCGCGGCCCGCGCCCGCTGCCCCACTCGCGGCCCGCGCCCGCTGCCCCATCCGGGGCCTGCGCCCGCTGCCCATCCGGGGCCTGCGCCCGCTGCCCCATCCGGGGCCCGCGCGCCCTGCCCCATCCGGGGCCCGCGCCCGCTCAGGAAGTGATCGCGGGGCGCCGGGGGCGGCGCCGCAGCCACTGCCAGAAGGTACGGCGCGGCGGCCTCGGCGGCCGCACGCTGATGACCCCGCTGCCGACCCTGCCCGACACGTCGATCCGCAGCGTGACGGGCACCTCGGGACCCCACGGAGCGCGGACCCGCACGGTGCCGCTGCGGATCGCCACGTCGTCGGTGTCAACCATCATCCCGGGCTTCGTCACCAGCGTCAGGCTCCCGCTGCTGACGTCGGCGTCGATCCGCAGCGTCGGCTGCGAGAGCAGGGCCTGAGTGAAGTCCAGCGTCACGTGACCGCTCGTGACTCGTACCTCGATCCGGCGCGGCACCACCCAGCGGCCGTCGCGCTTCGCGCTGCCGGAACGCAGGTCGATGCGGACCACGTCCTTGGGTTCCGGTGCCGGCGCGACCCCCGCGAAGCCCGCGGCCGCCGGCAGGTCCGTCGTCAGCCTCGCCAGCTCGCCGTGGGTGCGCGCGGTCAGGGCCGCGCCCAGCCGCTCCTCGAATTCCTCCGCGGTCAGCCGGCCGTCACCCGCGGCCGCCTGCAGCACCTCGACGACCCGGTCCCTGTCCTCATGCGACGCGCGCACCTCGCCGGGTGACTGTGTCTCGCCACCGCGGCCCGGTACCGACACCTCGTCCGCCATGGACAGAACTGTACGGCGGCGCCGCTCACCCTGTCCTCCCCGCCCGGCTCAGCGAAGCAGCAGTGCCATCGCCGCGTACTGGCAGCTGGCGGCGGCGCACACGTACGCGTGGAACACCTCGTGGTAGCCGAATACCGACGGGATGGGATCGGGCCTGCGGCGCCGGTAGCAGATCGCCCCGGCGGTGTAGAGCAGGCCGCCGGCCAGCACCAGCACCCCGGGCCACGCGCCGGCGTGGATCCACACCCCCGGGATCGCGATACCGGCCGCCCAGCCCAGCCCGACGAACGTCCCGCCGACGAGCAGCTCGGGCGCGTTCATCCACGCCATGTGGACCGAGGCCGCCGCGATCGCCAGCGTCCACACCACGATCAGGCAGGTGAGCCCCAGCGTCCCTGGCATGGCGATCAGGAAAGCCGGGGTTGCCGTGCCCGCGATGAGGAAGAAGATCATCAGGTGGTCCAGCCGCTGCAGCCGCCGCCGCCAGGCCTCCGACCAGTTGCCGCGGTGATACAGCGCGCTGGCCCCGAACAGCGCGCTCACGCTCGTCGCGTAGATGGCGCCGGCGGTGACCCGGGCCGGCCCGCGCGCGCCGGCCACCAGGAGGATCCCGAGCACCAGCGACACCCCGAACCACACCAGGTGCAGCCAGCCGCGCAGCGCGGGCTTCGTGTACCAGATGCCGCGGCGCGAGCAGTAGTAGGTGCCCGGGCAGGGCTGGCGGGCCGCATCGGGGGTCGGGCTGGTCAACGTCACCGAAGGCCTCCGCTCCGCGCTGAGCTGGGCGACCTCGGATGTCCACCAGCCTCCGACAGCGTAGCCGGACTTCCGACCGTTCGGGTGGTTTCAGCCGTTCCGGGTCAGGGTGCCGGGATGTAGCGGACCGAGGCCGCCAGGAGCCAGCGTTCGCGTGTCGACGCGCGCCCAGCCGGCCGGGCCGTTCACCTCCGGGACGGTGATCGCCGCGCCGGAGGTGGCCGTCACCCAGGGGACATGGCCGTCGGACTCGGTCAGGTCCGGGTGCACCCCCGAGTGCGCGCGGAACTCCTGGCGGGCCCGCCAGGTGCACGCGCCCGCGGCGCCCTCGGGCGCCGGCGGTGCCACAATGCCAGGTGTGAGCCTTGAAGCGTACGAGCTCGTCATGCTCCGCAGGCCAGCGGACGCGCCGTCCTACGACGACGAGATCCTCGAGCGGATCCAGAGCGAGCACGTGGCCTATCACGTACAGCTGCGCGCAGCCGGCCAGGTCGTCACCAACGGCCCGGTCACCGACCAGCCAGACGAGTCGCTCCGCGGGCTGGCTTTCTACCGCACCGGGTCGCTCAGCGAGGCGCGGCGGCTCGCCGAGGCCGACCCCGCCGTGCGGGCGGGACGGCTGGCCATCGACGTGATGACCTGGTACTGCCCGGCCGGGACCATGTGTCAGCCCGGACGGCCTGTGTCGCTGGAGTAACGGACCCGCGGGTGCGTCCGGCCCCGTCCGGGGCTGGAGTGGCAGGTTCCGGGCCGGTACCCTTGTCCTCGTGACGTCCGTTCGCCCGTACCCGTGGCGGGCCGCCTGACCCGGCGGCCCTCGGTGTCATCTCCCCGACCACATGGCCGCCCCGGCGCGGCCTGACGGGCACCGGCGAGCTGCGCGCGGGGCATGCCCTTACCCGCAGGAGGCGGGCATGGCCAGCTCCCGAGCCCTTTCCCTCGTCGTCCCGAGCGGCAGCCTGACGCTCGGCAACCTGCTGGGCGCCATCGCCCACTGGGTGGCCGACCAGAGGGGCGCCGACACGCTGTACGGCATCGCCGACCTGCACGCGATCACCGTTCCGCGCGACCCGGCCACCGTCCGGGCGCAGACGCTCGAGCAGGCCGCGCTGCTGCTCGCGGCGGGCCTGGATCCGGCCCGGTGCACCGTGTTCGTGCAGAGCAGCGTGCCCGCGCACGCCGAGCTGCTGTGGCTGCTCGAGGCCACCGCGCACGACGGCGAGCTGCGGCGGATGATCCAGTACAAGCAGAAGTCAGCGGGCCACCAGTCGGTCCGCGCGGCGCTGCTCACCTATCCGGTGCTGCAGGCCGCCGACGTCCTGCTGTACGACGTCGATACCGTGCCGGTCGGGGACGACCAGCGGCAGCACCTGGAGCTCGCCCGCGACCTGGCCATCCGGTTCAACGCCGCCTACGGGCAGACGTTCGTCGTGCCGTGCGCGGTCACGCCCGCGGTGGCCGCGCGGGTGATGAACCTGCAGGATCCGGCGGTCAAGATGGACAAGTCGGCGCCGCCGCAGGCACCCGGCGTCATCCACCTGCTGGACCCGCCGGACACGGTCCGGCGCAAGATCGCGCGGGCGGTCACCGACAGCGGTCACCGGCTGGAGCCCGGTACCGACGCCGGGCCCGGGGTCGTCAACCTGCTCGGCATCCTCGCCGCCTGCACCGGTACCACCCCGGAGCAGGCGGCGGCCGGCGTCACGTCCTACCGCGAGCTGAAAGAGTCCTGCGCCGACGCCGTGATCGCCCTGATCACCCCGCTGCAGGACCGTTATGCGGTGCTCGCCGCCGACCCGGAGAGCGTGCTGCGGACGCTGCGCGAAGGCGCCGGGCAGGCCCGGTCGCTCGCAGCAGGCACCCTGGCCCGCGCCAAGGCCGCCATCGGCCTGCTGCCGGTCTGACGAGGGGACCGGTCCGGGATCGGCCGCCAGGGACCGGCGCATCTCCAAGATCGATGCCTAATTTCACCCACCCAGGGGTAAGAGTAGGCATCGACGCCGGGCAGGCACGGGGCCCGGCCCGCGCCGGGGGCCCGGCCCGTGCCGGGGCCTGGCCCGTGCCGGGGCCCGGCCCGGGGTGCGGCTCAGCCTGTGCCGGGCTCAGGCCTGGTCGCCGTGGCCCGGCCCGCGCCGTGGCCCGGCCAGGGGTGCGGCTCAGCCTGTGCCGGGCTCAGGCCTGGTCGCCGTGGCCCAGCCCGCGCCGTGGCCCGGCCTGTGCCGGGCTCAGGCCTGGTCGCCGGGGACGGCCATCTCGCCGAGCTCGGACCAGTCGTCCTGCGGGACCTCGAAGTTGACGATCCTGGGCGTCGCGGCCAGGTGCGGCGGCAGGTCCTTCTGCGCCTTCTTGAAGTGCTCGGACTGCACGTGGGCCGCTCCCGCTGCGCCGTCGCGGAACGCCTCGACCAGGACATACTCCTCCGAGTCGTCAACGCTCCTCGACCAGTCGAACCACAGGCAGCCGGGCTCGTCGCGGCACGCCTTGGTGAACTCGCCGCTGATCTGCGGCCAGTTGTCCGCGTCCTCGGGCTTCACCTTGAACTTGGCGGTGATGAAGATCATCGGGCTCCCTCGTCCGGTCACTCGTGCAACTATCCTCCCGCAGGCCGCGCCGGCGATGTCAAGGTCCGGCGGCACCCGGCGCTGTCTCAACTGCGGACACCACCAGCTGGCGACGTTGCCACCCGGGCGACGGTGCCAGCGCGGCCAGGCCGCCGCACTCACCGGCGGGTGGCAGCATGAAGGGGTGACCCAGTCGGTGGACAGCGCGCAGCACGGGGCTCGGCGCCGCGCCGCCGATCACCCGCCCGGCCTCATGACAGCCGGGCACGAGACCGGCCTCTGGCCGTTCGGGATGCTCGTCAGTCTGGTTGCCGACGGAGACGTGGTCATCCTCAGCGGCGCCGGGCTGTCAACCGAATCCGGCATCCCGGACTACCGCGGCCCGAGCGGGCTGGCCCGGCGGGGCGACCCGATGACCTACCAGGCGTTCACGGCGTCGGCGGCGGCCCGGCAGCGGTACTGGGCGCGCAGCCATCTCGGCTGGCGGCACGTGGCCAGCGCCGCGCCGAACGCCGGGCACCGCGCCGTCGCGGAACTCGAGCGCCACGGGCTGCTGGCCGGGATCATCACGCAGAACGTGGACGGCCTGCACCAGGCGGGCGGCGCGCGGGGAGTGATCGAGCTGCACGGCAGCCTGAGCCGCGTCGTGTGCCTCGGCTGCGGCGAGCGCACCCCGCGGCCGCGGCTGGACCAGCGGCTGCGCGCGGCGAACTCCGCCTGGGCGGCGCGGGCGGCGCGGGCGGCGCAGATCACCCCGGACGGCGACGCGGCGCTGGCCGACGACGAGGTGGCCGGCTTCCGGGTGGCCGGCTGCGAGAGCTGCGGCGGCGTGCTCAAGCCCGACGTGGTGTTCTTCGGTGAGAACGTGCCGGGGCCGCGGGTGGACGAGTGCTACCGGCTGGTCGAGCGGGCCGCCGTGCTGGTCGTGCTCGGCTCCTCGCTGACCGTGATGTCCGGCTACCGGTTCGTCCGGCACGCGGCGAAGCTGGCGATCCCGGTCGTGATCGTCAACCAGGGCACGACCCGCGGCGACGAGCAGGCGCTGGCGACCATCGATGCCCCGCTCGGCGCCACGCTGAGCACGCTGGTCGCGCGGGTTTGCCCGGATGCTGCGGTGCCGGCCTGACCTGCTGTGACCGCGCGTGGCTGGGTAGGGATAACGTCAGGACATAACTCGCGCGGCTGAGGGGAGTCCGGATGAACTGGTGGCGGTGGGCGCTGCTGTTGGGCGCAGGCGCGGCGGGCGCGGTCATTTACGCGAGCTGGGAGGACGTCGAGCGCTACATCAAGATGCGCCAGATGTGATGCCAGTCCCGGCGCCGGCCCGCCCGCGCTGACCTTCACTGACGGCTGACCTGTTCGGTATGTTCGCTCAGGTCCGCGGCTGTCGGCGTTCCGCATGGACAGTCGAGTTGATCATGAAGTCAGGGTGCATGGCAAAGCCCGGCGCAGCGGCTAGGGAGCCGCAGTGCCGGGCCTTGTGTGCTGTGCGTGCTTAGTTCTTGGTGGTGCGGCTGCGCGCGTTGGCGGAGTGCTGGGCCTTGGAGGCGGTGCGCTCGGCCTGCTCGGCGATGTCCTCGGCCTTGGCGGCGACGTCCTCGGCCTTCGCCGCGACACCCTCGGCCTTCTTCGCCGCGGTGCGCTCGGTCCGGAGGACAAAGCGCTCGGCCTTCTTCGGCGCGGAGCTGATCGTCTCGGTCAGCGGCCCGGCGTAGGCGATCAGGCTCTTGGCGAAGTCACGCTGCGCGGCGAGGACCTGCACGCCGAACGCGTACGAGCGGTCCACCAGGTCGTCGAGCGTGGGAACCGTGGACTTTACGTCGAGGTTGGTGACGAGCTTCTGCACGCTGTCGGTCCAGGTGCGCACGGTGGTGTTCACTGTCTCCTGGCTAAAGCGGACGGCCTCAGCGATCCGCTCCTGCGGGCTGGTCATGGTGTGCTCCTTGAGATTCTGCCTTGTAGGTATGCAAACTAAAGTACGCAACAATGCTAGCTGTGTCAAGCGGAGGGCGCTAACTATGTCAAGCGCGTCCCTTGGGGTTTCGCGCCGTCGGGGGGTCTGCTGGGGGGAGTCTGTCGGGGGGACGGGGCCCCGCCGGGATCAGCCTCACGGGTTCGCGACCAGCAGCGAGGACGTCAGGTCCGGGGTCGGGTCAACGACGAGGCAGCTGATGATCCGGTGGCCGAGACCCCAGGATCCTGGCAGCGGAAAGGTGAACCGCACGCTCATCGTGTTGGTGATCTTCGACTTGTCGATGTTGCCGGCGATCCGCGCGTTGCAGCCGCTGGTTGCCTGCTTCTTGAGCAGGGTCGCGCCCGGGTAGCTGGAGTTGGAGCCGGTCACGTCGAACTGCGCGAACACCTGGGAGTCATGCCGCTGCGTGCACGGAATCGCGGTGATCGAGCTGACGCTTTGGGCGTGGGGGTAGTCGAAGCAGTCGGCCACGCGCAGCGCGAAGATGCTCGTGTTGCCAGGCTGGATCACCGGGCCTGCGCTGGCTGAGCCGTGGACCGAGCCGTGGACCGTGATGGTGGCGGTCACCGCGATCAGGACCGCCAGCGCTGCCAGCCATATGCCGGACAGGACCAGCCCGGCGATGGCGAATCCCTTCCCCTTCTGCGGCACGTTGCGGATCTTCACGAGCGCGATGATGCCGAAAATGATGCTGAGGACGGCGCTGATCGTGAACAGGCCGAGTATCCCCAGGATGAACGAGGCGATCGCGAAGCCGTTGGTGCCGCTCCCGGCCGGCAGCTGGTAGTAGCCGCCCGGCCCGGCCCCGCCTGCTCCCGAGCTGGCGCCGGGCATGCCCTCCGGGATCCAGAGCTGCCATCCGGGAGGGGGTGGCGGCCAGCTGGGATCCGGCTGCCAGCCAGGCGGCGGGACGAAACCCTCGGGCACGGGCGGCCACCCGGGTGGCGGGTTAAAACGGAAAGCCACAGCGACTCACTCCCCCCACGGTAGAACGCGAAGCGGTAGCGGTTGCCGCCCGCAAGCGCGACGAGGGATTTTAGCAACGGTACATCCTGGGCGCATCGCACGCCGCTCGGCGGAGCACCGGAATCTGCGGGCTGACTCGCCACGTGACGTGCGAAAGCCCGACGGGTTAGCGGACGCGCTCTCTCGAGTCAGCCGAGTCGCGGAAGCTGCGGTACACGTTCAGCAGCGCCTCGCGCTGCCCGGGCGTGAGCCGCGGGTCGGCGGCGATGGCCGCCTCGGTGTCGGGCGGCCCGGCGGCGTCCTCGCCGGTCGCGGCGTCGCCGCCCGTTGCGGCGCTGGTCCCGTCCCTGGCCGGGATGAAGTTCGCCCGCCTGAGCAGTTCTTCGGGCGCGATGCTGAGGGCCTGCGCGATGGACCGCAGCACCCGCAGCGACGGCTGGTGCAGCCCGCGCTCTATCTGGCTGAGGTAGGCGTTGGAGACGCTGGTGAGGCTGGCCATCTCGCGCAGCGACATGTCAGCCAGCCGCCGCCGCATCCGGATGAACCCGCCGAGCGCGGTCAGCTGCTTCTGCCACGGCTCGCCGCTCGCGTCGGCCGGGGCGTCGTCGTCCCTGCTTGACATACCTATCAATGTAGCCCCGGTGGGCTCCTCACCTGAATCAAATCAAGATCATTTTTAACTTTACACACGTTACGACCAAAAACCCGCCCGGTTTGTCCGGGTTCTGTGGTCGTACCGTGTGCAATGTCGAGATGATCATGGAGTTGGGTGACGGGACTGGTACGGGCGACGTACAGGCTCTCGGAGCCGGTCGAGGAGTAGCCGGGCCCGCCCTCCACGGCTACGATCGTCCCGGTCGCGTGGCTGGTGGCGGGCAGCCAGCGGAAGCCGACACCGATGTCCGGGCTGGCCGGCGAGGAGTAGTCCAGCGGGACTGCGACCTGGCCGCAGTAGGCCAGCGGTTTTGCCTGGCACCGGTGCAGGCGGGCGTGGCCGAGCGTGATCTACGCCGTAGCGTTCGGGGGAAGGAAAACCGTCCCGGCCGAGGCGGTCACGGTGCCCGCCGCGGGACCGGAGACGGCGAGGAGGACGGCGGCGAGCGCGGTTACCGGCCGCAGCCGGCCCGGGCGCGGGTTCGCAGACCTCACGCCCAGGATCGTAGGGTCGGGCCGGGGCGGCGGGCAATGCCGCGGCGGCTCGGGGCAGCCCGGCGGCGCGGTCAGTGGAAGGCGTCGTTGACCGGGTTGGCGTACTTGTCGTTGCTGGTCATGGGCGCCAGACCGAGCGCCTGCTCGATGGTGCGGGCCACGCTGTAGTGGTCGTAGCGGGCGCCGGACTGGTAGCCGGTCTTCACCGTGTTCTGCGAACCGGCCAGGATGGTCGCCACCTGGTTGGTCTGGCCGGGGCCGAAGCCGCCCGGGGAGTTGTTGCCGTCCTCGTCCCAGGTGAGGATCAGCAGCGAGCGCTGGGTCGTCCAGGCGGGCGAGCTGAAGATCTTCGGCAGGGTGCTGCTCAGCCAGCTGTCGCCGGCCGCGATGCCGCAGGCTTCCATGTCGCTGCAGTCGTTGGCGTCGGCCCAGACGAAGTTCGGCGTCGTCGCGGCGGACTTCAGGTCGGTGAACATCTGGGTCAGCGGCTGCCAGTGCGCCTGGCAGTAGGCCAGGTTGTTCTTCATGTCCTGGAAGTAGCCGAACGGCACGTCGTCGGGGTAGTAGTAGCCGTGCTGGCTGGTGTCGCAGTTGCCTTTGGCGCTCTGCGCGTACTGCTTCCAGGTCTTGCCCGCCGCGATGACCCGGTCGGCGAGGCTCGGGCTGGTGATCGTGCAGGTCGAGATGCAGTTGCTGGTGTTGCCGTTGCCCGCCGTCTGGCCGAAGGTGGCGCCGCCGGCGATCGACAGGTAATTGGGGTCGGAGTTGTGCGTCGAGGCGTGGTAGTTGGTCAGCAGAGTGTTTGCGCTGGCGAGGCTGTTGATGTACGGCGCCTGCGCGTTGCCGATGATGCCAGCGCCCCCGTCGGTGGTGTTGCTGGTGGCCGAGTAGTTCTGGTTCTCCATGTAGACCAGGAAGACGTGGTCGAAGGCGGGCACAGTGGAGGGCGGGACGATCAGCTGCGGCGGGGTGATGTCGGGGCTGACGGTCAGCGACAGGTTCGCGGCGTAGCCGTCGGTGGTCTGCCCGGCGGTCCAGATGAAGTTCACGTCCACCCGGATTGACCGGGTGCCGGACGGGATGATGCCGGCGGCGGAGCGCTGCAGGAATCGGACGTGTTGCCGCGGTCGGCCGCCGTGACCGGGCCGATCTGGGTGCTGCCCACCGCGCCGCCGGAGGAGTTGAGGAAGGTGGCCACCACGTCGGCCCTGTCGTTCTGGCTGCTGTACCCGCCCAGCCAGCCGGACAGGTTGTAGGTGGCGGTGCCGGCGTCGATCGCCGCGGCGTCGGCGGCGACGTTCACCGTCTGGGTCATCGAGCTGCTGCCGCGCTGGCCGCCGGTGAAGTACCCGTTGCCCGGCTGCGCGCCTGGCGCCGACGAGTCGGGGAACCCGCCGTCATTGGTGTAGCAGACCAGGTTGGGGTCGCCGGACGTGATCGTCCATCCGGGGTCGGTGGTCTCGTCGTACCCCGACTGGCTGCACGACGCTGCCGAGCCGTCGCCGTCCACGAGCTGGTTGGACAGCTGGCTGGTCGCGGCGGCCGCCGTGGTCATTGCGGTCGCCGCTGTCGTCGTTGCGCGGGCGGCGGCCGTCCCGGCGGCGGCCGCCGGGATCGCGGTGAGGCCGGCGCACAGCAGGGAAACCAGCGCCGGCGCTGCGAGCAGCGCGAATGTTTTCCGGCCCCGGCTGGATAGCAGTGCCCGGCGTGCGGTCATGCGACGGCCTTTCGGTTGCGGATGGCGGCACGGCGAGACCCAGGGCGGCACGCCGGCTGCCGATGGCGTCACTTTGCCTGATGCCGATGAATTTCCGCCCCCTGCCAGGTACGTACCGGTGAACGTCCCCGATCAGATCCGCGACCTGGAGGGTCACGTGCGTACCAGCAGGAACAAAATCTCCCCGACGCCGGCGCAGCGGTGGGTGCTCGTCCTCACGTCAGTGGCGGCGTTCATGGCCGGCCTGGACGTCCTGGTCGTGACGACCGCGCTGACCACCATCCGGCGCAGCCTCGGCGCATCGATCGGCCAGCTGGAGTGGATCGTCAACGCCTACACGCTGAGCCTCGCCGTGCTGCTGATGACCGCTGCTGCGCTCGGCGACAGGTTCGGGCGGCGGCGGCTGTTCGTCGCCGGGATAGGGCTGTTCACCGCCGCGTCGGCGGCGTCCGCGCTCGCCCCGGGCATCGGCTGGCTGATCGCGGCGCGTGCCGTCCAGGGCGCGGGCGCGGCCATGCTCATGCCGCACGCTATGGCGCTGCTCAGCGCCGCGTACCCGCCGGAGCGGCGGGCCAGGGCGCTGGGCGTGTTCAGCGGGGTGATGGGGCTGGCGATCCTGGCCGGGCCGATCGTCGGCGGCGCGGTGGTGCAGGGACTGGCCTGGCAGTGGATCTTCTGGCTCAACGTTCCCATCGGGCTGCTGCTCATCCCGCTGGTCGTCACCCGGATCGAGGAGAGCTTCGGGCCGAGGGTGAGGCTCGATGCCGGCGGCGTGCTGCTGGTGACCGGCGCCGCGACCGGCCTGGTGTGGGGGCTGATCCGCGGCAACACGGCCGGCTGGGGGAGCGCCGAGGTGGTCGCGTCGCTGGCCGCCGGGGCGCTGCTGCTGGCCGGGTTCGTGGCCTGGGAGCTGCGGACCGCGGAGCCGATGCTGCCGATGCGGTTCTTCCGGTCCCGCGCGTTCTCCGCGGGCAACGCCGCCAACTTCCTGACGTTCGCGTCGATACTCGCCTCGGTGTTCTTCTTCGCGCAGTACCTGCAGACCGCCCTCGGCTACGGACCGCTCGGCGCCGGGCTGCGGCTGGCGCCGTGGACGGTCACCGTGTCCCTGGTCGCGCCGCTCGCGGGTTCCTGGGTCAACCGGATCGGCGAGCGGCCGCTGACAGTCGGGGGGCTGCTGCTGCAGGCGGCCGGGTTCGGCTGGGTCGCGCTGATCGCGGAGCCCGGTCTCGGCTATCCGGCGATGATCGCGCCGATGCTGCTGGCCGGGTGCGGCGCTTCGCTGGCCATGCCTGCCACCCAGAACGCGGTCATCGGGGCGGTGCCGCCAGTCTCGATTGGCAAGGCCTCGGGCACCTTCAACATGCTGCGGCAGCTCGGCGGGGCGTTCGGGGTCGCGATCGCGGCCGCGGTATTCAGCGCGACCGGCGGCTACGCCTCGCCGGAGGCGTTCAGCCACGGGTTCGGCTGGGCGGCGGGCACCGCGGCGCTGCTGTCGCTCGGCGGGACCGTGGCCGCCCTGTGGCTTCCCGGCCGCGGCGCATCGGGCAGCGCCGCACCGGCTGCCCCGGCCCCTGCTTCCGAGCTGCGCGCCGTGACGAGGAGCTAGGCGGTCAGGTTAAGGTGGCGGCGATGCCGAGCAGCGCAGATTTCGCTCAGGTGGCCGATCCGTTCCGGCGGGAACTGCTCGCGCACTGCTACCGGATGCTCGGCTCGGTGCACGAGGCCGAGGATCTGGTGCAGGAGACCTACCTGCGGGCCTGGCGGGCGTATCCGGGATTCGACGACGACCGGGCATCGCTGCGCACCTGGCTGTACCGGATCGCGACCAACGCTTGCCTGACCGCGCTCAAGGGCCGCGGCAGGCGGCCGCTGCCGTCCGGGCTCGGCAGCCCGGGCGACGACCCGGCCGAGCCGCTGGTCAGCCTGGCCCGAGGTGCCGTGGCTGCAGCCGGTGCCGGACGCGATGCTGGATCCCGCGCCGGACGACCCGGCCGCGATCGTCGCGTCCCGGGCCGGCATCAGGCTCGCCTTCATCGCGGCCCTGCAGTACCTGCCTGCCCGGCAGCGTGCGGTACTGATTCTGCGTGACGTGCTGGCCATGTCCGCGGCCGAGGTGGCCGGCCTGCTGGGTACCACGACCGCCGCGGTGAACAGCGCGCTGCAGCGGGCGCACGCTCAGCTCGCTCAGGTGGCACCGGCACAGGACCAGGTGGCCGAGCCGCTGGAAGCCGAGAAGCGCGAGATGCTCGACCGCTACGTCGCGGCCTTCGTCAACGCCGACACCGACGGCCTCGGGCGGCTGCTCGCCGACGACGTCGTCCTGGAGATGCCGCCGTTCCTGAACTGGTTCAGCGGCCGCGCGGCGGTCGAGGGCTTCCTGACGTCCAAGATCCCGCCCGCGCACCGTGCCTGGCACGGGATCCCCGTCGCGGCCAACGGCCAGCTGGCGATCGCGTCGTACCGGCGCGGCACCGACGGCCGCCAGCATGCGCACTCGGTGCAGGTGCTCGGGTTCGGCGCGGGAGGCATCCGGCACATCGCGGCGTTCCTGGACGCAGAGCTGTTCCCGCGGTTCGGCCTGCCGGCCGTCCTGCCAGCGGATGGTGCCTGACGATGGCTGTCACGGCTTCGCGCTGAGTCGGCTCGCGCCGGCGTGACCTGGGCCGTCCCTCAGCGGCCGTCACCGTGGCGCTGATGCTCGCACTCGCCTGCGGGATCGACTACGCGCTGTTCATCGTGCACCGGCACCGGACCCAGCTCGAGGACGGGATGGCGCCTGAGGAGTCCGTCTCCCGCGCCGTCGGCACCGCCGGCAGCTCGGTCGTTTTCGCGGCGCTCAGCGTCGTCGTCGCGCTGTGCGGCCTCGCGCTCACCGGGATTCCGTTCCTCGAGGTGATGGGCTTCACCGGCGCGGGTGCCGTCCTCCTCGCGCTCCTCATCTCCCTCACGCTGCTCCCGGCGATGCTCGGTTTCGCCGGCGGCAAGGTCCTCGCGTCGCGCCGCCCCCGCCCCCGCCGCGGACGCCGCCACGCCCGGCCCGGCGCGGCGGTGCCCGCGGGCCAGCGATGGGCCGCGCTTGTCGTGCGGCGCCGGACACCGCTCGCGATCGCGGTCATCGCACTGCTCGCGCTCGTCGCGCTCCCCGCGCTCCGCCTCAGCCTCGGGCTGCCGGCCAGCGCCGATCTGCCGACATCAAGCTCCCAGGCCGCGACCACGCTCATCACCGGCAACTTCGGCGCCGGCTTCAACGGCCCCTTGCTGGTCGTCGCCGACGTCAACGCGCAGAACGCGAGCAGCGCGGTCAGCCAGATCGACGCGGCGCTCGCCCCCGAGCCCGGCGTCCTCACCACCTCGACGCTCTCGGCGAAGGCGCCGCTGGCCGTCGTCGAGGTGATTCCCCGCAGCGGGCCGAACGCCGCCGCTACCGCGACACTCGTGAGCGACATACGCGGCCTCGCGCCAGGCATCCAGCAGCGCACCGGCGCGAGCGTCCTCGTCGGCGGCTCGACGGCCTCGGCCATCGACACCTCGAACCAGATCTCCAGTGACCTGCCGATCCTCCTCGCCGTCATCATCGGCTTCGCGCTGGTACTGCTGACCTTCGCCCTCCGGACACCGCTCGTGCCGCTCGAATCCGTCCTCGGCTACCTGCTCTCCGTCTTCGCCGCACTCGGGGCGGAGGTAGCGGTGTTCCAGTGGGGATGGGCGAAACAGCTCCTCGGCGTGACCCCGGGCGTCACGCTCAGCTTTCTCCCCGTGATCGTGCTCACGATCATCTTCGGGCTGTCGAACGACTACGAGGTCTTCGTCGTGTCGCGGATCAAGGAGCAGTTCGATCGGTCCCGCGACGCCCGCGGATCGATCCGGACCGGACTCGCGCATAGCTCCCGGGTTGTCACCGCTGCGGGCCTCATCATGGCGCTCGTGTTCGTCGCGTTCACGATCACGAACGACCCGACGGTGAAAGGCCATCGCCTTCACCCTTGCGGCCGGGGTGTTCCTCGACGCCTTCCTCGTCCGGCTCGTGCTCGTGCCGGCGCTGCTCGCCATCGGCGGCACCGTCATGTGGCGCAGCCCGGCCTGGCTCCAGCGCTACGTGCCTGACCCGAACATCGAGGGAGCGCGCCTGCCGGCCATCAAGTCGCGGCCCGGCGGGCTAGGAGCGACTGCGCGCGATGATGCCGAGGCCGGAGTGCCGCCGCCTCCGGTGCTAGTGCCCGCCGGTCGCACGCCTCCATCAGGTCCAGCCCCGGCCGCTCGTCAAGCGGGCCGTATGGCGGGAGCGGCGGCACCGCCGTCCGCACCGCCCGGTAGGCGACCCGCACCCGCTGCGTCTCCGCCGCCGGCCCGTACTCATCCCGCTGCATCCGGTACACCCGCCGCAGCCACGCCCGGTACGGCCACCACACCCGCCACCAGCGCAGATACGGGTCATGATCCACATACAAGATCATGAACGGATCCCGCCGCGCCGCCTGCTTACCGGCACCAGCGTGCTGGCGGACGCCGAGCGAGACCCGGACGAAGTGCAGGCAGATCCGGCGCTGGCTCGCGGACGGATCGTGCACGGGCGATTCCTCGACGAGCAGATCGAGCAGGCGCGAACGCAGCTCTAGGACAAGATCATCTTGCCAGGCGGCGGCCGGCGTCACGTCACTCGCGCGGGCCGCGCTGCCAGACGCCGAGCACATTGCCTGCCGGGTCGCGGAAGGTCGCTACCCACAGGTCACCCTCCGGGAACGGCGTCTTGACGACCTCGCCGCCGTGCTCGTTGACCTGCCAGAGGGTGTCGTCTACCCGGTCCACGTAGATGTAGGGCAGCACGCCCGCTTCCCCGGCGACCGGAATGTCGGTCACCCAGTGCCCGATCACGTGCCCGGTGCCGTCCTCGAAAGCGGGGGACTCCGGGTCGTCGCGCACCTTCCAGCCGAACACCGCATGGTAGAAGGCCGCCGACTGCCGACCGTCCCGGGCGGGAATGTGCAGATAGGAGATCCCGCCAGCCCGGAAGACCCGGGACTCTCCCTCCGGGGCATCGGCCTGCCCCTCCGGGGCATCGGCCTGCCCCGGCGAGGCCTCGTTCTGCGGAGTTGTCACGTCCTGGCCCCCTTCGGTGCCGTCCCCGGCGTCCCGGTCCTTAGTGGACTCACAGTAGTGCGACGCGGGCGCCCCGGACAGTGGCGCGGCCGGTGGCCGGGAGCGGGTAAGAAAGGATCATCTAGTGAAGGGATCCGCGCGGCGGCAGCGACCCGCTCTGGCCGGCCCGCGTGCTTCGTGAGCCGGGGAGGCCGGGCCGGTGAGCCTCGACGAATATCGGCGCAAGCGGAATGCCGCGCGCACGCCGGAGCCCATGCCGCCCGCCGGCGCCTCGGCCTCCGCTGCTGCCGCCGGCGGCATTTTCGTCGTGCAGGAGCATCATGCCCGCGCGCTGCACTGGGACCTGCGGCTGGAGCGTGACGGCGTGCTCGTCTCGTGGGCGGTGCCGAAGGGTATCCCCGAAGATCCCGGCCGCGACCATTTCGCCCGCCACACCGAGGATCATCCGCTGGACTACGCCGGGTTCAGCGGGGTCATCCCGCGCGGTGAGTACGGCGCCGGAACCATGACGATCTGGGACCGCGGCCGCTACGAGGTGGTGAAGTGGCAGCCGGGCGAAGTCAAGGTGGTGCTGCACGGCCGCCGCCTGTCCGGCGGCTACACCCTGTACCGCACCCGCGACGACGACTGGATGCTGCACCGCGAACGGGTGCCGCTGCCGGAGTGGGTGCCGCCGATGCTGGCCACCGGCTCGGAGCTGCCAACCGGCGACGACCGCTGGGCCTACGAGATGAAGTGGGACGGGGTGCGTACCTCCGCCTACCTGAGCGGCGGCCGCCTGCTCCGGCTCGTCAGCCGTTCGGGAAAGGACGTGACCGTCGCCTATCCGGAGCTGCGCGGGCTCGGGCCGCGGTCGGCCCGCGGCAGCTCGTCCTCGACGGCGAGATCGTGGCCTTCGACGGCGGGCGGCCGAGCTTCGAGGCGCTGCAGGAACGGATGCACGTGACGTCGGCCGCGGAGGCGGCGCAGCTGGCCCGGCGGACCCCGGTGACCTACCTGGCGTTCGACCTGCTGTACCTCGACTGGCGGCCCGTGACCGAGCTCCCGTACCGGCAGCGGCGCGAGCTGCTGGACGGACTGGGGCTGGCGGGGCCGTCCTGGCAGGTCCCGCCCGCGTTCACCGACGTGGCAGGCGAGGACGTGCTGGCTGCCGGGGTGGCTCAGGGGCTGGAAGGGGTGGTGGCCAAGCGGCTGGATGCCCGGTACCAGCCCGGCGCCCGGTCCGCGGACTGGCGCAAGGTCAAGCCCGTGCTCGGCCAGGAGGCGGTGGTCGGCGGCATCAGGCCGGGTAAGGGCCGCCGGGCCGGGCAGGTCGGCTCGCTGCTCGTCGGCGTCCAGACCGAGACCGGCCTGGCCTACGCCGGCCGGGTGGGCACCGGGTTCAGCGAGCAGCAGCTGCGGATGCTCGGCGAGCGCCTGGCGCCGCTGCGCCGGGCGACCTCGCCGTTCGGCACGTCCGTGCCGGCCGAGCACGCGCGGGACGCGCAGTGGGTGGAGCCCCGGCTGGTGATCGAGGTGGCCTTCGCCGGATGGACGTCGGCGGGCCGGATGCGGGCGCCGTCCTACCGCGGGCTGCGGGAGGACAAGGATCCGGCCGAGGTGACCCGCGAGGGCTGAACCCGGCTCGCCGGCCGAGAGGGCTGAACCCGGTGCCACCCGGCGCCGCGAGCCTGCCGCTGGCACCGCACGGAGCCCATGCCAGGCACGAGAAAGCGCGCGGTAAGCGGCACCAGCGGGCGCCGGTACCCGCCGCACCAGGGAAGATGGGGTCATGCGCCTACCCGTGAACCCGCCGGTCGCGCCGATGCTGGCCAAGTCGGTGGACCAGATTCCCGTCGGTCCTTACTGCTTCGAGCCCAAGTGGGACGGCTTCCGGTCGATCATCTTCCGGGACTCCGGCGAGGTGGAGATCGGCAGCAGGAACGAGCGGCCGATGACCCGCTACTTCCCCGAGGTCGTCGCGGCCGTCCTGGCGAACCTGCCGGAGCGGTGCGTGATCGACGGCGAGATCGTCATCCCGGACGCCGAGGGCAGGCGGCTGGACTTCGAGGCCCTGCTGCAGCGGATCCACCCCGCGGCCAGCCGGGTGGACCTGCTGGCCGGGCAGACTCCGGCGCACTTCATCGCCTTCGACCTGCTCGCGCTGGGCGACACCGACCTCACCGAGCGGCCGTTCGCGGAGCGGCGCGCCGCGCTGGAAGATGCCCTCGCCGGGGCGCGGTCGCCGATCCACCTGACCCCGCTGACCACCGACCGGGACCAGGCCACCGCGTGGTTCAGCCAGTTCGAGGGCGCCGGGCTCGACGGCCTGGTCGCCAAGCCGCTCAGCGTGACCTACCAGCCGGACAAGCGGGTCATGCTCAAGATCAAGCACGAGCGCACCGCGGACTGCGTCCTGGCCGGCTACCGGGTGCACAAGAGCGGCGACGACGCGATCGGATCGCTGCTGCTCGGGCTGTACAACGACGTGGGCGACCTGGCCAGCGTCGGTGTCGTGGGCGCGTTCCCGATGGCGCGGCGGAAGGAGCTCTTCACCGAACTGCAGCCGCTGGTCACCACGTTCGACGAGCACCCGTGGAACTGGGCGAAGCAGGAGGCGGGCACCCGGACTCCGCGCAAGGCGGAGGGCAGCCGGTGGAACGCGGGCAAGGACCTGTCCTTCGTCCCGCTGTCGCCGGAGCGGGTCGTCGAGGTCCGGTACGACCACATGGAGGGGCCCAGGTTCCGGCACACCACCCAGTTCGTCCGCTGGCGCCCGGACCGGGAACCCCGGTCGTGCACCTACGCCCAGCTCGAGGAGCCGGTCAACTTCGACCTCGCCGAGATTCTCACCAAGAGCCTGGCCCAGTGACCCGAGCAGGGTGGCTAGGGCGCCCGTGACCCGCGCCCGCCGGCGGCCCGCGCCGGTGACCCGCGCCCGGCGGCCCGCGCCGGCGGCCCGTCCCTCACGATGGAGCGTTTGATCTGCTATCACCTGCTAAACGCTCCATCATCTTCAGCGGCTACGCCCGCGGGTGGCCCCCGCGGCCGCGCGGCCGCGCCGGCAGCCGCCTGACCTGGGACTGCGTCACGTAAAGTAGCGCCCATGGCTGACCAGAAGATGATCCTGGAGGTGGCGGGTCACCAGGTCAGCGTCAGCAACCCGGACAAGGTCTTCTTTCCCGCCACCGGGCACACCAAGCTCGACCTCATCCGCTACTACCTGGCGGTGGCCGACGGCGCGCTGCGCGGCGTGGCCGCCGCCCATGGTGCTGAAGCGATTCGTGCACGGCGCCGGCGGGGAGGCGTTCTTCCAGAAGCGGGCGCCGGCGCAGCCGCCCGTCGTGGATCGAGACGGTCGAGCTGAGCTTCCCGTCCGGCCGCACCGCCGAGGAGGTCGTGGCCCGCGACGCGGCCGCCCTCGCCTGGGCCGCCAACCTCGGCTGCATCGATCTCAACCCGCACCCGGTGCTCGCCACCGACCTCGATCACCCGGACGAGCTGCGGGTGGACCTCGACCCGGTGCCGGGGGTGGGCTGGGAGCAGATCCTGGACGTCGCGATGGTCGCCAAGGAGGCGCTGGAGAGCTTCGGCCTGACCGGCTGGCCCAAGACGTCGGGCTCGCGCGGCTTCCACGTCTACTGCCGGATCGAGCGGCGCTGGTCGTTCGCCGACGTCCGCCGCGCGGCCGTCGCGCTGGCCCGGGACATCGAGCGCCGGGCGCCGGACAAGGCGACGAGCAAGTGGTGGAAGGAAGAGCGGCACGGCGTCTTCGTGGACTACAACCAGAACGCCAAGGACCGGACCGTCGCCTCCGCGTACTCGGTGCGCCCGGTGCCAGACGCCCGGGTGTCCACCCCGCTCAGCTGGGACGAAGTCCCCGGCTGCGACCCCGCGCGGTTCACCATCGACATGGTCCCGGAGCGGTTCGCCAAGATCGGCGACCCGTGGGCCGGGATGGACGAGGCCGCGGGCTCGATCGAACCGCTCATCGAGCTCGCGGGCCGCGACGAGGCCGCAGGGCTGCCGGACGCTCCCTGGCCGCCGCACTTCGTCCGGCAGGCCGGCGAGGAGCCGCGGGTCCAGCCGTCCAAGCGCCGCAGCGCCGGGACCGCTCGGCCAGCAGCCGGGACCGCTCGGCCAGCAGCCGGGACCGCACGGCCAGCAGCCGGGACCGCTCGGCCAGCAGCCGGGACCGCACGGCCAGCAGCCGGGACCGCTCGGCCAGCAGCCGGGACCGCACGGCCAGCAGCCGGCCGCCCGGAGCCTGCAACCGGGCCCCCACGGCCGGCCGCCGTCCCGCCGCCCGCACCGGGCAAGTCCGCCGGGCCGACCGGCCGCCGCCGGTCGTCCATGCCGCTGATCGAGGTCGCCCGCGCGGCCACGAAGGCAGAGGCCATGGAAGGGCTCGAACGGTGGAAGGCTCGTCACCCGGAGGTGTCCCGGCACCTGGCGCCCGAGGACATCCTGGTCGACTCCATGCGCGGCCGCAGCTACACGTGGACCCGGATCCGCATCAACCTGCAGCACGTACCCGAGGATGAGCGCCCGCAGCAGGAGGCGCTCGAGGTGGACTACGACCCGTGGGCGGCCGGCGGCCGGTAACCCGCCCGCGAGCAGGGTAGCGGCCACACCCGTCACCGGCGAGCACGATCTTGGCCTGCGGGGGGCCGCCGAGACGGCCGATCCCCTGCATGAAATCACACATCCAGCACGCGTAATGTACTTCAATACGGCTCCATTACCTGCCAGTCCAGAATGTCACTCTATGTACCTATTGTAGGGCGATCATGTGCGTCATGCGCGCTTGAGGTCCGATCATGCATGTATCCAATGCGCTCAATCCTTCCACTTCAAGCGAGTGAAACGATATGACAGCTGGATAACTGGAACTTTCGTATTTCTCACGATTAGGTCTTTCGCATCTCGCACGCTTTGAGTTATTGTGATAACAATTCTGCTCCGGACCCTGGCAGTCAGCACGTCTGCGTGTGTTAGCGGCGTTGCGGGTTCGGAGTTTCTCTCGCGCGCACCGGCGCCCAGTCGGCCGGGACGAGAGCGGCGGAGGCGCTCTACCCGGGGTCGCTAAGCCGCTCAGACCGTGCTGGGTCCCATTGTGACGGTGTTTCGCAAGGGAGGGTAGTGAATCCGATGCGAGTTGGCCCTTGTAATCCCGCTCTGGTCGCAGGCGCGCCATCAGCGGATCCGAACATGGCGCTCTGCGAGCTGTACGACGCGTATTACCAGTCACTCGTTCAGGTTGCCGTGATGCTCGTCCACGACGTCACAATAGCGGAAGAGGTCGTGCAGGACGCCTTCGCGGGCCTGTACGGCGCCTGGTACCGGCTGCGCGACACCGGTAAGGCCGGGGCGTATCTACAGCAATCTGTCGTCAACCGCTCTAGGTCCGTGCTCCGGCGGCGCGCCGTCGAGGATAAGTACGCGCCGGCTCCGCCGCTGGATTCAGGCACCGAGGAGTCAGTCGTTACTCTTATTGAGCGTTGTGCTGTTGTGGCCGCGCTGCGAGAGCTGCCGGCCCGCCAGCGGGAGGCGGTCCTGCTGCGGTTTTACGGAGACCTTTCCGAGGCCGATATCGCGAAGGCCATGGGCATTAGCCGCGGCACGGTGAAAAGCCACACAAAACGCGGCGTGTCTGCTCTCCGCGAGGTCCTGGGCGACGCTGCCTCCCGGGTCACGGATATCCGGAGGGTGTCCTTATTGATCGCGGTCACGAATCGATAGATTCCCTCGCAGGCCGGCGGCCAGCGGCTGAGTGATCCGGGCGATGCCGAGCTGCAACTTCCAGCATCCGCCCGGGAGCGGGAGAATACAGGCCGCCGCCCGAAGATCGCAGTGTCCTCTGACGGTTCGGGGATCGTGTCCTACGCTGGTGCCGTGCTGCTGACCCGACGCTGCGGGCGGTGCGGCTGGAGGAGGGTCTGTCAGCCGAACTGGCCCGGTGGCGTCGCCGCGGGCGGTGCGCGATCCTGGCAAGATCATCGCAGACCTGGCCGTGACGTTAGCGCTGGGCGGGGACTGCCTGGCCGATATTGCGCCGCTGCGGGCTGAGCCGGAGCTGTTCGGCCCGGGTTGGGCACGATGATGACCAAGTCGGGGGGCTCGTCGGTGCTGAGGCAAAAGGCTGAGGCCCCCGCCTAACCTGGGCGAGGGCCTCAGCATGCTGCTCGTCGCGGCGAGAGTGGGAGCGCTGGCTAGCGCCGCGACCTCTGCGTCTACGGGCTGGTGTCGGTGAACGTCACCTCAGTGAATCCCCTCCCCACGTCGAACACCGCTGTGCCGGTGGCGAGGTCGGCGCTGACGAGCCGCTTAGCCGGCGACGCGGTGATCGCCGAGACATGCTCTACGGCAGGGATCTGCTCGATGACGGTGACCTGCGTTCCCAGGGGGAACTGGTCGGCGATGACGCAGTAGCCGCCCGGTGCCGGTCCGGCTGGCACGGTGATGGCCTCGCCGTTGACGGTGAAGTGCACCCGGGTGCCGATCCGTACGCCGGCTCCGGCAACCTTGCACACCTTGAATTCACCGGTAGGCACTCGGTTGGTGAAGATCACCACGGTCTGCAGGGCGGTGCCGCCGGCCTTGACCGTCACGGTCGCGGTCTGGGCACTGCGGTCGCAGCTGATCAGCCGGCTGGAGGGCACTGTCCGGCAGCTCGCCAGGTAGTCCGGCGCCTGCTTGAGTTCGGTGATCGTGGCCGGTCCGGAGGGCACCCGGATGAGAGGGCTGCACGCCCCGACCGGGACGCGCACGGTGTGCGACCCGACGGTGAACGTGAAGATGCCTTTCACCCCGGGGCCGGCCCCGTGCTTGCGAGATCTCGATGTAGCCGGACGGTACCGGCTGGGTCAAGGTGACCGTGGCTGAGCCGCTGGCAGTCGCGGTCTGGCTGCTGGAGTCGGTCGCCACCGCGGTGACGGTGTCTGTCTGGCTGGCCCCGGCTTTGCCGAGGAACTGCCCGGAGAACGCACACGTGTAGCTCTCGCCCGCGGCGATGGTGCCGCCGGTCGCGCAGGTGCCGTTTCCGTTCAGGTCGCCGTAGACGTTATCGGTGAGGCTGGTCAGGGTGACGGCCTCGGTACTGGTGTTATGAACCGTCACAGTGAACGTGAAGGAGCCGCCGGGCGCCGGGCGAGAGGTGGGGCTGGCGGTCTTGGAGACAGTGATGCTCGGCTCGGCGGGCGTGCATTGGGCTCTCTGGACGGCGTTGGTGTCCATCGTCACCGCCCCGGTTCCCGCCAGCAGCCGGCCGTCCACAGCGACGCCTGTCGTCGCCGTGATCGACGCCGAAGCCAGGATGTTGCCGACGAAGGTGGTGGTCGTGCCCAGCGTGGCGGAGCTGCCGACCTGCCAGAAGACGTTGCAGGATCGCGCACCGTTGATGACCGTCACGCTGCTGGCCGACGCCGTGGTCAGGGTCGAGCCGATCTGGAAGATGAACACCGCACCGGGGTTGTTCTGGCCGTCAAGGGTGAGCGCGCCGGTGAGCCCGACGGAGGAGTCGAACTTGTAGACGCCGGCCGTCAGCGTCTTCCCGCCGAGATCCTGGCCGGTCAGGTTCTGGTCAGGTGCTCGAGCCGCCGCATCGTTGTAGGCGGTGGTCACGTCTGCCCGGGCCGCTGCGGCCGCGGTGTCCCCCGGGTGGATGGTACCCACGACCGTCCCGCCTCCGACCCCGAACCCGGTCACTGCGGTCCCCGGGCTGACCCCGAGATCCCCGGTGACCACGCTCGGGCCTGTATTGGTGACGGTGCTGCCACCCAGGACGGCAAACGAACTCGCCGCCCCGAGGCCCACTGTCGTCGGCGGGCTGGCCAGACCCCCGACCGTGGCCCCGGCGGCTGTCAGGCCGAGGGCACTGGAGACGAGGAATACCCCGGCCAGCGTCGTAGTAATTAAGCTTCGCACATGCCTCTTGCGTGACCTCATGACGTCAGTCCTCATCACATTGCTTCCTTCGGTTGTAAGACTCTCTCGTCACCCGCATAGCGGGACTGACGGGCACTCGCGGGCGTTTAGGTTCCACTCCCTAAGCGCGCGCATCAGGAACCCCTGGGCCTGGACCCTCGTTTCTCAGGGGTGCTGCGCCATTGTCAATAAGGGCGCACGCCCCGACGCGAGCGCAGCCGGGAACTTCCCCCAAAAGACACCGCGGTTCCCCGCGGGTCCGCGGCCGAACGTCTCTCCAGACGTCTTTGACGGCCGCGCCCTGTCTCCCCCTCCTTCAGGCCAAAGAAAACTCCGGACCCGACACGCAGCCGCTAATGCACAGATACGCCGACTACCAGGGTCCGGAGCAGAATTATTATCACCGTACTCCAGCTGTGAGAGATGCGAAAGGACTTTTAGTTATCTCTTTGCTGATCTCACTAATATGCGGCTTTTTCTAATACTACTGATTTTGTCGGGTAGGCCGGCTGGCACCGTCCGACCAGGGCTGTAGCCAGCCATAACGCCGGCTGAAACACCCTGCAGGCCCTCTCAGGGCATGCAATCCGCGCTAAGCGTCCTAAGCCGCCGTGCAGAAAGAGCTGACTGTCGCCGGGAGGGCGGCCGTGGTTTCGGTGCGACGTTAGTCGCGCCGGTAATCACGATGACTGATGTGTCGTCGAGTTGCTTGAACTTGAAGGGTGGAGTGCGCTAGATGCGTACATGGTGAGATCGGAAGCACACATGAGGTGTAACGGTTCACGGGCAACGCGCAATATCCTGGCATTTTGGACAAATAGGCTAGTGAAGCCCGTATTGCGAAGAGTTGCGATTAACGCCAGATACGCGCGCTGGATGTGGAGATTGTGAAAGCCTTCACGCCTGGGCGCTCTTCGGCGGGCCCGGG
This sequence comes from uncultured Actinomycetes bacterium, assembly GCA_963697445.1. Classification (GTDB taxonomy): domain Bacteria; phylum Actinomycetota; class Actinomycetes; order Streptosporangiales; family Streptosporangiaceae; genus PALSA-505. The sequence continues at coordinate 155,777 of CAVOOC010000047.1, forward strand.
TCAGGACGCAGCCTCAGGCGGCGTGCCACGATGTCGCGGGCAACGTGGGCCAGGCCCCGGTCATGAGCATAGGCGTGCGCGCGCAGCCGGATAAAGGCGTCCGCGATGCCGACGCAGAGCTGCTCGGTCGCCCCCATCGTGGCGCTCAGCCAGCCGCCGGTAACCTCGACCGCGCCCACCGCCGCCACGCATGCATCCGCGGCTGCCACGCGCCCGCCGCGCGGCCGGCGGTCTGCCTGGCCACCAGACCCCAGGTCCTGGCCGGGCGGCTAGCTGGCATGCGCGCACCAGCGGAGTTGGCCTCGGCCGTAAGACCCGGCGGTACCCCATAAGGGGGGCCTAATTCGCACTCTGCTGTGCTAGCCCGTAAGAATGATTCATGAGCAAGCAGCCGATCCCTCCGCCCGACCGCGACCGGCCCATCAAAACGGCGCCGCCGCCACCGCCGGGATGGCGCCACGGGCTCTGGCCCCTCGCGATCGGGCTCGTCCTGCTGGCGTGGCTTTTCCTGCCCGCCGTCCACTCCACCCCGACGGTCACCCTCACCTACTCGCAGTTCCTGTCCGACGTGAACGCGCACAAGGTGAAGACCGTCACCATCGACTCGACCAGCACCAACAACGCCACCGCGACCGGCACCCTCACGAACAAATCGGACTACACCACCGTGATCCCGGTCCAGCTGGCCGGCACCGCGCTGACGACCAGGCTGCAGGCCGCGGGCGTGCAGATCACCGCCGCGCAGCCGGGCTCGTCGTTCGGCTCGGTGCTGCTGTCCTGGCTGGTCCTGATCGCCATATTCCTGTTGCCCCTGTACTTCTGGCGGCGGCTGTCGCGGGGTGCGGCGGGCGCGGGGGCGGGAGGCCCGCTCGGCGGGATCCTCAGCGCCGGCCGGTCCCGCGCGAAGGTCTTCGACGAAGAACGGCCGAAGACCAAGTTCAGCGACGTCGCCGGGTACGAAGGCGCCAAGGCGGAGATCGCCGAGGTGGTGGACTTCCTCCGCAACCCGCAGCGTTACCGGCGGGCAGGCGCGATGACCCCCCGCGGCGTGCTGATGGTGGGGCCGCCCGGCACCGGCAAGACCCTGCTCGCCCGCGCGGTGGCCGGCGAGGCGGACGTGCCGTTCTTCTCCGTCACCGGGTCCAGCTTCGTCGAGATGTTCGTCGGGGTCGGTGCGGCCCGGGTCAGGGATCTGTTCAGCGAGGCCCGCAAGCGGGCCCCTGCCATCATCTTCATCGACGAGATCGACGCCATCGGCCAGCGCCGCGGCGGCTCGGCGGTCGTCGCCAACGACGAGCGCGAGCAGACACTCAACCAGCTGCTCGCGGAGATGGACGGCTTTGAGATGGCCGAGGGCATCGTCGTGCTCGCCGCCACCAACCGTCCCGAGATCCTCGACCCGGCGCTGCTGCGGCCGGGCAGGTTCGACCGGCAGGTCACGGTCCCGCTGCCGAACGTGGCCGAGCGGAAGGCCATCCTCGAGGTGCACTGCCGGGACAAGAAGCTCGCCGAGGACGTCAACCTCGGGGTGGTGGCCCGCGGCACGCCGGGCTTCTCCGGCGCGGACCTGGCCAACCTGGCGAACGAGGCGGCGATCTTCGCGGTCCGGGCCGGCCGCGACGTGATCACCGCCGAGGACTTCAGCGCCGCCCGCGACCGGATCCTGCTCGGCCGCAGGGAAGGCTCCAACGTGCTGCTGCCGGAGGAGAAGCACGCCGTCGCGGTGCACGAGTCCGGCCACGCGCTCGTCGCCGTGCTGTCCGAGCACGCCGACCCGGTGGAGAAGGTCACCATCCTGCCCGCCGGGCAGGCGCTCGGCGTCACCGAGCAGCTGCCGCTGGTGGAGCGTCACATGTACGGCGAGGACTACCTCACCGATTCGCTCCGGGTGCGGCTCGGCGGCCGGGCGGCCGAGGTCGTCGAGCTGGGCCAGGGCTCCACCGGAGCCGCGAACGACCTGGCCTCGGCCACCGAGCTGGCGGTCAAGATGGTCCGTGAATTCGGCCTGTCACCCCGGCTCGGCCCGGTCGGCTACCCCGAGGGCGGCTCGGCCTTCCTCGGCGGCGGCGGTCCCGCGCTGTCCAGCCGCCCGTTCGCCGAGGCCACCCAGGCGGCGATCGACGCCGAGGTCTCCCGGCTGCTCCGGGAGGCCGAGGAGCAGGCCACCGAACTCATCCGCACCCACCGCGACGATCTCCGCAAGCTCACCGACCTGCTGCTGGACAAGGAGACCGTAGACGGCGTGGCCATCTACCGGCTGGTCGGCCGGCCGGTACCCGAGCGCCGCGCGGACGGCCAGGAGATCGCCCCCTGGCGCGCCGCCGCTTCCGCCTCCGACGGAAAGGTGCCCGACCCGCCGCCGGTGGCTCAATCGTAAAATCTTTTTCCCGAACGGTGGCATGCGCCGGCCCCGCCCGGACCGCCGGTCACGCGCGCGCCGGACCGCCGCAGCCCGGCGACAGCAGTCAGGCAGACGGGGTCAGGCGGGCGAAGCCAGACTGCCGGACCCCGCACGTCAGCGCGCCGCGGCTGGAGCCACCGAATCCCGCAGCACCAGGGTCATCGGCTCGCGGATCATCACATCCGCGGCGGCCGCGCGCTCGATGCGGGCGATGAGGGCGTCCACCGCGGCCGCGCCGAGCTCGGCCAGCGGCATGCAGACGCTGGTCACGGGGACGTCGAGGTAGGCGAGGCATTCGTCCTCGTCGAAGCTCACCACCGACATGGCCGTCGGTACCCGGACGCCGGCCTGGCGCAGTGCCCCCAGCACCCCGAACACCTGGTTGAGGCTGCCGACGCCGCACGCGGTGGGGACGTTGCCGCGGCGCAGCAGCCGGACGATGGCATCCCACCCGCCTTCCTCCGTCGCGGCGGCGTGCCGCACGGTCAGCCTGATGCCCCGCGCCGCGCAGATGCGCCGGGCGGCCATGACCCGGCGGTGCACGGTGTCCACCTCGGGCGAGCTGTCGATCCACGCGACCGACCGGTGGCCGAGCCCGGCGACGTGGTCGATGAACAGCCGCATCGCGCCCGGCTCGTCCATCACGACGTTGTTGCCGCCCCGCGGGCCGCGCCGGTTGACGTACACGTGCGGCACCCCCGGTTCGTCGCGGGCGTGCTCGGGCACCCGCAGCGCGGTGGCCACGAGCAGGCCGTCGGCGCGCATCTCGTCGATCAGGTACCGGTAGTCCGCGGGCGGCCTGGGAGCCTCGGTCGGCTCCTCCATCATCATGACGAAGTACCCTCGCTCGTCCGCGCGGCGCAGCGCTCCCCGCTGCACCCGGGCCCAGATCGGGTTGCGCAGCAGCGGGATGACGAAGACGATCGCCCCGGCTCTGGACCGCTTGAGCGCGCGGGCCAGGGCGTTGGGCCGGTAGCCCTGCTGCCGGGCGGCGCGCATGATGCGCTGGTAGGTCTCCGGCCGGACGGACTGCGCGGGATCGCCGTTGAGCACCCGCGACACCGTCGAATGGTGCACGCCGGCCGCCGCGGCGATGTCCACCAGCCGCGCGCCCCGGTGTCCATCCGGGGCCGCGGGCCGGCCATCCGCGGGCTTGGTCACACTTCCTCCGCGATCGAGCGGGTCAGCAGGATGGCCGCGCAGAACGAGCGGTAGACCGACAGCAGGTCGTCGCCCTCGATGACGATCTCCCTCGGGCCCGCGCGCCGTACCCCGCGCACCCAGGTGGCCGCCTCGGCGATGTCGGTGGTCCGGACCGAGACCTCCAGGGTCGCCGCCGGCCCGAGCGGCGGCGGCCCGGCCGCCGCGGCGGTCGCCACGGCCTTCTCGGCGACCTCGCGGATCAGCGCGCAGGCCCGGACCGGGTGCAGGCTGTGCGCGGCGAACCTGCTGACCGACTCCTTCACGACCGCCGTGTGAATCCCGGGCAGCAGGGCGGCGGTCTCCTCGCAGGCGCAGCTGTCCCCGGTCACCAGCACCACCGGAACCCGGTAGTGAGCGGCCACCAGCGCGTTGATGCCCGCCTCCCCGGTGACCGTGCCGTTGAGCCTGACCTCCGCGACCGCGCGCGGGTTGTAGGTGTGCGACAGGCCGGCCGGCGCGCCGACCGAGCCGTGGTAGGAGACGAAGAGCACCGCGCCGAAGCTGTCGTCCAGCCCCTGCATCATGTACAGCGGCTTGTGGCTGCCCGAGATGTAGGACGCCTGCCCGGCCAGCGCCCGCGGCGGCAGGTTCCGCATCCCCGCGTGCGAGTCGTTGACCACGATCTCGGTCGCGCCGCCCGCCAGCGCGCCCTCGATCGCCGCGTTCACCTCGTCGAGCAGCAGGTGCCGCTGGCGGCAGCCTCGGGCCCGTCGCCGATGCACTGTTCCCAGTCCACGACGCCCGCCGTGCCCTCCATGTCGCTGGACAGGAAGATCTTCATCCTCGCCCTCCCCGGATCGCGCCTGCGCGCCCATTACCCAAGAATCCCCCCCGATCACGGGCGGGCCTGCCCATGATCAATGCCGATTTACTGCCCATCAGAGGGCCATAACCCGGCATCCACCATGCGGAACGCCGTTCCAGGTGCGCGCGGCGGGAGTTCATCATCAGGGCGGGGCCTGCCCTGCCTGGGCGGCCGCCGGATACTCGCCGGCGGGCGCCGTGAACGCGAAGTGGCAGGCGACGCTGTGCCCGGGGTCGGCGAGGGAGAGGGTGAGCGCCGGGTCCTCCTGCTCGCACCGCGGCTGGGCGATCGGGCAGCGGGAGCGGAACCTGCAGCCGGCCGGCATCCGCAGCGGGCTCGGCGGGTCGCCGGCCAGGGCCGGGGCGCCGTCGGCGGCACCGGCGGTCAGCCGCGGGATGGCGGCGATCAGCGCCCTGGTATAGGGGTGCCGCGGGGATCGCAGCAGCGTCTCGGTGTCGGCGATCTCGATGATGCGGCCGAGGTACATCACCGCGACCCGGTCGCACAGGTGCCGGACCACGGCCAGGTTGTGGGCGACCAGCAGCAGCGCGAGGCCGAGTTCGGCGCGGAGGTCGCGCAGCAGGTTGAGGATCGTCGCCTGCACGCTGACGTCGAGCGAGGACACCGGCTCGTCGGCGATGAGCAGGTCGGGCCGCAGCGAGAGCGCCCGGGCGATGGCGACACGCTGCCGCTGGCCGCCGGAGAACTGGCGGGGGTACCTCGTCAGCGCACCCGGGTCCAGGCCGACCATGGTGAGCAGCTGGCCGCTTTCCGCCGCTACCTCCTGCCTGGGCACCACGTGGTGTACCCGCAGCAGCTCGCCCAGCATGCCGCCCACCGTCATCCTGGGGTTCAGCGACGAGTACGGGTCCTGGAAGACCATCTGGATCCGGCGGTGGTCGTCACGCGACCGCCGGTCTGGCAGCCGCCGCCCGTCCAGCCGGATCTCGCCGCGATCGACGGGCTGCAGCCCGGCCAGCGCACGGGCGAGCGTCGACTTGCCCGACCCGGACTCGCCCACCAGCCCGAGCGCCTCCCCGCGTTCCACCTGCAGGTTGACGCCGTTGACCGCGCGCAGGACGTGTTCGGTGTGCCGCAGCCGGGCCGACAGCGAGCCGCCGGTGCGGAAGGAGACGAACACGCCCCGCGCGGTCAGCAGGGGCGTGTCCCCGGTCAGCAGGGGCGTGTCCCCGGTCAGCAGGTGGGTGTCCCCGGTCAGCAGGGGCGAGTCTCCGGTCAGCAGGTGGGTGTCCCCGGTCAGCAGGGAGGGGTCCCCCGTCAGCGGCGGCGCTCCCGCGGGCCACGGCGCGCCGCCGGGCGGCGGGATGTCCGCGGGCTGCGCCGGCCCCGCGGGCTGCGCCGGCCCCGCGGGCTGCGTCGTCCCTGCGGGCTGCGGCGTGTCCGGGGGCGGCGTGCCCGCGGGCGGCGAGGCGGTCATGGCGCCGCCTGCCGTGATTCGGCGGCCGCCAGGCAGCGCTCGTCGTGCAGGCAGGCGGTCGCCCGGCCGCCGGGCAGCAGGCGCAGCGGGGTCGGCTCCACCCGGCAGTCGTCCTCGGCGAAGGCGCAGCGCGGGTGGAACCGGCAGCCCGGCGGCGGCGTGATCAGGCTGGGCGTTGACCCGGGAATGGGTACCAGCGAGTCCTGCACGTTCTCGAAGTCCGGCGCGGAGCGGACCAGCCCGAGGGTGTAGGGGTGCCGCGGCGCGGTCAGGACCTCGCGGACCTCGCCGCGCTCCACCAGTTGGCCGCCGTACATCACGGCGAGGTAGCGGCAGGCCTGCGCCACCACCGGCAGGTCGTGGGTGACGAACACCAGGCTCACCCCCGATTCCCCGCACAGCTTGGTCAGCAGCCGCAGGATCTGGTCCTGGACGGTCACGTCGAGCGCGGTGGTCGGCTCGTCGCACAAGATGAGCTCCGGCTCGCACGACAGCGCGATCGCGATCATCACGCGCTGCCGCATCCCGCCGGAGAACTCGTGCGGGTAGGCGCGGAACCGCCGCTCGGGGTCGGGGATGCCCACCCGGTGCATCAGCTCGAGCGCCCGGGCGGCGGCTCGCTTGCGGCTGTAGCCGAGCTGTACCGCCGGCCCTTCGGCGATCTGGTGTCCCACCCGCATGACCGGGTTGAGCGCGCTCATCGGCTCCTGGAAGATCATCGACAGCTTGCGGCCGCGGATCCGGTTCAGATCCGCCTCGTGCAGCGGCACCAGGTCCTGGCCGTCGAGGATGACCTGCCCGGAGGTGATCCTGGCCTCCGGCGGCAGCAGGCCGATGATCGCCCGCAGCGTCATGGTCTTGCCCGAGCCGGACTCGCCGACCAGGCCGAGCGCCTCGCCCCTCGGCACCTCGAACGACACCCCGTCCACGGCGCGGACCACGCCGCGCCGGGTCGGGATCTGCACGTGCAGGTCCCGGACCTCCAGCAGCGGCCCGGTCATGACTGCCCCGGCCGCAGCACGTCGGCCAGGCCGTCGCCGATCAGCGACAGCCCGAGCGCGGTGACGACGACGGCCAACCCGGGGATGGTGCACAGCATCCAGTGCGTGGTGATGAAGTTCTGGCCCTCGGCGATCATCGATCCCCAGTCCGGCGCCGGCGGCGGGATGCCGAGGCCGAGGTAGCCGAGGGTAACGATGGCCAGGATGTCCTGCACCATGTCCACCGAGAACGCGTAGACGATCGCCTGGGTGATCACGTTCGGCAGCACGTGCCGGGCGATGATGCGCCGGGTGGGCAGGCCGCCGGACCGCGCCGCCAGGACGTACTCCTGCCGCTTGGCGACCAGGATCTCGCCGCGGATGATCCGGGCGTAGGACACCCAGCCGATGGTGGCGATCCCGATGTAGATGGAGCGCTCGCCGGGGCCGAGCACGAAGACCAGGGCGATGAGCAGCACGTAGAACGGGAAGGCCACCACGATGTCGACCAGCCGCATGATCACCTGGTCAACCCAGCCGCCGAAGTACCCGGCGAGGCAGCCGACCAGGGTGCCGAGGCAGAACGGGATCAGCACCGCGAGGAAGGCGACCCGCAGGTCCACCCGGGCGCCGTAGAGCAGCCGCGTCCAGGTGTCGCGGCCCAGCTGGTCGGTGCCGAGCAGGTGATGCGCGCTGGGTCCCTGCAGGGAGTGGATCAGATCCTGGGCGGTCGGGCTGTAGCTGGTCAGCAGCGGCGCGGCGATCGCCATGACCAGGATGACGGTGACGAGTGTCAGGCCGGCGACCAGGGCGGGCTGGCGGTACCAGTGGCCGGCGCGCGGGCGCGCCAGGTCCACGGTGGGGGCCGCGGTGAGGGCGGTCACCGGCTGAACCTCACCCTCGGGTCGAGAGCCGTGTAGGCGACGTCGGTGAGCAGGTTGATCAGGACCACGACGACGCCGAACACCAGGGTGACCCCCTGCACGACGGGGAAGTCGCGGGCGAAGATCGACTGGATCATGAGCTGCCCGATACCGGGGATCGCGAAGACGTTCTCGATGATCAGCGTCGTGCTGACCAGGAAGCCGATGTTGATCCCGAGCACCGTGACCGCCGGGATGACGGCGTTGCGCAGCACGTGCCGGGTGAGCAGCCGGCTCCCGTGCACCCCTTTGGACCGGGCCGTCGTCACGTAGTCCGAGCCGAGCACCTCGAGCATGCTGGCCCGCAGGCTGCGGACGATCACGGGCGCGAGGCCGAAGGCGACGGTCAGGCTGGGCAGGAACATCGACCGCAAATGGCCGGCCAGGCCGCTGCCGAAGCCGCCGACGGGGAACAGGTGGAACCTGAGCGCGAACAGGTAGATGAGCGCGATCCCGGTCAGGAACTGAGGCATGCCCAGGCCGACCAGCGGCACCGCGCGGACCACCTGGTCACGGACGCCGTCCTTGCGGCTCGCCGCGATGGTTGCGAGCGGAACGCTGATCAGCACCGCGAGCACCGCCGAGTAGACGATCAGCCAGATGGTGGCCGGCAGCCGGCCGGTGATCAGCGTCCTGGCCGGCACCTGGTAGTAGAGGCTCTGCCCCAGGTTGCCGTGAAAGAGGCGGTCGAGGAAGAGCCAGTACTGGCTGACCAGCGGCCGGTTCAGGCCCCACTCCCGGTGCAGCTCGGCGATCGCGCGCGGGGTGGCGTGCAGGCCGAGGATGGTCCTCGCCGGATCGCCGGGGATCAGGTGGATCATGAAGAACACGATGATCGTGACCCCGACGGCGACCGGCACGAGCAGCAGCAGCCGGTGCAGGACGAACGACATCCGCGCCACCAGCAGTCACCCTCCTCGCGGGCCGGCCGGGTCACTTGCTCAGCCACGTGTTCTCGAGGTGGTAGTTGCCCAGTGGTGTGACGAAGAAGCCGTGCACCTTGGACGTGGTGGCGTAGGCGTACGGCGAGTAGTAGAGGTAGGCCATGAACGCGTCGGCCGCGACCTGGTCCTGGATGTGGTTGTAGAGCACCTGCCGGGCGGAGGTGGTGAGCGTCTGCTCGGCCAGCTTCGCGTCCTTGACCACGGTGGGGTTGTTGTAGGCGGTGAAGAACGACTTCGAGCCGGCGTTCGGGTCCACGCCGAAGGTGACGAGCTCGTCCGGGTCGGGGATGTCCATCGTCCAGTAGGTGAGCGTCATGTCGTAGTGCAGGGTCTGGAAGTTGGTGTTGGCCGTGTTCGGGTCCAGCTGCTGGATGGTCACGTTGATGCCGAGCGGCTTGAGCTCCGACTGCACGATCTGCGCGATGGTCTGCTGGTCGCTGTTACCGGACATGATCAGCATCGTGGTGCTGAACCCGTGCGGGACGCTGGAGGCAGCCATCTCCTTCTTGGCGGCGGCCAGGTTGTACTGCAGCCCGGGCGTGGCCTTCTGGTAGTAGGGCACCTGCGGCGGGAACAGCGAGTTCGCCGGGGTGCCGTTCCCGAACAGCACCGCCTGCACCAGCGACTTCCTGTTGATGGCCAGCGAGATGGCCCGGCGGACGTGCACGTCAGTGAACGGCTTGCGCAGCTCGTTCAGGGCCAGGTAGTCGGTCCGCGTCGACGGGAACAGGTTCATCGTGACGCCGGACGTGCTCTTCAGCGTGCTGACCGTGGACCAGGCGGGGAACTCGTCCACCTGCGCCTGGCCGCCCTTGACCTGCAGCTGCCTGGTGTTGTCGTCGGCCACGTAGGTCCAGGTGACGCTGTTCAGGTACGGCTTGCCCGGCTCCCAGTAGTAGGGGTTCCGCAGCAGCTTGAGCGCCTGCCCCTTGGTCCAGTAGTCCCACTTGAACGGGCCGGTGCCCACCGGGTGGGTGTAGAACTGGGCCTCCGACTGGCCGCCGTAGTTGGCCGGCACGATCGCGTTGGAGAACAGCGACAGGTCGGCCAGCAGCGGCGCCCACGGATACTTCAGGTTGACCACCACGGTGGACGGGGTGGGGGCGGTGACCGACTTGATGGCCGAGTCGATGTAGCCCCAGCCCTTGCTCGCCGCGCGCGCCTGGTCCAGGGAGAACTTCACGTCGGCCGAGGTCATGGGCTTACCGGTGGAGAACTTCACGCCACTTCGCAAGGTGAAGGTGTAGCTGAGCTTGTCCGGCGAGAGCTTGTAGCCGGTGGCCAGCCAGGGCATCACGCCCTTGCCGTCCGGCGTCACCGTGTACAGCGGCTGGAAGATCTGCTCGAAGACCCAGATCGACTCGTTGTCGAACACGGTGGTGTTGTTCATCGACTGCGAGTCCGCGGTCCTGGCGATGACCAGGTTGCCGCCGCGGACCGGCTTGCCGCCGGCGCCGGTGCCCGTGCTCGTCGAGGCGGCCGTGCCGGAGGAACACGCGGCCAGCACGGCGATCACCGTGCCGGCAGCGGCCGTGGCAAGAGCCCGGGACGGGCGGGTCCGGTGCGCCATAGGATCTCCCTTTGCGTCGGGCTGCGGGCGGCCGTGCGGCCGCAGCCGGTGTACCTGGCGGCCGGACGGCGGCCACCGATTAGGCACACCTTTGTCCTGGACCAGTCTCACCACCGGGCTGCGGGATTGTAAATAGCGGGAGTCAGCTTTAACACTGCTGTTATATGACTTAACGTGATCCGCTGGCCCGCGGCTGATGCTGGCCGTGGCCCGGCACCGAGGGAAGGAACCAGGCGCATGCCCGCCACGGTGAAACGCCGCACGCTGGATCTCGCCGGGCTCGACGTGCCGGTCGCGGAGATCGGCGGCGCGCTCGACGGCCCGCGGCTCACCGTGATCGCCGGGGTGCACGGGTGCGAGTACGCGCCCATGGCCGCGGTGCGACGCTGGATCGCCGAACTCGAGTCGGCGTCCACGGAACTGCAGGGCCGGGTGCTGGCCGTTCCGGTGCTGAACCTGCCCGCGTTCCGGGCCAGGACCCCGTTCGTCGTCCCCGACGACGGGAAGAACCTGAACCGCTGCTTCCCCGGCGACCCTGCGGGGACACTCGGGGAGCGGCTGGCGCACGCGGCGTTCACGCAGCTCATCGACGGCGCCGACGCCGTCGTCGACGCGCACGCGGGTGACCTGGCCGAGGCGCTCGAGCCGTTCGCGCTCTACGACGCCGGGCCGGCCGAGGCGCGGGCCCGCGAGCTGGCGGACAGCTACGGATTCCGCTACGTCATGCGCCAGGAGCCCGGCCCGGGCCGCGCGGTGACCGGCACGACCAGCGCGGCAGCCGCGGCGATCGGCGTCCCGGCCATCATCGCCGAGGCGGGCGGCTGCGGCCTGGTGGAAAGCGCGGCGGTGGAGCTGCACGTCCGCGGGCTGTACCGGGTGCTGAACCTGCTGGGCATGGGCCGGGGCGGGGCGCACTGGGAGGACGACCGGCATCCGAACCGCCTGGGGCGCTTCCTCTGGCTGCACGGCGAGAAGGCCGGGTGGTGGGAGCCGCAGGTGCAGGCCGGCCAGCGGGTCACCGAGGGGCAGCTGGTCGGCGCCGTGAGCACCATCGACGGCGGGCAGGTACTGGAGGAAGTCCGTGCTCCCGCCAACGGCGTCGTGCTCTTCCTGACTAGTTCGCCGGCTGTGGCCGACGGCGGCCTGCTGCTCGGGCTCGGCGCCGCGTGATTCCGGTAGGCTGTACCCCGACTCCGGGAATTTCCGGCCGCCGCCGCGTGCTGGCGGACGCGGGGGAGTCAGGCGGCGGAGTAGCTCAGTCAGGCAGAGCAAGCGGCTCATAATCGCTGTGTCGCCGGTTCAAGTCCGGCCTCCGCTACGGTCAGCATGCTCGTAGGTCTGCGACCTACTCGCCGCTACCTTGATTTATCCCGGGGGGGCGACCCCCGGACGCCCCGGGCGGGGGCTCCGCCCCCGGACCCCCCCGGGGCGGGGGGCCTCCGCCCCCGCGGGGGCTGCGGCCCACCGCCGTTGTTGTAGGACCGTTTTACTGGGAGAAAGGCACTCCTTACTGTGGCTGCTACTGATGTGAGGCCCAAGATCACCCTGGCATGCCAGGAGTGCAAGCGGCGCAACTACATCACGCGGAAGAACCGGCGGAACGACCCGGACCGGATGGAACTGAAGAAGTACTGCCCGTGGTGCCGCTGCCACCGGCCACACCGCGAGACCCGCTAGCGGGTTCACCGGCGATGCCGGTCAACAAGGACTACGTGGGGCGGACGTTCCCCGCGGGTGAGCCGTACGAGGTCAGCCGGGTCAAGATCGCCGAATTCGCCAGCGCTATCGGCGACCCGAGCCCGCTCTACCGGGACCGCGAGGCCGCCCGTGCGGCCGGCCACCCGGACGTGATCGCGCCGCCGACGTTCGCCATCGTGATCAGCTCGGCCAGCAGCGGGCGGGTGATCGCCGACCCCGGGCTGGGCCTAAACTACGCGATGGTCGTGCACGGCGAGCAGCGGTTCGAGTACGCCAGGCCCATCGGCGCCGGCGACGTGCTCACCGCCACGTCCACGATCTCCGACATCAGGACGGCGGGAAACAACGTCCTGCTCAGCACCAGGACGGACATCGAGACGGTGTCCGGCGAGCACGTGTGCAGCGCGTACTCGACGCTGGTCGAGCGCGGCTAGCGGGAGGCGGCGTGAAGCTCACCTACGCGGACGTGACGGAAGGTACCGAGATTCCGGCCGTCAGCTACCCGGTCAGCAGGCTGAGCCTGGTCAAGTACGCCGGTGCGTCCGGCGACTTCAACGTGATCCACTGGAACGAGCGGATCGCCCGCTCGGTGGGCCTGCCGGACGTCATCGCGCACGGCATGTTCACGATGGCGCAGGCCGGCCGGTTCGTGACCGACTGGGCCGGTGACTACGGCACGGTGCTGGAGTTCGGCGTCAGGTTCACCGCCCCCGTGGTCGTGCCCGACGACGACCAGGGCGCCGCGATAGAGGTCAGCGGCACGGTCGAGGAGAAGCTCGACGACAACCGGGTGGTGGTGTCGCTCACAGCGCGCTCGGCTGGTGCCAAGGTGCTCGGGCGGGCCCGCGCGGTGGTCAGGCTGCCCTAACCCGAGCGCCTCGGGCACCTGCTCGCTCATCCGGCTGTCGGCTGGCGCCGAACGCCGGCTGCCCGAGCAGGTGCCCTCAGCGGAGCCGACGCCCTCATTGCCCCCGTTCAGCAGGGGCAGAGCGCGGCCGGCCTTGCTATGGTCTTGCCGAAGGTGACCTTTGTCACCGCGGGCCCGCCGGAGGCGCTCATGGATCGCCAGGTCAAGTACGTGCTGCAGGAATCCGATCTGCCGAGGCAGTGGTACAACATCGTGCCGGATTTGCCTTCCCCGCCACCGCCGCCGCTGCACCCGGGTACGGGGCAGCCGGTGGGGCCGGATGACCTGGCGCCGCTGTTTCCCATGGCGCTGATCGCACAGGAGGTGTCGGCGGAGTCCTATATCGACATTCCCGACGAGGTGCTGGATGTGTACCGGTTGTGGCGGCCCTCGCCGTTGTTCCGGGCGCGGCGGCTGGAACGCGACCTCGGCACGCCGGCCAAGATCTATTACAAGTACGAGGGCGGCAGCCCGGCAGGCTCGCACAAGCCCAACACCGCCGTGCCGCAGGCGTACTACAACGCCGCCGAGGGGATCCGGCGGCTGACCACCGAGACCGGGGCAGGCCAGTGGGGCAGCGCGCTGGCGTTCGCGGCCTCGGTTTTCGGCCTGGACCTCGAGGTGTGGATGGTCCGCGCCTCCTACGACCAGAAGCCGTACCGCAAGATGCTGATGGAGGCCTACGGGGCGACCGTGCACCCCAGCCCGTCGGCGGAGACGTCCTCGGGGCGGGCGGTGCTGGCCGCGCACCCGGACTCGCCGGGCAGCCTGGGCATCGCCATCAGCGAGGCGGTCGAGACGGCGGCGGGCGACGAGGGGGCGCGGTACGCGCTCGGCAGCGTCCTGAACCACGTGCTGCTGCATCAGACGGTCATCGGCGAGGAGGCGCTGAAGCAGCTGGCGCTGGCCGGCGACGTGCCCGACCTGATCGTCGGCTGCACCGGCGGCGGCTCGAACTTCGCCGGGCTGGCGTTCCCGTTCCTGCGGGAGAAGATGGCCGGCCGGATGAGCCCGGTCATCCGGGCGGTCGAGCCGGCCGCGTGCCCGTCGTTCACCCGGGGGGTGTACGCGTATGACTTCGGCGACACCGCCGGGCTCACCCCGCTGCTCAAGATGCATACGCTCGGCCACGATTTCGTGCCGGATCCGATCCACGCCGGCGGGCTCCGCTATCACGGCATGTCCCCGCTGCTGTCGCACATCTACGAGCTGGGCCTGATCGAGGCGGTGGCCAAGCCGCAGTCCGAGTGCTTCGCGGCGGGCCTGCGGTTCGCCAGGACCGAGGGCATCCTGCCCGCGCCCGAGCCGACGCACGCGCTCGCCGCCTGCATCGAGGAGGCGCTGCGCTGCAAGGAGACCGGCGAGGAGAAGGTCATCCTGACCGCGCTGTGCGGTCACGGCCTGCTCGACCTGCCCGCCTACGCGAGCTACCAGGCCGGCCAGGTGGCCGACCTCGAGCTGCCCGAGCAGGTGCTCACCGAGGCGCTCAGCGGCCTGCCTGCCGCCGGCTGAGGCGGGTGTTCAGCGAGCCGCTCAGCGGGCTGCCGGCCGCCGGCTGAGGCGGAAGTTCGGCGCGCGTGCTCGGCGGGCCGCCGGCCGCTGGCTGAGGCAGGCCGCCTGAGCGCGGGCCGCGGTGGGCCGACCGCCTGAAGGGCCGGCCGACGGGGACAGCGAGCCGCGGCCCGGTGCCGGCTGGGGGGGACAGCGGCAACGCGAGCCGCGGCCCGGCGCCGGTGAGGCAGGCACGGCCCGGAGGTGTGCCGCGGCGCGGCGCCGGCTGAGTGCGGGCACGACCAGGACCGCCCGGGCCTGGCCCGGGCGCGCCGAGGTCAGCGCCGCCAGTTGTTGTCCTGCATGATCCGCTCTTTCTTTCGTGCCGGTGGGGCTGCGGTCTCGGGTGCGGCCTCGCGATAGCGCGTTCGGGATATTTATGTCTTTATCGGGCAAGCTCGCGACAAGCCGTCGCCGGGTGTGTACGGTACGTTGTTACATGGCACCATCTCTGACACTTACCGGCGATGTTTCGTAACTGGCCGTTTTGGTCTCTCCCGCGCCGCGTGCAGGCCGCTGTGGCGCTTGTCGATGGTGCCGCGGTTGCCGCGGCGGTCCTGCTGCTGTTGTTGTACCCGATTCACGCGCGGGATATCGCGGGAATTGCCTGGTTTGCCGCGTGTGCGGCGGCTGGGGTCGAATCGTCCCGGCATGCGGAGCGGTTCCGGGAGCGGCACCGGGACATCCCGCACAAGTCGCTCAATGCGATGTGGTTCCTGCCGGCGGCGCTGCTGTTCCCGCCCGGGCTCGTCTGCCTGCTCGTCGCCCTCACCTATGCCTGGCTGTGGCTGCGCGTGGTGCACAACAGCCCGCACCGGTGGCTGTACAACGCCGCCACGGTGTCGCTCGGCTACGCGACCGCGGGCGTCGCCTTCCGGGCGGTGGCCGGGCACGCGGCCAGCAGCGCCGGGCTGACGAAGAACACGGCGGTGCTCGCCGCCTGCTTCGGCGCCGGCGTGGTCGCGCTGGCCGTCAACTTCGCCCTGGTCTCCGTCGTGATCGGGCTGACCACGCCGGGGGCGACGGCGCGGCAGCTGTTCGGCGGGCCGTCGCAGTACCTGACCGAGCTGGCGGCGATCTGCCTGGGCGTGCTCGGCGCGGCCGGCTACACGCTGGCGCCGTGGCTGGCCCTGGCCGGGGTGCCGGTGGCGGCGCTGCTGCAGCGCACGCTGCTGTTCTCCCAGCTCCAGCGGGCCGCGCACACCGACTCGAAGACCGGGCTGGCCACCGCCGCCTGGTGGCACGAGCTGGCCAGCCGGGAGGTGGACCGGGCGCTGCGGCGGCGCGAGGAGGTATCCGTCCTGCTGGCCGACCTGGACCACTTCAAGCGGGTCAACGACACCTGGGGGCACCTGGCTGGTGACGCCGTGCTCGCGGCGGTGGCCAGCGAGCTGGCCGGCAACCTGCGCACTTACGACGTGGCCGGCCGGTTCGGCGGCGAGGAGTTCGTCGTGCTGCTGCCCGGTACCGGGCAGGCCGGGGCGGTCAGCGTCGCCGAACGGCTGCGGACCAGCATCGCCGGGCTCAAGGTCGCGGTGCCGGCAGGCGACGATTCGGGCCGCGGGGCCCTCGCCGACCGGGTGACCGTGTCCATCGGCATCGCGGCGCTGCCCGCGCAGGCGCAGGACCTCACCGGCCTGCTCGCCCGCGCCGACATGGCCCTGTACGCGGCGAAGCAGGCCGGCCGTGACCTGGTCTGTTACCTGGATGGCCCCGGCGAGGAATCCGGCGCGGTGCCTCCGCTGCCCGGCTGACCCGGTGCCGGCGTGAGGCCGCTGCTGCCCGGCTGACCGGAGCCCGCAGCAGGTACGCCCCGTCGGCCCGGCCGTTGATCGATGGCTACATTTACCCCACGGGTGGGTTAAAAGTCGGCGTCGATCATGCTCGGAGCCGGTTGGCGCCCGGACGAAGCCGTGGGAGGACATGGTGGCAGGTGATCCGGCGGGGGCGGCACGGGGCGGCACGGCCTGTGTTATCGAGCCGATGACGGCCGCGCACTCCGGCGCGGTGCTGGCCATCTACCAGGCCGGCCTGGACACCGGCAACGCGAGTTTCGAGACGAGGGCGCCGGAGTGGGCCGCCTTCGACGCGGCCAGGCTTCGCGGCCACCGCCACGTCGCCCGTGATCCTGACGGCGGCGATGTGCTGGGCTGGATCGCCGTGTCGGCTGTCTCCAGCCGGTGCGTCTATGCGGGCGTTGTCGAGCACTCGGTCTACGTGCACCCGGCCGCGCGGGGCCGCGGTGTCGGCCGCGCCCTGCTCCGCGCGCTCATCGGCTCGACCGAGGCGGCCGGGATCTGGACCATCGAGTCAGGGATCTTCCCGGAGAACAAAGCCAGCCTGCGGCTGCACGGCGGCGAGGGGTTCCGCGCAGTGGGCACGCGGGAGCGGATCGGCAGGCATCACGGCCGGTGGCGGGACGTCGTCCTGATCGAGCGGCGCAGCCCGGCCATCGGGGCCGGAGCGTGAGGCTGGCCTGGCTGGCCGGCGGCTACCGGACGGTGACGAGGCTCCCGTAGGTCAGGTACTTGTAGGCCACGGCCGACTGCGCCAGCGGCAGCTCGACGCAGCCCAGGCTCTGCGGCCAGCCGAAGGTCGAGCGCGGGAAGTAGTGCACCGCGTCGCCGCCGTTGAAGTACGCGACGTTCTGCACCGGGTCGGCGTACTTGCTCCCGTCCGGGTTGGTGCCCTTCATGATCTGGAACGGGTACCGCAGGTACACCGGGTAGGTGCCGTCGGCGGTCGGCGCCACCGAGATCCCGGTGTTGGCGAGGGTGTGCAGCACCACGTGCCCGTCGTGCCAGATGGTCAGCGTCTCCGGGCTGGCCTTGCTGGCGAGCGCGTAGGTGTAGCCGGCCGGGTTGCTGGCGCCCTTGGCCGCCGCGCGCATCAGGTCCCGCCAGACGGCCGGCCCCGCCACCCCGTCCATGGTCAGCCCGCGCTGCCACTCGAACGCCCGGATCGCGCCGGCCTCGAGGAGGTTCGGCTTTCCTGCGACCCACTGACTGGTCAGCACGCGCGGGTAGTGGCCCTGCCAGCTGAATGTCCCCGCCGGCGGCTGGTAGGCGGCGCTGAGCTGGGCGTTCGCGCTGCTAGCCGCGGGGGCTGTACCGCTCGCCGTCCAGGTCATCGGCAGGTAGCCGAGCTGGGCGAGCAGCTGCTGCAGCCGCAGCGTGGAGTACGACCCGACGCGGAACTGGTCGGTGACCTGTGCGGCGAGCACGCTCCCGGCGGCCGAGCGGATACCGTGCCGGCCGGACGGAACCCGCACCGTCACGGTGGAGTGCGGGCCGAACGCGGCCGCCGGGGTGAACGTCATGGTGCTGCCCCTGGCCGTCCAGGCGCCGGGCACCCCGGGCTTGACCTGCGCCGTCGGCGAGCCGGCCGCCAGCGGCGCGGAGAACACGATCTTCACCGGAGCCGCGCCGTTGACGTGGTGCGAGGCCTGCGCGGGGGTGACGGACAGGACACGGAACGGCCCGCTGACCTTGGCGGCCTGGCGGGCGTGGTCGGCATCTGAGCGGACGGCTGCCGAGGCGGACGGGGAGGCGTGGCCGGAGACGAACAGCCAGCTGAGCCCGCCCGCCACGACGGCGAGGGCGACGGCTCCGGCAGTCAGCAGCACGCCCCGCCGCGAACGCGGCGCGGCGGTGTCGGGGGTGGCGGTTTCGGCAGCGTCCGGCGTGGCGGTGGCCGCGGCGGCCGCGGCGCCCGCGGTGGTGTCCGGGGTGGCGGCGTCCGGCGTGGCGGCGGCCGCGGCGCCCGCGGTGGTGTCCGGCGTGGCGGTGTCCGGCGTGGCGGTGTCCGGCGTGGCGGTGTCCGGCGTGGCGGTGCCTGCGGCAGCGTCCGCGGCCTGCTCGCGATTCTTCCGCGCACGGAACAAGGTCCTGCTCCCTTTCCTCAGCCTGCCGTGTTGCTGCAACCCGTCACGCTGGTGCAGCCCTTACGCTCCTGTGACGCGTGACAGGCCCGGGAGGTTGCTCCGTTTCCCCGGGTGCTCGCGGCCACATCGATCTCGTCCCTTTCTATTCTGGGGGGTTCCCGGCCGTCCGTGCGCCTCCGGGCCCCGAGTTGACCGAACTGAGCCCAAACGGTTGCAGTCACGCGGCGTTCGCATTGCCGGGACTGGATGTCTGCAGCGGGGCGGTCGCGTGCACCGGGGGCAGCGTGGCGGGGTTGACGAACGTGCTGCCGTTCGGGCCCGCCTGCACCGCCTGGTGCAGGGCGCTGCCCGCCACCAGCTGCTGCCAGGACAGGAACCAGTCGGTCCAGCCGTTGCCCCATACGCCGCCCCGCGGGCTGCCCACGATCGTCACCGGATCCCCGGGGACGGCCATCTTGTAGTACGTCTCGGCGTCAGCCGGGGGCATGTTCACGCAGCCGTGGCTCACGTTCGTGAAGCCCTGCTGCCCCGTGGACCAGTACGCGTCGTGCAGGTAGTCCCCGCTCCAGGTGAACCGGACCGACCAGGGCACCAGGATGTTGTAGCCGGGGCCCTTCATGTCCACCGGGTTGCCCTTCTCGATCGTGAGGTACGTCCCGTTGGGAGTGTCGTCACCGGGCCGGCCCGAGCTGATCGGCCACTGATGGACGCGGCGGCCGTTGTAGTACACGCTCATCTGATGCGCGGCGGTGCTCGCCACCACGATCAGCGACGGGCCGATGCGGAACGACTGGGTCAGCGTGTGGTAGCCGTACACGCCCGGGGCTGCCTGCACGCCGTCCAGGTGACCGGTGAAGCTGATCTGCGTGCCCGCCGGCCAGTAGGACTGCGGCCGGAAGTCCAGCTGGGTGCTGCTCAGCCAGTCCCAGGCACCGGTCACCGGCTTGGACGTCGCGACCTGCAGCGCCCGCTCGACCCCGGCCCGGTACGCGTTCGCGACAGGGTGGGTGAACGTGAGCATGATCGGCATGCCCACGCCGTAGGTCTGGTTGAGGCCCTCGAAGATCTGGGTCTGGAAGGTCTGGCCGGGGGTGAGGGTGCGGAACGAACTGGCGGCGGTGACCGTCTTGCCCGCCCCGCTGCTGGCGGTGGCGGTCACCTGGTAGCGCTCGGAGACGTTCAGCGCCCACTGGCTGCGCCACACGGTCCCGCCCTGACTCAGCACGCCGGCCACCGGCTGGCCGTGTGCGGTGACGGTGACGTGCCCGATCTTGCCGTGTGTCGCGGTCACCGTGATGCCCTGGTCCGGCGCGGCGTTCGTCATGCCGTTCGCCGGGCTGATCGACAGCCGGGCGGCCCCTGCCCCGCCCGCGGCCGCGGCCGGCTTCTGCCTGGCCTGGGTCCCGGCCGGCGTGGCGCTGCCCGTGCACGCGGTCGCTGCGAGCAGGCTCAGCGCCGCGGGGATGGCCGCCAGGGCCAGCCCGCCGCGGGCTCCGGCGAGCCGGCGGTGCCGCCGGTGCCGCCCGTGCCGCCGGAGGTCGCGGCCGTCGCTGCTCCGCACGCCGCACCTCCTCAGACTCGCCCGCAGGTACCCGTCGGCCTTCCCATTACCCGGTTAACCTACCCGGTCAATCACCGGGAAACAGTGTCATCCGGATACACAGTGTCATCCGGATACACAGTGTCATCCGGATACACAGTGTCATCCGGATACACGGTGTCATCCAGATGGCGGCCCGCCACCGCGCCGCTCCTGGGCGGGCCCCCCGGCGCGGAATCCGGCGGGGTGCGCCGGTGGTTGCGTGCCCACACTATGCGCAGCGAGTTACCCCGGTCGCCGGACCGCAACAGGGCAACGGCCGCGGTGATCAGCGCGATGCCCACCGCGGTCCACGGCACGTAGTCGCCGAACCGGTCGTAGGGAGTCCGCACCGCAGCGGAGGGAAGGCCGAGACGGACCACGTTAACGCCGGCCCGCGACGGGCCGAACCAGGACACCAGCCTGCCGCGGTCGTCGAAAGCCACCGAATCACCGGTCAGCGCGGCCTGGACGACTGGCCGCCCGGTCTCCGCGGCCCGCAGCGCGCTGTAGGAGGCGTGCTGCCCGAGCGCCCAGCTGCCCTGGAAGGTGGTGTCCGAGGTCTGGTAGACGATCAGCTGCGCGCCGTGGTCCGTGTCCACCCTGGACATGTCGGGGAACGCGGACTCGAAGCAGATCAGCACTCCGATGGTCAGCGGGCGGCCGCCGGGCACGCCCGCGACCAGGTCGCGCGCGCCGGGGCCCGGCGTCATGTTCACCGGCGCCGCCTTGCTGATCGAGGTCAGCCAGGACAGCTGCTGGCGGAACGGGATGTACTCGCCGAACGGCACCAGCCGGGTCTTGACGTACTCGCCGGCGATCCCGGCGGGGCCGACCAGCACGGCCGCCTTCGACTTGCTCCCGTTCTGCGTCGAGTCCTGGTTGACCAGGATGTCGGCGCGCAGCGCGGCCGACAGCGCCTCGAACTGCGCCAGTTTCCCGTGATAGGTGTGCAGGTCGAAACCGATACTGCTCTCTCCCCAGACGATCAGGTCAGGGCGAGCCGGGTGACCGCTGCCGCCGGAGCGGGTGAGCGCCTCGGTGAGCCGCAGGCTGGCGTTCTCCTGGGCCAGCCGGGTCGGCTGGACGCCCGCCTGTACCAGCGCCACCGTCACGTGCCTGGCCACGGGCGCGGCCGGGGTGAGCGCGAAGGCGACCGGGCCCGCCGCGATGACGACCGCTGCCGCGACCGCGCCGAGGACCCGCACGCCGGCCGCTCCGGAGATCAGCGCGATGACGATGCCGGTGTTGGCTGCCACGATCGCGAAGCTGACCAGCCATACCCCGCCGACGGCGGCGAGCGCCAGCACCGCGGGATGCTGCCACTGGCTCGCGCCCAGCACGGCCCACGGGCCGGCCAGCGCCTGCCAGGACCTGATCCACTCGATGACCAGCCACCAGCTCGGCAGCACGACCAGCGCCGCCAGGGCGCGCGGCGCGCTGACTGGCCGGCGAAGCAGCGCCCAGGCCGCGACCGCCACGCCGGTCCACAGCGCCCCGAGCACGACGGCGACGAGCAGCAGCCCGGGCCCGAGCACCGGGGCCAGCCAGTACATGTTCGCCATCAGGAACCCGGCGCCGAACCACCAGCCCCGTACCGCCGCTTCCCTGGCGTCCGGCGCGGCCCGCATCAGCAGCAGCCCGGGCACGAGGCCGAACCAGGCCACGAACTCCAGGTTGGGGTCGGGGAAGGCGAGAGCAGGCAGCGCGCCCGCGAGCAGAACCGCATACCGAACGGGCTTCGCCAGGCCCCGGAGGATCGCCACGGCTCAATTGTCCGCTACCAGGTGCGCTGCAGCGAGCGGCGGCGACGTGCGGCGACGGCACCCGCCGCCGCGGCGAGCAGCGCAAGGACGGTCAGCGCGGTGACCAGGTATTCCGGCCACGCGCCCAGCCGCTCGGCGAGGGTCTGGCCGGTCAGCAGCGGAACGCGCGCCTCCAGCACGGCCCGCTGCCAGGTGCCGCTGTGGCTGATCAGGCTGCCGTCCGGCGCGATGATCGCGCTGACGCCGGTGGTGGACGCGACCACGACGCTGCGGCCGAACTCCACCGCCCGGATCCGCGCCATCGCGAGCTGCTGCAGCGACTCGCCGGTCTGCCCGTCCACTTCGAACGTCGCGTCGTTGGTCTGCACGGCCAGCAGGTTCGCGCCGGCCGTGACCTCGGACCGCACCAGGCCGTCGAAGCCCACCTCGTAGCAGATCACGTCGCCGAGCTTGATCTTGCCGACGCGGAACACCACCGCCTTGTTGCCCGGGGTGAAGTTGACCGGCTGCAGCGCGGTCAGCGAGGTGATGTGCGACAGCAGGCCGCGGAACGGGATGACCTCGCCGAAGGGGACGAGCTGGCGCTTCACGTAGGTTGCCGTGGGCCCGCGGCCGGGCAGCCAGAGCTGGCCGGCGTTGCGCCGCGGGTGCTCCAGCACCTCGCCGACCAGGACGGGCCGGCCGATGACCCGGACCGCGCCGGCCACCTCCTGGTAGATGACCGGGTACTGGAAGGGATCCAGGTTGGTGGAGTTCTCCGGCCAGATCACGATGTCGGGCGCCGGCCGCTGGCCGGCCCTGACCTGAGCCGCGAGCGCGGCGGTGGCCGCCGCGTGGTTCTGCGTGATCACGCTGTCGTTGAGCAGCCCCGGCAGGTTGCGGGCATGCGGGATGTCGCCCTGCACGGCGGCTACGGTGGCGCTCGCGGCACCCGTTGTGGTGACCGGCAGGGCGGCGCCTGCCAGCGCCACCCCTGCGGCACAGGCGAGGCAGATGGCAGGCAGCACCCGGCGCTCGGCGATCAGCCAGGCCAGGCAGGCGCCGGCCAGCGCGACCAGGAAGGTGAGCAGCGGCGGGCCGCCGACGGACACCCAGCGAACCGTCGGCGTTCCCGCCTGGCTCATCGCCAGCCTGCCCCACGGGAAGCCGCCCCACGGCCACCGGTCGCGGACCGCCTCTTCGGCGACCCACCAGCCGGCCACCGCGACCGGCCAGGCTGGCAGCCGCAGCAGCAGCCGCTGGCCGACCGCGAGCACCGCGAAGATGAGGGCAGAGGCAATCGCGAGCGCCGCCCAGGCGTACCAGGCAAGGTTGATCACCCAGGACAGCAGCGGCACGAAGAACGCCACGCCGAACACGGCCCCGACCGCGAACGAGCCGCGCAGGCTCTGCTGCCGCAGCGCCAGCACCAGCAGAGCGGGCCCCAGCGCGGCCAGCGGCCAGATCCCCCAGGGCGGGAACGCTGCGGCCAGCGCCAAGCCGCCGGCCAGGCCGGCCAGCAGCGCCCACCGCAGCCGCAGCCCGCCGGGTGCTTCCGTACCATCCAGTGCCAGGGTGCTGCCGGCGGGCGTGCCCGCGTCGCCGTCCACGGCGTCCGCGCCGCTGCCGTCGGACGTGCCGTCGTCTACGCCGGCCGCGCCGCTGCCGTCGGCCGAGCCGCTTTCTGACATGTCCGCGTGGCTGCCGGTCTCGCTGCTGCCGCCAGGGGCGCGTTTCAGCCGCACGGGACCTCGACCCAGCCGCTGTTCCTGCGATTCCCTGCGCATGCCATGGTCGACATTAGGCCGTATCCGCAGATCGTTGCGCGCAACAGGGGTGGTCCCAGCCGGCTGCGGGCGGCACCAAGATCAAAGCCTACTTTTAGCCCTGGGGTGGCACCTTTGTCGCCATTGATCATGGTGGCCTGAACCGTGCGGCCCTGCGGACGGGCGGCACGGCCGCCCGCGCCGCGGACGCCGCGGGCTGGCGCTTTCGCGCCAGCGCCAGCGCCGGCGCGAGTTCTGTGCGCATGCACGTTCCGATGCGATTGGCGGGAGAAACGCGTGCGTCCGTGATTAGCGCGAAATCCTGTGTTTCGCCGCGATCGCGGTTATCCGGCGTGATAACGTCGTCACCGCTTGTGTGGAGGGGGTGGTACCTCCATTACTAACGTGGTTAGGGGGCGTGGTGATCAAAATCCGCTACTCGGATCTTCCGGCCGGCTTGCATGCCAGCGCCAGATCCGAGGGCAGGCACACGGTCATTTACCTGGTGCCCGGCCTGTCCGCGGCGGACAGGCAAGGCGCCATCGACCGGCTGCGAGCCTCAGCGAGAGTCGGCCACGGTCCGAAACTCCCGGCCATCTCGCTCGCGCTGGCATTAATTGCCGACCGCATCAGGCTGAATCTCCGAAACGCGGCGGTAGCCGCGCGCCTGCATCCCATTGGCGCGGCCATTCCCGTCGTCGTTCTGGCCGGCGGCGCGATCCTCTATGCCCTTTTCGTAACCGTGTCCATTCGCCTCGGGCCGCCGTCGCCATCGTCCGCCCAGGCGTCCCTGCCGCCGTCGGTCGTCTCGGCGCCCGCCACCACCGGGTCAGCCCCGAAGGATTCCGCGGGAGCCGCGGGCCCGACATCGGCGACCCGGCTGACCGGGGCCAGCTCGGCCAGGCGGGCTTCGCACCGGGGCGGCACCACGCGGGAGCAGGTCGTCGGCGCGCACCCTGCTCCCTCGTCCCCCACCCCGAGCCCCGACCCCAGCAGCACATCTCCGCCCGGTCACCCGTCGCCGCCGCCCTCGCCGCGTTCCCCTTCGCCGTGGCCCAGCCCCTCACCGACGCGTTCGCACGGCAGCGGCGGCATCTGCCTCGACCTGGGCGTACTCGGGATCTGCGTGCACCTGTAGCGCCGGCCTCCGGGGCCGCCCCGGCTGCGAGCGGTGGCCCGGTGGCCCGTACCTCCGCATCCACACGCCCCGGCAGGCCCTGCCGTCGCATATTCGCGCGCGCCCACGGCAGGAATAAGAGACGATCCGGGTTAGTGGCACGGCGGTGGCCGAGCTGGACGCAGGAGGTGCCGTGAGCCGGCGTGGCTGGATCCTCTTCGCCTCGATGAGCGTGATCTGGGGGATCCCCTACCTGCTCATCAAAGTCGCCGACGAGGGCGTCTCGGTGCCCGTGCTGGTGTTCGCCCGTACCTCCGTCGCCGCGGTCCTGCTGCTCCCGCTGGCCCTGCGCCGCCGGCAGATCCGGGTCCTGCTGCCGCGCTGGCGGGTGCTGGTCGTGTTCGCGCTCGTCGAGATCGTCGGGCCGTGGCTGCTGCTGTCGAACGCGGAGCGGCACCTGTCCAGCTCGCTGAGCGGCCTGCTGGTGGCCACCGTCCCGATCATCGGCGCCGTGCTCGCGCGCCTGACCGGCGGTGCCGAACGGCTCACCGTCACCCGCTGGGCCGGGCTGCTCGTCGGCCTCGGCGGGGTGGCGCTGCTGGCCGGGCGCGCCGCCGGCGGCAGCGCCTGGCCCGTTGCCGAGGTGCTGCTGGTCGCCACCGGGTACGCGATCGGGCCGCTGATCGCCAGCCGCAAGCTGAGCAACCTGCCCGGCCTGGGCGTGACCGCGGTGTGCCTGGCCTTCGCCGCCGTGGTCTACGCGCCCGCCGCGGCGCTGACCCTGCCGCACGCGCTGCCCCCGGTCCGCGTGATCGCCTCGCTCGCCGTGCTGGCCGTGCTCTGCACGGCGGCGGCCTTCGTGATGTTCTTCATGCTCATCGCGGAGATAGGCCCGGCCCGCGCCACCGTCATCACCTACGTCAACCCGGCGGTGGCTGTCGCCCTTGGCGTCGCGGTGCTCGGCGAGCCGCTGACCCCGGTGATCGTCGGGTCGTTCGCCCTGATCCTGTGTGGCTCGGTGCTCGCGGCACGCGCCGGGCAAGGGCGCCGGCCCAGCTGGCCCAGCTGACCCGGCCTGCCCGGCCGGGGACCCGGGCGCTACAACGGAAGCCCCTCCTCCAGGCGAGCCAGCCCGGCATCCATGAGAGCCGCGATGTCGGCCGCCGGGTCCTCTATCGCCATCATCATCACGGACAGCCCGATGCCGACCACGGCGCCGGCCAGGGTGCGGACGGCGAAGTCACCCGGGTCGCGGCCGACTCGCTTGGCCAGCAGCTCGGTGACCATGCGGACCGAGCGCAGGTACTCGTCCAGGGCGCGGGCGCGCAGCTCCGGCACGGACATGGTCAGCCTGGTCAGCTCGCGCCACTGCCCGAGCTCGTCAGCCGACGCCTCGTCGATTGCTTCCCGCAGCGCTCTGCGGAGGGCGGCCACCGGGGTCAGCCCGGCGGGCAGGGCCTCGAACTTCTCGATGGCGATGGGGTCGAAATCGTCCTGCAGCACGACGTCTTCCTTGCTGGGGAAGTACCGGAAGAACGTGCTGGGCGAGACCTCGGCCGCCTCGGCTATCTGCTCGACGGTGGTCTCCGCGTAGCCCTGCTCACGGAACAGCCGGAGCGCGTGCTGCCTGATGGTAGCGCGCGTCCTGGCCTTCTTCCGCTCCCGCAGCCCGGACGCTCGCGCCGGGTCACTGCCGGGCATCTCGCTCACCGTCCCAGCTCCGCCTGCTGCGCGTCGTCAGCGACGCCAGCCGCGCCAGCCGCGCCAGCCGCCCCAGCCGCGCCACCCGCCCCAGCCGCGCCAGCCGCCTCAGTCACGCCGGCCGTGCCGGCCGCGAGCGCCGCCGGCTGGCCCGCCCCGCCCGCCCGCCGGGGCAGGAAGGCCAGCGCGAGCAGCGCGCTCGCCACCGCGATCCCGGCGCACACCCACAGCATGAGGTCCATGCCGTGCACGTAGGCGTCCCGCACCGCGCTGAGCAATGACGCCGAACCCAGGGAATGCGCCACCTGGATCCCGACGCCGATGCTGCTGCGGGCGGCGCTGGCCGCCGCGGCGGGCAGCCCGGACAGGTGCAGCCCGCTGCGGTACGCATCGCTGATCACGGTGCCGAGGACAGCTACCCCGATGGTGGCCCCGACCTGCCGCATCGCGGTGATCAGCGCGGTGCCGGAGCCGGAGCGCTCGGCCGTCAGCGCACCGATGGCGGCGTTCATCGCGGCCGGCATCGCGATGCCGAGACCCAGGCCGGTGACCGCGAACCAGGCGGCCGTGAACCCGGTGCCACTGCCAGCATGAGTCAGGGTGCCGATCGCCAGCCCGGCCGCCATCACAACGTACCCGGTGGTGACGAGGGCCTTCACGCTGACCGGAGGAGCAGAAAGCTGGCCGCCCGGGCCCCGGCGCGGGCTCTGCAGCCGGCTGCCGCCGACCATGCCGACCACCATCCCGCCGATCATCGGGAGCAGCCGCACGCCGCTGCCGAGCGCGTTCAGCCCGCGGACGTCCTGAAAGTAGAGCGGCATGGCGAACAGGATCCCGAAGAGCGCGAACGACACCAGCGTGGACAGGATCGTTCCCCAGGTGAAGCCGGCCGAGCGGAACAGCCTGAGGTCCACGAGCGGCTGGCCGCCGCGGGCGGCGACCCGGCGCTCCCAGCCGACGAAGACGGCGAGCAGCACGACCCCGGCCGCGATCGTCGCCAGGCTGGTGACATCGCCCCAGCCCCGCTCGCCCGCCTTGATGAAGCCGTACGTCAGCCCGGTCAGGCCGAGGCCGGAGATCACGACCCCCGCCCCGTCCATCCGGCGCCGGTCCTGGCCCCGCGACTCGGGCATCAGCACGGCGACCGCGATCACCGCGATCACGACGACCGGCACGTTGATCAGGAAGACCGAGCCCCACCAGAAGTTGTCGAGCAGCCACCCGCCCAGCAGCGGCCCGAGCGGGAAGCTCACGAACGTGGCCGACGACATGATCGCGATCGCCTTCGGCCGCTCGTCGGCGGTGAACAGCACCGGCAGTATCGACAGCGACAGCGGCAAGATCGCGGCGGCGCCGAGCCCGAGCACCGCGCGGGCGGCGATCAGCATGCCGGTGCTGCCCGCGTACGCGCACAGCGCCGAGCTGGCGCCGAACAGCACCAGCGCGACCAGCAGCACCTTCTTGCGGCCGAGCCGGTCACCGAGCAGGCCGGCCGGCAGCACCGCGGCCGCGAGCACCAGGCTGTAGGCATCAGAGAACCACTGCAGGTCCCCGGTGGAGGCGTGCAGGTCGCGGGCCAGCGTGGGCAGCGCCAGGCTCAGCACCGTCAGGTCCAGACCGACCACGATCACGCTGGCGGCGATGGCGATGAGCGCCCACCACCGGCGGGAGTCCGATGCCATGACAGTCACATCCTTTCGGCAGCCGCAACTATTTGATAGTAACTGTCAAAAGGTGGTCGATGTCAAGTCCTTTCTTCCGAACGGCTCCGAGCCCGGCCATGCGGAAGGGCCGGACTCAGACGGACGGTCCGGCCCTTGCCCAGCGCTGAGGTCAGCCATGATCGAAGTGAAGTCACCGACCTCAGGTGGTAGGCAACGCCACATTCATCCCCGGACATGCGAGCGAATCCCCGGCTGCCGCTCGCTCGCTAGGGTCGGAGAGCGGCACGGACAGGCCGGGGACTCGCCACTTCACTAGTGCACGCGCCAGGCGCGTTGATCCGTCGGGGGTGAGATTCCGGCGGGACCGCGAGCGTGATGCGCCCGCGGTCCCGCCGCATCTCCTCCTGCCTGCGTGCCTAGCTGTTCTTCAGGGTGAAGCTCTCTACGCCGCAGCCGCTACGGGCCTTGTTGTGGGTAGCGTCCCCGCTGTAGCGTGACGAGCCACCGCCAGGTGCCGGGCTGGGTCGCGATGAACGTGGAGTTGGTCGTCAGGCCAATTCCCTTGTTCACCGGGACGGTCTGCTTGAAAGCCGGCGTCCCCGAGCAGGTCGGGTCATTGGGCGGGAAGAGCTTGAAGGTCATCGTCCCGGTTGCCTCCTGGCCGTTGGCGACGAAGCCCTCGTCGTTGGGTGTCAGCGACTGGCTGGTGATGATCCCCGGCGGAGGCTTGAGCACGCTGACGGTCGCGCTGGACGTCGCGGTCACGTTGGCCCCTGACGGCGGCGCGCCGGTGACGGTGGCCACGTTCTTGAAGCCCTTGGTGACGTTCATGCTCTGGCAGGTCGTGACCACCGTGCCTCCGGGTGCCATGCTGGCCGCGGCCAGGCCGGCGCAGGCGGAGGCCATCGGGTCGCTGACCGTGACGTTCGTCAGGTTCTGCCCGCCGGTGTTGGTGATGGTGAGCCGCCACACCACCGTTGACCCCGAGCTGACCTCGTGCGACTTGACCCAGTCCGAGTTGACCGTCTTGCTGCAGTTGGCTGCGGCGACCTTGCACACCTGCTTGTTCAGCGAGATCCCAGGCGGCTGTACCACCTTCGGGGTCGCGCAGAAACCCGCGCCCACGGCCGGGTTGAAGTTGTTGGTCTGGATCGAGTTGTCGTGGTCGTTGATCGCGCTGAAGTCGTTGGCGCTGCCGCTCGGCTTCCCCTCGCTGCCGTGCTCGTCATACATGTTGACGCAGATCTGTGGTGGCATGTCGGCCTGGGAGGGGTAGGTGGCCATCGCCGACCAGGATCCGGTGGATCCAGCCTGTCCGCCTATCGTCGTGTCGGAGCAGGTGGAGGACGAGTTGATGTCCTGGCCGTTGTAGTCCGAGCTGACGTGGAAGAACCCGCCGCCCTGGATGGGAATGCTGCCATCAGGCGTGATCGTCCCGGTCGTAGTCGTGGTCGGCGACGTGACCATGGTCGCATTGGTGAGGCTGAAGTTGTTGGCCGGAGTGGGAGACGAGCTGACCCCCCACCAGTCCACGGCCCAGCCCTCGCCGTAGCGGCCCGAACAGCTCTGCCCCGGCCATGACCATGTCCCCGTGAGCGAGACGCTCACGGTCCCGTCGGCGTTCACCATCGCGGTGGCCGACGTGTTGGGGTTGGGGTTAGCCGCGTTCGCGAGAGCAGGCGCGACGGCGGCTAGCTGGACACCCACCACAGCGGCCGCGCAGACCACGCCGACCTTTATTCCTGCATGTTTCCGCAGTGAACTCCACATCAATGAGCACCCCTCCGGTTGACCCGTATCCGTGCCCGCCCTCCTCCAGGCTGACGAGAGCAGGCTTATGTGCCACGTCGCGGCATATGCCCGAGCGGCGGCATCAACCCTCTAGTGCGTGACCGGAGCCGGTTTGATCCATCCGCACCGGTATTTCTTCGCCGGCTCCGGTCACGGGTGGGCGACGGCGAAGTTCAGGCTGGAGGGGATGTTGATGGCGCCGTGGTGGATCGGGTTGTTCGGCAGCTGGGTGGCGGTGTTCTCGATCGCCTGGAAGACGTGGTCGGCGTGGATGCCGGGGACCAGGGAGCGGATCAGGGCCGCCTGGCCGGACACGAACGGCGTGGACATGGAGGTTCCGGCCCAGGTGTCGTAGCCGCCCCCTGGCATCGGCCCGACCACCTGCTCGCCGGGCGCGCTTACCTGTACCCAGCCGCCCCAGTCGGAGAAGTTGGTCAGGCTGCTGTTGCTCTGGTCCATCGCGGCCACGCTGAGCGCCTGGGACCAGGCGGCGGGGTATTCCTGCTGGTTGCTCCCTGTGTTGCCCGCGGCCGCCACCACGATCACGCCGGCTTGCTGGGCCTGCTGGATCGCCTGCTGCAGCAGGTTGGACGGCGGCTGGGTCTCGGTGCCGAAGCTGAGGTTGATCACGCCCGCGCCGTCGGCGGTGGCGTCCAGGATGGCCTGCGCGGCGCCGTAGACGGTGCCGTAGCCGTTGCCGTTGAGCACCTTCTCGGGCAGGATCTTGGCTTTCGGCGCGACCAGCGCGATCAGGCCGGACACGAACGTGCCGTGCCCCACGGCGGCGTTGCCAGCCGGGCTGGCCACGTCGCTGGTATCACTGTTGTCGGCCACGTAGTTCCAGCCAGGCAGCAGCCTGCCGGTCAGCGCGGGCACCGGGTCGGCGCCGGTGTCCAGCACCGCGACCGTGACCCCGGCGCCCTTGGCCTGCAGGTGCGCCGCGGCCAGCTGCAAGGCGGTGACGGTCGGCTGGTGCGTGTAGGCGCGGGGCAACGTCCCGTCAGGGGAGGGCGGCCCGTAGGGCCAGGCGTAGAACTCGGTGTCGGCCAGCCGGACCGGCAGGTTCTCCTCGGCGTAGTCCACGCCGTGGTAGCCGTTGATCTGACCGGCCAGCTGCTGCAGCTCGTCGGGCGGCCACAGGCTCTGCGGCAGGGTGGGGGACACCAGATAGATGCCGCGGGAGGCCAGCCCGCCCTTGTCCACCTGGACCGGGAGGGCCGCGGTGACGTCGCCGATGGTGTACCCGCCAGCGAGGTCCACCTTGACGATGATCTGCGTCGGCACCGGTGGTGGCGGAGGCGGCGGTGGGCCGCCCGGGCCGGGGATGAACTGCTGGTCGCCGCTCCAGTTCCCGCCCTGCCCCCCGGCCGGCCCGGCGATCGCATAATGCCAGCGCACGTGCACCTGATCGGTGGCGTCGCTGGAGCCCAGGGTGGCGGTGAAGCTGCCGCCCTGCTGCAAGGACACCAGCCCGCCGCCGCACAGGTCAGGCACGCTGACCGAGCCCTGGTAGCTGGCCAGGCTGTATTGATCGCCGCTGGGGAACCAGTCGCCGCCGTCGTTGGCCGGGTTGACGGAGGAAACCCCGGCCAAGTGCACCGTGATCACCCCGCCGCCCGGCCCGGACACGCAGCCAGCATTGAAGGTGACTTTCGCCCGCGTGAAAGACACCCGGGCCGCCGGGTGGTTGCCCGACATCTGGAAGTCGTACCCGGCCTCCAGCGTTGCTCCGGGACTGACCTGCAGGTTCCCCATCGCCTGGGTGGGGAGGCTGATCTGCGCGTCGGCATATGCCGACGGTGCCGCCGTGAGCGCGGAGGCCGTAGCGGCTGCGGTGGCTGCGAGCGCGCACAGCGCCCGGCGACTGCGCTTGATCATGGATGTGCTCCGTTCGGTTCGGCCGATGGCGACGCCACGTACACGAACGGCAGCCGCCGCGCCGGTGTCCGGGGTAGCGATGGAGATGGCCGCGCTCCGGCCGCGGCCAGAAGATCCTTTTCGCCCGAATTAGGCAGGTCACCGCCCATTTCGCCCCCTAGGTGCCCCAGTCTGGTAACGGCCGGCTGGCACGTCAAGGCCGCGGCCCGGTTCTCATCTGGTAGCGGCCAGGGCGGGAGGGCCCTGCTGTGCGTCGGCTGCCTGCTCGCGCGCACGCGGTAACCGGGCGAGGGGATCACGCGAGCACCGGATCTTGCCCAAATTTTTGCCTCGCTGTCCGCCATTCGGCCCTGCAACTGGGCGCGAACGCCAGCGGCCTGCCCACCTTGGCTGACGTGGCCAACAGCACCAGCACCTTCGGGTTCGGCTCGGGCCGCTAAAGATCTGCGGGACACGCCCTACGCGTCGCCGGTGACCGGCGGGGTGATGGTTTCCCCATACAGCCAGCGCAGCGTGAAGGCGACCGCGGCGGCGTAATGGAATCCGATGTTTCCGTGCTTGAACCCGAGAGGTTCGATGTGTCTGTCGGCAGCGGTCCGCTCCCGCCAGAGCTCCCCCGGGCCGGGCAGCCCGGCCGAGCCCGGGTGGGTGCACCCCGGGCCGCCGCCGTGGGCCATCGGCGGCGTGACGCGGTCACCCTCGACCCACGTGAGGGCAGCGATGACGCCCTGATGCCAGTCGCCGCCTGGCTCGTCACCGGCCTGCCCGGCCGCGATCTTCCCCTGGCCGCGGTGATCATGTGCTGGATCTCCGTGGCCGGGCGGACGATGAGGCCGCGGCCCCCAACCAGATCACCGGGCTGGGTGCCCGGGAGGTACGTAGGCGGCTTGTCATCCGCCCCAGTCAGCCATTCCAGCACCTTCAGCACCTGTGTGGCCGCGCTGATGGCGGTGTCCGCGTCCTCGCTCCACGGAGCAGACCGCAGGTAGCCGCGGCAGGCCGCGATCTCCGCCTCCATTTCGGCCGCGCTGGCGCCCCCTGGTACGCCGCTGAATGGGGCCCGGTCCCGTTCACCGAGCGCCCACGAGATCGCGTCCGTGATGAGGCGCCCGGGCCTCGTGCCCGTCCCGGCGGCGATCTGCTCAGCGGCCCGCTGCGCGTCGCGGCGGACCGCCTCGACGTGCTCACAGGG
Organism: uncultured Actinomycetes bacterium; assembly: GCA_963697445.1. Taxonomy (GTDB): domain Bacteria; phylum Actinomycetota; class Actinomycetes; order Streptosporangiales; family Streptosporangiaceae; genus PALSA-505. Next base: position 188,513 of record CAVOOC010000047.1, read on the forward strand.
GCGCACGACCGCCGGACCATGGTGCTGTCCGTCGGTCATGCGCCCCCTTCCCCCAGGGATGACCTGCCCTTCCCCACATCGGGCAGGTCGCCCCGGTGACTCGTGGTCCGCCGCGATGTGCACGGCACCCATCGCAAGACCCGGCCCAGGCGGGTATGCCTACTCTCTAGTGCGCGGCGGGGGGGTGATTGATCCATCACTGGCGGGATCTCTCCCGGCGGCCGCGCACCGCTTGCCCGGCCCGCGGGTCGAGGCTGCCGGGTCGGGCGGGGCGCTGGTGACGGCGCGCAGGGCGGCGATGGCCTCCTCGATCGGCCCGGGGCTGGTTCCGCCCCGCGCCCGCTTGCACGCGGCCAGCGCGGCGGTGGCGGCGGCGCGGACGCGGTCGAGTTCGGCCAGCGCAGCGTCCCGTTCGTGCCGGGTGGCGGCCAGCTCGGCGGCGCGGGTCTCGGCCGTGGCGCGGGCCCGACCGGCGGTCTGGCCGGTGGCGGCCAGGGCGGTACGGGCCCGCTGCGCGGCGCCCGCCGCCCGCGGGCCTGCGATCTCTTCCAGCTGCCCGACGGCATCAGTGATCTTCGCCAGCAGGGCGGCGAGATCGTTACCAGTGCCTGCCCGCGGCTCGCCGGCCCTGGCAGGCCCCGGCGGGTCGCCGTTCATCAGCCTGCCGTCCCAGGGGACCCGGGGGACCCAGGGGACCCAGGGGCCGGTGGCCGTGTGTCCAGGCGGCCGCACCTGCCGGCGCTGTCTGCCGGGATGAGCCCGCCCAGCGCTGTGTCGCCCGCCATGGACACTCCCCCTTCCGCTAGCAGCCCCGGGAATGCGCAACGCCACGTCTGGCCTGCACACCGGGACAGTCCTCCGTTGTGAGACAAGTGCGGTAGCCGGCAGCCAAACACCCCCCAGTGAGGCAAAGAAATAGTCAAGACTAGTCGTGGCCGGGCCGTCCCGCACCTCGCTGCCGCAGCACGGCGTGGGCAGCGTCCGGGAATCAGCAAGGGGCCGCCCGGCGCGGGGCGGCCCCTTGGCGTTGGGTCGGGCTGAAGCCAGCCCGGTCATGCAGCGGGCTGCGCCCGCCGCGGGGCTAGCGGGTGCGGATGTCGGTGTAGGTGACCTCCGTGACGCCCGAGCCGATGTTGACGGTGACCTGGCCGGTAGCGGTGTTCACCGACACCTGCCGGCTCGCCGGTGCGGTGCGGATCGAGGAGACCTTGTCTTCCCCCGGGATCATCTGGACGATCGCCAGGTTGCCGAACGGGAGCTTTCCGGCGATCACGCAGTAGCCTCCCGGCGCCGGGCCGGCCGGGACGCTCACCTTCTGCGAGCCGGCCGTGAAGGAGAAGTCCGAGCCGACGGTGATGCCCTTGCCGGCCACCTGGCAAATCTTCAGGTAGCCGCTACCGGGGACAAACTTATTCGTGAACGTGACAACGGTCTGGGTGGAGAGTCCTCCCGGGACGACCTTCACTACCGCCGTGCGGGTGGCCAGGTTGTCGCTGACCAGCCGGTTCGCGGGGATCGTGGTGACGCTCACCAGTCTGGAGCCGGCCCGCTTCAGCTCACGAACGGTCACATTGCCGGCGTTCACCTTGATTGCCGGGGTGCAGGCACCTACCGGCACGGTGTAGCCGTGGCCGTCAACCCTGAAGGTGAACACCATGTCCTGCAGGCCGGTGCCGGACTGCTGCTTGCAGATCTCGAGGTAGCCCGTCTTGGGAGGCGACACGCGGGCGACGTAGAAGATCCCCACGCCGGCGCCGCCTGCGGGCACCACGACGGGTTGGGTGGGGCTGTTCGGGACGCCGTTGCAGGCCACGAGGTGATAGCCCGGCGGGGACGTCTCAGCCATCGTGTACGTGCCGGCCGGGACATTCGTCGGCAGCAGCGGGTTGGGCTGGGCCGGGATCGTAGCGGGGCCGGCGGTGACCGCGAGGGTCCCCCCTGGCACCTCGGTGGTCGTCGGCTTGCCGTTGGCGCAGGAGTAGATGTGCCCGGAGATGGTCTGGGTGACCGGCGGGAACGAGTTGACAGTGAAGCCGCTGGTGTCGGTGATGGTGCCGCCGATGATCTCGCCGTTCCAGGTGTCGTCGTGCACCGTCACCTGCCCGGTGACGTCCAGCGCCGTCCCGTAGAACGTCGCACCGCCCGCTCCGCCGCCAGAGATCGTCAGGTTCCCGCTGATGTTCCACACGACATTGGTCGCGAGCACGCCGCCCGACAGCACGACGCCGCCGTTGCTGACCGTGAAGTCGCCGTTGACGTTGATCACGAAGACGCTGCTGGCATTGCCCGTGAGGGTCAGCGTGCCGTTGGTGAGGCTGATCCCGGTGGCGTCGATGACGTTGAACCCGCCGCCGCCCGTGACCGAGGAGTTGTTGCCGAGTGTCCCGACGTTCTGCGTGGCCGTCAGGCCGCTGAAGTCGCTGCTCGCCGTCCTGGCGTCGCTGGCGGCCTGGCTCACCAGGGCCGGATCGGAGGTCTCGCCGCCGGTCGGAGTGATGTTCGAGCTGTAGGAGACGCCCTGGCCGAGGTAGAGCTTCCCGTTGATCGCAAACGGGTTGTTGAGGGTCGCCGCGCCGCTGGCCACCGCCACGTTGCCGTTGTCAGTCCCCCCGCCATTGGCGGTGAAGTTCCCGAGGGAGATCATCGCCCACGGTGCGCCGGCGCCTGCCGGGCTGGCGCTGCCGAGGTACTGGTCAATGGTCTTCGTCGCTGCGCCGGCCGGCGACGCCGCGCCAGCGGCCACCGCCACGGCCAGCAGCGGTGACGTCAGCAGCGCCGCCAGCCTGACGCCGGAACGCTTTCCCCATGGGTTGTGCATCGAACCGTGTCCTCCCACTGGCCGTAGCCTCGTCCAGGCGAGCCACAAGCAGCCGTGCGCGCCACAGCACACGACACCAGCCGGGCGGCCCGCATCCATCTGCTCTAGTGCGCCACGGGCCGGCGATTGATCCACGGCCGGCCAGATTCCTTCGCCGATGCACGGACGCAACCGTCACCACCGCACATCGGGGGTCTTCAGGCCGGGAGCCTGGCCGCTGACGACGCGGCAGATGCGGTCAGGAGCGGGTGGTGGCGAAGTCCAGGCCCGGCTCGGCCGATGGCGACGCCACGTAAACGAACGGCGCCCAGCGGTAAGGGTGCGGGGAACTGGCGGCAGTGACGAGTTGCGCCTGCCGCAGTGCCTCGGCGGGGGGCATGCCCTTGGCGAGATGGGCGTACATGGCCGACATCAGCGTCGCGGTGGCGTCGTCGTCGACGATCCACTGGCTGACCACCACGCCGGAGGCTCCCGCCGCCAGGAATGCCCAGGCCAGCCCCACCGGTTCGGCGGTATCCCTGGACGCGCTCCCGGACTCGCAGGCGCTGAGCGTGACCAGGGCACCGCCGAGGTCGAGGTCGAGTATCTCGGCCGCATGGATCCACCGGTCGGCCAGCCGCAGCGAGGAGAACAGCGGGTTGGCCGGCCGGTAGAGGCCGTGGCAGGCAAGGTGCAGCACTGCCGGGCCCGGTAGCTGCTCGCGCAGCCGCTGACTGGTGGCGCTGTCGCCCAGCAGGACACGGGTATCCGGCATCGCCCGGGTGAGGGCGCGGGCCTCGGCCGCGATGGAGGGGGCATGCGCGTCCGGGACGGCGAAGACAAGCGTGCCGCGTCCGGATCGTCCAGCCGGCTGTGCGGCCGGGCGCAACCGGGTGGCGCTGGGCATCAGGGTGATCGCGCGCCGCTCGCAGAGATAGCCGGTGCCGTCGTAGAGCGCGTGGAACGGAACCTGATGCAGGATGCGGTGCGGTATGACGGCCAGGCTGGTCCCGCCGGGACCGGCGAGCAGATCGGCGACCGGGGCGACCAGCAGCCGGTAGAGGGCGCCGAGGCTGTCTTTCGTCGTGGCCAGCAGGCTCGCCTCGTTTCGCCGGGCGAAAGAGCTGCCCACCCGGAACCGGCTCCACTGCGCGACGAGCCGGTCGAGCTCGACTGCTACCGCCGGGAGTACCCGGTCCAGGCGGCGTGCCTGGACCTGGCCGGCCTGCACGACGAAGGCGGTGACGCTGTCGCCTGCCACGTGGTAGGCGAGCGTCGGCGTGGCGGGCAGGTCGCGGGCGGAGCCGGCTGCCTCACCGGGAACGGCGTCGCCGGGCGGCGTGCCCAGCGCCCGCTCCAGCCGCAGGGCGCTGATCTCCTGCTCGAGTTCTTCGGCGCGCCGCCGCAGCGGCACCCGCTGGGCCGGCCGCTCGGCGGCGGCCATGGTGCCGTAGACGGCGCTGAGATCCGCGCAGCGCTGCTCGAGCAGCGCGCTCGAGGTGCCGGCGGCCGGACCCAGACGGCGAGGGCCGACCGTCGCCGCCATGAGCTCGATCAGCGTCTGCGCCTTGGCGCGGTCTGCGACCCGGCACGCCTCAGCCAGATCGCCCGGGCGTCCGCGCGTCACCAGCACGTCAAGCAGCTCATCATGCGCGTCCAGCTTCGCTGCGCGGAATGCCGCGCGCAGCGTGGGGTCAGGGAGGCTGGCGCCCAGTTCTTCCGCCGTCTCGATGGCGCTGCGCAGTAGCGTCTCGGCCTGCCCGTCCCGGTTCTCTCGCCGGTGCAGGCGGGCAAGGCGCAGTTGGTAGGCGTAACCGAGCTCCGGCAGGCTCAGCTCGTCGATGAGTGGGGCGGCGCCCGCCAGCAGCGCCGCGGTCCGTCCGGCGGGTGCAAGGTCGGCCTGGCGTAGCTTCGCCCAGGCCAGCGGGATCAGCCATCCGCCTGCCTCCAGATCCTCAGCGGCAGCGTCAGCCCAGGCCATAGCCTCGATGCGCCGGCCGCGCTCGGTAGCGAGCTCAGCCTGGGCCAGCATGACCCTGGCCCGGTGCTGGCGATCGCCCACCCGGTCGAACAACTCGGCCGCGCGGCCCAGCTCACGGGCGGCGCCGTCGAAGCTGTCCGCTCCGAGATGCGCGAGCGCGAGCGTGAAGGTAGCAACGGCGTTGTCGTGCACCATTCCCTGCGCCGCGGTGCGTCCGGCGGCAGCGGCGGCCGCCATCCGGGCCTCGCTGAAGAGCCCGGCGGCGAGGTACACGTCGGCCGTCGCGAGCTGGATCCGGGCCGCCTCGGCGTGCGCGGCAAGGTGGTCGAGCGTGACGCGGGCTGGCTCGAGCACCCGCAGCGCCGCCACAAGCTCGCCCAGCTGCTGGTGTGCGCGGGCGATGACTCCCGCGCACTTGGCCGCCCAGAGCCGGTCGCCGGCCTCGGTGAAGATTTCCGCGGCGGCACGCAGCACCTCCAGCGCGTCGCGCGGACGGCCCAGCGCGAGCAGGCAGATGCCGCGGTTGGCCAGTGGCTGGGCGGTGTCGGTTCGCATGCCGAGAGCGAGATAGCCGGCCTCTGCCCGGGCGTAGGCATCCAGGGCACGCTCCTGGTCGCCTACCTGGCTGTAGGTCGCGCCGAGGTTGTTCAGCGCCATGGCGCGCAGCTGCCGGCCCAGTAACGGCTGATCTGCCTGGCCGGCGAGCTTGTCGAGCGCGTCCAGCAGCGCCTCGCCCACGGCCGCGGTCTCCTCATGCCGGCCGAGATCGTCAAGAACCTGCATGCGGCCGAGGTCACTGCGCAGCGCGGCGAGGCGCTGCCCTGCGTCCGACCAGCCGCGCCGGGCGCGCTCGATGAATTCCAGCGCGCGATCGAACTCGCCGCGTTCGGCGTAGATGCGGCCCCGCAGGTAGCAGGAGCGTGCGCTGACGGCGCCGAGATCCAACCCGGCCGTGGCCGCGTCACACAGTTCGGCAAGCTGGTCGGCCATTCCGGGTTCGTCGTGCACGAGTTCTTGCGCCCGGTCGAGCAGCCAGTTCAGCCCGGATTCGTCGGCCAGCCCCTCTGCACGCAGGTGGGCGATGCGGTCTGCGCTCGTTGTCGGGGCGAGCAGGTCGGCCACTGCGGTCGGGCTGGCGGTCACGGCTCGTCCCCGCCGGGGTCCAGGTCGAGGTCGGCCACGATCGTGACCAGGCCGTTGGTCGCCCGGAGCCGGCAGCGGGCCGCGGGCACGTCGGACAGGCTGAACCGGCCGAGTTCGTCGCCGTCCCTGGTCCGGACCTGAAATCCCGCGCCCGCGGCAGAGGCCTCGAAGATGGGGTCCTGCGGCTCGGCCGGCAGCACCTGGCCGTTGACCCGGACCCGGCCGTCGCCGAGCGGGTACACGTCCAGGAGCAGGTCGCCCGCCTCGGCGGCGTAGGCCAGGTGAACGGCGTCACCGCCGCCCGGACCGGTGCGGACCCCGGCCAGGGCGAGATCCCGTCGGCTGTCGAACAGCAGCCGCGCCTGCAGGTCCGGCGGCCGGTGATCGAGCTCAGCCCGGGCCCGGCTCCATCGGGCGAAGTACTGGGACAGGCTCTGCCGCACGATCGGCGGCGGCTCGTGCAGCGGCAGCTCAGCGGCCGTGGTCAGGAAGCCGCGCAGCCAGTCCACGGTGCGGCGGGTGCGCGCGTCCGCCTCCGCCACCTGGGCAGCCACCTGCGCCGCGGCCTCGGGTTCCAGCCGGCCTTCCAGCCAGTCCAGCAGCGTGCCGAAGTAGGGAGTGTCCGGGTCAGTGCCCATAACCCAGCATCTTCCCCCAGCAGCCTGCGCAGATGCTGCAGGCAGCGCGCGCGCATCGGACCGATTCCGCCGATCGGGCGCCCGAGCCGCGAGGCGACCTCCGCATAGGAGGGCGCCGCGGGGTCGAAGTACAAGGCCAGCAGTAGCTCGCGGCACGCCTCGCCCAGCCGCTGCAATGCCTCGTGCACCACGGCGACGCGCTCCCACGCCGCGATCGGATCTTCCGGTGAGCTCGGCTGCCCGATGGGCCGCTCCCGCTCACTGCGCCGCACCTGCCGCCACGCCAGCCGGCGGGCCACGCTCATCAGCCAGGACGCCAGCCGCTGCTCGTCGCGCAGCCGGGTGATGGATTCCAGCAGCGCGACGAACGTCATCTGGGTGATGTCGGCGGCTTCCTCGCGGGTCACGCCGTTGCGCAGCGCCACCGAGAACACCAGGCGCTCGTACCGGCCCACCAGCAGCTCCCAGGCCGTCTGGTCACCGTCACGGCAGGCGTTCAGCAGTTCGTGATCGGAAGGGGCGGCGCGCTCAGCGTCGAAAGGCTCGGTCCGCGAACCATTACTGCCGTTGGCTGTCGTAGCCGAAATGAGGTCATGGCGCGATTCAAGCGGATGAGCACGCATTTCGTCCCCCATAGTGCGCACCCAGTGTCACGACATCCTGGCCGTTCCGTCAAGCCAATCCTCGAATACTTCGCGGCAACCAGCAGGTATTCAAGACAAATACCGTAACCAGAAGCATTTGGATGCGCACGAAAGGTAGCGGCGTCAGCGTACTGGGCGCGACGGGACCGGCGCCTGCCCGTTCGGTAGATCGTTTGCCTGCTGGCTTGCCGCCGGGAAAACGCTTAGTGTGAACGGAATCTGAGAACGTTCTCTCGGGGGTTGAGATGCCCGGTGAAGACCCGGCGGCCAGGAGGGGCAGCGTCGACATGCGCCCCGCTCTCGCGCCGACCACTCCGCAGGTCATCACCGACCGGATCCGCGGCCTCATCCACCGCGGCGAGCTGGGTCCGGGCGACCGGCTGCCGCCCGAGCGCGCGCTTGCCGATCAGCTGGTGGTTGCCCGTGTCTCGCTGCGGGAGGCGCTGGCCCAGCTGCAGCATGAGGGGTACATCGTCGCGCGCCGCGGGGCGGCCGGCGGGACGTTCGTGACCGAGCTGGTCGAGCCGCGCCGCCGCTGGCTGCGCCGGATGGCGGAGAACCTCGCGGACTTCGAGGACATCATCGAATACCGGATCGCGGTCGAGGCGCACGCCGTCGGGCTCGCCGCCGGGCGGCGGGACGAGGCCGGCCTGCGGGCCATCGAGGAGGCCGCCGGGCGACTGCCCGACCTGACCAGCGTGGTGTCATTCCGGGCCGCCGACAACGCCTTCCACCGGTCGATCGCCGCCGCCGCCCGCAGCCCGCGGCTGGCGGCGGCGGTCGACGAGGCCCGCGGGCTGCTGTTCCCGCCCACGGATGCGCTGGTGTACCCGCTGGTCATCGACGAGTCGCACGGCGATCACGGCCGGATCGCCGCCGCCGTGCGGGACGGCGACGGGGACCGGGCGGCCGCGGAGATGCGGGCCCACATCGGATCCACCCGGGAGTGGCTGCGGAACGTGCTGACCACGCAGGACGCCGCCAGCGTCGGGGACGCGGGCCGGACGGCATAGGTGCGGCAGAGCGCGGTCCGGGTCACCCGGACTTTACGCCGGCGCCCCTGACCTCGAGATGGTCGAGCAGGGACTGGGTGGCGGCGGCAACGGTGTCCACCGCCCGGTCGAACGCCTCCGCGTTGTGGACTGCAGGCGCCCGGAACCCGCTCACCTTCCGGACGTACTGCAGCGCGGCAGCGCGCACGTCGGCGTCGGTCACGTGCTCGGTGAACGGCTCACGCAAGGTCTTGATGCTGCGGCACATGAGACGACTGTACGAAACGACCGCGGCAGCGGCATCCCCGAGGGCAGGGTGCCGAGTCTCGGCCCGGCCGCGGCCCCAGCCCGCCGCGTGTCGTCGGTGGCACTTTGATGCCCACCGATGGACATCAAAGTGCCACCGATGTTCTCGGCAGCGCGGGCGGAGCCGGACGTTCAGGATCGCGGCGCCGAGTGGTGCGGTGCCTCGGCGCCGAGCGGCGTCAGGGCCAGGGCGCGAGCTCGGGCAGTTCGCCGCCCGTCACGGCCAGCGCGGCCGCGGCGGGCCCGGGCGGCCTGGCCAGCCAGGCGGCGACGGCCCAGGCCGGCCCGCGGATATCGACCATGGGGGCGTCCTCGGCGCCGGGGCTCCGCTGCGTGCCGCCACTCCAGTGCCCGCCGGCGTCGGTGGCGTGCACGTTGACCCGCACGCCAGCCGGGAGCCGGGCCGGCAGCCGGGTGACTGCGGACGACAGGATGTGCGCCACGAACCAGCCGGGCCACCCGTCCGGCCCGTAGCCGCAGTCGAGGTTGACGTGATGGATCTCCACCTCGCTCAGCCGCATCATCGGCGTATCGCTGAGCGGCCGCGGGCCGCGGTGGTGCGGCATCTCGCGGTCCCAGTCGGCGGCGCGCATGGCCGACCAGGCGTCCCGCAGCGCCGCCGCCGACGCGGCGACATCCGCGGTCAGTTCGGCTGTCGGCCGCGCCGCTCCCGCCTGGATGTCGTCGCCGCGCGCCTGCAGGCTGTCATACATCGGAACGCGCTCGCCGCGGCGCGCGCCCTCGGCGCTGCGGCGCAGCCCGTCGGCATTGCGGGCCAGATGAGTCAGCACGTGGCCGACGGTCCACCCGGCGCACAGCGATGGGCGCGCGGCGTCGGCCGCAGCCAGGCTGCTCAGCCTGGCCAGCAGCCGGGCGGTTGCGTCGTCCACTTGGGCGATCTGCTCGGCGAGGCCGTGCGGCAGCCGTTCGGTATCCATGGCGGCTCAGCCGAGCGGGGAGATCCTGGGGGTGCCGCCCGCGGCGAAGGCGCGGTTGAGCCGCTCCTGCCACTGCTCGAACTCCGCCTCGTCCATCACGTAGGCGATGAACAGCGCGCGCATCGCCTCGAACAGCGCCACCGCGTCCGCGCGCTCGTTCCCCGGCCTGGCCACCCGGTGCAGCAGGAAGCCGTCGATCAGGGCGACGAACGCGGGTGCGGCCCGCTCGGGCTCGCGGGCGCCGAGGAAGGCGAGCACGGACTCGGCGAGATGCTCGAAGGCGCCCAGCGTCTGCTCGACGTGGGTGCGCAGCTCCGGGTTGCGGCCGGCCTGCATATACATCTCGAACTGGGCGACGGCGATCTCCCGTGACCGGGTGATCAGGGACTCGGCCAGCTGCCGCGCGATCTGCTCGGTGGTCTGCCCCTTACCGGTCGCCGAGGCGATCATCGCCTGCAGCTCGGCCTTGCGTTCGGAAAGATGCAGCCGGAGTGCCTCGTCGGTGAGCTGCTGGATGGAGTCGAAGTAGTAAGTGGTTGACGCCTGCGGGACGCCTGCCCGGGCGGCGACCGCCCGGTGCGTGACGGCTCGGGGGCCGCCGTCGGCGAGAAGCTCGACCGCCGCGCGCAGCAGCATCTCCCGTCGGCTACGGCTGCGCCGCTGGACTGGTTCCACGCGACTGGTCATTAACGCACCGTAACAGGGTTGGTACGTTCTCCCCAATCCCGGATTGGACAAATGCACATGTTCTACCGTCACCGCCGCAGTGACATGCGGAAACTCTCCGGCGTAGCGAGGTTGATATGCGCTTTGGTGTTCACCGGTGAACACCAAACCGCCCACCAACGCGACATCGCGGGGTACGGGCCCGGCAGCGCCGTCAGTCGGCGGCCGGGTGGGCGCGGACGAAGCCGGCGATCACCGCGCCGAGCCGCTCGCCCGCGTCTTCCTGCAGGAAGTGGCCGGCGCCTTCGATCACCGGGTGCTCGATGCCGGCCGCGCCGGGAATGACCTTCTTCAGGATGGGCGCCATCGCGCCGGTGATCGGGTCCCGGTCGCTGAACGCCACCAGGAACGGCTTGTCCCACCCGGCCAGCCGCTCCCAGGCCGCCCGGTTGGCCGCGGTGGCGGGGTCGTCGGGTGACGTCGGGACCAGGCCGGGCATCGCCCGCACCGCGGCCATGAAGCTGGGGTCAGGGAACGGCGCCTCGTAGGCGGCGAGCACCGCGTCATCCAGCGTGGTCTGGCAGCCGGACTGCACCAGCCGTGACACGTCCAGCGTCGGCGCGGTCCGCACCACCTCACGGAACCGCAGCCAGACCTCGGGCATCGGCTGGTCACCGGTGGGCAGCCCGGTGTTGGCCGCCACCACCCGGGCGAACCTGTCCGGATGCTCGGCCACCAGCCGCAGCCCGATCAGCCCGCCCCAGTCCTGCCCGACGAGGGTCAGCCCCTGCAGGCCGAGCGCGTCGAAGGCGAACGCCCGGACCCACTCGACGTGCCGCGCGTAGCTGTGGTCGCCGATCTCGGCCGGCTTGTCCGAACGGCCGAACCCGATCAGGTCCGCGGCGATGGCGCGCAGTCCCGCGTCCGCCAGCACCGGCATCACGCGGCGGTAGAGGAACGACCAGCTCGGCTCGCCGTGCAGCAGCAGCACCGGCTCGCCGTCGGACGGCCCGGCTTCGACGTAGCCCATCCGCACGCCGCCGGCGTCCGCGTACCGCTGCGGGTAGTCAAAGTCAGGCAGGTCGCCGAACCGGTCTTCCGGAGTACGTAGCACCCGCATCCCGCACATGGTGTCACGCCGCGGCGAACGGGCGGCAGGCGATCCCGGCCTCGGCCAGCGCGCGGCGCAGCCCGGCGGCCAGCTCCACAGCGCCCTCGGTGTCGCCGTGCACGCAGATCGAGCCCTGACCACAACCTCGGTGCCGTCGTGGGCGGCGACCGGCAGCCCGGAGGCGAGCCGCACGCCGCGCGCCACCACCTCGGCCTGGTCGGTAATGACGGCGCCGGGCTCGCGCCGGGACAGCAGACGGCCCGCTGGCGTGTAGGCCCGGTCGGCAAAGCCCTCGCTCACCACCCGGAGACCGCGGCCGCCGATGACCTCGGCGGCCGCGGTCCCAGCCAGCACCAGGACGGCCAGGGTACCGTCATAGGCCTGCACCGCATCGGCCAAAGCCGCCGCGAGGGTCACGTCGTCGGCCAGATCGTTATACAGCGCGCCGTGCGCCTTCACGTACCGGACCGACGTCCCGTGCCTGCGGCAGAACGCGTCCAGCGCCCCGATCTGGTACAGCACGTCGGTGGTCAGCTCGTCCGGGCTGACCGCCAGGTGGCGGCGGCCGAAGCCGGCCAGGTCCGGGTAGGACACGTGCGCCCCGATGCTCACCCCCCGGCCGGCCGCCTGCCGCACCGTCGCGTCCATGATCCGCGGGTCGCCGGCGTGGAAACCGCAGGCGATGCTGGCACTCGTGACCAGCTCGAGCAGCTCGGCGTCCGGTCCCATCCGGTACCGGCCGAATCCCTCGCCCATGTCGCTGTTCAGGTCGATGCAGGCGCCGCCGGTCATGCCTGCCATCATCGGCTACGTACGGTGGTGCTGCCAGCAGGAGGGCTGCCAGGAAGGGACGAGCGGTGAAGTTCTACCCGGTGGGCGCCGTGGCCCTGCTGGTCGAGCTCGACGACATGGCGGCGGTGCTCGCGCTGCACGCGGAGATCGGGCGCAGGCGGGCGGCGGGCTGGGCGCCGTCGCTGATCGACGTGATCCCGGCCGCGCGCACCATCCTGCTCGACGGCGTCACCGACCGGGCCGCGGTGGAGCAGGAAATAAGCAGCTGGGACGTCCGCCCGGCCGCCGCCCCCGACGGGCCGGTCGTGGAGATCCCGTGCCGGTACGACGGCGAGGACCTGGCAACGGTGGCGGCCAGCTGGCAGGTGACCGAGCAGGAGGCGGCGCGGATCCACGCAGGTACGCAGTACCAGGTGGCCTTCTGCGGCTTCGCCCCTGGCTTCGCCTACCTGACCGGGCTGAGCGAGGAGCTCGCCGTCGCCCGCCGCGCCACCCCGCGGACGGCTGTCCCGGCCGGCAGCATCGCGCTGGCCGGCACCTACACCGGCATCTATCCCCGCTCGTCGCCCGGCGGATGGCAGATCATCGGCAGCACCGAAGCCGTGATCTGGGACCCCGGCAGGGATCCGCCGGCCCTGCTGACGCCGGGGACCAGGGTCAGGTTCACGGACGTGGGCTCGTGACGGGCACGAGCATCACCGTCGAGCGGGCGGGCGCGCTGACGACCGTGCAGGACGCGGGCCGGCCGGGCTGGCCCACCTCGGCGTCCCCCGGTCCGGAGCGCTCGACCCGGCCGCGCACCGGCTGGCCAACCGGCTGGCCGGCAACGCGGAGACCGCGCCGGTGCTGGAGACCACCCTGACCGGGGTCGCGCTCAGGTTCTCCGGCCCGGCAGCGGTCGCGGTGACCGGGGCGGCCGCGCCGGTCACGCTCGACGGCGAGTCGGCCGGCCGGGGCGTCCCGGTGCCGGTCCGGCCCGGCCAGGTTCTCGACGTCGGCCGGGCCAGCGCGGGTGTCCGGAGTTATGTCGCCGTCTCCGGCGGGTTCGCCGTGCCGCTGACGCTCGGCAGCGCCTCCACCGACCTGCTCTCGGGCCTCGGCCCGCCCCGGCTGGCGGTCGGCCAGATCCTCAGCGGCGATGCTGTCCCCGCTTCCGCCGAAGCGCCCCGGCTGGCAGGCCGATCCTCAGCCGGCGATGCTGTCCCCGCTTCCGCGGAAGCGCCCCGGCCGCCGGAGCCGCAGCCCCAGCGGCCGCAGCCGTCACCGCCCTCCGGTCACGCCGAGCTGCCCGCCCGCCTGGGCCCGAGGGACGCCTGGCTCGCGCCGGACGGCCGGGCCACGCTGACCGGGGCGACCTTCACCGTGGCGCTGGCCAGCAACCGGATCGGCCTGCGGCTGGAGGGCCCGCCGGTGCGGCAGGCCTTCAGCGGCGAGCTGCCTAGCGAGGGCCTGGTGTGGGGAGCCGTGCAGCTAACCCCGGACGGCAACCTGGTGATCTTCCTGGCCGACCACCCCACTACCGGCGGGTACCCGGTGATCGCCGCCGTGGACCCGGCCGGGTTCAGCGCCTGCGCGCAGGCGGCCCCCGGCACGACCCTCAGGTTCCGCCCAGTCCCGTCCCCGGGTTGAGGCGCGTGACCGCGGGCGGCACGCGTGATCTGGTTTCGGGAGCGAAGAGCGCCAGGACCGCGGCCACGCCGAGCACGGCGGCGGCCAATCCGAAGGCCGCCGGGTAGGAGGCTGCGTTAACCAGGTAGCCCGCGGCCACGGGTCCGATGACGGCGCCGACATCGCCGGCCATCTGATACGACGCGACCAGGGTTCCGCCCTGGCCAGCGAGGATGTCGCCGATCATCGCGGCAGGCGCGACGTCGAGCAGTCCTGATCCGAGGCCTGCCACAGCCAGCCCTGCCAGGTATCCCGCCAGGCCGGGCAGGAACGTGAGCATGACCATGCCGCCAGCCGACGCCGTGCAGCCGGCGAAGATGACCGGCCGCCGGCCGAACGCGTCAGCTGCCCAACCGCCGGGCAGGAGGGAGGCTCCATTGAGCGCGGCGAAGGCGAGGAAACCGATGCCCGTCCAGACTGCTGACCTGTGCAGGATGTCACGGACGAACAAGGGCACGATCGCGCTGCGTACCCCCATGGCCGCGAAACCATCCGCAAGGGTTGCCGACGCCGCGGCCTGGTAGGCGCGGCTGCGCAGAGCCCGGGCCAGCGCGGCGAACGGCCGCGCGGGCCGCGCGGCCGCGATCGCCCCGCGTCGTGCAGACGGCGATGCGACCACGGCGATCACCGCAGGAATGGCGAGCAGGCCGCCGTAGATGATGAACGGGGCCCGCAAGGACCACGCCGTCACGAGCCCGCCCACCGCCGGACCGCTGATCCCGCCCAGCAGGAATCCGCCGCTGAACACTCCGCTGGCCCGGCCCCGCAGCCCATCGGGCACGCTGACCAGGAGCAGTGTCTGGGCACTGACGGTGTACATCGCGGAGCCCAGTCCGCCGACACCGCGCAAGACGATCAGTTGCACGAACGACTGGGAAATCCCGCCAGCACGCTGCTCGCCGCGACGATCATGATGCCCGCAGCCATGACCGCGTGCTCGCCGAACCGGTGCACCAGGCGACCAGCGGGCAGCGCCCCCGCCACCCGCATCAGTGCAAACGCGCTGACCACGCTCGTCGCCGTTGCGGTGCTCACCCCGAACTGGCGGGCGAACGCCGGGATGGCCGGGGCAACAATCCCGTACCCGAGCGCGACCGTGAACGAGACCGCGGTAAGGGTTAGCACCTCCTTCGGCAGGCCGCGGAACAGTCCGCGCGGAGGGCCAGGCACGAGGGCATTGTGCCAGCCGTGCCTGCGTACCGGCCGGGTACGAAGCCGCCCGGGGCCGGGCTGACCGATCAGAGCGGCCGGTGGCTAACACAGCGCTTTCGATCTTCCCGCCGAGCCGCCACCTCAACTGCTGGCAACCCGGGCCGGACAGTGCTGCTAGGGCCTGAGGGACTTGCTGACCGGCCGGCAGCGACTCGACGTGACGCTGCCAGCGCGCCCAGTCGTCTTCCCACGCTCGGAGGTAATCTGCGCAGAGCACGGCGGTGATGAGTGCCAGCCGGCCCAGCGAGCCTTTGAGCGCAGCGATCCTGCGGGCCTTGTCATCTGGCTTGAGGGTGTCGTCTTTCGTCACCATCTCCAGCACACAGTTAATGAAGCGGCGGCGCTTCCCCAGGAACCTGTCCCAGTAACCCTTATCAGCGTCCACAATCGGGCGGCCCTGGTCCAGCAGCCAGTAGATACCCTCGGCCAGCACGTCACCGAGCTCCTCGGCGCGGGCACGATCAGGATTCCTGAAGGGGTCGTAAGGATACTGGTTGACCCGCCCCGTAACTGCGGTAGGCTGCAGCGATTTTCGGCCATCCAGCAGGAAGAACCAGTCGTCATTATAGATGTCGGGGAAGAAGGAATTGCTACGGTTCAGCTCGACGACCATCGCCCCGCCGCCAACGAATTCCTTTTGCTGCCCGCCGGCTTGCTGGTATGCGTGACATACGACCGAATGGTCGGGGAAGCCGCCGATGTGCAGGCCAACGGCATTGTGGGTATCCAGCAGGCCGCTTGCCTTCCGGACGTCGTCGGGGTTCATCTCGGTAATGTCATCATCGAGGAAGAGAATGCGCGACCAGCCGGCCGTGTGGCTGAGAGTAAGCGCCAGATTGCGCTTCACGCTCAGGTCCGTCCGGCGTGCGAAGACGGTGCCAGCCAGCAGGCGGGAGGTCTCCCACGACGGAAGATTCAGTTGCTCTGAATCCGGCACGTCGATGGCGATCAGCCTGACGTCAGCAGGAAGGCGATCCGCCGCCTTGGCTGCCGTCGTCCATTTCCCGCTGTGCAGGGTTACCAGGTGACAGTCCAGGGCCATGGCCAGGTTCGCGGCCCCAGCCAGGTATGCAGGGCGCCGGAAGGTCGGCACGACGATAGCGTCGATTTCCCGACGCGGCGCCGCGGGGTCAACCGGTGGCGACCACAGCAAGTCACGGTGCGATCCGTGGTGATCGGAAAGCTCCTCACTCGCCACTGCGGTCACCACACCATTCGAATAGTGTGTACCCGTCAGTGGTCCAGTCCGGGGTAAGCGTCGCTCCCTCGACAATTGGCACGCGAGTCAGGATGCAATAGGAATTGCTATCGCCGAATTTTGACTGCAAATACTCTGCATTGCGGTCACGGAACCTGGCATCTGTGAGCGCGCGCACGGCGCCGTAGGTGCCCCGGGCGTACATGCCATTGCAGATGGTAATGGTCCGCTTCCGGTTGAAGGGGTTCACGGCCCGCACAAAAAGCGCGACATCCTCGCGGAGGATCGGCTCGCCGCCCGATTGTTCCAGGACTGGCCTGTATTGGCTCACCGTCCCGCTTTCCTCCGCTTCGAAGTACTGTCCCCCCTCAGTATTCCAGTTGGCTATCTGCCGCACCGGCAACTCCAGCCTTCTCAGTGCTGACCTTGTGGCCCTGTTCCAGTCGGTGCCTCCTAGGGTTACAAGATGTGAGGTGTAGTCATCGGATGTAAGTTTGTCGGCGGCACGAACATTGACTTGATTTGTGGGATTAGCGGCGCGAAGATGACCGTGCAGCTCGAACAAGGAATCGAGTTCCACGTATGTCAGGAACGCGATGTAGTCAGGGTCGTCGATCTTCGTATAGGGGATCTTCTCCAGCACGTTCTGCGGCCACTGTGCGCAGGCGATCGTGATGACGTGGGTGTCCTCGAAGCGCCAGGGGCCGCTGCTTAGTGACGCGCTGATCTCGTTGATCAGCTCAGGCTCTGACGGGGGGGCGCCAGCTCGCATCGCGCCACTCCGCAATCGGGTCAGTTCCTGCTTCAGTTCGCTCATCGCCTGCCGTTCCTCATCGGTCATGTCCTGCAAGCTGGTGAGTCGCCCCGGATCTTCGTCGAACGGACGAGTCGTGGCGAAGAGCGCAGCATAGGCGTCGAGTCGGTGCGGAGGAGGGATCCGCGGGTTGGTCTGCGACTCCCATGAAGAGATGAGCGGAACGCTGACCCCGCCGAGCGCTCGCGCGAGCTGGGATTGGGTGATCCTGCGGCCTGGCCAGCTCTGTTCCCGCAGTGCACGCAAGCGCAGGGCGAGCAGCCGCCTCGGATCCTGACCGTCCACGCCTTGTCCCTCTATTAATCTGAACTTCAGGTCTCAATGTTAACCACCTCATACCACGATACAGACATGACGAAACTCCAGGTGAGGGACTAACCGGACATCGCGGCGCCGAGGGGAGCGGCCGCTGGAGGTCAAATCTACCGAACGGTTAAGCCAGGCATCGATGAACATGACGAAGGGTAGAGGCAAGTTAAGGAGTACGGCGACCGAAAGAGGCCAACCTTGACGACTTAATTTTAAGTTCAGCAACCGAGTGAAACCGATGCGTCCACGTGGCCGCGGACACGCTCCACGGCCATCACCCGCGCTGGTCGCATAGACCACGCGGGCACCCTTGCGCCAACAAGGATGCCCGCCAAGCGGAACCCCCAGCGGTCTTGAACACGAGGGAAGTTCCATGAACACAATAGCCCCCCATCTGACGGTGGCAACCGTCCTCGCCGTACGCCACCTCAGTTACATGAATCCGTCGGCCGCCGCCCGGACGGCCACCCAGTCAGCCAGCGCGATGGGACTCACCGTCCTGATCCTCATCGTCGCCTTCGTCGTGATGATGACCTCGGCCGCACGTGGCATGGCGGCCCTGATGTCCGAATTCCTCCGGATAGCGGCCACGATGACGTTCGTGACCCTGATCGTCGTCGTGGTAGCCGTTGCCCTGCTAGTGCACCACTGAACGATGGGCTCCAGCGGTCGCTGGAGCCCATCCGGCATGAGGCGACCCGGATGGTGATCGTTGCAGCTGGCTCGCTCCTCGAGAACGGGCAACTGTCCGGGGCGATTGCCGACAACCGCTGATCATGCGGAGCGTCCAACTACTGCGTCAACCACCCAGAGAGGCTCCGCCTCGGACCGCCGAGTTTCGTGGTTCTGATCGCACGAAGCTGACCGCAGGCTCATCCTCAGACCGTAGGTGCTCGTACTGAGGGTGATCATGGTGGAACGTGAGCGATCGGCGGCGGCTGGCCCGGTAGTGGTGACTGCCGCGGACATGGTGGCCGGGCATGTGGGGCTGGATATCTCCTGCCTGGACCGGGTCTACTTGAACGGCTTTGTCGCCAGGCTGCAGACGCCCGGCGGGGTGGTCTGGTTCTTCCACGAGCACCGGGGCAAGCCGATTGTGTCCCCGGCGTTGTTCGAGCCGATGGGGGAGAAGTTCCGCCGGGAGATCAGGGACTGGGCGCAGGCCAACGGCATCCCGGTGCTCCGGTTCCGGGCCGGGGAGCGCAAGGCCGATGTGATGGCCCCCTACCTGCAAGCCGCCGCGGCCACCGGACGCTCGCAGGTGGCGGCCCTCGGGTGCGCCCAGGAGTTCCAGCTGGTGTGGACGGCGCGCAAGCGGGACACCGACCCAGGTGGGTGCCCGCAGTTTTCCTTCACCCGGGAACAGCGCCGGGTGTCGGTGTTTTACGTCTACATCTTCGACGAGCTGATGGGGCCGGGGTTCATCAAGATCTGCAGCTACTTCCCGTATCCGGTCAAGGTGTGGATCAACGGGCACGAGTGGGCCAAGCGGCAGGCACTGGCTGCCGGGATCGGCTTCACCGAGCTGTCCAACGGGTTCGCCGCCTGCGACGACCCGGCCGCGCTGCAGCAGATCTGTGACCGGTTCGGACCCGGCACCGTGCGGGTGTGGTTCGAGCGGTGGATGTCGCGGTTCCCGCTGCCGCTGACTGACGCCGACCGGGACGCCGGGTTCTGGTGGGAGCTGTCGATGCGGCAGGTGGAGACCTCCCGCACCCTGGTCTTCGACGACGACTGTCATGCCCGCGCGTTCTTCGAGGCGCTGCTGTGCGACAACATGGACCTGGGCCTGCCGGAGAACGTCGAGCTGCTGTTCCGCCGCGGCCAGCGGCTGGGCCGCCCCACCCTGCCGCCGCCTCATGGCGGCTTCAAGACCAAGATCGACCGGTACTGCGACCTGGTCACCCTCAACGTGTTCTACAAGAACTCCCGCCTCAAGCAGTACCTCAAAGACGGCGTCGCGCTGCGCATCGAAACCGTCATCAACGACCCCAGAGACCTCGGCTGCAACCGGCTGCTGCACAACCTGCCCGAGCTGCAGGCCAAGGCACGTGCGATCAACGCCCGGCTGCTGGAAACTGAAACAGCCGGCCAGGACACGGCACTTGTGAGTCCAGTCATCGAGCGGATCACCAGGCCCACCCTCACCGGGGAGGGCAGGAAGGCGCCCGCACTGCGGTTCGGCGACCTTCGAGTCCAGGCCCTGGCCGGCGCCCTCGCCGCCCTGCTGTTCACGGTCACCGGCATCACCAACAAGACCCTCCGCGGCTTGATGACCGGCCTGCTGCACCGCCCCTACAGCATGAACCAGGCCAGCTATGACCTGTCCCGGCTGACCCGCAACAACCTGATCGAGCGCATCCCAGGGTGCAACCGCTACACCCTCACCCGCGACGGGCTCCTATTCGCCCACATCTACACCAAGGTCTACGACCACATCCTCCGCCCGCTCATGGCACCCGACCGGCCCAGCGCACCACCCGAACTCGCCGCCGCCCTCAACACCCTCGACCAGCTCGCCGCCAGCTACATCGCCAGCGCCCGGGTCCCCACCGCGGCCTGACCTCAAGCCCTAACCACCAGCCCGGCGAGACCCTATGCCGTGCCCGCGACAAGAACGCGCAGAACACCCCGGGGCCAGCAAACTCAGGACTACCGTCAAAGACGTGGCACCAAAGGTGCCCTAGTGCCGCACCGGACCCGTGCTCATGGTGGCCAACCGCCAGGCGCGCCTGAACTAACACGGGCGTAATGAATCGTTAACAAACTTAAACTGTAGGAATTGAACATTCCTGGAGTAGGTATGGCGAAAATCTTGGCTTGCTTGCACCGACACAGTCGTGCAAAATCGAGGCTTATGCCTGAAGTTAAGTCGCTTGTACCTGATGAGTGGCTTACCCTACGGAAAATCAGGCTGGCCGCGCTACGCGACTCTCCACACGCATTTCTCGGCACGTACGAGCAGCAAAAGGCCTATACGGAGGACCAATGGCGGCTTGAGTTTGACCGGGGCAAATGGATCATCGGCTTCCTCGGAGGCCGGCCAGCCAGCCTCCTGGGTGTCACCGTTGACCCTGATACCCCTGCTGACGCCCGCTATCTGGAATACTTGTGGGTCGAAGCTGAATACCGTGGCCGCGGCGTTGCCCTCGACCTGCTCACCGGCGTCCTTGATTGCTTGCAGAGGCACGGGGTGCGGACCGCCTTTCTATGGGTGCTCGACGGTAATGATGTAGCGCTGCGCTTGTACAAACGAGCCGGTTTCATCCGCACCAATCACCGGCAGCCGCTGGTAGCACGCCCCGGACGCACAGAGGAACGGCTGTATCTCAACTTGGACCGGACCGCGCACAATTGAGCGTAGTCCGTACAGCCAGTGACGAGGAGGGCCGGGGATGAGCGATCTGGACACCGGCTGGGTTCCCGGGTTCGTCGAGCCGCTGCTGGTCAGGCCGGGCTCGAAGGTCACCCTGCCGGACGACTTCGACCCGGGCGAGCGGTTCGGCGTGACCAGTAAGAAGGACGGCAAAGAGTTCCTCGGCAAAGGCGTGCAGCTGCTCGCCGAATACCAGGACCGGCTGGCCGCGCAGGGCACCTACGCCGTCCTGGTCGTGGTGCAGGCGATCGACGCGGCGGGCAAGGACAGCACGGTCCGGCACGTGATGAGCGGGGTGAACCCGCAGGGGGTACACGTCTCCGCCTTCAAGGTGCCCAGCGCCGAGGAGCTCGATCACGACTACCTGTGGCGGCACGAGCGGGCCCTGCCGGCCCGGGGCGAGATCGGGATCTTCAACCGGTCCCACTACGAGGAGGTCGTCGCGGTCCGGGTGCACCCGGAGAACCTGCAGCGCGAGAAACTCCCCTCGGTGCCGAAGGACATCTGGAAGCGCCGCTACCAGGAGATCAACGACTGGGAGCGGTACCTGGCCGGCAACGGGATCCGGCTGGTCAAGCTGTTCCTCAACGTGTCGAAGGAGGAGCAGCGGCGCCGGTTCCTCAAGCGCATCGACCGGCCGGAGAAGAACTGGAAATTCTCCGCCGCCGACGTGCGGGACCGCCGGTACTGGGATGACTACCAGCGCGCCTACTCCCAGATGCTGACCCACACCAGCACCGCATGGGCGCCGTGGCACGTGCTGCCCGCCGACCACAAGTGGTTCACCCGGATCTGCGCCGCGGCCGCCATCGCCCGGGCGCTGATCGAGATCGACCCGCAGTACCCGGTCCCGGACGAGGCCGCCCGGCAGGAGCTTCTCCGGGCGCGAGCCGAGCTCGAGGCCGAGGCCCCCGGCGCGGCCGAGGACCCCGCCGCCGCGGAGCAGCAGGTCTGACCCGCCCGCCCCGGGTCAGGACCCACAGCGGCTGCCTGGTCTGCTCGTGAGCGCGTCCCGGCCCGCTACGGCCTGACTCCGGGCCCGGAGACGAGTGCCTGGCGCACGACCGCAGCGCCGTGGTTCTGTATCACCACTCCATGCTCGGTGGCGGAAAGCATGGAGGAGCCGATGTAGGCGTAGGTCCGCCGGCTGAGGATGATCTCCATGAAGAACGGAGACCGTTGCAGGCTCCCGCGCAAGCGGAAGCCGATGCCGCGCTGGCCCGCCACGTTGACTGCGTTGTTATCCACGGTCACGCCAGGGATGTCAGTCAGCGCGCGGTACAGCTCGGCCGTGAAGCGCGGCGGCATGACGTACGCGCCGATCGCGTTTTCGATGAGGAAAAACGCGTCGGTCAGGCAGCCGTGCCAGCGGCCTGTGATGCCTGGCGGCGGAGGCGGACCGGTGCAGCCGTAATGGTCGAGCCAGGTGACGAGGGCGCGGGGATCGGCTGGCAGCGAGCCGATGGAACGGTAAGGGATGGACAGGTGAAGGCCAGGGACAGGGAGAGGGGGAATGCGAAAGACCCTCAGCTTCCCGTGGTCGAAAATCGCGTATTTACTCCTGTCGGCCGTCGTCCAGGACTCCGCGGTGTTGAACAGCGGGTGGCTTCCTGGATTCTCGTCGGTCCATTTCCGGTACACCCACTGGCCCGGGCGGAGATCGGGCTGTCGCGCGGCCGCGGCCGCGGCCCGGTAGGACAGCTCGGCGACAGTGAGCGCCCGCGCGGGGGCGGCGGATCCCGAGGTCACCGATAGGGCGGCCGCAGCGACCACGGCGGCCGCCGCGCCGGCGGCAAGCACGACGGCCGGGCTGCGGAAGCGGCTCTGGCGGGGCGGCCGGGAGATGGCGGCGAGCAGCTGGGCACGGCCGGCGGCCAGCCGTTCCTGCGCCGGCACCGGGACGTCGGCCTGCAGCTCGCGCACCAGGTCAAGGTCGTTCATGGGAGATCTCCTCCAGCGATGTGGGGTCGTGGCCGCCTAGGGCATCGCGCGCTTTCTTGCGGGCCCTGTTCAGCCGGGACCGCACCGTCCCGACCGGGATCCCCAGCGCCGCCGCGACCTCGTCGTAGCTGAGGTCGGCCCAGGCGATGAGGAGAAGAACGTCCCGGTCCCCGGCCGCCATGCCGGCCAGCGCGCCCGCGAGTTCCCGGTGCACGGCCGCGGCGGACACCCGGTCGTTGACCCGGCCGGCATCCTCCTCGGCAGCCGGGTCGGCGCCTCGGCGGCTCAGGGCGCGCAGCATGCGGACCTCTGCCCGGCGGTGCTTGCCGATCACGTTGGCCGCGATCCCGTACAGCCACGGACGGGCGTCGCTCCTGCTCAGGTCGTAGCGGTGCCGCCTGCTGAACGCGGCCAGGAACGTCTCGGCGACGACGTCGTCGGCTGCCCCGTCGCCGAGCCTGCGGGCGACGTAGCGGTGGATGACGGCGGCGTGCCGGTCATAGAGCCCGGCGAACGATTCGGGCTCGCGCCAGGACTGCTCGATCAGCGCGGCGTCGTCCGCGCATGCTCGATGCACAGTCATGTCTGGCTCCGTCCGGTGCGAGGCGCCTGCCGCCCTCACCCAGCTTTCACCCGGACCACGAGAAAAGGTTCACCCCTCGGGACGGAAACCGGCAGTCCTGTCACCGTTCCGGTGACCGGCCTACGCTGGGGCTTCCTCCGCGGCTTATCGTCAGGAGGTGGACCCGCAGGCGAACCGCCAGCGTCCCGCGCACGGGGCTTCGGCCGGACCGGGGGAATCGCCAGCCGCCGCCCGCGATGAGGACGTGATCCAGATGGGCGGTCCTCCGCCGGGCCGGTCATGGGGAGGCGCGCGGGGACTGGTCATCGGCGCCGCCCTCGTGGCGCTGGCGGCCGCGCTGCTGCTGGGCGTGCACGGCGGGCACCGGCAGGCGAGCACCAGGACCAAGCCGGCCGGCGCGGCCAGGTCCCTCACCACCGGGTCGGCGGCGGGCGTTACGGTAATCGGCGCGACCGGGCGCCGGTGCGCGGTCCAGCTGGGCCGCACGCTCCAGCTGGGCATCGAGATCATCAACCAGTCGGACCGCGCGGTGGCACTGCACCAGGTCAGTGCCGTCCTGCCGCTGGGCGGCCTGCGCGCGATCGCTACCCAGCAGGGACCCTGCGGCCTGCTGCCGCAGCCTGGCCTCGGCCAGGCCGCGTCCCTTGCCCCAGGTGCGACCGGATGGCTGGCCGTCACCTTCGACGTCCTGGTCAGCTGCCCGCAGCCGCTGCCCGTGGGGTTCAAGGTCAGCTACGTGGAGGCCGGCAAGCTGGCGACGTCCGAGCTGAGCAGCTTCCCCGATCTCGGCCAGGTCCGGTACAGCTACTGCGGGACAAATCCGGCGGGCTGACCTGACCGGCTACGGCGCTTGCTTCAGCGCGGGCCGGCGGCGCGGTAGCGCAGGCCGTCCATGAGCAGGTCGAGGAGCCTGCGGGCCTGGTCGCGCTGGGCCGCTCGCTGGCGGCGAGGGATACCCCGGACAGGCTCGCCAGCACGTCGGCCGGCTCGACGTCCGCCCGGAGCGTGCCGGCGGCGGCGCCTGCCTGAAGCAGCGCCGTGATCGCGGTGGTCAGCCGGTCCCGGCTCTGCGCGTACGGACTTCCGCCGGACGCGATGACCGCGCGGAGCGCGTCGGCCATGCCCCGCTTGGTCGTCATGTAGTCGATGTAGCGGTCCATCCAGGTGCGCGTGGCCTGCTCCGGCGGCAGGGCCTGCAGGAGATCCGGCACGGCGTCGCAGAGCCGCGCCAGCTCGCTGCGGTACGCCGCCTCGATGAGGGCTTCGCGGGTGGGGAAGTGCCGGTAGAGCGTGCCGATGCCGACACCCGCGTCCTTGGCGATGGCGTCGAGCGTCACGTCGGGGCCGTCCTGCGAGAACGCGCGGACGGCGACGTCGAGCAGCCGGTCCCGGTTGCGCTGCGCATCCGCGCGCAACGGCCGGCCGCCGGTGTCCGGCACGGTCCCCCCCTTCGGATTTGCTCACTTCGGATTTGCTAACCGGAGGAAGCTCCGGTTATACTTGGGACAGTAGTGGAGGCTCCTCCGCTTCTGATGGTACCGGCTCGAGCCTCCGATCGCATCGCCAGCCAGCGACAGCGTCGCCAGCCACCGGCAGCCTCGCCAGGATCGCCAGGATCGCCAGGGAAGACAGGGGAAACCATGACTGCCAGCGCCGAACGCATCACCACGCCGTTCAACGCCGAATCCACCGCTGCCGAGGTCGTCGCCGGGATCGACCTGACCGGCCGCCGGGTCATCGTGACCGGCGGCGCATCGGGGATCGGGATCGAGACCGCGCGGGCCCTGGCCGGCGCGGGCGCCGAAGTTACCCTGGCCGTCCGCAACGCCGGGGCCGGGGAGCGCACCGCCGAGGACATCGTCGCGGCCACCGGCAACAAGCAGGTCCTCGTCGCGCCGCTGGACCTGGCCGACCAGGCGTCGGTCGCGGCATTCGTGGCCGGCTGGGAAGGCCCGCTGCACATTCTCGTCAACAACGCCGGGGTGATGGCCTCGCCGCTGATGCGCACGACCGAGGGCTGGGAACTGCAATTCGCCACCAACCACCTCGGCCACTTCGCGCTCGCCACCGGGCTGCACCGGGCGCTCGCGCAGGCCGGCGGCGCCCGGGTGGTGTCGGTGAGCTCAAGCGCGCACCTGAACTCGCCCGTGGTCTTCGACGACATTCACTTCCTGGAGCGGGAGTACGACCCGTGGGCAGCGTACGGGCAGTCGAAGACCGCCAACGTGCTGTTCGGGGTGGAGGCGACCAAGCGCTGGGCCGGCGACGGCATCACCGTGAACGCGCTGATGCCCGGCGGCATCCGGACCAACCTGCAGCGCTACACCACCGACGAGGACCTGCGCCGGATGCGCGCCCGGCTGGGCGGCGCCGCCCCGGCCTGGAAGACGCCCGAGCAGGGCGCGGCCACGTCCGTGCTGGTCGCGACCTCGCCGCTGCTGGACGGCGTCGGCGGCCGCTACTTCGAGGACTGCAACGAGGCGGAGCCGAACCAGCCGGGGTCCCGCCGCGGCGTCGCGCCCTACGCACTGGACCCGGAGGCGGCGGCCCTGCTCTGGCAGGTTTCCATCGACACGCTTGCCGCCTGACGCCGCTCTGGCATACCTAACGTTTCGTCGTGACACCTGGCGCCGCTGCCAGGCTCTGGTCGATGTCGGCGATCAGGTCGGCGGCCGGCTCGATGCCCGCGGAGAGCCTGATCAGTGACTCGGGCGCGGTTTCGGCCGGCCACCGGGCCCGCCGTTCCCAGCTCGACTCGGCCCCGCCGAAGCTGGTCGCGGGCAGGATGAGCCGGGAGGCCGCGACGACGGCGTCAGCGGCGGCCGCGTCGGCGTCGAGCTCGAAGGAGAGCAGCGGCCCGAACCCGCGCGGCATCTGCCTGCGGGCAAGGGCGAGCGTGGCATGCTCGGTACCGGGGTAGTGCACGGCACGCACGCGCGGATGGGCGGCCAGGTGCCGGGCGATCGCCAGCGCGTTCTCGGACTGGCGGCCGATCCGCAGCGGGAGGGTCTTCAGCCCGCGCAGGGCCAGCCAGCTCTCGAACGGCCCGGCGATGCCGCCGCCGGTGGCCCGCCAGGCGCGGAGCCCGGTCAGCAGGCCCTCGTCGCGGGTGATCACCGCGCCGAGCACGAGATCGGAGTGACCCGAGCTTGACTTGGTGAGCGAGCAGAGGGATGCGGTCGCGCCCAGCTGGAGCGGCTGCTGCAGCACCCCGGTGGCGACCGTGTTGTCCACGACCATCGGCGCGCCCGCCGCGGCGGCGAGCTGACCGAGGCTGGCCAGGTCGGCTACCCGCAGCAGCGGGTTGGTCGGCGTCTCCGCCCACAGCACCGCGGGCGCGGCCGCCAGCTCCCGCTCGACCGAACCGAGGTCCAGCTGGTCAACCGGCACCGGCTCGGCGCCGTGCGGGCGCAGCCGCGGCCAGCACCCGGGTGTTGTAGTAGCCGTCGGCGGGCAGCACGATCCGCCGCCGTCCCTCCGCCAGCGTGAGCATGAGCGCCATCGAGGCCGCCTGGCCGGACGCGAACACGACGGCCTCCGCCTCTTCGACCGCGCCGAGCGCCTCCTCCAGCGCCTCCCAGGTGGGATTGCCGTTGCGTCCGTAGCCGGATCCCGGGCCCGGCTCGCCCTGGTCGACGAAGATGCTCGCCGGCACCAGGGGCGGCACCCCGGGAGCTCCTGTCTCCCGCGACGTGCCCGCGTGGATAAGCGCCGACTCCGCCGATACCGGTCGTTCAGGCACGCGTTCCCGCCCTTCGCTCGATTCCCGCTGACCCGCGTCCGCCCGGCGCAGATTGCCTCCGTGGCAGCTAACTGGCTTGATCGGCAGGGCGGCCTGGCCCCATTCTGGAGCGCGTGACAGCAGCAGCGAGCACGGGGGGGTTCGTCGTCCGCCCGGCCACGGCCGCCGACATGACGGACGTGCACGCCGTCCTGGCCCGCTCGGGGCTCCGGTCCGGCCAGCCGGCCGCCCTGGACTTCTACCTGACCAGCCCCGGCGGCCGCATCGTCGTGGCGTGCCAGCAGAACCAGGTGACCGGCACCGCCTACTCGGTGTCGTTCGGCCGGACCGGCTGGCTCGGCAACGTGGCGGTGGACCCCGATGCCCGCGGCCAGGGGATCGGCACGGCCATCAGCGCGGCCGCCATCGACTGGCTGCGGCAGGCCGGGGTGGTCACGGTACTGCTGACGGCCACCGCGCTCGGGCGGCCGGTGTACGAGCGGCTGGGGTTCACCGAGGACGGCGTGCGGTACGGCATCTGGCAGCGGGACCCGTCGTCAGCCCCGTCCGGCGGCGCAGGGCCTGGCGGGGTGGCGGACGTGCTGCGGCCGGATGCTGGGGCTGGACCTGGCGGGGTGGCGGACGTGCTGCGGCTGGATGCCGAGGCGACCGGCGAGGACCGGGGCGCCTACCTGCGCGCTTTCGCCGCCCGGGCCCGGGTGCCCGCGGGGCCGGGCCGGGCGGGGTACTGGCTGCCGCTGCCCTGGGGCGGCGGCCCGGTGGTCGCGTGCTGCGCGGATGCCGCCCGGCCGCTGGTGATCGACATGTCGCGGACGGACCCCGATTCGTCGCTGTCCTTCCCCGAGCCCAACGCCGACGGCGCCGACCTGGCGGCCTCCCTGGGGTTCCGGCTGAGCCGGCAGGTCCCCCGGATGCGGCTCGGCCCGCCGGTCGGCGGATTCCGACCGGAGCGGATATTCAACGTGTTCAGCCTGGCCGTCGGGTAGCAGGCTGCCAGCGCCGGCCCGCCGAAAGCGCTCGGCAAGCAATCGTCGGCGGCACCGCCGCGGGCCGTGCTGGCCGGCCTTCACGCACCGACTCGCGTCGCCTCGGCCAGGATGGCGATCACCGCCGCCACTGCCGCTTCCGCGTCAGGTCCGTCCGCTGACGCGGTGACGAGCTGACCGCTGGTGGCGCCCAGCCCCATCACCGCCAGCACGCTCTTCGCGTCGGCGCTGCGGTCACCCACGGTCAGTGACACCGCGGCGGAAAACTGGCCCGCTGCCACCGCCAGCGCCCCCGCGGGACGGGCATGCAGGTCACCGGAGAGCGTGATCACCTGCTCATAGCTTGCGGGCATGCCGCGCCTCCTCCGCTGCGGTGACAACCGCCGTGATGTTCCCGCCCGCCGCGGCGGCCACGGTCGCGGCGACGACGCCCTCGACGAACGGCGCGTCGGCCAGCTCGACCGGCGTGGGCAGGTCGCCGTGCTCGCCGAGCAGGGCCCGGACCGTGAGCACCGCGCTGCCCAGGTCCGGCAGGATCACCACCCCCGCCCCGGCGTCGGCGAGCTTCACCGCCCGCTCCACCTTCGCGGAGCTTGTCCCGAGCGCGCCGTCGTCCGTCCCCCCGGCGGGGATAATGGCCACCGACCCGCCGCTGATCTGGGCGGCAAGCTCAGCCGCCCCTTCGGCAAGCGCGGCGCTGTGCGAGACGAGGACGATCCCTACCCTGGCGTCGGGGTTCATGGCATATCCTGAATCGTGTTCGGCATTGTTGAAAGGTTGTCATGATTCAATCGGTGGAGCGCGCAGCCCGGATCCTTGCCGTCCTCGGCTCCGGCACCCCCCGCCTGGGCGTCACCGAGATCGCCGAACGGCTCGGCCTGGCCAAGCCCACCGTGCACGGGCTGCTGCGCACGCTGGAGAAGCATGACCTGGTCGGCCAGGATGCCGACACCGGCAAGTACAGCCTCGGCCCCGGCGTGGTCTCGCTCGGCAACGCCTTCCTGGATGGCTCGGAGCTGCGGGCGCGGTCGCTGCTGTGGGCCGAATCCCTGGCCCAGCGGGCCAACGAGGCGGTCTGGGTCGCCATCTTGTCCGGGTCCCGGGTCATCGTGCTGCACCACGTCTTCCGCCCGGACAACACCGTTCAGATCCTCGAGGTGGGCGCGGCGATCCCGTGGCACGCCTGCGCGCTGGGGCACGCCATCGTGGCTCAACTCCCTGAGGCGGGACGCACCCGCGCGCTGGCCGGTGACCTGGCGCCGCTGACCGGCCGGACGAAGACCAGCCGCGTCGCACTCGGCCGGGCGCTCAGCCTGGTGCGTAAGCAGGGCTACGCGGTCGAGGACCAGGAAGCCACCGTCGGCGACGCGGGTGTCGCCGCGCCGATCCTGGGCCGTGACGGGGTCGTCGCGGGCGCGATCGGCGTGGTCGGGGCGGCGGACCGGCTGCTGGCCCCGGGGACGCGCGACGATCTGGTGCGCGCGGTCCAGGAGGCGGCCAGGGCCATCTCCCGGGATCTGGGAGCGGGCCGGGGCGGCGCCGTCCTGTCGGCACTGGGCTGAGATCATCGCGCGTCCACCTGTGTCCGTACCTGATCCACGGTGGCGGCCTGCAGGGCCCGGGCGGCCTGGCCTGCGCACGCGGCGGTATCGGCCCGGGCGATCCACGCCGCTACCTGCGGCAGCCGTGCCGCACCGACGCTGAGTGACCGCACGCCCAGGCCGATGAGAAGGGGCAGCACGGCCGGATCCGCGGCCGCGTCGCCGCAGACGGACACCGTCACTCCTGCGGCATCGGCGGCCGTCACCACCCGGGACACTAGGGCAAGCACCCGCGGGTCCGCCGCGAGGGCTGGGCGCAGCCGCGGATCCGTGCGGCCGAGGCCGAGGATTCTGGCTGGTGAGATCGTTGGTTCCGACCGAGAAGAAGTTGACGGCCGGAGCGAACGCGTCGGCGGCCGCCGCGGTGGCGGCGACCTCCACCATCATGCCGAGCGCCGGGACATCCGCGCCGACGTCCGCGGCGGCGTCCGCCAGGGCTGCCCGGACCGCGGCCATCTCGGTCAGGGCGGTCACCATCGGCACCATGACGTGCAGCAGCGTGTCCCGGCCGCCGTCGAGCACGGCGCGCAGCTGGTCGCCCAGCGCTCGCGGGTGGCCGAGCAGCGCGGTCAGGCCGGCCTCGCCGCCCGCCAGGAAAGGCGGGATCTTGTCTCCGGAGAAGTCGAGCAGCCGCACCACGGCCTGCGCGCGAGCAGGCCCAGGACCGGATCCAGTGCCGACCGGTGCTCAGACTCCGACGGCCACGCTGTGGCGCCGAGGAACGGAATCTCGGTCCGCAGCAGGCCGACTCCCGCCGCTCCCGCGGCGAGGCCCCTCCGGACCTCCACGGCGGAGGCCACATTGCACAGCAGGGTGATCTCCTGGCCGTCGGCCGTGTAGTAGCGCGGCGCGGCGGGTGCGTGCGCGGCGTTCTGGCCGTGGCCGGGCGTCATGGCTCCGGGCCCGGCAGCCTGGTCGTGCGCTGGCCCGCCGTTGGCCCGCGCCGCCCAGCCCGGAGGGAGGGCCCCGGCGGCGGCCGCCAGCTCCGGCGCCGAGGGGCCGACGAGCAGGCGGCCTGCCGCGGCGTCCAGGAAGGCGGGACTCCCGGCGGGAACCTCGAGAATCGCCGGATCGGCACCCGCCAGCATGGGCAGGCCCAGCCCGCGCGCGATGATCGCGGCATGCGAGTTGGCGCCGCCGGACACTGACACCGCGCCGGTCAGCCCGGACTCGGCGAAGCGGATCAAGTCCGCCGGATCCACCTCGTGCTGGATGAGGATGAAGCCGCCGGCGGCGGGCGGTGCCGCGCTGCCGCCGGCCAGGCGGGTCAGCACCGCGCTGGCTACCTGGCGGACATCGTCCGCCCGGGCGGCCAGGTCCGGGTTGGCCAGCGCGGCCAGTGCCGCGGCCTGGGTGGCGGCCGACCGCTCGACCGCGGCTGCCGCCTCGGCGCCGTCGCGGACTGCCGCCACGGCGGGGTCCACGAGCGCGGGGTCGGCCGCTATCAGGCCGCCGATCGCCACGATGTCCGCCTGCTCGGTGCGCCCGTCCTCGCGCAGCTGCCGGGCCAGGGCCGATCGCTCCGCCGCCACGGCGGCGAAGGCCTCGGCCACCTCACCGGGGGTTGCCGGCCGGGTGCCGTGCCGGATTCCGCCGGGGTAAACCTGCCCGGCGGCCACGCCCTCGGACACCGCCAGGCCCTCGTAAACCGTGTCGGGACTCACCGGCCCGCCAGCGCTGCGTCACGGAGGGCGCCGAGGATCAGCGCCGTCGAGGCTGCGCCCGGGTCTTCGTGGCCGACGCTGCGCGGCCCGAGGTAGCTCGCCCGTCCCTTGAGCGCCTGCATCGAGATGGTGGCCGCCGCCCCCGCCCGGGCGGCCTCTGCGAGCGCCGAGAGGGCGTCGGCCTGCGACGCCCCCTCGGTGATCGCCTTGCTGAAGGCCTCCGTGGCGGGTGCCAGCGCGTCCACCATGGTCTTGTCGCCTTCCCTGGCCGCCCCGAGCTGCTGCACGCCAGCCAGGGCCGCCGCGAGCGCGTCCCCCAGGGCAGCCAGGCCCACGTCGGCGGCGTCGCCCAGCGACTTGCCCGCCCGGCGGAAGGCCACCCCGTACAGCGGCCCGGACGCCCCGCCGACCTTGGAGATCAGCGTCGAGCCGGTCAGCGTGAGGATGGCCCCCGGCGTCGCGGGCGCGTCCGAGTCGAGCGCGCCGAGCACGGCGGTGAACCCCCGGGCGAGGTTGATGCCGTGATCGGCGTCGCCGATCGCCGCGTCCAGCTGGGTCAGGTGATCCCGCTGCTCGTCGACGATCCTGGCGACGGCCACGATCCAGGTGCGGAAGACTTCAGCATCCATCGGTTACTCCTGCGCTGTGGGAACTACTTGCCGCCTAGCGTCCCCACCGCAGGGCAGGCGTGTCCACGGGGGCGTCCCACAGCCGGGTGAGCGTGTCCGTCAGCCGGCAGACCGTCACCGAGAAGCCCTGCATCTCCAGGCTGGTGATGTAGTTGCCCACCAGGTTCCTGGCGATCCGCGCGCCCTTCGCCTCCAGGTACTGCCGCACCTCGTTGAAGACGACATACAGCTCGAGCAGCGGCGTGCCGCCCATGCCATTGACCATCACCAGCAGGTCGCCGGACAGCGGCATGTCGGCGTGGATCGCGTCCAGCACGGCGGCGGTGAGCTCGCGCGCTGTGCTCATCGGGACCCGGGACCGGCCGGGCTCGCCGTGAATGCCGATGCCCATCTCGATCTCGGACTCGGTCAGCTCGAAGGTCGGCTTGCCCGCGGCCGGGACCGTGCACGAGGTGAGCGCCACCCCCAGCGACCGGGACCGCTCGTTGACCTCCCGGGCCACGTCGGCGACCTTGTCCAGGCCCGCTCCCTCCTCGGCCAGCGCGCCGGCGATCTTCTCCACGAAGACGGTGGCGCCGACACCCCGGCGCCCGGCGGTGTAGAGGGAGTCCTGCACCGCCACGTCGTCATTGGTCACCACCGAGACGACCTCGATGCCCTCGTCGCCGGCCAGCTCGGCGGCCATCTGGAAGTTGAGCACGTCGCCGGTGTAGTTCTTGACGATGTGCAGCACGCCCGCCCCGCCGTTCACGGCCTTGGTCGCGGCCAGCATCTGGTCCGGCACCGGTGACGTGAACACCTCACCGGGGCAGGCGGCGTCCAGCATCCCGTACCCGACGAACCCTCCGTGCAGCGGCTCGTGGCCGGACCCGCCGCCCGATACCAGGGCGACCTTGCCTGCCTGCGGGCCGCCGGCCCTGGTGATGACCTTGCCCTCGACGTCGACGGCCAGCGATGGATGCGCCGCGGCTACGCCGGCCAGCGCGTCGGTGACGACACTGTCGGGTGAGTTGATCAGCTTCTTCATGACCTGCCCTCCGGGACTCGCTGGCCGTCCGGGGAGACCTCGGCGGGTGCCGGGGCGGGCTCCTCCGGAGCCAGGCTGGTGAACGACGCGTCGGCGCGCGTCCTGCCGATCAGGGCCCAGGCGAGGCCGCCGAGCACTCCGCCCGCCAGGTCCCCGATGAGGTACGCGGGTACCTGCGACCACAGCACCTTGCCGCCGAAGCCGTACTGCATGAACACGGTGCCGATGTAGCGGGCCGGGTTGATGGCGGCTCCCGTCGCCGGGCCCACGACGATGATGACCGCGAAGACGATGGCGCCAATGGCCATCGGCGCCCAGCCGGGCACCGCCCGGTGGTCGATGACGCCGAAGATGACGAAGACGAGGATGAACGTGCCGATCGCCTCGATCAGCATTCCCCGGCCAAAACCCATCGTCGCCGGGTTGTAGGCGGTCACCCCGCCGCCGGCGGCGACCGTGGCCGCCCGGCCCAGGGTGAGGAAGATGGCCGCGGCCCCGGCCACTGCGCCGGCCACCTGGGCGGCCCAGTAGCCGGGCACCTCGCGCCAGGGGAACTTGCCGGACACGGCCAACGACAGCGTGACCGCCGGGTTGATGTGGCCGCCGGAGATGTGCCCGATCGCGTACACCGCGCCGACGATGACGAGCATGAACGCGAACGAGATCATCCCGAGCTGTGCCAGCGAGAACGGGACCTTGGTGCCGCCCGCGATCACGCCGGCGGCCGCGGCCGAGCCGGCCCCGACGAAGACGAGGAACGCGGTTCCGAGGAATTCGGCGGCGAGCTTCTGGGGTGTGGTGGGTGGGGCTGCTGCCATGCGGTTCGCCCGCGGCACGTGCCGGTGAAGGCCGGATGCCGGGGCTCCTCACCTCCTCTGGGTGAGACGGAGCCGGGGTAAAGATCTGAAACGTGTTCGACATTGCCGAACGTCGTTTCACGAAACATAAGCCTGCGGGCGCGCCCCGTCAAGAGGTTCCGGGGCCAGACATGAGTGAGCGAGGCGGGCAGGGAAGCCGCCCTGACGCCGGCCGGCCAAGGCGGTTGATGTGTGGTTTGCTGCCCGCCGGTGGGCAGCAAATGCATTGATCGACAACCCTGCCGCTCGGCACAGGCGTGGGCTGGCCCGGCGTCGCAGCGCCTCGGCTGGCTGGCTCGGCGTCCCCGCGGCTCAGCGCCAGAGCAGGCGGCTCAGCACCAGAGCAGGCGGCTCAGCGCCAGAGCAGGCTCAGCGCCAGGGCCGGGCGGACCGGGCCGCCCAGTAGTCACCGGGGGATTCGGCGAGATCGAGGGCCGGCAGCAGGCCGACGGTGAGCGCGGCCAGGTTGGCGAGCAGCTGCGGCTGCGTGACGGCGCCGGACAGCACGACCGATGCCCAGGGATTGCCGAGCGCGGCGGCCAGGGCGATCGCGTCTTCGGTGACGCCGCGCGCTGCCGCCAGCGCGGTCAGCTGCCCGGGCGGGCCGCCCCCCGGCGCCAGCCGCCCGTTGGCGACGGCCTCCTTGACCAGGACCGCCCAGCCGGCCGAGGCGGCTTCCGCGGCCGCGGGACCGGCCGACGGCTCGAGCAGGTTCCAGGTCACCTGCGCCGCCGTGAACAGCTGCTGCCCGCCGGCGGTGACCTCCAGCGCCCGGCGGATCGTGTCCGCCTGCTGCGGCCCGCTCGTGCTCAGCCCGATGATCACGCCGTCGGCGCGCAGCCGGGCGAGCGCCGTCAGCAGTTCCCGGTCGGCCCACAGCGGGGAATCGAGAGTGGCCGAGTGCACCTGATAGAGGGCGAGCCGGTCGCCGAGCAGGGACCGGCTCTCGGCGACCTGGGCCGTGAACATGGCGAGCGAGTGCTCCTTGACCTCGTGCTGGTCGGCGTCCAGCCGCCAGTCACCGGTGTACCGGTAGCCCCACTTCGACCCGGCGACCGCGTCGGGATGGCCGCGCTCCGCCAGCCAGCCGCCGAGGAACTCCTCTGCCCGCCCATAGGAGCGGGCCGCGTCGAAGTACCTGATCCCCGCCGCGTAGGCAGCGTCCAGCATGCTGAACGAGCGGGCCCGCAGAGCGGTCACGCTGCGGTCCGGCAGGTCACCGGCCCGTCCGCTGGTGATGTAAGCCGGCGGGCCCAGGGCGGCGAGCCCCAGCCCGATGCGCGAAACCACAGGTCCCGCGGGTCCCAGTGCCGCGGTGGGCATCCGGGTGCCGCTCCAGTGGTCGCCCGCCATGGCCGTACCGTACCGGCCGCCGCGCCGGCGGCGCCTGGCCGGGCGGTTTCTGATGTCCGTTGCAAGGCACCTCTTCCCGAAAGTTATGTAATTGTGATCCTTGTGGCTGCTCTATATCCGGTAATGGTGATGTGTTACGGAGCCAGCTGCGGCGCCAACTCGGTCCAGAACCAGCTCGACGGGTTCTCGATCGTCGGCGGCCATGAGTACGCCGAGGCGATCACCGACCCGGAACCCCGCAGGCGGCTGGGTCAACTCGTCCGGCGCCGAGATCGGCGACCTGTGCGCCTGGCAGAACCTCAGCACGCTGAGCCTGTCGAGCGGATCCTTCGCGGTCCAGCCGCTGTGGAGCAATTACGACAGCGGCTGCACCCTGTCCGCTCCCTGACGCCGGGCCGGGGTCCCGTGCGCTCCGGCCTGGTGCGTGCGCGAGATCGGCCAGCGTCAGACGTTCGGTAAATCCTGGCGCGGACCGGCCCGCGGCGGGGCTGCCCGGCGGTCAGTGACCCTAGGAGAAGTGGGTGCGCGGCCGCTCGAGCTGCTGCCCGTCCAGGAACAGATCCACCTTCTCGTTGTAGAAGGCGATCAGCCCTGCGATGGGCAGCAGCTGCCGGGTGGGAAAGCTGTAGCTCCACGCGAGGTCGGCGGCCACGGTGCCGCCGGCCCGGACCGACCAGTAGTCACTGGTCGTGCCCTTGTACGGGCACGCGGTGACCGTGCCGGTGCGGATGAGCCGGGTGAAGTCGACCGCCGTCCGGTCGAGGTAGTAGCGGGTGGGCAGCCCGGTCTCGAAGACCAGAACCGGGGCGGACGACTCGGCGAGCACGATCCCGTCGAGCTCGACCCGCACCGTGCGGGTCGAGCGCAGCGCGTCCACCCGCGTGTACGGGCTGCGCGGATGGACGAACACCTGCTCGTCCTCCTCGTACCAGGCATCCAGCGCGTCCCACTCGAACCTGACCGTGCCGGACAGCCCGTCGAACGGGCGACTCGCCCAGCACCCGGGCGGCGTGCGGCCGGTCGGCATCGCCGGCCTTCAGCGCGTGCAGCTCCTCCACGCCGCGGCGGCTCTGCCGCGTCTGGCCCTCCGGGACAAGCAGGTCCTGCCGCACGTCGGCGAGGGGGATGTAGTACTGCGGGTAGAACGCCCACTCCCACACGTACAGCGCCCGCGTCGTGTCGAGCACGGTCTCGCCCGCCAGCACCGCCCTGATGCGGCGCGGGACCGGCTGCACCAGATTGACCGTCGTGATCTCCGCCGGGTAGTCGTTCAAGGTCAGCTCCGTAACGTCGGCCGTGGGTCCAGTCGCGACACTACGCGCCGTGTTCACGGCAGCCGGCAGCAAGCCGGGCCTGAGCGCCGTCCCGGCGGAAGGCGGGTTCCGGCGGAAGGCGGGTCCCGGCGGAAGACGGGCGGTCAGCTGAGCATGAGGACGGCGTAACTGGCCAGCCAGTGCTCGACCGCGTAGTCGTCACCGACGACGTGGGGGAGTGCGGCCTGAGCGTGCGCCTGCGCTGCCGAGACGGCGGCCCCGATACGCGGGTCCCCGTCCGGCAGGGTTTCCGCCAGCCGCCGCCAGCACCAGGCGCGGCTGGCGTTCAGCCCGTGCAGGTGCGCGAGATAGCCGTCGGCGGGATCGGGGACGTCCACGGGGGTGAACAGCGCCGCGGGCTCGCCGTGCCCGATCCCGGGCAGGAACACCCCGAGCCACTCGGCGAAGTCATCCGGGCGCAGGATCTGGGCCATCAGCTCGGCTTCGGTGAGCGCCGGCGACAGGAAGTCATATCCGGACGGCTCCAGGTTCGCGGGATAGAAGATGTCGGCGCCGAACCACGCGTGCGCCTTCGCGGTGATCGCCGCCAGCAGGGCAGGCTCGCCCGATCCGGCCCGCGCCGCGGCGTACGGCAGCGCCCGGGACAGCCCGAACGCGCTGTTCGCATGCACCCCGTGCCGGACCGGGTAGGCCGCGCGGGGCAGCCACTGCAGGAAGAGGCCGGCGACCTGGCCGGCCAGCGGCGCCAGGGCGGACGCCCATCTGCTGCCGTCCGGATCATCCCAGCTGGCCGCCTCGTGAGCCAGCGCCAGAACCCAGCCCCAGCCGTACGGGCGCTCCGCGAGGCCGTCCGGGCCGGCGATGAACTCCTCCTCCGCGGCTAGCGCGACGCGCCCCAGCCGGGCGCTGAGCGCGGCCCTGATCTCGGCCGCCGGCACGGCGTCACCCGCGACACGCAGCAGCCGCACCAGCAGCCAGTGCATCTGCACGCTCGAGTGCCAGTCGAAGCTGCCGTAGAACACCGGCGTGCGGGCTCGCGGGCGATACGGGAAATCGCCCGGCCCGGTCATCGTGTGGCGCACGCCAGCGGGAAACTCGCGCTTGAGGTTGGCCAGTGCCACCCGCGCGTACGAGCGGGCCTCCTCGCGCAGCACCCGGGCCCAGTCGTCGTCCATCCGCTCCACCACCACTCCTCCTCGGCGACTGCGCGGGTAATCCAGTGGCAGGCTAGTCGCCCCCGTCCCTAACGGGAGCCCGGCGCGCCCGGGCGGCGAGCGTGTCGCGGCCGTCGCCCGGAGATGCAGGCACGCGGCTGACGGCCGGGACCGGCCCGGCGGCCCGGCGGCTGACAGCCGGGACCCGGCCCGGCGGCCCAGGCGATCCGGCGGCCTGGCGGCCTGGCGGCCCCGGCGGCCTGGCGGCTATTCTTCTGCGGCGGCGAGCAGGGTCGGCTCCTCGACGACATTCCAGGTCACCGAGCTGACGCTGGGCTCGAGGCTGAGGCGGCTCACCGCTGCCTCCAGCGCGACGTCGTCGCGGCCGTAGCGCTGCAGCTCGGCGCTGACCTCGACCATGCCGCTGCCGTGGTCGAGGTCCTCGCTGCGGACGGCCCGGAGCACGAAGTCGTGCAGGGTGAGGGCCTGGACGGTGAGCGCCCGGATGTGCGCCTCGTCGGCCGCCCGGCAGACGGCGCGGAACCGGTAGAGGGTCTCGACTTCGGTGTCGCCGGTGGCGGGCAGCTTGTCGATGCGCCTGGCCACCGGCCGCAGCGCCAGGTGCGCGGCGACCACGAGCAGGGCGCCGATGATGGCCTGGGGGATGTAGCCGGCGCCTGCCAGTACCCCGGCCGCTGCCGAGCACCAGATGGTCGCGGCGGTGTTGATGCCGCGGACGTTGATGCCGTCCCGCAGGATCACCCCGGCGCCGAGGAACCCGATCCCGGAGACCACGTAGGCGGCTATCCGGGTCGGATCCACGCCCGAAGCCCCGGTCAGCTGGACGGCGAGCAACTCGAAGAGTGCCGAGCCGAGCGCCACCAGCGCGTTCGTCCGCAGGCCCGCCATCCGCTGGCGCCATTGCCGTTCGAGGCCGACCAGCGCGCCGAGGGCGAGCGCGACGGCGGCCCGGCCGGCGAAGATGCCGACGCCGCCAGCCGTCCTGGTAGCCAGGAAGCCGGTCATGCGGTCCCCTCGGTAGCTTCACGTCCCGCGCCGGCATCGGCGCCGCTGGCGGACGTCTCGACGAAGGCCGGGCGCGGTGACGTGTCCACGTGCAGCCGGGACGTCATGGCTCTGACCTCCTGTCTGCGCAGGATGCTATCGGTATCCGCGGCCGGGCTTATCTGGCGGCGACCGCGGCGAGCATCGCGAGCAGGACGGTGATGAGGGCGAACACGCCGTGCGCGGCCGGGATGAGCGGCGCCAGGTGCCCTCTCAGCCGTCGCGGCGCCGGCGGTGCGGCGTCGAGCATCCGGGCCAGCAGATCGTTGACGAGCCGGGCCGACAGCACCTCGTCGGACAGCGCGCGGGCGAGCATGTCGCCGGTGACCAGGCCGGCCGCGCCGCCGTCGCCAGGCGCCTGCCCCGGGGAGACCGCGGCCGCCGGCGGGCCGTCCTCGCCGGGACCGTCGCCGCCGGGGCCGTCGCTGCCGCCGCGACCCTGGTCGTCCGGGACGGCTCGGCGAGCGGGGTAGGGCGTCCACAGGGTGACGGCAGACACGCCGAACCCGATTGCCGGGGCGAGCAAGCCGATGGCCAGCCAGGCGAGCACCGGCGAGCCCGCGAGCACGAAGCTGACCCAGCAGGCGAACCCGGTGAGGGCCAGGCTGGCGTGACCGAATACCACCGGCCGCGACACCCGGCCGGGTCCCGCATGCTGCGGCCGCAGCCCGCCGCTGGCGATCCAGCTGCGGAGCATGTAGGCACCCAGGCCCTCGGTGACCAGCCAGCTGGCCAGCGTGGCCACGGCGTAGGCCCGGCCGTCCGGCAGGCCCGCCGCAGCGCCCGCGCCAGCGGCCAGGCAGCCGTGCAGGCAGCCGTGCAGACCGCCCGCCGCCGCGGGCGACCCGGTCGCGAGGATGCTGTGCATGGTCACTGGCGCCGCCGTTTCCTGGCATCATCGCGGCCATCCGGGCCGGCGACAAGAGGAGCCGCCCGCCCAACCGGATCACTCGCGGTCCCCTCGCTCCGCCGTTACCATCACCTGGTCGGTGCCGGGCGGTGCGCCGCCGGCCTCGACGGGCGCGCCTGGCGGCTGGAGACTGACAGCATGGACCGCAGCATCCGTACCCCGGACGGCCGCACGCTGACCGTCGAGATCGACAGCGACGGGCACCTGACGCTGCTCGAGCACCGCATCCCCGAGGTGCATGCCTGGCTCGCGGGCCACCTGTAGCGCCGACGTGGTGTCGGCCGCGGCGGACTCGCCTGAGCACTGGCGGGAGGTGCGCCGGCTGCTGCACTCCCGCCGCCACGAGCTCGCGGCCGCGGCCGCCCGGCTGTACCCCTCGGCGCCGCGGGCCGGGTCGACCCCGCTGCTGTGCGCGCCGGAGTGGATACCGGCCGAGCCGCTGGACCTGAAGCAGGTGGGCCTGGCCTGGGTGGATGCCGCCCCGCCCGCCGCCGATCCGGGCGGCCCGGTCTCGGCCCGGGTCCGGCCGCTGCAGGCGCCCGGCCGCCGGTATGCCAGCTACGCGGCGGCACTGGCGGCGATCGAGCGGCCCCGGCTGCTGGAGAACCGGGTCACCTACCGGCTGCTGTCGGCGTCGCTGGCCGGCCCCGCGCCCTGCCTGGAGCTGACCCGCGGCCGCTACTTCGACTGGGTGAACGGGGGAGAGGCGATCGCCCACGAGCTCGCCGAGGCCTGGCGGGAAGACCCGGACAACCTTTCTCCCGAACGGCTGCCGATCCGGGCCTTGCTCGGCGACCCCCGCGACCTGCCGGGGCGCAGCGCGCTGACCGCGGTCACCACGCTGACGCTCCGCGTCCCGGCCACGGGCGACCCGACGTTCCTGCTGCACTGGCGCGACCCGGCTAGCGTCACGCACGCGGGCGGCCTGTACCAGGTGATGCCGGTGGGCGTCTTCCAGCCGGCCGGCGAGACCGAGGCGGTCCGGCGGCGCGACCTTGACTTGTGGCGGTGCATGGCCCGGGAGTTCAGCGAGGAGTTCCTCGGCACCCCGGAGGACTACGGCGACGGGCCGCTGGACTACGCGCGCTGGCCGTTCTTCGGGGCGCTGTCTGCCGCCCGCGAAGCCGGGAAGCTGGGCGTGTGGTGCCTCGGGCTGGGCGCGGATCCGCTGACGCTGGCGACCGACATCCTGGCGGTGGCGGTGTTCAGCAGTGACGTGTTCGATGACCTTTTCGCCGGCCTGGTGGCGGCCAACGACGAGGGACGGGTGGTGAGCTGGCCGGGGATGACCGGCATCCCGTTCACCGCCGACGTGGTGGCCCGCTTCGCCGGCGGCTCAGAGCCGATGCAGCCGGCCGGCGCCGCGGCGCTTGAGCTGGCCTGGCACCACCGCGCGCAGCTACTGCCCTGACCCGGCGCCGGACCCGGCCGGCTGACCGGCCCCGGCTCCGGCCGCCCCACTGTCACGACGTCCGCCGCCCCACCCCACCCGCTTTCATGATCGATGCGGAGTTGCCTACCTTCCGTGGTAGGCAACTCCGCATCGATGTGCATGTCAGAGCGATCCGAGGGTCTCGGCGGCGAGGCATGCGGTGGGGCAGGGCCAGTGCTCGCGGCAGCGGGCGCAGATGCCGTGCTCGCTGAGATGACGGTCCAGCTCCCGCTGGGCGATGGCGAGGAGCTGCACCAGCTCGGGGATGACGTATTCGGTAGCGGTGGCCGCGGCGGGCGCGTCACTCCAGCTCATCGATCCCTCCCTCGTTGGAGGACCATGCCTTGCACACGCTCTATGGTGGCAACGCTTGCCGTGAATAAGAGCAGCGAACCGCCGGGCAAATACGACGTGAATTTCTGTCAGGTCGGGCGGGCTAGGCCTGGCCGCCGCGCGCCGGCGTGCCGGGCACGGTCACCACCGAGTAGCGGAGACTGGCGATCACCTGCTGGCCGGGGACCGGATGGTAGGGGCGCGGGTACAGCCGGACGGCGTAGCCGGCGGCTTCCTGCCGGGGGCCGCAGAGGAACTGGGTGGTGAAGGAGAACAGCAGCCGGTTGGTCCCGGCTACGCAGACCCGCACGCCCGTCCGTTCTGCCTGCACGACCAGGCCGTGGGTGTCGAACAGCGCGCCGTCGGTGCGCAGCACGATCAGCCGCCCGTGCGCGCGGGCGGCCAGGGCAGCCATCGCGGGCACCAGGGCCGGCTCGTTGTCGTGCACGTCCGCCCGCAGCGCCGGCGACACCGCGCCGACGGCCAGCGCCGCCGCTGCGGCGGTGGTCACGGCAAGCCTGCCTATCCGGCGACCGCGCAGCGCCGCGGTCAGCCCGGTGGATATCACGAGCAGCGTGAGCAGCGGGACTGACCAGTAGAAGAACCCGACGTACTTGGCGGTGAGGGTATCGATGCCGCGACCGCCGTAATAGAGCATCCCGGCCGTGCTGACCGCGCAGATCCACAGGGCCGCGAAAAGGAACCGGCGCAGCCCGCCGGCGGCAGCCGCCGCGTCCGTGACGGGATTGCCCGCCTCAGCGTCGTCAGGTGCCGCACCAGTGACAGCGGGCGCCGCGCCAGTGACGGCAGGGGCCGCACGAGTGACGGCAGGGGCCGCACCAGTGACAGCGGGCGCCGCGGCCGTGACGGCCGGGCCCGCGTCAGTCACCGGAGCGGCCTTCATCGCCACCGTGACCGCCGCGGTGACCGCGACGGCCATGACCAGCAGGCCCACCCACAGCGGCCCGGGTGCCCAGTACCACAGCAGGTAGCGGACGACTTCGCTCAGCGGGTGGTGACCTGCTCTGGCGGAGCGGGCATAGTTCCAGTACTTGCCGAGCTGTCCCGGCCAGTGCAGCACGACATCGGCCACGATCGGCAGCGCGAAGAGGGCGCTGACCAGCAGCGCAGGGACGTAGTGCCGCCACCGGTGACGCGCGAACCGTCGCACCGCCGCCCACGGCGCGCGCCGGGCCGGCCACAGGGCGGCGGCGGCCGCCGCCACGACGATCAGCGGCACGAAGAACAGGAATTCGGCGTGCCCGTGGATGACCAGCCATCCGGTGGCCGCCAGCAGCCACAGGTGCCCGGTCCGTCCCGCCGCGACGGACGCGGCGGCGACCACGAACGCCATGAACACCAGCACGTACATGTCAGGCATCCAGTTCGCCGCCAGGATGTCCCGGTTGGCGACCGCGGGCACTCCGATGTCCACCGCCGCGGCAAGCAGGATGATGACCGACACGGCAGCGGCCGCCGCCCACGCCGACCTGGCCCACCCGTACACGATCCACGCGACCGTCGCCACCATCGCGCTGTTCAGCAGCAGGATCGCGATCAGCTGCCCGTTCCACGGCGTCGGCACCAGGTGCGACACATCATGGAAGAGCCACTGCCCGGCCGCCATCACGTACATATAGGCCGGCCCGGGATGAAAAAATCCCGTCCGTGAGTAATTTCCATGCAACAGGGTGAAATGCTGCGCCTGCATCACGAGGACCGAGTTAGCCGCCTCGTCTGCGGTTTCGTGCAGCCGCGTGGTGAACAGGAACGCGCTGCGGATGAGCAGCAGCCCCGCCACCGCGGCGAACGTCACCAGCCACACCCAGCGGCCCGCGGCCGGCAGCCCGGTACGTCCTGCCGCCGGCACCGTCCGGGCCCGGGTGTCCTCGTCTTTGATGACCAAAGGGGGAATCTCTCGTCCTGTCCGGTCCTGCGGCTCCCAAGGGCGCCCGAGGGCGTGGCTGCATGCTACGTCGCCTCGCGCGCGCACATGCGGCTGGCAATCGTCCTTTGCTGGGTGTTTACGGAGCGCTTTGCTGAATGTTTACCTTCGGGCGGCACGCGGGGACAGCGGCACGCGCGGACAGGGGGTCCTGGCCGCCTTCGGCTCAGCACACCGTCAACGGTGCGGTCAGGTAGCCCTTGTAGGAGTAGAGGCCGTTCTGCTCGCTCGAGGGGCTCGCGTGGCTGAACCAGGACACGCCGGCGATGTCGCTCGGGTGGAAGGCTTTCGTGCCCACGTTGATCGTGTACCACGGGGTCGCTAGCGCCTCGACCGGGTCGCCGACCTCGAGCAGATGCGAGTAGCACAGGCTCCCGTTCGGCTGGTCCCAGGTCGGGACCGTGTTGTTAACGAACGGGTCGGCCGCCCACTCCGCGATCTCGTGGCTCATCGTGTAGACATCCTGGTTGCCGTTGCTAACCACCCCGGCCGCGATCCAGTTCGCGAATGCGTAGGTGTTGGAACCCGAAGCCGAGCTGTACCACCCGTGGTACCCGTAAACGCAGCAGTCGTTCGGGTTGTTGTTGAGGTACAGGAACGTGCTGCCGGAAAGAATCAATGGGAGCGTCGTGGCGGAGAACGCGTGCGCGGTAATGATGCTCTGCAGCCGCGACGACCACCACGTGTAGTTGATGTTGGCGTACGGGATGCCCTGATAGGTGTGACCGGTGCCGTCAGCGGCGGGTACCGAGATGGTCACCGCGGGCAGGACTGTCGGCGTTCCCAGCAGCAGATGGTAGTTCGGCGCCTTCGCCGACACCGTGGTCCAGAAGGAAGCCCGCTGCATCGCGTCTGCGAGCTGTGTCGTCCCGCTGGTGAAGGCCGCCTTGCTGAGGATCGGCGACGCCTTCAGGCTGGCCGCCAGGCTGCTCGCGCTCAGGATAACGCCGTCGGCCATCACGATCTTCAGCGGCAGGATCTCGGTCGGAACGGTTGTGGTCTTCGACCCGGCGGCCGGGTTCGTCCCGGCCATCTTGTAACTGTACGTAGTCGCGTTGTA
Source organism: uncultured Actinomycetes bacterium (assembly GCA_963697445.1). Taxonomy (GTDB): domain Bacteria; phylum Actinomycetota; class Actinomycetes; order Streptosporangiales; family Streptosporangiaceae; genus PALSA-505. The sequence continues at coordinate 232,654 of CAVOOC010000047.1, forward strand.
CGTGAACGACCCGGTCCAGGTCGGGATCGTCGTCGCCGCCGTTGCCGGCAGCTTCGCCGTGCCCCACGACTGCACGGTGAACATCGGGTGCCCGCCGATCGGCGTCGGCCCCGGTCGTGGCGCCGGCGCCGGTAAAGCCGGCAGGCGGGCGCCGGTCAGAGCGGCAATCGCGGCTGCAGACGCCAAGAGTGCGGATACGGTGCTCACCCGTCGCTTCATGATCCCCCCGACCTTCGGACCCTGGCCACGACGATCGTAAATGGGTAGCAGTCGGTATGTATAGGGGTAAATCCATCAAAAGGTGCAAGCAGCCCGTAGCTCCGGCGGGGTCGCTCCCTTCGGCGTCCCTGGCGTTAGTCTCGGGATCGGCCGCGGGGTGGAGGCGAGACATGGGCACGTTGGACAATCCGGCGGTACCCGGCGGGCCGCCGGCCCGGCCGCCCTCAGGTACGCGAGCGGGCCGGGCCGCTGGGTGCTGCTCGCCACCGTGCTCGGGTCGGCCATGGCCTCGATCGATGCGACGGTCGTGGGCATCGCGCTGCCGGTCATCGGCCACGACTTTCACAGCAGCCTGGCGACGCTGCAGTGGGTCGTCACCGCCTACACGCTCACGCTGGCCGGGCTGCTGCTGTTCGCCGGCGCCCTGGGCGACAAGTACGGGCGGAAGCGGTTCTTCGTCATCGGCGTGGTGTGGTTCGCCGTGGCGTCGCTGCTGTGCGGCATCGCCCCGGACGCGCCGTTCCTGATCGCGGCCCGGGCGGTGCAGGGGATCGGCGCCGCCCTGCTCACCCCGGGCAGCCTGGCCATCCTGGAGGCGTCGTTCCACCCGGACGACCGCGGCAAGGCGATCGGGGCATGGTCCGGGCTCAGCGGCGTGGGCACGGCCGTCGGCCCGTTCCTCGGCGGCTGGCTGATCCAGGCGGTCTCGTGGCGGCTGATCTTCGTCATCAACCTGCCGCTCGCGGCGCTCGTGGTGGCGGTGGCGCTGCGGCACGTGCCCGAATCCCGGGACCCGGACGCGACGGGCAGACTCGACGTCTCCGGCGGCGTGCTGGTCACGGCCGGCCTGGTCGGGCTCACCTACGGGCTGATCGAGGGCCCGGCGAAGGGCTGGGCCAGCCCCGGGCCGCTGACCGCCCTGATTGCCGGCGGCCTGCTGCTGGCCGCGTTCATCGGGTGGGAGCACCGCAGCCCGGCGCCGATGCTCCGGCTCGACCTGTTCCGGTCCACCCAGTTCACCTCGGCCAACATCGCGACGTTCGTGGTGTACGGCGCGCTGGGCGGCGCCCTGTTCCTGCTCCCGATCCAGCTCGAGCAGGTCTCCCATTACACCCCGCTGCGGGCCGGCATCGCCCTGCTGCCGGTCACCGTGATCATGCTCGTGCTGTCGGCCCGCTCCGGCGCTCTGGCCGCGCGCATCGGCCCGCGGCTGCAGATGAGCGCCGGGCCGGTCGTCATCGGCATCGGCCTGGCCCTGTTCACCCGGCTCGGTTCGTCCGGGAATTACCTCGCCGAGGTGCTGCCGGCGCTCGTGGTCTTCGGCCTGGGGCTGGCCCTGAACGTCGCGCCGCTCACCATGACGGTGCTGGCCGCCGTCCCGGCCGAGCACGCCGGCATGGCCTCGGCGGTCAACAACGACGTCGCCCGCGCCGCCGGGCTGATCGCGGTCGCCGTGCTCCCGGCGGCGGCGGGCCTGTCCGGGACCTCGTACCTGCACCCGGGCCAGTTCTCGGCGGGCTTCCACAAAGCCTCGCTGATCTCGGCCGGCCTGTGCGTCGCCGCCGGGGTCCTGGCCGCCGTCACCATCCGAAATCCCCGCACGGCCGTTCCCGAGGCCGCCCCGCGGGAGGTGCGCCCCTGCTTCAACTGCGGGCTGGACAGCCCGCCGGAGCGTATCGGCCAGCCAGCCCGCTCACCCGCCGAAAGACCAGAACCGCTTTAATCCCGAACGGCTCCGCCCGCAGTCCCGCGGTAACCCTCGCCGGGTCCGGTGTCAGGCGGAGACGCTGGCGATCTGGCGCGCCAGGGAGCGGCCGGTGTGGCGGGCGGCGTGCCGCGCCTCGGTGTGCCGCTGGGCGGCCAGAATCCTTGAGGCGGCCGGGCGCGGATCGGCTTCCTGCTTGAGCACCGCGAGAGCGCCCGCGCCGCCCTGGACGGCAGCCAGCCCGTGCCGGCGGGTCAGGCAGGTCCCTCTCCCAGACGCACATCCGGATGCTGCTAGGACAGATGAATCTCGGCGGCAGCGACCTCGACGTGCTGGCCCTCCTGCTCACCGCCGCCCTGGACGGCCCCCTCCTGCTGTACCTGCCGGCGTCCGACCTCACCGATGCCGCCGCTCAGATCGAGGAGCGGATCGCGCAGGGCTGGGAGGACCTCGTCCAGCGCGTCTGCCGGTGACCGCGGGCGAGCAGGGACGTGCGCTTACAGCGCGCTGAGCGTCTCGGCGGCCAGGCAGGCGGTGGGACAGGGCCAGTGCTCGCGGCAGCACGAACAGCTGCCGTGATCGCTGAGATGCCGGTCGAGCTCGCGCTGGGCAATCGCCAGGAGGTGTATCAGCTCAGGGGTGACGTACTGGGTCGGGGTCGTCGGGGTGGGCGTGTCACTCCAGCTCATCGGTACCTCCCTCCGCGGAAACCATGTTTTGTGCACTTCCATACTGACAACGGCTTCGCGAGGTTGGAGGCTCAAAAGGCCGGAAAAATACGTTAAAACTCAGCGCGGGCGAGCGCTGCCTCGTCGGCGCGTTGTCAGGGCCAGGGCCCGCTCACTCTCGGCATGCTCGAACGCGGGCTCCATGGCGTCCAGGTCCCGGTGCAAGAGTCCGTGTGATGTGGCAACGACGCGCCATCGTGCGACTGCTCGCGTGACCTCGGCGAGGACGTCGAGTGCGTCGCTTGTGTCGAGGCGGAAGTAGTCGGCGACGCGCATGAGGCTATCAACGCTCGCGCGGGTGTCCGTGAAGTCGATGGCGGTGCTGAGGTATTTGGGGCCAGGGTGGGGATTGGGGTTGAGGTCGAACGCGGGCGACAGCGTCCATGACTCGGCGCGATCGTGGAGGAACCCGTGGTTGCGGAGGTGGTCATCGGTGTTGGAGATCAGGATCGAGAAGGCCATCCGCCGCCAGAGCTGGCGCAGGTCCGCCGTCGTGGCGGTAGACCGTTCCTCGATGACTTCCGCGATCTCTAGGTAGCTGCGCTGGTCTCGCTCCGTGGCCTCGAGCATCGTCATCGCGCTGGAGTAGCCAATGCGGGCCCGGCCGTGACGATCGAACCGGGCGACGACGAGTACATGCCGGTCGCCGACCCGGATCAAGTCGGAGCTGGGGACGGTAATCCCGGCATCCCGCGCCAGGTCGAGCGCCACCTTCTCCCAAGCCATCACGTTCCACGAGTCCGAGCCCGGGCTGGGAAACTTGGCAATCGCGACGCGGCCCGCGGTGTCGACGACATGCGCCTTGGGGCGCGCGCCGCCGAGGGAGCTACCGGCTCGCAGCAACCGTTGGAGGTCGTCGTAGCCGGCGGCGTCCCGTTCGACGCGCGCGGCTATGTCCAGCAGCACCGGAAGGTCCATGAGTACGGGGACTCCCGCGTCCTCGCGCGCGAGGAAGGGTCCTTCGTCGTCGAGCCGGAACCGCAGCGCACCCTGGCGCAGGTCGTCTCGCACACCGAGCAGCACGTCGAGCTCGCTCAACGAGTGGGGGGCCGTCCCCGCTTCCAGGGCCCGGGCTCGCTCGGCGCGATGGATGAGCGCCCGACCCCAGCGGTCCGGGGTGCTGTCGGCGAATGCCCCGAACAGCGCCCGGCTCGCGGGTGTCTGCAGTGTGCCGGCGACTAGAGGCAGTGCCGGGTCCAGTGCATAGGCGTCTGGGTCCGCCAGGTACCTGTCGTGGTAGACGAAGCTGGCCAACTCGGCTCCCCGGCGCCGATGGGCGTACAGGCGGCCGGCCAGAAGGTTCTTCTCCCCAACCGCGATGTAGACGGCGACCTCGCCGCTCACGACCTTCGCTCCGTCCTGGGCGCGCGCACGCGCTCCGGCAGCGCCTCCTCAGACCGCAGGCGGCCCACATCGGTCGCATACGGATCGAGCGCCGCCACCAGTGAGTCGAGCACACCCAGTGCCCTTGCGACCCGCAGGACGTTTTCCAGGCTGGCGCCCTGGCCGTTCTCGAGGCGCATGACGGTGTGCCGTGACACCCCCGCCCGGTCTGCGACCTGAGCTGCGGTCAGCCGGCGCAGCCGCCGCCACGTGCCGAGTTCCTCGCCGATGCGCCGCTGGCCGTTGGCCACCGCGACCGGCATTCTCGACACAGCCATGGCGACTCCAAAATGAAGCTCCGTCGACGCGGAGCAGTAGGAGTGGATGCACCGTAAGTTATATTTGTGCAGCTGTAACTGGTTTAGTGTAGCAAATATGACCCAGAATGGCATCTTCAAGCAGGGCCGGAGCCCGCGTTTGACCAGGTTGAGTAAGGAAGGCTACCCGCCTGCTCAGCGCCTGCCCGCGCGCGGGGCGGCCGAGCGGCGGCGCAGGCCGGCGGCGGCAACGGCCAGGCCTACCAGCGCGATCACGGGTCCGGCCACGGCCCAGAAGGTGACGCCGGACATGACGCTTCCGCCGAGAGCCCCGAGGCCCTGCAGGGTGAAGATGATCCCCGCGAGCGCGATCAGCACACCAGCGCCTACGAGCACGTGTCTCTTCTTGATGACTGCCTCTTCTCCCAGGTTCAGGACCGCCGCCCGCGCCGATGCCATCATCCCCGGAACGGCCTGGCAGCGGGAGCGGTTCAGCGCCGGGCCGGGTTCTTCTTGCCGGCCGCCCGGTCCTTGAGTTCCTGCTCGACAGTCGCGACCAGGTCCGGGTACTCGCTCAGGCCCCGCAGCACATGGGGCGGGATGCCCAGCTGGCGGCTCGCTTCCTCGACGGCAGCCTGGCCCATCCCGAGCGCCCTGGCCAGCCCCTCGTCCCGCGTGAACGTGGGCGGCAGGTCATCAACACCGAGCTCGGCCGGGCGGCGGAATGTCCCGTCCGGGCCGGGCAGCCACGCCGAGGCGGTCGCGACGGTCCCCGCCACCGACATGACCGGCTCGCGGCGGCCGTCCTGGTACTCCTGCCGCGTGGCCTTCTCGACGACCCCGGCGAGGAGATGCCTGCCGGGGACCAGCAAGACGTTCCAGACGAACTCGGACCGGGGATGGCTGGGGTGCCTCAGCGCGAAGTCCAGGCCGTCGAACTCCGCCCCGGGATCGAACCCGTTGACGCCGCGTTCGTGCCGGGCGAACTCGTCGGCGACGACCACGTAGCCGAAGAGGTCCGCTCTCCTGGCGCGCAGCTCCACCTCCTCCCGGACGCCCATGCCGCGGAGCTGCGCGCGCCACGGCCCGTAGGCATCGCCGGCGAACCAGGCGTCGAGGTTCCCGTCGAAGTAGCTCTCCAGGTCCCTGGTCCGCTGGTACAGGCTGGGCGGCGTCATCAGCCGCCGCTCGCCGGTGGCCGCGTTCTCGCCGACGAGGAAGGTGGCCCGCCGCAGCTGGTCCAGCAGCTCGTCTCGCCGGCCTGCCGGCGCCTCATCCAGCGCGCGCGCTACTCGTTCGAGATCAGCTTCGTGCTGGGCCGCGTCCAGCTCCGCGACGTCCAGGCCGTCGTACCGGGGCAGGACACTGTCCAGTACCTCGGCGACCACGTCCGGCTCGGTGAACCCGAGCGCTTCCAGGAACTGCCGGGCCTCGGCGACCTCGGCGACGGCGCGGCGGACCGTGGGGAGCTCCGTCTGGCCGGGCCCCGGGAGGTAGGCGGCCGGGCGCCCGGCGGCATCAAACGGCGCTACCTGGCTGCCGTCCTCGAGCCGGATGACCGGCTTCAGCCGGGCCGGGCCAGGCTTGCTGTCCTCGTATCCCGGTTCGGCCCACAGCGCATGGTGCCGGTACAGGAACGCGTAGAAACGCGCGGTCCAGGCGTCCGGCTGCGCCGCCAGGAATTCGCTCGTGAGCCGGGCGACGACGGCATCAGGCGTGACCTCATCGACGCCGATCTCCTCGCGCAGGTACCGCCACAGCAGTGGTGTCCGGTCCTCGGTGACGGATTCGTCCGCGAAGGCGGCCGGCTGGCCCGCCCCGTACAGCTCGCCGAGCAGGGCGGGGGGCAGCAGCTCGCGAAGCCCCGCGCCGCGGGCCAGCCTCAGTTCCCGCGCGGAGCCGTAGCCGCCGCCGGTGACGGGGATGAGCTCCTCTTCGGCCAGGGCCGCGCGGCACGCGTCGAACAGGGCGCGGAACATCGTGCCGGGCTGGAATCGCGCCGTGTCCAGCGGCATCGCCTGCAGCACGTTGACGCTGAGCAGCCCCTCGTCGCGAAGCTCCCGCAGCACGCCGGCGAGCAGGGCGGCCGTCTCGCGTACCAGCCCCTGGTTCCAGGGATCATGCTCCGGCACGTTGTCGCGGGCCGGCGTCGTCCGGTACGGGCCCTGGATCACGAAGCCGAGAAAAGTCTCCTTCTGGGTGGGGAAGAACACGACCAGCGGCGATGTCGCTGACGTCAGCAGCCGCGGCTCGCCGGTCTCCGCGCTGACCCGGAAGGCGATCTCGGCCCGGAGATCGGGCTGGTCAAGACCGTCAAGCTGGCGGTGCCAGAGGAACCACTGCTCGTCTGCCCGGTCAAGCTCTCCGCGTCTCGCCAAGATGACGTGGCGGCTGGACCCGGTACGAGCTGAGGCTGTGCGCCGCAGCACCTGCTCAGCCACCCCGGCGCCGCGGACCTGCACGCGCTCGATGCTCCGCAGGAACAGCAGGGTCCCGGCGTCGAGGGTGCTGAGGGCCGAGGCAATCTCCGCAGCGGCCTCTGATGCCGGCACGTCGTCGTGGTCGAAGGGGAACACGAACAGGGTCTCGGAGGCCGGCACATCCTCGGGGCTGACCGGAAACGGCCGGACGTACGACTCGATCCGGAAGTGCTCGTCCGCGCTGTGGATGCGCGGGGACTTGGTGTAGGCGTAGACCGACTTGAAGCCGATGCCGAACCTGCCGATCAGCGTGAGATCCCCGGACTTCGCGCTCTCGCCCACCCCGCAGACGCCGCAGACGTCGGCTTCGGTGAAGGGACGGCCATCGTGCCGTACCTCCAGCCGGTCGCGGAAAAGCTCAAAGGTCAGCTCCGTCGCGCCGGCGTCCTCGGCGTTCTGGATCAGCTCGAAGATGAAGTGCGTGCGGTCGCTGTAGAGCTGCCCGAGCAGATCGAGAACGGCCGTGTCCCAGCCGTAACGGCGGATGTTCTCCTCGCGGATCTGCTCGTAATCGGCCGGCACCCTCTAACCGTATGTGCCGGCGGTGGCCGCCGCGGCTCACCGGCAGCTCGCGCAGGGCGCGCGCGATCGTGGCCTCCAAGGACTCGTTCCGGCCCAGGCTGAAGGCCTCCTCGCGTTCCCGCGCGGACAGCGCGGCGAAGGCGGGCACGAAGATCCGGTCGAGGATAGCCTGCTCAACGGGCGGCAGCGGGCCGCCGCTCTCATCGCGGAGACTCTGCGCCGCACCCAGGTAGATCATGGCCTGCCGCCCCGCTCCGTCCAGGGCCGCCGCGGCCGCAAACCCCTCGAGATCGTAGGCCATGCCCCGCCTGTTACCAAGCTCGTGGTGACCGCGCAGTGCCGCGCCGAACAGCCGCCGCGCCCGCGCGGTACGGCCGGCGTCGCGGGCGACCTCGCCCAGGCTGTTGTAGACCGAGCTCACGCCGTCGGGGTCGTTGGCCGCCCGGAAGAACTCCAGCGCCCGCCACAGCAGGGAGTTAGCGCGGCGGAAGTCACCCTGATGACGGACGGTCTGGGCGAGCATGTTGCAGGCCGCCCCCTGACCGCCCAGGTCGTCGGCCAGCGCCGCCTCGGTCAGTTCGGCCTGGAACTGCGGCTCGGCCTTGTCGATATCGCCCAGCGCGAGTGCCGCCTCGCCGAGGAAGCGATGCGCCCGCGCCAGGCCCCGGTGATCGCCCAGTGGCTGGCACATCGCGAGGCCCTGCCCGGCCAGTTCCGCCCCTCGGGCATAGTCGCCCGCAAAGCAGGCGAGTGCGCAGGCCTCCACCAGGGCGCGGGCCCGGATTTCCGGGGCGCTCGCATACCCCTGCGCGGCATCCAGGGCAAGCAGCCGCTCCAGCTGCAGGAGTCCCTCGGCAACCGATCCGCGCCGCTGCCACATCGGGCCGATCGCGGTGGCGAGACGCAGCGCCTGGTCGAGGCACGTGCCGTCCCGCTCGGCCCGGTGCGACGCGAATTCCAGGGCGGCGCGCAGGTTCGGGTAGGCCTTCTCGATGAGGTCTAGCAGGGGCGCCTGCCCGGGCCCGTCAAGCTTGGCGCGTGCGGTGACCGTCCTGGTCAGGAAGTGCGCCAGGTGCCGCCGCCGCGCGTCGTCCTCGTCGCCGGTCTCGGCCAGGCGGGCCAGCGAGAACTCGCGCACGGTCTGCAGCATCCGGAAGCACGGTGTTACGCCCGGGGCGACTTCGAGGAGGCTCTGGTCGGCGAGCTCGGCCAGGCGCTGCAGCGTCTGCGCCGGGTCCTGGTGGTCGCCGCCGGCGGCGGCCGCGGCGGCTGCGTCGAACGGCCCGGCGAACACCCCGAGGCGGGCGAACAGGTAGCGCAGGTCGCCAGGCAGCAGCGCATGGCTCCAGTCGAGGGTCGCGCGCAGGGTCTGCTGCCGGCGCGGCAGGTCGCGCGGGCCGTCGGTGAGCAGCGCTAGACGGGAACGCAGCAACGGCAGCAGGGCCTGGGGTGAATACAGCCGGATCCTCGCGGCGGCGAGCTCGATGGCCAGCGGCAGCCCGTCGAGCGCGGTGCAGATCGCGCCGACGGCGGCGAGCTCGCCGGCGCCGGGGGCAAACTCCGGGCGCACCGCCCGGGCCCGCGCGACGAACAACCGGACCGCCTCGCTGTCCCGGGCGGCGGCCTCCGAGTCATCCTCGGGCAGGAGCAGCGGCGGAACCCGCAGCGTGTACTCCCCGTACAGGCGCAGCGGGATCCGGCTGGTCACCAGCAGCCGCAGCGCCGGGGCGGCGGCCAGCATCCTGCCCAGCAGCTGCGCCTCGTCCAGCAACTGCTCCAGGTTGTCCAGCACGAGCAGCAGCTCGCGATGCCGCAGCGCCTCGGCCAGGTGAGCCTCTGCCGCGTCCGCCGACCTCGGGGTCAGCCCGAGGGCCCGCGCCACCGCCGTCGCTAGCAGCGCTGGATCACCCACGGAGGACAGATCGACGAAGGCCGCGCCGTCGGCGAAACCGCCCGCCGCGTCGCGGGCAACCTGCAGGGCCAGCCGGGTCTTGCCGGTTCCGCCGACACCGGTGAGGGTGACGAGCCGCGAGTTCGCCAGCGCCGTGGCCACGTCGGCGAGCTCACGCTTCCGCCCGATCAGCGGGGTGGCCGGGGCGGGCAGCGGCGCGGGCATGAGCCGCGGCCCTTGCGCGGCGGGTTCGGCTGGCACCGGACCGGACCATGGCTGCGGGCCGGCGCCGGGCGGGACCCGGCGTACACCCGGCGCGCCCGCGTCAGGGCGCAGGGCCGCCAGCGGCGGCGCGGACCAGGCGGCGGCGGGGATGGCGTGCGGGGGCACCCCCATCAGTCCGAGCAGCTCATGCACGTCCGCCGCGGTGACCAGCGCGCCCCAGCCGGCCAGGGTGGTGACGATCGCGATGACGTCCGGCGTGGTCAGGATGGCGTTGTCGCGGCCGTTGAGCTTGTGGCTGAGCACATCGGGATGCAGCCCGATGCACCGGGCGAGCTGCTGCTGGGTGCGCCCGACCGCCCGGCGGTGCACCTTTACCGCCTCGCGAAACCCGCGCAGATCCTGCACCTGCGTCTCCCTGCCACGGCCGCCGGCCGATGGGCTGCCGCGCCTGAGCCGCAACTTCGCCGCATCGGAGCCGCAAAAGGTACCTGGTCCCTACTCTTCCGCACAGCTTAGATTGTCCCCGTCCGGCGGCACAGGGGCGCGCCGGAACCGGCTGTCAGCTCACTGGAAGGCACGGCGTGGATCTTTACGCGATGCTCGCAAGCCCGGTCGAGGCCGTGTTCGGGCGCCTCGCCGACCCAGCCCAGCTGAGCGACTGGCTGCACGAGGTGGTGGGGACGCCGGCCAGCCCGGAGTCGCCGACAGGTGTCGGCGACGCTTTCCCGCTGGCAATGCGCCTCGACGGGGTCGGGGTCGCCGGGAGCGGCGAGATGATCGCGTTCGAGCCGCCGTGGCTGGTCGGCTACCGCCTGTTCGCGGGCGCGCGAACGTTCGGCCTGCGGGTCACCTGCACCGCGCACGCCGGGGGAGCGCGGATCCGGGTGCACCAGCCCGACGGCGCGCCGCTCACCGTCAACCTCGCCCGGCTCGAGCTCGCTCTCGCCGAGACCTCCGCATCCATCTCGGGGGCGGAGGTGGGAGGCGGGCGTTAGCCCGGCCGGGCGCGCGCCTTGCGTGCCCGCGCTGACATGCGCCGCAGGCTGAGCGCGTAGCAGACGGCCGACCCAGCGAACAGGACGCCGGTGATCGCGAGCCAGCGCCCCAGGTAGGGGGCGGTGGACAGGCCGCTGGCCCGGAAGTACGCCGCCGACGACAACCGGAGGATGAGCGGGAACCACACCGCCAGCAGCAGCACCGAGAGAGCCGCGGGAATCCGGATGTAGTTGAGAACCGGCGGTGTCACCAGCTCCGGGCGGCCGGCGGGCGCGGCACCGCCCGTCCGGCCGCCCGGCCCGGCGTGCGTCCTGGCCGTCAGCCGCGGAAGCAGGCGGCGCAGCGACAGGTCGGCGAGCGAGTACAGCGGGAACAGCAGCAGGTCGTGGCCGATGACCGCGGCGACGAACCAGATGGCGAAGCCGCGCCACTGCCCGGAGGCGACGACGGCCGCCGCGGCGTACCCGGCCAGCGCGAAGGCGGCGAGCAAGGCGAGCAAATGCAGCGGGTTGGCGCCGTACCAGCGGCGGATCCAGGCGATCATGGCGGTCACTGGGGCTCCATGAAAGTGATGGTGCCGACCCACTTGGTGTTGTGCACGCCGGGAGCGGCCGGGACGATCGTCCGCGCCGGATAGCCGTGATCGCGGGAGAGATCCGCGCCGTTGAGCCGCACCGCGAGCATGGACTGCGGATCGTTGACCTGAGCCGCCGACAGCGTGGCCTGGCGGAACGGGCCGTTCTTCTCGAGCGATTCCACCAGGGCCGGGCCGGGATGAGCGATCCCCGCCAGCCGCGCCAGCTCGCTCAGCCGGACACCGGTCCACCTGGCTGCGTAAGACCAGCCCTCGACGCAGGCGATCGGCAGCACCGCGCTGTGCTGCGGCAGCGCCAGGATCTGCTCGCGGGTCAGCCGGACCGACCGGGTGCCGGCCAGGACGAGCCGGTAGGAACTCCCCACGTCCCCGCTGGTCACAGCGGCCGCCAGCGCGGTCCGGTTGACTGGCAAGGCGCCCGACTGGGCGGCGGACAGCCCGCGGGGAGCCAGCAGTGCGGTGCGCCGGGTCCAGCCGCCGATCGACTGCCCGGCGACCAGGGCGGCCAGGGTGAGCGACCCGCCGCCGACGGCGGCCAGCAGCCCGCGCCGCGAGATGGTCGGCGGCGCCGGATCGGCCGCCCGCAGGCCGGCCGGGTCGGGGGCTTCGGGGCAGGTGCCGGCCAGCGGGGTGCGCAGCTCGCGCCGCAGGCTGCGCGACCGCAGTCCCGCCCGCATCCGCGGGAACTTGAGGATCACGTGGACCACGAGCCCGGCGATGAACACCCAGGCGCCGTAGAGATGGGCGGTATAGAAGGAGAACGGGAAGATGTAGTAGTTCTGGATGTTCAGGATTCCGGTGACGAACTCGAACAGCACCCCGCCGACGATCATGACGAGGCTCAGCCGCTCCAGGGCGTGGGCCACCGACTCGACCGGCGGCCAGGCGAAAAGCCGGGGCAGGACCGACCACAGCTTGGCCAGGACAAAAGGCAGCAGCGCCAGCCCGAGGGTGATGTGGATTCCCTGGTTCAGCCGGTAAATCCAGGACGGGTGGGTGAGCCAGGGGAAGAGGAAGAACTTCAGCAGCGGTGCCCCTGGCGTCTGGTCGTTGCCGGGCAGCCGCGGGTTGTACGCGTCGTATGAGAGCAGGCCGGTCACGGCGAGCACCGGCAGCCCGACCAGCAGCACCAGGCCGAGCAGGGAGGTCAGCCACAAGCCGCGCAGCGGGCTGCGCCAGGCGCCCGGCCGGAACGGCCCGGGCGGCGGAGTGCCGGCCGCCTGCCACCGCAGCCCGGCCGGGCGCTCGAGCACGGCGGCCGTGCGGCTCGTCGAGCGCGCCGGCCCGCTCGAGCAGCAGCGCGCCCGCACGCCCGGGCAGTCGCACGACGATGCGCGCTGCCGTGACCACGACTCCTAGCGCAGCGACAGCGGCGAGCTTGGCAGCCGACATGGCCCTGGCTGGCCCGTCTCCCATCCGGCCGCCTGCCACCCGGTTCACCGGCTGGCCTGCGCAGAGCCCGTGTCCTTCGTGGCCGCCAGCCGCCTGGTTCACTGGCGGCTGGGCGCCGGGCTGCGCGTCTGCCTGGCCGGACGCTGGCACGTTCGTCCCCGGCCGGGCGCCGGGCTGCGCGTCTGCCTGGCCGGACGCTGGCACGTTCGTCCCCGGCCGGGCGCCGGGCTGCGCGTCTGCCTGGCCGGAGGCTGGCACGTTCGCCCCTGGCCGCGCACCGCGCCGTCCGTCCTCTTCGTCGTCAGCCACGGTTGTGAGGAAACCACGAGAATCGGCCCATGGGCTCACAGCGAGTCAGCAGGTAACAATGTCGTAAGACCCGCCGCGAACGGGCTGTGGCGGATCGGCGAGCTTCCCCGTGATCCCCTGACATGGGCGTGGTCGCACCAATTTCCATGATCATCGCGACTTTCCATGCGGAACGCGGACCACAAATCAGGACAAAACACGTCGGTACTTTGACGTACCGCATGGAAAGTGGCCCGTGTGATCATGAAATAGCGCCGTCGGTGGCCGCCATGGCAGGTCAGCCTGCTGCAACAGCCCGCGCGGTCAGGCTGCTGGTCGGCTCCGGCCATGGCTGTATCGCGCGCAGCGCCGCGGCGAAGCGGCTGCGCGGTGCCTGGCGGGCGACGGTGACTGCGTCGGCGGCGGTATCCACGTCGGTGCAGCACGGCATCTGCCGCACCCGCAGCCCGGCACCGGCCAGCCGGGCGAGCTGGGCCGCACCGGTAAGCGGTGTGGACATGGGCACGCCGGTCACCAGGCGCGGGTCGGGCCGCCGCAGGCCGAGCAGCCAGAAGCCGCCGTCATCGGCCATTCCGAGCGTGGCGTCAGCGCCGAGCATGCCGTCAGCGGTGAGCGTGGCATCGGCGCCGAGCATGCCGTCAGCGGCCAGTCTGGCTGCACGGGCGCAGGGGGTGCCCGCGACCGGGGCGGCCGGGTCCGCGGCGTCGTCCAGCAACGGGCGGATGGCGGATTCCAGGAGCTCGGGCGTCACCTGCGGGGTGTCCATCCCGATCAGCACCACGGGCAGCGGCAGCCGGGCATAGGCCTGGCTGAACGCTGCGGCGATGCGCTCATCGAGCCCGGTCCCGCGCTGCCTGATGACGTCGAAGCCGGGCGGGAGCCAGCGGCCCGGCGTGCCGTCCAGGGCCAGCACGTGCCGGGCCGCTGGCACCCGCGCCGCCGCGGCCAGGGTGTCGGCCAGGGCCGCCTCGGCCAGCCGCGCGGCCTGCACCGGGCTGAACGGCGGTGTCAGCCTGGTCTTGACCCGGCCCGGCACGGGAGCCTTCGCGATCACGAGAAGCTGCGCCGCCAGCGCGGTCACAGCCGGTTCCAGGCGGACGGTTGCGGCTCAGCCCGACTTTGCACACGCCGCGACCAAAATCGGTGGCGATTTGTCCGGGTTTGATGATCGGGACCTGTGCAAAGTGCTTCCGTGATCATGGATGCGGCGGTCACGACGCGAGGACCCGGCGCATGTCGCCGATCGTCCGCAGCGTTCCGCCTACCGTTCCGGTGACCTTCGATTTCCCGGTCCGCGGACGGTACGGGACGTCGCACTCGGCCAGCCGCCAGCCCGCCTGCGCCGCCCGCAGCACCATCTCCAGCGGGTAGCCGAACCTCCGGTCCGACAGGCACAGCTGCTCCAGGCCGTCCCGGCGGGCCGCCCGCATCGGGCCGAGGTCATGCAGCCGGGCGCCGCTGCGGCGGCGGACGGCCGAGGCCAGGGCCCGGTTGCCCAGCCGTGCGTGCGGCGGCCAGGCGCCGCGGCCTTCGGGGCGGCGGCGGCCGAGGACGAGGTCGGCGGCCCCGGCCAGCACCGGGCCGGCCACCAGCGGCAGGTCGGCCGGATCGAGTGACCCGTCCGCGTCCATGAAGCAGACGACCTCGCTCGTCGCGGCGAGCAGCCCGCCGTGACACGCCGCCCCGAACCCGCGCTGCGGCACGTGCACGACGGTCGCCCGGAGCCGTTCGGCAATGTCGGGGGAGCCATCGTCCGAGCCGTTGTCGGCGACGACCGGCCGGTAGCCGGGCGGCATCCTGGCCAGCAGCCACGGCAAGGCGGCCGCCTCGTTCAGGCAGGGCAGCACCACATCGATCGGCATGCCGCGACAGTAGCGGCGACAGCCCGTGGTCAACCCTTACAGAGCTGTGACGGATCGGCGCGCGGGCTGGGCCGCCGGCGCCGGCCGTGCTTGGCTGCGGGGATGCGCGTACTGGTCACCGGCGCCGCCGGCTTCATCGGCTCGCACGTGGCGGAGGCGGTGCTCGCGGCCGGGCACGAGGTCCGCGGCCTCGACTCGCTCACGCCGGCGGTGCACGACGCGCGGCCGGAGTACTGGCCGGGCGAGGCCGACCTGGTCGTCGGCGACGTCCGCGATCCGGTGGTGGCCGGCCGGGCGCTGCGCGGCGTCGATGCCGTCTGCCATCAGGCAGCGGTGGTCGGAATGCCCGCCGAGCTGGCCGACCTGCCCGCCTACTGCGACGCGAACGTGACCGGCACCGCGGTGCTGCTGCAGGAGATGGGGCGGCGCGAGGTCCCCCGGCTGGTGCTCGCCTCCTCGATGGTGGTCTACGGCGAGGGCGGATACGACTGCCTGGAGCACGGCCCGGTCCGGCCGCTGGCGCGAACCCGGCGGGATTTGTCCCTGGGCCGGTTCGAGCCGTTGTGCCCGCGCTGCGGATTCGTGCTGGAGCCGGTGCCGGTGACCGAGCCCGCGCCGCTGGATCCGCGGAACGGCTACGCGGTCACCAAGGTCGCGCAGGAGCAGCTCGCGGGCGTGTGGGCGGACCTGACCAGCGGCGCGGCGGTGGCGCTGCGGTACCACAACGTCTACGGGCCGCGGATGCCGCGGGACACCCCGTACTCGGGCGTCGCGGCCATCTTCCGCTCCGCGCTCGAGGCGGGCCGGCCGCCGCGGGTGTTCGAGGACGGCGCCCAGCGGCGCGACTTCGTGCACGTCGCGGACGTCGCGGCCGCCAACCTGGCGGCGCTGACGTCACCCGGCGGGACCGGGGGCCTGCGCGCGTACAACATCGCCAGCGGCGAGCCGCGGACGATCGGGGAGATGGCCGAGGCGCTGGCGCTCGCGTTCGGCGGGCCGGAGCCGGTGGTCACCGGCGAGTTCCGGCTCGGTGACGTCCGGCACGTGACAGCGTCACCCGCGCTCGCGGAGGCCGAGCTTGGCTTCGCGGCGAGGACCGGGTTCGGCGAGGGCATGGCCGGTTTCGCCCGCGCCGCGCTCAGGGAACCGGCGCGCGGGCCGCAGCTGAGCCTGGGCGCTCGCTAAGCCGGGCTTCGGCTGCCGCGGCCCGCCCGCCGCCGCGCCCGCTCGCGGCGCCTGGCCCGTTCGCGGGCCCGTGCCCGGGCCCAGGCCCGTTCGCGGCGCCTGGCCCGTGCGCGGCGGCGGCGGCCCCGTTCGCGCCGGCCGGCGCCAGCGGCAGCTGGATGACGAACTGGCAGCCGGTCCCGGCGTTGCGCACCGCGATCTGCCCGGCGTGCGCCTCGATGATCCCGCGGGCGATGCTGAGCCCGAGCCCCGCCCCTGGGAGCGTGCCAGGCCCGTGCGTGCGGGCGGTGTCGCCGCGGAAGGCCACATCGAACACCCGGGGCAGATGCTCGGCCGGGATACCGCCGCACGAGTCGGACACGCTGACGATGGCCATCCCGGACTGCTGGTCGGCGAGCACCTCGACCGCGCCGTCCGAGGGAGTGTGCCGGATCGCGTTGACGACGAGGTTGCGCAGCGCGCGCCCGACCTCCGTGGTGTCCACGCAGACCGGCAGGCCGGAGACCGGCGGGCCGTGCAGCCGCACGCCCTTGGCCTGCGCCAGCGGCTCCGCGCTGGTGAGCGTCTCGCCGATCAGGTCACCCAGGCCGACGACCCGGCGGGACAGCCGCAGCGCGCCGGCGTGGATGCGGGACAGCTCGAAGAGGTCATCGACCATCAGCGTCAGCCGGCCCGCCTCCGCGCGGATCTGCGCGTGATACCTGCCGATCGTCTGCTCGTCGGTGACGACCCCGTCCTCGAGCGCTTCGGCCATCGCCTGCAGGCCCGCCAGCGGCGCCCGCAGGTCGTGGCTGACCCACGCGACGAGCTCCCGCCGGCTCGCCTCCAGCGCCCGCTCCCGGTCCCTGGCCTCTGCCAGCAGGCCGTGCGTGGTCTGCAGTTCCGCGGACAGCGCCGCCAGCTCGGCCGGGAGAACGGCCCGCGGCGGGCGGTACCCGCCGCCCCGGCAGGCGTCCTGGACCGCGGCCAGCAGCAGCAGGCCGCCGACTCAAGGCGGCAGGAATTAGAGTCAGGCGTTAGGACAGCACACCGGCCGGAAGGTGCCTGAGCAGATGGAGTGCTCGTCGAGCCGGATGACGCCCTCGAAGTGCTTCGTCGGGTATGGAACGCCCAGGGACAGACCAGCGCCGACCTGGAGGCCTGCGGGACGTCGAAATCCTGCGGGCATGGCCAACATCAATTTCGACGGCCTCGGCGGGGCGGGACGGCGATCTGCGCGGCCGGGCCCCGCCTGGCCCGGCCAAGGCTCGGAGCCCGCCTCGGTGCCGAAGTCGCCCGGCATCGGGGACCTCGTCCTCAGGCTCCCGGCGGAGGTCCGCTGACGATGAGGATGCCAA
>CAVOOC010000048.1:0-81774 GCA_963697445.1 uncultured Actinomycetes bacterium
GTTGACGGCCTGACTTCTTGAGCATCCCGGCCGGGTGCCCGGCCGTGCTCTTTGACGATGTCGCTGCCTGGCCGCTGCGGGCGGGCCAGGATCTTGGTGTCCCCGTTTTGACGTGAGGGATCCCTCCTCGCCTCGTTTGGCCACGGTCGCGAGAAGGGATCCGAGGCGGTGTCGCCCGTGGCCATCGTATGGCCGTGCCCGCTTGCGGTCGATGCGTATGTGGCGGCTGGCCGCGGGGTGGAGTTCCCGCGGCCGGCCTGCCCGTCGTGCCGGGTTCCGCTGATGTTCTGGTCTGGGTACCGGCGTCATGTCCGGGCGGCGGGACGCTGCCGGAAGATCTTCGTGCCGCGGCTGCGGTGCGGGCGGTGCCGGGTGACGCATGCGCTGCTGCCGGCGTTCGTGCTGGCCTGGCGGCTGGATGCGGCGGAGGTGATCGGGACGGTGATCACCGGGGTGGCTGGCGGGGCGGCCGGGGTTCGCCCGGCGGCGGCGCGGTCGGGGGTCCCGCATACGACGGCACGCGGCTGGTGCCGGCGGTTCGCCGCCCGCGCTCCCGGGCTCGGGGTGGCGTTCGCGGCGCTGGCCGTCGAGCTGGGCGGAGAGGCGGTCCGCCCGCCGGCCGAGCCTGGCCGGTTCGCGTTAGCCGCCATGGGGGCTGCCTTCGGTGCTGCCTGCGCGCTGCCGGGCTGGGCAGGGCTGGGGCTGTGGCGGTTTGCCTCCGCGGTGAGCGGCGGCAGGCTGATCGCGGCCAACACAATCTCGCCCTGGCTGATCGTCGGCAGACGGCGTTTCATGCCTCCTGTCCCGCCATTACCGGCATGAGGAGGCAACAGGGCATGGATCACAAGGAGCAAGAGCAGATCGCGTTGCACCGATGGGCAGTGATCGCCGAGGCCGCGAATGGCCGGCTGACCGCTGCCGAACGGGGCGCGCTGGTCCGGCAGATCGCTGCGCGCGCTCACACTCACCCGGACGGGCAGGCGCGCCGCTACTCGCGGGGCACGATCGACCGGTGGCTGCGGGCGTGGCGGAGCGGGGGGCTGGAAGCGCTGAAGCCGGCGCCGCGGGCTGACACCGGGACGGTCCGCGCTCACCCGGAGCTGTTCGCCGAGGCCGCGGCGCTGCGGCTGGAGCTGCCCGGCCGCTCTGCCGCGCAGATCGCCTCGATCTTGTATCACCGGCACGGGATAGCGGTGTCCGAGCGGACCGTCCGCGGCCAGCTGCGCCGCGCCGGGCTGCACCGCGAGGCGCTGGCCGCCGAGCCGAAGGCATACGGCCGGTATGAGGCCGCCCGGCCGAACGAGCGGTGGATCAGCGACGTGCTCGTCGGCCCCTGGGTTCCCTATCCGAAGCGGGACGGGTCGGCGCGGGCCCGGCTGTTCCTCATCGTCGACGACCATTCCCGGCTGCTGGTCGACGGCCGGTTCTTCGGTTACGAGAACGCCCGCGCCTGCCAGGAGCTGCTGCGCCGGGCGGTCACCCGCCGGGGCCTGCCCGAGGTGTTCTACTGCGATAACGGCGCCCCGTTCTCCAATGCGTGGCTGGCCCGCACCTGCGCGGTGCTGGGCATCCGGCTGGTGCACAGTCAGCCCTACTCGCCGCAAGGGCGGGGGAAACAGGAACGACTCAACCGCTATATCCGGGAGGTGTTCCTGGCCGAGGCCGCCCATCACGGTATCGAGTCCCTGGACCAGCTGAACGACCTGTTCGCCGCGTGGGCCGAGCAGGTGGCCAACCGGCGGGTGCACGCCGAGACCGGGCAGGCCCCGATCGGGCGATTCGAGGCCGGCGGGCCGCCCCGCCAGGCCGATCCGGGGTTACTGCGCGAGGCGTTCCGCTGGTCGGTGACCCGCAAGGTCACCCGCACCGCGACCGTGCCGCTGGAAGGCAACGCCTACGCCGTTGACCCGGCGCTGACCGGCCGCCGGGTCGAGCTGCGATACGACCCTGAGGACCTGACCCGGATCGATGTGTTCCTGGACGGCAGACCGGCCGGGACCGCGACGCCGTTCATCACCCGCCGGCACGTGCACCGCGCCGTCCCGCAGGCCGCCCGCCCCGACCCGGACCCGACCGGGATCGACTACCTCGGCCTGGTCGCCGCCGCCCATGACGACGAGGCCGGCACCGGAGCGAAGATCGACTTCACTCAGCTGCGCATGCTCACCGGCCACGACCAGCAGGAACGGCGGTGAGCCCGGCGCCGTGGGCCGCGCACTTCGGCCTGGCCCGCACCCCGTTCGGCAAGTCCATCCCGGCCAGGGACCTGTTCGCCCGGCCCGCGCACGCCGAGGCGATCGCCCGGGTCAGCTTCTGCGTCGTGGAGTCCGCGATCGGCGTGGTCACCGGCGACGTCGGCGCCGGGAAGACGGTGGCGCTGCGCGCCGCCGTCGCCGCCCTGGACCCGACCCGCCACCAGGTCATCTACATCCCCAACCCCGCGTTCGGCGCCCGCGGCCTCTACGCCACCGTCGTCCGCGCGCTCGGCGACCGGCCCCGCTACCTCAAGGCCGAGCTGATGGCCCAGGCCGCCGACCTGCTCGCCGCCGAGACCGCCGAGCGGCACCGCCGCGTCGTGATCATCGTCGACCTTACCGACCGGCCCTGCCCGTGTCCGCCACGTCCGGCGAGCCTGCTTCCGGCCACGTGACGGCTTCGTTAACCTGCCGGGCAAGGGACGTCCGCGACGTCTGCAGGGATATCGGGGATCGGGGAATGCGTTGGCGCGCCATCTTGTCATCGGGGATTTACGCGTCCAGGCAGTAGAACGAGACAACCTCGGCAGGTCGTTCACCATCGTGTGGCCGGACGGGGCGGTGCATGAGGCCGCGGACCGGTTCCTGCGCGGCTATGAGGGGTCGGGAACCCAGCGGACCTACGCTTACCTGCTGCTGGATCACCTGCGCTGGCTGGAGCGCGAGGGCCTGGCACTGGACACGGTGACGCTGACCGACCTGAAGCGTTACATGGCGGCGCTGGGCGCGGCCTGGCGCGGCCCGTATGGCCAGCCGTGGCGGCCCGGCCGCCGCCCGCTCGGCCCGAGCGCCCTGTCGTCGGCCGCGTCGTGCGTGAAGGGCTTCTACCTGCACCAGGCGCTGCTGGGCGTCAATGCCGGGCTGGGCCCGGCACTGCAGCTGACCCGGTTGCCGTCGCGGGCTGACCGGCAGCGGTCGTTCCTGGGCCACGTGCAGCGTGAGCTGCCGGCCAACCCGCTGGCCCCGCCCGCGGTGCGGCGGCGGCATCCGAAGCTGCCGCCCGACGGCGCCAGGGAGAGGCTGCTGGAGGCGGTCACCACGGCGCGGGACCGGCTGGTGGTGACATGGCTGGCAGACGGGGGCTTCCGGATCGGGGAGCTGTGCGGGCTGCACCTGGCCGACCTGCACCTGCGGGAGGGGTCGGCGTGCGGGCAGTGCCGCGCCCCGCACGTGCATGTCTGCCATCGGGACGGAAATCCGAACCGGGCCGCGGCCAAGACCAAGCACCCGTGGCGGGTCGAGAACGGCACGGTGACCGGCGGGCTGATCAAGCGGGTCAGCCCGGCGATGATCCATTCCTACTTCGAGTACGTGACCGCCGAGTATCCTGCGCAGGCCGGGCACGGCATGCTGCTGGTGCAACTGCACGGCGAGCACGCCGGGCAGCCGTGGGCACCGGACGCGGCCCGCGGAATGCTGCGCCGGGCCGGCAAACGGGCCGGGCTCGGCAAGGTTGTCCCGCACGCATTCCGGCACGGATTTGCCACCGCCGTGCTGGATGCCTCGGGCGGCAACCTGCTGATCGCCCGCGACGCCGGCGGCTGGGCGTCGGCGACTGTGGTCGCCGAGACCTACGCGCACGCCGGCGTGCACGATCCGGTGTTCGACGCCGCGCTGCGCCGGGCGTGGGGTGAGACGCGGTGAAGGCCGACCCGGTGCTGCCGCTCTACCGGGAGCAGCACGGTGCGCGGGCCGGGCAGGGCCGGCTGGAAATCCTGACCGCGCTGATCGGCGGCCCGGCGTTCGACCCGCTCCTGCGCCAGGACGTAATCCGCTTCCCTCCCCGCCACCCGGTCTTCGGGTGGGCGTGCCTGGTCGCCGGTTGCGAGCGGGCCCGCGGCAGCAGGCCCCAGCTGTGCTCTGTTCATTACGAGCAGTGGCTGCAGGCGCAGGCCCGGGGGGAAGGCATGGCCGCGTTCCTCGTCGGCGTCGGGCCGCTGGGCCCGTCGGTCTGGACGCAGCAGGTGCCGTGCCGGATTGTCCCGGCCGGCCCGCCACGCACACGATCTCGCAGCTGTGCAACCGGCACAACATGCGCTGGTGGCGACACCAGCGTGAGCAGGGACAGCAGGCGAGCTTCGGGGACTGGCTCGCCAGCCAGGTCCCGCTGGCAGGCTACGGTCCGTGCCAGGTTGCCGTCTGCCCGGACCTGGCGGCCACCCCGCTGGGCCTGTGCGCGGGCCACGCTTCCCGGTACCAGACACACGGCCGCCCGGGCAGAGCGGACCTGCCGCCGTCCTGGTCCCGCAATTATGAGGTCAGGGGCCTGCCGGTCCCGGTCACCTGCCGTGACCAGGCACAGTTCGGCGCCTGGTGCGCCGCGCAGCCGCCGGTGCCGTGGCCAGGACAGCTCATCCTGACCGGGCTGGCGCCGCTGACTGCCGCGGAAATCCGCTGGGGCCTGTTCGCTCACACCCGGCGCCAGCGGCACACCCGCTGGGACACCGCCTGGGTGCAGGCCCTGGCCAGCACCTGCCGGGCCCGCGGCATCGCATCGGTGACCGAGCTTGACCTGTCCGCCTGCGCCCGCATGCAGGCCATGATGGCCCGGGAGATGCTGCACGACCTGCGGCTGGCCTACTTCACCCCCGAAGCCAGCCGGGACGCCGGCTTCATCGAGACCAGCCATTTCGGGGTGCGGTTCCCCCAGCGGGGCAGCTACTTCGACCTGACCGGCATCAGCCAGCGGTGGCTGCGTGACCTGCTCTGGGACTACCTGGCCGGGATGCTGTCCTCCCCGGACTGCCCGCGCTCGGGCGGCACGTTCGACGCCTTCCGCCGCGCCGCCGCCGAGCTGGGCGCGTTCCTGGCCGTCAGCGCGCCCGGCGGCGGATCGGACCCGGACCTGCTGACCGCCGCGCACACCCTGGCCTTCGCTGCCGACCAGCGCCAGCGCGAACGCGAGGGACTGGCGTCGCTGGTCATGCGCCGTCAGGACGGCTCGCCGTCGGTGGTCACCACCACCACCCAGGCCATCACGTTCAACCACGCGCGCAAGCTGCTGCGGTGGGCGCTGGACACCGGCGCTGCCGAGCAGGCCGGGCTGCCCCGGGAGTTCATCACCACGATGCCCGCGGCTGGCCCGAACCCGGTGCGCAAGCGCAACCCGTTCCCTGACGAGGTCGCCCGCGCCCTGGCCGATGAGGCCAACCTGGCCCGGCTCGCCGAGGTTCATGACCCGGCCGACTTCGGGCTGCGTGACATGTGGGAGACCATCATTTTCACCGGGCGGCGGGTCAGCGAGGTGCTGCACCTGCGGCTGGACTGCACCGGCCGCTACGGCGGGCTGGCCATGCTCTGGCACGACCAGACCAAGGTCGGCCGTTACGACCAGGCGATCCGCATCCCCGAGCCGCTCTTCGAGCGGCTCGCCGCACGCCGGGAAACCACGGCGTCGGTCTTCACCGCCCGCCACGGCCGCCCGCCCACCGCCGCCGAGCGGGAGAAAATGGCGCTGTTCCCCGGCCGCTACCGCAACCCCGACGGGACAGCGCCGGTCACCTACCAGTGGTTCCACCAGCGGTTCAAGGCCTGGGTCAACGAGCTCGACATCGGCCGCTGGGTTCCGCACCAGGCCAGGCACACGCTGGCCACCAGCCTGCTGCGGCACGGTGCCACGCTCACTCACATTCGCGAATATCTGGGGCAAGTCTCCGACCGGATGGCCGAGCATTACGTCCAGCTCACCCACTCCGACCTCGAAGACGTCCTGCAGCACGTGTGGGTCGCCGGGCCGGGCTCGGCCAGCCCCGGCACGCTGCTGTCCGGGCCCGATTCTGCCAGGCTGACCCGCGAGCAGGCCCAGGCACTCGCGATCGACCTGTCACGGCGCAGCACCCCGGCCGACGGCGGGTTCTGCACCTTCCAGCCCGTCGTCAACGGCGGCGCCTGCCCGTGGAAACTGGACTGCCACAACTGCGCGAACTTCGTGCTGTCCGGGGCTGACCTGCTCTACTGGCGGCGCAAGCGCGAGCAGTGGTACTCCATCGCCGAACGTGCCCCCGACGACGCGACCCCCAGCTGGCTGCATCAGGTGTTCGCCCCCACCGCAGCGGCGATCGACGGGCTGGAAGCAGCCCTTGCCGGGCTCGGCCTGCTCGACGACGCGCTTTCGCTGGACCTGCGCCGTCCCCAGGACTACTTCCAGCGGGTCTGGAACATCGGGTTCCGCTCTGCCGAGCTCGCCGCTGCCAGCGATAGCGCGGACGTCGTTCCCGGCGCGCCGGCCGGCCAGCCGGACGCGGACGGCGGCGAGATGGAGGCGACGGCATGACACCCGAGCGCACGGCGGCCGCGATCGCCGCCCGGCGCCGCGTCACCGAGCAGAAACTGCAGCAGGCTCGTGACGCCGTTGCCTCGCTGCAACGGCACAAGACGCCGGTGACCTACCCGGCTGTCGCGCGCGCCGCCGGGGTATCGCGCACGTTCCTTTACTCCAGCCCCGAAGCCCGCGCCCTGGTCAACAGCGCCATCAGCGACAGCGGGCGCAAGACGCCAGCCCCCGGCAGCGACACTGCCGAGCCGTCCTGGCGGGAACGCGCCCTCAACGCCGAGGCAGCGCTCAGCGACGCTCACGCCGAGATCGCCGCGCAGCGCCGCCGGATGGCTATCCTGCTCGGGCAGATCCGCGACCTCGAGCACGACCTGTCACCCGAGGCAGCTCAGCGGGTGGCCACCGAGAACACCACGCTCAAACAGCGCGCCCGCCAGCTCGCCGGCGACAACAAGACCCTGGAAGAACGACTGGAGGCAGCCCGCTCCAACAGCCGCTTCGCTGACCGGCGCATCGCCCAGCTCGAAGCCCAGCTCGCTGAACCCGCCTCATTCCGCTGAAGCCCCGCGCAGCCCGCCGCACCCCCAGCTGTCCACGTCACGCACATGTGCGCGACGTTAAAGACCAGCTCAGACCATAAATTGATCTTGAAACGGTCGGAAAAATCGACGAGGCGCACCTCCTGGACCCCGCCCAGCTGGAAGAACTCAGGCTGCTGACGAACTCGGAGATGGACTCTGCCTCGCCGTTCGCCGCGATCCTGGCCGGCCAGCCCACCCTGAACCGGCAGCTGCGGATGGGCATGTTCGCCGCCCTCGACCAGCGGATCGCCACCCGGTTCACCATCAAGCCGATGGACCTGGCCGAGTCAGCCGCCTACCTCAAGCACCACCTGGCCCTGGCCGGGCGCGACGAGCCGCTGTTCGCCGACGACGCGACCGCCCGGCTGCACCGCGTCTCCAACGGGCTGCCCCGCGCGCTCAACAACGCTGCCACCGCCGCGCTCATCGCCGCCGCCGCCGACGGCAAGGACCTCATCGACGATGCCTGCGCCAAAAAAGCCGTCGCCGAGCTCACCCGGGACTGACCGCGCCCCGCCCGGCGGCCCCGCCCCCCGCATGACCCCGGCCGTCGCCGCCAGGGTGCGCCAGCTCGCCGCCCAGGCCGAACACCGCCACGCCGTCGCCGAGTTCCGCGCCCGTCACGACGCCGACCACCAGGCCCGGATCAACGCGCTGCTGCTCGAGGCAATCGCGGCGCTCCCCAGCCTCCTGGACACACCCGGCCACCCCGGCAACGGCCCAGCCAGCTGACCCCCCCAGGCAGCACCTACTCTCACGGCGGCCTGTCGCCTGGCCGGCATCACCACCCAGACCTGCCAGAACATGCGCATCGAACGCTGCCGACTCATCTGCAAACAGCGTGGCCGCTAACACCTATCTGAATGGGGTGACGGCGGAGTCTGCTAACAACGTGTGGGCCGTCGGATGGGGCAGCTATGACCCGGTGACCCAGGAGACCGCTGCTCCGATCACCTGGGTCCTGCAGTGGAACGGGACGACGTGGAAGCACGTGCCAAGCCCGAATCCCGGGGAGATCGAGGCGGCGGGTAGTGATGACCGGCTCTTCGGCGCGGTGGCGGTGTCGGCATCTGATGTGTGGGCGGTCGGCTGGACCGAAGGCGGCCCCCTCGGCGGCGGGATTTACCCAGCGGGGACCCTGGCCGAGCAGTGGACCGGGAAGAAGTGGAAGGCCGTCCGCAACTGAGCGGAGAAGGCTACGCAGTGGTAGCGCCGTGCCTCCCCTTCCGGGGAGGCACGGCACCGCCGCCGGGCCAAGGCGGCGGTTCCGCATACTTCAGGAAGGACGCATCTCATGCGAGCACCAGTACCAGCCTGCACGGGCAGGCTGGCCATAGCGGCGGGCCTGGCGATGGCCCTGGCAGCCGGGCTGGCACCGGCAGCACAGGCCAGCCAGCCCGCCACAGCACAGGCCGCCAGCCGCATCCCCGCTGCCGCGACCCCGGTTCAGCCGCACGCAGTGAAACTCCTCTACAACCAGAACAACGACGCCGGGCGAATCGATGTCCCGTCCGATAATTTCGGCAGCGGCAACAGTTCCAACGCGCAAGGGGCCGACGACTTCGCCGTGCCCCAGGGTCAGACCTGGACGATCTCTAAGGTATACGTGAACGTGTACGTCGGTCCTAACCCACCCGCGTCCGTGAGCGTGTTCTTTTACAAGAATGCGGTCAACAAGCAAGTCGGCGGGAACATGCCCGGCGCACTTGTGAAAAGACAGGTGCGCCCGTACACAAATTTCAATGGCGTGTTCTTGATCTCCGGGATCACCGGGGTTACTCTTCCGGCTGGGCACTACTGGGTGTCGGTGCAGTTCAACGGGAAAACCGTCTTTACGTCCTGGGAAACCCGGACCGCGCAAAACGGTTCACCAGCAGTATTTGAGAACCCTGGTAACGCCTTGGGGACAGGCTGCACAACCTGGTACAACTCGCAGACGTGTTTGACCCCCAGAAGTGGCGTACCGGACCTCATGTTCGGCCTGTACGGCAGCACCAAGAGCTAACCGAAGCCGCCGGCGCGCCCGCCGTTTACCGGGAGTACCAGAGGTAGTTCGGTCAGTTTCAGTGCGATGCTAGGAGGATTCACCGCTAGGCTTTTGGCAAATGGCTGCTCATGATCTGAAATGATCGCGGGCAGCCCACTCCCCAAAGGGCGTTTCATCGTATGAGATGGCGCATTCGCTAGGCGTACTTCAGTCCAATGCCCTCTGGCGCGGGGTCAGAAGACCGACATCTTTCTTGACGGCCACCGCCTCGCGTCGTGAACCGGGAATCGGCCAGGTCATCCGTACGATCACCCAAGTCATTTACACAGCCGGTGTCACACGCCTGTGTCGATACCACCGTTGCGTTGAGCCGGGTAGGTGTCGGGTATCGGCGCTGTCGAGAGGACGACAGCTATGGTGGTACCACTGCGCTGGCCAATCGTGCAAAATGGCCGAGCGAGACAGGTCACACCGGCCGCTCCCGGGGGTCGGCAATCTCATGGCATGCATCCAGGAATTACCGGATCTCGCTCAACCCGGGAGCGGCCTGTCGCGTGGCAGCCTCAGTGACCGTGGCGTGCACCACAGTCGACCTAGCGGCACCCGGCACACCGTTAACGGGAAGCTTTGGGCGCGATCGTGTGGGAAGCGTATCTGCGACAGCGGCTGGCATCGTTACCAGTCCCTGGAGACGCTGATGAAGAACACATCCAGTTATTGCGACCGCAAGGATCACAGCCAAGGAGGGAAATCTATGCGCATCGAACGCAGAGTCGGAGCCGGCGTAGCTATCGTGGGGGCGCTGCTGCTCGCGGCGAGCGGCACAGTCCCGGCTCTTGCCAGTAACGGCCCGCCGACCGGCCTGGCTCGGGCAGCCGAGGTCACGTTCGCGGAGTGGACGAACGCGACAAGCCCTTACTATGGCGGGTGGGTATTCAAATCAACCACGGCAACCAGCGTGACGACGCGGTTCAAGGTGCCGACGCTGACGTGCGGGACCGCTACGACGGGTGTCGGGCCGATCGCCGTCTTCACTACCGGGACCAGTTCCGCGCCGACGTTCAACGCGGCGGGCCTGCTGCTCGGATGCTCGGGCGGAACGCCGACCGGGGCAGCGGCGGTAGTTCTGAATGGCACCGCAACGTTCGGCACGGGCGCGCTGTTCGTGGGTGACCTAATCCAGGCGACGGTCGTCTCGTCTAAAACGAAGACGACGGCGACGGTGAAGGACGTGACCGTCGGCCACACCTTCACGCTCACCAAGTCCGGGATCGGTGGGGCATCGCTCCAGGAAAGGATCATCAACGACGACATCACCAGCACGTCCACCGGTAAGCAGTTGCCGGTCTCCAACTTCGGCAAGATCACGTTCACCAAGGGTGCCGTGAGCGGTAAGCCGCTCGGTTCAGTGAGCCCGCGGACGGGTGTCAACATGCAAACCTCGAAAGGTGTGCTGCAGATCCTGACCGGGGCGATCTCCGGTACGACGAAGAACACGTTCCCCACCACCTGGAAGCACTCCTAGGCATACCCCCTGCGCCCGTACCGGGAAGTATCCGGGCAGGGATTACTTGGGCAACTGTTGCCGCCGTCCGGCCCATGCCGGGCGGCGGCGGGCATTCCTGCGTGCTGGAGACTTGTTCCAGGCGACCGAGCTGACGAGTTACCGGGCGCCTCATCGCAGACGGCGCGGTGGCCGAACCATCCCGCCCGCCAGGTGCAGACCGGACATATCCGTGCCCATCGGTCGGCGCCGCCCTTACGATCACACGCCTGTGTCGCTACCACCGTTGCGTTGAGCCGGCCAGGGTGTCGGGTATCGGCGCCGTCGAGAGGACGACAGCTATGGCGGTACCACTGCGCTGGCCAATCGTGGAAAATGGCCGAGCGAGACAGGTCGCACACCGGCCGCTCCGGGGTCGGCAATCTCATGGCATGCATCCAGGAATTACTGGATCCCGCTCAACCCGGGAACGGCCTGTCGCGTGTCAACCTCAATGACCGTGGCGTGCACCGCAGCCGAACCTAGCCGCACGCGGCACACACCGCTTACGAAAAGCTCCGGGCGCGATCGCGCCGGAAGCGCATCTGCGACAGCGGCTGGCGTCTATCGCCCGTCAGAATCCCGTATAGGCACTGCGACCCTCTGGCGAGCACCCGGTTACCCGCCAGCATACCGCCCGGCAGTGATCCGAAGTACTAACACAAGATGGTGACGGTAAGTGGTGGCGTGCCGGGGGTGGCTGGGTAATAATGTCAACTAACCTGGTGATTTGTGGCCAAGGGGAGTAAATGACCGGTCGGGCGGCTACCGAGGGTGAGGTTGCCGCTCACCCTCCACAAGTCTGTGCGCCCGGGTTCGTCGGCCGGGGTGGAGAGTTGGCCGCGCTCAGCCAGGCAGTAGCGGACGGCTCCCCGGTGATGCTGGTGGAGGGGGAGGCCGGGATTGGGAAGACCCGGCTGGTTCAGGAATTCCTGTCCGCCAAGGCACCGACGAAGAACCATGTACTGATGGCCTCATGCCCGCCGCTCCGGACGCCGTGCACCCTCGGCCCGATAGTCAACGCCTTGCGCCTAGTGGGTGACGGGGGAGCCAGACTGCAGTTGAGCCCGTTGGCGGGGGCGCTTCGGCCCTTCTTCCCGGAGTGGACTGCGGACCTTCCATCTCCTGCCGATCCAGTGGAAGATCCGACAGCGGCCCGGCATCGGGTGTTCTCTGCGCTGGTCGAACTACTCAACCGTCTCGGTATCACCATGCTGGTGGTTGAGGATCTGCACTGGGCTGATGAGGCCACACTCGAATTCCTGCTGTTCGTGGCATCCAGGCAACCGCGACGTATCAGTCTGCTGGTGACCTGTCGGCCAGAGGACGTCCCGGCTGGGTCGCTGTTGCTGCGGCTGTCACGGTTTGCGGCCGGTAGCGAAGGATTGCGGCTGCTCCTGGGGCCCCTGGACGCGGCGCAAACTGCCAGCATGGTCTCGTCGATGCTGGGCGCGGAGCCGGTCTCGGAGAGATTTGCCAGGCTGCTGCACCAGCACTCCGACGGGTTGCCGCTGGCGGTTGAGGAGACAGTGCGGCTGCTGTGTTCGCGGGCGGACGTGATACGCCGAGACGGAGAATGGGTCCGTCGCCGTCTCGAAAGGATCGCCGTTCCCCCAACGTTCCGTGATGCAGTGCTAGAGCGTGTCAGCCGGCTGAACAGTGCGGTGTGGCCGGTGCTACACGCAGCCGCCGTGCTTGCGGAACCGGCCGGAGAGGACGTTCTGGCTGAAACGGCCGGGCTGCCGATCGGCGACATCAAGATGGGCTTGTGTGAGGGGCTGAGCTGCGGACTGCTGTCAGAGGTTAAGTCGGATGGGCAGGGGTTGGTGTCGTTCCGTCATGCACTGGCGGCGCGAGCGGTGTATGAGAGCATCCTGGCCCCGCAGCGACGGGAGATGCACCTACGTGCCGTGCGAGCGCTCGAGAATACTTCGCCTTTGCCGCTGGCACAGCTAGCCCGGCACTCACGCGAGGCCGGTGAAACAGGTCGCTGGGCTCGATATGCCGAGCAGGCAGCCGATTTTGCGCTAGCCGCCGGTGATGAGGCGACGGCGGCAACCTTGCTGCATGACCTGGTCTCGGATGCTGACTTGCCGGGCCGCGACGTCGTGCGGCTGATCGGGAAGACTCCGCTGTTCTCGCTGCGCAGGCAGTCCTTCGTGAGTGATCTTTTGCAGAGCCTGCGTTCGGCGATGGATGACGAGTCGCTGACCCCGGACGAACGGACAGAAGCCGGCAGCCAGATGGGCCGGGTCCTGGTGAGTGCGGGGCAGGCGTGCGTTCCCGAGCTGGAGGCAGTCATCTCCAGCCTGGGTGACCGGCCGGTGGAAGCGGTCCGCGCCATGCTGTGGCTCGGCTGGCCGGATGCCACGCTATGGCCCGCCGCCGTGCACCGCGGCTGGCTGGATCGGGCGGCCGCAATGGCGTCGGACCCGTCGATTCCCGCAGCCGAACGCCTCCACAATGAAGTGCGGCGCGCCACCGCACTGCTGATGATGGGGGATTCGGCTGGGTGGGCCGCGGCTGACGGTCTTCCCGCTGTCGCGGCCACGCCGCAAGAGACACTGCCCATAACCTTTGGCTGGTTGTACACAGGCGATGCTGCCATCCGGTGGGGCAGGTACGGGCAAGCGGGACAGCGGTTGAGCACCGCGCTCGAGTTGGCCCGTCAGCACGGCTACCCGCTTCTGCGTGACGTCGCGCTGGCGGATCAGGCCCATCTGGACTGGTTTGCCGGCGCCTGGGCCGGGCTGGCCGCGCGTGCTGGCGTCCTGGCCAGCCTGGAGGATGTCCACCCGATTGTCCACATGGAGGCGGCCCTGGTCGCTGGGTTGCTCGACGCGGCAGGCGGCGCGTATAGCCGCGCCGAGCGGAACTTCCGGCAGGTGCTGGACGAGGCAGTACGGCGCGGGATGGTGGACGCCCAGCCGGAACCTGCCGCGGCGCTTGCCCGGCTGGCCTTGCGGCAAGACCACACCGAGGATGCCCTGGCGCTGACTGACGGCGCGATGCGGATCATCACCAGTAAGGCGATCTGGCTGTGGGCAACCGACATCCTGCCTATCCAGATTCAGGCACTGGCCGCCGCTGGCCGCCGCGAGGAAGCGGTGGCGCTCGTCTCCCTCTTCGCACGTGGGCTGTACGGCGTAGACGCCCCCGCGCCGCGGGCTGCCCTGGTGCTGTGCCGGGCAATCGTAGCCGAGGGGCAGGACAAGCACGACCAGGCTGCAGTCCTGTTCGGCCGTGCCGCCACAGCATGGGAACGGTTGCCCAGGCCGTACGATGCGCTGCTGGCCCGCGAGCGTCAGGCTTGCTCCCTGATGAACGCTGGACAATCGGATCACGGGCTGTGGTTGCTATCCGAGCTGCGCCAAGAACTGATCACACTGGGTGCGCTGGGGGACGCCGACCGGGTGGTGTCCACCCTGCGCGCGCATGGCATCCAGGCGAAGAAGCCCCAGCGCGGTGGATGGCACGCCTACGGGGACCAGCTGTCACCCCGGGAACTGGAGGTGGTGCGGCTCGTGCTGAGCGGACGGACCAATCCGCAGATCGCTCAGGTCCTGTCGCGGTCACCGAAGACGATAGCCGCCCAGCTCAATTCCGCCATGAGGAAGCTCGGCGTCTCTTCCCGCACCGCCTTGGCCGTTGCCGCCGTCAAAGACGGCATTACCCCTGACGGCGTGTCGAAGTAGAGCGCTGATCTCCGTTCGTAGGCATCGTTCAGCAAGATTAGGTCATCCGCCCAATCGTCTTCTGCCGGGACAGCGTCTCATACTCGCCACACGAGCGCGACACCTCGGAGAAGGGCAGATGAACACTCCTCAATCAGGCACATGTGACGAGCCGGCCTCAGACACGGGTAGCCACCCAGATGGTCCGGAGCGCGATCACGCAGACGTCGTCGCCCGGACCCCAGGTGAGGCAGCCACCCCGGGCGACGAGCGTGACGATTACGAGCCCTTGTGATGTCTGATGCCACAGGGCCAGCATCAGCGCGTGCGTGCCTGTCTGGCTGTGCCCGCTGGTGGGCGCTGCGCTGGCTGTGTCTGCCTGGCGCTGCTGATGGTTGCCAGGTTTGTGACCTGCTGCCGACTACATTCTGGAGAGGACGGGAACCCATGAGGCGCCTGAATCGGAACTCGTGGCCAGCCGGACGCTGGCTGGCCGTATTGATCGCGGTCCCCGCCGTGGTTGGCCTGGCTGTGCCGGTGGCTGGCGCGGCCGCTGTCCGGCACGGGGCTGGGGTGGGTGTGCGGGCGGCGTGCCCGGCGTCCGCGGCCACCTTCTACCGGCCTGGGCATGTGCTGTATGCGCATTGTGATGCGCTGGTGCGGACCGGGGTCCGTGCTGACATCCCGTCGGGGTACGGGCCGGGAGACTTGCAGTCGGCCTACAAGCTGACCCAGGCGTCGATGCTGCGGGGCAAGGGGCAGACGGTGGCGGTCGTGGATGCCTACAGCGACCCGAACCTGGCCAAGGACCTGGCCACCTACCGCTCCACCTACAAGCTGCCGGCCTGCACCACGGCCAGCGGGTGCCTGCGGATCGTGAACCAGCAAGGCAAGGCCAGCCCGCTGCCAGCGGGCAGCCCCGGCTGGGGGGAGGAGGAGTCGCTGGACACGGACATGATCAGCGCGATCTGCCCGAACTGCCACATCATCCTGGTCGAGGCCACCACCAACAGCAACGCCAGCCTAGGTGCGGCCGAGGATGAGGCGGCGAAGCTGGCGCCGGTGATCTCCAACAGCTGGGGCGACAGCAGCGACGCCCCGGACTCCACGTACGGCAAGTACTTCAACCATCCGGGGCATGCGATCACGTTCTCCGGTGGTGACCGGGGCTACCTGGTCACCTACCCGGCCAGCTCGCAGTACGTGACCGCGGTCGAAGGCACCACCCTCACCAAGGCCCCCGGCAGCACCCGGGGCTGGTCGGAGACCGTGTGGGGGTCGCCGTCGGGCGGGACGGGCACTGGGTCGGGATGTTCGCAGTACAACACCAAGCCCGCCTGGCAGAAGACGGCCAGCGTCGGCGACACCGCCTGTGCCGGCCGCACCATGGGTGACGTGTCCGCCGACGCGAACCCGGCCACCGGCGCGGCGTTCTACGACACCTACATCGAGGGTGGCTGGCTGGTGGCCGGCGGCACCAGCGTCGCCTCACAGATCATCGCCGGTGTGTACGCCCTGGCCGGGAACGGGTCCAAGGTCACCGACGGCTCTTATCCCTACGCCCACACCAGCGGCCTGTTCGACGTCACCAGCGGCGCCAACGGGAGCTGCACGCCGCCGAAGTCTTTCTACTACCTGTGCAACGCCCGCAAGGGCTACGACGGCCCCTCCGGGCTCGGCACCCCCGACGGCTACCAAGGCTTCTGACACCACCCCGCAGAAACCGGGTGCATCAGGCCAGTACCAGCACTCCCAGAGAAAGGGACATCAGAACATGCGACCAACCAGACCGATGCCGGCCGCCACGGCCCGTGCCAGGCGCCCGGCGCCGGGACCGGGCAGGACCAGACCTCCCTATCGCGTCCTGGCCGCCGGAGCCGCAGCCGCCGCCATCACCGTCGCGGTGCTGGCCCCCGGACCTGCCGGGGCGGCAGCACTCCCGCATGCGACCCAGCGCTTCGCTCCTCTCAGCCCTCTCAGCTCCGGGACCGCCGGTGACAGGCTCAGCAGTGTGGCGGCGGTGCCGGGCAGCAACGGCACCGACGTCTGGGCTGTCGGCTACCATGCGAGTGTCGGAGACCCGCAGATGCTATTCGCCAAGCACTGGGATGGCACCAAGTGGACGACAAGCACCACCCCCAACCCCGACCCAGGTAACACGACCTATGAGGCTCTGCTCGGGGTGGCAGCGACATCGGCCACCAACGTCTGGGCCGTCGGCGGCTACGTCCCTCTCCAAACTGGCAATACCCTAGTCCCCCTTGCCTACCACTGGGATGGGACGAGCTGGAAACAGGCCAGCATCCCGTTGTCCTCGGCCGGTGACGGCATGCAGCTGACAGCGGTGTCGGCGGTGTCGGGCAAGGCAAACGACGTGTGGGCTGTCGGCGGCGCAACGTCCGGCGTTGGCTACGCCGGCGCCGTGGCTGAGCAGTGGAACGGAAAAACATGGAAGATCGTCCCCACCCCCAACCCGCCTGGCAGCTCCGCACAGGCGTTGCACGGGGTGGCGGCGGTATCTGCCAGCAACGTGTGGGCTGTCGGCACGTACCTCAACTCCGTCGGCGTTTCCGCCCCCTTCGCCGAGCACTGGAACGGGAAGACGTGGAAGATCGTGCCCATGCCCAACGCGTCGGGTACGGGCGGGATCACGATGGCCGGGGTGACGGCGGTGCCAGGCAGCCCGAACGAAGTGTGGGCCGTCGGCTGGACCAATCAGCCGTCGGCTGACATCAATGCCACCGCCGTGGCCGAGCAGTGGAACGGGAAGGTGTGGAAGATCGTGCCCACCCCCAGCGAGCCCGCCCCCCAGCCGTCAGGCCCGCAGAACGCGACCTCCACCGAGCTGCATGGGGTGACGGCGGTGTCTGCCAACGACGTGTGGGCCGTCGGATACGGCAGCTATAACCCGGTGATCCAGACAGGTAGTTATCCGATCACCTGGGTCCTGCACTGGAACGGGAAGGCCTGGAAGCACGTGCCAAGCCCGAACCCCGGGGAGATCGAGGCGGGGGGGAGCGATGACCAGCTGTTCGGCGCGGTGGCGGTGTCCGCATCGAACGTGTGGGCGGTCGGCATGACCCTAGGCGGCCCTCTCGGTGCCGGGTTGTACCCAGCGGGGACACTGGCTGAGCAGTGGACCGGGAAGAAGTGGAAGGCCGTCCGTAACTGAGCCGACACGCCGCGCAGAGGTAACGCCGTGCCTTCCCGGACGGGGAGGCACGGCACCGCTGCCGGACCGGGTGGCGGTTCCGCATACGTCAGGAAGGACACATCTCATGCGAGCATCAGTACCAGCCTGCACGGGCAGGCTGGCCATCGCGGCGGGCCTGGCGATGGCCCTGGGAGCCGGGCTGGCACCGGCAGCACAAGCCGCCACAGCCCAGCCTTCCAGCCGTATCCCGGCCGCCGCGGCTGTGATCCGGCCGCACGCAGTGAAACTTCTGTACAACCAGAATAACGACGCCGCGGGTTTCATGTCGTCCGATAATTTCGGCAGCGGCAACAGCGACAACGATCAGTTGGCCGACGATTTCACCGTGTCCAAGGGCCAGACCTGGACGATCTCCAAGGTCTACGTGAACACGGCCTACAACAATGGCTGGCCCACGTCAGTGAACGTGTTCTTTTACAAGAATGCGGTCAACAAGAAAGTCGGCGGGAACATGCCCGGCGCGCTAGTGAAAAAGGAGACGGGGCCATACAAAGACGTCGGCGGCATATTCATACTCTCCGTCACCGGAGTCACGCTGCCGGCGGGGCACTACTGGCTGTCGGTGCAGTTCAACATGAAATCCGGCAGCGCTTCTTTCCTCTGGTGGACCCGCACCGCGCAAAACGGTTCACCAGCCGTGTATGAGAACCCTAGTAACGTCACGGGGTTGGGCTGCACAACCTGGTACAACATGCAGACGTGCGCAGGCAGAAGCGGCCAGCCGGACCTCATGTTCAGCCTCTACGGCAGCAGCAAGAACTGACCAAAGCCGCCGACACCCCCGCCATGTGCGGGGAGTGCAAGAGATAGTCCTGACAGTTCAGCACAATCTAGGAAACCCACCGCTTGGCTCTCGGAAATTGGCTGCCCACGATCTGAATGATCGTGGGCAGCCCGCTTCAAGGAAAGTGATTCGTCCATGAGATGGCGCATTCGCAAAGCGTAACCCAGTCCCATGCCGTCTGGCGCAATGTCAGCCCCGGGGCTGGAGGATGGCCATGGCGGCGTTGTGGCCGCCGATGCTGCTGACGCCGCCGCCGCGGCGGGAGCCGGCGCCGCAGATCAGCACCTTGGGGTGGCTGGTTTCGGCGCCCCACCGGCCGACGTCTTCCGGGTGTTCGGCGTAGGGCCAGGACA
The DNA here is from genome assembly GCA_963697445.1 of uncultured Actinomycetes bacterium. Lineage (GTDB taxonomy): Bacteria > Actinomycetota > Actinomycetes > Streptosporangiales > Streptosporangiaceae > PALSA-505. The sequence goes on from CAVOOC010000048.1 coordinate 18,665, forward strand.
GGTCGCCGTGGAAGATGTGCCCGCCGGGCAGGTAGGCGTCGGTCTCCAGGTCGGCGGGGGTTTTGGCCTCGATGCTGGGCTGGCCGTCGTTGTCGGTGAGCAGGCAGTCCTCGATCGGCTCGGCGAGCACGGAGTTGATCGAGGCCATCGTCGCATCGAACGCCTGCTGTTTCGCGGCGGCGGGGTCGGCGCGGAACAGCCGGGCGGGCATGTGCAGGCCGAACACGGTCAGCGTCTGCACCCCGGCGGCGCGCAGTTCCGGTCCGATGATGGAGTCGTCGGTGAGCGAGTGGCAGTACGCTTCGCACGGCGCACCGGCGGGCACCTCGCCCCGGGCCGCCTGCTCATACGCCGTCTCGAGAGCTGCGTAGCCCTCGTTGATGTGGAACGTGCCGCAGAACGCGTCCCCCGGCGGCACCGCGCGGTCGCGCAGCCGGGGCAGCCGGGCCAGCACCATGTTGACCTTCAGCTGCGACCCCTCCGGCACAGACGCCCCCAGGCCCCCGCCCGCGTCGCCGAGCAGCCGGTCCAGCGTCACCGGGGCGACATTGGCCAGGATGTGCCCGGCCCCGACCTCATGCTCGCCCCCGTCGGCGTCGCGGTAGCTGACCGCCCCCTCCGGGTCGATGCCGGTCACCTCGGCGCCGGTCCGGATCTCCGCCCTGGCGGCCGTAGCCGCCTCGGCCAGGGCGGCGCTGACCCGGCCCATCCCGCCCACCGGGACGTTCCACAGGCCGGTGCCGTTGCCGATCACGTGGTAGAGCCAGCAGCGGTTCTGCAGCAGACCCGGGTCGCCGGCCCGGACGAACGTGCCGACGACCGCGTCGGTCATGATCACCCCGCGCACGGTGTCTGACCCGAAGTCGGCCATCAAGGTCTCGCCGAGCGGCCGCTTGGTGACCAGGTCCCACGCCGCGCTGTCACCCACCGTCTCGCGCATGCCCGCCTCGGACAGCAGCGGCTGGGTCATCGTCGGCGCCACCCGGGCGGCTAGCAGCGCCGCCGCCGCGTGCAGCCGCTCCCACGCCCGCCATTCGGCGTCCCCGCCGGTCAGCGCGGCGAACGACGCCGCCGTGCGAGCCTGGTGGGTGTTGTCCACCAGCAGCCCGCCGTCGCCTTCGGGGGTGAACGAGGCGATCCGCCGCTGCCGCAGCTCCAGCCGCAGCCCGAGGTCGTCGATGATCTGCGAGGGGAGCAGGCTGACCAGGTAGGAATACCGGGACAGCCGCACGTCCACGCCGGGGAATTGCGCGGTGGACACCGCCGCCCCGCCGACGTGCGGCTGGCGCTCCAGCACCAGCACCGACCGGCCCGCCCGGGCCAGGTAGGCGGCCGCGGTCAGCCCGTTGTGACCACCACCCACCACCACGGCATCAAAACGCGACGAATCCATCAAGGCTCCATGAGGTCATAAGCGTCCAGGACACGCTGGCCATATCCCCGTACAGCCGTCCCAGCGTCGCATGTCGCCTCTGCGACCTGAAGGGGTAGCAGTGTCCTGTACTGGACGGTGCTTGATCACGACATGAACCCGGCGTGACATCTGCGCAGGCCAGATGGGTCGAGGGTGCGCTCGTTCCACCTGTTCTCCTGCAGGCAGCCAAGAGGCGTATTCGAAGGAGCGGCGATGAGCGAGCGTGGAGAGTTTTTCACCTACATGCGCGATGAGTTCGTGGAGGAGTTCGTCCACCCCGACGATCGCGCGGCGGTGGAGGAGGCGCGCCAGCAGCGAGCGCTGCGGGTGCGGGCCGAGTACCTGGCGGAGATGCGCAAGAAGGCGGGCCTGACCCAGGCCGAGGTCGCCGGGGCGATGGGCGTGTCCCAGCAGCGTGTCTCGGCGATCGAAAGCGGGGCCGTCGCAGAGCTTGCCACCCTGGCCGACTACGTTCGGGCCCTCGGCGGGGAGCTGAAGGTCATCGCCGACTTCGGCGACTCCTGGCGCCGCGTCGCCTGACCGCCTGCGCGTTTGGCCAGGTAGCGTCAGCGGTGGATAACCATCTCGGGGTAGTCGAACACGTGGCGTTTTGCCCGGGTTCTCCTTGCCGGAGATGTAGACGATTGCTTGCTCGTTCGGCCACCAGCGGGGATGCCTCTTGTAGCACGATCCCGTGCGGCACGAGCCTGTGGCCAAGGAGGATGTGCAGCCCCGACGCCGTCAACTTCCCGGGTGCGGTTCAGGCTGCCTTGCGATGGCTGTGAGGAGTTATTCGCTAAGGTGTTCACCGGTCCGGGGGATCATGATCGCAGCGATAGCGGACAGCCAAGTGGACAGCCAACACCTGCCGACTGCCGGGGACTCACGGGCACGCCTGTGCACTAGATGCGCACGTAGAAGCTGCTGAACCCGCTGGTAGGCAGTTCGCTCGACTTGCATGGCATGCAAGAGGTCCGGGGTTCGACTCCCCGTAGCTCCACGTTTCCGCAGGTCAACAGCACATTGCGATCTTCAGGAACGATCTTTGAGTGCTTGCAGACCGGAGACAAGTGGTCAGGCCTCAGCTTCCTCAGTTTGGCATTGTTGCAGGTCAAGCGCGTATCGCGGTGAACTCCTGAGCGCTTGCACCTCGCGTTTGCGCATCACGGCCGATTTCCACCTTGGCGTGATATCTGCGCAGGTCAGGAGGGTCGAGGGTGCGCTCGTTCAACCTGTTCTCCTCCAGGCAGCCAAATCGACAGCCAATCGGTGATCCGAGCGACTCCCCGTCGGAGCTGCGGAGCCCTCTGTCCTGTCTCATCCAATCTGAGTCAGGCGTCGTGGATCTGAGTCATTAGCTCGCTGGTCCCGTTGACCTGAGTCATCGGCGCCCGCGACTGCCGCCGGGACAACTGCCCGCGCACCCGCCGGCGCCGCGATCAAGACGCCCCGCTGCCCGGATGGCGGCAGCATGCCTGCCACCGTGAGTTCGGGTCGCTCTCGCTGGCCATGCGTGGAACCTGACCGAAACCATCCAATCCACAGCCGAGATGCAATCGCCGCCGAGCACGTGGAAGTACCGCGTGACCCGGCTCAATTTAGTTCAGCAGCGACGGGCCTTGCCGGATCCTGGCCATCGCACCGGCCGGGTCACAGCGCCACCAGCCCAGCGCTTCCACCCACCAGGTGAGACCGGCTTCGCGGTAGGCGCCTACGTGCCGCCCGCCGCGGTCAGCCGCCGCGCCGTCGGTGCGGCCTTCCAGCGCAACAGCCAGTGGCGGGGCCCCGTCTTCGCGGTGTTCGCGGATGTAGCGCATGACGGCGGCCAGTTCGGCCGGCGGCATGGTCTCCCCCAGGCCGTAGCCGGTGTGGGTGGGCATCACCCCGTCCCAGCGGGCAGCCCGCCGGAACGGCGCCTTGTTCGGCCACCGGCCACCGCACCAGATGGGAATGCGCGGCTGCTGGAGCGGCGGGGGAAGCATGGTCACGTCGGTGACGGTGACGTGCTCACCATGGAACGTGACCCGCTCGCCGCGCCACAGTTCGGTCAGCACCTGCAGCGACTCGTCCAGCCGGGCGGCGCGTTCACGCAGATCACCCGGTTCCCCGAACGCGGTGAACTCCTCGGGCACTGACCCGAGCCCGGCGCCGAGGATCAGCCGGCCACCGGACAGCCGGTCCAAAGTGACCGATTCCCGCGCCACCTTGCCTACCCGGCGGCGGGCCAGCTGGTTCATCAGGACGCCGAACCGGATCCGGCTGGTGCGGGCCGCCACCGCCGCGATGACTACCGTCGGGTCGGCGACCGGCCAGCGCTGGTCCCGGTACAGCAGGTGATCCCAGATGAAGAAGGCATCCCAGCCGCTGTCCTCGGCCGCGACCGCCAGGTCCGTCAGCAGAAGCGGATCGCCGAACGGGCCCACGTTGGGAACCCCGGCCGCGAACCGCACTTCAGCCTCGGCCACGCGCCGCATCCCTGCCAGGGTGCCGGCCACGCTCTGCGTCCTGGCCGGTGTGCCGCCCACGCCCTGCACCCTGGCGGGGGTGCAGGGCCCGGGCCGCATCCTGCCCAGGACAGCGGGCAGAGGCCGGTGTCGCGGCGGTCGGCCGACTGGGCGGTCCGGGGACGGATGACATGCCTCCCAGACTGGCAGATTCGCGGACGGATCTCAGGTGCCGGGCCTCTACGACGAGCGCGTCCGCCGGCAGCTCACCGGCGAGATGACGATCTGGCTGACGACCGTGGGGCGTGACGGTACCCCGCAGCCGAACCCCGGTCGGGTTCCTCTGGGACGGCGGCGACAGCCTGCGGTGAAGTTCGCGGAGAGGTTCTCCGTCCCGGTCCGCATCCGTCTCACCCGCGTCCGCGGCTTCTGAGGCACCAGGCACATGGCCCGCTCGCGGGCGGTCATGAACGCCTCGGTTACCGGCGGAATCGTCTTGGTCTCGGCCTTGCAGCCCTCGAACGCCGGCACCCGTCTTCACCGTCCGCAGGGACCGGGGGCACATGCCAGCTCCAGGCCCTGATTTAGTGCGCACATCCGCTCACTGTAAGCCAGGAACTCGCAGGTCACAGCGATGAGCCAGCTGAGAATCCTTGATCGTGGGCCAAAGCCAGGCCGAGTTCTCGCCGCTCTCGTCGGCCATGGGTGGAACCTGGCCGAACCATCCAATCCACAGCCGCGGATGCAATCGCCGCCGATCACGCGGAAGCACCGCGTGACTCAGATCGGCGGGACGATGCGGTCCGGCAAACCGTCCCGTCGATGTGAACCACGCCTGCTACTTCAAGCGTCGATGACTCGGATTGCTCGGGACGGGACACCCTCGACGCAACTGTCGCTTGCCAGCGTGATGGGACCGGGGTGTTGCCACGAGGAAGGGACCGCCTTTGGTCATGAGTGATCATGGTGGTTTCCTTTCTCCTCGTCAACGGACACGCTTGTGCTGCTGGTGATGGATGGCTTCTGGCGGCGCCGGTAGGACTCGCCCTCGATGACCAGTTCGTGGGCGGTGGAGGCGAGCCGGTCGACGGCGGACTGGGCCAGCAGCGGGTCGGCCATCATGGCCAGCCATTCCTCAGCGGTGCGATTCGAGGTCACCACGGTCGAGGCGCGCTGGTGGCGTTCGACGCAGAGCTGGTAGAAGTCGGCGGTCTCGGTCGGATCCAGCGGCTGCAGCGCGAAATCGTCCAGGATCAGCAGCTCGACGGTGGCGAGGCGACGCATCTCGTAGTCGAGGGTGTTGTCGAGGCGGGCTGCCTTGAGCCGCTTGAACAGCTTGGCTGCGGGAGCCATGTGCACGGTGCGCCGCCTCCGGATGGCGATGTGGCCCAGCGCGCAGGCCAGGTGGGTCTTGCCGACGCCGACCGGTCCCAGCAGCAGGGCGCCGTGCGGGCCGTCGAGGAACCGCAGGCTGACCAGCTCGTTCCACAGCTGGCGGTCGTAGGAGACGGCTGCGCTCTGGTCCCAGGTGTCGAGCCGCATGCCGGAGTCGAGCCCGGCGGCGCGGGCGCGCAGCGACGCGGACTTGGCTTCCCGGCGGGCGTGCTCGTCGGCCAGGACGAGCTCGAGGAAGTCAGCATGAGTCATCTTCTGCTGCCGGGCCAGGACCAGCCGGTCGGGCAGGGTGGCCAGCATCTGGCCGAGCTTGAGCGCCCGCAGCGTGGTGCGCAGGTCCGGGCTCACGGTGTCGCGGATGGTGGCGGTCACCGGCTCTCCTCCTTCCCGCCGGGGATGAGCGTCAGCTGGGTGCCGCCGGGCCGGTATTCGACCGGGTCGCGCGCGAACCGGGCAGTGGCCGCGGTGGCAGGGACCGGCGGCGGGGGCGTGTTCTCGGTTGCCTTTTCCAGCATCGAGGCGATCTTGGTGACGCTGACCACGTCCAGGTCGAGAGCGCGCTGGCAGGCGGTGTCGACCGGGCCGGGGCCGTAGCGGCGGACCAGCCCGAGCAGCCGGTAGACCTGCCGCATCTTGGTCCAGGGCAGGTCGGTATCCAGCAGCCGGTCCGCATAGACGCCCACGCTGTCCCCGTGCCGCCGCGCCGCCCCGGCGAGGGAGGCGACGTCGCGCATCGCATAGGTGGTCTTCTCGGCCGGCAGGTCAGCCGGGTCGGTGGACCGCCGGCCCGGCTGCTGACGGGGGTGTGTCTTGACCAGCTGGCCGCGGTGAAACAGCTTGACCAGGGCCGAGTCGGCGCGGGCGTCCAGGTGGCAGCCGAGGTAATCCTGCGGCGCCGAATACAGCGCCCGGCCGACCTCGACATGGAAGTCGCGGTGCACCTTGACCCGGGTGAACACCGGCACGTCATAAGGCAGGCTGAGCGGCAGCAGCGCCGCTGCCTCGAATTCGGCGAACACCTCCGCCGGGCGGGCCTGGATGGTGCCGTGGATGCGCATCCCGGCCACGTTGCGGCACCACGCTTCCGCCCGCGCCTGCGCGTCGGACAGGCCGGTGAAATGCTCGCCGGCGAAGAAGTTGCCGCGCACGTACTGCACCGCCCGCTCCACCTTCGGCTTGGCCCACGTCGTCAACTACACCCAATCCAGACGATCGGTACCGGCGGGTGCGGGTGACGCACCCGTACCATCCGCTGTTCGGCCAGGACTTCGAGTTCGTCGCGCACCGTCAGAACTGGGGCGAGGACCGGGTCCACCTGCACGACGCGGACGGCGTGCTGTTCTCCCTCCTGGCTGGGTGGACCGACGTCGCACCCGTTGATCCGTTCGTGGTCATCGCGGCCGGCCGGTGCCCGTTCACCACTGAGGGCCTGCTGGCGCTGGCGGATCTGGTCAACCGGCTGCGGTCTCAGCCCGACGGCGGCGAAGCCGTCAAGCAGATTACGCCGTGAACGTCAAGGGGATTATGCCGGGTAACGTCTCAGGCTCGGCGCGGTCAGGCCGGGGCTAGTGCGGAGATTCGCTTGTTTTCCTGGCAATCGTCGCGTTTCTGTGGCGTGTCGCAGTGAGAAGGTCACTCGAGACCGGCAAAATCCTCCTAACGATCGTATCGGCTGGGAGGCGGCATGGCCCCGCGAGGATCACCGGTGGACCCGAAGGTGACCGCGCTGCGCGAGTCGCGGTGCCTGAACCCGCACCCCGAGCAGGTCACCGACGAGGCGTTCCTGGCCGAGGAGTTCTTCGACGCCCGCGACGCGGTGCAGGTCAAGTACGAGATGGTGCGCCGCGTCAGCGTGGACAGCGCGCCGGTCACCGCGACCGCGGCGGCGTTCGGGTACTCCCGGCCGTCGTACTACCTCGCAGCCGCCGCGCTGGCAAAGTCCGGCCTGGACGGGCTGGTGCCGGCCAGGCCCGGGCCCCGCGGCGGCCACAAGCTCACCGGGCAGATCCTGGCCTGGGCCGAACAGCAGCTGGCGGCCGATCCCGCCCTGAAGCCGGCCGGGCTGGCCGGGCCGATCGCCGAGGAGTTCGGGGTGCGCGTGCACCCCCGCTCCATCGAACGAGCGCTGGCCCGCCGCCGGGAGCGCCACTCCAAAAGCCGCTGACCCATCCGCCCGCGAGAGCGAACAGGAGCAGAACCCGTCCCCGTCCCTGCGACCTTCACCTGGCCCCGCGGCTGCTGAACCGGACCCATCATCATCGGGCCCGGATACCGGCCAGGCTCGTGTTCCCGGCGGCGGGCTGGACGCCCGCTACGAACAACTGCGTCATGCCGCCCTGCACGCACGCCCGAGCGCGTTCCCGCTCGGGCTCGGCGTCCTCACCGGCAAGGGCGTCACCGCCTGGCGGCGCCTCCTGACCCACCTGACCAGCACCACCACCCCCGGCACCGCACCACCGGGCGACACCCCAGCCCGTGCGCAGAAACCGGGCCCGCTCCCGGATCCGGTGACCACCGAGCTCGTCCACGCCCTGGCCGGGCTCGCCGTCGCGCTGGCCGGCACCTGACCCCAGGCCTTCCAACCCCCGATCCCGCCCCACCCGGGGCGGGGAAAGGAGCACCCCGTGTTCACCGGCACCGCCCCATCGAAGGTGACCACCGCGCACCTGTCCCGAGCGGCTCTGCTCTACGTCCGGCAGTCGAGCCTCAAGCAGGTGCTGCACAACACCGAGTCCGCGATCCGCCAGTACGACCTGCGCGGCAGGGCGATCGCGCTCGGCTGGGCCAGCGACCAGATCACCGTAATCGACATCGACCAGGGCCAGTCCGGCGCCTCCGCCGCCGACCGGGAAGGATTCCAGCAGCTGGTCGCCGAGGTGTCCCTCGGCCGGGCCGGGATCGTGCTGGGCCTGGAATGCTCCCGGCTCGCCCGCAACAGCGCCGACTGGCACCAGCTCCTCGAGCTCTGCGGGATGACCGGCACGCTGATCTGCGACGAAGACGGCCTTTATGACCCCCGCACCTTCAACGACCGGCTCCTGCTCGGCATGAAAGGCCAGATGTCAGAAGCCGAACTGCACTTCATCAAGGCCCGGCTGCGCGGCGGGGTGCTGTCCAAGGCCCGCCGCGGCGAGCTCATCACCCCGCTGCCGGTCGGGCTGGTCTACGACGCCGCCGGACACGTCAACCTCGACCCCGACACCGCCGTCCGGGCCGCCGTCGCGCACCTGTTCACCACCTTCGGCGCGACCGGGTCCGCCACCGCCTGCGTGAAGGCGTTCAACACCGCCGGGCTGTCGTTTCCCTGGCGGCATCTGAAGGGACCCCGCAAAGGCGAGACCGACTGGAAACCGCTGGCCCATCACACCGTGCTGCGCGTGCTGCACAACCCCCGCTATGCCGGCGCGTTCACCTACGGACGCCACGCCCACCACAAGCAGCCAGGCGGGAAGCTGACCACCAGGCTGCTGCCACGCGAGGAATGGATCTCCTTCATCCCCGGCGCCCACCCCGGATACATCACCCTGGACCAGTACGACGCCAACTGCGCCCGCCTCGCCGCGAACGCCGCCGCCCACGGCCGCGACCGCCGCAGCGGACCGCCCCGGGAAGGAGCCGCCCTGCTGCAGGGCATCATCATCTGCGGCCGCTGCGGGCTGCGCATGACCGTCCGCTATCACCAGCGCGGCCGCGGCCCCTCCCGCGAGGTCCCCACCTACATGTGCCAGCGTGACGGCATCGAGAACGGCAAGCAGGCCTGCGCCGCGATCCCCGGCGAAGGCCTGGACCAGGCGATCGGGCAGCTGCTCATCGACACCCTCACCCCGCTCACCGTCGAGGCCGCCCTCACCGTCCAGGCCGAACTGGAGCACCGGGCCGAAGAAGCTGACGCATTGCGCGCCGCCCACGTCGAACGCGCCCGCTACCTTGCCGACCTGGCCCGCCGCCGCTACCTGGCCGTCGACCCCGCCAACCGGCTGGTCGCCGACACCCTCGAAGCCGACTGGAACACTGCCCTGCGCGCCCTCAACCAGGCCCAGGAAGCCTACGAGAAGGCCCGCAAGGAGCACACCGGGCAACTCACCGACGCCCAGCAGAACCGGATCCAGCAGCTAGTCACCGACCTGCCCGCGATCTGGAACGACCCCGCCACCCCGATGCGGGAACGCAAGCGCATCGCCCGGCTGCTGCTCACCGACGTCACCGTGACCAGAACCACCGACCTGATCACCGCACACGTCCGCCTGGCCGGCGGCCAGGACCACACCGCCGCGATCGCGCCGCCGCTGCCCATCGGAGACCAGCGCCGCACCCCTGCCGAGGTCCGCGCCGCCATCGACGAGCTCCTCGACCAGCACACCTCAGGCGAGATCGCCGGCATCCTCAACCACCGCGGCCTGGCCAGCGGCACCGGCGAACCCTTCCACCGGCTCATCGTCAACCACATCATCCGCACCTACCGCCTACCCAGCCGCCGCCACCGGCTGCGCGCCACCGGGATGCTCACCCTCGCCGAGCTCGCCGCCGCCCACGGCGTCTGCAACAACACCATCAAGGCCTGGCGCCGAGCAGGAATTGTCACCGGCACCCGATACAACGACAAGGGCGAGTTCCTCTACCACCCGCCCGACCCCGCCAGCCCGCCGGACCGGCCGAAGATCGGCCGCCGCCCCAGCAAGCCATGACCAGCACGAACGCCAACGCTGCCGGAACGACCCGAAGAGGTGCAGTATGCAACCTGAGGTTTGTCCTTCGGCGACCGGACCCGCGCTGGGTCGGTGGCGAAGCCGCAGTGCTGCGCGTAATCCAGCCACCCGGCGGTGAGCCGCGGGTTGACCGCGTCCGCGTCGGTGACGATCGCCGACGCGTTGTCCGGGATGAGGACCTTGAACACGCCGCCGAAGAACACCCACGCGGCCTCGCACCCGGCGATGAACGCGGCCAGCGTCTGGGTGAAGCTCAGCCACACGAACATGTGCCGCGAATAGCACCCAGTGAAGATCAGCGCGTGCACCTTGCGCTGCCGCCCGGTCACCGGGTCGGCCAGCAGGCCCAGATACCCGAAGTCCAGCTGGCACTCCGCGCCGGGCTCGCCGTCGGCGACCCGCACCGTGGACGCGGTCCGGCCGAAGCCGCACCGCTCCACGCAGAACCGGTGCAGCGTCCGGTACGGCACCACGACGCCCTGCCGCTCCAGCAGTATCCCGATCTTGACCACCGACAGGCCCGCCTTCACCTGCGCCTTGATCTCGCCGTGGCGGGCCTCCAGCAGGTTCCACGCCAGGCCGTGCCCGCCCGGCCGGGCCGGGCGGACCACCTGCGCGACCTGGCCGACCAGCTCATCCGACAGCTGCCCGGCCCCGCCATCCCGGGCCAGCCCCGCCGCCACCGCCGCGTCCACATACCGGCGGGCGGTCTTACGATCCACCCCCGCCTGCTCAGCCACCCGGCGCAGCCCGGCACCAGCCAGCCACGCCCGCAGCACCTCACGGATCTCAGTCACGGCAACCTCCCGGAAAGCCATCCCCCGAACCCCCAAGTCGATCGACTTGAAGGCACCCGGTACCGGAAGTGATCAAGACCGCCAAGCCGACACGCCCGGTGGTCCCATCACTGGCAACCAGGTGGTCCCATGCTCGTGGCAGAAAACCCCGAAAAGTGGTCCCATGCTCGTGGCAGGCGACAACCGCGTGACTCAGATCGGCGGGACGATGCGGTCCGGCAAACCGTCCCGTCGATGTGAACCACGCCTGCTACTTCAAGCGTCGATGACTCGGATTGCTCGGGACGGGACACCCTCGACGCAACTGGGGTTCGCTACGCTCGGTGACCCCTGGAGGATCTCTAATGCCTGTCCTGCGAGACAGACCGATTCCGCGCGGCTAGAACGTGCGCCCGTTGGCCGGGGTGGCTGACGTCAGATCATCCGATTCTGTGCGCATTGGTCGCTGTACTGGCCTGCCCGAAGATGATCCGCTAGTGCCCCTTTCTAGACTTGGGTGTCTGCTTCGACAGCGTCTCCCACGCTGGTAAGCCTGCTACTGGCCGTCGGCTAGCGCACCGTCACTATGTGCCCACTTCAAAGCGGTGTGTGGTGGGGCCACTGCGGCGAGGCCCGTCAAGCATGTGCTCGGTGTGCCGTCCTCCGTAGCGCGGGATGATCCATGTGGCATCGTCATCGCTGATGCCGAAGTCGAACCAGAGGCCGCGGGGGCTGCGGTCGGGATGCTCGCGTTCGAAGGCCTCCTCGATCGTCTCGGCGGCGGCCGGATGTACAGCCACCCATCGGTTAGGCTGCGTGACGGACTTGATTTCGTCTAGGCCAACGCCGGCTTGGTGCAGTTGCTGGATGGCAGTCTTCACCGCTGCCTGTTTGCTCATCCCGGTCTGCCTCAGCTCATCGATAGTGAGGTCATAGCGGGTGTAGTCCCGCCCGCCAGTCCCCGACCGGGCCGCTACCATCGCTGCGCCCTTCTGCCGTTGCTGGATCTGAAACTCTCGTGCCTCAGCAGCTGTCAACGGCCAGGTGCGTGTCGCCGCTGGTGGCCAGATGAAAGTCTCCATCCCTCGGTGATTTTCAGTTCTTGGTCAGGCGTCCTCCTGTCTGGGTCCGTGCCTGGCGCATCCGGAAGGATTCTCCTTTGGTGACCACGACGACGGCGTGGTGCAGGAGGCGGTCGAGCAGGCTGACGGCGGTGGTGTGCTCGGGCAGGAACCGGTCCCACTGGTCGAAGGGCCAGTGGGATCCGATGCCCAGGGCGCGGCGTTCGTAGGCGGCGGCGGCGAACCGGAACAGCAGCTGGGCGCCGGTGTCGTCGAGCGGGGCGAAGCCCACTTCGTCGATGATGATCAGGTCGTTGCGGAGCAGGTTCTCGATGACGCGGCCGACGGAGTTGTCGGCCAGGCCGCGGTAGAGGGTCTCGACGAGTTCGGCGGCGGTGAAGTAGCGGACCTTGTAGCCTGCTGCGACGGCGGCGACGCCGAACGCGACCAGGCTGTGGGATTTCCCGGTGCCGGCCGGGCCGACGGCGCAGTAGTTCTCCGCGGCCCGGATCCATTCCAGCGAGGCCAGGTAATCGAAGGTCGCCTGCGGGATCGAGGAGGCGGTGACGTCGAACTCCTCGATGGTCTTGCGCACCGGGAACGCGGCGGCTTTCATCCGGGCGCGGGCGTTGGACTCATCGCGTGAGGTGATCTCGGCGTCCAGCAGGGTGCGCAGGAATTCCTCCGGTGACCACCGCTGGGTCTTCGCGGTGACCATGAGCTCGGGGGCCAGGCGGCGCATCGTGCCGGGCTTGAGCCTGCGCAGACCGGTGTCCAGGTCGGCGGCCAGAGCGGGCGCGGCGGCGGCGGTCATGAGGCACCTTCGATCTTGTAGGCCGACAGCGGCCGGACCGGGACCTTGGGCAGCTCGATGACCAGGGCGTCCCCGGCCGCGCGGGGCTGCGGGGCGCCGGCTCCGGCGGCCAGGATGGACCGGACGTCCCCGGCCCGCCAGCGGCGGAACGCGGCCGCCCGTTCCAGCGCCGCGGTCAGCGCCGGGTCGCCGTGGGCGGCCCGCAGGGCGGCCAGCTCGTCCAGGTCGGCGGCCAGCTTGGTGTTGCCCGGGGCCGCTGACCCGGCCAGGAACGCCTCGGCGGCCGGGCCGAGGGTGATGAACGCCTTCTCCGCGGCGGTCTTGGGGCGCACCGCGCGGCGTGGCGCAGGCCGGGGGCCGCCGTAATGCTCATCGAGGACCGATGCCTCGCCCGGCGCGGCCGGGGCGTGGCTGGCGACGACCTCGCCGGTCGCGGTGTCGGCCAGCAGCAGCCGCCCGGCGGATTCGGTCACGGTGACGTGCTGGCCGATCAGCCGGGTGGGGACCGAGTAGCGGGCGGACCCGAACCGGATGCATGACAGCCGGTCCACCTTGCGGATCGCCGCGGCCCCGCCGATCACCGGGCGCAGCGACGGCAGCGCCGTCAGCAAGTCCCGCTCGGCATCCAGCCGCACCGCCGGGACCGCGCAGATCTCCGAGTGCGGAACCCCGTTCACCTCGGTGCACCACGCGCGGGCCGCGAGGTTAGCGGCCGCCAGGTCACTGAACGGGGCCTGCGGGATGATCAGGTCCCGCTTGGCATAGCCGACCAGGTTCTCCACGATCCCCTTCGACTCCGGGTCGGCGGCCTCGCACCAGTCGGGCCGGAACGAGTAGTGCGTCGCGAAGCGGACGTACTCCGCGGTGGGTACCACCTTGTTCGCGACCACGCCGCCCTTCAGGCAGCCCATCCGGTCGGCGAGCACCACCTTCGGCACCCCGTCCAGCTCCTCGAAGCACTCTGCCAGCATCCTCAGCGTCGTCTCGGACCGCTCGTTACCCGCGAACCGCACGAACCGGAACCGGGACCAGGCCAGCACCGCGCAGAACACGTGCAGCGGCCCGGTGCTGCCCCAGTCGATGGCCAGCACCTCACCCGGCGCCCACACCGCCGGGCGCCGCCCGCGATGGTTATCGCGCCGCCACGTCCTCTTCGCCTCAGCGACCAGCCGCCGGAAGTTCCGCGCCGACCCCTGGTACCCCGCGGCCATCGCCACCGGCAGCAGCCGCTTCGCCGAGATTCGTCCCTTCGTCGCGCCGACCCGGTCCGCGACAAGCTCAGCGACCACATCGTAATTGCGGCCACGCGGCATACGGTCCGGCGCCTTGCCGCCCGCCTCCGCCCGCTCGATGATGCGCTTGACCGTCTTATGCGTGGTCCCGCACATAGCCGCGGCCCCGCGGTAGGTTCCCACCTGCTGGTAAGCAGCGATGATGTCCATGTTCTCCCTCGCAGATTTCATGCTGAGAAGGCCCCCCGGGCGGTGAAAGTGACTGGCTGACACCGTCACAATCGCCGCCCGGGGCTCACACTCCCCGACGACACGACGAACGAGGGATGGGACTTCTAACTGGCCAAAACCGGGACCCCAACCTGGCCACCTGCGGATACTTTCTCACGGCCACGGACAGCAGCCCGTGGTGGTGGAGGCCCGCCATAATGAGCCATGATGTGCTCAGGAGGTCTCTTTCTTGCCAACCCCAAGCCATAGCCCTCGTGCAACCACTGGTCAAGAGCGTAAGCGCCTCTCCCGGTCTTGGATACCTGGTAAAGCGACGTGGCTTTGCGCCGTTGAATCTTTTGCAGAACCACGCCCGTCAACTCCCGGATGTACTCCTGCATCTGCGTGAGGAACTCGGGTGACCCTGATGATACGTTCCACCCCGGGTAAAGTCGGCCACTCTTGCGGATCACGAAGTAAGAACCATCCCCGTCAAAGTAGCCCAGCAGGAACGGCCGCAGCATCGAATTCGGGAGTGCCACCGGCCAGTCAAGGAGGGTTATTCACGGGGGTGCCAGGGGATAACAAATGTATTGGATAGCGGCGTGCCTACGTGAAATGCGGCCTGCTTCTCGAAAGGATTGGGTTACCATACTCAGTCCAGAAGAAACAGGCCGCACGTGTATCATACCACCGGACTCACCAAAGCCGCCATCACTGAGCTCTGCGCAAGAATTGAAGCTCGGGAGTTTAAGCCAGGAATGCGCAGATGGCCGCCGGTCCTCGGACTGCGCAATGCACTCACCGCAACCCTCACTTATATGCGCAGGAACCGGGTCCAGGCGGAAATCGCTGAGAATTATGGGGTGTCGCAGCCAACGATTAGCCGCGCCATCTCGGCAATCACCCCGCAACTGATAAATGTGCTCCGTGAACATGTTCCCACTGCTGATGAAATTCCCCCGGCAGCGTGCTACATCGTGGATGGAACCCTGCTCCCGTGCTGGTCGTGGAGGGCGCACCCAGAACTGTACTCCGGGAAGCACAAGACCACCGGGATGAACGTGCAGGTCGCCTGCTCAATTGACGGGTATCTCGCGTGGATTTCCGATCCGCTTCCCGGAAGTCGCCACGACAATCATTGCCTTGGCGAATCCGGTGTCCTCACAACACTCGATCCGCGTAACTGGCTCGGCGACAAAGGTTACGTTGGAAATAATATGATCACGCCCTTCAAGAAGCCTGCCGGCAGCGAGCTCCTCGACTGGCAGAAAGAGTTCAACACAGAGGTCAACAAGATCCGGTACGTTATCGAGCAGGTCATTGCCAACTTCAAAACCTGGCGAATCATGCACACCGACTACCGGCGGCCCCTGGCAACATTCCCCGAAACAATCTCAGCCGTCGTCTCTTTGCACTTCTACGCAACCGCCTGAATAACCCTCAAGGATGCAGCTCTTGCGCGGGACGATGCCCCATTGCGCGAGCCCGGCAGCCATCTTGTGGCAGGTCATCGCGAACGACCTGAAGCCGTCCTTGCGCGCCATGTGGATGACAGCATCGGGAAAAAGCCGGTCACGCACCCAGGCCACCACGTCCGCGTCCCGTGCCTGCAGGCCGAAGTACACCCTGCCCTTATACACGTTCCCGTCGGCGGCGATCAGCCCGAGTACGTACGCCTTCTCGGCTGTGTCGATGCGGTCGAAGTAGTCAGCCACCGCCGACTGCCCGATCAGGGTCTTGCGGGTCAGCAGCCCGAGGACGCGGGCCTGCTGGTACACCGAAGACCGGGTGCGCCCGAGTCGCGCCGCGATCTCCACCGGAGGCTCGATGCCATAGCAACGGCGCAGTTCGGCTAGCTCAGCATCGGACCACGGAGTCACTTCCGGCCGCTTGTCAACCCCGAGAGTCTTGGCGCGCAGCCACACGGCGTTCTCGGTCCGGCCGATCTGCTCCGCGATCATGCTGGCTTCCATAGTGCCGTACAGGCTCCTGATGGCTTCGTCTTCCGCATCTGTCCAGCGCCGCCGCCTGATATGTCCCGTGGCAAGCGGATCGCCCCAGCGAAGCCAGTTCAGGTGATGATAAGTGCACCAGCCGCGCCCGTGGACGGGCTTCCCGCAGATGGTGCAGGTGGCCTCGGCGATGTCTGGCCTCCCTGTCAGGCTCGGTCGAGCCCGAAGGTCGCAACCTTGGGGTCATTACATTCGCTGTTCTACCAAGAACCGCTGACATTGTTGTCACACGACCGACGACGCAGGCGTCCGATCACAGCCCGCGCTTCTTGCGCTCATGCCCCCGGCCTACTCACGCTGGACAGCCGGCTCGACGGAGTGCACCATAACACGAATCTCAAATACGGTCGCGCCGTCGGCGCTGCGCGGCTACGTCGTTGCCAGGGCGCAGCACGATGTTAGTGCCGAACTTCTCGAATGGCAGGCAGTCGCGCCACTAAGCCTGGCGAATGACCCTGCGCGCGCCCTTCGTGCAGCGCAACCTCTTCAAGCTGAGCGACGCTGACCTCGCCGCGATCCTGGCGATCACCGGATAGCCGTCCTGGCGCGTAGATCTTTCTGCGCTCATCTCCGAAGGCAGGGTGCCAGGAAAGTGATGTCACATCCCGAAGGGGCCGTAGTATCTCCGGTGCTCACCTTCCCCGACGCGATGTACTACGCGCAGCAGCTGCCTGGGCAGCGGGCTCTCACCATGGAAGACCGGTCGCAGAAGCCGCCAGGACCACTGCGCGTCAACACCCGCCCGCCCCCCGCCGAGTCCGTGACTAGGTGCGTGACTCCATGAGCTGAGCCGGCCGGTACGGCAGGATTGCGTGCCCTTATCAAGCCCCAGCATCGATTCGCTGGCCTTTTCGATCTAAGTAATCAGCAAGCCGCCGTCAACTGTTAGGGCAGTGCCGGTGACGTAGGATGAGGCGTCGCTGGCCAGGAAAATAAGCGCCGTGACGAGCTCAATGTGGTTCCCGAGTCGCCCGGTTGGCAAGCGCTGTTCGATAAGAGAGTCCAAGTACCCGTCCGGGTAATGGCTGGTCATATCGGTGTGAAAGAAGCCGGGCACCAGAGCATTGACCCGGATGCCTTTCCGGCCGGTCCATTGGCTGGCCAGGTCCCGAGTCAGGCCGAGCAGACCAGCTTTGCTTGCGCTGTACGCCGCTTGCGGAAGCCCCGCTGTCGTGATAGCCAGTGAGCTGCTCACATTGACGATGCTGGAGCCTGGTTGCATCCTCTTCCCGCATGCCTGCGCCATCCAGTAGCAACCATGGAGGTTTGTCGCGACGACGCGACTGAACTCGGCCGGTGACTCTCGCGTTGCTGGGACAGCGGTTGCGACTCCGGCATTGTTCACCAGGACATGGACGGCCCCGAACTCCTCGTAGCCGGTGGCGACTACGCGTTCGCAATCCTGCGGGTCCATGACATCAGCGGGCACCGCCAGGCTGCGGCGGCCATGCTGCTCGACCAACTGCTGGGTAACCGCGAGCAGGTCAGCGCGCCTGGCGGTCAGCACGACGTCGGCGCCGGCTTCGGCGAGCCCAGCTGCGAACGCGACGCCGAGACCCGATGATGCCCCTGTGACGATGGCCACACGGTTGTCGAGGCGGAAGAGGTCAAGTACTCCTGGCGCGCGGGCCGAGGGCTGTCCGGCCACCGCTAGATTCCTGCCACCGTGAGTTCTCCGCCGTCCACGACCAGGATCGCGCCGGTGATCCATGAGGCCTCGTCACTTAGCAAGAACGCGGCCGCGGCCGCGACGTCACCGGGCTCGCCGAGTCGCCTGGTGGGGAACAGGCTGGCTAGCTCGGCCTCGTTGTCCTCGTAGAGGGGACGTGCGAACTGGGTCTTCACGAGTCCTGGGGCCAACGCGTTGACCCGCACGATCGGGCCGAGTTCCAGGGCGAGCTGACGCGTCATATGGATCAACGCTGCCTTGCTGGCATTGTAGGCGCCGATGAACGGCGCGGGCTGGATCCCGCCAGTGGACGCGATGTTAAGAACAGACCCGCCGTGTTCGCTCATCCACACCGACCAGGCCTGCTGCGCCCACGCGACCGGCGCGATCACATTGACCGCGAAGGTCTTCACCACCGCCGAGATCGGGGCATCTATCAGGGGCCCGAAGTGTGGGCTGGTCCCGGCATTGTTGACGAGGTAGTCAAGCCGACCGAACCGCTCCATCGTGGCTGCCACCGCCGCAGCCTGATGCGCTGGGTCATCTGCCTTTCCGGCAATGCCAATGGCCTGGCCGGATGCCTGCAACTCGCCGACCGCCTTCTCGACGCCTTCCTGGCCACGCGCAGTGATGCAGACCCCGGCACCAGCAGCTATCAGCCGCGCGGCGATAGCCATGCCGATGCCGCGGCTGGCGCCGGTGATCAGCGCAGCTTTCCCAGTCATTCCGGATGATGCCATTACCAGCTCCCAGGTCTTGTCCGGGGTCACGGGGGAAGGTGCCGGGGGATGAGTCCAGTGTCAGGTCACCGCTCCAGCCTGACCTTCCTGAGGCAACCCGGGCCGGTCGGCTGGGTCGTCGTCAACCGCATATAGCGCGGCGTCCTCAATCAGCTGTGCGGTGTAGCCGGCGGCCGGGCGTCCCACCACCTCCGATACCGCGCCGCGCTCGACGACAGCCCCATCCTGCAGCACGAGGACTGCCGTAGCGATGCTCCGCACCAGAGCCAGGTTGTGGGTAATGAAGATCACCGCCAGGCCCCGGCTGCGCTGCAGGCCGCGCAGCATCTCCACCACCACCGCCTGCACGGACGCATCCAGGGACGATGTGATCTCGTCGCAGATCAGCAGAGCCGGATCGGCAGCCAGCGCGCGGGCGATCGCTACCCGCTGCGCTTCGCCGCCGGACAACTCCTGCGAGTACTTGCCCAGGTATGCCGACGGCTCGAGCGCGACGTCACGCAGAGCTGACGCGATGGCCTCATCCTGCTGGCCGCGCGGCAACGGGGAGAACTGCCGCATCGGCCGGGACATGATCTGCCCGACCGTACGGCGCGGGTTCAGCGAGGAGTGCGGATTCTGAAAGATGAACTGGATGGCGCGCGCCGCGTCATCGTCACGGTGCTGGATACCGGCAGGCAGCGGCGCGCCCCGGAAGGTAACCTCGCCGCTGTAGGCGCTGTGCAGGCCGACGAGGCAGCGCGCGAGCGTGGACTTCCCCGATCCGGACTCGCCGACTACGGCGAGGCACTCGTGCTCCGATACCTCAAGCGATACGTCATGCAGCACCTGCTTTGGCCCGTAGAAGGCGCTGAGCTGCCGCGTCGCCAGCACCGCGCCGGGTGCGTCACCGCGCGGTTGCTGAAGTTCCCGGATCCCCGCCCGCTCCGGCCGTCTGCCGATCACCTCACCTGCCATGATGCAGCGCGCAAGGTGAGATTCACCTGCTGACGGAGCGAGTTCCGGCATCGCGAGCTGGCAGTCCGGCACGGCGATCGCGCACCGCGGCTCGAACGCGCATCCCGGCGGCTGCCGACCCGGCGGCGGCACGTGCCCGGGGATGCCGACCAGCGCGGTGGCACGCGAATACGACGGCAGCGACGCCAGTAGCCCCCGTGTATACGGGTGCCGCGGGTTTCCGAACACATCTCCGGATGGCCCGCTCTCTATCACCCGACCGGCGTACATCACTGCCGCCATCTGGGACATGTGCGCGACGACGCCCAGATCGTGGCTGACATAAACGGTTGCGACGCCATGCGCGCGGCAGAGTTCGTTGACGGTTTCCAGCACGTGCCGCTGCGTCGTCACGTCCAGGCCGGTGGTGGGCTCGTCCAGGACGATCACCGCCGGCCGGTGCATGAACGCCATCGCGAGGATGACCCGCTGCTGCTGGCCCCCGGACAGCTGATGCGGGTAGGCGCGAAGCAAGGCCCGGCCTTGCCCTAGCTTCACCTCGCCCAGCACCTGCTCGATCCGTTTGCGGGCCTGGTCCCTCCCGGCCCTGCCGTGGTGCGCCGCGAACGACTCCAGCAGCTGCCGGCCGACCTGAAGGCCAGGGTTCAGCGCGCTTGCCGGGTCTTGGGCGACGTAGCAGGCCGTCCGGCCGCGTGCGCTGCGCAGCTCTGCTGGCGGCAGCCGGAGCATGTCTACTCCGCCGATGACAACCTGACCTGACGCGATCGTCAGGCCCCGCCGGGCGTAACCGAGCAGCGCCCGGGCGAGGGTCGACTTGCCGGATCCGGATTCGCCGACCAGGCCGAAGACCGTACCCTTGCCGACCTCGAAGCTGACGTCGCTCACCACAGGGACGTCGTTGCCGGACAGCGTGACGTTCAGTCCCGTGACGCGCAACGCGGGTAGGTTCCCGGCAATCATCGGGCGCCAGCATCCGGTGCTGCCTGCACGGCACGCCGGGCCGGGCGCCGTCGGCGCTCGACACCGGTCGCCACCCGGCCGACAGCATCGGTGAACGTGTTCGCCCCGACCGTGAGCAGCAGGATGACGAACGCGGGCACGAGGACGGCCCACGGGTTGGCGGCCAGCCCGAGCCGGTTCTCGTTGATCATGACGCCCCAGTCGGAAGCCGGCGGCTGGACACCAAAGCCGATGAAGCTGAGGCCCGCCATCAGGATGATGGAAAATGTCAGCCTCAGGCCCGTCTCGACCATCATCGGGGTGACCAGGTTCGGCATGACCTCACCGGCAATGACCCGTCGCGATGGCAGCCGCAGTAGCCGCGCGGCCTGCACGAAGTCACGCTCGACGATGTCCAGCGAGGCCGACCGGATCACCCGCGCGACCTGCGGCACGTGCGATATGCCCACCGCAAGGATGATTAGCCAGATCTTCGGCCCGATCACGCTGACCAGCAGCAGGCCGAAGACCAGCTGGGGGAACGCCAGGACCAGGTCAACCCCGCGCATCAGGATCGCGTCGGCCGAGCGCCCGTAGTAGGCAGCGCAGACGCCGATCGCGGCTCCTACGATCACCCCGACTGCGGTCGCGGCCGATGACATGAGCAGCAGGCGCCACCCGCCGGTCATCAGCCTGCTCAGCACGTCGCGGCCCAGCACGTCGGTGCCGAGCGGGAAGGACGCGGACGGCGGCGAGAACGGCAGCGAGACGAATGCTGTTGGCGGATGCGGCGCGAACAGCGGTCCGAGGAAGGCCAGCAGCACCACAGGCGCCATCAGCGCCAAACCGGTGATGCCGCGGTGGCTGCGGGCAGCATCAGCCAGGACCCTGGTCCACTGCCGGCTTCGCGTGACCGGCGTCCCGGCACGTGTTGCCGGAGCGGGCGGGGGCGGGAGAAACTCGGTCGCCACCGTGGCAGCTACCGGGGAAGGCGCCGGCGCGGTGTCGCCAGCAGCGCGATGACGTCGGTCACGATGTTCACCACTACGTAGAAGGCAGCCAGCAGGATGACGATGAACTGAATCGTCGGGATATCCCGGTCTGATACGGCGCTGACAAGCGCCTGGCCGATTCCCGGGAAATTGTAGATGTATTCCACGATAACGATCCCGCCGGCCAGGTAGAGGATGTTGATGCCGATGACCTGGATGATCGGCGGAACCGCATTCGGCAGGGCATGACGGAACAGCACACGCCGGGGCGGGAGGCCCTCGAGAATCGCCGTCTCCGCGTAATCGCTGTCCAGTGCCTCGATCATGGTGGCGCGAGTCATCCGGAAGATATACGGGCTAATCACCAGGACCAGGGTCGCAACCGGCAGCACCAGCAGCATGCCGCCCGACCAGGCCGATACCTGCGGCGGGAGGAACGACACCGCGGGAAGCCAGTGGAACACGATCGTGGCGAAGACCACGATCAGGCCGACGGCCACCACGAACTCCGGCAGCGCCGCCAGGGCGAGCGCCGCCGCAGATGTGACGTGGTCGAACCAGGAGTCACGTTTCCACGCCGCAGCGAATCCGGCCGTGACCGCCAGCGCTGAGCCGATGACGCCGGCCAGGATGACCAGGACAGTCGAGTTGACCAGGTGCGGCAGCACCAGCGTGGTGACCCGCTGGCCGTTCGTCAGCGAGATGCCGGGACTGCCCCGGAGCAGGCCCGTAATCCACAGGCCGTACTGCACGATCGGTGGCCGGTTGAGGTGAAGTTGCGCCTCCAGCAGGCGGACGCGCTGCGGTGTGGCGGTCTGACCGAGGGCTGCCTGAGCGGCGTTCCCGGGCAGCGCCTGCGTCGCAGCGAACACGAGGATGGACACCAGCCACAGGGTGAACAGCCCGGCGATCGTGCGGCGGCCGAGCAGATGCCAGATGGGATGCCGTCCTGCCGATGGCAGCGACCTGAGCTGCGCCGCGGTTTCGATGATCACCGGCAGCCCCGGCCAGCGGCATGGCCTTCGGCCCGGTGCCCGGCGGGCCGCGGATGTGCGTGGCGGTCGCGCGGCTGCTTATCCGGGCGAAGCTGCCTGGCCCGGGTAAGCAACTGCGCGTTAGTCGATCCAGAGCGATTTGAAATCGTACTCATTGAAAGGTATTCCGAGGACAGACTGCCCGACTCCGCGGACGGACTTGGTGTAGCAGTCGATGTTCGGGGTGAAGACGGGGATGATATAGCCGCCGGTCTCATAGTCAATGGTCATCATGTCGTGGACGATCGGCGCGAGCTTGCCCTGATCGACGGTGGCGAGCGCCTTGGCGAACAGCTGGCTGTAGTGAGGATTGCGGAAATTCGTCTCGTTATACTGAGCATGCGGTCCGGTCGCCATCGAGACGTTCGGAAGGTAGGGCTTGGAGAACCAGTAATCCTGGGTGAACATGCGGTGCAGGTAGGTGTTGGCAAAGAAGGCGGTGGAACTGAGAGTCTGCACTGCGACCGAGACCCCGGCGCCTCGGGCCTGCTGGGCGAACACTTGGGCAGCCTGCGGGGCGCCGGGCCCGATGGCACCGGTCGTCAGGGTCAGATGCAGGTTGGAGGCCCCGGCCTGCCTGAGCAGCGACTTGGCCTGACCCAGATCCTGCACCCTCTGCGGGAAGCTGTGGTCATACAGCGGATCGAAGCGGCCGAACACATCGTTGCCGAGCGCGCCGAGACCGTCATAGACGGTGGCGTTGAGCTGCGGCCGGTCCACGATGAGCCGCATGGCCGTGCGGACTCGCTGGTCAGCGAACTGACCCGCGGTGACTTCCATGACGAACGGCACGTAGCCACCGGTCTGCGACGCCACATACCCGCCGCCGGCCGACTGGACTTGCCGTGCCTCGGCCAGTGTGGACAGGTTGGCGAGGTTCACCTGCCCGGACAGCACAGCGTTCAGCATGCTGGTCTCGTCGTTGAAGTCCGTGATCCGGATCTCGTCGATGTAGGGCTTGCCGCTCTGCCAGTAGTTCTCGTTGCGGGTGAAAACGCTCTCCCCGCCAGGGGTAAAGCTGACGTACTTGAACGGCCCGGTGCCAACCGGCTTGGCCGGATCGAATCCGACCGGGATCACGTAGTAATAGACGCCGCACAGGGTGGCGGGCAAAATCGAGAACGGAGACGTGCAAGGGATCTGCACCGTCAGGCTGTCCAGCTTCTTTAGCCCGGCAACATCGACCTGGGCGATCGCGCCAGCGCCGGTGCCCGGCTTCTTCTTGTTGGTGATCTGCTGCAACGTATAGATGAGGTCGTCAGCCGTCAGGTCCTTGCCATTGTGGAAGGTCACACCCTGGCGGAGCCGCGCGGTCCAGAGCGTCGCAGTGGAGTTAGCCGTCAGTTCCTCGATTAGGCCAGGCTGGACAACACCCTTGTTGTCAAAGTGCACCGGCTGGTCGAACAGCTGGGTCGCGCGGGCCAGGTCGGGATCGTAGATCGCGTAAATGGGGTTCAGCGTGTCCGAGCTGCCGCCACCGCCGGTTGAGGCAAAGGTGAGCGTCCCGCCTCGCTTCGGCGTGCCCGCGGAAGTCGACCCGCCGGAACTGCTGGCCGCCGGCGTACCGGACGAGCCGCATGCCGCGAGCAGACTGGCCGACGCCAGCCCCACCGTGCCGGCACCCATCAGCTGCACGAACCGCCGTCGGCTCAGATCCCCCGCACCTGCGCTGGCACCCAAAGCCTGCCACGGCTGAACATCTGCCTGTCGCATCGGTCCTCCACGCGGTGCGGGGGTAGTTGCTATGCGAGTCCACCGGATGTGGCCGGAAGGCTTGACGGGATCTAATATCGATCAGTCGTTATCCTCTGCCCTCGGCGGGCGAGCAGTCAAGCACTCTGTACGGTTAACCTGCGACAGCGGAAAGTGGAGTGAGCAGCGCTGATGTCCCGGCCGCCTGATCAGCGCAGTGGCTTGAGCGTGTCCGGCTCTCCACGGCGCCGCACTGCTGTGCCGGCGCGGGATCGGGGCGGGTGGCCGGCGGCGGCACCTGCAGGAGGGCTCGGGTGAGGGCGATGGAGGGGGCGCGTGTCCTCGACTTCACCATCACCCCGGCCGGCGCCTGGACGGCCCGGCTGCTTGCCGAAGTCGGCGCGGAGGTCATCCGGCCCGGGCATTGCGATGGCGTCGGTCCTCGCGATGCGGCAGACAAGCTTCGCTGGCGGCTGCGGCATCGCGGCAAGCAGATCGTCGCGGGCACTATGCGCGACTGCGTCCGCCGCTTTGCGGGGACTTGTGACCTGGTCATCCTGGACAGCACCCCGGGCCTCGCGGCCGTTGCCGGTGAGGTCGCCGCGCCAGTGGTGCAGCTCCGGCATGGTCTGGATGACAGCTCGCTGCTAGGCGATGCTCCGGTGCCCGACTTCGGGCTCTCGGCGGTCGGCGGACTCACCTACCTGACCGGAGATCCGGCGCAGCGCCCGGTCACTCCGCGGGACCTCATCTCCACCCGGCTAGCAGCCCTGCATGCGGCCTGCATTGCCTGCGCCGCGCTGCTCCAATCCGCGCCCGGTACGGTGATCGACGTCCTGGCACAGGAGGCAATCGCTGCCAGTCTGGAGTCCGCACTGCCGATCTGGTTCGTCGACCACCAGGCGATCGGGCGCGCGATGAACATGCATGACCTCGCCTGGCCAGTGGCGGCCTATCAGACCCGAGACGGCTGGGTCGGCATCAGCTGCGGCCGCATCGAGGACACGCATCGCCTGATGGCCGTGCTCGGGCTGCAGCTCATCGGTCCGTCGGTCACCGACTTCGTCGGGCTCGGTGACGTCAGCGAGCTGGACCAGCGCCTGATCGAGTCGCTGCGCGGATGGAACTCGGCAGCGCTGGTGCAGGCATGCCAGGCAGCGCGCATTGCCGCGGCCGCGGCGGCCCGGCCAGAAGACCTGCTGGGCGATGAGCAAGCGGTCGCCCGCGGGTTCGCCGGCCGCTGGCCGGACGGCACGCCGGTGTTCTGCAGTCCGGTGACGGAGAGCGGCACGGACCGGGCCGCCCTGCCGCCGCCGAGGATGCTCCGGGGTTCCGCCCCGGCCGGGGGTTCCGTCCCGGGCGGCTCCCCCGGCCGGGGCGTCGGGGCCGGCGGCGGCGGATTGCTGGCCGGGGTCCGCGTGCTGGACCTCACCTGGGCGCTGGCCGGTCCGTTCGCGACGATGCTGCTTGCTGATCTCGGGGCCGATGTGGTCAAGGTGGAAAGCAGCGAGCACGTGGACTCGTCTCGCCTGGTCGTGCCGTACCTCGGCTTCGCTGACATCGAGCGGAGCGGTTACTTCCGGTTCTTCAACCGCAACAAGCGCAGCATCGAGCTTGACCTGGGTCGGCAGCGCGGCGATGTCCGGCAGATCGCAGCCCGCGCGCATGCTGTCGTCGAGAATTTCCGGCCCGGCTCGCTGGACGGCAAGGGACTCGGCTACCAGCAGCTGCGCCGGCTGCGCCCTGACCTGGCCATGTGCTCAGTCTCGGGCTTCGGCCGCAGCGGTCCACGCAGCTCATGGGCGTCATACGGCGGCGCGATGGCCGAGTGCGCGAACGGTTTGGCGATGGCGACGGGCGGAACGCGGCCGGTCATTCCGGCCCGCGCCCTGGCCGACATCTTCGCCGGGCTGTACGCGGCGCTGGGTGTGTGCGCGCAGCTGTACCGGCAGGCGCGCTGGGAGCGCGGCAGCTACATCGAGATCACCCAGTTCGAGGCGGGCGCGAGCTCGCTGGAAGAGCTGCTGGTCCTGCCGCCGGAGGGCGCCGAGGAGCATCAGGTCATCGGGTCCGATGCGGTGGGATGGCGTGTTGCCGGGCGCGCGGGCGAGTGGCCCGTGCGCGACGCTGGCACGGTCGCTGCTGCGCTGGACGCGGCCGGGGCGGTGCAGCGGTTCGGCACGGCCGAGGGCCAGGACGCGTTCGTCTGCTTCCCGGCGCTGGTTGACGGCAAGCGGGCGGCGATCCGCCGCCGCAGCCCGCGGCTGGGCGAGCACACTGATGAGGTGCTCGCCGAATGGCTCAGCTGACGTCCTGCAGGACCTCTGCCAGCCGGGCGATGTGGCTGGGACCGGTCCAGCCCGGATCTGCTGGCCGGCGCTGTTCAGCGCCGGCCATTCACCGGGGCCGGGGCAAGCGCATCGATCCAGCTCCGCACCGTTTCCCTGGCTGATCGCGGGGTCAGTCGCTGGTCCTGCAGTACGGTCCTGATGGACATGCCGTCGTTGAGCGCGCCGAGGCAGTCTGAGATCCAGTCCGGGTCGAGATCTGGGGCGAACTGCCCGCTCTCCTGCCCGCGGCGAATGACCGCTGCCAGGTCGTGCCGCCACGCGACATCGGACGTCGCCAGGTACGTCCGGATGTCGTTCATGGCGATCGCCTCGCCGCAGAACGATAGCCACACCCGGGCGAAGCCAAGTCTTGTCTCGTCAACTGGCAGGACGCTGGTAAGCATCCGCTCCAGCGCCTCCCGTGAGTCCGCCAGCTGGTGCGCCTCTCGGACCTGGGTCGCGATCAGGTGCATGGCCCGCCGCAGCGCGCCTTCGAGCATGTCGCGCTTGCCCTCGAAGTAGTGGTTCAGGGCTCCGGTGGACCAGCCTGCCTCCGTGGCTGCCTCGCGCAGGGTCATGGAGCCGACGCCGCCACGGGCGACCACTCGCAGCACCGCGTCGGCCAGCTCGTTGCGCCGCTGGTCGTGATCGACTTCCTTGGGCATCCGTTACCTGCTATCTCCGGACGGCCCGGCCGGAGCCGGGCGCAGCGGCGTCTGCGTGACCGCATCGGCCGTTCTGTGATTCGCGAAGCTTAAGGCGATTATTTCGCTCAGTGCGGCCCTCAGGAAACCGGAGCCGGTGCCCGTGGTTCACCGCGACATGATCCTGTTGACGAGGGCGAGCAGCGGCGCCTCGCGGTCGGCGTTGCGGCCGGACTGAACCGCATCGTCATAGTGCCGGAGCTGGCGTCTGGTCGCGATCCCTCCGAGAAACCTGGCCGGCTCCGGTGGATAGCGGCCTTCCGGGGCGGTGACCAGCGGCAGTCTGGTGCGATCGGTCTCCTCGCCGAACAGCAGGTCAACGGCGATGGCCGACCACAGGTGCGACTGAGCAACGCCGTGCCCGCCGCAGCCATGCGCGTATGCAGCCAGCCCGTCGAGATAGGTTCCGACCCGGGGCAGATGCTGCGGAGTGAGCGCGATCGGACCGCCCCACGTGGCCTCGAACGGCACATGACCCAGCCCAGGGAACACGTACTCGAAGGACTCGCGCATCAGCCGCAGGATCCGGCCGCTGAATTCCCGTCTCGCCGAGATCCGGCCGGCGAACGGCTGCGCAATGTCCCGGCCGCCGAAAAGGATCCTGTCGTCAGCTGTCAGCCGGAAGTTGAGCAGAATGGACCGCCGGTCACTGAATGCCGCGCGCCCGTGCCAGTCCAGTTCGCCGAGCTCACCCGGCGTCAGCGGCCGGGTGACCGCCTGGTAGGTGTAGATCGGCAGCACCTGCCGGGAAAACTGCCGATCCTGGTGCGCCCATGCGTTGCGGCCGAATACGGCCCGGCCTGCGGTCAGCTCACCGCGGCTGGTCCGCAGGATCGCCCGGTCGCCTCGCCGCTCGATGTCATGCACGCAGGTTCCCTCAGCGAACGCGACGCCCCTGTCGGCCAGCACGCCGGCCAGCCCGTGCACCATTTTGAATGGATTGACCGTGCCTCCTGCGCATGAGTAGCCGCTGGTCAGCACGGGGGTGGCGAGCATCGCACGCAGCTGGGCTGCCGTCAGCGGGGTCTGCGATATGCCGAGTTCCGCCATCGCCTTCAGGTCGCGCGCGATCCGGCCGTCGAATCCCCGGTGCGTAGCAGCCGTGACAATCTCCGCATCGGCAAGGTCGCAGTCGATGTCGAGCTCGCGCAGCAAGGCGATGACCTCCTGCAGGTTAGCCATCCCCGCCTGTGCTAGCGCCCTCGCGGCCGTATGGTCCGCGAGCCGGTTCAGCTCGGCATACGACGCGCTGAAGTGAGGCACCAGATATCCGGCATTGCTGGCCGAAGCGCCTGCCCCGATCTGCGTCGCCTCGGCCACCAGCACTGAGAGATCCGGATGGCGCTGGGAGAGATGCCAGGCGGACCACAGCCCGGTGAAGCCGCCGCCAACGATGATCACGTCGAACGAGGCGCCGCTGCGCACCTCGGTCTGGCGGACTTTCGGGCTGAGCCCGTCGGCCCAGAACACTCGGTGCGCTACCGTGCCGGCCGCCATTCGGGCGCCTCCACGGCGCCAGTGCAGTCCCGGCCGGTGCTCAGCCATGATGCCTGGTGAGCTCGCTGAGGTGGTCCAGGACGGCGCGCATGCCGGTGTCGTCTTCGGTACCGACGCTCAGGGTGGAGATCCCCGCGTCGCGGTACCGGGTGAGCCGTTCGGCGACCGCGCCGGCGCTGCCAATCAGCGCGATCGAATCGATCAGCTCCGGGGTGATGGCCGCCCGAAGCGCGGGCTTGTCCCGGGCGCGGAACGCAGTCTCCGCCGCCGCCATCTCGTCGGCGAAGCCATGCCAGGCCAGCGCCTTGCGGTAATCCGGCGACGTCACGTAGAAGGTGAGCATGCTGCGGACCCTTGCCTGGGCGTCAGCCGGGTCATCGCTGATGTAGCACGGCAGCGAGAGCAGGATCTCCGGGGTCGGCCGGTCGTTCGCCGCCGCCTCCTCGCTGATCAGCTTGACCACGTCGGCTGCCCGCTGCCACGGCAGGTAGTTCAGCCAGACTCCATCGGCCACACGTGCGGCCAGCCGCATCATCTGCTCGTTGAGCGCAGCGAGGTGAATGTCCGGCGGCAGCTCGGGCGGGTGGTTGAGCCGGAAGCCGGCGGAACGGATCTGGCGTCCCGTGCCCGGCGACGTCTCGCCGCGGAGCAGCGACCGGGCCAGCTCGACCGCCTCGGCGGCACGGTCCAGCGGATGCTCCCAGCTGATGCCGTGCCATCGCTCGACGATCACCTTGGAGGACACCCCGATGCCCAGGGCGAACCGCCCGGGAAATGACCAGGCCAGGGTCGCGGCGCCGGCTGCCAGCATGGGGACGCTGCGCGGCCCGATCTGCGCGATGCACGTCCCGAAACGGACGCGACTGGTGCCGTTCAGTATCAGCCCGCCGGTGACGAACGCATCGGGGTCTCCCACCTCAGCCATGAAGATGTCATCGGCCCCGCAACTCTCCGCCTCCTGCGCGAGCGTGACACGGTCGGTTGGGCGCAGCCAGTCGGCGGCTTCGATGCCGAACCGCTGCGGCCTGCTGCCCGTCACGACGCCACCAGGGCTGAGGGCCTACTCACCGGTGAACTCAGGCGGGCGTTTCTCGGCGCGGGCGAGCGCGCCCTCCCGGGCGTCTGCTGTCTGCATTGAGGCACGGGTGATCTCATCCTCCAAGATCAGCGAGGAGAACAACTGGGGTGCCATGCCCAGCATCAGCGCGTACTTGATCTGGCCGTAAGCCTGTGTCGGGCCGGCCGCCAGCTCGCGCGCCACGATCCGGGTCCGGTCCAGGACGTCCGCGTCCGGGGTCACCTCATCGAGTAGCCCGAGGCTCAGTGCCTCATCCGAGGGAACCGGGCGGGAGAAATACAAGAGCCGCCGCGCCCGGGGCATGCCCACGTACAGCGGCAGCAGCGACGTGAAGGACGCGCCGCCGAACAGCGCCGTTACCGGCCCGAAGTTGCAGCCTTCCGCTCCGATGCGAAGATCACACGCGAGGGCCAGCTCCATCCCGGCTCCGTGCGCAGGGCCGTTAACAGATGCGATGGACGGCTTGCGCAGGCGCAGCAGTGCGTAGATCACCGGCTGGTAGGCGTCGAGCTCGGTGCTGTCAGACGGCCCGGCGCCGTGCACCGGCCCTAGCCCCGCGAGGTCGTCGCCGGCGCAGAAAACACTGCCGTTCCCGTGCAGCAGCACGCTCCGGACGGTCGGCTGATGGCCTGCCCAGCGAACTAGCACGCACAGGTCCTCGATCATCACGCGGTTCAGCGCGTTGCGCTTGGCCGGGCGGTTCAGCGTGATTTCCAGAACTCCGCTGCGCACATCCCCCCGGACGAGCTCCGAGGTCTCAGGAACGGAAATGGTCAAGATCAACTCCCTGTGTCCTCAGACTGGCCGGCCGGGCGGACGGGCTTCGGCCGCGCCGGTCCGTACCCTTTCCGGCTAACGTGGCTCTGCATCTGTGCTCGGTCAGCTGCCCTGGCCAACCGCATGGGTCCCACCAGCAGATTGCTGATCTAGTTCGACTGTGCGACATCATACGTGGGGGCCCGAGCCGCTACAAGCCTGGCCAGCCGGGGACGATGAGCCGAAGGGAACAGGCATGGAGCTGGGAATCGCAGGTCAGTACACGTTTCCTGGGGACGCTGTCGCGCGCCGGGCAGCAGCGGCCGAAACGGCCGGCTGGGCCAGCCTCTGGTGGCCTGACTCGCAGATGGGATATCACCCGGTGCCGCCCGGGGCGCCGGGCAGTCCGCACGAGACCTATGACTGGGCGCCGCTGGCCGGGGCAGCAGCCGGGGTGACCTCCCGTGCGCTGCTGGGCGTGGCTGTCACAGACCCGTTTCGCCGCCATCCGGCGCTGCTCGCCCAGACGGCGCAGACGCTGCAGGACCTGTCCGGCGGCCGGTTCGTGCTCGGCATCGGGCTGGGCGCCGGCAACAACCTGGTCCCGATCGGCCTGCCGGGCTCGGCGCGAGTCGCCGTGCTGGAGGAAGCGATGGACATCATGCGGCTCCTTTGGTCCAGTACCGAGCCGGTGAGCTTCGCCGGTGCGACGTGGCAGCTCGACCGCGCCGTCCTCGGGCTAGACTCGGCACACCTCGGCCCGCCTGCCGTCTGGATCGGCGGGGCCGGTCCCCGGTCGCTCAGCCTGACCGGCCGCAAGGCGGACGGCTGGCTGCCGGTCATGATGCCGCCCGAGGCGTATGCAAGTCGGCTGGCTGCCGTCCGCGGGTATGCCGCGGAGCAGTCCAGGGATCCGGATGACATCACGGCCGGCTGCCTGTTCCTGACGATCGCCGCGGCGTCGGCGGGGGAGGCCCGGCAACTGCTGGACAACCCGTGGACCAGGGCTCTGGCGCTGTTTCAGCCCGCTGTCTTCTTCGAACAGTACGGATGCCGGCACCCGCTCGGCGACGGCGCCGCAGGGGTGCGGGACTATATCGCCACCCACGGCAGCGTCGCCGACTACCTGGACCTGGTTGCCGGCATCCCGCTAGAGCTGGTGGAGCGGCTGGTGCTGTGGGGTGACGCAGCACGGCTGGCCGCCGAGCTGCGCGGCTACGCGAGGGCCGGCGTCCAGCATGCCGTGATCTTCAACGTGACCGGCATGGGCGTGCCGGCGCCCGGCGCTGTCCGCGCCTCCCATGACGTGCTGGCCGCCGTGCGGGATGAGCTAGGACGCGGCTAGCGTTCCCACCCGGCCGGCGTCCCGGTGACCGGGCCGGAACCGCCCAGCCGCTCCGAGGTGATGACGACCTCGCAGTAGTCGCCAGCGTGCGGGAACTCGGCCGCGTCCATGTACCGCCGGGCCAGCCGGTCCGGGAACGACATGTCAGGCAGCTGTGCAATCGTCGCGGTGCCGGTAATGGTCACGTAGCACCTGGCGCCGGGCTCGAACTCTTGCTCCGGATCCAGTACCAGGACGATCACCTCGGGGCGCTGCCTCAAGTTCCGGACCTTCACGCTGTCCGGACGGGAAAAAAACGCGAGATCGCTGCCGCGCCGCTCGATCCAGACCACGGTAGCGTGTGCGCTGCCGGAGTCGCCCACCGTCACAACGGTCGCCGGGCAGGGCTGGTCAAGCAGTCGGCAGACGGCCGCAGGCAGTTCGATCACGCTTTCCTTCCCTCCGCACCCGGGTCCGGGCGCCCAGACCCGCCTGGATGACTCGTCGCGCTGTTGACCGGGTAAAACAGATCTCGATAGATTTTACATCGATTGTTCGATATGGAAGGAGGAACGGGTGATTACTCGGGTCTGGAATTGCGGCGTGGTCCCCGCGACCGCCAGCGAGCTGGTGCGCTGGATCGAACTGAACTCCTGGCCGAAAGTGGCGGCGGTGCCCGGCTTCCTGGGCGGCACGCTTTACACGCCGCTGGCATCGGATGACAAGATCATTACGGTGAGCCACTGGGCTGACGCCGATGCGATCAAGGCGTATGTCGGGGACAACTGGCTGGACACCCCGATCGTGTACGAGGAGGAACGGCCGTACCTGACGGGTGAGCCGACACTCGCGCATTACGTGCGCCGGCAGCAGATCCTGCCCGCCGATCGAAGCCTGCGCGCTGGCCTGTGGCCGCGATGACGCCAGCTCGCTACGGGCAGGTCATGTCTGCTGAGGAAAAGGACGACCTGCTGCGATCCGCTTCGGAATTCACGGTGCCGGGCCGGATAGAGGTCTTCCGGCGCGCCGGGACTCCCGTGGTGATGGGGCGGCGAGACGGCTACCGGTTCTGGGATGTCGATGGCCGGGAACTCATCGACATCCACATCAACGGCGGCGTGTTCAACCTCGGGCACCGCAACCCTGAGCTGGTGCAGGCTCTGGTCGCCGGGCTGGACAGCTATGACATCGGCAACCACCATTTTCCCAGCGTGCCCCGCCTGGAACTGGCCCGCCGCCTGGCTGGGCTGACACCCGGCGACCTGCAGTACGCGGTGTTCGCGCCGAGCGGCGGGGAGGCTAACGACGTCGCCATCAAGACCGCCCGGCGGGCGACCGGGCGTAGGCGCATCGCCGGGATTTCCGGTGGCTTCCACGGCGCGTCCGGCCTATCCGGGGCGGCCGGCGACCCGGCGGCGGCCCGTGACTTCCTCAGCGACCAGCCCGATGACTTCGCGGTCGTGCCGTTCAACGACCTGGACGCGCTGCGAGCGTGCCTGCGCGGCCGTGGCGTGGCCGCGGTGATCCTTGAGACGATTCCTGCCACGCTGGGCTTCCCGTTGCCTGAGCCCGGTTACCTGGCCGGAGTCCGCGCCCTCTGCGATGAGTCCGGCACCCTGTACATCGCCGACGAGGTGCAGACCGGAATGGGCAGGACCGGTCAGCTATGGGGGGTCGAGGATGCCGGGGTGGTCCCCGACATCCTGGTGGCCGGCAAGGGCCTCGGCGGCGGCCTGTACCCGATGGCTGCGGCGGTCCTGCGGCCGGCTGTGGCCGGCTGGCTGCACGACCGGGGCTGGGGTTACGTTTCCAGCGCGGGCGGTTCAGAGATCGGCTGCGTCGTCGCGCTCAAGGCCCTAGAGATCACCACCCGCGCCACAACCATCGCCCACGCCCGGCATCTGGCCGGCCATATAGCGGCCGGACTTGGGACGATTGCCGCCAGCGAGCCGTTCCTCACCGAAGTACGGCAGCGCGGGCTGGTGATCGGTGTGAAGACCGATCATCCAAACGGCGGCCGGTATCTCAGCAAGGCCTTGTACGACCGCGGAGTGTGGGCCTTCGCGGCCGGATTCGACCCGTCGGTCTTGCAGTTCAAGCCCGGCATGCTGCTGGACACCGGTACCTGCGATGCCGTACTGGAACGGCTGTCCGAGGCGCTGGCCGCCGTCCGCGGGCGCCTGGCCAGGCAACGGCCGTGACCGCAACGCGCCTCGACGACCTGCCGCTAGAGGCCCAGGGAGCGCTGCTGACCGAGGTAGCGTGCCGTGCCGTGACGAGGTTCGACGTCGGAGACGGGGCGCGGGTGACATTGCACCGGCTCGGCGAGAACGCCGTCTTCCGCATCGAGGGCGGCGACGGCCGCCGGTTCGCCCTTCGGGTGCACCGGCCCGGCTACCGCAGCGACACCGAGATCCGGTCTGAGCTTGCCTGGCTTGACGCGCTGCAGTCGGTCGGCCGAATTGCGCCTGCCCCGGTCGCCGGATCGGACGGTGCGTATGTGCAGATCGTGGATGGGGCCGAGGAGGTGGGCCAGCGCCAGTGCGATGTGCTGATCTGGATTGACGGTCCACCGCTGCGGCGAGCTGATCCGCGCCAGGCACTATCAGCGCTCGGCACTACGATGGCGCTGCTGCACCGGCATTCCCGCGGCTGGACGCCGCCGCCCTGGTTTCGTCGGCCGGTTCTCGATGAGCACGGCCTGCTGGGCGCCGCGGCGGTGATCGGCGACTACCGGAGCATCGAACTGGCCGCCCATGACCGGGCACTATTCGATCGTGCGGCCGAACACATAGCGGCGCAGCTAGCCGTGCTGCCGAAGACGCCGGACAGCTTCGGGCTGATCCACAGCGACTTCCTTGACAACAACCTGCTATATGCAGGCGAGTCGGCGGCGATCATCGACTTCGATGACGCCAGCATCGGGTGGTACGCATACGATCTCGGCACTGTCCGCTGCCAGGGCAAAGCGCTGACCGACGAAGCCGGCTGGCTGGAGATGTTCCGTTCCGGGTACGCGCGCACGGGCGTCCTGCCCGATAGCGCCGTCGAGCTGCTTCCCACGTTCCTGGCCGCCCGCGCTCTTGCGATGGTCGGGTGGCTGAATGGCCACGGGGTGCGCGCGGCCCGGTACCGGCAGGTGATCATCGACGATGCCGGCCTGCGGTGCAGTGACCTGCTCGCCAGCCAGAGCCGGACACGGCGGAGGACACCCGGTGACTGACCTGGCCGGCCCTCGGGCATTCCAGTCCGGTCAGCCATCCGTCGGCTGGCTGCTCGGCGCCGCCGGGCTCCCGGCAGGCATTGATCCGGACGGGCCGGCCATCCGCTGGGCTAACTCGGCCTGGACCTACCGCGGCCTCAGAGACCGGGCCCTCCGGCTGGCCACCACGCTGCGAGCCTCCGGGCTTGTCACCGGCGACCGGGTGGCCGCGCACTTGCTCAATCGCGGCGAGATCTTCGAGCTCTACTTCGCCTGCGCCTATGCCGGGCTCACGCTCGTACCGGTTAACTTCAGGCTGACTGCCGAAGAAGTCAGTTGGGTCCTCAGCGACTGCCAGGCCCGGTGGCTGTTCACCCAGGAGGACCTCGCGGCCGTGGCCCTGCCCGCCGCCAGGCTGGCCGGGCTGGCGGGTGTAACCATCCTGGGATCAGCCGACCCCGGCCCCGCTTATGCAGGGCTGGCTTCGGCAGAACCCTGGCCTGGCCCGTACCCCGTGTCCGATCCGCACCTGATCCTGTTCTCCTCGGGGACCAGCGGCCGACCAAAAGGTGCGATGCTCAGCCACCGTGCCATCATGTCGTACGCCATGCAGCAGGCTGCCATTTATCCCGGCTATGACCGCCATGCGGTTCTGCTGGTAACCGGACCGCTATTCAACACCGGCGGGATCAACGACCTGACCATCGCCGCCCTACTGGTCGGCGGAACCGTGACAATCCTGCCCAGCCGCAACTGGTCGCCCGTGCGGATGGCCGAGCACATCCGTCGGTGGGGCGTGACGCACACGGTCGTCTTCCCGTCGATGATGGATCCGATGCTCCGGGCCGACCAGAAGTGCCCGCTGGGGCTTGGCTCGCTGAAGCTGGTCGTTACCGGTGGCGAGAACTGCCCAGTCGCGACGGTCGAACGATTCCGTACCCGCTGGCCACACTTGTCTGTAGCCATCGGCTACGGATCGACCGAACTCGGCCTGGCATCGGTGATCATGGACGACGAGATCGATGCCCGACCCGGGTCAGTCGGCAGGCCCGCAGGCGGCACCACCATACGGGTGGTCGACGAGGTCGGAAATGACATTGCAGCCGGGTCGGTCGGCGAGGTCTGGATGGCCGGAAACGGAGCATTCTCTGGCTACCTCAACGCGCCCGAACTTAACGCGAAGACGTGGCGTAATGACTGGATCGCGTCAGGGGACCTAGGCCGCCTTGATGACGACGGCTACCTCTACATCGAGGGACGGAAGAAAGACGTGATCATCTCCGGCGGTCAGAACATCTACCCAGCCGAGCTCGAGAACGTCCTGTCGCATTGTGATGACCTGGCAGAAGCGACAATCGTCGGTGTCCCGGACGCGCAGTGGGGGGAGGCTGTCTGCGCGGTAGTCGTGGCCCGGCCCGGCAGCGACATCACCGCGGCCCGCGTCATCGCTTACGTAACCGACCACCTGGCCTCTTACAAGAAGCCGAAAATCGTAGTCTTTGTAGACCGGCTTCCCCGTAACGCCTCCGGCAAGGTGCTGAAGAGGCATCTGCGGGATTCACTCGGCAAGGTGGGCCAATAAGGACGGCAGACGTTACCGCGCCCCCCGCGACGATGCGCCGCTACCAATGAGCACGCCGAATATTCGCGTGAGGAGAACTCGCGGGGCTGCCGCGCTCGGACGCGCAGATCACCCGTTCTGCTTAAGCAGCATCGGCCCTGCACTCAGAGCGCAGTCAGGTCAATTCGCTTGTGGTGCGGACCGTGCTGCCTTGACCGGCGCGGTTTTGGTGCCGCTGGCTGATTGTCTGGCGGCTGACCGGCGGGGGCGGCGTCATGGAGGTCGCGTGTTCTGAGCTCGTCGCCCAGGCTGTCCGCGGTGCGTTGCAGGTGCTGGCTGAGGATGTCGCTGGCCCTGTCGAGGTCACGGTCCAGGGTGGCGTCCAGGAGTGCCTTGTGCTCACCCGCGACGTCTCGGGACCGCCCGTCACTTCGGAATGACCATCTGCGGTAGATCTCAGCCGCGTCGCGTAGGGAGGCTGCCAGTTCTAGCAGGCGCGGGCTTGCGCTGCCTTCGATCAGGGCCTGGTGAAAGTCGGCGTGGGCTGTGGCCCAGCTTTCGGTCAGGCGGGCTGGGTCATCTCCCTCGAACGGCGCGGTCTTGGCCAGGCGGTGGTGAGCGGCGACAAGGCGTGCCTCCCATTCCATGCTGCCCTGCTCTATGGACCGCCGGAGGCCGATCAGGTCAATGTCGGTGCGCAGCCGGGTCAGATCCTCTGAATCCTCGGCTGACACGGGCTTGACCCGGAACCCGGCGTGCGGCGCGGATAGGACAAGGCCCTGCTCGGTGAGCCGGGTGAGGGCCTCGCGGACCACGCTCGCGCTGACGTCGAACCGGCCGGCGAGGGATGCGACCTTCAGCCTGCTGCCAGGAGCGAGCATCCCGGCCAGGATCTCCTCGCGCAGCTGCGCGTGTACGCCCAGCCCGCGTGTCTCCCCGCTCGGATCATGCGCCACTACGCCGAGTCTAGGACCCGCCTACAGAATCGTCAATCTGCTGAACAAACGCTTATCTATTGACAAAGCGTTTCTGCGGTCTTAGTTTCACCTGGTGTGGCACGGTGCGGCGTCACCCCGGATCAGCCGGACACGCAGGTCGCAGTGAGCTGGGACCTGCGCCCGGACGGCCTGGTGGCCCGGCCGGCCAGCCAGCGGACGCGTTACTGAGCCGAAGGGCCCTGCCGTGAACCTGCTCCTGGAGTCCATCGGGTTCGGGCTCGTCACGGGCGCGATCGTGGCTCTCGCGGCGATGGGCCTGAGCCTGCAGATCGGCGTCACCAACGTGCCGAACTTCGCCCACGGCGAGCTGCTGACGTACGGGGCCTACGGGGCGCTCGTCGCGCAGGGCATCACGAAGAACCTGGTCCTTGACTGCCTGGCCGCGATGGCGGTCGCGGGCGGCACCGCCTACGCCATGAACCGCTTCGTCCTGCAGTCGTTCATCAAGATCCGGACGCGCCCGATCTACCTGCTGATCGTCACGGCCGGGCTGTCGATCGTGCTGCAGAACGCCCTGGGCATCTTCTTCGGCCAGACCACCCGGGTGCTGACGCTGCCCCGGGATGCGTCGCATCCGTACAAGATCGGGCCGTTCATCTGGACGCAGATCGACATTTTCATCATGACCGGCGCGGCGCTCGTGATCGTGGTCCTCTACACGCTGCTGCAGCACACCCGGTTCGGCAAGGCACAGCGGGCGGTGGCCGATTCGCCCGAGCTGGCCAGGGTCAGCGGCGTCCCCGTCCGCCGGGTGGTCAGCGCGACCTGGGTGATCGTCGGAGCCATCACCGGCCTGGCCGGCCTGGCCATCGCGACCACGAGCGGCACGCTCGACCCGACGATGGGGTCACAGTTCCTCCTGGTCGTCTTCGCCGCGGCCGTGCTGGGCGGCGTGGGCAAGCCGTACGGCGCGCTGGTCGCGGGCCTCATCGTCGGCCTCGCCATGGAGATCTCGTCGGCGTACATCGACGCCGCCTACAACCAGATCATCGCCGTCGGCATCCTGGTCATCGCGATCCTGTTCCGCCCGAGCGGGCTGTTCTCATCCTCCCGCGAGGCCTGGTGACATGGTCAGCTTCCTGGTCCTGGTCGGCACCCTCGTCGCGATCAACGGCATCGCGGTCCTCGGCCTTAACCTCCAGCTCGGCTACGCCGGGATGGTCAACCTGATGGCCATCACCTGCATCGCGCTGGGCGGGTACACCGCGATGGTCCTCATGCTCCCGCCGCAGGGGCAGGGCGTCGGGCACTACATTCTCGGCCTGAGCCTGCCGTTCCCGCTGGCCGCCCTGGGCGCCATGGCGGTCGCCGGGGTGTTCGGGCTCGCGGCCGGAGCCGTCGCGCTCCGCCGGGTGCGTGCGCATTATTTCGCCATCGTCACGTTCTGCATCGCCGAGATGGCACACCAGTTCGTGACGAACTACACCGGGCTCTTCAACGGGGCCAGCGGCCTGTACGGCCTGGCCCCGCCGTTCGGCAGCTATTTCTCCGCGAGCGGTTACCCGTACTTCTACCTGGGCCTGTCACTGGTGGTGTTCGCGGTCGTCTTCTTGTTTGTCGAGTACCTCAGGAAGCGGCCGTTCGGCCGTGCGCTCCGGGCGGCCCGGGAGGACCGGGACGCGGCTATGGCCTTCGGCCGGAACGTATACACGCTGCAGCTGAAGGCCTTTGTCGTCGGTGCGGTGCTGGCTGGACTGAGCGGCGCCCTGCTCGTCGGCTTCGTCGGCGCACTGGATCCAAACGGCTGGACCTCGGCCGAGTCGCTCATCTTGCTGACGGCCTTGTTCATCGGCGGCAGCGGCAACAACATCGGCATCACGCTGGGCACGCTCGTGGTCGCCGGGCTGGTCGGGCAGGGCGTCACCTTCATCCCGGCCGGGCTGCTTCCGGTGGAGCAGCAGTCCTCGATCCAGGTGATGCTCTACGGCATCGCGCTGATGCTGATCCTGCGGTTCCGTCCCGCAGGTCTTTTGCCCGAACGGGCAGGACGAGACAAGAGCGTGCTGGCGGAGGTCGTCAACTGATGTTGCTCGAGGTGGCCGGCCTATCGAAGCGCTACGGCGGTCTGCAGGCAGTCGATGGCTGCACCTTCGGTGTCGCGGACCGGGAAGTCGTCGGGCTGATCGGTCCCAACGGCGCCGGGAAGAGCACGGTCATCAGCCTGGTGTCGGGCTTCGCCAGGACCGACGCCGGCGCCATCCGGTTCGGCGCCACCGACGTGACCCGGCAGCCTTCCTATGCGCGGGCGAGGCTCGGGCTCATCCGGACCTTCCAGCTCGCCCGGGTCTGGGGCCGGCTGTCGGTCATGGAGAACATGCTGGTCGCCGCCGCCCCGGTCGGCCGGGAGGCGTTCTGGCGGCAGTTCGCCCAGTCCCGCCGCAACCGCCGCGGCGAGGACGCGGACCGGGTCCGGGCCCGCGAGATCCTGCAGGCCTTCGACCTCCTGCAGCACAAGGACCTGCCTGCTGAATCGCTCAGCGGCGGCCAGAAGCGATTGCTCGAATTCGCCCGGATCCTCATGTACCGGCCGCGCCTGGTGCTGCTGGACGAGCCGTCGGCCAGCCTGTCACCGGCCATGTCCGCGCTGATCGGCGACAGCATCCTGCGGCTCGCCGCGGACGGTATCGCCGTGCTGCTGGTCGAGCACGACGTCGCCCTGGTCGAGCGCACCTGCTCGAGAATCCTGTGCATGGCCACCGGCCAGGTCATCGCCGAGGGAACCATGGCCGAGCTGCGGCTCAATGAGGAAGTCCTCGGGGCCTACCTCGGCGCGGCGCCGGTCATGCCCCCGGTGACCACCCCGCCGGGCGCCGGGCCAGGCACGGGTCCGGTCTTCCGCGGTCAGGCCGGCCAGTGAAGCCGCCGATCCTGCGGGCCGAGGGGATCTTCGCCGGCTATGGCGGCGGCGACATCGTGAAGGATGTCACCCTCACCGTCAGCCCGGGCGAACTGGTCGTCCTGCTCGGGCCGAACGGTGCCGGCAAGTCCACCCTGCTGCGGGCCGTGATCGGCCTCGTCGCGCGGTCAGCGGGGCGGATGTCCCTGCGCGGCGTCGACGTGACCAAGTGGCCGACCGAACGGCTTGTCCGCGAGGGCATGGCCTACATCCCGCAGCTGCACAGCGTCTTCCCGTCGCTGACGGTCATGGAGAACCTGGAGATGGGCGGCTACGGCCGGAAATCCGGGCTGAAGGCCAAGGCGGCCGCCATGCTGGAGCTCTTCCCCGCGCTTCGGCCAGCGGCGGGACGGGCCGCCGGAACGCTGAGCGGCGGCGAGCGCAGCCTGCTCGGGCTGGCCAGGGGATTGATGAGCGATCCGGCCGTCCTGCTGGCCGACGAGCCGACGGCGGGCCTGTCGCCGAGATACCAGCAAGTCGTCTGGGAGCACCTCGACAAGATCAGGGAGACCGGAGTCGCCGTTCTCGCGGTCGAGCAGAACGTCGCCCAGGCAGTCACGTACGCGGATCGCGGCTACGTACTCGTGCTCGGCCGCACCGCCATGGAGGGCCCGGCCAGCGACCTCGTCGGTGACCGGCTCGCGGCCCTCTACATCGGACGCAACGGGACGTCACAGCCCAGTTCCGCCTACAGCCGCGCGGACGGCCAAGGGAGTGAGCAATGAGACAGCCAGAGGTCCAGACATGACCCCCCGGAGCAGTAGTCACCCCGCACCCAGTCCACGGAAGCTGATGATTCCGCTCGCCGCCGGGGTATCCGGCGTCTTGCTGCTCGCCGCGTGCGCCTCGGGCGCCACCGCAGCCGGGAAGACAGGCGCGATCCGGGGGCAGATCCCGGTCGGCATGGTGGCGCCGCTGACCGGCATCGGCGCCTCGGCGGGCGTCGGCGCCCTGCAAGGCGCGGAGCTTGCCCTCTCGCAGATCAACGGCCTGGGCGGGGTCCTCGGTCACAAGATCGACCTGGTCATCGGCAACGACAACACCGACCCGGTGGATGCCGTGCCGGCGGTGCAGAAGCAGATCAGCATCGACCACATCGTGGCGTCGTACGGCCCGGCCGCGAACACCTGGCCAGCGACGCGCCACTACTACGACGTCGCGAACATCCCCGTCATCGTCTGGGGCGGCCAGGACGACTTCCCGCGCCTCAAGGACCCGCTGGTCTACCGCGACACCCCCGCCGACTCCCAGCTCGGCGTCGCGATGGCGGTCGGCGCGCACAAGCTGGGCTACCGGCGCGCGGCCATGCTGTTCGGCACGGACGTCAACGGCGCCGCCCTCGGCGCGACGGTCAAGGCCGCCTGGACCAAGCTGGGCGGCCAGATCGTCGCCAACGTCACCTACACCCCCGGCCAGACCTCCTACCGCTCAGAGATACAGAAGATCATCAACTCTCATCCCCAGGTCATCCTCTTCCGGTCGCTGTCCACGGACGCGGGCACGATTTTCTCGGCGCTCAACGAGCTCACCCCGGGCGGCCTGTCGATCCCCATGGTCGGCGACGACACCTCCGACCAGACGGAGTTCACCAAGGCGATAGGCCTGGCCGCCTCTCAGAAGGTCGTGCACTCGATCGACACCGGAGTGGTCACCGGCCCCGGGGTCACCCTGTTTAACCAGCTGTTCCAGGCCCAGTTCGGCACGCCCCCGCTGTCCCAGGCCAACTACGCCTATGACGGGCTGAACATGATCGCCCTGGCGATCGAGAAGGCGCACAGCGTGTCCGGGCCGGCGATCGCCAAGGCGATCGGGGAGATCGAGAACCCGGCCAGCCGGCCGGTGTACTCGTTTAAGCAGGGCCTCGCCGCGCTCAAGGCCGGCAAGGACATCAAGTACGTCGGCGTGAGCGGCCCACTCAACTTCGACCAGTACCACCACGTCTTCGGGCCGTTCGCGGTCTACAAGTCGGAAAACGCGAGCGGCAGCCTGCAGCGCCTGGTGTCGATCACGCCCGCGGAGCTGCAGGCCGCGACGCCCTAGCCCGGCCCGTCAGCGATTGCCACGACTGCGACGAAAAGAGAAGCCCATGACCAGCACCCAGCCCCAGCGACCGCGCTTCAACCACGTCGGCTTCAGCGTTGACCGCGGCTTGCTCAACCCCGACGGCCGCAAGCGGATCGTCGACTTCTTCAGCTCCTGCTTCGGCTTCGCGGAGCGCGCCGAGTACACCAAAGACGGTGAGCTGCTGATCCTCATGGCCGGCGGCCCTGACCAGTTCATCGTCTTGTTCGGCCACGATCAGCCGACGAGCGCCAACCCGCCCACCGACCACTTCGGGATGGCCTGCAACTCCCTGGACGAGCTGCAGGAGTATCTCGGCAACGTGCGCTCGTTCGCCGCCGCGGATCCCACCATCGAGTTCGACGATTATGAGGTGAGCACGCTGGAGGACGTGCGGCCCTACCGGCTGCACAAGTTCTACGTGCGGGTCGCGACGCCGTTCGCCTTCGAGGTGCAGTACTACGAGTGGCTGGACGAAGCCAACGGCGCGGGTGCGGACGCCGCCGCCGAGCCAGTGGCTGGCTGATGAGCGGCGCCAGCCCGCCCCCGGGCAGTCAGCAGCCAGATACCCTGCTGGACAGGCTGCGGTCCTGCCCCACCGCTACCCTCTGCGACGCCTACATCAAGACCGGCCTGCGCCGGCCGGAACGCATGCTGATGTCAGGCCTGGGGCCGGTCCTGCCGGAGACCGGCATCACGGCCGGCCGGGCCAGCACGATGCTCATGGGCACCGTGCGCGACCCCGAGAGATCGGCGATCGTCTCCAACCGGGAACTCGCCTTCGGCCTCGCCGACCACGCGGGGCCCGGGCAGTTCCTCGTGGTGGCCGCGCCGCGGGCTCTCCCGTACGCGATCTGGGGCGGCGTGCTCACCCTGCAGGCGTCGCTGCGCGGTGCGGCCGGGACGGTTGCCGACGGCATGACCCGTGACGTCCGCGACATCCACACGCTGGGCTTTCCGGTCTGGTGCCGCGGCGTGACCCCGTTGCCGGCTGGCTACGGCGGATACTCCTGCCTGGCCACCAACGTGCCCGTCACCTGCGCCGGCGCCGAGGTCATCCCGGGCGACTACGTGGTCGGTGACCAGGACGGCGTCCTGGTCATCCCCCCTGACCAGGCGGAGGAAGTGGTGAGCGTCTGCGAGGCCATGGAACAGGCCGAGGTCGTGGCCCAGGAGAAACTGCGCACGGGCAGCTCGATGCTCGATGCCTACCCCTCCCGCGGCTACTACTCGACCGCACGCGGCGGGGGAGCGCCACGATGAAGCACGCGGTACTCGGACCCGGCGGGATCGGCGGCCTGATCGGCGGCCTGCTCGCCCGGGCCGGCCGCGACGTCACGTTTGTCGTCCGGCCGGGTCAGGCTTCCTCCCACCCGCACTCTGTCCACGTCGACAGCGCGATCTACGGGACGTTCGAGGCGCCCATCCGGGTGACCGAGCGCCTGGACGGGCCGGTTGACGTGCTGTGGGTGACCTGCAAGGCGACCCAGCTCGAGCAGGCCATCGGCCGGGTGCCAGCGGCAGCCGTCACCGGAGCGGCCGTGGTCCCGCTGCTGAACGGCCTGGACCACATCGCGGTCCTGCGGCAGGCTTACGGCGCCGAGGCCGTGATCGTCGGCATGATCCGGACCGAGTCCACCCGGGTGGCACCCGGACGGATCGTGCACGGCGGGTGGCACGTCCCGGACGTCAC
This sequence comes from uncultured Actinomycetes bacterium, assembly GCA_963697445.1. Lineage (GTDB taxonomy): Bacteria > Actinomycetota > Actinomycetes > Streptosporangiales > Streptosporangiaceae > PALSA-505. The sequence continues at coordinate 62,855 of CAVOOC010000048.1, forward strand.
CGACGGCGAGGACAGCACAGCGCTGGCGCCGGTCGAGCTCGCCGGGGGCCAGGCAGACCCTGCGCTCGCGGAGATGGTCGCCGCTGAGCTCCGAGCCGCGGGCATCAGGTGCCAGGTGCGGGCCGACGAGAACCAGGTCGTCTGGCAGAAGCTGGCGGTGGTGGCGCCCTACGCGCTGGCCACGACCGCGGTGGCGGGGACGATCGGCATGGTGCGCTCGGATCCCGAGGTGCTCGCCCACCTGCGCAGCGCCGCGGCCGAGACCGTCGATGCCGCCATAGCGCTCGGCATCGACCTGGACCGGGAGGAAACACTGGCCGCGCTCGACCGTTTCCCGGACTCCATGCGCGTGTCCATGGAGCGGGATTCGGCCGCCGGCCGTGAGCTCGAGCTCGCCAACGTCGCCGATCCGGTGATCCGCGAAGGCCGGGCGTACGGGTTCGAGATGACCTCGATGGAATGGCTGCTCCAGCGGGCCCGGGCCCGAGCCGAGGCAGACTGATCAGTCCGGACCCTGGCCCCGGGGTGAGGGCGGCGGCTTCAGGCGATCCTTTGGAGTGCCCGTTCGGGCTAAGGAGCACACATGCGGGTGAACCAAATCGAGACGCTGCACTGTGACGGCGGCTGGCGCGTCTTCTCGTTCCTGAAGATCACGACAGACACCGGGCTGGTCGGATGGTCGGAATTCAACGAGTGTTACGGCAGCCGCGGCCTGTCGGCCGTGATCGCGGGTCTGGCCGGGCTCATCACCGGGAACGATCCCCGCCTCGTGACCAGGCTGAGCTCGCTGCTGCAGGCCCGGACCCGCCAGGTGCGAGGGGGAATCGCGCAGCAGGCCATCGCCGCCATCGAGAACGCGCTGCTGGACATCAAGGCGAAAGATCTCGGCGTGCCCGTCGTCAACCTGTTCGGCGGGGCAGTGCGGGACCAGCTGCGGCTCTACTGGTCGCACTGCGGTGCATACCGCCTCCAGCACGCCGGCCTGATCGGGGTCGCTCCCGTTCGCAGCCTCGACGACCTCAGCTCGCTCGGCCAGGAGGTAGCCGGCCGGGCCTTCACCGCGCTGAAAACCAACGTCTTCGACTTCAGGCCGCCTGAGCCAAGCATGATCATGCCTGGCTTTGCCTGGAGCACGGGATACCCGGAGCTAAACATCACCCCGGAAGTTCTTGGCATGATGACGGCGCAGCTCGCGGCCCTCCGGGAGGGTGCTGGTCACGAGATGGGCATCATGCTCGACCTGAACTACAACTTCAAGACCGAGGGCTTCCTCCGGGCCGCGCGGACGCTCGCCCCCTTCGATCTGCTCTGGCTTGAGCTCGACACCAGCGACCCCACCGCGCTGGCCAGGATACGCGCCGCCGCGCCCATGCCCATCGCATCAGGTGAGTCCCTTTTCGGTATCCGCCAGCACCGGCCATTCCTCGAACACAGTGCGGTGGACGTCGCGATCATCGACGTAGTGTGGAACGGGTTCCGCGAGGCGCTCGGCATCGCGGCAATTGCGGACGCCCATGAGGTCAACGTCGCGCCCCACAACTTCTTCGGCCCGCTCGCAACCCTGATCAGCGCCCACTTCTGCGCAGCCATCCCGAACTTCCGGATCATGGAGATCGACGTCAACGACGTCCCCTGGCGTGACGAACTGGTCACGCACCCGCCGGTCATCGATCGCGGACACTTGGTCGTCCCGACCGGCGCTGGCTGGGGAGCAGAAGTCAATGAAGACGTTCTACGTACCCACCCGCCACGCTGGTGAAGAAGATCAATATCACTCGATTCAAGAACGCGTGGTTGAGTAATGCTGGCCCGAGCATTCGAACTGTCAGGGCTTAACATTGCCGCAAACCGCGAACTCACGGATCGCAACTCTCTGTGCCGCACAGCGTGCCGAACGAACCGCTGAACGGTGGGAGCGGAACGCCGAGATTGAGCATGAGCGCGAGGCGGGCTGAGGTAGCCATTGCAAGACTGGCACACAGCGCAGGCGGGCATCATCCAGGACTTCAGCTTCTGGCGAGCACGCCAGGCCCCAATGTCCAGTGCGTCCGCCTCGTGGTCAAACTCGAAGGACATGACGCACACCGTGTCGAGTCGGTCCGTGGGGTGCGAACGAGTCCGAGGAGTTCTGCGGCAACGCGGAGAACTCCAGGCTGCGACTCTGATCGCCGAGCTACGAGGCGATGCCCCAGGGTGTGGACTCGCAGAGAATTGGCATGAGCCTGGGGCTAATGGCCGGGACATCTGCTATGTCCAGTTGGCGTCAAGTTGTGATGATCTGGCCCTGCGAGAATCCCTCGCTTCACTCGGCCGTACCAGGAGCGCCGTACCAGGCTATTCGGCGCGCTGGGGGCTAGACACTGAATACTCGGCGATCTGTCGGCAAGGGATGGTCACGACGCAACCGAGGAAGTGACGTCGGGTGATTGGGCCGTGGCACGACAGCAAGAAGCCTGCGGAGTTATGTGCGCGGTTTCTGTTGATAGATGCGTTCCGGGTGTTGACGAGTTCGGCGACAATCCAGCGGTGTGTCCGGCCCAGATTGCCGGCAGCGTTGATTGAAGCCTTCATGATCCGCTCGGCTCACGACTGGAGGCATGCCACTTGGAATGGCTGTGAAAAGTTATTCGCTAACCTGGATCATTCGCCGGTGTGACGCCTCCGCCTGACGGCCCGGCCCCGGTGAGTTTTGATCTTGAGTTTTCTTTGCCTGGCGTGGTGCGTCGCCCGGCTGTCGGGCCGGGTGGGCGCCGGTTCCAGGGCCGGCCTGGCGGTTCCTTTCTGGGTTGCAGGGTCTGGGCGGGCGGGTCATGGCGGCGGCAGGGCCAGGATGCGGGTGAACGCGTCGGCGATCTGTTGTGCCCAGGGCCAGGGTGCGGGGATTTTCAGGTGCCGGCGGCGTTGTCCTTTGGCGATCCGCCCGGCGGTGTGCAGGATCTTGTAGCGCAGGGTCTTCGGCTCGGCTTTGGCCAGGTCGCCGTCGAGGGCGAGGAGCCGCAGCCAGGCCAGCAGGTCACAGGCGATGGAGGCGGCCTGGCACCAGGCGGTGTTGACCTTGTAGTCGCGGGAGGGCAGGTGTCCCAGGCCGGTGCTTTTCGCGCAGCGGATGTTGTCTTCGACCCTTGCCTGGGTGCGGTGGCGGGCCTCGAGGAACTGGATCGGCCCGCGGGGGGTATTGGTCACGGTGACCTGGTAGCGCTTGCCGTCGTGCTGCTCGAACAGGGTCAGCTGCGCGCCGGGGTGCGGGTTCTCCCGGCGGATCAGGATCCGCATGTCCGGCGGCCAGCCGGCCAGCCGGTCACCGCCGGCGCTGTGCCGCAGCAGCCCGGTCAGCTCAGCGACCTGCGCGCCGGGCCGCACGGTGCCGTCTGCGTCCAGCGCCGCCGGCCACGCCGATTCCGGCAGCCGCGGCAGGACAGCGCGGATCCGCTCGTCGAAATCGAACCCGGCCGAGTAATGCGCCTGGTAGCCGGGACGGGCATTGAGCTTGCTGATGTGCTCCACCAGGGCATGGGTGGACCCGGCCCCGTCGCAGGTGAACAGCATCGTGCGGCGGTGGCGGGCGGGAATCTGCGCGATCGCGGCGTCCACGGCCCCGGTGTGGTCAGCTGCGGTGTTGCTGCCGGCGTTGCCGGGCCGGAGCATCACCGCCAGCGACTCACCGGTGTTATCGCACCAGGCCGTCAGGGGGTGATGGCCGTAGGTGCCCTTGAACGTGCCTTTCGCCTGCTGCTTGTCGCTGTGCGCGACGACGATCGTGGCGTCCAGGCGGACCACGATCACCTCGCCCAGATCCCGCCCGGCGGCCCTGGCCGGCGGGATCGCGCCGTGCCGGGCGGTGACCAGGCCCCACACGTGACGCCGGACCTTCGCCCTGGCCTTGCTGATCCGGGCCAGCGTCACGCCGTCGCACTGCGACAGCGTCCGCCACGCGGTCGTGTCCGAGGCGACCGGGCTGAATAGCTCGCCCTGGTGGCGCAGCGTGTCGATCTCGCCGATCGTCGTCCCGCCATCGGCGATCGCCACCGCCAGATCGGTCAGGACCCTGCCCCGGTCATGCAGCGGGGTGAACCCGCGGCGGGCTAGCGCGCTCCCCAGCGCACCGGTCAGCCCGGCCCGGTCGGCCAGCAGCCGGGTCACCGCCGACCCGGCATGCGACACGACTCCGTGTCCGCCGACTTCAACGTCCAGCCCCTTCGGCCACGCCATAGAATCCACTTGAAAGGTGCCTCTCAGTCTGGGATAACGGGAACCTCGACAGTCCAATTATCGCAGATAAGAGGCACTTTTCGTTTCTACCGGCGAGTCGTTTCGCTAACAAACGAGACCGCCGCGAATAGCCGGGGCTAAGGTGTTCACTGGTCCGGAGAGATCATGATCGCAGCGATGGCGGACAGCCAACTGGACAGCCAACAGCTGCCGACCACTGGGGACTCGTGGGCACGTCTGTGGACTAGATCAGCCTGTCGCACAAAGCTGTGCGGAGACTAGGTTTGGGATCTTGGAACGGGGCTGAGGGTGCGTGGCTGCGGGCTTCGGGCGTCCTTACCCGCTGGGTTAGGCAGTTGGCTGTTAGCCCTGGGTGCGGTGCCGGTGCAGCTTGCGCAGGTTGTGCGCGGTGGCGGCGAGCAGCCATTCGCTTTCGCACGCGTCAAGGCCGCGCCGGGACATCATGGTCAGTTTCTGGCAGGTCTTGAGCTGGCCGAATACTGGTTCCACGGTGCGGGCTCGCATCTTGTAGTCGTCCCGGCCGCGGGGATGTTGCAGCCGCCGCCTGGCGCGGGCGGTGGCCGGCAGCCGGTCGAGGTGCAGGCTGCGTTTGGGGGTGCGGGGGCGGTGCCGGCCGGGGTCTTTGGCCAGCGGCGCGAGCAGCCGCAGGCCGTCGGTGCCGGCGCGGGTGAAATTGTCCTCGCTGACATATCCGGAGTCGGCGAGCACGGTCCGCAGCCTGGGGCCGATGCCGGCCTTGGCCAGCTGCTGGCGGCAGGTGTCTGGCAAGGGATGCAGCAGGGTGCGGTCGACCGGGTGCTGGCTGAGCATGGCGCCCACGATGACCTGCTGCGCGGTGACCACGATCTGGCCGTTGTAACCGGCGACGTAGCCCTTCTGGTTGCGCATCACCCGGCAGTCCGGGTCGGTGATATTCGCCCGCGGTGGGGTGTTGTTGCGGTTGGTGCGCGGCTCGTCCGCCGGCCGCCGGGCAGCCCGCGGACGCCGGTTAGCTGCCGCGGCGTCCCAGGCTGCCTGCTTGGCACGCTGTTCGGACCGGCGGGCCTGGTCCTCGGCGGCCAGCCGGTCCCGGGCGGCGGCCAGCCGCTGCCGCCGCTCGGCCCGCCGGGCCAGCGTCCGCGGCGTCGCCGGCTGCGGGCTATCGCCTTGCTCCGCGTCTTCGGCGGCGTCGGCCGCGGCCGCCTCGGCCAGGATCTTCTCGATCTGCGGCAGCGTCTTGTTCGCCTTCTGCGCCGCGTTGCCGGCCAGCTTCGTCCCGTCCAGGCTGACCAGGCCCAGCGACACCATGCCCTCCGCGGCCAGCAGCCGCAGCACCTGGCTGAACAGCCCGCCCAGCGCAGCCTCATGCCGGGCCCGGAACCGGGCGATGGTGGCATGATCGGGCCGCAGCCCGCCGGTGATCACCCGGCAGCCCACATCCCGCACGCACCGGCGCTCGATCACCCGGCTGGACCGCTCGCCCTGGCAGTACCCATACAGCAGCAGCGCCACCATCATCTCCGGGCCGGACGCCGCCCGCCCATGACCATCAGCCCGGTACCGGCGGCGGAACTCGCCCAGATCCAGGGTGGCCACTGCGTCCAGCACCACGAACACCAGGTCGTCCTCGGGCAGCCACTCGCGCATGTCCACCGGCAGCAGCAACGGCTGATCACGCTGCGGGCAAAGGAAATTCTGCGGCATACCCAAGGATCTCAAGCATCAGGCCCACCCCCACGCAGGCACGCCGTTTATGCGACAGGCTGAGATATGCAGGTAGAAGCTACTGAATCCCCTGGTAGGCAGTTCGCTCGACTTGCATGGCATGCAAGAGGTCCGGGGTTCGACTCCCCGTAGCTCCACGTTTCCGCAGGTCAAAGGCACATTGTGATCTTCAGGAATGATCTTTGAGCGTTTGCAGCTCGGAGACAAGTGGTCAGGCCACAGCTTCCCCTGTTGGGCATTGTTGCAGGTCAAGCGCGTATCGCGGTGAACTCTTGAGCGCTTGCACCTCGCGTTTGCGCATCACGGCCGGTTTCCACCCTGGTGTGACATCTGCGCAGGCCAGGAGGGTCGAGGGTGCGCTCGGTCAACCTGTTCTCCTCCAGGCAGCCAAACCGACAGCCAACCGTTGGTCCGAGCGACTCCCGTCTGAGCTGCGGAGCCCTCGACGCAATGGGCTCGCTACGCTAGGTGATCCCTGGAGGATCTCTAATGTCTGTTCGGCGAGACAGATCGCCGACTCGGCGCGACCAACTCGATCAAATTTGCGGAGGTCGCCCACGCGCAGATCAACTGGTCCGGAGCTGGTGAATACGGCGAAGTTCGTTGGCAACTCGCGAACGCGGCGAGGCGGGCGGTCACCGGGGCTGAGCCTGCTGCCGCCCGGTCAGCGCTGGCTCTGGCCGACCTCGATCAGGTGGCCGTCGGGGTCGCGCAGGTAGCAGCGAATCTCTGCGCCGCGGTCGACGGGCTCGGTGAGGAAGTGCCCGCCTTTCGCCGACCAGTCGGCGTAGACGGCAGCGATGTCGGCCACTCGGATGTTGAGGAACGCGCTCACCCGGTCTGGATCAGTCGGGGCCTCGAGCACGACCGACGGCTTGTCGTCAGTCGGGCCGCCGCCGGTGTTGATGGTGATCCAGCTGTTAGCGAGTGCGACGATTGAGGGCTCCCCGTCCATAATTGCCTCGCCGCCGAGCACGTCGGTGTAGAAGGCTCGTGAGCGGGCGACATCGTCTGCGACGATGAATTGGGTGAGGACTATGCCCTCGGCGGGTGCAGGGAAATCTGCCATAGGTTTGGCCCTTTCGAGTTAGTGAAGGCGCGAGCGGTGCCGCACCGGCTGAGCTGGCGGTAGCCGGCCGGGGCCGGCTCAGCCGTGGATGCGCAGTTCGCGTTCGGTCTGCTCGTACACCCGGTCCTGAGCGTCATGGTCACGAGACTTCTTGGATGACTTTTTGAGCTTGGCCGAGCTGTAGTAGCCGCCGGTGGCGGTGGCGAGGTCGGGATCGGCCAGCAGCCGGACACAGCCGCGCGAGCCCTTCTCCGGCGGTCCGACGAACGGCTTCATCAGCGCCTGGATGGTCTTGAACGTGCCGCTGGCTTTTCCGCCAAAGCCGGAGTTGACCGTGCCGGGGCTGACCGCGTTGAAGGTCAGGCCGTCCCCTTGATGCCGCCGGGCCATGGCGTATGTGTACATCAGCGCAAGGAGCTTGGCGTCCGCGTAGGCATGCATCTGCGAGTACTTGCCGGGGTAGCTCCAGTCAGCAATCGGGTTGCCTCGTGACTCGATCAGCGCCGTCATGTTCACGACTCGGGAGGGCGCTGCGAAGTCGTCAGCTCCCTTGCGCAGAAGGTTGAGCAGCCCCTCCGTCAACGCTGCGACGGCGATGTGATTAATCGCGATCGTTCGCTCATAGCCGTCCGGAGACAGGGCCTTGGTGGCGAAGGCCGCGCCCGCGTTGTTGACTAGTCCGTTCAGACCCTTCGGGCTCGCCTGGCGCACTGCCTCGACCAGCTCGCGGACGCCGGCAAGCGAGCCCAGGTCTCCAGCCACGGCCAGGTACTGGCCCTTGCCGTTGCCATTGCTGACCAGCAGGTCTACTGCTCGCCTGGCGTGGTCAGCGTGTCGTGCATGCACCAGCACAGTCGCGCCGCTGTTGCCGGCGCCTTGAGCTGTCTCATGGCCGATACCACCCTTGGTCGTGCCGGTGACCAGGACGGTCTGGCCGTCTAGCCTTCCGGCGAACCGGGCGTCGAACTTGCTCATACGCTTCTCCCATCGGATAGGTCCTGCATGCCAGGGCACCTCGGGAGGACGTCGCCTCGCGGGCGGCTCACACGGCGGTCATCCCGCTATCGACCGGCAGGCCCCCGGCGGTGACGGAGGCAACTGCCGGGATCTCGGAGCCACCTCGATCAGCCAGGGAGGCCGTCGAGCAAGCTGAAACGGGCGTCCATCGCGACACTTCGGTCGCCGATCAGCTGCTGATATTCCGGCGAGTTGTACCATCTGACGGCCGTCTCGTGGTCCGGAAACCGCATGATCGCCCCTGAGGAGAGCATGGGATCACCATGCAGGATCTCCCAGTTACTGTTGGCGAGAACCTCGCCTCCGTGCTCTTTGGCCGTCTGCCCAGCGTTGGCGCTGTATTTCTCACGCAAAACATCCGGGTCCTTGACCGTGAATTCGATAACTACGTATGCGCTCATGTGGGTACTCCCTTGTTGCTGGTTATGATCTGTGTCTAGATCTTCGCTATTAAGCGGCGCCGACGACGGGAGTTACGTCGCGACCCGGCCGCCGTCGACCGCAAGTGTGACGCCGTGCACGAAGCTGGCATCGTCACTGGCGAGGAAGGCGATCGCCGCAGCCAGTTCCTCGGGCTGAGCTACGCGACCTGCTGGTGCTAGTGCTGCGAGCTGCTTCACCATCTCGTCGGGGACTGCTTCCATCATCGGGGTGCGCGTCGGGCCGGGGGCGACGGCGTTGACCCGGACACCACGCGGGCCGTATTCGGCGGCCCAGGCCTTGGTCAGCAGTTCGAGAGCCGCTCGGCTGGCGCCGTACATGGCCATGTCGGCCTGTCCGAAGCTCGCGACCATCGTGGAGACGTTGACGATCGAGCCCCATCCGCGTTCGGCCATGGCTGGCGCCAGTGACCCGACGAGGAAGAACGGGACCTTGACGTTCAGCGCGAAGGTCTCGTCGAACTCTGCTTCGGTGGCTGCGTTGCTTGGCCCGAGCAAGGCGACGCCAGCGTTGTTGATGAGGATGTCGACGTGACCGTCGCCTGCCTCAGTGGCCCACTCGACCAGCTCCCGGGCCGATTCGAGGTCGCTCAACGTGGTGAGCCGGAACGTTGCGCTGCCGCCGCTGCCCTCGATCTCGGCGACTGCGTCTTTGGCTCGTTGTTCGTTGCGCCCGACTACCAGTACGTGAGCGCCGCGGGCGGCCAAGGCGATGGCCGTAGCCTTGCCGATCCCGCTCGTCGAGCCCGTTACCAGTGCTGTCTTGCCCTTTAGGTCAGTCATGCGATGTGTCGTCCTCCCGCTTTAAAATGGGTTGTGCGACTCACTCTGACAGTCCGGCACTGGGTTGTCAAACTCAAAACCTTGCTAACATTGGTGCATGGCCAACGAGACGAGTGACCGGCCGAGGCTCACCGCCAAGGGAGCACGCACCCGGGCACGAATAGTGGAGGAGGCCGCCGCCCTGATCCATGAGCGCGGGGTGGCGGGCACCACCTTGGAAGACGTCAAGGTGGCGGCGGAAGTCAGCGGCTCGCAGATGTACCACTACTTCCCCGACAAGAACGAACTCGTGCAGGCGGTCATCGACCACCAGGCCGACACCATCGTCACTCACCAGCGGCACGCGCTCGGCAGCGCGAACGGAGTCGAAGCCTGGCGGAACATGGTGATCACCGCAGCGAAGCGCACCAAAGCAAAGGGCGGCTGCCCCCTTGGCTCGCTCGGTGGTCAACTGGCCGAGAGCGACCCCGAGGCCCGAGCGCTCATCGCGGCCGGGTTCGATCAGTGGGCAGCCGCCATCGGCGATGCGCTCAGATCCCTTCATGCTGACGGGAAACTCCCGCCCGGCATCGACCCGGACGACCTCGCCACTACTCTGCTCGCCACGCTCCAGGGAGGGCTCCTGCTCGCCCAGGTGCAACGGAGTGCCCGTCCGTTCGAAACTGCGGTCGATACCCTCCTCGCCCTTGCCATCGGCAGATGAGCCCAAACCGGGTTCATTCACAGCCACCGCCGAGGTCGGCTCACGGCTCTTGGATGATGCACGTGCATCCACACGATGCTCTTGCGGACCCGCTGCCGTTCGTGACGCAGGACGCCTCGCCGCGCCCGGTGGGTTGCTCAGGTCTGGCATTCCGTGAGCTCATCCAGCCGACCCTGACTGCTCGTGCCTCTTGGACGTGGACCGGCCTCGTCAAGATGAAAGGTCCTGCTGAAGATCTACGCCCACTGCATCGACGGCCGGGCGACCGCCGCCAACCAGCGCATCGCCGAGGCCCTCGGCATCCCGGACGCCGGGGAAGACCCCGGTGACGAAGGCGACGGCGACGCCGAGCAGGCATCCTGAAATGGCAGGTCAGAGCGGGAATCCGGGCGGGAGCGGTCTGCATACCGCTCCCACCGGCCCCGTCCGTGGCCTTCTCCGCCCCCGTCCGTGGGCTGGTCCGTGGGCGTCCGTGGGCTGGTCCGCGCCCGTCCGTGGCCGGTTAACCCACGGTCGGTGGACCGCTCGGACCCCGGAACCCGGCGCCCACGGACGCATAGCGGACGGCGGCGGCCCCAAATCACGTCTCGAACCGGCAATTGGCGGTAGAATCGAGGCTTCCGTGGGCATCTTCCAGAAAAGCACGGGCTCCCTCAGTTCTCATCCGCACCTTCGACGACTCGCTCGTTAACGCCCGCCTAAGAACAGGCTGCGATGCCGTACTCATGTGTCGCATAGAACATCCGAATCTGGAGCATAACTGCGACCGAGCCGCGGTTTGCCCAGGCCGCCCATATCGGCGGTTACAAAACGCGCAGAGCCGTACGGACGACTCGGTGTTTCTCGGTCAGCTGCGCTGGGCCGGGCATGGCCGGTTGACAGCCTCGTCAGCGTCTGCTCCCGCGGCTGAGAACGTTATGTGTGCGCATGGTGATCGGCGGCCGGCGGCCCGCTGCGTCGGGCGTTACCGGGAGGTCAGCGGGTTTTTGTGGCATGGCCGATGTAGGTGATCCGCAGGTCCTTGGTGAGCACGAAGGATGCCTTGCGGCCGAATTCGGCATGGCTGATTTTTCCTTTCTTCAGCTGGCGGAGCAGGCGGACCAGGACAGGCGGTGCGACGCCCGGTGACATCCCGGTGGTGTCGTGATTGTGCAGGCCGTGCCGGGCGAGGGTGGCACGCAACTCGGCCGGGCGGACGAACTGGTCCCAGTCGTGCAGGTCGGGGGGCATCCAGGCGGTGGCCGCCCATTGCTGGCACAGCTTGATCATGACGAGCCTGCTGAGCCGGGTCCGGTTGATGGTGTCGTACAGGTACAGCCCGCCTGGCTTGAGTACCCGCGCCGTCTCGCCGATGACCGCGTCGAGGTCATGGACGTGCTCGAGCACATCGACGCAGTAGACGATGTCGGCTGACGCGTCGTCCAGCGGCAGCTGCTCGCCGCGGCCGGCCCGGTAGTCGATCATCAGGCCAGCCGCGGTGGCGTGCGCTCGCGCGGTGGCAAGCGAGCCAGGTGCGGGATCGACGCCGATGACGCTCGCGCCCAGCCGGGCCACTTCCTCGGCCATCAGGCCGCCGCCGCAGCCGACATCGACGGCGATCTTGCCCGCCGGGTCGATCGCCTGGGCGGCTAAGACGCTGGTGAAGTAGTCAAGCCGGGCGGGGTTGAGGGACGTGCGGATGGCGTGCAGCGGCTGGTGCTCGTCCCACCAGATGTCGCCGGGTGAGTTGTAGATCTCGTTGTCGACGGGCACGGGTAGCTCCTATCTGCTCTGACGGGGAGTTGGGGTCGGCGCGCCGGGCGGCACCTGCGCCCTGCTGAAAAGTCCTTTGGCGGTGCCGAGCAGCCCGAGCAGGACCTGCCGGTCGTGTTCGGACATCCCGGCCAGCCATTGCGCTTCCAGGGCGTGCAGGCGGACCAGGATGTCGGCACAGGTCCGGCGGCCTGCTTCGGTGACCTCGAGCAGCACCGACCGGCGGCTGGCCGGATGCGGGCGCCGGCACACCAGATCGCGGCGTTCCAGGCCGTCCAGCACCGAGGTGACCGTGGTCTTGCCGACGAATGTCCGCTCCGCGATGGCGGTGGGGGTCAGCGGGCCGGCCGACCCGCTGACCACGGCCAGCACGTTGAACCCCTTGAGCACCAGCCCGTACTGGGCCAGCAGCTCATCGATGCGGTTGATCGTCACGGTGCCGGCCAGGGTCTGCAGATCGGCGGGTATTCGTTCATTGCTGCTGGTCTATGCCCACTACCGTCCGTGGCAAGCCGACGACCTGAGTGGCCCGGGTCAGGATGTCAGCACGAGCATGTCCGGGTAGCGCTCATCAGATGCAATCGGATCTGGCGGGCGATTCGCGTGGCCCCGGGTTGGTTCAGTGCGCACGCGTTGGGCGAGCCGTCGCCCTAGCCGCCGGCCAGCCAGCAGCGGCTGGGCTGTGCGGCGGGAAATCCTGGTGCGCTGGGCCAGCGATCACGGTATCTTCGCTGGCTGTGACTGATCCGGATGGATACTTCGGCGAGCACGTCGCCGCGACGTATGACCAGTCCGGGCACGCGGCCTTCGAGCCCGCGCAGATAGCTGCGACGGCGGACTTCCTGGCCAGCCTGGCCGGTGCTGGCCCAGTGCTGGAGCTGGCGGTCGGCACTGGCCGGATCGCGCTGCCGCTGGCCGCCAGGGGCCTGCAGGTCCACGGCATCGAGCTGTCCGCGGCGATGGTGGAACGGCTGCGGGCCAAGCCGGGCGGCGACCGCATCGGTGTCACCATCGGTGACATGGCCACGACCAGGCTGGCCGGCATGTTCTCGCTGGTCTACCTGGTTTTCAACACGATCAGCAATCTCACCACCCAGGACGCTCAGGTCAACTGCTTCGCGAACGCTGCCGCCCACCTGGCCCTCGGCGGCCGGTTCGTCGTCGAGGTTGGCGTGCCGGACCTGCGGCGGCTGCCGCCCGGCCAGAACACGGTGCCCTTCGACGTCAGTGCCGGCCACCTCGGCTTTGATGTCTACGACGACCTGGTCAGCCAGTCATTCAGCTCGCATCATGTGACCTTCCGCGACGGCAAGCCTGCATATGGTGTGGTGCCATTCCGCTATGTCTGGCCCGCCGAGCTCGACCTGATGGCAAGGCTGGCAGGCCTGCGGCTGGAGGAGCGCTGGGCTGGCTGGAACCGGGCTCCCTTCACCGGCGACAGCCGTTCGCACGTCTCGGTCTGGGTGAAGGCGTAGCCGGCCAGGCCCCTGTCCTCACCGACCTTCAGGCCGTCATATCTGCACGTGAGTAAATAGCCAGTGCTCCGGTGGGATGAAGTGCACACAGATCACCCAACTCTGGACGCCTGAGTTGATGACCCACCGGGCCAGCGAATCCACACCTAACGACGGCTCGGGCGCAGGCGGCTCGGGTTGCGTCAGTTGGGCCGCGATTCGCAGCAGGTCAATCAGGTGCCGGCGTCGGCGCGTGGAGGGTGAGCAGGGTTGGCGCGGCGAGCGGGCGCGCTGCGTGCGCGCGGGCGGGGGTCAGGTGGATGAGGAACGCGCGGCGGTCCTGCGGGCTGCGCACCCGTTCGACCAGGCTGGTCTTCGAGCTCGTCGAGCAGGTAAACCATCGCGGTGCGGTCGATGACATGGTGGTGGCCAGCTCGATCTGGGTCAGCGGCCCGGATTCGGTCAGCGTGCTCAGCACTCCCAGGCCCGGGGGGATAGCCCGAGCGGTTGCAGCCGCTCGATGGCCAGGGCCTGCGCCGCCTGCTGCGTCACGAACAGCAGCTGGCCACCGCCCGGTCTGCTGCTTGGCCGGACTGGTTTGCGCATTTGCTGTCTCTCGGTTAGATTGTCTTGTAATAAGATTATCTTAGCTTCTGACAGAGTCGGGGGCAAGCGGAGGGAGCGTGCGGAATGGAACCGCGCAACGCCATCGTCACCGGCGCCTCGCACGGCATCGGGCAGTACATCGCCCGGGCCTCGCGCCCGGCACATGAACCTGCTGCTGGTGGCCGCTGAAGCCGAACTCGCCCGCCTGGCCGGGGAACTGGAGACGACAGCTGCAAGGCGCGGTCGCGGCGGTCGACCTCGGCAACCCGACGCGCCCGCCAGATCGCCGACGCGGCCGCCGCCGAGCTAGGCACCGTGGACGTGCTGGTCAACAACGCGGCGACCGAGCCGCAGACCCGCTTCCACGTGCTCACCCCGGCCGAATCGGGAACGTGCTGCAAGTTGACCTGATCAGCCCGCTGCTGCTCGCCCGGCTCCTGCTGCCCGGCATGCTCGAACGGCGATACGGCCGGATCATCAGCATCTCCTCGCTGGCCGGGCACACCAGCTTCCCGTACACCGAGGCCTACGCGGCGGCGAAGGACGGGCTCACCGCCTTCAGCCGGGTGCTGCACAGTGACTACCGGGACACCGGGGTAACGGCCACCAGCATCATCCTTGGCCCGGTCAAGGACACCGGGGTCAGCGCCCGCACCCTCGCCGAGACCGGCCTGACCGCCAGCACCGCCTTCTCCGTGAGCCCGCAGAAGGTCGCCGCGGCCACGCTGCGCGCCATCGGCAACCCCAAAGCCGAGATCGTCGTCAGCATCGGCCCGGGCCGGCTCTCAAAGCGCTCATGGACTACTTCCCCGGCCTGGGCCCGGCCCTCAACCGGCTCAGCGGCGCCGACAAGCTGATGACCTCCGTCGCCGACCACCGGGAAGCCACCCGCACTGACCCGGCCTGCCACAACAACTCCCAGCCGCATAGCCCGGCCGCCCCAGCCGCAGCTGTCCCAGCACCTGGTCCAGCCGCTGTCACCGGGCACCCGCCGCGAGCAGAACACTCCCTGCGGTGCAACTGCAGTAGCACACTGGCAGTCGAGTCACCGCCCATAAGGCGGCTCGGGCGCGTCAGTTGGGCCGGGCGCTTCGGCGGCGGTGACTAGACGGGGTTTGCTGGATGCGTCGGCTCGGGGGCCGGGATGCCGAGCAGATCGCCGGTGAGCCGGTGCCTGCCGGGCCTGCTAGCACTGCGCGACGGGGCGGACCTGGGCGATGGCCCGGGCGGGCACAGTGATGACGCCGCTGGCGGTACGGACGCTGACGGCACCGGCTGGCCCGCTGACGAGCGGGCCACACCAGGCCTGGCCGCTGATGGCGGTGACGGCGACAGCAGCGGTGGTGCTGGACGCTGGCCACCAGCCCGAGAGCGTGGCGATCACCGCCAGGATCAAAGCCACAATCGTGAGCCGGATCCCGGCACGCAGCCGGGCAGCGGCACCCGGCGCAGCGCTGGCGCCGTCAGCGCCGTCACCGACCGGGTAAGCGACCCGCCCGACCGTGAAGATCGCCACGCACGCGGCCGCCAGGGCGGCGACGGCCAGCGCCGCGGCCAGCCACTGGACCGCTCGCGGGGCCGGACTGCTCGCGGTGCGCAAGACGCCGCAGATGCCGATGAAACCCAGCACGGCCACCTGGATGGTATGCCAGCCGCGAGCGGAAGCAGACAGCTTTCCCAGCCGGTCCGCGGGCGCGGCGGCCGTGTGGGCAGCACCAGCTGCACTTGGCTCCATATGCCCTACCTACCCCAATGCCACGCCAGCCCGCACCGAGCCAGGCGGCCCAATGACCGGTTGCGCATGGTCACCACGCTCGGAAACCCGCGCTCTCACACCACGCGGCACGGCGACCCGGCCCGCCAAGCAACCGAGGTCCGTCCCACAGAGCGTGATTGCCCCAGCAACGAGCCGCGGAACCGGCGTCCGTACAGGACATCAAAGGCTCGGAAGGTCGGTTCGCGCAGCGGGTCAGCCTGCCTGTCCGCAGGTGAGCGGGTGTACGGGCTGTCCGGGAGAGACCGCAACTACCCGGCGTTGACCGGCCGATCAGGCACGTAAAGGGCAAGTCGTCTACCGCCGCCCGGCAGTTGGCACCACCGTGACCGCCCGCACCCGTACAGGGGATGGGCTCGCGTCCGGTCCGGGCAGGCTCAGGCCTGGCCCCTTGGTTTCTGACCGGAGGGGGTGCAGAGGCTCCACCGCTCAAGGGCACCCGAAGATCCTTTCTAACCGCTCCGGAGAAAGCATCTTCGGGTGCCCTTGACGGTGATCTTCGGGTGCCCTTGATGGTGATCTTCGGGTGCCCTTGACGGTGGAGGGGCACCCGGCCACTTAGCGGGCCATCCCCGGATCTGAGCCCCCGCCTCAGCTGGTGAAGTGCTCGAAGATGTGGCTGAAGAACCACGTCGGCTGGGTGAGGCCGGAGCAGGTGCCAGCGCCCTTGGTGCCGGGGCAGCCGCCGTTGTCGCGCTGCAGGGCCCAGAAGGACAGGGTGCCGATCCCCATCCGATCGGCCCAGCGCAGCAGCGGGAGCGCGTTGGCCTGCGTGAAGGTTTCGTCGGTACCGAAGTCGTCGATGCCGGGCATGTCGGTGACGCCGACCATCTGCCACAGCTGCCGTGATGAGTCACCGGGGTACAGCGACTGCAGCTGGCCGACCAGGGCGGCGGCGGCGGTCTCGGTGTCGGCCAGCATGTCCTGCTGGGTGCCGATGAAGTAGTCGAAGGTCAGCAGGTTCACCGTGCTGATCACGGCGCCGTCCGCGACCGCGTTCTGCACGACGGACAGCTCGGCCGCCGGCAGCCCGTTGGGGAAGGTGGGCAGCGTGTAGGAGAACTGGATCCTGCGGTGGTGGGCGGCGGCCCAGGACTCGACCTGGACGATCGCCTCGTTGCGGCGGTTGATCGCGGCGGGGTCGTTCACCGAGTTCCCCTCGACGTCCAGGTCGATGCGCGGCACGTTGTAGGTGGTGATCAGGCTCTCGTAGACCTGGGCGATGCCCGAGACGCTCGTGCAGCTGTCGGCGATGTCGGTGCCGGTGGTGTCCGCGGCGAAGCCGCCGAACGACGGGATGACGTTCCCGCCTTCCGCCTGGATGGCGGCGATGTCGGCGCCGAAGCTGGCCTGTGAGATCGGCTGGGTCGTGTTGCCGTCCCAGTACGCCGTGCACGAGCCGGGCGCCGCGGTCTGCAGGAACGCGAGCGACAGGTACCGGGCCCCGGATTGCTGGGACAGGGCGGCCAGACCCGTGCTGGTGTCGTACGTCTCGAAGTAGGGGGCGAAGACGTGTCGCGGCAGGCCGGGGCCATGCCAGCCGTTCGCGCTGGCCGAGGAGCCGGTGAATCCGATCGTGGTCACGGTGACGGCGGCGGCCACCAAGGCCATGCGAGTGGGGTGTCGTCTCATCCGCGGATCCCTTGGCTAGTAGGACGTGTTCTTGGGCTCGAGGTGGCTGGTTCTGCGCACGGGGGACCCAGGGCAGCTTGTGGCTGTGCGCCGCTAATCCCGGGACCCGGGCCTGCGGGTACCGGCTACCATCTGTGCAAAACGGTCACTAACGGGCCAAATTGGCGCGGACGAACCGCTTCTGCGCGTGCAAATCATCGCATCCGGCCTGTCCAGTGGCAATAGGCGCAAGCAGGGCTAGGCCGCGGTAGTACTGCGGACCGGAAATTGGTGTCAGCTGGGGTGATCCACTGCCTGACCCGGTTCGAGGTATCCATGCAGAGCAGGAGACCCAAGCCCATCTTCGCCGATGCGAGTCGGCAGCGTAGAGGTAGCGCCCGAGTCGGCGTCAGGCACCGTTCGGAGTCGATGACGGCGCACACCGTCGGCGGCAGAAGCGAAGTTTCTGCAGCCAGCTAGCGGCTCTGTGATCGGTCGCATAGGGTCGGCGAAGCTGAACTTGATTCGAGCAGTGGGAGGCATGGGTCCGGCCTGTGCCTGGTGACCCTTCAGGGGTTGGTCATGCGAGCGGTCTGGATCACTAGAGCGGGCGGTCCCGAGGCGCTGGAGGTGCGGGAAACGGCCGATCCAGAGCCTGCGGCGGGCCAGGTGCGCATCCGGGTCCGCACGGCAGGCCTGTGCTTTGCCGACGTGATGGCCGCGCAGGGGCTGTACCCGGATGCGCCGAAGCTGCCTTGCGTGGTCGGCTACGAGGCGGCGGGCGTAGTGGACGCCCTCGGCCCTGGCACCGAAAGTCCTGCGGTAGGCCAGCGGGTGCTCGCCCTGACGCATTTCGGCGGTCATGCGGATGTGGTGTGCGTACCCGCCGAGCAGGTGTTTGAGATCCCGGACGGGATGAGTTTCGAGGAGGCCGCGGCTATCCCGCTCAACTATCTGACCGGCTACCACCTGTTGTTCCGCGTCGCCAACGTGCGCCCCGGCGAGCGGGTGCTGGTGCACATGGCCGCCGGCGGGGTCGGGACCGCGGTGCTGCAGCTGTGCCGGACCGTTGACGGGCTGGTGGTCTTCGGCACGGCCTCGGCCGCGAAGCACGAGGCGCTGCGGGCCGAGGGCTGCGCGCATCCCATCGACTACCGCCGGCGACTACGCGGCCGAGGTCCGGCGGCTGACCGGCGGCGAAGGCGTTGATGTTGTCCTGGACCCGCTGGGCGGCAAAGACTGGAAGAAGGGGCTGAAGCTGCTGCGCCCGTGCGGCAGGCTGGTCGCGTTCGGGTTCGCCAACCTGGCGAGCGGGCAGCGGCGCCACCCCGCCCATGCCCCCTCCCAGGCGCTCGTCATCCCGCTGCTGACACCATTGCAGCTGATGAATCACAACCGCACGGTCAGCGGTGTTAACATCGGCCGTCTGTGGGGTGAGATCGCCATCCTCCGGGAAGAACTGCAGGCGGTTCTCGCGCTCTGGGAGGCCGGCCGGATCAAGCCACGCATCGACGCGGTCTATCCCTTTGCCGACGTCGCGGCTGCCCAGCGCCGGATCCTGCAACGGCAGAACATCGGCAAGATCCTGCTCACACCGTGAGCGGCGACGGCTGTCGTGAGTGAAGACCGTCGCCCCCACGGCGGCTATGAGCGGACACCTGACGCGCTACTCGTTGATGAGCTGCTCGCGCAGGATGTCTGCGTGCCCGCAGTGCTGAGCGAGCTCGCGCAGCAGGTGGAGGTATACCCAGCGCAGCGGGAGCGGGCCGCGCCGGTT
>CAVOOC010000049.1:0-12687 GCA_963697445.1 uncultured Actinomycetes bacterium
GCACGGTCAGGATCCGGTCCCGGGCCTCGGCCTCGGCCAGATCGGCAAACACGCTGATCCGGCCGCAGCCCGGCCGGCCGGGGGCCTTGACACAGATGTACCGGGCCGCCCTCATGCGGCAGGCCGTACATCGGGTTGCCGCAGCGGCCGCAGGCGAAGATGCCCGACAGCAGGTACCGGTACGAACCCGGCCGGGGTTCCGGTCCCGGCCGGGGGCGGTGAGCAGGGCGCGCAGCCGGTCCGACTCGGTCACCGAGAGGATGGCGGGCCAGCAGCCGGTCGCGGTGATCTGGCCCAGCAGCGGCTTGTGGCCGTGCTCGTAGCTGTCGGTCGGGGTGTACTCGCGGCGGCCGGAGATCCGCGCCGAGATCAGTACCAGTTTCAGCGCCGACCGGGACCAGAGCCGTCCGGTGCTAGTGCGGATGCCGCGGGCGTTCAGGTCGTTGGCCATCTCTTTGAGGCTCTCGCCGGCCAGCGCGCGGCGGGCGTACTCCCGGATCACCTCGGCCTCGGCCTCGATGAGCGCCGACCGGTCGGCGGTGTAGCCGTAGCCGCGCTGGCCGCCATTGGCCTTGCCCGCCTGGGCCGCCTGGCGGAGCTGGCGGCGCTGCCGCTCGGCCTTGTGCTCCGATTCATGCCGGGCGGCCGCGCCCAGGGCGCGGGCGATGAACCGGCCGGTGGGGGTGGACAGGTCGATGTCGCCGGTGCAGGTGGCAAGCTGGATGCCGTGCTGGTCGTGCAGGTCGATCACGTCTTCCAGCTCCCGGGGGGAGCGGGTGAGCCGGTCCACGTGCCAGCACGCGATCGCATCCACCAGCCCGTCACCGATGTCGGCGTTCAGCCGGTCCCACTCGGGCCGCTTCTTGCCCGAGTAGGCCGAGATGTCGTTGTCGGCGTATACGTTGGTGACCTGCCAGCCCAGCCGCTCGCACAGCGCCCGGCAGTCCTCCTCCTGCCGGGCCACGCCCAGCCCGGCGCCCTCCCGGTCGGAGGAGATGCGGACGTAGATGGCCGCCCGCAGGGTGGCGGTTGGCCGGCCTGACCTGGGCTGATCCTTCATTGCTCTCATGGTACACAACGGTAGTCTTGTACCTGCCAGATGACTCTCATCTGATTATGGGCAGCTCTACGTCGGAAGGGTTCGCGGGGCTGTGGCTGATTCGGTAGGTGGCTTTGCCATTCGCGGGCAGCGTCTGGAATGCGCTGGGGTCAGCGGCGGCGATCGCTATCCGGATCCTCTCGCCTGCGCGGAAAAGGACGGAGGTCGGCAGGAGGTCGAACGTCACTTGCTGGGGCTTGCCCAGCGGGAAGGGCGAGGCGTTGGCGCTCGTGTAGGTGCGGGGGGTGCGCAGCTGGCGCCATCCGGGATTGTCTCGCTTGGGTGCCACGGCGCGGTCGGCGAGTGCCAGTTCGCCTTCGGTGACGTAGGTGACACGACCGCCCCGCTGGACGTCCTCCAGGTAGGCGTGCAGGGCGCCGTGGCTCGCGCCGCGGATACTGGTCACGTCGAGGGTTACCCGGCCCAGGCCGGTCATGGTGGTGGCGTGGCGCAGCGGCGCGGTGGTGTAGGTGAGCAGCTTGCGGTCTACGGCGGCGCGGTCAGGTGGCCCGGGATGACGGCAGCGCAAGCGCCGCGGCGAGTGACAGCGTGGCTGTGTCCAGCAGCGTGGCGAAACCAGGAACCAGCACAAGCTGGCTGGTTTGGCGCTCATGACCCCAGCGTGGCGCCGTGCGCTTTGTCGCACCATCGGGAAGTCCCCCCACCTTTCCCTGATGGCTCGCTGAGCCTGATCAGGGAAAGCCCTACGACCGGTCGATGTCGCAGCTACGGGACTCGGCCGAGACCAGCCAATCGGAGCGGCGGCTGACGAAACGAACAGGGCGCTCATGATCATGCAACGAGGTATCTCTGCGCCTGCGGCTGCTTGCGAGGCCCGAGGGGGGCGGGACACACTGGCGGGATGTTCGGCTACGCCGGGGCCGCCGGGAACCGAACAGCTCGCACGTGTCACTGCGCTGAGCAGGAGAGGAAGATCGCCGATGGAGGTTGTCGAGTTCCGCCCAGAGCGCGGGCAGTACGCATTTACGTTCGGTGGCGTGGCACCCGTCCGGAAGGTGGAGCCAGGAACCGTACTGAGGCTGTGGACTGAGGACGCGTTCTGCGGCAACATCCGGCGCACCACGGATTTGCCGAGCACGTCGCTGACGATGCCGTTCGTCAACCCGCAGACCGGCCCGTTCTACGTGGAGGGCGCCGAGGCCGGCGACACTCTGGCACTGCACTTCGCAGAGCTCAGCCCGGCGCGGAACTTCGGGGCCTCCTGCACCATCCCGCTCTTCGGCGGGCTGACAAGCACAGACCGCACTGCCACCCTGCAGGACCCGCTGCCGGAACGCACTTGGATTTATGAGGTGCACCGAGAGCGGTGGACCGTCGAGTTCCAGGCTCAGGCCAGCGACTTCCGCCTGGAGCTGCCGATGGATCCCATGCTTGGCACCGTTGGCGTCGCCCCGGCAGCGGGTGAGGTGCGCTCCTCGCTGGTGCCCGACACGTTCGGCGGGAACATGGATACCCCGGAAATGCGCGCCGGCGCGACGTGCTATCTAGGGGTCAACGTAGCCGGGGCGCTGTTCTCGGTGGGCGACGGACACTACCGGCAAGGCGAGGGTGAGGCGTGCGGCACCGCGGTAGAAGGTGCGATGGATGTCACGCTCATCGTGGAGTTGATCAAGGGCGGCGCGCCGGCCTGGCCGCGGATCGAGACTGATGACCATCTTGTGGTGGTGGGATCGAGCCTGCCGCTTGAGGACGCCTGGCGGGTGAGCCAGGTCGGCATGGTGATGTGGCTTAGTGAGTTGCACGGGCTGGACAAGCTGGACGCTTACCAATTGCTGTCGCAGACCAGCCAGGCCCCGCTGGCCAATGTCGTGGACGCTAACTACAGCGCCGTCACGAAGGTCGCGAAGGCGCTGCTACCCACGGCGGCTGCCTATCACGGCATGCACCGGAACCTGCGTGAGGTCGCCGCGAAAATCGGCCGGTAAGGCCCCTGAGAGCGAAAGTCAGCGGTGCACTCTGGGCGCGATGGGAAACGATCTGTCGTATTCATCGAGGAGGCGGTAGTGGATCTGGGCCTGCAGGGGCGTCGTGCCCTCGTAACAGGCGGCACTAGGGGAATCGGGCGGGCGATCGTGGATGCGCTCGCCGCTGAGGGCGCCGCGGTCGGGCTGTGCGCCCGCACGGAGCGGGATGTAACTGACACGGTTGAGGCCCTCACCAAGCGCGGCAGTGTCGCGGTGGGCCACGTTGTTGACGTCGCGGACGAGCAGGGCATGCAGCGATGGGTCGCTGACAGTGCCGCCAGGCTCGGTGGCATAGACATCGTGGTAGCCAACGTCAGCGCGCTGGCGATCCCTGACGAGCCAGCCAACTGGCGGGCAAGCTTCGACGTGGACATGATGCACACAGTCCGGCTGGTGAACGCGGCCATGCCGCATCTGGAACGCAGCGACGCGGCTTCGATCGTGACGATCGCGAGCGTGTCCGGCCGGGAGATCGACTTCGCCGCGGGACCTTACGGCACGTTCAAGGCGGCGATCATCCACTACACCCAGGGGCTGGCTTACCAGCTCGCGGCCAAAGGCATCAGGGCCAACAGCCTGTCTCCGGGTAACACCTACTTTCCCGGTGGTGTCTGGGAGAACATCGAGCAGAACCTTCCCGAGTTGTTCGCCCAGGCCATGGCGCTGAACCCGACCGGACGGATGGCGAAACCCGAGGAGATCGCCCGCGCGGCGGTCTTCGTGGCCAGCCCGGCGGCAAGCTTCATCACCGGTTCCAACCTGCTCGTCGACGGCGCGCTGACCCGCGGCATTCAGTTCTGACGCCATGAGGGTGCCTGCTACCCGGGATGCCCGGGAAGGACGGGGCGCATGAAGGTTCGTTCGTAGCGAACCACGCAGCCGCTGTCGTCCCTGATACGGTCCGCCTCGATGAAGTCGGGATCTGTGCCGAACAGCGCGCGGTACTGCTCGTAGGCGGCAAGGCTCGAGAAGCTGAACAGCGCGAGGGCTCTATCGCTCGCGCCCTCGGCCGGCAGGAAGTAGCCATGGTGCGTGCCACCGTGCAGATTGACCAGCTCGATCCACTGGCGGCCGAAGCGTTCGAAGACGTCGATCTTCGCCGGATCGATCACGTACTCGACGACGCAAGTGATCACATCTCAGCCTAGCTCCGCGGTCGCGAGGACTAGGCGAACGGTTCATACTGCGTGCCTGCCTGCCTCCAGCCTGGAGCAGGAGGCGGGGCCGAGCCACCAAAAGGGGTGGTGCGTGATCAGCAGCGTAGTCGTCAGCTATCAGGTCCGGCCCGAGGCCGTCGCCGAGCACGTCCGTTTGATCGAAGCGGTATTTGAGCAACTGCGCGCTGAGCAGCCAGGTAACGTCGAGTACAAGGTCATGCGCCTCGACGACGGGGTGCCGTTCGTGCACGTTTCGTCGGCGGACACGCCAGATGGGTCGAACCCCCTGCCCGAACTAGCGGCGTTCAAGGAATTCGGCCGCGACTCAGCAGCCCGGGTCGCCACCACCCCCGTGCCCACCGCTGCCGAAGTCGTCGGCTCGTACTACCCGGCGACACCGGTGACGGACGCCAAATAGCTCGCAGTCCTCATGCGGATCACCATCAGAGTCCGGCCCGGATTTGCTCGTCCTGGCGTTGGCGGCGAGCATGATGGCGCGCTCGTGGTCCTCGTCAGCGCTCGTGCTGTGGACGGATCGGCCACGGCGGCTGCGCTGGCCGCGGTCGCCGCGACTTTCGGTGTTCGCCCTTATGCAGTCACGCTGGTAGCCGGGGCGGCAAGCCGGACCAAGATCCTCGACGCGGCCGGGGCGGACCGGGCCACTCTCGATCGGTTGCTGGCGCTCTGACGGCCAGGCGGCGCGGCCTACAGTGGACGCATGCCTCCCCCAGCGGAGCCGCACTCTGGCTCATCGGATCACAAATTGCCAGATATGCCGGAGATCCTGGTGAAGCTTTCGGCCGGGAAAGCGTATTTGCGTCGGCCGCGCCTGCCGACTTCGCAACGTACCCATGCGCCCGTTCGCGTTGAGCCCTCGGGCGCCTGGCCGCCTGCCCGCAGAAACGCTACTTGCGATCCGCGCTGATCCGGCGCGGAAAAAGGCATTGAGACGCCTGGAAGAGTTCCGCCAGACAGGTAAGGCGGATCCAGAACGGCTTGCCAGTGACCTGGAACGCCTCCTGTATAGCGCCGAGGAAATAGCGTACGCGGAAACGCGCGGGGAGTTGCGCGATCTTATCAGGACACGGCGACGCACCCGACGGCACGCCAATCTTACGGTGACGGGAGGACTAGGGCTTGCTGTGGCCGGGCTGAGTATCTGGTGCAATCGATCTTCGCGGCTACATGGTTGGCCGCGCCCTACCTAACGAGCATCGCCTGGTGATTTCCGGTCCGCGAACG
Source organism: uncultured Actinomycetes bacterium (assembly GCA_963697445.1). Taxonomy (GTDB): domain Bacteria; phylum Actinomycetota; class Actinomycetes; order Streptosporangiales; family Streptosporangiaceae; genus PALSA-505. The sequence goes on from CAVOOC010000049.1 coordinate 5,484, forward strand.
CCGCAGCCGAACTGATCGTGATCAGTGCTCGATTAGGTAGGCGGCGAGCTTCGTCAGGGAAGAAGCCAGCCCTGCGGCGTGGTCTTCTGCGGAGATGCCGTCTGGGACGTCCTCGGCAGTGATGTTGACGCGCGTCCCTGCCTCTACTGCGGTGACCTCCCAGGTCATGGTCATGGTGCCGGCGTTGGCGGGGTCGTCGGAGACGAAGTCCACCGCCTGCACGATCCGCTCGCCGGGGACGATGTTGACGAAGCGAGCCTCGACGATATCGGAATCTGCGCTCGCCTTGCCCGGTGCGCCAGACGCGTCGGAATAGGTCAGCACCATCCGGTACGAGCCGCCGGGCCGGGCGTCGAATCGCTCGAACCTGCCAGTCATCTCGCCAGGAGGAAGCCATTTCAGGAGCGCCCCTGGATCGACGAGAGCGGCCCAGGCACGCTCGGGTGACGCGGCGATCACCCGCGATCCCCTATCCGTACGCGGCATAGCGCGATCCTAGCCTCGATGTTTCGCGATCTTGATCCGTCTGGCAGAGGGCTGCGGCGGGTGGCCTTTTTCGGTCTGTAGCCGTGCCTTGCTTCCCGGCTGTCGCGCCGGGTGGGCGGGGTTCCACCGGCCCTGGGGTTTGTCCTTTCTGGTCGTAGAGGCGATTGGTGCTGGTCAGCCGGGGGTGTAGGCCTGCAGGCGGGTGATCGCGGCGGTGAGCTGGTCGGCCCAGGGCCAGGTGGCGGCGAGGCGCAGCCGCAGGCGGCGGCCGCCGCGGACCAGGCGCCCGGCGGCGCCGAACAGCCGCAGCCGCAGCCGTTTGGGTTCCCAGCCGCGGGCGGGGCCCTCCAGCGCGAGCATCTGCATCCAGGCCAGCAGTTCGCTGGCCATGGCCACCAGCTCGCACCAGATCTGGTTCTGTGCGAAGCCGTGCAGCGGCAGGTTACGCAGCCCGGTGTCCTTCGCGCACCGGATCCGGTCCTCACAGCGGGCGCGACGGCGGTGGCGCAGTTCCAGGTCCGCGAGCTGCCCGCGCCGGGCGTCGGTGGCGAAGCAGGTGAACCGGTGGCCGTTGATGTCGGTGAAGCGCAGCTGGGCGCCGGGGTGGGGGCGTTCCCTGCGGACAATCACCCGCATCCCTTCTGGCCACCCGGCCAGATCCAGCAGGCCGGTCAGCTCCGCCACCCAGGCGCCCGGCCGCGCCTGCCCGCCGGCGTCATACGCCGGCTCCCAGACCCGGTCCGGCAGGGCCAGGATGGCGTCTTGCATGTCTTCGGTGATGGTCATGCCGATCGAGTAGTGCAGCCGGTGGCCCGGGCTCGAAAGCCAGGCCAGGAAGTCGTGGGTGCCGCCGCCGGAATCGGTGCGGATCAGCACCCGGCGCCGCAGCTTCCGGGGCAGCTGCGCGAGCGCCAGCCGGGTCACCTCGATGTGCTCGCTGGCGGTGTTGGACCCCGCGTTGCCGGCGCGCAGCACGATGGCCAAGGCCTCCCCGCCCGCCCCGGCACCGTGATCAGCGAACGCGGCCAGGGGATGGAACCCATAGGTCTTCTTCCAGGTCGGAGCAGCTTTCTCCTTCTCTGAGTGCGCGAGCACGATCGTGGCGTCGAGGTCCACCGGGATCAGTGACCCGTCCGCGCCCGGCGCGGCGTCGCCAGCCAGCGCCCAGGCTCGCTCCCGGGCCGCCGCCCGGGCCCGGCGGATCGCCCGCAGCGCCCGCGGCCCCTCCGCCGCCAGGGCGCTGACCAGCCGGGAGATCACCGGATCGGACGCCACCGGCCCAGCGAGCTCCGGCTCGGCGCGCAGCACCGCGACATCAGCCAGGCAGTCCCCGCCCAGAGCCAGCGTCATGGCCAGGTCTGACAAGATCTTCCCCGGATCATGCACCGCTCGCGGCGCCCGCCACCGCCCCAGCCCCGCCGACAAGCCCCGGCCCAGGCCCGTCACCCGGGCCGTTTCGGCCAGCAGCAGCGTCCCGGCCTGGGACACCAGCCCCGTCCCGTCGGCGGACACGGTGATCTTGCGGAGGCGCGCGGTATTCTGCACGGGATAAGTGCCTTCGGCTTGGTGCGGACAGGACCCTAGACAAGCCCTATCCTCCCAGGCCAAAGGCGCTTTTTATATGCAAACGATCAAGACCGGCCGGTCACTGGCGAAAGCCCGAGGCTAGTCGCCGCAGGTTACGTCTGCCCGGGTCGGCGCTCACGTGGCGGCGGGCGCAGGTGGTGCTGCTTTCGGCTCGGGGCGTGGACGCGGCCGGGATGCGGAGCAAGCCACGCGCAGGATCCTGGACGTCGCCGACCATCCGGTTAGTTAACTTGACAGCTAACTAACCGTGCGGTTAAGTACATCTTATGAGTGCTGCGGCGGACCAGCTCGATGCCACCTTCACCGCGCTGGCGGACCCTACCCGCCGGGCGATCGTCGCGCGCCTGACGGCAGGGGACGCCACGGTGAACGAGCTGGCGGCGCCCTTCGACATGACGCTCCCGGGGATCTCCAAGCACCTCAAGGTGCTGGAGCGCTGCGGGCTCATCTCGCGGTCCCGGCGCGCTCAGTTCCGGCCCTGCCGCCTGGAACGGGCGGCCCTTGACGCGGCCGCCGGCTGGATCGAGGAGAACCGGCGGATCTGGACGGAGCGGTTCGACCAGCTCGACCAGCACCTGCGCGACATCCAGCAGGCACCCGGCACCGCGGACGAGAGGGCAGAGCGATGACCGACCAAGTGCCGGGAGCGGCTGAGCTCAGCTTTACCCGGACCTTCGATGCACCCAGGGAACTCGTCTTCCGGTGCATGATCGAGCCCGAGCACCTGACCCACTTCTGGGGCCCGGCCGGCGTGAGCACCCCGCTGGAGAGCATCAGGGTCGATCCGCGGCCGGGCGGCGTCTTCGAGACCGTCATGGTCAGCGACGCCGACGGCAGCCAGTACGCCACGCGCGCGGTCTTTGCCGAGGTCACCGAGCCGGAACGGCTCGTGTGGACCGAGCCCGACAGCGGGATGACGACCACCTCGACGTTCACCGATCTCGGCGATGGCCGCACCGAGATCCATATCCGCCAGGCGAAGGTGCCCGCGGCCTTCCGAAGCCCGCAGGCGCAGGCCGGCTTCCTGACGTCGCTCGACCGCTTCGCCGCCTACCTCGGCAAGCTCGCCGGCGGCCAGTGAGCGCGGCCAGCGCGGCAGGTCTAACCAACACAAGCCCTGAGGAGACGACCATGCACATTGCCCACTCACCCGATGGCACCCAGATCGCCTACGACAAGCAAGGCGAGGGGCCGGCCCTGATCGTGGTCAACGGCGCCCTGTGCACCCGCATGTCCAACGCCAAGACGGAACTGGCGGGCCTGCTCGCGCCGCGCGTGACCACCTACAGCTACGACCGCCGCGGCCGCGGGGACAGCGGGGACACGCTGCCGTACGCGGTCGACCGGGAGATCGAGGACATCGAGGCGCTGATCGACGAGGCCGGCGGGTCGGCGAGCCTGTACGGTCACTCCTCGGGCGCGGCGCTGGCCATGGATGCGGCGGTCAGGCTCGGCAGCAGCAAGGTCACCAGGCTCGCGATGTACGAGGCGCCCTACAACGACGACCCGGCCGCGCAGCGAGCCTGGGGGGAGTACATCACTGAGCTGACCGAGGCGCTGGGCGACGGCCGCCCGGGCGACGCGGTGGCCGCCTTCATGACTCTCGTCGGCACCCCCGCCGATCAGATCGCCGGCCTGCGCCAGGCGCCCTTCTGGGCGGGCATGGAGGCCATCGCCCCGACGCTCGCCTATGACCACACGGCCATCCTGGGCAAGGACGGCGCGGTGCCCGCCGAGCAGGCGGCCCGCGTCCAGGTGCCGGCGCTGGTGATGTACGGTGACGCGAGTTTCCCCTTCATGGCCGGCACGGCCCGCACGCTGAGCCAGGCGATGCCGCAGGCATCACTGCGTGCCCTGCCGGGCCAGACCCACGAGGTGAGCCCGGCGGCTCTCGCTCCCATCCTGGCGGACTTCCTCGCCGGCTGACCGCGAACCGCCGCGGCGCCGTTGCGGGACCGGCACGGCACGCCGGTCCCGCAACGGGTGCGCGGTTAGAGCTGCGCGGTGACGGCCTTGACCTCGGTGTAGGCCTCGAGCGCCTCGTGGCCCATCTCCCGGCCCCAGCCGGACTGCTTGTACCCGCCGAACGGCAGCTGATCAGGCAGCAGGTCTCTATGTGGGACTGCCCGCGGGCCGCTGTGGCGGCGGCGTAACGACCGGGGAACGGGCCCGATGAGGTCGTCGAGGAAGCTGAGCGCCGCGCTGGCCGTGGCCCGGCGCCAGGCCAGCAGGGTGGTGTCGAAGCCGTCCCGCTCCGACCGCTCGGCCATGATCGCCCGGGCGATCGGCTCAAGCACGTCTCGCTGCCGCACCAGCAGGTCGGCTGGATCGCGGCCGGCCCGGTCGAGCAGGGCGAGCTTCATCAGCAGGTGCGAGCGGACCTCGCGGACGTGCCGGACCGGGGTGCTCAGCCAGGTCTCCAGCGCGTCCCGCCCGTCCGGCGTGATCGAGTAGATGGTCCGCTGCGGGCCGCGGCCCGGCTCGACCGAGTCCGGGTGCAGCAGCCCGGCCGCCTCCACCCGGCCGAGCGCGCGGTAGATGGCCGGCCGCGGGATGTGCCAGATCCGCCCCAGTTCCCCGTCGTCGGCGGTGAGCACCGAGACGGCGAAGCCGTGTGCGGGCCGCTCCCCGATCACCCCGACCACGACCCACTCAGCCAGCGACAGCGACGGCGGCTCGGTCATGACCCTTGATCGTAGTAGCTGCGTCTTTACCCGCGCCGCCGCGCTCGGTTCCCAGGTCAAATGATTAGATCGTGCCGAACGGAGCACGGGACAACAGACAGGGATGCCGTGGCCCCGCCGGGATCAAGACGATCTGACCGCGTAGCCACCGGCGGGAGTGTCGGTACGTCCGCATAGCGTCGCTTCCCACCGGAGGTTGATGCCCGATGACAACGTTCACCATCACACCCGACACGCCGTTCTCGCTGGCCGCGGCCGCCGCCTTCGGCTTCGGCCCTAACACCGGCCGCCCCCAGCAGGAGGCCGGCGAGATGCGGCTGGCCTTCGTGACCGACGACCTGGACGGCCAGGCCGCCGTCCACCTGACCCAGCGCGACGACGGGACGATCGACGGCGCGGTGACCGGCGAGGCCGATCCGGTCGCGGTCAGGCAGCAGGTCTGCCGCGTGCTCAGCCTTGATCACCCGGGCACCGGATGGCTGGCGGTCGGCCAGCGCGACCCGGTCATCGGCGAGCTGCAGGCGGCGCATCCGGGCCTGCGGCCGGTACTGTTCCACTCTCCGTACGAGGCGGCCGCCTGGTCGGTCATCTCGGCGCGGCGGCGGCGCAGCCAGGCGGCCGTCATCCGGACCCGGCTGGCCCAGGCGGTCGGCCGCAGCTTCGTCGTCGGCGGTGAGCCGGCCGACGCGTTCCCCACGCCGCAGCGGCTGCTCGCCGTCGAGGAGTTCCGCGGCCTGGAGCCGGCCCGTATCGCCCGGCTGCACGCGGTGGCCAGGGCCGCCCTGGACGGCGCGCTCGGCCCGGCCCGGCTGGCGGCGCTCGATCCCGCCGAGGCCCTGGCCGAGCTGCAGCGGCTGCCCGGCATCGGGCCCACCTATGCCACGCTCATCCTGCTGCGCGGGACCGGCGTGACCGACGTGCTCACGTTTCAGGAGCCGATGCTGGCCAGCTACGCGGCCCGGTTCTACGGCACCGGGCCCGAGCCGCTGACCCCGGAGCAGATCGAGGCCATCGCCGCCAAGTGGCGCCCGTTCCGCACCTGGGCGGCCGTCCTCATCCGGGTGGCGGGGGACAGGCGGTGGGGCGCGGTCACCACGGGACCCGTCCCTGCTCGTCGGTGAAGATCCCGGTGGGCCCGTCGGGACCGATCATGGCCATCCGCGCGGTGAGTGCGACGTCTTCACCGTCAACGGCAGCGACCTGCGGATCATCGTCTTTACAGCCGACCCGGCCAGCGCTGACGCGGATAAGCTCAGCCTGGTCAGGACCATCGGGCTGCAGGGCGTCACGCCCGACGCCGGGCAGTGGTGACAGCTAGCTGAGAAGGAGTCCGCAATGCCGCCGACTCGCATTCATTTCAACGGCAGTCTCAACCTTGCCGACACCGAGACCGTGATGCGCGAAATCGTCAGCCGCAACCCGGCCGGCCTGCAGCGCATCCCCGACGGGGAAACCGGCGAGCGGGAAAACTGGATCGGCTTCCAGCTGCAGAAGTTTATGCAGTCCCCCTTCCTGGAGCCTGCGGCACCGCACGACAACCCGGGCGAGGGCTACCAGCAGATGCCGCAGGTGCGGCTGGCCGACGGCGTCAGTCCCGCCGACGTGCAGTGGCCCGATCCGGGCTACGCCGACGCTTACCTCGGCTCGTACGAGGTGTTCCGGCGGCTGGCCGAGGAGCAGGTCATCCCCGCTGGCGTGCGCTTCCAGGTGCAGTACCCGACTCCGCAGGCCTCGATGAGCGCGTGGGTGGTCGCCGAGCAGGCCGATGAGCTGTTCGGCTCCTACGAGCAGGCGCTGTTCGCCGACCTTGACCGGTTCCTGGCCAGCGTCCCGCACGATCAGGTCGCCGTGCAGTGGGATGTCGCGGTGGAAATCGGCGTCCTGGAGCGCGGGTTCAGCGGAGCCGGCCCGGCGGCCTTCGACTCGATCGCCGCCCGCCTCGCCCGCTGCCTGGACCAGGTTCCCGCTGACGTCCCGGCCGGGATGCACCTGTGCTACGGGGACTACGGTCACCAGCACTTCAAGCAGCCGGAATCGCTCGGGCTGCAGGTCCGGCTGCTGAACGAGGTGAGCCAGGCGGCGCGGCGCCCGGTGGACTTCGTCTCGTTCACCGTTCCCCAGCACCGCCGCGACTCCAGCTACTTCGCGCCGCTGGCCGAGCTGGCTCCGGGGCCGCAGACCGAGCTCTACTTCGCGCTCGTGCCCTATCACCCGGCCGCCCAGGTGCCCGGCACGACCCAGGAGCAGATCCGGCTGATCGACGACGCCCTCGGCAACGGCCGGGCCGGCCGCCGGACCTGGGGCGTGTGCACCGAATGCGGGATGGGACGCGCCGCCAGGGACGAGATACCGGAGCTCCTCGACCTGCACCGCGAGATCCTCGCCGCCGCACGACCCCAGGTGTAGGCGTACGCCTACGGGCGGATCCGGCGGCCGCCGCACTGCTC
>CAVOOC010000050.1:0-79084 GCA_963697445.1 uncultured Actinomycetes bacterium
CCTGAGCCCGTTTGCCTATTCGACCTATCGCGGCAGCTAGCAGGCGGGGGATCATGCGCTCGCCCTGCCTGCGGAGCGCTGAGGTCGGGCTCGCCGCCCGCCGCGGGGCAGACGACACGGTCTCAGGTGGCTATCAGTGGGTGTGAGAATGGCAACCGGTCAACTAGGAATACCTGAACTACAGGGGTTTCCGCCGCTTCTGCGGCCGGGCAGCATTGTTGTGGTCCTGGATGTCGGGGGTTCGAATCCCCTCACTCACCCCCGTGAAATCGCAGGTCAGGCGAGTCTCGTTCGGTGTCTTGGCCGAACCTTCTGACCTCGGTGTCCGATTCTGGGAGCAGAATGGGAGCCGATGGGGCCGTCGGGGTAGCGGTGGCACGGGTGCGGGTTCCGCCCACACGACCGATGAGTTCCGCCTCGCCGCGTCGTCTGCATGCTGGGAACGCCCCCCTTCCGCGCCTGCGGGAGGCTCGGGATGAGATGACAAGGAGCGTGCACACCATGGACCAGGAGAACGTGAGCGCCGCCCTGACTGTCGCCGTGCCCGCCGCTAGGGTGTTCGCGGTGCTGGCGGACCCGACGACCCATTCTGCGATCGATGGCACCGGCTGGGTTCAGGAATCCGTTAACCGGGCGCCGCTGACCGAGGTGGGGCAGATTTTCCGGATGGGAATGTATCACGCCGGCCATCCAGACGGTGACTACCAGACGGTTAACAAGGTCCAGGTGCTCGACCCGCCGCGCGCCATTGGCTGGCTGACGGGGCAGGAGAAGGGCGACGGCCAACTGGAGTTCGGCGGCTGGATCTGGCGTTACGACCTGGCGCCCCTCGGTCCGTCCGAGACTGAGATCACGCTCACCTACGACTGGTCGGCGGTGCCGCAGTTCATCCGGGACCGGGGCATCAAGTTCCCGCCGTTCGGCCCTGAGCATCTCACCAACTCGCTGCACCACCTGGCCGAGCTTGCCGCACCGACGTCCCGGGCGAGCCTGCCGTGAGTGATGACGGCAAGGTAGTGATCCGGCCCGCGGATGCGGCAGACGCGGCGGTGATCGCGCGGATCCACATGACCTCCCGGGCGGCGACCATGCCGTACCTGCCCCCGCAGACGCGCAATCACAGCGAGGTCACCCGATGGGTCGAGGACGTCCTGCTCAAGGCATGCCGCACGTGGGTGGCGGTGCGCGATGCGGAGATCCTCGGCTATGCCGCTCTTGAGGGCGACACGCTCGAACACCTCTATCTGCAACCGGACGTCCGCCGCCAGGGCATCGGCACGCTACTGCTCGATGAGGTCAGGCGGCACAGCCCTGGCGGGGTGTCCCTGCACGTCTTTCAGCGGAACACCGATGCCCGCGCGTTCTACGAGCACCGCGGCTTCACCGTCCTCGAGATCAGCGATGGCTACCGGAACATGGAGAATCTGCCCGACATGACCCTTCGCAGGGCGCCGTGAGCCCGCCGAAGTGCATCTCTTCCGTAACCGCCACGAAGTAGAGCCGGCCGTTGCCGCCGCGATCACCGTCTGGCCGCGGCTCGGCCGAGAGCCGGATCAGGTTGAACTCAGCGCAGCGCCGGACGAACGCCGGCCAGCACTCACCGGCCGTCCGGGGCGGGTCGACATCCCAGTAGCCGGCGAACGTCCCCCAGCCGACCTCGTGCCGACGGTAGATCTCGCACCCGACGACCGCCAGCAGGCCCGCCACTGCGAGCTCGACCAGTTCGGTAGCCGCGTCGAGCTCCCACAGACACTCACCGCTGCCGGCGGTGATCGCCGGTTTCACCCAGCAGCCACCCGCCGCGACTTGCGGCTGACGAGCACCCGCCCGCCCCGGATCACCACGTCGTAACAGACCAGGCGCTCGTTGACGCCTTCGCCGAAGGCCTGCCGTCCGGTCTCGAGGTCGTACTCGTAGCCGTGGTACGGGCAGCGGATGATCTGCCCCTCCATGCCGAACCTGAATTCGCCGGGCCGGCTGGGGAGGAAGGTGCCGTTGACGTCGCCAAGGCACAGCGAGGCGCCCTGGTGCGGGCACCTGCTCGTGAACGCGTAGAAATGATCGTCCGAACGGCTCACGACGATGACGTCCTTCCCCCGCAAATCGACCTGCCGGAGCCGGCCCACCTGGAAGTCGTTGACGGCGCCGACGTCTACGAACAACGTGAGGCCGGCATCGGCGTCGGCGAGGGCAGGGACTTCGGCCATCACGAGAGCCTCAGCACGCGGCGCGCGTTCTCGTACCCACTGATACGTAGGTTCTCCCGCTCACATGCATCCTCGCCGGGTGGCCATGCCGCCGGGAGCCAGCGGGCCTGGTTCACCCGGCGCGGGTAGTGTCGTTCCGGACCAACTGGACGCCCGGACAGCCTGAGGACGGTGAGGCCGCCGTGAGCTTCAACCAGCTTCTCGCTGACCAGCCCCAGCCTGAGGTCGCCGGCTCCGCGGTCATCCTGGGCGAGGTGCGCGCCGGTGCCGGCGCGATGCTGGCGCAGGGCCTAGTCATACGGGCGCACGGCGGGGCCGTGAGCATCGGCAACCACTCGGCCATCCTGGAGAACGGGGTGGTGATCGGCACGCCCGAGCATCCGGTGCGGGTTGGTCAGCGCACCGTTTTCGGTCACCGGGCCACGATCATCGGAGCCACCGTCGGCAACCTGTGCGAGATCGGCAATGGCTCGATCCTCATGCCAGGCTCGCATCTGGGCGATGGCTGCATCCTCGGTGAGGGCACGCTCGTTCCGCCCGGCACCGTGATCCCCGCCGACTCGGTCCTCGTCGGGCGCCCGCCGCACGTCATCCGCACTGCCACCGACGCCGACCGTGAGCGGCTGGCGGTGCTGCGCCAGCACCAGACCGGCCTGACCGACTACCCGGGCACAGTCTTGCGCGGGCCGCTGCACGCAGGAGAACGCATGGGGACGCTCTACGCATACCGTGACAAGATTCCTTCGATCGGCACCGGCACGCTGCTGTTCGACTCGGCGGAGATCACCGGCGATGTGGTCATCGGCGAAGACTCGCTCATCGGCGCCGGGGTGAAAATCATCGGCGACTCGCACGGCCCGGTCCGCATCGGCTCCCGGGTGCAGATCCTCGAGAACACGGTGCTGCACCTGCTGCCTGACAACGAACTGCTCATCGACGACGACGCGGTGATCGGCCCGGGCGCGATGATCCACGGCTGCCACATTGGCCGCGGCAGCGTTGTCGAGCCGGCCGTGATCGTCTGCGACGGCAGCGTCGTCGGAGCCGAGTCGGTGGTACGCGCCGGGGCCTGCGTCAAGCAGCGCGACCGTTTCGGCGACCGCTCTATCCTTGACGGCTTCCCGGCCAAAGTCACCGGCACCCTGACCGGCCCGCCGCCGCGGCCGCGCTGGGCGCTGCCTCCGGACGCTGCCGCAACCATGCGCAAGGTCCGGCGGTAACCTCACCCGCTCGTTCAGCCATGGCTTCGCGAGCGGAATTGGCTCGTCAGAGCGCCAGGTCAGGACCCAGGCTTCCTCGTCCCGGGTTATGGTCGCGCCGCACCCGACGCACGATCGATCCGGGAGGATTTCTCCTCCGCAGCCAGCGTGCACGCTTTGCACCGGCGCGTCCGGCGGTGCGCCGTGGGTGTACCGATGTCCCCAGTCCGCGAGGGCGCGCAGCGTCGGCGCGAGATCGGCGCCCGCTTGGGTCAGCCGGTACTCATATCGCTGCCGTCGCCCGTCGTGGTAGGGGACCTTGACGAGGACCTGGTTGTACACCAGCCGCCGCAGCCGGTCGGACAGGATGTTGTCTGCGATCCCGAGATGGTCGCGGAACTGGTCGAAGCGGCGGATGCCGAGGGTAGCGTCCCGCAGGATCAGCAGAATCCAGCGGTCGCCGAGAAGCGTCCCGGCCCGGCCGATCGGGCAGGGACGCGTGTCGTGTCCCGCGTCAGAGCCGGGCCGGCGAGATTTGCCACTCGTCTTGGCTTGCATGTTGAAAGTGTAACTCGATCAGGCGGATCCAGACTTGCATTCTGCAAGTCATGGTTCTAGCGTACGGGAAGGGTGGCTTGCCGCTTGCAAGCCAACCGTCGTGGGCTTCGGCGCTGACCTGGAGGTACAGCATGAAGACGGAAGTGCGTGCGACGCCGCACGCCATGGCCCGGCTCGACATCCCCACCGCGATGAGCTTCGACGACTTCCGGCGGGCGTTCGAGGCGGCGGCCCCGGTCTTCGACGCCGAGGGCGTAAATCAGCTCATCGCGCGCGGCGGCGGATGGAAGGACATTCAGGCAGCGGCTGAGCGCAACGCGCCCAACGGGCTGATGGTCTTACGCCAGCATCGAGATCGGGCAGGTGATGGCTGCCGCCGGTCATACAACCAAGTGTGTTGAGTACCTGCTCGGCAACCACGTCGTCGCGGAGCGGCTGTTCCGGCACGATCCCGCCACGGCGACGTATGTGCCCCTGCGGGTTGTCGTCCGAAGCGACGCCGATGACCAGGCGGTCTTCACGATCGACCGGCCCAGCAGCGTGTTCGACGGCTGGGGCAACACCGAGATCACCGGAATCGGCGTAGAGCTCGACCAGAAGGTCGCGCGCCTGCTTCAGGTGATCACCGGCCGGGTGCCTGATGCGCTCCTCACGGAAGCCGGCCCCCCCCGCGTGATCAGTAGGCATGCCAGCAGGCGGATGAGTCCAGTGCCCCGGCAAAGTCTTTAGCACTTCATGATCGCCTGTAGGGCCGGGCAGGATGGCGGGCGTGCTCACGCTGGGCGGACTCCGTCGGGGACCGCGAACCGGTCGATAGCGCCGGCGCCGCCGAACGGGCCGCGTATATCGGTGAACCACAGGCCGCCTGGCCCGTTGGCCAGGTCCCACGGTTCGTCGTTGCTGGGGACGGTGTAGTAGGTGAACTGCCCGGCGGGGGTCAGCCGGGCGATGCTGCCGCTGATGTTGGTGATCCACAGGTTGCCGTCGGGGCCGGTCACGATATCCTCCGGGCCACCCCGCTCGCGGTAGATCGAGATGTTACCGCTGGTGGTGATCCGCCCGACCGAGCCGCCGAAGAGGTTGGTGAACCACAGGGCCTTGTCCGGCCCGACGGTGATCGAGCTTGGATTGATGACCGCGCGGGTGCTGGAGGTGGTGACCCCGCCGGAAGTGGTGATCCGCCCGATCGAGCCCCGGGTGGTGAAGTTGGTGAACCACAGCGCCCCGTCCGGGCCGGCCACGATCCCGATCGGCTTGACAATCTTGCTGCTCTTGAACTCGGTGGCCACGCCAGACACCTTGATGCGCCCGATCGTGCTGTCGCCGTTGTTGGTGTACCACAGCGCACCGTCGGGGCCGGTGGTGATGTCGGCGGGCCCGTTGATGGCCGCGCCGGTGAAGATTTGCAGGTGCCTGCTGGTGGTCAGGCGCCCGATGGAGCCATCGGGGTCGGCCCTGCTACCGAAGCTGGTAAACCACAGGGCCCCGTCAGGCCCGGTGGTGATCCAGATCGGGTCCGCGATGCCCGCCCCGGTGACGCTGGTGACCTGCCCGCTGGCGGTGATCCGCCCGATCGTGTTGTCGCCGCCGGTGAACCAGACGGCGCCGTCGGGGCCGGTGGTGATGCCCTCGGGGGCAAGGATGTCCGGCTCGGTGAAGATCGAGACCGCCCCGCGGGTGGTGATCCGGCCAATGGTGTCGCCCAGGCGGTTGGTGAACCACAAGGCCCCGCCGGTGCCGGCCGTGATGCCGTCGGGCCCATTGACCCCGGTGCCAGGGTAGGAGGTGATCTGCCCGGCCGCGGTGATCCGCCCGATGGTGTTGGCGCCGAAGTTCGTGAACCACAGGGCCTTGTCCGGCCCCACGGTAATCCCGAACGGGCCGTTGACGCTCGGGCTGGTGAAATCACTGATGACTCCGCTGGTGGTGATCCGGCCGATCGACGACCCGGTGTAGGGGGGGCCATTCTGGCCTGCGTTGGCGAACCACAGCGCGCCGTCCGGGCCGCGGATGATCTGGTCGGGGATTTTCACGCTCGCGGCGGTGTAACTGCTCGCGGCGCCCTTGGTGGTGATCCGGCCGACGAACCCGGTGCCATCCGGGCCGCCGTTCTGGTTGGTGTACCACAGCGCCCCGTCGGGCCCGGTGACGATGCCGGACGGCTGGTCGATGGCCGGGCCGGCGAAGGTGGTGACCTTCCCAGCGGTGGTGATCCGCCCGATCGAGCCGTGGCTGGTGGCGGTCGTACCGAAGTCGGTGAACCACAGTGCCCCGTCCGGGCCCGGCGTGATGTCGTAGGGAGCCTGAATACCCGGACCCGAGAAGAACGTGAAGTGGCCGCTGGGCGTGAGCCGGCCGATCGACCCTCCCGTCGCGCCCCGGACCCCGGGATAAACGTCGGTGAACCACAGCGCCCCGTCCGGGCCGACGGTGATCGTCGCCGGGAGGGAGATCCGCGGATCGGAGAACGTCCTCGCCTGGCCGGTCGTGGTGATCCGCCCGATCGCGTCGTTCTGCATATCGGTGAACCACATCGCGCCGTCCGGGCCGGCGACGATCCCATGCGGTACGAAGATCCCCGCGAACCTCGTGAACTGGCCCGCGGCCAGCGGCCCGGTGATCCCCGCCAGGCCAGGCGCCGCCAGAGGCGGCAGCGTGACCGCGGCCGGGCCCCGCCCCGCCAGCGGCGGCGCGATCGCGTCCGGCGCAGCCATCGCAGGCGGCGTGATCCCGGCCGGCTCCAGCGCTGCCGGGCGCGGTGACCCGATCCCGTCAGGGACGGCAGCAGCGGCGCCTCCCGCCGGGACTGCCGTTGCGATCACCATTCCGGCCGCAGCCCACCCCAGCGGCCACCGGCTGGATCGTACGTGCATGGGCCCTCCGCATGGTCATCGCGGCGCCAGTTCTTCCCGCTGCGGTCATACTCCACCGTTGACAGAACGGCCGCACCACCGCCGCCGTTCATCTCAGCCAAGATTCACACAAGGCCAGCACCTGCGGCTAGCAGGCTTGCGGGGTTGCTGAGGCACCGATGATTGTCCCGCGTGTCGAAATGAGTACGGGGCGTCGCGCAAGGGCAGGGCGGCGAGTTGCGCATGCAGGCCGGGCTGGTTGTCCTTGACCGTGATGAGCGGCGTGATCGGTTGCCAGGATCTCGGCCGCTACGGCGGCTGAGCTCGCCTGTGGTCAGCAGGCGCACGGTAAGGCGAGGCGGGCGCACCAGTGCGCATCCGGGCGGATCCACGTGAAGCCGCCGCTGACGACGTGCTACGTCTCGCGCGGCGCGACAGGCGGTGTCCGGGCCTGCTCGAAGGCGGCGGAAAACAGGTAGCTGGTCGCCAGGCTGCGGTAGGGCCGCCATTTGTCGGCGATGGCGAGGACCTCCTGCTGGGCCGGGAGGTGGTCGAGCCGATAGGCGGCCTGGACCGCCTTGCGGAGCGCGAGGTCGCCCGGCAGGACGACGTCTTCCCGCTGCAGCGCGATGAGGAGCGCGCCCTGCACGGTCCAGGGACCTATCCCCGGAATCGCGGTGAGCTCGGCCATGATCTCGTCGTCTGGCAGCCTGCCCAGCACGTCCGCGTTCAGCCGGCCGTCCGACAGCCGCTCGGCGAGGTCGCGGAGCGTGTTGACCTTCCGCCAGGAGAGCCCCGCCTCGCGGAATTTGCCGGGATCGGCTCCCAGCAGCTCGGCAGGTGAGGGGAGATGGCCATCGAAGAGCGCCTCGATGCGGGCAAGGATCCGGCGGGTCGCTGCGACGGACAGCTGCTGGCCGGTGACCTGGAACAGCAGGGCACCGTACAGATCCATCGGCGGCAGCTGAGCCAGCCAGGCCCGGGGGTCGAAGGCCGGCCGGTCGTCGATGAGCCGCGCTAGCACCGGATCCGCGTTGCGAAGGTAGGAGCGAGCTTGCGCCAGCCACCCGGCGCGGCTGGAATCCTCGGTCACCGAGCCCCGCTCCCTTCACATGGCAGCTTGGCGAGAACGGATAACTCGCCGCGGTAAGGCGGGACTTGGCCTTGCAGTATCTGGCCGACCTCGATCAGGTGACCATCCGGGTCACGGATGTACGCGCGGATTTCGCGGCCGTGGTCCTTGGGCTCGGTGAGGAACTCCGCGCCCTTCGCCGACCACTCCGCGTAGGCTGCGCCGATGTCCGCGACCCTGATGTTCAGGAACGCGCTGGCGTGGTCGGGGTCCGTGGGCGGTGCGAGCGTCACCGTGGGCTTGTCATCGGTCGGGCCGCCGCCCACATTCAGGATGAGCCAGCTGTTGGCGATCTTCATGATCACCGGGTCGCGTTCGAGCACCACCTTCGCCCCGAACACCGACCGGTAGAAGTCACGGGAGCGGTCCTGGTCGGAGACCACCAGGAAGTGAGTGAGCAGGAACCCGCTCTGCGGGGCAGGGAACTCATTGTCGGTCATGTGCCCCTCCTTCTTATCGCAACAGAGGCAGAGCCATAGGTCAGGAGGTCGCCCGGACGGCTTGCAGGATCACGTTCGTCACGGTACCTGGCGTCCTGTGGCTATCGTTCCGGAGCGAGGCCGCGACGGGGTATCCGCAACATGACTGCACACCCCGGATGCCCATTGCGCGGCCAGCGCGGCGACACTGCCGGTCCTGCCTGCCGGGGAGGATCCGCGTCCGGCACGGATGACCGCATGGCCGCTCCCCGGCTCGCGCCGCCGCGGCAATGCCACGGTTGCGCCTTGCCGTCTCGGACCGGGCGGCGACGCCGCCGGTGTTCTAGCGGTGCGAGCCGGTGCCCGGCGGCAGGCCGGCGGCGTGCGCCCCGCGGCCGCTCGGCGCCGCGGGCTCATTGTCGTTGTTGTGACGCCGCCAGTAGCGCCAGACGGCGATGACGATGGCGATCACGACCACCGCGGCGACGATGTACGTGGGGCCCTTGAAGCCGTTGACGATCGAGTGCCAGTTGTGGCCGATGGCATAGCCGGCGTAGGCCAGCGCGGCGGTCCAGGGGATGCAGCCGATCGTCGTGTAGATCCCGAAGCGAATGGGGTCCATGCCGGCGATCCCGGCGGGCAGTGAGATGAAGGTCCGCACCACCGGCAGGCAGCGGCCGATCAGGACGGCCCAGTTGCCGTAGCGCTCGAACCACGCGTTGGCGCGTTCGAGGTCGTGCTCGCGCACCCGGATCCGGCGGCCCCACCGCAGCAGCGCTGGCTGGCCGCCGTAACGGCCGACGCCCCAGGCGACGTAGCTGCCGACGACGTTGCCCACCACCCCGGCGACGATGACAAGGATGATGTTGAGGTGGGTGCCTGCGACGGCACCGGCGGCGAGCGCGCCGCCAAACGTCATGATCAGCTCGGAGGGAATCGGTATGCACGCCGATTCCGCCGCCATGAGCAGGAATATGGCGGCGTACCCGTAGGTGGCTATGAAGTGCTGCACGGATCTGCTTTCTTCCTGTTGTGGGACCCGGTTGGGCACACCCGGCAACACCAGGCCGAGGTAGGCGACGCTGGCCAAGCCGCGATGACACTGTACGACATACTCGAACGCGCCGAGGTTCTACAGTCAGTGTAGAGCATCTACAGGACTCGTAGATGGTATTGGGGTTGACCCAGGGTTTTCCGGGAATCTGCGATGCCGGTGGCCGCGGCAGCGGTGAGCGCGTTCATCAGCAGCGTCTTGACGGGCAGGATCACCGAGCCGGTCATGAGCCACAGCGCGAGCACGGTGACGACGAGAAGGATGGCCAGGGCGAGCGGGAGTGCGGCCGCGATCGACGCGCCCTGGTCGGCGAAGCCGGCGGCGGCCCCGCCGACGAGCACCGGTACCGGCGCCGGGAGCGCTCGTACCCCCGCCACGGCCCGCTGGCCGGCCACGGAGATCGGGTCGCTGGCGCTCGCCAGCCTGATCTCCCAGGTCCCGCGCGCGAGCTGAGCCGGGGCGCTGGCCCCGGCTATCCCGGGAAGCCTCGCCAGGCGGCCGGCGTATGCGGCCAGCGCGGGCCGCGCGGAGGCCGGCGCGGACGCGACGACGAGGATCGGGTTCCCTCCGGCCGAGGCTGGGAACTCGCGGGCGACCCTGTCCGAGACGACCCGCGCGCTCTGGCTGGTGGGCAGGATTGTCGCGTCGATGCCGCTCCAGCGCACGCCCAGTGTCGGGGACGCGATCACCAGCAGCAGCACCGCGGTGCCGGCGGCGACCAGTACGGGATGGCGCATCACGCCGTGGGCCAGCCGGTACCAGCGGCCGGTTTCCGCGGGGGGCTTGACCCGGCCGATGCGCCGGCTGAGCAATACCAGCAGCGCAGGGGTAATCAGCAAGGCGCTGGCGGCGGAGACCAGGGCGACGACCGCGCCGCCTAGGCCCATCGAGACCAGGAACCGCTGCGGGAAGACGGTCAGGCTGGCCATCGCGGCCGCCACCGTGAAAGCGCTGAACAGGATCGTCCGGCCTGTCGTGGTGAGAGTTACCCGCAGCGCTTGGTCCATGCTGGCGGTCCGCCGCAGTTCCTCGCGGAAACGTGAGACCAGAAACAGGCTGTAGTCAACAGCGAGCCCTAGGCCCAGGCCGATCACCAGGTTCAGGGCGAAGATCGACAGCGGCAGCGCGTCGTTGATGAGCCGCAGGACGAGGAACGTGCCGAGCACAGACATCCCGCCGACAGCAATGGGCAGCAGCGCCGCGATGCCGCGGAAGATGAAGAAGGCGAGGATCGCCAGCAGCGGGAAGGCGAGCGCCTCGGCGAAGCCAAGGTCCGCCGAGGCTTGCTTTCCCGTCTGGACGCCGGCGACGTCGCCGCCACCGAGCAGCACGTCATGCCGGCCGTGCAATGCCGTTTCGATGTTCCCGACGACCGTGCCGGGGTCGGGCGCGGCGCGCAGCGTGGCGACCACCAGCGACGAGCGTCCGTCGGTAGAGACCAGTCCCGCCTGGTGTCCCGCGGCGGGGGCGGTCACCCCGGCCACGCCAGGGACGCGGGCGATCGCACGCGCCACGGACGTCACCGCCGGGCTGCCGGGCGGCGCCGAGACGAGGGCCAGCACGCCAGGGCTGACCTCCGCGCCGGTCGCGCGCTGGATGAGCTGCTCCGCGCGGGCGCTGGGAGAGCTCGGGTCGGTGAACGGATTCCGGGCGTTGAGCAGGCCGATGGCCGTGGCGCCGAACAAACCCGCCACCGCGAATGCTGCCAGCGCGACCAGAGCCATCCGGCGGGGATGGCGGATCGCCAGGCTCGCTAGCGCGCCGAGCACGTCAGCCGCCCTGACAGCGCGCCGGCAAGCTGGAGGCAGCGGCCAGCAGCATCGGACGCACCTCGGCGATCCAGTCCAGCTTTGCCTGCTCACGGTGAACGCCGAACATCGCGGTCAACCGGCGGAACACCGACCCGGGCCGGTCTGCCAGCCGGTCCGCCACCGCCGCGAGGCGGTCCCGGCGGGCGCGCGCTGCCGCCTCATAGTCGTCAAGCAGGCCGGCCAGCTGTTCCGGCGACATGCGGTCACCGAAGAAGATCCGGACCAGGAACAGGTTGCGCGAGCGCTCCTCGCCGACCTCCGTGTCGTCCAGCCAGCGTTGCAGCGCGTCGCGGCCCTCGGGGGTGATCTCGTACACCCACTTGGTCGGCGCATTGTCCTGCGTGACCTCGGTCGCCGCCAGGAAGCCCAGTCTGCGCAGGCGGTCAAGCTCGGAGTAGATGTGGCTCCGGGTCAGCGGAAAGAAGTTGCCGATCGACCGTTCGGCGAATCCCATCAGCGCGTAGCCGGCCACGGGGCGGATCGACACCAGCCCGAGAACCACGTACGCCGTCGCCGGAAGCCCGGAATCCCGTGCCATGCTGGCACCCTAGTCCAAATAGGACTAGGGAACAGGGGGTGGTCATGCCCGGCATATGGGATCAGCCGCGCGGCGGGGCGAGCACGCGGCGGGGCGGCACGCGGCGGGCGGCACGCGGCGGGGCGGCACGCGGCGGGGCGGCACGCGGCGGGGCAGGCACGCGGCGGGGCAGGCACGCGGCGGGGCGAGCACGCGGCGGGGCAGGCACGCGGCGGGGCGAGCACGCGGCGGGGCAGGCACGCGGCGTCGGGCATCGCCAGTACCTTGGCGGTGAGACACTCGCCGCTACAGGAGAGAACGAGTTAGGAGCCCGGATGGGACTCGCAGACCGGTTCAGCCAGCTGACGAAGCGGGCGAAGGACGCCGCTGCCGAGCATAAAGACCAGGTCGAGCGGGCGCTTCAGAAGGCGGCCGCTACCGCCGATCAGCAGACCGGCGGCAAGTACCACGACAAGATCGTCAACGCCGAGGCCAAGGCCGAGGGCTACGTCGAGAACCTCCCGGCGCCTGACCCCGGCGCCACGGACACGCCGGCGAGCACCGAGCCGCCCGCGCCTGGCGGCCCTGCCAGCTAGCGCGCGGTCGGCTGTCGTCGCCGACGGTGACCGCGGAGGTTAGCGCACCGCGTCGGACGCCTCGCTGCCGCCAGCCACCGCGGGGCAAGCGCGCAGCGGCGGGGCATGCCGACCCAACTTCCGGCGTCCTGGGTGGCTCAGGTGTCGTAGTCAACGGTGACCGCGTCGGTGACCGGCAGCGACTGGCAGGTCAGGACGTAGCCGGCCGCGAGCTCGGAATCCTCCAGCGCGTAGTTGCGGCGCATCGTGACCTCGCCGTGGGTGACCAGGGCCCGGCAGGTGCCGCAGACGCCGCCCTTGCAGGCGAACGGCAGGTCGGCGCGGGCCTTCTGGGCACCGTCGAGGACGGGCACGCCCGGCGGGACGGTGACGGTGGAGCTCCGGCCGTCGAGGATCACCGTCACCTCGGCGCCCGGCCCCGCGGCGGCGTCGGCGTGGTGCACCTCGGCCGGCGGGACATCGCCGACCCAGAACAGCTCGCGGTGGATCCGGTCCCGGGCCACGCCGAGCCCGGTCAGCACCTCGATGGCCCCGGTGACCATGCCGAACGGCCCGCACAGCCACCAGTGGCTGACCGCGGGCACGTCAACGGTGACCGGTAGCAGGGTGCGGAGCTTGCCGGCGTCGAGGCGGCAGGCGTACAGGTCCACCTCCTGGGCCTCCCGGGACAGCACGTGCACCAGCTGCATCCGGTCCGGGAACGCGTCCTTCAGGTCGGCGACCTCGTCGGTGAACATCACCGAGTCGCTGCGCCGGTTGCCGTACAGCAGGGTGACCCGGGATCGCGCCGCCAGCACCGAGGCGGCGATCGACAGCACGGGCGTGATGCCGGAGCCCGCCGCGATCAGCACGTGATGACCGGGCACGGACAAATCCGGGGTGAACGATCCGGCCGGCGCCTGCACGTCGATGACGTCTCCGGGCCGGACCTCTCGGACCAGCCACCCCGAGACGGCGCCGCCCGCGACCTCGCGCACCCCGATCCGCGGCGCATGCCCGGCCGGCGCGCAGATCGAGTACGACCGCCGCTCGTCCCCCCGCCGGACGGTCAGTGACTGGCCCGGCGCGAACCTGAACGTGTCGCACAGCCCCGCAGGCACGTCGAACGTGACGGCCGCGGCGTCGTCGGTCAGCGGGTCAACTGCGGCCACCGTGAGCGGGTAGAAGTCGGTGCGCGCCACCCTAGATCTCCTTCCTCGTGCCGCATCAACCTGCGCTTGCCCGGTTCGGCCGGTCAGGCCACCGAGAGGCGCCGCGGCGCCATCATGACCAGACCGGGCAAACGTCGGTGATCACGGCACTAGAATCTCCTTGACGTGCTCGAACGGCTCGAGGCACTGCTCGCAGCGGCAGAGCGCCTTGCAGGCGGTCCCGCTGAATCGGGACGTCTCGCGGGTTCGCTCCGACCCGCACCGCGGGCAGGGCACGGCGCGGGGCGCCGGGGTCAGGGTGAGCGGCACGGGGCCGGCCGGGCCAGGCCGCCGGCCCGCCGGAATCCGGCGGCGCGATGCCGGCGGCGGCGAGCTTGCGCCTGCCTTCCGGCGTGATCCAGTCGGTCGTCCACGGCGGTGACAGCTCGGTCCGCACCGTGACGTGCCGGTCGCCGGCCTGCTCGAGCCGGCGGCGCAGGTCGTGGCCGATCTCGCGCATCGCCGGGCAGCCTGAGTACGTGGGCGTGATCACGACCGTGACCGCGTCGCCGTCCTCGCGCACCTCGCGCAGGATGCCGAGGTCGGCGACAGTGACCATCGGCAGCTCAGGGTCGGGCACCCCGGCGGCGACGTCGAGGGCCCGGGCGGTGCCTACCATGTCGCACCCGGATGGGCCCGGGCCACGCTCTGCAGCTCGGCGAGCACGTAGCCGAGCGCCTCGGTGTGCAGGCCGTCCCGGCCCGCGCGGCCTGCCACCCCTGCCGCCGGCTTCGCCTGGGGGCGGGAGAGGGTGGCCGCGGCAAGGACGGTATCCAGCACCGTTTCGACCTCACCCCGAATTTCCCGAACGTCTGCCGCTACTCCCGCCAGCGCTGCCTCGACCGGGTGCGGGGTGAAGAGCTCCGCCACCAGCGGCCACGTCACGGCCAGGGCGGCCTGCATCTTCGCGTGCGACAGCTCCGTGCCGTCACCGAGCCGCACCACCCACCGGGCGGCGTAGTCGCGGTGGTAGGTCAGCTCGTTGGCACCCTTGGCGGCGATCGCGGCCAGCACCGGGTCCTTCGACGCGCGCAGGGCGCCGAACAGCGCCAGGCGCCACGCGGAGAACACCAGCAGGCGGCCGGCGAGCTCGGCGAAGTCGGCGTCGAGCCGCTCGACCAGCCGGACGTTGCGGAAGTCGGCCTCGTCCCGGAAGAACGCGAGCTGGTCCTCGTCCCTGCCGCTGCCGTCGGCCCGGCCAGCCCGGGCGAGCAGCATCCTGGCCTGGCCGAGCAGGTCGAGCGCGACGTTGGCCAGCGCGGTCTCCTCCTCCAGCTCGGGCGCGCGGGTCACCCACTGCTGCAGGCGGTGGCTGTAGATGAGCGCGTCGTCGCCGAGCATGAGGCAGTACTGCGCGAGCGCGGCCCCGTCGACACCAGGCGGCACCGCAGTGTCGATTCCCTCTAGCGGGTCGGTGAAGCCGGTGCCGAACGCCCAGCGCTGGTCGTCGGAGCCCTCGGCCAGGGCCTGGTAGGCGCCGTACTCGTCTTCGTCGCTCATGGATTACGCCTTATATATACGGACGTCACATGTGCGGGACGTCGTCGGGGATCTCGTAGAACGTGGGGTGGCGGTAGACCTTGTCCCCGGACGGCGCGAAGAACGGGTCCTTCTCGTCCGGGCTGCTCGCGGTGATCGCGGCGGCCGGCACCACCCAGATGCTGACGCCCTCGTTCCGCCGGGTGTACAGGTCGCGCGCGTGGTGCAGCGCCATCTGCGGGTCGGCCGCGTGCAGCGAGCCGACGTGCACGTGGTTGAGGCCCCGCTTGCCGCGCAGGAACACCTCGAACAGCGGCCACTCCGACCGCACCGCGCCGCCACCCGTCGCACCGGTCTGGCCAACCCCGGGGCCAGTGGGGCCGGTGTGGTTGGCGGGGCTGGCGGGCACAGTGGGACCGATGTGGTTGACGGCGCCCCCGCTGGTCACGATGTTGCCTCCCTGCGCTTGGCGGCGTGCGCCGTGGCGGCCTCGCGGACCCAGGCGCCCTCTTCGTGGGCCGCCCTGCGCCGGGCGGCCCGCTCATTGCTGCAAGGCCCGCTGCCGCCGACGACCGCCCTGAACTCGTCCCAGTCAACAGCGCCGAAGTCGTAGTGCCCCCGTTCGGGATTCCAGCGAAGTTGATCGTCGGGCAGGGTGACGCCGAGCCTCTCGGCCTGCGGGACGGTCATGTCGACGAACCGCTGCCGCAGCTCGTCGTTGGTGTGCCGCTTGATTCCCCACGCCATCGATTGGGCGGTGTTGGGCGAGGCGTCGTCGGGCGGGCCGAACATCATGAGCGACGGCCACCAGAACCGGCCGACCGACTCCTGCACCATCGCCCGCTGCGGCCCGGTCCCCCGCATCATCGTCATCAGCAGCTCGTATCCCTGCCGCTGGTGGAACGACTCTTCCTTGCAGATCCGGATCATCGCCCGCGCGTACGGCCCGTAGGAGGACCGGCACAGCGGCACCTGGTTGCAGATCGCCGCGCCGTTGACGAGCCAGCCGATCACGCCCACGTCCGCGTAGCTGAGCGCCGGGTAGTTGAAGATCGAGGAGTACTTCTGCCGGCCGCCGATGAGCATCTCGGTCAGGTCGGCGCGGTCGGCGCCGAGGGTCTCGGCGGCGGAGTAGAGATACATCCCGTGGCCCGCCTCGTCCTGCACCTTAGCCAGCAGGATCGCCTTGCGGCGCAGGGACGGGGCCCGGGTGATCCAGTTGCCCTCCGGCTGCATGCCGATGATCTCCGAGTGCGCGTGCTGGGCGATCTGCCGGATCATCGTCTTGCGGTAACCGTCCGGCATCCAGTCGCGTGGCTCGATCCGGCGGTCGCGGGCGATCGTCGCGTCGAAGTGCTCCTGCAGGTCCGGTGCCGTGTCCCCGGCAGGGGTCGTGACGGTCATGTCGGCCACTCCTTGGCCACCATCGTCAGCACGTCGTACCGGGCGGCCGGCGAGCCGTCCTGCTTGGTGACCTCGGCGTCCCAGCGGACCTCGCCGTGCTCGCTGTCGCCGCGCGGCGTTATCGCCTTGCAGGTCAGCGTCACGGTCAGCTCGTCTCCCGGGTACACCGGGGTGAGGAAGCGCAGGTTGTCGAGGCCGTAGTTGGCGAGCACCGGCCCGGGTTCGGGGTCGACGAACAGTCCGGCGGCGAGCGCGAGGACCAGGTAGCCGTGCGCCACGATGCCGTCGAAGAACGGGTTGCGCGCCGCGGCCTCGGCGTCGGTGTGAGCGTAGAACGTGTCACCGGTGAACTCGGCGAAGTGCGCGATGTCCGCCGCGGTGACGGCCCGCGGCCCGGCCGTGACCGCGTCGCCGATCCGCAGTTGCGACAGCGGCTTGCGGAAGGGGTGCGTGCCGTCGATCGTCCGCCCGCTGCCCGGCAGCCAGCGGCCGGTGATTTTTGCGAGCACCTTGGGGCTGGCCTGGACGGCGGTGCGCTGCATGTGGTGGGTGACGCCGCGGATGCCGCCGAGTTCCTCGCCGCCGCCCGCCCGGCCCGGGCCGCCGTGCACGAGGGCTGGGAGCGGGGAGCCGTGCCCGGTGGACTCGGCGGCGTCGTCGGCGTCGAGGACGAGCAGCCGGCCGTGCCAGGGCGCGACGCCGAGCACGACGTCGCGGGCGAAGCCAGCATCGCCGGTGACGACCGATCCGACCAGGCTGCCCAGGCCGCGGGCCGCCAGCTCGACCGCGTGCGCGGTGCCGCGGTAGCCGATCAGCGTGCTCACCGGGCCGAAGGCCTCGACCTCGTGCGGTTCGGCGCGCTCCGGGTCGTCGGCGCGGATGAGCAGCGGGGACATGAACGCGCCGCGCTGGGCGTCGGCGCCTTTCACCTCGGCGTGGTCGGGGTCACCGAACACCGCGGTCCCGGCCGACAGCAGCGCCTTCAGCGACCGGCGGACCTCCTCGCGCTGATCGAGGCTGGCCAGCGGGCCCATCCGCACCGACTCGTCGGCCGGGTTGCCGACGACGACGCCCGCCAGCCGTTCGGAAGCCGCTTCGGCCACCGCGTCCAGCAGCGGCTCCGGCACCAGGGCGCGGCGGATCGCGGTGCACCGCTGCCCGGCCTTGACCGTCATCTCGGTGACGAGCTGCTTGACGTAGAGGTCGAACTCCTTGGTACCGGGCGTCGCGTCCGGGCCGAGGATCGAGCAGTTCAGCGAGTCGGCCTCGGCGTTGAACCGGACCGACCTGGCGACGACGGCGGGGTGCGTGCGGAGCCGGGCCGCGGTGGACGCCGACCCGGTGAACGACAGCAGGTCCTGGTCGGTGAGGTGGTCGAACAGGTCGCCGACGCTGCCGCAGATGAGCTGGAGTGAGCCCTCCGGGAGTAGTTGCGAGTCCGCGATGAGCTCGACGAGCCGGGCGGTGACGTAGGCGGTCGCGCTGGCCGGCTTCACCAGGCTGGGCACGCCCGCCAGGAAGGCCGGGGCGAGCTTCTCCAGCGGTCCCCAGGCCGGGAAGTTGAACGCGTTGACCTGGACCGCGACGCCGTGGCGGGGGGTGAGGATGTGCTGGCCGACGAACTGGCCGGCCTTGCCGAGGGGCTCGGCCTCGCCGTCCAGCAGGACCGTGCCGTCGGGGAGTTCCCGGCGGCCCTTGCTCGCGTAGCTCGCCAGCACGCCGAGGCCGCCGTCGACGTCGAACTTGGCGTCGGGCAGGGTGGCCCCGGTGCGGGCCTCCAGCGCGTAAAGCTCCGGGCGGTGCTCGCGAAGGTAGAGGCCGAGGGACTTGAGGATCGCCGCGCGCTGGTGGAAGGTGAGGTTGCGGAGGTTCGGGCCGCCGACGGTGCGGCCGTGGTCCAGCGCGGCGCGCATGTCGATGCCCGCCGACGAGATCGTGGTGACCTGCTCCCCCGTCACGGCGTCCAGGAGGGGTATGCCTTCGTTTGCGGGCGACACCCAGGAGCCGTTCACGTAACTGCGCAGTGCCATCGGATGGCTCCCTTCGGGCCGCGACCTGACTGGCTTTGCCGAAGCATATACCGACCGAACGTTCAGTATTGATGATAGCCTGCTGCGGTGGAAAACGACCAGGGGCCGGCGACCTACCGCGTCGCCGGGGCAGTTGCGACCATCACGATGACGACGCCCGCGCTCGGCGTGGCTCTCAAGCAGGCGCTGCTGGCCGCGGCCGAGCGGGCCGGCGAGGACGATGACGTCCGCGCCGTCGTCCTCACCGGCAGCGGCCGGGTGTTCACCGCGGGCCAGGACCTGGGCGAGCACGCTGACGCGCTGCGTTCCCGCGGCGCGGATGCGTTCGACACGCTTGACGAGCACTACAACCCGCTGATCACTTGCCTGGCCACCATGCCCAAGCCGGTGCTGGCGGCGATCAACGGCGCCTGCGCCGGGGCGGGACTCGGGCTCGCGCTCGCCTGTGACCTGCGGATCGCCGCGGCGGGGGCGCGGTTCACCACCGCGTTCACCGCGATCGGGCTGACGCCGGATTCGGGGCTGTCGGCGTCCCTTGCGCGGGCCGTCGGCACGGCGCGGGCCAGCGAGCTGATCATGCTGGCCGCCCCGTTCACCGCCGAGGAAGCTTTGAGCTGGGGACTGGTCGGCCGGGTCGTGCCCGCTGAGGAGCTCGCGGGTGCTGCGGCAGAGCTGGCTGCCCTGCTGGCGGGCGGGCCGACGCGGGCCTACGCGACCGCGAAGCGGGCGATCAGGGAGGCGTGGGGTGCGCCGTGGCCGGACGTGCTGGCCGCGGAGGCACACGACCAGGCCGCGCTCGGGGCGACCGCGGACCACCGCGGCGCCGTCGAAGCGTTCCTGGCCAAGCGCCGGCCGGAGTTCACGGGGCGGGAGTGACGGGTCCGCGGAGACGGTTGCGGCTCCGCGGCGGCTGCTTTGGGGGCCCTGCTTTGGGGGGGCCGTTTCGGGACAGCCGGGGGTGATCGACCTGCAGGTTCGCCCTCCTGGCCTTCGGGGCTGAGGACCGCCTCAAGACTGAGCACGCCCGGCTCAGAGGCCGGCCGAGCCGTCGATGACCTCGCGGATCAGGTCGGCGTGCCCGTTGTGCCGTGCGTACTCCTCCACGAGGTGCTGCCACATCCAGCGCACCGACATGGTCTTCTCGCGGAAGGTGAAGGTCTCGTCCAGCTTCGCGCCCTCGATCGCGGCATCGACGGCCCGGCACTCGGCCCGGTAGCGCTCAAAGTCCTCCTCGGCGCCGGCCGGGTCGGCCTCCTTGAAGTCCGCGTCCGGGGCATCGGATCGGTAGTACAGGTCGGGCACCTGCTCACCCCGGTAGGTCTGCCTGACCCACCCGCGCTCGGTGTCGCTCAGGTGCCGGACCAGCCCGAGCAGCGAGAGGTTCGACGGTGACACGGCGCGCGTGGCCAGTTGGGCGGCGTCCAGGCCCGCGCATTTGCGCAGCAGGGTGGCCCGGTGCCAGTCGAGCCAGTCGCGGAGCATTTCCTGCTCGGGTTCGTTGCGGCGCTCCGGATAGTTTTCCGAGCGCTCGACGTCAGGTGCGATCCAGGTCACTGCCGCAGCCTATGCCCGGGTTTGACGTTCGTGGGTAAGGGCATCGACGCCACCCATTCGCCTGAGTTCCCACGGCGACCCGCGATGCTCCCACGGCGACCCGCGATGCTCCCACGGGTTCAGGCGAAGTGACGGGGACCGATCTGGTCGGCCGGGATGGTGCCGAGCCTGCCCTGCTGGTAATCCTCGATCGCCTGCATGATCTCCTCGCGGCTGTTCATGACGAACGGCCCGTAGTGCACGATCCGCTCCCGGAGGGGAAGGCCGCCGAGGACCAGGACGTCCATGGCGGTGGCGTCGTGGGTCTGGGAATCAGCGGCGCGCAGCACCACCTGCTCACCCGGGCCGAACTCGACTAGCTGATGGCCCGCGGCCGGCCGCTTGTCCGGACCGGCGAACCCCCGGCCGGTGAGCACGTAGGCAAGAGCGTTGAAGGCCGGGTTCCACGGCAGCGCCAGCTCTGCCCCGGGGGCGACCGTGGCGTGCAGGTAGGTGATCGGGGTGAAAGTCATCCCGGGCCCGCTAGCCTCGCCCAGGTCGCCGGCGATGAGGCGGATCAGCGCCCCGCCGTCCGGGGTCGTGAGGAGTCGCAGCTCATCGCCGGTGATCGCCTGGTAACGCGGGTGGCTGAACTTGAGCTGGGCCGGGAGGTTCACCCAGAGCTGCACGCCATGCACCGCCCCGCCCTGGCGGTAGGCACGCTCGGTCGGCAGCTCGTCGTGCAGGATCCCCGCGCCGGCGGTCATCCACTGGGTGTCACCCTCACGGATCAGCCCGCCCCCGCCGTTGGAGTCGTGATGGGCGATCTCGCTGTCGAGGATGTAGCTCACCGTCTCGATGCCGCGGTGCGGATGCCACGGAGCGCCGACGGCCTCCTCGGGGCCGTTGATCATCGGGCCCGCCTGGTCAAGGAGGAGGAACGGGTCGGCGGCTTCCAGCGACAGCTCGCCGGGGAACGGGCGCCAGATCCGGAACCCCGCGCCCTCGGTCTGCTGATGAGCGCTGACCACCCGCCGGACAGGCCTCACCTGGACCGAGTCGGTGGCAGGCCGGGGCACGCGGGGAAGGAGCAGCGGGTTCTCGGCAGTGACGGCAGGCATCTCGTGCTCCTCCGGTCCGGTCGGGGGAATTAACTTGAAGCTTCAAGTCAACCTATGCAGATTTACTTGAATCGTCAAGTGACCGGGGGGATGCTCCGCCTCTCCCCCTGCCTCGCCTCTCCCCCTGTCTCCGCCTGTCCCCTGCCTTGACAGCGGGACACGCCCGCCCTTTACTAGGCACCATCATTATTAACCGTCCATTCGGTCAGTTAATCAGGGGTGAGCCGATGACCCAGGCGGTCAGCAGCGGCCGGGATGCCGCGCGTGACATGTTTGAGGCCGACGCCGCGTCGCGCGCGCTCGGCATCGACCTGGTCGAGACCGGGGCAGGCACCGCGACGGCCCGGATGCGGGTCACCCGGGCGATGCTGAACGGCCACCAGATCATGCACGGCGGTTACCTGTTCCTGCTGGCCGATACCGCGTTCGCGTGCGCGTGCAACAGTCACGGGCCGGTGACGGTGGCCGCGGGCGCCGACATCTCCTTCGTCGCCCCCGCTCGCCTGGACGACGAGCTGACCGCCGTCGCCGCGGAACGGACGCGCTACGGCCGCAGCGGCATCTACGACGTCACCGTGTCCCGGGACACCCCCGGCGGACCGGTGACGGTGGCGGAGTTCCGCGGCCGGAGCCGCACGATCGGCGGGGACAGCCTGCCGGCGCCGGACGATCGGCGGGAACGGCCGGCCCGCCGGGAAAGCGAGACGACATGACCGTGGCGCGTGACCCGGCGGCCGGGCAAGGCGAGCCTGCCAGCCTGGACGAGCTGCGCGCCGTGCAGCTGGAACGGGTGCAGTGGACACTGCGGCACGCGTACGAGAACGTGCCCTTCTACCGCAAGTCCTTCGACGCCGCGGGGCTGCACCCGGGCGACTGCACCAGCTTGGCCGACCTGGCGAAGTTCCCGTTCACCAGCAAGGACGACCTGCGCGCCAATTACCCGTTCGGCATGCTGGCGGTGCCGCAGCACGAGGTCAGCCGCCTGCACGCCTCCAGCGGGACGACCGGCACGCCCACCGTCGTCGCCTACACGGACCGGGATCTGGATATCTGGGCGGACGTCGTCGCCAGGTCCATCCGGGCGGCGGAGGCAGGCCGGGCCACAAGGTGCACGTCGCCTACGGCTACGGCCTGTTCACCGGCGGGCTGGGCGCGCACTACGGCGCCGAGAAGCTCGGCTGTACCGTCATCCCGGCCTCCGGCGGCATGTCGTCGCGCCAGGTACAGCTGATCAGCGACCTGCGGCCGGAGATCATCATGGTCACTCCGACCTACATGCTGACCCTTCTTGACGAGTTCGAGCGGCAGGGCCTCGACCCGGCGGCGTCGTCGCTGAAGGTGGGCATCTTCGGCGCCGAGCCGTGGACCGAGGCCATGCGCACGGAGATCGAGCAGCGGGCCGGCATCGACGCGGTCGACATCTACGGCCTGTCCGAGGTGATGGGGCCAGGCGTCGCGCAGGAATGCGTCGAGACCAAGGACGGCCTGCACATCTGGGAGGACCACTTCTACCCCGAGGTCATCGACCCGGCCGGACAGGCCGTTCTGCCCGAAGGCGAGAAGGGGGAGCTCGTCTTCACCTCGCTGACCAAGCAGGCGATGCCCGTCATCAGGTACCGCACCCGGGATCTGACCCGGCTGCTGCCCGGCACGGCGCGGCCGGTCTTCCGGCGGATGGAGAAGGTCACCGGCCGCAGCGACGACATGATCATCCTGCGCGGGGTGAACGTGTTCCCCACCCAGATCGAGGAGATCGTGCTGCGCACGGCAGGGCTGGCGCCGCACTTCCAGCTGCTGCTCACCCGCCGGGACCGGATGGACCACCTGACCGTGCTGGCCGAGGCGGCGCCCGGCACCTCCGCGGAGGGGCGCGCGGCGGCCGCCGCACAGGTCACGCGCGCGGTCAAGGACAGCGTCGGAGTCAGCGTGGACGCTCAGGTGGTTGACCCCGGCTCGCTGGAGAGATCCACCGGGAAGATGCGCCGCGTGATCGACCGGCGCACGCAGACATGACCGCGCGCCGGGGCCGGCCGGGCCACGACCTGGAGTCCCTGCTCCAGACCGCGGTCAAGCTGTTCAACGAGCGCGGCTACGACGGCACCAGCATGGAAGACCTGTCCCGCAAGCTCGGCATCACGAAGTCGGCGATCTACCACCACGTGCCGAGCAAGGAGGAGCTGCTGCGGCTGGCGACCAGCCGCGCGCTCGACGGGCTGTTCGAGGTCGCGCGGGAGGCGGAGGGCTCACCTGGCCCGGCGATCGACCGGCTCGAGCGCCTGGTCCGCGGCAGCGTCGCCGTGCTGGCCGACCGGCTGCCGTTCGTCACCCTACTGCTGCGCGTGCACGGCAACACCAAGGCCGAGCGCGACGCGCTGGCGCGCCGTCGGGAGTTCGACCGGTTCGCCGCGGAGCTGGTCAAGCAGGCCGCCGCGGAGGGCGACCTCCGGCCCGACATCGACCCGGCGGTGACCGCCAAGCTGCTCTTCGGGCTGGTCAACTCGCTCATTGAGTGGTACGGGCCGCGCCGGGGAACCTCCCCGGCCGAACTAGCCGACGCGGTGTGCGCGATCGCCTTCGACGGCCTCCGGGTCCGCGCCCCGTGCGGGGGCGCCGGCAGCGCCTAAGTCCCCCCGTGGTAGACGGCCTCCACGTTGTGGCCGTCGAGGTCGCGCAGGAACACGCCGTAGTAGCCGGGGTGGTACTCGGGCCACTCGCGCGGAGCATGCAGCACCTCCGCTCCGGCCGTCACGGCGGCCTCGTGAACCGCGTCCACGGCCTCGCGGTCGGCGGCGCGGAAGGCCACGTGGATCTCGCGGGCCTCGGTGGCGGCGGCCGGGCTGAGCCAGAACGACGGGATGCCGTCGGGGCCGGACATGCCCACGACGAAGGTCTCGCCGACCGGGAAGCGCATGGCCTCGCGCATCCCGATCGGGGCGAAACTACGCAGGTAGAAGGCGAGCGACGCCTCGACGTCGGCCACCTGAACACCGATGTGATCGAGCATGCCTGGAGGCTACCTGGGCCATCCGACAGTCCTGGCGGCAGCGAGCACCTGCCGCTGGTGCGCGTGCTGGCCAGGCAGCCCAATCGGCGCGGGCGTTGAACCCGGCGCCCGCGGCATCCGTGTACGGGATGACCGAGCCCGCGGGCGGATACGCGCCCGCGGGTTACTCGCCGGCATTGCCGACGACGAAGGGGAGCCTCATGCGCAAAGCTCTGCTGACCATGCCCAGAAACCGGAACGGCACCGGGAAACCAGCCCGCAGAAGGAGATGGCAATCGGGCGCCGTGGTGCTCGTGGCGGCGGCCGGAGTGGTGGCCGCCGCGGAGCCTTCCATCGCGGGAACGGCCCTGCCGAACAGCTTCAAGCAGACCAACCTGATCGCCAACAACGCCACGTTCGGGGCCAAGCTCGTCGACCCCAACCTGACCAACGCGTGGGGCCTGACCGCGAGCCCGAGCTCGCCGCTCTGGGTGTCGGACAACAACTCCGGCAACGCCTCCGTCTACAGCGGCGGGATCAAGGGAAGCGCGGTTTCGCTGGATCTCACCGTGCCGGTGCCGGGCGGCAACCCGACCGGACAGGTCTTCAACCCGACCACGAGCTTCCCGGTGGGCGGCCCTGCCGGCACCGCGGCGAACTTCATCGTGGCGACGGACTCGATCGGCTCGACCCAGTCACCGGGTGAGATCGCGGCCTGGAACGGGGGCGCCACGTTCGTCGTCGAGGACAGCCCCACCGGCGGCCCGGGGGGCAAGACCGCGACCGGCGCCGTCTTCAAGGGCCTGGCCATAGCCGCCAAGACCGCGGCGGGCCCCGAGTTGTTCGCGGCGGACGTGCACAACGCCACGGTCGCCGTCTTCAACCACAACTTCACTCCGGTCAGCACGCCGAACGAGTTCAAGGACCCGATGATCCCGGCCGGGTACGCGCCGTTCGGGATCCAGAGCCTGGGCGGCAAGATCTACGTCACCTACGGCAAGCAGAACGCCACGAAGACGGACGTGGTCCCGGGCGCCGGGCTCGGCTTCGTGTCTGTCTTCAGCGTCAACGGGAAGCTCCTGCACCACCTCGTCCGCGGCGGCTGGGGCAGCCCGCTGAACGAGCCGTGGGGCCTGGCCATCGCACCGAGCGGGTTCGGCCCGTTCGGCGGCGACCTGCTGGTCGGGAACCTCGGGAACGGCTGGATCAACGCGTTCAACCCGACGACCGGTCAGTTCCTCGGCACGCTCGACGGCACGAACGGCTACCCGATCACGATCAGCGGCCTGTGGGGCCTGCGGGTCGGTAACTCCTCCTTCGGCGGGTCGTCCGCGCTGGTGTTCAGCGCCGGGCCGACGGCCGGCGGGACGAAGTACGCCGACGGCCTGGTGGGCACGCTGACCGCCGGCTGACCGTCGGAGCCGTTCGGGATAAATATCCTGGCCCGGGAGCAGCGCACACCCTGCTCCCGGGCCAGTTCCATGCCAAGTGCCTCCCGGCAGCACCGATGCCGGCGGCTGGCTCGGGGGCTGCGAGGATGGGAGGCTAGAGCCGGAGTCCTGCCAGGCCGAGGAGGGTGAGCACTGATGCCCGGCGACGACGAGACCTACGAGCTTGAGGACGACGAGGCCGAAGATGACGGCGTGCTGGACCCGTCGGACACGCTCGAGGGTGACCCCGGGGACGACCCGCTGGACCCGGGGATAGAGCCGCCTGACCGGTGGTCGGCCGGAGAGAGGTTCGGCACCACGCTGTCGGAGGAGCGCGAGGGCGAGTCGCTCGATCAGCTGCTCGCCGAGGAAGAGCCCGAGCCGGATCCGTACGCGGAGGAGGACCGTCCGCAGGAGGCCCCGCTGGCCCCCGACTACGAGGAGCCGCGGGCCGGCAGGCTGGTCGCCGAGGACGAGGGAGCGCATCCGGTCGCCGAGCCCGACCTGGTCGCCAGCGACGTCGGGATCGACGGCGGCGGCGCCGGGGCGGAGGAAGCGGCCGTTCACGTGCAGGACGACTACGCGGACTCCCCCGAGGGGTAATCCCGGGGTGACGCAATCCGGTTCGGCCCCGCTGCTGTTCTCCGGGCGGACCGCGTGGGCGCGGAGCCTGCAGACGCCGCTGCGGCAGTTCCTGCGCACCGAGACCGGCAGCGCGGCGGTCCTGCTCGCCGCGACGGTGATCGCGCTGATCTGGGTGAACGCCGACCAGGCGTCGTACCAGACCGTGTGGCACACCCGGCTGTCGGTCACGGTCGGCAGCTCCGGCGTGTCCCAGGACCTTGGCGGCTGGGTCAACTCCGGGCTGATGACGTTCTTCTTCCTGGTGGTGGGCCTGGAAGCGCGGCGCGAGTTCGACATGGGCGAGCTGCGCCAGCGCAGCCGCGTCGCGCTGCCCCTGCTGATCGGCCTCGGCGGCATGATCGTGCCGGTCGCGATCTACGTCCTGGTCAACGCCGGCCAGCCGTCCGCGGCTGGCTGGGGAACCACGATGTCGACCGACACCGCGTTCGCGCTCGGGATGCTCGCGCTGGTCGGCAGGCGGCTGCCGGACCGGGTGCGCACCTACCTGCTCACCTTCTCCGTCGTCGACGATCTTGTCGGCATCGCGGTCATCGCCATCGTCTACAGCGGGCGCATCCACCTGATGGCGTTGCTGACCGGGCTCGCGATTCTCGCCGTCATGTTCGGCATGCGGGCAGCGCAAGTCCGCTATGGCCCCCTCTACGCGCTGCTCGGGACGGCGGCGTGGGTCGCGATCTTCAAGTCCGGCGTCAACCCGGTGCTGGTCGGCCTCGTGATGGGGCTGATGACCTACGCGCGGCCGCCCACACGGAGCGACCTGGAGCAGGCGTCGGACCTGTTCCGGCTCTTCCGCGAGCAGCCGACGCCGGAGCTCGCCGCAACGGCGCGGGAGGGAGTCAGGACGGCGCTTTCGCCCAACGACCGGCTGCAGCAGCTGTACCACCCGGTGACGAGCTATGTCATCGTCCCGCTGTTCGCGCTGTCCAACGCCGGCGTGGCGATCAGCGGCAGCTTCCTTGCCCGCGCGTACTCCTCTCCGGTGACGCTGGGGATCCTGCTCGGCTACGTCCTGGGCAAGCCCGCCGGAACGGCTGGCGCGGCGTGGCTCGTCACCCGGATCAGCCGCGGGCGGGTGCGGCCGCCGATCGGCTGGGCCGCCGTCGCGGGCGCCGGCGCGATCGGCGGCATCGGCTTCACCGTGTCCCTGCTGATCGCCTCGCTCGCCTTCCACGGCACCCAGCTCGAGGAGGCGAAGGTGGGGATCCTGTCGGCCGCGCTCGCCTCGTCGGCGCTCACCTGGATCGTGTTCCGGCTGACCGAGCTGCTGCCCAAGCGGCTGCGGATCCGCGCCCTGTTCGGCACCGCGGAGGCCGTCACCGACCTCGCCGTGCCGGTCGACCCGGAGCGCGACCACATCCGCGGGCCGAAGAAGTCGCCGGTCACCATGGTCGAGTACGGCGACTTCGAGTGCCCCTACTGCGGCCAGGCTGAGCCGGTGGTCCGCGAGCTGCTGGCCGACTATGGCGACGTCCGGTACGTGTGGCGGCACCTCCCGCTCAACGACGTGCACCCGAACGCCCAGCTCGCCGCCGAGGGCGCGGAGGCAGCGGCCAGGCAGGGCGCGTTCTGGGAGATGCACGACCTGCTGCTCGACCACCAGGGCCGCCTGCGGCTCCCCGACCTGGTCGGCTACGCGCGGGACCTCGGCCTCGACACCGAGCAGTTCACCGAGGACGTCAGGAAGCACGCCGGGGCGGCGCGGGTGGCCGAGGACGTGGACTCGGCCGACCTCAGCGGGGTGTCGGGCACGCCCACGTTCTTCATCAACGGGAAGCGGCACCACGGCGCCTTCGACATCGACACGCTCACGAGCGCGGTGCAGGCCGCCCGGGCGCTGGCCACGATCAGGTCGTGACCGGATCCCGGGGACGGAGCCGAAGGCTGGCCCGGCACCTGCTCATCGACGTCACGCCGCTGCGGCGGTCCCGGGACTTCCGTGCCCTCATCGGCGGCCAGCTGGTCTCGGTCCTGGGAAACCAGCTGACCGCGGTCGCCGTGCCCTACCAGGTATACGAGCTGACCCGCTCGTCCCTCGACGTCGGGCTGGTGTCGCTGATCCAGCTGTCCCCGCTGGTCGTCGGGTCGCTCGTCGGGGGATCAGTGGTCGACGCCGTGGACCGCCGCCGCCTGCTGCTGGTGATCGAGCTGCTGATGGCGGCGAGCAGCGCCGGGCTGGCGGTCAACGCCGACCTGTCCTCCTCCCTGTGGCCGCTCTTCGTGCTGCCGGCGCTGACCGCCGGGCTGAGCGGGGTCGACAGCGCCGCGCGCAGCGCCATGGTCCCGAACATGGTCCGGCGGTCGGAGGTGTCCACCGCCAACGCCATGTTCCAGGCGCTCTTCCAGCTGGGCGCGGTCGCCGGCCCGGCCACGGCCGGGCTGCTGCTGGCCGGGGCCGGGATCCGCTTCGTGTACTGGGTGGACGTGGCGAGCTTCGCGGCATCGCTGCTCTCGGTGTTCCTGATCTCTCCGCAGCCGCCGGCCGGCGAGGCGCACCGGCCCGGCCTGCGCTCGATCATCGAGGGCTTCCGGTTCGTGCGCGGGCGCCAGGCCATCCAGGGCGCCTACCTGATCGACATCAACGCGATGGTGTTCGGGATGCCCCGCGCGCTGTTCCCCGCGCTCGCCACGACGGTGTTCGGCGGCGGCGCCGCGACCGTCGGCTTCCTCTACGCCGCCCCTGGCGCCGGGGCCCTGGCCGGCGCGCTGACGACCGGGTGGGTCAGCCGGATCCAGCGCCAGGGCCTGGCGGTGATCATCGCGGTCATCGTGTGGGGACTGGCGGTCACCGGGTTCGGCCTGGTGCCGTGGCTGCCGGCGGCGCTGGTGCTGCTGGCGGTGGCGGGCTGGGCGGACGTGATCTCGGCGGTGTTCCGCAACACGATCATCCAGCTCGCGGTGCCGGACGCCCTGCGGGGGCGCCTGTCGGGCCTGCAGATGGCGGTGGTGGCCGGCGGCCCGCGGGTCGGGGACTTCGAGGCCGGGACCGTGGCCACCGGCTTCGGCGACACGACGTCCGTGGTCTCGGGAGGACTCGCGTGCATCGCCGGCGCTCTCATCCTGGCCCGGCTGCTGCCCGGCTTCCGCCGCCAGCGGGCCGGCGACGGCCAGCCCCCGGACGCGGAGCCGCAGTCAGCGCAGGAGGTCGGCCACGGCACGGATACCTGACTCGATGCCGCGCTCGCCGGTGTTGCCGAACCCGAGCACGAGCTGCGGCGGCGTGACCGCGCCCGTCGCGCGGTGCAGGCTCATCCCGTAGAGGCCGACAGAACGCTGCCGCGCGGCGCTGACGACCGCCTGCTCGTCGGCGCTGTCCGGCAGGTGCGCGACCGCGTGGAAACCCGCGGCCAGGCCGGTCAGCCGGATACCAGGCGCGTGCCGCCCGAGCGCGTCGATCAGCACGCCCCGGCGCCTGCCATAGGTCGCGCGCATGCGGCGCAGGTGCCGGTCGTACCGGCCCGACTCGAGCAGTGCCGCGACCGCGAGCTGGTCCACGCCCGAGGAACCGCGGTCACTCACGTGCTTCTCCTCGGCCACGGCGCCAGTGAGAAACGGCGGCACGAGCACCCAGCCGAGCCTTATCGCCGGGGCCAGCGACTTGCTCACCGTCCCGATGGCGAAGACGCGGTCCGGGGCCAGGCCCTGCAGCAGGCCTACCGGCTCCCGGTCGTAGCGGAACTCGGAGTCGTAATCGTCCTCGATGACGAAGGCGTCGTTGCGGCCGGCCCACTCCACCAGGTCGTGGCGGCGCCGGGCCGCCAGCACGACCCCGGTGGGCGACTGGTGCGCGGGGGTGACGACGACGGCGCGTGCCCCGCTCGCGTCGAGCGCTGCGACGTCGAGGCCGAGTTCGTTGACGGGCACGGACGCCACCTCCACCCCGGCCGCCAGCGCCGCCTTCTTCGAGTCGCTGGTCCCGGTGGCCCCGGAGCCGGGGTCCTCGAAAGCCACCCGCCTGACACCGAGCCGGGCCAGGACGCGGATCACCACGCCGAGCCCCTGGGCGAACCCGGTGCAGACCACGATGCGGTCCGGATCGGCGGCGGCCGCCCGCACCCGCCGCAGGTACCCGGCGAGCACCTCGCGGAAGACCGGGCTGCCCCGGGGGTCGATGTAGCCCAGGTCCGGTGCGGCCATCCGGCTGCAGGCCTCGCGGGTGGCCCATACCCAGTCGGCTCGCGGGAAACTGGACAGGTCGGGCACGCCGGACAGGAAGTCCGCGATCAGCCGCGGCGGCCGCGGTGGCCCCGGCCCGGCCGGCGCCGGCGGCACCGGGCGGGCGCCCGACGCGACCCGGGTCGCCGAGCCGACCTGGCTGGCCAGGTAGCCCTCGGCCAGCAGCTGGCTGTAGCACTCCTGCACCAGGCCGCGGGAGATGCCGAGCTCCCGCGCGAGCTGCCGCGACGACGGCAGCCGTTCGCCGACATGAAGCCGGCCATCCCTGATCGCGTCGCGGAGCCGCGATTCCAGCTGGGACCGGAGCGGCCGGCCGCTGTCGCGGTCGAGCCGCAGCAGCAGTTCCGGGCTCAAACCGGACCACTGAATCGCCATGGAATTGGAACTTATCAGGCCCCAGTTCGGGCCCTAGCGTCGTGCCCATGAGCACACTGACGCAGGCAGAACCCGCTGTCCGCCGCACCCGCAACCCGTCACGACCACGGCTGCTCTCCGGCCGGCTGCTGCTGGTGTTCGGCTGCAGCCTAGGCACGCTGACCAGCTTCTACCTCATGATCTCGGTGACGCCGATGTACGCCACGGCAGCCGGCGCGGGCAGCGCGGGCGCCGGGCTGGTGACGGGCGTGCTGATGCTGGCCAGCGTGGCGGCCGAGTTCGCCGCGCCCAGCCTGATGAACCGGTACGGCTGCACGCCGGTGCTTGCCCTCGGGGCGGTGCTGCTCGGAGCGCCGACGGTGCTGCTGCTGGCCTCGGACCGCATCGTCATGATCGTCGCGGTCAGCCTCGCCCGCGGCCTGGGCTTCGGCCTGCTCGTCGTGGTGACGGGCGTGCTGGTGGTCTCGCTGGTGCCGCGCGAACGGCGCGGCGAGGCGGTCGGCCTGTCCGGAGCGGTGAGCTGCGTGCCGGGGGTGGTGGCGTTGCCGTCCGGGGTCTGGCTGGCCGGGCACTTCGGTTTCTCCCTGGTCATCGGCGTTGCGGCCGTCTCGGCGCTGGCCCCGCTGGCGGCGGTGCCCTGGCTGTCCGGCGTAGCCGATCACCGCCGGGCGGCAGTCCCGGCCGGCGAGCAGCCGATCGGGCTGCTGGCCGGCCTGCGCCGCGCGGAGCAGCTGCGGCCGGCCCTGGCTTT
This sequence comes from uncultured Actinomycetes bacterium, assembly GCA_963697445.1. Lineage (GTDB taxonomy): Bacteria > Actinomycetota > Actinomycetes > Streptosporangiales > Streptosporangiaceae > PALSA-505. The sequence continues at coordinate 31,460 of CAVOOC010000050.1, forward strand.
CGCCGCCACCACCGTGTCCGCCGGCGTGGTGGTCGCGTTCGTCCCGCTGGCGCTCGGGGCACCCGGCAACGCCGCCGCCGGCCTGTTCGTGCAGGCGGTGGCGGCGACGCTGGGCCGCTGGTGGGCGGGCCGGCGCGGCGACCGGCACGGTCACGGCGGCCTGCTCATTCCCGGCCTGGTCATCGCCGCGGCCGGGATGGCCGGGCTGATCTGGGCGACCAGCCTGCCGGCGCTGATCATGGCAATGGCCGCGTTCGGGGCGGGCTTCGGGCTGTGCCAGACCGCCACTCTCGCCGTGATGATGGACCGGGTGCCGGCATCCGGGTACGGCATGGTCAGCGCCCTGTGGAACATGGCCTACGACCTGGGCTACGGGGCAGGCCCGGCAGCGTTCGGCCTGTTCGTCACCCGCACCGGCTACCCGGCCGCCTTCGCCGTGACGGCAGTGGTGGTCCTCATCGCGCTGGCGCCCGCCTGGCGCGACCGCACCATCCGGGGCTGCGGCTCCCGTCTACCCTGAGCACGCACCAGCAACCGACACCACTGGAGACCACGATGGGCAAGCTTGTTGTCACCGAGTTCATCTCACTGGACGGCATCATCGAAGACCCGGGCGGCGCCGAGGGCACGGCGAACGGCGGCTGGTCCTTCCGCTCCCCCACCCCCGATGGCGAGCAGTTCAAGGCCGACGAGCTCTACGGCAGCGACGTGCAGCTGCTCGGCCGGGTCACCTACGAGGGATTCGCGGCCGCGTGGCCGGCCATGGAGGAGGCCGTCGGCGAGTTCGCGGTGCGGATGAACAGCATGCCGAAGGTGGTGGTCTCGACGACCCTCACGGAGCCGGCATGGCAGAACACGACGGTCATCAGCGGCGACGTCCCGGCTGAGGTGGCCAAGCTCAAGGAGCGGTACGAGGGCGACATCCTCGTCGCCGGCAGCGCGACGCTGGTGGACACGCTGCGCAAGCACGACCTGGTCGACGAGTATCACCTGATGGTGCACCCGGTGATACTCGGCAGCGGCAAGCGGCTGTTCCGGGACGGAACGGACGCGGCCTACCTCACGCTGGCCGAGTCGCGGAAGGTCGGCCCCGACGTGCTGCTGCTGATCTACCGCCCGGCGGGCAGGAACGGCGACGGCCCGGGCGCCGGCTAGCCGGACTTCCAGGTTTCTGGATCTCGGCGCGGCATGGCTAGGCCAGTCCGGATGTGGTAGCAGAATGGGAGCCGCGGCGAGCTGGCCGGCTCCGCTAGCAGCGATGATCGCGCTCCGCAATCCCGCGGCGAGCTTGTGATCACTTGGAGGAACCTCATGAGCGAGTGGCCGGAGGGCTGGTACCGCGACAGCTCGTCGCGCGCGCCGTCCGGGGGCGATGTGCACGGGGCCGGGCCGGCGGATTCCACGGTGCGGATGTCGGCAGGCGGCCCAGCAGGAACCGGTCGGCCGAGCGCCAGCGCCGCCGGGGGCACCGACGCCCCGCCTAACACATGGCCCCAGCAGCCGCCATCCCAGACGGGCCGGCCGGGCCGCCTGGGCGGCGGGCGCACGGGATGGCGCAGGCCGGGCAGGTGGATCAAGATCATCGCGGGCCTCATCGCGCTGGTCTTCATCGTCTCGGCCGTCCTGTACTTCTACCTAGACTCCAAGCTCAACCGGCAGAACGTGCTCCGCGACTACGCCAACCGGCCCGCCGCCTCGGCCGGGCAGAACTGGCTCATCACCGGGTCAGACAGCCGCCAGGGGCTGACCCGCAAGCAGATGCGGCAGTACTCCACCGGCCCGGCCAGCTCCATCGGCGGCCAGCGCTCCGACACGATCATGCTGCTGCACGTCCCGGGCAACGGGGGGCGCGCCGTGCTGATCAGCCTGCCCCGCGACTCCTACGTGCAGATCCCCGGCTACGGGTACAACAAGCTCAACGCCGCGTTCTCGTTCGGCGGGCCCAAGCTGATGGCGCAGACCGTGCAGAACCTCACCGGCCTGCGCATCGACCATTACATGGGGATCGGCTTCGGCGGCTTCGTCAACGTGGTCAACTCCGTCGGCGGCGTGACCATGTGCCTGCCGAAGGGGATCCACGACAAGGCGTCCGGCCTCAACCTCAAGGCCGGCTGCCAGGCGCTCAGCGGCGGCCAGGCGCTCAGCTACGTGCGCGACCGGCACAGCTACGCCACCCAGGACCTGCAGCGGGTGCAGGACCAGCGGCTCTTCGTGAAAGCGCTGCTGGCCAAGCTCACCAGCACGGGGACCATACTCAACCCGTTCGCGGCCGTGCCCGCGGCGTTCGGGACGGTCGGGAACCTCACCGTCGACTCCGGCACCCACCTGTACCAGCTCCTCCAGATCGCGTTCGCGCTGCGCAACCCGGAGACCACGACCGCGCCCATCGCCAACCCCAGCTACGTCACGAACGCCGGGGACGCCGTGCTGCTGGACGCGGCGGGAATGCACACGCTGTTCGGCGACCTCCGGACGGACCACGCGATACCCAAGCGGCTGATCAGCGGGTCTTCGCTCGGGCACTAGGGTTTAAATACTCTCACGCTGCTCATTTCGCCTCATAGGTTCTTCCGGCGTTATTCGGTATCATGCGTACCGTCACGATAAGTCACGGGGCGCGCGACCCGGAGGCCGTATGAGCACCGACAGCATCCCCGCAACCTCATCCGCTCTCAGCCTGTCCGCCCGCGAGGCGGAGATCATGACGCTCATCGCAGCGGGGCACTCCAACGGCGAGATCGCGACGGCCCTGACCGTCGCGGAGAAGACGGTGAAGAATCACGTCAACCGGATCTACGCGAAACTCGGCGTGGGTTCCCGGCGGGCCGCCATCGCCTACTGGCTGGGCTCCGGCGACAGCGTGCCCTGATAACGCGCAGACACGCCACGCGAACATTCTTCAGCCCGCGTTCAGGAAATGCTCAGGGTTACGGGTCACACTGTAACCATGACCACAGTCGCGAGCGACGGGCAGCGGCAGCCGGATGCCCGGTTGCTGGTCGTCGAAGACGAACCGAACATCCTGGAACTGCTGTCCGCCAGCCTGCGCTACGCGGGCTTCGACGTCGTCACCGCCGCCGCAGGCAGCGAGGCCGTGCAGGCTGCGCAGCGGCACCGGCCCGACCTCATCGTGCTCGACGTGATGCTGCCCGACATGGACGGTTTCGACGTGATCCGGCGGCTTCGCGGCGGCGGAGCGCGCATCCCCGTGGTCTTCCTGACCGCGCGGGACGCCACCGAGGACAAGATCCGCGGCCTCACGCTCGGCGGCGACGACTACGTGACGAAGCCGTTCAGCCTGGAGGAGGTCATCGCGCGGATCCGGGCGGTGCTGCGGCGGACCCGCGGTGACGGCACCGAGCCCACGCCGCGGCTGAAGTTCGCCGACCTCGAGCTCGACGAGGACAGCCACGAGGTGTGGCGCAACGGCAGCCAGATCCAGCTGTCCCCCACCGAGTTCAAGCTGCTCAGGTACTTCATGGGGAACGCGAACCGGGTGCTGTCCAAGATGCAGATCCTCGACCACGTCTGGGACTACGACTTCCGCGGCGACACGGGGATCGTCGAGTCGTACGTCTCGGTGCTGCGGCGCAAGGTTGACACCGTCGAGCCGCGGCTCATCCACACGCTGCGCGGGGTCGGCTACGTGCTCAGGCTCCCTTCCTCCTAGGGCGCTGCGATGGCCGACTCGTACCCGACCGCCACTGGGCCGCCTCGCCCGGCACTTGCCGGGCGGGCACCGCACGGACCGTGGCAGGCAGTCACCCGGTTTTCCTCCCGAACGCCACTACGGGTCAAGCTGATCGCCGCGCTGCTCGCGATGCTGATCGCCGCGCTGGCGGCGGTCAGCATCGCCGGGATCTTCGAGTTCCGCGGGTACCTGCTCGGCAAGGCCGACCAGGAGCTGACCCAGGAGGCCGGCGTCGTCAACAGCTCGCTCGCACATACCGGCGTCGTCCCGAACGGGAACATCAACATCCTCGGGCAGTACCTGGAGGCGTTTGTCCCGACCGGGCAGCAACTGGCGCCGTCACCTAACTACGGCATAACGGCGGCTGGGCTGCCGCGCGTCCCGTCCGGCCCAGCCTGGCTCAAGGCGAACTCGGGACAGTTGGTGACCCTGCCGGCGCAGGCCGCGCCGGCTCCTGGCGGGTACTGACGTACCAGGAGACGTATCCCGTGGCCGGTACGGTCGGCGGTCCGGTCGCTGTCTCTGGCACGCTGATCGTTGGCCAGGACATCGGCAACATCAACCACACCATCGGGCGGCTGGTCAGCATCGACATCATCGTCGGCGCGATCGTGGTGCTCGGCCTCGCGATCGTCGGCGTCGCGGTGGTGCGCAAGAGCATGCAGCCGCTCGCCGAGATCGAGAAGACGGCCGGCGAGATCGCCGCCGGCGACCTCAGCCGCCGCGTGCCGGACCGCGACCCGGGCACCGAGGTCGGCAGCCTCGCCCAGTCGCTCAACACCATGCTCGCGCACATCGAGGCCGCCTTCGAGGCGCAGGCGCAGTCGGAGGCCGCCGCCCGCTCGTCCGAGGGCCGGATGCGGCAGTTCGCCGCCGACGCCAGCCACGAGCTGCGCACGCCGCTGACCACCATCAAGGGCTACGCGGAGTACTACCGCCAGCGGGGCGGCGTGGCGGCGAACGGCAACGGGGAGCTCACCCGCGAGGAACTCGACCGGCTCATGCACCGGGTCGAGGAAGAGTCCACCCGGATGGGCGTGCTGGTCGAGGATCTGCTGCTGCTCGCCCGGATCGACCAGCAGCGCCCGCTCGAGCGGCGCCCGGTCAACGTGCTGGCGCTCGCCGCCGACGCCGTGCAGGATGCCCGGGTGGTCGCGCCGGACCGCGACGTGCGGCTCACCGTCGGGCACGACACGGCGTTCCTGGTCATCGGCGACGAGGCCCGGCTGCGCCAGGTGGTCGGCAACCTGATGAGCAACGCGCTGACCCACACGCCCGACGGGACGCCGATAGAGGTGCACGTCCGCTCCGGGTACCTCGACCCGGCCGCGCCGGAGCCGGTCGGCCCCGGCAGCCTGGGCGTCCCGGACCCGCCGGGCCCGGCTGTCATCCTCGAGGTCGTCGATCACGGTCCGGGGATGACCAGGGACCAGGCCGAGCGCGTGTTCGAGCGGTTCTACCGCGCCGACCAGGCGAGGACGCGGAGGACCGGCGGGACGGGACTCGGGCTCGCCATCGTGTCCGCGCTGGTGAATGCCCACGGAGGCTCGGTGTCCGTGAATACGGCACCGGGACAGGGAGCGACGTTCCGGATCGCGCTGCCGCTAGACCCTCAGGCTCAGGTCGAGGAAGAGCCTGCGCAGGCGGAGGGCACGCACGCGGACTAGCGGCGGTCGGCGTTGCCGAACGCCGCTAGTCCGAGCACCCGGCCCCCCGCTGGAGCCGTCCCGGCTGGTTCTCAGGCAGAAAGCGCCGCGCGGGCGGCTGCGCGGACGGGGGCGGCGTACTGGGCGCCGAACAGGCACGCGTGCACGAGTAGCGGGTGGAGCTGATGCAGCGGGACGCGGGAGCGCCAGCCATCTGAGAGTGGTGCCTCATCGGCGTAGGCGGCCTGGATGCGGTCTAGATGCGGGGGGCTGAAGAGGGCGAGCATGGCCAGGTCGGACTCGCGGTGGCCGCCGTGGGCGGCCGGGTCGATCAGCCATCCCCGGCCGCCTGACCACAGGACGTTGCCCCACCAGCAGTCACCGTGCACGCGGCTGGGCGGCTCCGCGGGGCCGGCCAGGCCGCCGATGCGGCCGATCACCGACTCCACCAGGGTGACGTCGGCGCGGGTCAGGGTGCCGGCGTCGGCGGCGCGCCGCAGGAACGGCAGCAGGCGGCGGCTCGCGTACCACTCCGGCCAGGCGTCCGGGCCGCGGGCCTCCTCGTTGTCGAGCGGCAGGCTGGCGATGAACCCCGGCCACGGGGCGCCGAAGGCCTCCGCGCCCGACGCGTGCAGCCGGGCGAGATCCCTGCCGAACCGCTCCGCCGCCGCCGGGCCGGGTGAGCCTTCCGGCACCCAGGTGAGCACGAGCGCGTTCTGGTCGCAGCCGAGCACTTCGGGGACGGGCACCGCGCCCGCGTCGGCCAGCCACCGCAGCCCGCTGGCCTCCGAGCGCAAGAGGTCACCAAGCCAACGTTCGGAAATTTTGGCAAAGATTTTTCGCCCGTCGGCCAGCAGCCCGCGGTAATGCCGCCACAGATGCTGGCCGCCGATCACCTGCAGCCGGGCCACCGGGGTGCCGGTGAGCTGCTCGACCCGGGCGGCCTCGTCCATCGCGAGCGGTCAGCGGCCGGCGCCGGGGCGGGTCCGTCGGTCGCCCGCCAGGGCCTCGCCGAGCGCGTCGGCCAGCCCGCCCGCCGCGGCCTCGATAAGATCGAGAACCGTCCCGAACGACGCGCCCTCCCCGTAGTACGGATCGGGGACTTCCGCGTCCGGGCCTGACCGCGGGTCGAACGATCGCAGCAGCCGGATGCGGTCGCGTCCGGCCGGGTCGTCGCCGGCCATCCGGCGGAGATCCGCGAGATTCTGCCCGTCCATGGCGAGCACGAGATCGCGGTCAGCCAGCCAGGAGCGCGCGACCTGCCGGGCCCGGTGCGACGTGCCGTCGTAGCCGCGGCTGGCGAGCTCGGCGCGGGCGCGGGAATCCATCCGGCTGCCGACGTGCCAGTCACCGGTGCCCGCGCTGTCCACCGTGACGGCGCTGCCCAGGCCGGCCCGGTCCAGCGCGGCCCGCAGCACGGCCTCGGCCATCGGGGAACGGCAGATGTTGCCCAGGCAGACCAGGCAGACGCGGTACGGCCGGGCAGGGTCGCGCGGCGGCGGCAGCGTGTCCGGCCAGGCAGGCGGCGGCGAAGTCATGTCCTCTTCCCGTTGGCGGGGCGTCCCGCGGGCAGCCCGGATCAGCCTTAGTGCGTGATGAGGTTACCGCAGCGGGCATGGGTAGCGAGTTCGGCGCGGGGGGTGGCGGAAGGCGGGTCGGGGCCAGCCGGACGGGGTGACGCGCGGGGGGTGGGGATTCGCACCGCTTCCTGGATGCTGCTAGCATCACAGCGTTCCAAGCGCCGCTAGCTCAACTGGCAGAGCAGCGGACTCTTAATCCGCGGGTTCGGGGTTCAAATCCCTGGCGGCGCACCTGCAGAAACGTGTCGGCGACGGCTGCTGGCGTGGAACGGGTCGTGGAACATTGACCCTGTTCTGCGTTAGCGTGGCCGCATGTCACGCCCTCTCACTGGTCACATAGAGCGACTGCCGAGCGGGTCGTACCGCGTCCACGTGTACGCGGGAACCGACGCGCTGACCGGCCGGGCGCTGCGGCACCGGCAGACCGTGAAGACTGAGACGCAGGCACAGATCGTCCTCGGCAAGCTACTTGAGCAGGCAGCCGCCGGGCAGCGTCCCGATTCCGGAGCCACCGTCGCCGACCTGCTGGCCCAGTACATGGCCGTCGCCGAGCTGGACCCGTCCACCCGCGAGGGTTACGAGGGCTATATCCGGCGGACGATCATGCCTGCACTCGGAACAATGGAACTCCGCAAGGTCCGCGGACCGATCCTGGACACCTTGTACACACGGCTGCGCCGCTGCGGCAACCTGGCGTGCACCGGGAAGCCGTTCACCGAGCACAGCAACTTCCCGGTGCTGATGATCGAGCGCGGTAGCCTGCGGCCGGTGTGGCAGCAGGTGGCTAGCGTGATCAGGGAGGCCGTCAGCTCGGGCCGGCTGGTACCGGGCGAGGAACTGCCCTCGATACGAGAACTGGCAAGCCAGTACGACGTACCAGTGGCGGCGCTGCGGCGCGCCCTAACAGAGCTGGCCGGCGAGGGAGTCGTCGCCGTTCAGCAGGGCCGACGGGCCGTCGTCTGCGGCGGTACGCCTCAGACGGCTCCGCGGCACATCCGGCCGGATGGCGCTCACGACTGTGCCCGTGCGGGATGCAGGCAGCATCGCTGCCGACCGATGTCGGCCAGGACCATTCGGCAGGTTCACTCGATCTTGTCCGGCGCGTTCGCGACAGCGGTCCGCTGGGAGTGGATCGACCGGAATCCCGCGAGTTCAGCGAAGCTGCCCAAGCCCCGGCACCGCTCCCCCAGCTCACCTACGCCCGGCGACGTGGCCAAGGTCATCGCGGCCGCACGTGATCTCCAGATGGAGCTCCTCGCCTTGTACCTGTGGCTGGCGGCTGTCACGGGCGCACGCCGAGGCGAACTATGCGGCCTGCAGTGGGCCGACATCGACCTGGACGCCGGCGTGGTACACGTCGCGTTCAGCTACTTCGTCCGCAGCGGCCAGAAGGTGCGCAAGGACACCAAGACTCACCAGGACCGCCACCTTGCCATCGACCCGGTCACCGTCTCCGTGCTGACCGATCGCAAGCAGCAGGTCCAGGCTCTCTTGTCCGAGGTTGGGGTCAGGCTCGAACCCGCCGCGTATGTGTTCTCTGGCGACCTGGTCGGCGCCACGCCCTGGAACCCGGACTGGGTAACGCACAAGGTGGCCGAGATAGCCGGGACCGTGGGGGTCAGCCTGAATATCAAGGCATTGCGCCACTACACGGCCAGCCAGCTCCTGGCCGGCGGGATCGACCTGCGCAACACGGCAGCCCGCCTGGGCCACGGCGGCGGGGGCGCGACCACGCTACGCCACTATGCCGACCCGGTGTCCGAGGTTGACCGGCGAGCGGCTGCCTATCTGGCCCAGCTCACCGGACCTCCGAGCAGCGGCGAATGAGAAGCGGCGAATGACTGCCGAATTGAGACAGATAGACCAAGGCGGCGACGCTGGCGTGCGCCGCCATCGCTCAGGCTCCGGAGACTAAGCCCGCACACCCAGGGTGCTCACCGGCATAACATGCATGTGCCAGCGTTGAGCCTCCTCCGAGGGCGGCCGCCTGGTGCGACGGCCCATGGGGAATGCGGCGCCCTTTGGGTGATGGCCCGGATGACGGAAGGTAAAGTTGGCGACTGCGGCTGAGCCGACAGCAGTAGGTCCTCAAGACTCCTGCTGGACCGCCAAACGACGCGAGCTTCTCGCCTGGATTGAGAGGGCGGCGCCCCAACTCGCCCCCGTCTACGCTGGCGCGGTTGTCATGGTCGCGGACGGTCAGTTCCCGGGACGAGTGGTCTTCATTTGGCATGCGATCCGCGAAATCCGTAATCGCCTGCCCGATTCCTTGGCCGGCGAAGTCGCGTCAGCGCATGTGCAATACGGTGACCTCGCGAGCGACATCTGGCGATGCTGGGTAGACGATGGCTGGCCCGAGGACGGCTCGCTGGTCGTCCCGGAGTCATCTGAGCCGTCGGCAACCGGTCCCGAACGCTACGAGGTGTCTCGACGGGTGCTTGTTGCAGTTGCGAGGTGTCTCGCATCTAGCACGTACCGTGTCACGCGGTCCGGTGGAGCCTGGGCGCTGTAGCGGCGGGATGCGCAGCTGAAGCCGAGATCACCAGCCGGACAAATCTACGCCGCGTGGAGGATATTTCGGGAACTGAAGGGCCAGGGCGTCACGATGGCCCGGTGGACAGTGAAGCAGGCTCATGCGGGGACTGGGGATCGGTGACATCTCGCCCGCCGAGCAGGAAGCTGCCACTACGGTAGAACCTAACCCCGCCCGATGGCTGCGCCAGCACCTGATGCCTCCACGGAACCTGGGGTTCAGAAGCAGGTTCCGGCGCGAGTTCTACTACGGTCTCAGCGCCAAGATCATCGGGCGCGCTCCATCGCCAAGGCGAGGTCATGTACATCGAGTCTCTCGTGCTTCAGAACTTTCAATGTTTCGGTGACCAGCGAACCGTCATCGACCTTGAACCGGGTCTGACCCCGTTCATCGGGTCAAACGGCGCCGGCAAGACCGCCGCCTGCCACGCTCTCCAGCGCTTGTTTGGAATCAGCACCGATGACCGCGCCGTCCGCGTCGATGACTTCCACGTTCCCGCCGGCGAGACCGATGCTCCACAGTCCCGCACGCTCGTCATCGAGGCCGTCCTGGCGTTCCCCGAACTCGATGACGATGACGATCAAGGCAAGGACGCCGTCCCGGAGTTCTTCCACCGGATGGTCGCAGATGACCAAGGCTCGCTGAAGTGCCGCATCGTGCTGGAGGCAACCTGGGAAGCCGACGGGACCGTCAACGGCGACCTGTCGACCAAGCTCTGGATCGTCCGAACATTCGACGAGACCTACGGTGACGGCGACCGTACCGCCCTGCCAGGTGCCGAGCGAGCCCGCATTCAGATGATCTACGTCCCGGCGTCCCGAGACGGTGCCCGGCAGGTCACCGCGTTCCTCCGCGGTCGGCTGTGGCGAGCCGCCCGGTGGTCCGAGGAGTTCCGTGAGCTCGTCAAGACCAGCGCCGAGCAGGTCAGCGACAGGTTTCACGGCGAGGCCGCGACCAGCACGGTCGAGAAAGCCCTTGCGCAACGATGGCGGCAGCTCCACGGCGCGGGGACACACTCCACGCCACGGTTCCAGCCGATCGAGCCAGACGTCACCCAGCTGCTGCGCGACACCGAGCTACTGTTCGAACCCGACCATGCCGGGACGGGCCGATCGGCGCGGCTGCTCAGCGACGGGCAACGATCGTTGCTGCACATGGCGCTCACGACGGTAACGGTCAACATCGAGAACCAGCTGGTCAGCGGCGGCCCGGCCGCCAACTTCGACATGACCTCGGCGCATCTGCCGGCCCTGACGCTGCTGGCCATCGAGGAGCCCGAGAATAACCTGGCCCCGTTCTACCTGTCCCGCATCGTCAGCCAGGTCTTCCAGGTATGCCGCAGCCCGCGAGCGCAAGCTGTCCTGGTCAGCCACTCCGCCAGCGCCCTGAACCGCATCGATCCGGCGAGCATCCGCTACTTCCGTCTCGACACCACCGCCGACACCGCGGCAGTCCGGGCGATCACGCTGCCCGACAACGACACCGAGGCAGGCAAGTACGTCCGCGAAGCGGTCCGCGCACATCCCGAGCTGTACTTCGCGCAGTTCGTGGTGCTCGGCGAAGGCGACACCGAAGAACTGATCATTCCCCGCATCGCGCAAGCTCGAGGTGTCGAGCTCGACCCGTCCTTCGTCGCCATGGTCCCGCTCGAGGGCCGGCACACCAACCACTTCTGGAAGCTGCTCACCGATCTGCACATCCCTTTCGCCACCCTGCTCGACCTTGACTACGGGCGGGCCGGCGCCGGCCCCGCGCGAATCCGCGACGCGTGCCGGCGCCTAGCCGACAACGGAGTCAACGTCTTCACCGGCCTGGACGGATTCGGTAGGGCCGAAGACCTGGCCGACTCCATGACCAAGGGGCAGATAGTCTCGGTCATGAAGCACTTGCGCCGATTCGGCGTGTTTTTCTCCGCTCCGCTGGACCTGGACATGACGATGCTGGCTCCTTCTGGAGCGCCTACACCCAGGTTGAGCAGGGAGAGCGGGGCCCGCAGGACAGCGACGCGACCGATGCGGTCCTAGGCAGCAGCGGTAGTCCGGCTGAGTACTGGCAGCCCGCCTACGGCGACACGCGCGCGAAGCGGCAGGAACGGCTTGGCTGGTACCGCTACCTGTTCCTGAGCAGGTCTAAGCCGAGTACTCACCTGCGCGCGCTGGCCAGGCTGAGCACCTCCGACCTTCAGAAAGGACCGGAGCCAGTGCTCGCGCTGATCGACTACATCAAGACGAAGCTGGCCCTGTGAACGGCGCCAGCACGTCCGTAACGCCATCCGGCGGCAGTGACGCAGTCGCTGTGGCGGACTGGCAGCCGACCGGCATCGACGAACTCGAGCCGGTCGCATGGGACGCGCTGCGCGACGAAGGCTGCACCGCCGTTGTTGCCGGTCCCGGCGCCGGCAAAACCGAGTTCCTTGCCCAGCGGGCCGCGTTCCTGCTGCAGACCGGCCTGTGCCCGGCTCCGCGCCGTATCCTTGCCATTTCCTACAAGCGCGACTCGGCCGCCAACCTTTCCCGCCGCGTCGAGGCTCGTGTACCTGACCATGCCGGGCGGTTCATGTCGCTCACCTTCGACGCGTTCACCAAGGGCCTCGTCAACCGGTTCCGGTCCGCCCTGCCGGCCGCGTGGGCAATGAACGGCCGCTACGACGTGACCTTCTGGAGTCGTCGCGAACAGGAGGACTTCCTCACCCATCTGGCCTCCATCACGCCCGGCCAGATGCGCCGCGACCTATACGCCCTGCCGGGAGCGAAGTTCCTCGCCGAGGTCGTCGGCAGCTGGGCACTGCCGGTCGCCCCGCCGGACACGGCGACGGTCGTTACCGACTTCGCGGCGTTGTCCTGGTGGCGCGAGCATTACCTGCGCCCCGGCACGCAGCACGTCAACTTCGTCATGCTCAACCGGCTCGCAGAACTGCTTGTCCGCGCCAGGCCGCAGCTGCGGCGCGCGCTGCGTCTCACCTACCCGTTTGTGTTCGTCAACGAGTTTCAAGACACCACCGGCGCCCAGCTGTCGTTCCTGAGTTCGGTCTTCGGCGAAGGTACAACCGTCACAGCTGTTGGCGACCGCAAGCAGCGCATCATGGGTTTCGCCGGCGCTCTGCCAGACGCGCTCGAGCGCTACGCAGCTGACTTCAGCGCAACCGTATATCCGCTGACGTGGAATTTCCGCTCCTCTAGCAGCCTGGTTTTGCTTCAGCACGTCATCGCCAGCCGTCTCGACCCCACCGTCGTGCAGGCCGTGTCCAAGGCAGCCGTCGAAGACGGCCACGTCCCGGCCAGCCTGTGGACCTACCAGAGCGCAGACCGCGAAGCGATCCACATCGCGGAATGGATCGCCCATGACATCTCCAACTCGAACCGGAGCCCGGCTAACTTCGCTCTAGTCGCTCGCCAGAAGGTCGCCGACTACGAACAGCGCCTGTCCGCGGCGCTGGCGAGCCACGGCATTAGCCTGCGCAACGACGACGCACTCTTCGGAAAGCTGCGCCTACAGGACCTGCTCAAACACGAGGTAGCGCGCCTGATCCTGGGCGTGTTGAGACTCGCGGCCGAATCCAACGGGCTGGCCGACGTGTGGCTCGAGGTCACCGCGACGCTAGCCCGCATCCACGGCACGATCGGTGACGACGTCGCCACCCGCGGTCTCAGCGACGGCCTAGCCCGCTTCACCCGCGACCTGCGCGCCTGGCTGGCGGTGGCTCCCATCGCCGAGACCGACGCCACCGAGGTCATCGGCCGCGCAGCGGCGATCGTCGACATCGACCAGCTCACCGGCTACGTGAACTCCCGTCATCGGGGCGACGATGCTGCCCTCATCCTCCACTCGCTGGTCGAGCGGCTACGACGCGTCAGACCTGGCGCATCGGACTGGGCGCAAGCCTTCAGGGACGTCGAAGCCGCCGACGCCGTCACGCTGCTGACCATCCACCGCAGCAAGGGACTGGAGTACCACACCGTATTCTTCCTCGGACTGGACGACGACCAGTGGTGGGCTTACCGATACGACGTCGACGAAGCGACCTCCGCGTTCTTCGTCGGCCTGTCCCGCGCGGCGCAACGGCTCATCTTCACCTGCACCTCAACAGGAGCCCGGTCAGGGAGGATCGCCGACCTGTACCAGATGCTCGACACCGCGGGTGTACCCGAGACAAGCGTGCTCTCTGATCGTTCCGGTCGAGCAGCAGATTGCGCGCCGCAGGCGCAAATACCTCATCGCGGCCACAGAAGGTCTTCGCGGGGTCAGCATCGATATTTTGCGCGAAAGTTCCTGACCTGCCAGGCCGATGCTACGGCGCAGCATCGTCCTCCGCCGGCCGCCTGTAGGAGCGGCAGATGAGCGAGTAACGGCAGGCCCGCCTTCGGGCCATCTGGGGATGGAAGAATGACACTCGTGTCTTTTGTCGTTGATGATCTCGGGTCATGGCTGGTGAGCCTTCTTGCAGACGTTGGGCGGCACACGCTAGCTACCTGGGTCCTAGGTGATGAACAGGAGCGCGCGTTGCGGCGGGCCGCCGCTGTGGCCGCACGGGATGCTGCCGGGGATCTGTGCCCGGAGGACGCCGAGCAGGCGGAGCATGTGGAAGCGGTGATCAATCAGGTTTTTGGCACCGTTGTGCCAGATGCGCCGCTTCGGGATCATCAGACGCTGCTGGAGGCCGTACATGCCGGGCGTGACCGGCCAGCTGGGCATCCTGGACGATCCTGGCCTGACCGGTACTGGGCAGTCTTCAGTGCAGGTTCTGGGTCTGGCGGCTGAGGATTTGGCAGAGAAGCTGGCCGGTCACCTGCTGCGCGAGATCATCGTCCGGGGCTCGCGTGGAGGGCCGCTGGAGCCGCTTGCCGCCCAGCTCAACCACGACATGACGCATTTGCAGGGCCAGCGCCTTGAACACCTGTTGGGCGAAGTACGCGAAGCTCTCATCGGGCCGGACGCCAGCTGGACGCCGGGTGCCGCGCCTGGTCTGGCGCATGCCGGGGAGCTTTCCACTCGGGAGCACGAGCGGACGGCAGCGTTGGAGCTTACTTCCGGGTACCGGCAGGGCTTCGATGAGTTGTGCCTGGCGGAGCTTGCACGAACTGGTCCCGCTGTCGCTGGCCCGGGACGGCGTTGCCATAACTTCGGCTGGGCTGGCCGGGGTCATCGGTGAAGCACGGCATGTCCAGCTGACCGGGCCTCCGGGATGCGGTAAGAGCCACCTGGTGAGGCACACACTCCTGGGCCTGGACACCACCATGCTGCCGGTCCAGGTCGAGGGCGGCATGTACGAGGGCCAGCTCAGCGCGCTAATCGAAAGGAGCACCGCCCGGTTCACTTCTGGCAGCAGCCGGGAACTGCTATCCGCGGCAGCCATCACGGGTCAGGCCGCTCTCCTGATCATCGACGGCTACAACGAGTGCCCGGACCCGCTCAAGGGGCAGGCTCACCGGCGACCTCATGGCGCTGTCGTTTCGTACTCGGGATCCCGGACGCTCATCGCCGCCCACACCGGCGTTGACCTGCCGAGCGGCTGACGGGCGCCACAGTCACCGCCGGGCCACTGAGTGATGAGGATCGCCGCGCAGTCCTCCGCTCCTATGGAGCGGAAGACCTCGCTCCGTTGTGTGAGCCGTTCACGACGGCCTTCGAACTGGCGGTCGCCGCCGAGTGCGGCAGCGAACTGGGCGCCCCGCTCACCCGCGGTGCGCTGTTCGCCGGCTTCGTGCGGAAACGGCTCAGCCAGGCACGATCGCCAGCGCTGGTCCGGGACACGCTGCGGCAACTGGCCCTGGTGATGGACGAGCGGCTCGCCACCTGGCTCCCCCTGGATGACGCGCTGCGAGTCAGCGAAGATTACCTGGCCCGCCGGGCTGAATCAACCGGGCTGACCAACCAGGTGCTGGCATGCAGCATTATCCGGACTGAGCAGGGCAAGCTCTCGTTCACTCATGAACTGCTCGGAAGATTCCTTGCGATGGAAGGGCTACGCCAAGCGCACCCCGAGCCCGCCGCGCTTGCCCGGCAGCTGAAACTGCCCCGGCATGAAGACCTGCCCACGATGGCAGTAGAGCTCGAGACCGACCCTCGCCGGGCCGGGGAACTGCTGGCCGGGCTGGCGGACTGGATGCTGTACTTCCTGGCGTTGTCCGGCGACTCCGGCCGCGCCGCCCTGCGGGCAGCGCGAGCCTCTGCCGACGATCTGCTGCGAGCAGCGGCGAGCGGGATGCGCGAGACCGTCTTCACGTTCCAGGACGCGATGGAACTGACGGTGACAGGCGGCCGATGCCTGTCGGATGCCGACCGAAACCTGCTCGCTGCCGTCGGCGCCCTCGTCTGCGAGGGTCAGTATCTCCCCGAGGTGATTACGCTGCTGGACGCCACCGACGCGGCCTGCCAGCGGTCAGCCGTCCTCCAAGAGGCCAGGCAAGGACAGCGACCGCCTGCCTCTGCCCTCGCAGCCACCATCCACCCAGGTATTGAAAGCGAAACGAGATCACGGATTGCCGCGTCCGCGATCTTGCGCTCCGCCAGGTGGGCAGAGTTCGATAGCCGCCTGCGGCAGCTCGACCGCCCGTCGCGGGCAACCGCTCAGCAGATGGCCGCCGTCCTAGAGGGCGCTACCGCAGCCAGCTACGGCCGTAATGCTGCTCGCCGGCCACCTGGGAGCAGCGGGCGGACTCGATGCCGCGGCTATGGCCGTGCCAGTGCTGCGGCTGTGCTGGAATAGCGGCGCCTACCACGTCCGGCTCGACGGGCTGCACATGATCGAGTCCTTCGCCACCGCCGTTGAGGGTCACCCGCTCCGCGATGAGATCATCAGCATCTTGGAGAGCCTGGACACCAACGACTTCATGGTTAACACTTCACTCGCGGAGACACTGCACGCCTACCGCCTGATCGAGGCAGCAGGAAGCGCAGAAGCCATCAGGGAACAGATAGCTCACATCCTGGGCAACCCGTCTGCCAGCGATTCGCCCAGCCTGGCCTACGGCATCGTGGCCGGCCAGTTCGAGGACATCATCGCCGCACCCTACATCGAGGCACTCGAGTCCTTGCCTCCTGGTCAGCGGACGGCCCTGTACACCATCGCGGCGCTCGGCTCACCGCCATACGGCGCGTGGAACGACCTCCTGCTCTACGAACTCGTCCGGTCCGGCGACCGGACCGCGCTGCCGGCCTTCCAGCGATGGGCCACCCAGCTCAGCACCGACAACCCGGTGATCCACGAAGTGGCCAACTGTTACATCCTGGCCATCCAGGGCTGCGCGCAATTCATGACAGAACCACCGGAGCTAGCCGGCAGCCAGGAGGGCGACCGGGCCGCATGGGGATGCTACGGCGCGATCGTCTTCTGGATGACGCGGCCCGGCCTCACCACCGCCGAGGTCACGGACAACGCCGCGCCGTACTGGCAACGGCTGCACAACACGCTGCTGCCCGCCGCTGCCGACCCCCTCGTCCGCCTTCGGAACGTGACCCTGACCCGGCCCGGTGAGCGGGTGCCGGTGATCCAGTTGATCCTGGCCGCCCACCCGGACGAGATCAGGCCGATCCTGGAATGGGGCCTACAGCACCGGACCGCGCTGACCTCGCTATTCGCGGCAACGCTCCATGAAGACCGTCTTACCCATATCGTCAGCATGCTTGCCGCTATCGGCAACGCTAGTACGGCTGAGCTGCTGCGCGCTTACATCGACGATCCGCATCTGGGCAGCTCCGCCATCACCGCGATCAAAAAGCTAACCGAAAAGTATCCTGCCAAGTATTGAGTGTCGTCCTCACCGTGCTGTGAGGACGTCGCCAGCCCGTGCGAGCTAACCCTCGGGACACGGATCGAAGGCCTGCAACTGGCCGCGGCAAGCCGGGCCACAGATGATTGCCCATCTCCAGAGCATGACGAATATGATCGAGGCATGGCGATCCGGTCTTTGTCGTTCGACGATGATCCTGATGACGACGACCTGTGCGTCTTCTCCGGCCAAGACCTGCTTATGGCCCACATGGACGAAGTAGACCTCGACTGGGAGGAGGTAGCAGAGCGCTCGATCCTTGACGAACGCCGGGGCCTGGTTATAACGCAAGTGGCGGTGCTAGAGGAGTTGATCGACGAGTTCATCCTGTACGTCGTTGACCCAGCAGACCCAGAAGACTACCAGCGCCGCCTGGACTGCAAAACGATCGGCCCGCGCATAGACGAGCTTAAGAAAGCGCTAAAGAACCGTGATCTGCTGGATGCGGCCGGAGCCGAACTGCTCGCGGATCTGCGCGCTATCGTTAACATCCGCAACGAACTGGCGCACGGCACCATCTACCGCACGCTACTTTATGTCGTGCCCATTCAGGAAATCAGGACTAGGGACCTGGAGCTAGAGTGGAGGATATATAGTTGACGGTCACGTACCTCGCGCCGGATAACTACGTCTGAACTCCGCCGAAACCTATACGAGGCAATCGGATGCTTCATGGCCCTTCTTAAATGGGGTGAAGAATTCGCAAAGAGAACTCCGCAGCCCCGCAGCTTCCGCGAAACCACCTACCTTGCGGCTCCCCAGGACGAGAACTGAGGGCGCGTGAACGGGCTGCACGAGCGCGCCGTCCAGCAGAAAGCCAGCCTATGATCGCAGGCCGCCCAGCCACCTGATCGGCAGAGGTCAGAAAGGCATCTCGATGTCGGCGAACCAGTCAGGGGTCGGCCCGAAGCAGTCGTTACGGACCCGCCGCAGCCATCGATGTACCCGGCTGGTAAGCGCTGTTCAAGCGAATGTGCCCGAGACACGGCATCCGCCTTCACTCTCGCCGTCCTGCGGCACCAACTGGCGGTGCTACGTCGCCAGGTCACCCGCTCGCGCGATCGTCACAGAAATAGCAAAAAGGAAGTTATCACAAGATATAGACCAGCGACCCATCTGCGTATGCGGCGATATCGCTGGGAATAGGAATGAGCCCAGAACAGTGGCAGCGCCAGATCGAGGGACCGATCCGACTGCAGATAACCTGTGAGTGTGCCGGCGAGCAGTGGGTCCTACTACGCGAAGTCGAGCCAGGCAATGGACAAAGAATGACCGAGTGAGCGAAACTGTACCGAGTGAGCGAAACTGTTCTGCTAAAATCTTTAACGGCGGAGGTTACGGGTCGGGTTGGTCATAATGCCTTGCCACTGATTCTCCAGTATCAGATCGCTCGGTGGTGGGTACTTGCCGGTGACGAGTGCGAAGGCTTCCTCGGGCAGGTAATGGCGCCTGGCGCGAAAGTCATCGGACGAGAGCCTGGGATGAGGTTGATTATCACTGCTCATGCCTTGTTTCTCCCTGGATTAAGCGTGCCCAGTTGCCATGGCATTTCGGCCTGTTCTCCTTCAGATCGCGGTGCTGCCCGGAGCACAAAATTCTTATACCGGAAGTCCTGGGCTTGCAAGTACGCCTCGTACACGACCTGGGCCATAGTGGGTGGCGGATTGGAGGACGACTGGTCCAGAATCTCAGCCTCAAGAACCGGCCAGAGTCGTTTGGCGAGCTGGGTCTTGCTCACCTTCGGTCGCCAGTTAATCCAGACCTTCCCGATATCTTGGCGGTTTGCTCGGTGAACACTCAGCGCCCTCATCAGCTGTGTCCGATCGGGTGCTTGGGCTCTCTGATAGACCGCAAGTATGGCGTCTGCTAGCTGGTCGTCCGTAAAGTGCTCGAACTCAAAGCAAGACTCCGACCACGTACGAATCTCGACCAGGTTCTCTAGGTCGTCTGGATCAGCTTCCGCTCCTTGTACAGCTAGCACGAGCTTTATCTCGTCCAGCACTTCCGTGCGCCGAGCTTCCACCTGCTCGGGTGTGTCGTACGGCGGATTCGGATCAACAGCCACTAGGAGCTTTGTCAGCGGCCTGATTAGGGTGTAGTAATTCTCGTGCAACTCCCCTACCAGGGGCGCGGCAGCGAAGGCCCCGATTTTAACAATGCGCTCCTTGATGCCGCGCAAGTTAATGACGCGCATTAGCTCTGGGGCGTTCGGAAGCTGAAGCGCCTGCCAAATGCGCGGTACCATATACTCTTCGGTCTCGCCCTCCACGATGAGAACCACTCGAGGATGAGGCGATATACCGAGGTCGGCTAGGTTTCGATCTAGTGGCTGCGGCCGGTAACTCAGCCGCTCGTGGAGGGGATGCCATGAACGGGGCGGGATTACCGGCAGCGGTTCAGCTGCCCCACGGTGAGCGAAGATCCTCGAGAGAGGTGAACCCACTCAGGATCAAGATTTGGGAAGTAGCGAGCCTCCAAGGCGGTAAGAATCGCAGCAACGCGGCGCAGACGCTCTGCTTCATCCTTAGTCCATTGCTCAGGTTCCTTCAGTTTCGGGTATAGCCGCTTGCCTCGCCGGTAATAGCGGGCATGCTCCAGCAACGGCTCCACCACCGGCAGGGCAAGGAGCTGGTACCACGAGTAGATGTGACCGTTCCACCACCCGCGAGGATCACTGCTACGGGCTCCATCAAAGCGGATTCTAGGCTCATACGGCACTATCGCCGGATCCCGGAGCCGTCCCGCGTTACGGGCCAACCGCAGGTCGTAGAGGCGGGTTACGGCGCGGACTGGCTCACTCTCGACGGGTGCCGGGGGTCGAACAGGACGACTAGTTACGGTCACGAACGGAGCCAAGAGGCTTGCCCGGTACAGCTCGCGCAGCGCCAAGGGGTCAAGCCGCACTCCCCGCTTCCCCGCCTCGGCAATGAACTCAGCCGTATCCAGCGGATGCTGCTGAGTAAAAACCCACGGCATTGACGCCACTCGAAGGGTCAAGCTATTCGGGGCCGCGAAATTATCCGGCTGCCTGGTCGTTGTTTCCATATCTGTAGTTACTCTACACCAAGCCGTTATCTAGTCCGCTTCGTGTCGCGCCAGGAGTTCATTAAAGAACTCACGGAGCAAGTCACCGGCACCAGGCGCAGACAGCTCGAACCCACCGAACCTATAGACCTCGTATCCGCGTAGCCGAAGCAGTCGGTCCTCCGAGACCATCTCGGAGTACAGCCGAGGCGAGGCAGTATCGCCCTGGGCGTAGTGCTGCTTGCCATCGACCTCAACCACGATCCGCTCGCCGTGACGCAGTAGCAGGAGGAAGTCCATACGCTCACGCATAAGGACGCTTGGCTGTCCCCCACGCTCCCGCCTGGTCCTGGGGTCGTAGTGGAGGTAGACCTGTGGCAGCAGGGCCGGTTGATCGCCGCCCTCGGCGGCCGAGCCGTACCGCTCGCAGTACGTGCGGAACAGTGTGCTCTCTGGCGGACTGGCAAGCGACTCAGCCAACCGGCGATACAGGCTGCGGCCAACCTCAACGTCGGGCTCGTCCTCCAGGCCGTTGGTTGCCCTCCACCAATCAACCAACTCAGCCCAGCTGAGGCCCGCTACAGTAAGCGGCCGGTCATAGAAGAGGCTGTACTTCGCGTTCTCCGTTACCTCTACGACGTTGTTAATCGCATCGCGCAACACAATCCGTGGCTTCGGACCAGTGGAGGCAAATATGATGTTCTTAAGCTCGCCATCCACGCCACGGACAGCACCGACCGCCCGCTCATCCTCGAGTTGGTCCAAGCGATCGAACACGGGGTCAAACAGTTCGGCGAGATAGTTCCGGCGGGCCGCATACGAATTGCTCATGTCGTGGCTTACCCAGTAGCGCTTAAAGCCGCTGAAGTCTCTAAACGTCGTCTCGAATCGTATGCCAAGGCGGCCGAGGATGGCTCGCAGGCTACGCGAAACAACAGAGAGATCCTCATCACCAAGCTGATTTCCGCCACCAGTCCCATATGCAACCAGGTCATCGTATGCCAGTTGAGTAAGGCTGTGGGCCACATCGACGTCGGTTACGCCCTCTTCGGGCTGGAGCCTCAACTTGTCCACGCGGGGAGAGTCAAACACCCGCCGCGTGCCGCCCAACTGAGGGAAGTACTCTTCGCTAAAGAAGTCGCTCGGTCGCACGCGCGTATGCTACCGCACCTATGGAAGCGATGCCTGCCGATACCCGCCTGCGTACCGGCGCTACTCTCGGACCTTGATGCCCGAGGAGCTGAGTTAACGTCGAGGCATCCTTTGATAACGCTGCACATCAGCACCCTTTGCTCCGGCCGTGAAGAAGCAGATACTTGTGCTATAACTCAAGAGGCAGAAGTGAAGAACATGAAGTGGCCCACCATACTAATAATCGGCCTAATCCTCCTGTTTGGCTCAATACTGTTAGGCGCACCGAATAACAGCCTCCGTTCAGGCGCTCGCCCCCCCCCCGCCAGACGTAGCGCACTTTTTGTGGTACTCGGCGGCCGCTCGCCTCGCAGCCGACACGACGAACACGATCGGAAACGTTCGGGGTTCGGCCGAACTACGCCAGGCAGTAGCGAACACTCGCCTTCAGCGGACGGTAGTATTTCTCAGCGTGGTCGCAGTCGTGATTGCTGTCATCGGATTGCTCATCGCCACCTAGCCCTTAGGCCGATATGATCACAGTAGAGGCGACTGGCAGTCAAACGAGGGATTAACGGTTTCGCGGGCAGGCCGACCCTGCTCTCCTTAACAACTTGGGTAGAAGCTCACATGCCATCAACTCCACCGCCAGCAGGTGAGGGATGCGCGCGTGCAGCGTGCGCAGACCCTACTCCGCCGGGGACCTGAGCAAGACGTTGGCGGGAGTTATGCAAATCCGCGATATGAATGAACTTGTTCAGCCAATTGCCACCCGATTGGGTAAGGGTCTGGATCTGGAAACCGTTGCTGTCGTCGTAGTTCATCTCGGAGATGACAATAGACGTTGAGGAGATTACTTTCTCCACAACGGCTACGTGGCCACCGACATGTTGGCTAGAATTCTGCCACCAGGCAACGCTACCAACTGCGGGTGTTGTATCCGACAGTATGCCCAGCGTTGCGGCATGCGAATCCCATTGCCAGGAGTTGCCCCATGAGCCATTACCGCCATAAGAATTGTTGAATGCGATTCCGTTAAGATCGTTCAGCCGGTAAGCGACCCACGAGGTACATTGACCCTGGTAGAACCCCCATATATCTTGAGCGCAGTTCGTCCCATCAGGCTGGCACACAGGGGCATTAGGGTAAGGGTAACCGTAATACTGATTCGCGTAGTACGGTCCTGTGGTCCCCGGCCACGAACCCACGGGGGGTGTACTAGTGCACTGATACCAGGGAGATGCGTCCGGCTCCCACCACGAGTCTCCGAAGCTGTTGTATGACCTAACATCAAAACACATGTACGTACCCGGGCTCAGGCCCGACCAATCAAATGATTTCGTTCCGGCTAGCACGAACTGCGACGTCACACCGTTGCTAACCTCGATACCAGTTGCGGGTGTCTGATTGGGCGAGGAGGCGTTTGCCCAAGTCAACCTGATCATAAAGGGGCTGATTGGGTTAACTGCCAGAAAGACCGGTGGCAACGGAGCCGTCTGTCTGTGAACCGTCGGGCCACCGCCCGTAGTGGGGGCTGTCGAATTATAGGACGCGCTTCGAATGTTACCCACCTCAGCGCACTTCGGATTCGGGTTTCTACCACTCTCATAGCTCATGCACGTTTGGTAAGCAGCATTGTTGGCCTTCGAGGCAGTGTGACCCCAGTTACTGCCCCATGCCCATGCGAGTTGACCTGAGCCCCGCGTGTCACTGAAGAATGCCATGAAGCCGTTTCTGACCCATCCGTACGATGCGCAGTCGTTGTAGTAACCCGAACTGTGCGCTGCCGCGTATGTGTCGCAGATGCTCAAGGCACTATTTTGTGCCGTCGTCGCAGTGGATCCCCGGCCGTTGCCATAGTAATTGAGCGACGGACTCCAAGCTATAGCAGCGTAGCTTTGCGGAGCAGTGACTCCGGGGACCGCCCGGGCCTGCGTGGCCTGCTCCGTCGCAAACGCAGTCGGAGCTGTTAACCCGAGTAACCCCAGCGCTAAGACTGACGTTAGAATAAAACGTCCGGTCATGGCCAAACCCCCTTAGCTGACATCACTGCCAAGGACGCTACTCCGACTAAGGCTCTCAGGACAACCCTTGGCGGATACCCCAGGGTTCAGCTCCGTCGTCCGCCCGCCAGAATTGAAATCGTTCTGCAGTCCCACTTGCCACGAGCCCCATTTAGATCACGATAGACAATCCACGCAACAGGCGCGGGGACTGTAACTTCAACGGTGTAACTCCAGAGACGGAGGAGACATCAGTGAAGGATGTGACGACCGGCAAGGGCCAGGAGCCGACGGAACTGTCGGCAGCCGGAAAGAGGCTCCGCGTCGATCGCGCGCACCACCGTGGCGGGGTCCTTGCCGCTGGAGCCAGCCGACTCTGGCCGGATTTCGCCGGTCACGGCGGCCCGGTGACGAGCAGTCCTTGGTCGTGGCCGGCCTGGTCGTAGTAGGAGCCGACGGTGACGCAGGTCGAGGTCTTTGTGACGCAGCTGACTGCCGGGAGTTGGACGCCGGGGGTGGCGCCGACGTTGGCGGGCAGCGGAGCCTCGGTGGCCGACCAGGATGCGGCGGTGCCTGATATCAGGATACCGGAAAGGGTGTTAGCGCCTGCGGGGTCATACGTGCCGACGGCTAGGCAAGTGGCAGCTACGCAGGCTACGGACGTGAGGCTCGCACTCTCGCGGAACGCGTTGTTGCGTGGGCAGCGGTGCCAGCGTAGCCGTCCATGATGATCCTGTGCCGCTCAGCAGGAATCCGCCCCCGCCGGTATAGAGGTTGCCAACGGCGATGCATGGGGAGGCTGCGGGACAGGTGACCGTGCGGAGCTGAAAGATCTGCTCCCGCCTGGGTGCCGGCGGGTAGGGGTGCTTCGGTGGCGGTCCATGTTGTCCCGGATCCGGTGAGCAGCAGTCCCTGCTGGGCGCCGTCGTAGGTGCCGACCGCTGTGCATGCTGAAGCGGATGAGCACGATAGGGCGCTGATAGCTACGCGAGGGTCGGTGTTCGCGTTCGCGGGCAGCGGTGCCTGTGTAGCGGTCCACGACGACCCGTATCCGGTAAGGATCAGCCCTTGGGCGTGGCCCGCTGTGTCGGTGTAGGAGCCGACGGCGGTGCACTGGGTGGCTGTGGGGCATTTCACCGCGTCAAGTTGGACGTACCCGGTTGGGTCGGCGCCTGAGGGCAGGGGCGGCTGGGTTGCTATCCACGACGACCCGGATCCGGTGAGCAGCAGTCCGTGAAAATTGAAGGAAGCATCTTCGTAGCTGCCCACCACCACGCATGAGGAGGCGGAATTACAGGCCACAGATACCAGAGTAGGGGAGAGGTTGGCCGCGGTGCCGGCGGGCAGCGGCGCCTGGGCTGCTGTCCAGGATGACCCGGATCTGGTGAGCAGCAGCCCTTGCTGGACGTTGGACGAGTCCGTGTACGAGCCAATGGCAGCGCAGGCTGTCGCGGACGCACAGGCCACCTTGGTGGGCGTGGCGTAGGGGTCGGTGGCGGCTCCCACGGGGACCGGCGCTTGAGTTGCGGTCCAGGACGTCCCGGATTTGGTCAGCAGCAGTGCCTGCCAGCCGGCCGAGCCGGTGTAGGAGCCGACGGCGGTGCAGGCCAGCGCTGACGGGCAGGCGACTGCGTAGAGCTGGGCGAAGGTGTGGTCGGCGTTGGCGGGCAGGGGCGCCTGCGCGGGTGTCCAGGTGGTCGCGGTGTGCGCCTTGGTGGCAGGTAAGGGTCCTGTGGCCCTGAGGGTGCCGCAGCCTGCGAGAGCTGCGGCCACGACAGCGGCCATGGCCATGACGGTGGGCTGGATCTTCATTGGGTGTTGCCCCTTGCCGGGACCGGCATGACGACGATCTGGAACCCAGCCCCGATAGCCCGTCTCTCAAGCTACGCCTTGTGGAGAGAGAAGCAATCTTTCTGCGGGGGGGCTCGCGGTACTCCTCGATGACTCGCCGTTTGGGCCTGACGAAGAAGTTGTCGAGGTTCATCGCCGCCACCTCGGCATGGAGGGTGGCGGCCGTCTCCTCGCGGAGAGCAGGAGCAGCACCGTCGTGCCAGTGCTCCGATGAGCTCGAGGCGGGTGGTGAAGACCCGCTTGCTGAGGGAGTCCGGGAGGGCGTTTAGGTGCCGTCCGGTGCGCCGGAAGCGGGGGCGTGCTCTGCCAGCCAGGCGACCGCGTACACCTCCATGTCCACCACTGCGCCCGCGCAAGCGTCCGCTACTATCCGGTCCACGAACGCCCGGGGTATCCGGCGGGTCTTCTGCACGCGCCCACGACGGATGACGACAGACGGCAGCCTTCCCTCGTCGGCCATGCGTGCGACCGTCATCCGACTGACGCCCAGGAGCTCAGCTGTCTCCTCCAAATCCAGCAGCGGCTTGCCACTGACGGTCTCACCTGGCGACGCTTCCTGACCGTTGCGAGCCGTAAGCGCGGCAGCCACAGCCCGAACTACCGCCTCCAGCACTCCGGACAGGACCAGCGCGCCATCAGCGGGTGCGGCGACAGACGGCGGACCAGTCGGATTGCGCATCGAGTGCGCGCTCATGATCCCGCCTCCGGCTCGATGTCCTCGATGTTCGCCGGATCGTCTCCGGCCTCCCGCTGCTCGTGCTCCTTCAGCCAGCTGAGGATCTGCGAGCGGCTTATCCGCCATTCGCCGCCCCAGCTGGCAACATGCTCGCGCTTGAATTCCTGGTACGGCAGCGGCCGGTACCCGTCGTCGCAGTGCCAGCAGCGGGAGAAGCGCAGCCCGCCGTCGGCGTGGTCGGCCCGGTGCCCGTCCCGGGTCGTACGGCCTGGGCTGGTGTTCCTCCTGCTCCGGGTCGTAGGTCACCTTCCTGGTGCCGCGGCAGGCCCGGCAGCTCGCGTCGTCGCCCAGGACGGCGATGAGCAGCGACCGCGCGGTGTCGGCGGGCCCGGATCCCTGGTACCCCCACGACATTCCGGTCGGGGAGTGCCGGGGGACGTGCCGCAGCAGGCCTGTGGGCGTGCCGTTCTCGTCTTCGACGACGATGGCCCGGCTTCCTGCCCCCGCTCCGGTGCCGTGGTACCACACCTCCGGCTCGCTGTCCCGGGCGCTCATGATCCGGCCTCGCGGTCCGGCAGCCGCGTGCCCTGCTGCCTGGCGGATGCGGGTACTGCTGCTTGTGCCACGTGCTGCGGCCAGCGGGCCACCGCGGCCTTGGCCTCGATCTCGGCCCAACTGCATGCTGGTACACCAGTGGCGTCCGCTCCTGTCTCCTGCTGATACGCGATCCCCGCAGCGTGGCAGGCACGCGCCCGGTCCCGCTCCGCGGCGATCTGTGCCTCGGTCAGGGCGCTGAATGCTCGGGCGTTGTCATCGCGGTTGGCTGCCTCGTAGGCGTCACTGGCCGCTTGGCACGCCTTGCTGTAGCGGCGGCTGGCTTCTTGCCGTGCCTGCTCGTACCGGCTCCGCGACGAGTCGTGTTTTGGGAGGACCCGAGCGGTCTTCTCCCGCGGCACTGGATGTTGTGGGTGCTGTGGTGCCGCTGGCGCTCCCGCGGCCCGGAGCGGACTCGAGGATTCGCGGTGTGCCCGGTCCGTGCCAGCGTCTGCGTCCTGCCGGCCGCCTGTCTGCTCGGGATCGGGCTGCAGGGTGCGGCCGGTCTCCTGCACGTCCCGCTCCTGGGGCAGCGACTTCTTCTCCCCCGGGCGGCCGCCATCTGGGCTGCTCGCTGACAGGCGCTCGCCCGGTGCCGGTCTGCTTTCGTGTTCCGGCTGCGTGGGCTCCGGTCCGTGCTCCCTGGCCTCGTACCGCGCCTGCAGCTCCTGCTGCACCTCGCGGAACGGCCTCGGCTCCCAGCCCATGTCCCGTTCGACGATCAGCGGCAGTCCCCTGGGCCTGTTGACCCGGAGCTGTTCCAGCTCGTCCAGGCTGATGGTGCCCCATTCGGCGCCATCTGGGTAGGCGGCGAGCAGGGCGTACCCGTACGCCAGCCACTGGCCTCCCCCGCCTTCCTCCTCCGGTTCCTCCTGCCATAGCTCGGTGATCCACCAGTCGCCGGAGGCGGTGAAGTAGTGCGCGTGGACCATCAGGTCCTGCTCGGAGATCTGCGCCTGTCCCAGCGCTCCAGGGATCTTCGCCAGGTCGGCCTTCGGTGGAAGGAACTGGTGGCCGCGGAGCCTGCGCTGCGTATCCATCGCCGCGTTTGCCTCTCGTCGTGGTCGCTCTGGTCGTCCGGCGGCGTCCTCCCGCTCGGTCTGCTGCTCGCCGTGGTCCAGGCAGGGACCGGCGCTGGATCCGCGACCGCACTGGCTGCAGTAGTGGATGGCCCGAGCGGGGAAGGGCAGCGGCTGATCTTGGTTCATGCGCCCGCCTCCCGGCTTGCCTGCCTGCTGGCCTGGCTGGGGCGCAGGAACGGCCTGGCGAGTTCCTCGGCCTCGCGCAGCGATTCCAGCGTCCGGCGGTGCGGGCGGCCTCGAGCACGCCAGCGACGTCAACACGGTCGGCGGGCAGCACCTTCGAGGTGAAACGGCCCTGCAAGAACGCCACCGGCTGGATGACGCCGTCCGGGTGCCGGTAGGCAGTCGCCCAGCCGTCCGCGGTGGCATGGGCGACCATGCCGACCTCGTAGCTGGATCGTCCGCATCCCGTGCTGGTGCGCTTGACGACGATCAGGTCGCCCGGCCGTGCGGGATGCAAGGGCCTGTTGTTGGCCACTCTCTGCGGCCTCCTCACGGCTCGGCCTCCCGATCCGCCGTTGGCACCGCGTCCTCCCGCTCGCCCAGCAGGCCAAGCCCAGCCAGGTCAGCGCCGGTGTACTGGCCCCGGTCGCGCAGCTGGTCGCTCGCCCACATCACGATCACGTACTCCGGGGGGCGGCCCGCGCTCTCCGCAGGCCTGTCATGTGGCTGTGTCATGCCAGTGTCTTCCTTTCCGTTGCCTGCTGGTGTGCACGGTCGCGAGGGTCGTGCCGCGGGCGGGCCGCCAGCCGTGCCGCGGCTGATAGCCGGGGACGTCGAGCTGGTCGTCGTCGAGCCCGGCTGGGGCGCACCAGTTGCCGTTCCTGGCGCGGCGCCGGGCGGCGCTGGCTACGGCCCGTTCCGCCCGGGTTCGCTCCGGCGGGCGCTTGTCCCACCAGGCGTCGTAGAGGCGGGCAACGGCGTCGCGGAGCGCGGGGCTCACCGTGCTGGCGTGGCCGCGGACGATCCGCTGGATGACCTGTTCATTGCAGCCGATGGCGCGGGCGAGCCGGGCCGAGCCGTGACCCATGACGTGCATTGCTCGCAGCCGTAGCCGCGTGCCGCCCGCGCCCACGCGCTCTCGCACCAGCTCGCCAGCGTCCGCCACTGGCAGGTCGTCGGCACAGTGCGCGGCGGGCCGGGGCCGCCTTCGCACGCCGGCCACCTGCGGCGGCGGGTGCTTTGTGCCTCCGCGGCGCTGGGCTGCGTTCCAGGCTGGTCATGATGCTTCCGCCTCGCGGTCGGGCTGGCGGCTGGCGATCTGCCTCGCCCGGTCACGGCGGAGCAGGTCGTCGAGGAACTGGCGGCGTTCCTCGCAGCCCGCCTGGAAGCCGTCGAGGATCCCGTGCACGTAGCCGCGGGTGTCCTGGCGGGCACTCAGCCCGGTGTCATGGCCGAGCGTGAACCCGGTCTCATAGTCAGCGCGGTGGCGGGCCGCTTGTCCTTGCCTGGTAGGCAGCTGCCCGCAGCCGCTCGTCATGCTCGTGCCCGCCCGCGATCATCTCTGTGATCGCGTCGAGGGTCTCGCGCGGTATGGAGACGTGCTCGTCATCACGGCTGCTCATGCCGGGCTCCTGGCGGCCAGACCGTTGAGCGCGGCGCCGTGCTGCGCATGCCTGCAGCGCTGGGTCTCGGTCATCATCTGCTCGGCCAGCGCGGGCAGGAGCCTGGTCTGGAACTCGGCCTGCGCGGAGAGCAGCCCCGGGTTGCGCTTGCTCTGCAGGTAGAGCACTGACCAGAGCTCGGAGAGGATGTCGAGGGCATACAGGCAGAGCGGGTGCTGGTCCCAGCAAGGGGCGAGGGTGGCGGCGAGCTGCCCGTAGCCGGGCCGGTACACCTGTTCCACCCAGGCCGCCAGCTTCGCGATGGCCTCGTCCCGGGCCGGGCCGTGGAGCTTCCACCAGCGCGGCCCGGGTGACGCCTGGTAGGCGTGCGCCTCGCTGCCACCGTCATTCTCGGGGAGGAGGTCGGGGAGCCGGGTCGCGAGGGTGGCGACCTGCTCATCCAGTCCCTGCAGCTCGGCCAGGATCGTAGCTTGGTCCCGCATGGTCTCGCCCAGGCTGGTGACCAGGCTGCTCAGTTCGCCAATCCGTTCCCCGATCGCGCGGAAATGCTCCGCCTCCCGCGCATCCAGCACGGCGAGCCGCTCGCCGTGATCGGCGAGCTGGCGCAGCGCGGCGTCGAATCCGTCCATCCCGCCTAGCTCCACGGGAACTCGGTTCCGGGCGGGAACGGGTCAGGCGGCAGCTCGCCGTCCGGCACAGTCGGCCGGGGCTGGGCTGGCTCGGTGCGCCGCGGCCTGAGCCTGAGCGCAGGCATGACGGGCTCGGGCGCGGACACCGCTGCGGCGGGAGTGACAGTGGCGACGGCCTGGCCGCGGCGGCGGGCCCGCCGGTAAGCCCGGTCGTTCCAGGCGGCGGGGAGCCGGGCGATGACCGGAGCGCACCCGCCCCGGATGATCAGGGCGAACCGGGCGGGGATCTGGCGGATCATGTCGGGGGTGGCCACGTCGTGCCGGGACAGGTGGTCCTGGCCGTGTTCCTTGAAGGCCGCCTGGCCGCAGAGCTTGCCAGCGGCTTCCAGGGTCTTGGTGTCGGTGATCCCCGGCAGGAACGCCTTCACCGAGGAGGTGTCCAGTACGACCTGTTTGCCGTGGTCTTCCCACCGGCCAGCCAGCTGCGCTTCGCCGTGGGCGACGGCGCAGATCTGGATGCCTTTGCCGCCGGAGTCCGATAGCCAGGCCGGCAGCGGCACCGGGCAGATCTGGGTGACCTCGTCCAGGCCCATCAGCAGCGGCGGGTCGAGCCGCCCGCCGGGCGAGGCCTGGCCGAGCAGCTCGGCCTGGTAGTGGATCTCGCTGGCCATGGCGGCGAACAGCGGGGCGACGGGCGCGTCCTCCTGCTCGGAGTCGGCGATCATGTACAGGGTGCCGCGGGAGCGCAGGAACTCCTCGATGCTGAACGGGTGGTCTCCGGGGAGCACCGAGGCGGCCAGCGCGGGGTCGGCCATGAACGACAGCGCCCGCGTCATCACCATCCGCACCGTGGCGGCGGTCTTCTGCGCCTCGCCGCGCAGCTCGGCGAGGGTCATCGCCCACTGGCTGGCGCCGGCCGCGTCCAGGATCTGCACCGGGACGTCCGGGTCGCCCCCGAGCACCCAGCGGGCTACCACGGTCATGTCCGCCCCGGCGAGGGCGGCGGCGTGGAAGTAGGCGCGCATATAGTCGCTGGCCTTCGCCGACCAGAACGTGCCGTCCTCGACGCCCTTCTGCGAGACGGACTGGGCGAACGCATCGGCGCGGCGGATCGCCACCGCCTGGTCCTCGCAGCCGTGCACCGGCGACCAGCGGAAGGTGGACGGCACGCCGCCGATGGACTGCGGGTTGAACACGTGCACCGGCCCGAGCCGGGACCGGACGCCGCTGGTGAGCGTGAATACGTCCGCCTTGGTCGTGGTCGAGATCACCGGCCCCGGGTAGTGCAGGATGATGCTGGCCAGCAGCGCCGTCTTGTAGGTCCGCGGCGGGGCCATCAGCAGCACGTGCTCCTCGAGCGGCACGGCCAGCCGGTGCCGGTAGTGCGCGCGGCCTAGCCGGATCGAGTGCTGCCGCGGCCGGCGGACGCGCTGCCAAGCGGTGAGGGACCGGCGGATCCGGGCGGACTTCCGGTATGCGGCGAAGCGGCCCCAGCGCAGCCACAGCTCTACGGCGGTCGCGTAGCCACGGCCTGGGTGCAGCCGCAGGTGCAGGCGGATCCGGGTATGCCGGACCCGGTGCCTGGGCAGGTGGCGGCCGGGGACGAAGGCCCATTTCCCGAACGCCGCAAGCGTGAGCAGCAGCGCAAGCACGAGGACGATCTTCATGACGCCTCGAACTCCCCGGGCCGCGAGGACTGCCCTGCGTAGCGCGGTTCGGGCTGCCCCAGTGTTCAACCCCACCTCAGGCGCCAGCGCGGTGCAGATCCTCGACACGTCACCGAGCGGGACATCGGCGAGCGGCCCGTGCTGCTCGGCCGCCAGCGTCAGGAACCGCTGCGTCTTGCTGCCGGGTCTCGGGCTCGGCCGACGCCGCGAGCTGGTGATCGCAACCGGGGCATGGGCGGCAGCCATGGCTGCGCGGCGGCCCGGAGCTACCGGGCACTCCTCCACCACCCAGCGGCGAAACCCGCCCAGGGTTGACGATGGCGCGAGCACCAGGCGCAGCAGCCACAGCAGCAGCCCGCCGACGACTGCCAGGGGCGTAGCCTCTTCCCCGGCGAGCCGCTCATCCAGGGCCCGCTGCCGGGCGATCGCCCACGCGCGGACGACACCGATCAGCGTGTCGGAGGCGACCGCGTAGGCGGTCGGCGGCAGGATCCATATCGCCAGAGCCCGCCAGCCGGGAGAGGCGGCCAGGGCGTTCATCGCGACCGACGTGCCAACGGCCGCCACGTTCAGTGCCCGGGCCCGGATCGCCCGCCGGCCGTGCAGCGCCATGGCGATGCCCAGCGACGCGAACACCAGCGCGGCAACGTCGGGGATGCCGGCCTGCAGCGCCGCCACCGCAGCGGCGTGCTTGTAACCGGCCACCATCCGGTACTGCGCCTGGTAGCTGACCACGGCCGCGGCCGCGGCCAGCAGGGCGAGGCCCAGCATCGCGTTCCGCAGCCAGGCGGCGGAACGGCCGTCGGGCCGCCGCAGACCGACATTGATGATCTTCGTGCCGCCGGGGCCGGCGGGTGCAGCCGCCAGTCCGTCTCGGTTATCCCGAACGGCTGCCACCGCTCCTCAGCTCGCATCGCTGCTGTACTCCTCCCTTGCGGTCGCCGCGGGCGAGATGGCCGGGCCGGTGCCGCGTGCCGCGCGGCTGGCCGGGTGATCGTCCTTCCGGTCTGCGGGCAGGTTCGCCGCGAGCTCGGCCGGTGGCCGGGAAGCATCGCTGGCCGGGGGCGGTCACGCCGCGGCCCTCCACCAGGAGGGCAGCTTCCTGCCGCCAGCGCCGCGGTTGATGACCTCGACCGCGGCAGCGGCGACACACTGCGCGGTGGCGTTGCCGGTGGTCTGGCGCAGCTGGCCGGCCCGGCTGATCAGCCCGGATACCCCGCCGTGCGCGGTGGACAGGCGGCTGATGACCCGCTCGTCATCGACCTCGCCGTTGTACCGCTGGCACAGCAGGCTGATCCCGTCGATGACCGGGCCGTCCAGCCCGGCATCGCCGTAGGCGTCGCGGATGATGCGCAGCGCCCGAGATAGCACCGCGGCGCCGCCGCGGGCGTAGACCCGGCGCAGCGTGCCCACAGCGGAAATCGCGCCACCGCTCCTGGCCTGGGAGATGCGCAAGCCGAGGGCGCGGACGATCCGGTTGACGTCGGCCTCCCCGGCCCGCCCGGCCTGGACCGCGACCCGGAACTGTGCGAACGCGCTGACGGCCAGGACGTCGTTGAGCTTGAGGAAGACCTCCGCCTCCTCGGCCTCGGTCAGCCCCTCATAGGCCCAGCACTGCACCTGCTGGTCCTGCCAGCAGCCGAGCCAGCACTTCAACGCCTCGATCCGGTGCTGGCCGTCGATGACGTAGTACCAGTCACCGCGGTGGCTGACGGTCGGCGCGCCCATCTGCTCCAGGTCGAACACCGCAGCGAGCCGGGCCACCCGGGCGGGCCGCAGGTCGCGCTGGGCGAGCGGATTGATCCGCATCTGGGAAAGCGGCACCCACCGCAGCCGCGCCGCGCGCTGGATACGGCCGTCTGGCTTATCGAGTCACTTGGTCACCTCTCTCATCTCGCGGAGGAACTTGCTGAGCCGCCGGATCGACCTGGCCAGTGACGCCGTCCAGGCAGCGGCCTCGACCGGGTCGAGCTCAGCGAGGTCGACGAGCCCGGTGCCCATCGCCAGCCCTTCGAGGGCGTTCGCGGTCTCCCGCACGATCCGGTTCGCGTCGTGCCGCCGGGTCCTGCCAACCACGGCGTCCGCCGGGATCGCGATCTGGTGCTCGCGGGCGATCAGCCGCACCCGGTTCGCGGGAATGCCGAGCCGGTCGCCGATCTGCTGCGACGACATGCCCTCGGCCGCGTATCGGGCGATCAGCTCGCGGCGACCCGGCGTACTGGCCGGAGATTTGCCAGCCGGTGAGCTATCGGCCCCGGCAGGAGCCGACGCGGCCGGTCCGGGCGCTGGCGTGCCGCAGCGCTGGCGGATCTTGCGGACAACGTTGGCCCTCGACAGGTTCCCCTCCGCCTTCGCCCCCGCGAGCGCCGCCTCAAAGTCCTCGTCAGCGACCCCGTCGGCCAGGTGGTAGATGCCAGCGCCATTGCCGCGCAGCTCACTTTCGCTGGCGAAGTCCGCAGGCGACGACTTCGCTGTGTCAGCACGAGGTCGCTCCGCGCCCGGCGGCAGCCCCCCGCCTTGGCCCTTCCGCCTGATCTCCCCCGATTCCTGGCCCTTGCGGATCGCCAGGCCGATGCCGCGCTCAGCGCGGCGAACGATCTCAGCCGCGGAGAGCTGAGCATCCTGCCCCAGTTGCTTCTGCACCGTGTACACGCGAACCGCCTCGGCCTGCGACTTGACCTCGGCGATCTGCTCGATTTCCCCGTGCTCCAGTGCCTCTCGCAGCCACGCCCGGGCCCGTTCGCACGCCTGCACGATGAACTCGCCCGGATCGGCAGCGCGCTCAACCACGCCCGGGTCGGCAGCCAGTGCGAGATCGGAAGCCATCACCTGGACACCTCCGCAGCCGAGGCCACCAGGCCGGACACTTCACGGTGGCCCAGCCGGGCCAAGATGACGGCGAGCTGCCGTGCCTCCGCAGGGGGCAGCCACAGCTCAGCTTGGTCACCGGCACTCGAGCCGGAGACGTCGCGGATGACGACTTGCGGCTCTCGCAGCCGCGCGGCATAGGCGCCGTCGGCGCGAACCACCTGGACGAAGATGCCCGCGGCCTGGCCAAGGTGCCTGATGTGCACGTCGTGTGGTTCCCGCCTGTCGCACCAGGCCGGACAGCAGTCGGCGGCGGTAAGCCCGTAGCCCACCGGGCCGATCACAGCTGCTCACCCCTGGGGCATAGCCGGGCGGCCAGCTGCCGGTACCGTTCGGCGGCTGCTAGGTCGTCCGCGTGCTGGTCGCAAACGCCGCCAGGCGCTTGATCGCAGTCGGCGCAGTACTGGCCGCCACCGAGATCCCGCCACTCGGCGGCGTCCTTCAGGGCGGCCACCAGAGCCGACAGGTCGTCCGAGGCGTCATAGTTGCCGACCAGTCCCGCCGGGGGCAGCGTGGTGGGACGAGCGGCCCGGGTCACCCAGCTGGCGACCACGGCGACAGTCTGTGGCTCCCAGCCCGCCAGCCAGGCCATGACTCGCCGGTCGTAGGCCCCGAGCAGCACCCCTGCCTCGGCCAGGGCCTCGCTGAGGAGCCGTTCGGTACCGGACGTCATACGCCCTGGCCTGGGATCAGCTCTGAACGCCTCATAAACGGCTCGGACCGCGGGCAGCTCTCCCACCTGCCGTTCGGCCTCGAACGGGCCGACGATCTTCGGCGGGACCGGACCGGCCTCCAATGCGTCGAGGCAGTCGAGCAGCGCCACAAGGTGATCACGCAGCCGGTACGCCCAGTGGGTCATGTCCGGCGGCCGGCACAGCGGTCCCGACTTCAGCGCGGTCTCGAAGTCCGCGCCAACCGTGGCCGCAGCGGTGCGCCGGGCCGCCAGTTCCGCCAGGTTCATCCGGGTGGGCAGCGAGGCCGGGACTGAGCCGCCGCCGAGCCGTTCATTCACCGACGTAGTTGGGCTGCCCGGACGCGCGGGGTCAGCGCGGGGCATTGACGCGCTCACAGCCTGATCGCCTCCCTACCTGTGCCATCCGCAGCTGGGATGTCACTCGGCACCGTGCGGGATGCCGTCCAGATGAGGGTGGGGCCGATTCAGGCGGAAAGCCGTGGACACGAGTGCTACCCGCACAAAAGTGCGGATGAGGGATATGCGTTACAGGCGAGCGTTACGGTCGCAACTGGCTGGCGACCCATTCGGGCTCGAAAGCGCTTGACCACATCGTCGCCGGTTCCGGACAGCACGGGCTTGGGGCTCGCCGATCGTGCCGTCATGGATGCTCAGCCAGCGCACGCCTGCGTCTGTGAGCTGGCCAAGATTATGAGCCCAGGCAGGGTGACCCCAGAGGCGATTGTTGACCATCGGCACAGCCAGGATGGGAACGCCGTCGCCCAGCGCCTCGCACAGCGCGCTGTGAGCGTAGGTGTCGGCGATGCCCGTGGCCAGCTTTCCGACGGTGTTGAAGGTAATTGGCGCAACGGCCACCGCGGCGGGCCGCTCCCGATTCTTGGCCGCATCGACGGGACGATGCTCGGCGCGTACTGGCTGCCGAGCAGCCGCAGCCAGAACAGTGGCGTCTACCCAGCTGGCAGCGGACGGCGTCATGACAGCCTGCACCTGCCATCCCGCAGCCACCAGCTCGGCGGCGATCTCGGGTGCTCGCGCCGCCAGAGGGGCGCCGCACACAACCAGCGTGCACAAGCCGGTCATGAACTCATTCCAGCAGGCCAGCCCGCTCGGCAAGCAGACTTAGAGCTGTTGTCTGCCGACGAGAGCCCCGGGCGAGCATCTCCCGGACAATCTCCTGGGCGATCACGTTATGCCGGATCACCTGCGGTGCGATCCGTTCGGCCTCAAGCAGATGCAGGGTCGCCTCGGCGTCCCGTCTGCCGCTGAGCCTGGGCCCATGCCAGGTCGAGGTTTACTTGCGCGCGGCGGCTCAGCAAGCCGGCGGGCAGGCGCTCTAGATCGACCGCCGTGGCGGTCCGGAGTGCTTCCCCGGCATCACCGAGCTCGGCGGCCACGCTCACTCGGTGAATGGCGACATTCGTCGGCCCGAAGCCGGTCCAGGCATGGTTCCCGTCCTCGCCAAGCAGCCCTGCCATCGTCTCGGCCCGGTCCAGCCGTAGCCAGGCCTCCGCGCGATCGGTCCTGCGGGCGGCGATGACGGCCGCGATGAGCCACAGGGTGCCGGCCACCGACACGAGTGCCGGCTCATCAGAACGGGCGCTGCCAGTCAGGTCCTCGGCCAGCTGCACAGCCAGCCGCTCTGCGTCGTCCAGCTGGTCCGTGCGCAGCAGTGCACAGGTCACTTGATAGCCGGCCATTCCTCGCGCTGCCAATGACTGCGCATCAACGGCGGCGTTCGCCGCCCGGTCCGCCGCCAAGATCGCCAGATCTCCGGCTCCCAGCTTCGTCACCAGCTTCGCCGCCGCAACATAGGCGGACACGTACGCCAGCAATGACTCCCGGCGAAGCCCGTTCTGCCGACCCGGGAAAGCTCTCGACCGCCGACAGAACGCCAGGCAACAGCGCGATCACGTCGTCATACTGCGCTGCCTGATAGAGCCGGTGCGTCTCGGCGACGCGGGTACGCAACTCGGACAGCTCTGCATGGCCGACGGGCACCTGGCCGAGAAGCGCGGTGTAACTCGTCAACGCCCGCCGCACCTCGGTCAGCCCACCCGCAAGCATGCTCCCGTTAGGCGCGTACTGCCAGGACCGCCCGGTCAGCGCTTCGACGTCAACACGCAACACGCGGGCTAGATCAAGCAGCACCGAAAGGCGGTCGATTGACCGCACTCCGCGCTCTACCTGGGACAACCACGACTCGGAACGCCCGACCAAGCCAGCGAGCGCCGCCTGGCTCAGACCGCGGCGACGACGATATGCCGCGATCCTGGCTCCGGGACCCAATGCCGCCATGCTGTCAGCTTCTCACAACGCTAGGACAGGTGGCCTTCGCTGCTCGACCCCATGCAGTGGCCACACCCTCCGGCTCCTCGGGCTGTCTGGAGGGGTCTATCTCGTCTCCCGGCGCACGCTGAATCTGAAGTCGATCACGACAGCAAGCCGGACCGCGTCAGGCGAACGGATCGGCGATCTGACCCAGCGGTCCGGCCGGGTGCGGCGGGTCGATGAGATCGTCGAGCATCTCCTGCATCGGAGTGAGGTCGCCGCGATGTGCGGCCATGCTGGCGGCGGTGTTCTGCGCGGGATCCATGCGGATCCAGTCGATGTGGTGCCCGGCGTCGTGGGCCAGCTGAGAGAAGAACGCCCGCTGAGTGCGCCCGTTGCCTTCCCGGAACGGGTGCAGCGCATTGACGTCGGCCAGGAACTCCGCGACCCGGGTGATGAACTGTTCACGGGACAGTCCGCGCAGCCGGTCCGCAGCAGCCAGCCGGGCAAATATCTCGGCGGCGGCGGACTGCAGGTGCTGCGGCAGGCAGAACAGGTCACCCTTGGCGATCGCAACGGTCCTCAGCTCCCCCGCCCAGCCATAGATGTCGGCGAAGATGTACCGGTGAAACGCCCGCAGGTGGGCCAAATCGTAGCGGCCGGGCAAGCGTCGCCGTTCCAGGTCGATCAGCCGGGAGGCGGTCAGCGCGGCCTCAACCTGGGCCAGCTCGCCAGCGTCGGTGATGCCCAGCAGGTTGCGCAGGACGCCGCTAACCGGATCGAGGTACGGATCCGCGCCAGCAGCGCTGCTCACCTGCGGTAACGGGCCAGCACGCGATCCCGCAGCTCATCGGTGGACAACTCACCGGCCGCGACCGCGACGAACAGCTCCAGATCCTCCGGGCTAGGTTCCAGCCCCTCGGCCCGCACCGAGGCCAGCGCGGCCGCGACCGCGTGCTGCCGCTCCGCGGCCTCCTGCATCGCCTCGTACCGCTCTACCGACACAACGACCGCCTCCGGCCTACGGTGGGCACCAACGAACACCGCCGCCTCATCAGACTGCCTGACCCGACCCAGCACCGCCGCCAGCCCCGAACGGAACTCCCGGAACGACAACACCTCAGGCAACGGCACCAAACTAGTGTACGCGAATGCGTACACATCAGTGCTTGACTTCGGGTTGTGCGACTCCATCGCCGCCAGAGTGTCCTCCTCGTCGGCGCCTGCAGCCATGGCCGGCCCGGCCAGCGCGGCGCCAAGGGCGTCGGTGTCGGCCTCGGCCCGATCAACGCAGGCCTCACCGATCGCCGCGGCGCGACCTCGAACGGCTTGCAAGTGGTCACGTTTTGCGTCCGGCGGCAGCGCGCCGCCGGTCAAGCTTGGCGCACCGTTCGTCCCACTCGCTGGCGGCGTCGGGGCGGCCCTGCCCGACACCAAGCACGTGATGCGAACTAACGTGGGCGGCGTTTTCCGGCCGAGCACA
This sequence comes from uncultured Actinomycetes bacterium, assembly GCA_963697445.1. Taxonomy (GTDB): domain Bacteria; phylum Actinomycetota; class Actinomycetes; order Streptosporangiales; family Streptosporangiaceae; genus PALSA-505. Next base: position 70,214 of record CAVOOC010000050.1, read on the forward strand.
GCGTCCATGTGCCCGGCCCTGAATACCCGCCCGTCCGCCACGGTGATCAGCACACGCTCTCCCGCGATGCGGACCGCTGTCACGTCGGCCCAGCCGTCGCCGGTCCAGAGCTGGCGGCCGCGGCGAGGTTTGTACGCTTGGCCGTACGTGCCGCCCTCGGCATCGCCGCGTCTCGCCATCACCATCAGCCCCCCGTGCCGATGATCAACTATGGCGATCTTCCCTCACGAAGCCTGGCCGCGCACTATCAGGACAGATAATGCCAGGCTGCCGCTGCCTGCCCGTCGGACAAGTGGAGCGGACGCGCGACCCACCGCGGCGTGCGGGTCCAGCCCGAGGTCGTCGGCCCAGAAGTCGATGTGCGGCCAGACCGGGTCGTCAGACAGTTCGATGCGCAGGTGTTGCATACGCGCCCCGTTATTCGGGCCTCGAGCGGCTTGGCCTCGCTTGATTGCGCCCGCGCTGGCTGGGCTGCTGGCCGGGGATTCGGCCGGATCCACCACGAGTGCCGGTCACCATAGGCGGTGGCGATCATCACGAATTCCCCGCTCTGGTGTGGCTGCCCGGGCAGCGGCCCGAACACCCGCAGCCGCAGCCGACGCTCGGCGACTGGCTTGCGGTAGGTCTGTTCCGGCCAACCGCGGTGCGTCCAGGCGTCGAGGACCTCCCGCACCGTCCAGTTCAGTCCCAGGGCGAGGTGGTGCACCCGCACTGGCTCTGGACTCTCAGATACCGTCGCCTCGACCTCACGCACACTATGAATTATCGAACTTGCGTTCGCGGGTTGGACTCGGAGGCCAGGTCTGACCTGGAACACAATCGGCGGCCGTGAACACACTGGCGAAGCACGGGCCGGACAGCGCGGCCGTGAAATACATCTACGTGCAGTGGGGCCCCTCGGGCATGCAGGGTGCCCGATGCAAGACCGGCGGGGCAGGTGACCGACTGCCCTCGTCGGCGCGCATCGAGTTGTCCTGTGCCATTACAAGTGAGGCAGGACACGCCGCTGACCTGGGCTGCCTCAGCTTAAGTGGCAAGGCGCTGGAGGTCGGCGGGTGCTGGCCTGCCATCTGACGTGAGGCATTTCGCCGTGGGCGGTGCGTCCCGGCGCGTCGGCTAGCTGTCCAGCGTGGGGCGGTTCAGGCTGGCCAGGGCCGTGTTCAGCACCTCGCGGGTGCGCCCCGGGCCGCTAGTGTCGCCGGGGCCGATCACGTGCATCCATGTGCACTCGCCTGCGTCGCTGTTGAAGGCGAACGTGGTCCCGTCGGGTAGTGCGTCGGCGATGGCTCTGCGTAGCGGGCGTCCAGCTGCTGGCCTTCTGGCAGGAACACCGCGTCGTCGGGAGGGCCGCTCGCCGGGGCGTTCTTGGCCTCCAGGACGGCGGCCTCCACCGCGTCAAGGTCGGCCAGGCCCGCTAGTGCGCGAGCGGGGATGGTCTCCCGCGTGCGGATCATCGCCAGGAACGCGTGTTCCACGCCGAGATACGAATCGCCCATTTCGAAGGCGATCTCCGCGCCCCACAGCTGCACGTAGCCATCGCGCATCAGGAGCCGGGGAGGAGGTGGGGGCGTGTAACCGGGACTGCTGAGGATGCCGAGCACCGCCGCCTCGGCCTGGCCGGGATCGACCAGGTGCGAGATCGCGTTCACGGGCCACCCGCCGTCGTGGAGCATCCCCAGGAACAGGTGCTCCGGCCCGCCGGCCGGGCTCCCGAGAGCCCGCGCGATCTCGGCGGCCCGGCCCTTGATCTCGTAATAATGCGCGGTGGGCGACAGCGCCCGGTCAAAGGCCTGGCTCATGGGGCACATGATAGGCACCGCCCATCGCGGTCCTGTGGCCCTGACTGATGCCAGGTGCAGAGACGGTCACGGCCGCCTTGGCGCTTCACGGGGCCGCACCCTGGCTGGCGCGGTGCTCCCGGAGGCTGCGCGCGGCGAGCCAGATGACGTCGGGGTAGATCGCGATCTCGACGACGGAGTGGCCGGGACTGTCGTTTTGCCAGGGGCTGATGCTGAGCAGGCTGGCCAGGGCTTGTTGCCAGGTGCTGGGGGCGAGCTGGCGCATCCGATGCTGCTGGCCGAGGATCCAGGTACCGCCACGCAGGGCGTGATGGAGGGCGCTGGTGGCGCCGCGGACCGCGTCTCCTAACTGCCATGGATGGTGCAGCTGGGCGAGGTGGCGGTGCCGGCGCTGGGCGCGGAGAACCTCGGGGAAGGGGCTGATGTCGAGCTGGCCGGCGTGGCTGCGGGCGGCGGGACCGGTCCAGAGCCGGTGGCGGCGCGGCAGACGGTCTGGTGCGGCGGCAGGTGGCAGGCGACGGGCCCGGTGATGCGGTAGCGGGCGGTGCACCGGTGGCAGGCCGGGCGCAGCGTCTGCCGGAAGCCCTCGGGGTCACGCAGGTAAACGCGGGGGTCGGGCCAATACAGCCGGGTGATGCGGGCCAGCGGCTGGCCCGCGGCGGCCGCCAGCCGCTCCTGCTCACGCTGTTTCCAGCCGCGGAGGCCGTGCAGGGTGATCGACGCCGTGTCGTCGAGCGCGGCGGTGAGTTCGCCGAACTTCAGGTGGTTGGCATCAGCGAGCCGGGCGACGTAGTCAAGGTGGTATTCGCCGGGGACAGGGGTGGCGGTGCGCGGCAGCGGCCGCGGCGGCAGCGTGGTGACCCAGTCGGTGAAGTGAACCAGCCGGGCCGGGTTGAGGCCGGGGGTCACCGGGTGCTGCTGGCGCGGCGGGTGGCCGATTCGGCGGCGTGGTCGATGCGGACGCTGTCCAGCAGGGACCGGGTGATCGCCTCCTGGCCGCCGAGGATGGCGCGGATCGCCGCGCCGCGGATCAGGTGGGTCAGGCTGCCGATCATGCCGCCGGTGCGCTGGTGCAGGTACTTGGCCTGGGCCGCCAGGGCGCCGGGCTCGTGGCGGTGCAGCCGCAGGGTGGACTCCAGGGCGGCGATCAGCTGGGCCCACTCGTCCCGGTAGGGGAACGCGCCGGTGCTGATCAGCCCGCACCGGCCGGCCAGCTGGCGGCCCCGGGTGCCGGTGAACACCCCGCACCGCTCGACGTCGATCCCGGCATAGATAAAGGTCGCGGGCAGGTGCTCGGTGAAGTACTTCAGGTGATCGGACAGGTCCTCCCCGGCCGGGGTGCCGTGGTTGAGGTTGTGGATCTCGTCCACTTTACCGACCACCCGAGCCATCGTACCGGTTCTGACCTGCGATTATTCATAGCTTACATGTCCGCGACGATGACCGTGGGATGCTGCTCGTCGTGGCGTGTCGCAGCAGAAAGCCCCGTCCACCAGGTGGCGAACGGGTGTCGCTGAAGCGGGCCGGGGCCGTGCCGTCAAGTGGCCGGTCCCGGATCGGCGATCTGGGCTTCGAGGCCGGCGAGGCGGCGGTCTTGGAAGCGCAGGTTGGAACGGGCGGCCTGGAGCCGTTCGTCGAGGGTGCGGTTGTCGGCGGTGAGCTTTCGGACTCGCTGCTTGAGCGTAGTGTTCTCGGTGGTGATCCGCTGGATGGCTTCTTCGGTCCATTCGGCTTGCAGGTCCCGGACCTGGCCGAGGAGCTCGCCGATGCGGGTCCGCTGGGTGGTGATCTCGGCGTGGGCGGCTTTGAGTGCGTCCTCGGCGTTCAGTGCCCGTTCACGCCAAGTCGCTTCCCGTTCGTCGTCGTGATCGGCGAGGGCCTGAGTCCGGCGTTCGCCGGTTTCGGCTATGGCAGCGGCGACTGCTGCGCGGGCGTCGGGGTTGTCATAGACGAAGGTGCGGGAAACGCCGGCGCGGCGGGCGACGGCAGCCACCGATACCTGGGTTTTCTCGCGCCGCAGCCGGGTGAGTGCGTCGCGGACGCGCTGCAGGGCCGCGTCGGTGCTGCGGCGCCGCGCGGCCAGCGCCGCTGCGGTGCGAGACTGGGGACCGGCCGGGCTGCTCATGCGGATTCCCGTTCGGTGAGGTTGCCGGCTGCGTGTTCGCCGTCTCCGCTCTCGCCGTCTTGACCGGCGTTGCGCTCGTCCTGGGCGCCGGCGTCGGCGAGGTCGGCGGCGCGGAACGCGGTGCTCCAGACGCGGTGGAAGTAGTCCTGGGGTTTGCGCAGGTCCAGGGCGAGGGCGTCGTCGAGGAGCCCGAGGCCGGCCAGGGCTTTCTCGAGGCCGTCGATGGCACGGGCGGTCGGTTCGAAGTAGTCGTGAAGGTAGGTGGCGGTGGCGTCGTCGGGTGCTCCTTCGGCCAGCAGCCGCCATTGCTCGCGTTTGCGCTGCCAGTAGAGCAGGTCGGCGCCGGAGAGCACGAACTTGTCGCAGTTGTGGCAGTCCATGTTCCAGGGGCAGGAGCCGCCGTCGACGACGGGCTGGAAGGTGCAGAACCCGCCTTCGGCGGGGGTGCTGCGGCGGGCGAGGTCGACCGCTATGGCCTGGGCCTGTTCGCGGGTCAGCGGGGCAGCGGCATGGCCGGCCAGCAGCTCACCGGGGCTGGCGGTGCCCGGCCCGGCGACCCAGACGTGCTGCAGCACGTTCTCCAGGTCCGAGCTGGTCAAGTGTACGTAATGCTCGGCCATCCGCTCGGAGACCTGTCCGAGGTAGCGGCGGATGTGGGTCAGGGTCGCGCCGTGCCGGAGCAGGTTCGTGGCCAGGGTGTGCCTTGCCTGGTGAGCGACGTAGTGCCCGAGGTCGAGTTCATCGACCCAGGGCCGGAACCGGATCCAGAACCACTGGTAGGACAGCGAAGTTGTTCCGGCGGCGTTGCGGACCTTGCTCGGGAACAAGGCCATGGCGGCGCGTTCGGCGGCGGCCGGCGTGCGGCCATGCCGGGCGGTGAAGCGGTCGATCGTCTTGCGCTGCCGTGCGGCGAGCGTGTCGTAGAGCTGCTCGGGGATGCGGATCGCGGCGTCGTAGTTGCCGACCTTGGTCTGGTCGTGCCAGAACATCGCCAGGCCGCCGTAGCGGCCGATGCATTCCAGCCGGACCCTGAGGACCTCGTTGACGCGGCGGCCCGTGAGGATGATCGTCTCCCAGATGTCCCGCATCCCCTGGTCCTCCGGGTCCCGGCTCGCGAGCCGGGCCAGGTTGGCCTTGTCGGCCAGCGCGCGGGCGACTTCGTCGGGGAACGGCCTGCGGGCGGCCCTGCCCGGGGAGTCAGCCGGCGGCTGGCATCGCGGTGATGAACTCCCGGTCCAGGCTGAGCCGGGCAGACGCACCGGATTCCAGGGCATCGCGCAGGAGCTTGCGGACGCCGTTGGCGACGACGCACCGGGTGTTAGATGTCACGACCGACGGTGTGCCGTCCGTCGTCCTCATGACCAGGGACGGCAGCCCATGGCGGGCACGGTGATTCTGGTCCGCGACGAACCGCTGGGCATGCTCGGCGCGCAATGCGGCGGGGTTATGCGCGCCGCCAGGCACCTCGACTTCGAGGAACGCACCCAGTTCGGTAGCAGCCCGGCGCAATTCATCGACCGGCTGTGCGGAGCGGGGGCAGCGCGGGGAGCGCATCAGGCCGGCCAGGTAATCCCAGAGCAGGTCACGCAGCCAGCGCTGGGAGACGGCGGTCAGGTCGACGTGACTGGCTCGGTCCGGGAAACGGACGCCGAAGTGATCGGTCTCGATGAAGCCAGCGTCACGGGTCTGTGACGGGGTGAAGTAGATCAGCCGCAGGTGATGCAGCATCGACCTGGCGATCCCGGTGTGAAAGCGCGGGAAGTCTTCCAGGTCCAGGTCAGTGAGCGAGGTGGCGTCCCGGTCCCGTGCAAGGTTCGCCAGTTTCTGGAGCCAGCCGAGATCCCATTTGTTGGGCCGGGGCTGCCCGCCGTTGACGAACATCGTCCACTGGATCTCGGCCCGCAGCAGCGGCCGGAGCCCTTGCAGGTTGAGCTGCCCGGGCCAGGGAGTCGCCCATTCGCGTGCGCACCAGTCACCGAACCGCTGCTTGTCATCGACGGCGAGGAGAACTTCCAGTCCCTGCTGCTCGAAATGATTCGACCAGTACCGGGGCAGCCGCGCCCCGCCGGGACTGCCCGCGTTCTGGTAGCGGGTCGCGTGCCCTGAGCACAGGCCGAGCGGGGAGGCGGCCAGGTCCGGGCAGACCACGACCGGCAGCGTACCGTATCCGGCGAAGGGCTCCTGGCGGGTCAGCCAGTGACTGAAGCCGAGCGTCGTCCTCGCTGGCCGGCGTGCCGTACGCGGAACTGCTCGGTGCCGCTGGCACAACCGCAGCCGGGTCATGGGCCGGCCGGACGGCCCGGGCAGATCCGGCAGGTGCTGCTCGGACCTGACGTGCCGGTCCAGGGCCGTCGCAGCGGACACTGGATGACCGCCTGCCCGGTGCCGCCGTCTCGCGGGCCCGTGCGCCACTGCGTCCATGTGCGTGCTGCACAGTTCCGTTCCGCCGGACCGGGTCCGCTCGCAGTCGCTCGACGAGGCAGTTCCACCGGTAGATCGGCGTGGCCGCGGGGAATCTTGATGACGTCGCGCGGAAGAGCGGGTCGAACGACGGCCGCCGATCAGCGCGGTCAGGATCTCCAGCCGGTCCCGGCCCTGCGGCCGGGCATCGGCTGCGGCAGCAGCGCGGAGTCGCGGTCACCGGCCCTCACCCCAGACCGTGCGCAGGGCGGCGTCGAACGCGGGATCGTGCACGTCGACGTGCCCGTAGACCTCGTCGACCATCGCGGCTGAGGCCCACCCGCCGGCGTCCCGGGCGATCAGCAGGTTCCCGCCGGAGGCATCGAGAACCGCCGAGGTGAAGGAATGCCGGAAGGCGTGGGGTTTCACGGCCCCCAGCCCGGCGCGTTTCCCGGCCCGGGCCAGCATCCGGCGGGCGCCGGCCGGAGCCCACGGCTGGCCGGAGCCGGCACCGTGCAGCTGGACCAGCAGCATCCCGTGCCCGGCCTCCCGCGGGTACTCGCTGGTGACGTACTCGAAGTAGGCGTGGATCATCGCGGGGCTGACCCGCTTGATCAGGCCGCCGGTCACCGATGCCGCGCTCGGTCCGCCAGGGCAGCTTCGTCTTGGCTTCGGCCCGGTTCGGGTTCCCCGGCCGGTGGCACACGTGCAGGTGCGGGCTGCGGCACTCCCCGCACGCCGCGTTCTCCCGCAAATGCAGGTCGGCCAGGTGCAGGCCGCACAGTTCGCCGATCCGCAGGCCCCCGTCGGCCAGCCAGGACACCACCAGCCGGTCCCGTCGCGATGTTCACCTCGGCCAGCAGCTTGTCCCGCGCGCCGTCGGGCAGCATCTTCGGATGCCGGCGGTGCGGCCCCTGCGGGGCGAGCGGGTTGGCGGGCATTTCGGTCCTCACGTGCCCCAGGAACGACCGCCGCTTGTCCGCCCGCGACGGCAGCCGCGAGACGCCCAGCTGCTTCCCCAGATCGCCGTTGACACCCAGTGAGGACTGATGCAGGTAGAAGCCTTTCAGGCAGGCCGCCGCCGTCGACAGCGCCGAGCGTCCGTAGGGGCGCTTGCCGGTCCGCCACGGCTCGCCGAGCGGCATCATGACCTCCGCGCCGACGATGCCCATATAGCGTTCCAGGTCCCGCATCGCGACCCGGTCCAAAGCCAGGCACTCGCGCTCCAGCCACCGCAGATGATCCACCAGGTAATAGGCGTAGGTCTTCTGCGTGCCCGAGCCGTCATGGACTCGCAGGAACCGGTCCGCCTCGGCGTGGATCGTCCCCTCGGGCCACACGATCGTGCACGACCGCCGCCCGTCCCTCCGCTCGATCTGCTGGACCCGCAGGACCCCGATCATCACTTGCCGTGCCACTGTGCCCCCGTACCGACCTCTGGACATGGACGACGTCCCTGGACCAGGTCGGTAAACGAGCCTAGAACGTCCGTCCCGCAGGCCCAGGTGAACGACACGGACAGGGCTAGCAGCGGTCGGTAAAGTCCACCAGCACCAGGTCGGCCCGGGCGTTGACCAGCACCTGGCAGACCGCGTCGGCGATGTCGGTGACGTTCGCCCGGGTGCGCAGCGGCAGGCCGAGGAAGCGGGCGAACTCCATGGCCAGCTTGCGCGGCGACCCCTTGGGCGGGCAGGTGACATAGACCACCGGGATGCGGTCCCGCCCGGCCGGGAACCGGGCCCGCACCCGCAGCTCATGCAGCCGGCCGAGCTGCTTGATGCTGGTGGTCTTGCCGGTGGCCGCGTCCCCGGACACGATCAGCCCGCGGCGGGCGCCGATCTCCCGCTGGTTCATCAGCACCAGCATCTGCCCCTCGGCGGTGATCTCGGAGATCGCCGAGGTGGACACCACCACCAGCTCGGCGTGATGGGCGATCCGCGCGTCGTCGTAGTCGCGGCGGTCCCGCTCATCCAGCGCCTCCCACTGCCCGGCCGGCAGCAGGGCCAGGTCGGAGGGGTCGGCGTTGACGAAGCTGCGCCAGCCCTCCAGCGTGGTCGTGGGGGCGCGGCGGTTCTCCAGCTGGCCGGTCTCAGCTATGACCACCATTTCTCGGCCTCCTTGCGGCATCGAACAACGGCAACGGGATCACCCGCGCCGGCGGGTACTCAGTCTCGGCCTGCTGCCCGTCCCGGTCACCGGCAGGGTCTTCGTCCTGCTGGCCGCCTGCAGGGCTGCAGGCGCGGTAAGAACGACAACCGCGTCCCAAATCAAAGGAGAGACGGACATGAAGTTGACATTCAAGAAATTGACAGCGATGCTGAGCATGCTTCTCGCTGGGGCTTTGCTTACGGTCCCGGCTGTAGCGCAGTCAGGTTCTTCCCGTGCCGATAACTGGCGGGACGACGACGAACAACTGGCCCAGATGACTGAACTGGAACAGCTTCACGCAACCTTTCACGCGGCGGTCAGCGTGCACGATCCAGTGAATGGCGATTCGCCGGCAGTCATCACTCAGCGAATCCGCGAGGCACTTTCCATCTGTGCAGG